>CAVBHJ010000001.1:0-439554 GCA_963595445.1 bacterium
ACAACTGGGAGATAGGGCCATATATCGCAGTTGTGTGCACTGGCTATATCGGACCGTTCCGTCATGTGGGCTGAGAATCGTTGGAAAATGGCCGTTCTTATGCTGCGTGAAAAATCGCGGAATGCGATGACGTATACCCCCTTTAAGTCACAACTCGTAAAAATGCCCGTATCTCCCGGTTGTGGCACCCGCAAAGGGGGTATGAACACCGCGCATACCGCGCATACCGCAAACGCCGCAAATATCACAAACGTCGCGAATACAGCGCGGCCGTGCAGCGACAAACACTACATACTGGCAAGCTGTTCGATGGTCACGAACTGGTAGCCCTGCTTCTTCAGATCGTCGATGATCCCGGGAAGCGCTTGCACGTCTTGGGAACGATCGCCGCCACCGTCATGCATCAGCACGATCGCGCCGTTATGCGCATTGTTCAGCACGGCATCGTGAATCGCCTGGGCGCCCGGCATCTTCCAATCCAAAGTGTCGATATCCCACAGCACATTCATGCTGACTACGCCCGCGGTCTGCTTCCACTGATCAACACCGAACGATCCGTACGGAGCGCGCATGACGGTGGTCTCCACCCCGGAAGCCGCCTTGATGTTGTTAAAACCTTCCTGAAGTTCGGAACACAATGCGTTGGCATCCAGATCCGGCAAATACGCGTGGGTGTTGCTGTGGCTCGCCACCTGGTGGCCCTCATTGAGCATGCGCTGCTCCAGATTCGGATACGCCGCCGCCGAAGTGCCGACATCGAAGAACGTGGCCTTCACACCCTTCGACTTCAGAATGTCAAGAATCTGACCGCTGTACTGGCTTGGCCCGTCGTCAAACGTCAACGCGATCACCTTGCTTCCGGCCGGCCGCGGAGTACGCGACTCGACCACCAGATCCTGCGGTTCCTCCGTAATCCCCTTATCGACCCGCTTCTGCGATTTCTCGCCGATCCAAACCTCTTTCTTACCATCCTTGCCCTGCTGCTTGAGCTCCTGTAGCGGGCCATTGTTGAGATTGATGTTCGTGCCATGCTCCACGGTCTCGTATTCCACGGTATGGCCTTCGGTCTTGTCGGCACCGGATTCGACGGTTACTTCGGCGTTCTCCGGCATGCGCTCGCTGTCGTAATCCTCGTACGTCACCGCGTTGCCGTTGATTTTCACGACAATCGGTTCGCCGCCGGACTCTTCCAGCACTTCTCCGGCAATGTCGAGAAGACGCCCCGGCTTGGCGTTGAAATTGTTATTTTCCGAAAGTAATGTCGCGATTGTCGTGTCAACGCGGATTTGCCGGTCGATGGTGTTTATGGTGACGGGAATGCGGCGCAGATGGTAGTGCCAGGCGTACAGGCCTCCGGAAGCAACCGACAGAAAAGCAATCAGAGCCACTATCGACAAAGTGACGCGGATCCACGAAGGGCGTTTCCGTCTCTTGCGGGCTTGGTGGCTGGTGAAGGACAGTTCCTCGATGTCGTATTCCAAACTCATGTTCGCTTCTCTCTCAAATGTCTCGTCACCATATTGACGTGGCACTACGTCAATTGTAAGTGACGGGTATCCCCTTTCTCACCACTTCCCACCGTCGGCATCTCTGTCATGTTGGCGGACATAATGGAAGCATGACTATCGCAACTCCTGAACGTTATGCCGAAATGCTGGATGCCGCGCAACGCGGCGGATATGCGTACCCTGCAATCAACGTGACCAGCACACAGACCCTGAACGCGGCCCTGCAGGGGTTCGCGGAAGCGGAATCCGACGGCATCATCCAGGTGTCGGTGGGTGGTTCCGCGTATTTCTCCGGGCAGAGCGTGAACGATCGCGTGGTCGGATCGCTGGCGTTCGCCGCGTTCGCGCATGAAGTAGCCGCGCACTACCCGAACATCACGGTCGCGCTGCATACCGATCATTGCGCGAAACAGTATTTGGACGAGTGGGTTCGCCCGCTGCTCGCGCATGAGGCCGAGCAGGTGCGCCGCGGCGAGGATCCGACGTTCCAGTCGCACATGTGGGACGGCTCAACGGTGCCGCTGGAAGAGAACCTTGATATCGCGGCGGAGTTGCTGGAAAAATCCGTGAAGGCGCATACCGTACTGGAAATCGAAATCGGTGCCGTTGGTGGTGAGGAAGACGGGCACAGCGCGGAAATCAACGAAAAACTGTATTCCACTCCGGCCGATGGCGTGCGTGTGGCCGAGCGTCTGGGATTGGGTGAGCATGGCCGCTATATGGCCGCGTTCACGTTCGGCAACGTGCATGGCGCGTATAAGCCGGGCGTGGTGCAGTTGCGCCCGAAACTGCTGCGTGACATTCAGACGGAAGTGTGGAACGCGGCGCATGACGGGCGATTGGGAAGCGTGGATTCCGCGCATGTCGCCGCATGTGCTCTGCCGGATATGCCGGAAGGCAAGCCGTTCCCGCTGGTGTTCCACGGTGGATCGGGTTCCAGCGCTGAGGAGATTGCGGAAGCGGTCAGCTACGGCGTGGTCAAGATGAACATCGATACGGATACGCAGTACGCGTTCTCCCGTTCGATTGCCGGACACATGTTCCGTAATTACGATGCGGTTCTGAAGATTGACGGCGAGGTCGGCAATAAGAAGCTGTACGATCCGCGTTCGTGGGGCCGTGATGCGGAATCCGCGATGGCTGCCCGCGTTGTTGAGGCGTGCAGGCAGCTTGGTTCCGCAGGACGTGCGCTGAAATAACGGACCGCCGCTTGCGTAGGGCTGTTTTGGTGTGCGGCAGGCGTGCGTTCGATTGGAAGCGCGCCTGCCGCACGTCGTGGCCCGCGTCGAGAGCCGTACGCCGCAGCCTGCACCGGAGTCCCACGGGAGCCATGCGGCAGCCTTGAAATCAGCGGGATTTGCGGGCGAACCAGAGGTTGATGAGCGAGCCTGCGACCACCAGAACAACGCCGATCCAGAACGGAACGCCCAATGCCACACCCAGCAGAAGGGTGCTGCAGGCGGTGGAGAAGACGGGGGTCGCGTACGATGCGATCGCAAGCGTTTCCATGCTTCCGTGCAGCATGCCGTACCCCCAGCAGGCATATCCGCCGGAAATGGACACGGCGCAGGCTATGAGCGCGGCGTAGCCGACGATGCCGGGTGCGGTGGACGGCAGTCCCTGGCCTGACACGAAATGGATGATCCACAGCATGACGGCCACACAGCAGAAGAAGTAGGTCGTACCGTCGTAACCTTCGGACATTGCCGGGGTGACGGTCGCGTAGAACGCCCAGATGAACGCTCCGGCGAGGGCCAGCACATAAGGCAACGGGTTCGAGGCGATGTTGCTCAACGCCTCATGTATATCCAGACTTTCGCCGCCGACGGCCAGCGCAACACCGATCGTCGCCACGATCGCGCCGGGAATCGCGGTCAGGACGGCGCCCTTGCGTGGCGATATCGCGGAAGTCATCAGCACGAGCAGCGTGGGCCACAGATAGTTGACCAGACTGACTTCCACGGATTGCGCGGCGGTGGATGCCAAGCCGATCGACAATGAGATCGAAGCCTCATATGCGATGAACAGCACGCCACCGATCAGCAGATATTTGCGCGGCGCCTCACGTACGGGGGCGGGCTTGCGTGTAAGAAACAGCAGCATGCCGCCGACGGTGTAGATCAGAGCGGAACCGAGGGTGGCGCCGAACGCTTCGGCGACGAGACGCACCAATCCGGCCATGAATCCCCATAACACGATGGCGCACAGGCCGATGACGGTGCCTTCATGCGAAACCACATGACCAATCAGTGGATTGCCGGATCGTTGCGCACGTTGCGCACGTTGCGTATGCTGCGCCTGGGGTGTCTGTGGCGTTTGTGACGTCTGGGGTGCTTGTGGCGCTTGTGGCGCCTGTTGGGATGGCTGCTGCCGGAGTCCGGCATGTTCTTCGTCTTGAAGCATGAGGCCAACGTTACTTCATGCCGTGAAATACGGTTTCATTCCCTGAAGGACGTGATCGTGCGGTTTTGCCCGTACTGAAAACGACGGGCTCTCAGTAGAGGGCCCAATGTAGGCTGTTTTCGGTGGAATAAGGCGAGAGCGTGGAGGTTCGTTATGCCGGGAATCGTGTTGATCGGCGCTCAGTGGGGCGACGAAGGTAAAGGCAAGGCTACCGATCTTATCGGCACGAAAGTCGATTATGTAGCACGTTTCAACGGCGGTAACAACGCCGGCCATACCGTGGTGGTCGGTGACGAATCGTATGCGCTTCATCTGCTGCCGTCCGGCATCATCAGCCCGAACACGACGCCGGTCATTGGCAATGGCGTTGTAGTCGATCCGGAAGTGCTGTTCGAGGAGATTGACGGTCTGGAGAGCCGCGGCGTCGACTGCTCCCGACTGCTGGTGAGCGAAGGCGCGCACATCATCGCTCCGTATCATCGCGTACTTGACAAGGTGACGGAACGCTTCCTTGGCAAGCGCAAGATCGGCACCACCGGCCGTGGCATCGGCCCGGCATATGCCGACAAGATCAATCGCGTCGGCATCCGCGTGCACGATCTGTTCAATGCCGACCACCTGAGGGATAAGGTTGAGGCGAGCCTGCATCAGAAGAATCAGATGCTCATCAAGCTGTACAACCGTCGTCCGATTGACGTGAACGAGGTCACCGACGAGCTGCTGACACTCGGAGAGCGTCTGAAGCCGTATGTCACCAACACCTCGCTGGTGCTCAACAATGCGCTCGACGAAGGCAAGACCGTGCTGTTCGAAGGCGGACAGGCCACCATGCTCGACGTGGACCACGGCACTTATCCGTTCGTTACCTCCTCCAATCCGACCGCTGGCGGCGCCTGCACCGGTACCGGCGTCGGCCCGACCAAGATCAGCCGTGTGATCGGCGTTTCCAAGGCATATGTGACCCGCGTCGGTGAAGGCCCGTTCCCGACGGAACTCTTCGACGAGTCCGGCGACTGGCTGCGCGCTCAGGGACACGAATACGGCGTGACCACCGGCCGTCCGCGTCGTTGCGGTTGGTTTGATGCCGTGGTCAACCGTTACGCATCGCAGGTGAACGGCCTGACCGATATCGTGCTCACCAAGCTTGATGTGCTCACCGGTCTGGAAGAGATTCCGATCTGCGTGGCCTACGATGTGGACGGCGAACGTCGTGAATACATGCCGACCGATCAGGCGGAGTTTGCCGCGGCGAAGCCGATTTACGAGACCATGCCGGGTTGGTCCGAGGATATTTCCCAGGTGCACGATTTCGAAGACCTGCCGAAGACCTGCCAGGAGTATGTGAAGCGTCTTGAGGAGCTGTCCGGATGCCGTATTTCCGTGATCGGCACCGGCCCGCAGCGTGACCATATCATTCAGATCAACTCGCTTATCGACTGATTCTCCGGTTGTGAGAACGCATGTCCGGTTCCGGAAGCAATAGGGGCGGCCAGTCGGATCCTCCGCAGATTCCGCTGGCCCCCGCAAAGCGCGTGCAGGCGCGGTTCAACCCGTTGGCCGACGGTTTGATTTACCTTGTGGTCTTCGTGGGCGGTTTTCTTGGGGTCGGCCTTCGGCATGTGCTGAATGTGCTGATGCCGCCTTCCGGTTCCGTGTTCGATTTGGGCACGTTCGTTTCGAACGTACTCGCATGCTTCCTGCTGGCCATGCTGACCGAATACATGGCTTGCGCGTCGTGGATCCGCAAGCGTGTGCGTCAGGTGGTCAGCAAAGGCCTCGGCATGGGATTCGCCGGTGGCCTTTCCACGATGTCGGGTCTCATGGTCTCCACCGTTGAAGGGTTGCGTGATCAGCAGCCCGCCAGTACATTCGCGTATCTTGCGTGCACGTTCATCTGCACGTTGATTGCCGCGGCTTTGGGTGTTGCACTGATGCGATTGTTTCTGGCGAAACCCACCAGCAAGCATATGACGGTTGTTACAGTAGGGCCCTCTGGCAAGCATTCGAGCGGCAATGCGCCGGCGAACGGCTTGGCGGGTGTTCGCGTGGCCGCGCAGAAGCATACTGAGGTTCGTCAAATGAAGGTGGCCGATGTGGCGCATTCCGCTGCACAGGCCGCCCTTGAGGCCGCGGCCGTGGCTCAGGAAGCTGCCGCGCAGGCCGCGCAGGCCGCGCAATCCGACTCGCTTGGCATCCAAGAGCCGACGGTGGTCCAGCAATCACAGGCATTGGCGAATCTTGTCGACCCCAATCCGATCACTGCGGAAATTCCCTTGGTTGCGGACCCGACCACAGGGGAGGTTCGCTGATGGTATGGCTTGTGTGCCTATGCGGCGGTTTGGGCGCTATGGCCCGCTATGTGCTGGATGTGTCGATTCAGCGCAGTTGGTGCCGTAGTTTTCCCATATCCACTCTTGTCATCAACGGAATCGCGTCGTTGTGCGCCGGAGTCGCCGTGATGTCGTATTTTTCGCAATCCGTGGATTCGAACACCATGTCGTTGTTCGTCACGGGTTTCCTTGGTGGGTTCTCAACGCTTTCCACCGCCATCAACGAAGTGCTGTCGCTGATTCGCAAAAGGCGTTTCGCCATGGCCTTGGGCTACGGCGCGGCTACGGTGCTGGTGCCGTTGGTGTGCGTGGCGCTGGGTTTCGGACTGGCCTCTCTCGTTCTTTGATGAGCGTATCGGGTTCCCTATTCGTTGGAATTCCCGCGTAATTTCCGTGTTACACCTTCAGGGAGGGGGTAACGTTCCGGAAATCTGAGTGCAACTGAGAACGTCGTTTCTTCTCCTACGTTGAAAAACAACAAGAGAGGAAATCCTATGACAGCCGTATCTTATATTGCACGGCATCGTCGATCGGGAATCGTAATACTATGTTCGATCTTCACCGCTCTCTCGATGCTATTCATTCTGCCTCCTAGTTCAGCCAGCGCGGCCGAAGCCGTCGAAGTCTGCAATCCAACATCCGATAACGGTTGCGTCAACGGCGTTCTTCAAGATGCCGACAAACAGGCGATCGCGGATGTGACCGTGAAACTTTCCGGAACGGAAGAAGCGGAGACAACGACCGATGTCGACGGCAAGTGGGCGTTCTCAGTCGAAAGCGATGGCGACTACACCGTCACCATCGACGAATCCGTGGTCGAGGAATATGGGCTGCAGGCGAGCAGCGCCACGGTGACCATCAAGAAGTCCAGCTTCGACCAGCAACGCGGAGTGGTGCGCTTCGACCAGGTCAGCGATTCCAAGTCTTCCAACGGAACATCCTCCGATTCAGCGGACTCTTCCTCCACCGACGCATCCGACACTACGGCGGACTCAACGGCGGCATCAACAAAGACCTCGGGTTCCAATATCGGCAAGCGTGTCTGGCAACAGCTGTACTCCGGTATCATCTTCGGTCTGATGCTCGCGCTGATGTCGGTCGGCATGAACCTCGTCTACGGCACCACCGGCCTGCAGTCGTTCTCCCACGGTGAGCAGGTGACGCTCGGCGGCCTCATGGCATACGTCGGCACGCAGATGCTGCACATGCCGGTCTGGGCATCCGCCATCTTCGCCATCGTCATCGGCGCGATCACAGGACTTATCCAGAACGAGATCGTGTGGAAGCCGCTGCGTCGCCGACGCGTCGGCACCATGCAGCAGATGATCGTCACCATTGGCCTGTCAATGGCATTGCAGTACACATTCCAGTTCTTCTTCGGCGGCGACATCAAAGGCATCGTCAAATCGGTGCCGTCCAGTTTTGAAATTGGTCCGATCACCACTAGCATGCCGACGCTGTTGTCCGCGCTGATCGCCATTTGCGTGATCATAGGCATCACATTGTTCCTCTACAAGACCCGCCTCGGACGCGCGACGCGAGCCGTTTCCGACAACGCGGCGCTCGCCGCGGCATCTGGCATCAACGTGGACCAGGTGGTGCGCGTCGTCTGGATCCTGTCATGCTCCATGGCCGCTCTTTCCGGCGTGCTGTTGGGCATTTACCTCAACGGCATCTCCTGGAACACCGGAGCGATCCTGATTCTGCTGATGTTCGCATCGGTCACACTTGGCGGCCTCGGCACAGCCAACGGCGCGCTCGTTGGCTCGCTGGTCATCGGCATCGTGGCGGATATGAGCTCGCTCGTGATCCCCAACGACATGCGTTACGCCAGCGCGCTGGCAATCCTTATCATCGTTCTGCTGGTGCGTCCGCAGGGCATCTTCGGCAAGCAACAAAGGGTGGGCTGATTCATGGACGTCATGACAATCATCTCCAATGCGGCAGGCGAGCTGATCGCCCCGACCACGGCGGCATACGTGCTCGCCGCCATCGGTCTGAACATTCACTTCGGCATGACCGGTCTGATGAACATGGGCCAGGCAGGTTTCATGCTCCTCGGCGCGTACGGTTTCGCGATCACGCAGTCGATGGGCTGCAACCTGTTCGCATCCGTATGCGCGGCGTTCGCACTCACCATCATATATGCGCTACTGCTGGGCATTCCGACGTTGAAACTTGGCCCTGACTATCTGGCTATGGTCACGCTGGCAGCCGCGGAAATCATCCGCATCGTCGGCAGATCGACGGCTATGACAAATCTCACCGGCGGTTCCGCAGGCATTTCCCCGCAGGATTTCACGGAGAGGTTCGAAGCGCTTTCCCCACTTCCCGATGGTTCAACCACGTTCCTGCTGTGGACGTACAACAACAACATCGCGAACTCCTGGTGGCTGCGCATCGTGGCATGGATTCTGGTGGCGGTCGCGGCGTTCCTGTGCTGGCGTTGGTTCCATTCGCCGTGGGGACGCATGCTCAAAGGCATTCGTGAGGATGAGAACGCGATTCGTTCGCTCGGCAAGCCTGTTACACGCTACAAGATGGAATCGCTGATTCTCGGTGGTCTGTTCGGCGCGATGGCCGGCATCATCTTCGTGCTGCCGCGTTCCGTGCAGCCGGACTCTCTCGGACGTACCGTCACTTTCTACGTGTGGACGATTCTGCTGCTGGGCGGCGCTGCCACGATTCTCGGGCCGATATTGGGCTCCTGCGTGCTGTGGGTGCTGCTCACCTTCGTCAAGGAGGTCATGCGCAACGCGGTTCCCGAAACCTTGATCTCCTCCAACCAGATTGAAGCCCTCGGCTGGGTGATCGTCGGCGTTGCGCTGATGTGCCTGGTGATTTTCAGACCGCAAGGCCTGTTGGGTGACCGAAAGGAGTTGGCTTTCCATGCCTGATACAACGAATACCCGGCAACCCGGCGTTCCGTTCCATGATCTGACGAAGTGGGCCACCAAAGCTCCGGAAGGTGAGGTGCTGATCTCCACCGCGTATAGAGACAAAGTCACCGACGATCTCAAATTCGTGGAAAACAAGCCGGGAGTGCACAAGCCCGATCCGATTCTGATCGCCGACAACGTGACGCGCAAATTCGGCGGTATGACCGCCGTGGACGTAAGCCACTTCGAGATAGAACGTCACGGCATCACCGCACTGATCGGCCCGAACGGTGCCGGTAAAACCACGTTCTTCAACCTGATGACCGGTTTTGATACGCCGAATACCGGCGCATGGCAGTTCGATGGCAAAGACATGGCCCACGTGCAACCCGAGAAGGTGGCACGCATGGGCATGGTCCGCACGTTCCAGCTGACGAAGGTCATGAGCCGTCTGACCGTGCTCGACAACATGCTGCTTGGCGCGCCCGTGCAGCCGGGAGAAGGCATGTTCCGCGCGTTGTTTCCTGGAATGTGGAAACGTCAGGAGAAGGAGAACGTCGAGAAGGCGGAGGCGCTGCTGGAACGTTTCCTGCTGATCAAAAAGAAAGATGATTACGCGGGCGCGCTTTCCGGCGGCCAACGCAAGCTGCTGGAGATGGCCCGCGCGCTGATGTCCGATCCGCAGCTGGTCATGCTTGACGAGCCTATGGCCGGTGTGAACCCGGCGTTGAAGCAGTCGCTGCTCGACCACATCATGGCGTTGCGTGAGGATGGCACGACGGTGCTGTTCGTGGAACATGACATCAACATGGTGCGTCATATCGCTGATTGGGTTACCGTGATGGCGGAAGGCAAGATCGTTGCCGAAGGCCAGCCGAAGAGTGTGATGAGCGACCCGGCCGTAATCGATGCCTACCTGGGCGCGCACTCCAATGTGGATTTGGGCGATGATTCCGTGCTTGAGAATTTGAAGGAGTCCTGAGATGAGCGACATCGCAAGCGTTACCGAGCCGTCGTCCCCGTCCGGCTCCGTTGAAACGGACGTTCGAGAGAGGAATACGGAAGGTTTGACCCGCGAGCAGATTCATGTGGGGGAGCCGGCCGGCGAGTCTCTGCTGGACGCGGTTGATCTGGTTGCCGGATATATTCCCGGTGTGAATATCCTCAATGGCGCGTCCCTGACGTTGCATGAGGGTGAGATTGTCGGCATCATCGGCCCGAACGGTGCCGGAAAGTCCACTTTGCTGAAATCGCTGTTCGGACTGGTTCATATTCATTCGGGCAAGCTGCTGCTGCACGGCGAGGACATCACCAACATGCGCGCCGACAAACTCGTCTCCCGCGGGGTTGGATTCGTGCCGCAGACCGAAAACGTGTTCCCCAGCCTGACCATCGCGGAAAACATGCATATGGGCGCGTTCCAGGCGCCGAAGCTGTTCAATGAACGTTTCGACTACGTGTGTTCCATCTTTCCAAAGTTGGGCCAGCGCAGGAATCAGCTCGCCGGTCAGCTTTCCGGCGGCGAGCGCCAGATGGTGGCCATGGCCAGGGCTCTTATGATGAAGCCTTCCGTGTTGTTGCTTGATGAGCCTTCCGCGGGTTTGTCTCCGATGCTGCAGGATGAGACCTTCATTCGCGTGCGTCAGGTCAACAAGGCAGGTGTTTCCGTGGTCATCGTTGAACAGAATGCGCGTCGCTGCCTGCAGATTTGCGATCGTGGCTACGTTCTCGATCAGGGACGCAATGCGTATTCCGGCAGGGGACGCGATTTGATGGAGGATCCGAAGGTTGTTTCCCTGTATCTCGGCAATCTGGAAGAGGAGGTGGCCGAGGAGGGACGGTGACCCTGCTCTATCCGGGCGATTCCGGAATGGGGATATGCCGCATATCCGCCGCCGATGGTACCCCCGTCGGCGGGTTCAGCATGCCTGAAAATCGTTGAAAAACCTTGTGTTTCCAGCAGTTTTCAGATTTCATATCGGATTAACGTTGTGCACACACGTTCGGTTTGTGGGTTTCCTATATTCCTGAGTAACGATTGCGGGGGTCGGAAGCAATCAAGACGATCGCAATCATCACCAAGGGTTCGGCATTCAGTCGGATTAAGAGAGGAAATGGTGATTCTTATGAAAAATATCAACGTGAAGGGCATGAAGAAGCTGTCGATTACGACGACTGCGGTGGTCGCTGCCGCGGTGATGTCGCTTGCCGGCTGTGGTGCAAGCTCCGGCAGCGATTCGAGTTCGTCGGATTCCAGCGGCAAGACCACCACGTTCGTGGCTGCTGGCCTGTTCCCGCTTACCGGTTCCATGGCGTATCTCGGCCCGGCCAACATCGCCACCATGAAGCTTGCACAGAAGGACATTAATGATGCCGGTGGCGTGCTTGGCGAAGATATTGAAATCACTTCGGCCGATACGTCCGATGCCGATCATGCCGATCAGAACACGTCGTCCGCACAGTCGGTGCTCGCCAAGAATCCGTCCGTCGTGGTGGGCCCGCCGTCAAGTTCCGTGGTCAAGAACACTTACAAGCAGGTCACTTCCGCCAAGGTGCCGATGATTTCCTCGGGCGCCACGTCCACGGCTTTCTCCGGTCTGAACGATTACTTTTTCCGCACCATCCCGCCGGATACCGTGCAGGGTGCCGTGCTGGGCCAGATCATTGCCCAAGATGGTGTGAAGAACCTTGCCATCGCGGTTTTCAACGACGAGTATGGCACGTCTCTGCGTGACGTGGTCGTCAGGACGGTGGAGGATGCCGGTGTGAACGTTGTTTACGGCGAGAAGGACACTTTCGATCCGACTGAAACCAACTTCTCCTCGTTGGTGACCAGCATCAAGGCCACCAACGCGGATGCCACGCTGGTGATTGCCTTCGACCAGACCGTGCCCCTCGTCAAGGAGCTTGCGGCCCAGGGTGTCGATACCCACAAGCTGTATATGACGGACGGCAATACCGTCGATCATTCCGAGGACTTCGACGCTGGCCTGCTGGAAGGTTCCGTCGGCACCATTCCGGGCGCCCATCCGACCGATGAATTCCAGAAGAACGTCAAGTCCTTCGATTCCGACGTCACCGACTTCACCTACACCGCCGAAACCTATGACGCCATCGTGCTGGCCGCGCTGGCAGCGCAGAAGGGCGGTTCCGCTGACGGCGAGACCGTGCAGAAGAACCTTATGGCGGTTTCCGGATCCACCGGTGGCGAGGAATGCGATTCCTACAAGGCCTGCCTGGCTCTGCTTGAGGATGGCAAGGAGATTCAGTACAAGGGTCAGACCTCCATCGGAGCGTTTAATGACGCTCATGATCCGAGCTCGGCCTCCATCGGCGTTTATAAGTACGATGCCGACAACAAGCCGGTCTTCGATCACTCTCAGGAAGGTGCCGTGCCTACGGCCTGATTGC
The DNA here is from genome assembly GCA_963595445.1 of bacterium. Lineage (GTDB taxonomy): Bacteria > Actinomycetota > Actinomycetes > Actinomycetales > Bifidobacteriaceae > Bifidobacterium. Next base: position 12,532 of record CAVBHJ010000001.1, read on the forward strand.
GGCTGAACCGTAACCATACGAGGGTCTGGACTGCGCAACATAAGGGGTGGTGCGACGCGAACGTAAGCGTCGCATCACCCCTTTTTCGAGTGTCTTTTCGTATGTCTTTTCGTATGTCGGATTTGGGCGTTCGCGCATCGCGCGATTCAGTCGATGAGAGAAGTCGCTTTTTGGAGATGCCGCGCGTCAGGCAGCGAACCGGTTCGAGAGTATGTAAAATGACCATACCAGGCTGTTGGATTCCAAAGATGCAAATATAACGGGGAAGAGGTGAATGATGGTCGGCATGCGCGACGTGGCGAAGAAGGCCGGGGTGTCGCTGAGCACCGTCTCGCTGGTGGTCAATAAAACCGGGTACGTGTCCGACGACATGCGTGAACGTGTGCAGCAAGCCATGGTGGCGCTCAATTATGTGCCGAACGAGCTGGCTCGCAACCTGTACCATAATCGCACCAATATGGTCGGCGTGATCGTACCGACCATCCGGCATCCCTTCTTCTCCACGTTCACGGCGCATCTGCAGCATGCGCTCGCCGCACGCGGTTTGCGCACCATGCTGTGCTCCACAGCCGACGAGGAGAACGGCGAAGTCGAGTACATCGACATGTTGCGTCGCCGTATGATGGACGGCATCGTGATGAGTGGCCATACGTCGCACGCGCCCGACTATTGGACTTCCATCCACCGTCCGATCGTCGCGTTCGACCGTGTGCTGGGGGAGGGCATCGCCTCAATCGGTTCCGACCATGAGCAGGGCGGCCGATTGATTGCCGATTTGCTGATCCGTACAGGTGCCCGTCATGTGGCGATGATCGGCGGCCCGCGCGAACAGTTCTTCGATTTGGACGCCCGCGGCGAGGCCGAACCCGAATCGTTCGATCTTGGAAAGACGACCTTCCCCACGGTGCGCTACTACCTCACTTTGGAACAGGAGCTGACGAAGGCCGGCGTGCGGTACGACTATGTGGAGGCCGGTGAGGTCATGGACTTCGAAGGCTACTATCACGCGGTGGAGCATGTGCTGGATAATGCCGGCCCGGATGGAGTCGACGCCGTGGTCAGTTCCGATATCGGAGCCGCGTTCTGCGTGCGTGAGGCGTTGCGCCGCGGCATTTCGATTCCCCGTGATCTGCAGGTCGTCGGCTACGACGGCACGTATCTGACCGATTTGGCCGGTATGAGGATGACCGCCGCCGCGCAGAACTTTTCCGAGATCGCGCAGGCCGTGGTCGGTCGCATCACGCAGGCGATCGATGATGAGGACGCGGCCGCGGCACGTGCGCCATTGACGGGCGACGGCAAGCCGTTCGAGCCGAATGTGCTAATTCCCGTGTCCATCACCATAGGCGACACCACAAGAGCGGTGCCGCCGTCCGGTGGTCGTTCGTAATCTCCGTGATTGTGCAGGCTTACTCGTAATCGCCGGTAGGTCCGATTTTCAGAGCGTCGCCGACGCCCCTGCGCGCACATTCACGATGCACGGCGCAATTGAACGCATAACTGAGGGTTTTCGCACCATTGAGTAGCCAGGGGGCGCGGGCGGTGATGTCGGACGGCTGGCTGCGAATGCGGGATTGCGCGTATTCCACGAGGCGTTCGCCGATCGGGCCTACATCCGGACGGCACGCTTGTGTCACGACGGCTTCCCGGAGCCGTGATCACCGACCCGGATGCGGTGGCCGCGCGCGTGGTGCGTATGGCAGTACGGCATGAAGTGGAAGCCGCCGACGGTTCCATAGTGGACTTACAGGCCGATTCCGTATGCGTGCACGGTGCCGACGGATCGGATCGTGGTGGCCGGCACGTCGAATTGGGGCGCCCACGCGCTGGTGTGCGCCATGCGCGCGTTCGGACGCACGGAAGTGGATCCGTATATGGAGGTCGACTGGCAGCGCATGGTGTTGGCCACGATTGTTGCGAACGGTGGGCTTGACGGCGTGCATATGACGAATGTCGCGACCGTGGACGGCCTTGATTCCGACCGGTATTTCGCTGAGATCGCGGCACTTGCGTCCGTAGCGCGTCGGTAGCGCTAACGCTGGTTTGACACGCCGACATATTGCTTCCGACTGGACATAAGTGGGCTCTCGGCGGTAATATCGAACCGGTTCGATATTTTGTGACGGCATCGCAATACACTCGCGTCAAACGATTGTCGTGGCAAATATCATAAGTGGATCAGAACTTGGAACCGAAGGAGGTCCCATGAAAAACAAAGTGCAGCTCATCACTTATGCTGACCGCCTTGGAGACGGCACCATCAAGTCGATGACCGATATTCTGCGCACCCGTTTCGACGGCGTGTATGACGGCGTTCATATTCTGCCGTTCTTCACCCCTTACGACGGTGCCGACGCTGGCTTCGATCCGATTGACCACACCAAGGTCGATTCGCGTCTCGGTGACTGGGACGACGTTGCCGAGCTTTCCAAGACCCATGACATCATGGTCGACGCCATCGTCAACCACATGAGCTGGGAATCCAAGCAGTTCCAGGACGTGCTCGCCAACGGTGAGGAGTCCGAGTACTGCCCGATGTTCCTGACCATGAGCTCCGTCTTCCCCAACGGCGCCACCGAAGAGGATTTGGCCGGCATCTACCGTCCGCGTCCGGGTCTGCCGTTCACCCACTACAAGTTCGCCGGCAAGACCCGTCTGGTGTGGGTCAGCTTCACCCCGCAGCAGGTCGACATCGACACCGACTCCGACAAGGGTTGGGAATACCTCATGTCGATTTTCGATCAGATGGCGGCGTCCCATGTGAGCTACATCCGTCTCGACGCGGTTGGATACGGCGCCAAGGAAGCCGGCACCAGCTGCTTCATGACCCCGAAGACCTTCAAGCTGATCTCCCGTCTGCGTGAGGAAGGCGTCAAGCGCGGTCTGGAAATCCTCATCGAGGTGCACTCCTACTACAAGAAGCAGGTCGAAATCGCTTCGAAGGTCGACCGCGTCTACGACTTCGCGCTGCCGCCGCTGCTGCTGCACTCGCTGAACACCGGCCATGTCGAGCCGGTTGCCCACTGGACCGACATCCGTCCAAACAATGCCGTCACCGTGCTCGATACGCACGACGGCATCGGCGTGATCGACATCGGTTCCGATCAGCTGGATCGTTCGCTCAAGGGTCTTGTGCCGGATGAGGACGTCGACAACCTCGTCAACACCATCCATGCCAACACCAACGGCGAATCCCAGGCCGCAACCGGCGCCGCCGCATCCAACCTTGATCTCTACCAGGTCAACAGCACCTACTATTCGGCGCTTGGATGCAACGACCAGCACTACATCGCAGCCCGCGCCGTGCAGTTCTTCCTGCCGGGCGTGCCGCAGGTCTACTATGTCGGCGCACTTGCCGGCAAGAACGACATGGAGCTGCTGAGGAAGACCAACAACGGCCGTGACATCAACCGTCACTACTACTCCACCGCGGAGATCGACGAGAACCTCCAGCGTCCGGTCGTTCAGGCGCTCAACGCCCTCGCCAAGTTCCGCAACGAGCTCGACGCCTTCGACGGCACCTTCTCCTATGAGGTCGATGGAGACAAGTCCATCAGCTTCACCTGGAAGGGCGAGACCACTTCCGCCACGCTCATCTTCGAGCCGGGCAAGGGTCTTGGCGTGGAGAACACCGCATCCGTGGCATCCCTCGAATGGGAGGATTCCGCCGGAGCGCACCGTACCGACGATCTGATCGCCGAGCCTCCGACCGTCGCCTGATTCAGGCCGATGCAATAAATCCTGCCCTTCCATCATTTTCCCCCTTCACTGATGGAAGGGCAGTTCTATATTCGAAATCTCTATACCCGAAAGACGTAAAAACGGTCGTATGAGCGTCGATGCCAGTCTCTACCGGTAAGGTGTGCAGTATGTCAAAGATGTCAAAACTGTTCGACCAGGACAACATGTTCTTCGCCATCATGGGCGTGCTGTTCGACCTGATCATTCTCAACGTGCTCACGATCGTATGCTGCATTCCGATCATTACGGCCGGCGCGTCGTTCACCGCGATGCACAACGTGCTGTGGCATATGGTCCGCCATGAGGAAACCTATGTGGCGCGCCAGTTCTTCGATTCGTTCAAACGCAATCTCAAGCAGTCGCTTGTGCCGTGGCTGTTGTTCCTGTTCGCCGCAGTCGTGCTTGCCGTTGATGGCATGATCGCATGGTCCATGGGGGAGTTGCGCGGCCCGCTCGTGGCGTGCGTGGCCTTCATGGGACTCGTTGTGGTGGCCATCGCGCAGTATTTCTTCCCGTTGCTGTCCCGCTATGAAGACACATCGGTCATGCACCTGAAGAACGCCGCGAAGCTCACGATCGGATTCTTCCCGCGCACGCTGTGCATGCTGGTGATACTCGGGGCTTTCGCGGTGCTGTACATGCAGTTCTTCGCCTACATGATTCCATTGCTGCTGCTGATGGGCATCACGCTTCCGCAATACTGCTGCGCGTGGGTCTACAACTGGATTTTCCGCCGCATCGACGGCGAGATCGACGCGAAAGGCCGCGCCGTCGAGCGGTAAGGGAGCATTGCGTTGCGGTAGGGTGTGTTCCCTCGCCGTGATTCCCGTACAGCTGGGCCTTCGGCGTCACCCACATTCCTCTTCTCGCGACTCGAAGCTGTGATGTCTTTGAGGAAAAGTGTTTGGCATACCGCAATGCCCCGTTGGGCCACAACTCGAAACAACGCCCGTTTCTATCGGGTTGTGGCTCAAAAGGGGTGTGCTTACTCGCGATTTGCATTTTCTGCGTAATGCAAAAATGGCTATTTTCCAACGATTTTATGTTTCATGTGTCGGAATGATCGATGAGTTCGCTGCGCACAACTGGAAGATACGACTGTTTCTCCCAGTTGTGCGCGGTCGCGCACCCCATGGTGAGTGTTCAGACGGCGAATACGGTTACGCTACCGGCCGGAACGGTCAGTTCGTTGCCGTTGACCGTTGCGGTCTCTCCGATGCTGAACAATACGTTGCCCTGCGTCGCTGCCTGTGCATCGGCTTCCGGCAGCGCGCAGCTTGCTTCGGCCGCGGAAGGATTGATGGCCACGATGACGCGCTCGTCCGCTGCGGACCTTGCATACACCAGCGGATATTCGTGGCTTTGCGCATGGAGGAATTCGATTGCGCCGTCGGCTTTGAGCGCGGGATGCGCCGATCGCAGCGCATTCAACGTGCGTACGACGTGCAGCAGGGAAGTGGGGTCGTCTTCCTGCTGGGCCACGTTCGGACGATCCTGTTCACCGTCGAGCGGCAGATACAGATCTTCGCGTCGGCCAGCCGAGAATCCCGCGTTGGTGGATGCGTCCCACTGCATCGGCGTACGGGAGCCGGTGCGCTCGTACGCGCCTTCTTTGGACTTCAGTCCATGAACGTAGCGCATGCCGATTTCGTCGCCGTAATAGATGAACGGGCAGCCGGGCATGGTCAGCAGGAACGCGAACGCGAGTTTCATCTCGTCGAGGGTCAGGGTGTCGCGCATGCGGATCATGTCGTGGTTGCCGGATGGGATGCAGATGTATCCGCTGCCTTCGGTGTCGGCGAGCATGCCCATGTAGGTGTTCACGAATTCAGCGGCGTCTCCATTGGCCTGTGCGGAGAAATAGGGGTTCTCGCGGAACAGGTCGAGATAATGCGAGGGGCCGAAGTGCAGCAGGAAGTCCATGTTGAATCCGGCGTGCAGCGCCTCCTTCGGATTGCCCCACTCCGAGACGAGCACCGCTTCCGGATGCGTTTCATCCAGATGCTCGCGTACCTGCCGCCACAGTTTCGACGTCCAATAATGGTCCGGATCCTCTTTGACCAGACTGGCGGCCATATCAACGCGGAAGCCGTCCGCTCCGAGGCCCAGCCAGAAGTCCATGATGTCCTGAATGAGCAGTCTGCCGCTCTGCGCCTGCGGCGAGTCGGCTGCGAACTGCCAGTCCTCCGTCACGTTGCCGAATCCGTAGTTGAGGCAGGCCTGCGTGGAGAAGCAGTTGACGGCCGCCGCGTCGGGACGCTCCGCGATGCCGCCGAGGAAGCCGCGTATCGACTCGTATGGAGAGTTGAGATTCGGCGATTGCGTCATCGGACGCCAGATATACCGGTCCGTCCACTCGTTGTGTTCGTCCTTGCCGGATTCGAGGAACCAAGGATTGTCGACCGCGGAATGACCGGGAACGAGGTCGAGCAGCACGTGCATGCCGAGTTCATGCGCGCGTTCGAACACGCGGCGCAGGTCTTCGTTGCTGCCGTAGCGTTCGGCCGTCCTGTAGTAATCGCGCACGTCGTAGCCCGCGTCGTAGAAGGAGGAATCGAAGCAGGGGTTGATCCATATGGCGTTGCAGCCGAGTCCCTTGATGTAATCGAGTCTGTCGATGATGCCTTGGAAGTCTCCAATGCCATCGGCGTTGGAGTCGTTGAACGACTGCGGATAGATTTCATAAAAAATCGCGTCGTTAAGCCAAGAAGCCATATTTCCTCCGATTTATGCACGTCATTGTTGTTTCTATCGATGTAAACAAAGCGTTTCGCCGAAACGGCGGTGTTCGAGTGTCATTATACCGAGGTGTCGGTCAATTTGAGGTTTTGAGAAAGCAATGTTTTCAGGGGGTCAAACCATTGACGCGACACGCTGGGGAAAGCAAGTGGGGACGGATATTTCTCGAACCGGTTTGACAAATCTCGAACCGGTTTGATAATCTTGTGCACCAAGGACAGAGAAATTCCGACAACGCGAGTTGGAAGATCACCGTCTTTTGACACCTCACCGAGCAGGGCAGCTTGGCGAAAAGTGGATAGAAAGGGATTGGAAATGAGCAAGTTTTCGACTTGGAAGAAGGCTGGCACCGCCGTCGTCGCTACGCTGATGACCGTCGGCATGCTGGGAGCCTGCGGCTCCTCCAGCTCTTCCAGCGACACCACCATCACCATCTTCAACTCCAAGGTTGAGATTGAAAGCCAGATGGAAGAGATGGCCCAGAAGTACTCCGAGGAAAAGGGCGTCAACGTTGAGGTCTACTACTCCAACGACACCGTTGCAGCCCACTTGGCCACCAAGTACGCCTCCAACGATCCGTACACCATCTCCATGGTCGACGCCAAGGACATTTACTCCCTTGGTGAGGAACACGCCATCGATCTGTCCGGCGAGGACTGGGTCAGCGACACCGACTACGCCATCACCGTTGACGGCAAGACCTACGGCTTCCCGGTTTCCATCGAAGCCCGTGGCCTGATCTACAACGCCGACGCCATCAAGAAGATCACCGGCAAGGAATTCAAGCCGGAAGACTACAAGACCCTCGATTCCTTCAAGGAACTCATCCAGGAGCTCAAGGACGGCGGCATGGAGTCCCCGACCGGCGTCATGAAGGAAGATTGGTCCCTCGCGGCACACTTCCTGCCTGAAGTCTATGAGGAGCAGGAAGACCCGAACGCCTTCCTCCTCGACATGCAGGCCGGCAATGTTGACCTGAACTCCAACGCCAAGTGGACCTCCCTCATGAACTTCTTCGACGTCATGAAGGACAACAACTACGCCAAGTCCTCCGCCATCTCCGCAGAGCGTGAAGTGACCGAGCAGAAGCTGGCCGAGGGTGAGATCGCCTTCATGTTCGGCGGCAACTGGGATTGGTCCGTGATCAACCAGTACGACTACACCGAGAACATGGGTATCATGCCGGTTCCGCAGAACACTGATGACGGCTCCAACGAGAAGCTCGTCGGCGGCGGTTCCAAGTACTTCTTCATCGACTCCTCCGAGAACACCTCCGACGAACAGCGCCAGGCTGCCAAGGACTTCCTGAACTGGCTCGCCGAGGATTCCGAGGGCCAGGAGTTCATCTCCACCGATGCCGCTCTGATTTCCCCGTTCAAGAACAACGAGATCGAAGCCGCTGATCCGCTGGGCAAGTCCGTGAAGTCCTACGCTGATGCCGGCATGCTCATCGAGAACTACAACTACCTGCCGGATGACCACTACTCCGTGCTGGGCGCCAAGTTCCAGAAGTGGCTCGCTGGCGAGGAAGATCGCGCAGCTCTCGCTCAGGACATCCAGGAATACTGGAAGACCGCCAAGTTCACCGGTGCTACCGCCTGAACCCTTAAATAAAGCAACATGATGCAGGGGCCGCCGCCCGTAGAGGCGGCGGCCCTTACATCCCCGATATGGATGGGACCCATCATGAAACAAAACAAGCTTTCATATAAAATCGGTCAGTTTCTGATGTTCGGCGGCCCGGCGACGATCCTCTTCTTCGCTGTGGTGATTCTTCCGTTCATCTACGGTCTTTATCTGACCTTCACCAGCTGGGACGGCGTTTCCGCAAAGAAGCCTTTCGTCGGTCTCGAAAACTACAAGGCAGCCATCGCCGACACCGCATACTGGCAGTCGCTCGGCCGCACCTTCGTCTACTCCGTAATCGCAGTTATTCTCGTCAACATCGTCGCCTTCCTGCTGGCCTATCTGGTGACCAGCGGCATCAAGGGACAGAACTTCTTCCGCGCGGGATTCTTCATCCCGAACCTCATCGGCGGCATCGTCCTGGGCTATGTGTGGAAGTTCGTGTTCAACCGTGCCTTCGTGGCCATCGCCGAAGCCGCAACCCAGTCCGATCACGCATCGCTCCTCTCCACGCCGAACGGCGCTATGTTCTGCCTGATCCTCGTATCGGTCTGGCAGTACGCGGGCTACATGATGCTGATCTACGTGGCAGGCTTCATGAGCGTTGACCAGAGCCTGAAGGAAGCCGCCATGATCGACGGCTGCAACAAGGGCCTCGCGATGTGGCACGTCGTCATCCCGCTGATGCGTTCCTCCTTCGTGCAGTGCATCTTCCTGAGCACCACCCGCTGCTTCATGGTTTACGACCTGAACCTCTCGCTTACCAAGGGCGAGCCGTTCAACCAGTCGGTGCTCGCGGCAATGCACGTCTACAACCAGGCATTCGTTTACAAGAACTATGGCACCGGTCAGGCCGAGGCGTTGGTCCTCTTCATCGTCTGCGCAGTGATCGGCATGCTGCAGGTGTACTTCGGCAAGAAGGGTGAGGTGGCAGCATAATGAAGGGTCAAGTAAGCACTCGAACCAAGGTTCTGCACGCACTGATGATCGTCATTCTGACGATCCTGCTGCTGCTGTTCATCGCGCCGTTCCTGCTCGTCCTGATCAACGTCTTCAAGACGAAGGCGGACATCAACACGGAGCCGCTCGCCCTGATCGGCAAGCACGGCTTCACCCTGGACAACTTCCCCAGGGCGATGGACAAGATGAACTTCTTCACCGTGTTCGGAAACTCGGCGGTCATTACCATCAGCGCAACCATCCTGACCATCCTGTTCTCCGCGATGTGCGCGTACGTCATCGTGCGTAACCCCTCGTGGAAGTTCGGTGGCATCGTCTTCGCGCTCATGGTGGCCTCCATGGTCATTCCGTTCCAGGTGCTCATGGTTCCGCTCGTCTCTGTGTATGGCGGTCTGCTCAGCGTGCTCAACAGCCGCATCACGCTGATCCTCATGCACACCGGCTTCTCGGTATCGCTTGCCGTGTTCATGTTCCACGGAGCTATCAAGACGAACATTCCGAACGAGCTTGAAGAGGCCGCCAGCATCGACGGCTGCTCCAAGTGGCGCACCTTCTGGACGATCGTGTTCCCGCTGCTCAAGCCGACCGTGGCAACCGTGGCCATCATCGACGCCATGGCCTTCTGGAACGACTACCTGCTGCCGTCCCTGGTCCTCGGCCGTCGTGAACTGTACACCATCCCGATCGCAACCCAGATCTTCTACGGCACTTACTCCAACGACATCGGCCTGATCATGGCCGCCCTGTTGCTGGCCATGCTGCCGATCCTGATCCTGTACCTGTTCCTGCAGCGTTACATCGTCGAAGGCGTGACCTCCGGCGCTGTGAAGGGCTGATCCGCACAACGAAAAGCAAATAGTCCGGATGCGTATTGAACTGCGCATCCGGATTTTTTTGTATGTCTGTCGGCTTTGATTGAGGTTGCGATAAAGGTGCTGGGAACGGCTTATTTTAGGGGGTTGAAACGATATCGAACCGGTTCGACACGCGCGAACGGGGTCCGAGATTGAACCTTTTTTATCTTCGAGATAGTATCGAACCGGTTCGATACAGAAGTCGAATCATAAAAGGGGTTTTAACAATATGGATAAATTCGTTCGCCCGGGCATTGATGACCGTCCGGATTATGACAAGGCTTTGACTCCCGAACAGCGGGAGGCGGTTTCCCGTTTGGCCGCTCCGATGACGGAGCGCCGTGCCGGTGACTCCAGCCAGACCGACGCGCAGGTGCAGGCCACCAACCTCGCATCCTCATCCGACGCAGCAGGCTCCGGCCTGGGTGCCATCGCCGCAGTGGACACCGCGGTGCCGGATCCGTCCTCCGCCTTCATGGACATGCGTGACCCGATGGTTTCCGCGGACGGCCACCGTCCCACCAAGGCGGAAGTCATCCGTCTCGGCGTGGGCTTCACCATCTCCGCCGTGGCCTGCGCCATTCCGTGGGTGGCCCTGACCTCCATCATCCTGCCTCGCGTGTTCGAATCCATCGATCCGGCCAGCAAGGAATCCATGCTCGGCCTGGTCAACATCTTCGGTTCCGTGGTGGCACTGGTCGCCAACATCGTATTCGGTACCTTCTCCGACCTGACCCGTTCGCGCTTCGGCAAGCGTACCCCGTGGATGATCGCCGGCGGTCTGGTGACCGGCCTGAGCATCGGAGCGGTATCGCTGACCCACTCCGAACCGGTCATCATCGTCCTGTGGTGCTGCGCGCAGCTCGGTTACAACATGATGCTCGCCCCATACGTGGCCACCATGTCCGATCGTGTGCCCGACAAATTCCGCGGCACCATCTCCGGTTTCTACGGCGCCGGTATCGCGGTTGGCCAGACCCTGGGCTCCTTCGTCGGCGCGCAGCTGCTCAAGCAAGGTGAGGCAGGTATCTTCGGCGGCTGGATGATGGGCATGATCATCTTCAGCTGTGCAGGCATCGTCGTGGTGCTCATCTGGCCCCGCGAGAAGTCCAACCGTGATGAGGCCCGTGGCGAGCTCAACGTCAAGTCCATGCTCATGAGCTTCCGCCCGCCGAAGAACGCGCCCGACTTCTATTACGCGCTTGCCGGACGCACCATGATGATGGGCGGCTACTGGATGATCAACACCTACCAGCTGTACATCGCGCAGGACTACGTGTTCGCCGGAGACCCGGATGCCAGCGTCAAGGCCGCCGAGCTCATCGCCAGCATGGCCGTCATCACGCTGGTGGTCTCTTTGATCGCGGCCGTCGCGGCAGGCCCCATCACCGACAAGATCGGCATGCGCAAGGTGCCGGTCGCGCTGGCCAGCTGCCTGTTCGCCGTCGGCGCGCTGATGCCCATGCTGTTCCGTTCCGCCACTGGCATGCTGCTGTTCGCAGGCGTCGCAGGCCTCGGCTACGGCATCTACAATGCCATCGACCAGGCACTGAATGTTTCCGTGCTGCCGAATCCGGAAGAAGCAGGCAAGGACCTCGGCATTCTGAACCTCGCCAACACGCTTTCCACAGTGATCGGCTCCGGCATGACCTCGATTCTCGTCGTCATCGTGAAATCCGCGATGGGCGTCTCCGAAACCCCGGTCGTCGCCTACACCGTGGTCTTCGGCGTGGCCATCGTGATCGTGCTCATCGCAGCTTTCCTGATCATGCGTATCAAGAACGTGAAGTGAGATTATTCTCGGCGTATTGATATAGTCTCCTCACGTCAAGAAAGATCGCCCGAATGCGCAGTTGCAGTGCATTCGGGCGATTTCCGTATGTGTGAAGAGAAAAACAGACGATGGCAGAAGAGAACAAGAACGAGTCCACGCCGACCCCGCCGCCGTTGCCCGGCCAAATATATATTCGTCCCGGCATCGATGACCGCCCCGACTATGAGAAAACCCTGACCGAAGAAGCCAAAGCCGCACTGAAAAGACTGGCGGTGCAGCAGAATCCGCGCGTGCCGGAAGCCTCGAACGAGCGTCCGGAAGTGCAGGTGGCACGTATCAACGCGGAAGGCGGCTCCCCGCTGACCGCGGCCGCGCATCTTGACGCGGCCGTGCCGAACCTCGAATCGTCCTTCCTTGATCTGCGCGATCCGATGACCGCGCCGGACGGCACCACGCCAAACAAAACACAAGCGCGTCGGCTGATGGCCGGCTTCACACTCGGGGCGTTGCTGTTCACCGCGCCTATAGCCGCGCTCAACACGGTACTCGTTCCGCAGCTGGTCAATCGCCTCGAGGGCGGTACCCTCAACGGCGGAGTGACGTCTCTGGCATGGCTCATAGGACTCGGCACAGTGGTGACCTTCTTCATGAACGCGTGGGTCGCGGTCGGCTCGGATCATACGTTCGGCCCGCTCGGACGCCGTATGCCGTGGATTATCGGTGGAACGCTGCTGACCGCCGCAAGCGTGGCGATTCTGTCGGCATGCGAACTCATCCAGCTGGTCGGATTCTTCTGGCTGCTCACCCTGGTCGGATACGCGCTGGTATCCATGCCGCTTTCCGCCGCGTTCGGCGAGCGCATTCCGGATAAATTCCGTGACCGCGCCGACGCATGGCGTGGAATCGGATTGACCGTCGGCCAGCTGGTCGGCGTCATCGTGGCCGTATACGGTACATGGAACGCCGACGCGTCCGGATGGGACGGCACTACGCGTTCCTCCATTCTGCGCTTCGCCATCTGGTTCGTCATCGCCGGAATCGTGACTCTGCTGGTGCTGCCGTTTGAAGGAACCAGCACCTACATGCCGCGTGAAGACGTGCGCAAGGGATCCTTCTTCTCCCAGTATCGCCCGCCGAAGGGCTCTCCGAAGTTCTTCGTGGCGTTCGCAGCCAGAACCCTTGCGGTGGCGGCGCCTTCGATGATCGCCGTCTACCAGTGGTACTTGGTGATGAACGACGTTGATTCCAGCGCTTTGCATGGTCTCGGATTGCAGGGGACGGGCGCCGGGGTGGCGATGATGGCCGTCGCCGCGTTCGTTGGTTCGCTGCTGGGCGCCACTGTGCTTGGTCGTGTTTCCCGAGCGATCGAGGATTCGCGGATCCCGGCCGTTCTTGCGATTGTGCTGTTCATCGTCGCTGCCGTTCTGCCGTTGGTTCTGACGGACAAACTGCTCGCCGTCGGCTTGTATGCGCTGATCGCGGGCTTCGCGTACGTGCTCTATGACGGTGTCAGCCAGAGTCTCAACCTTGCGACCGTTCCGGACGTGCGTTCCGTCGGCCGTACGCTTGCTTCGTTCAGCCTTGCGAACACGTTCGGTTCGCTGCTTGGCATTGTTGCCGGTGTGATCGCCGTTGTTGCATTCGGCGCGTACCTGCCGATGTTCGCGGTGGCCATTGCGTTCATGCTGATTGCCGGCGTGCTGACGGCGCTGCTGAAGTGATCGGCTGAAGTGACCATCTGAAGGATTCGGCTGAATTTCAGCCGAATCCTTATATTCGGGCGCGTCCATATAATGAACCCTTAGTAGCTGGGGTGGTTGGGTGCGCCTATCTTTACGGTTGGGTTCGGACGGAGGACCGTTCGAACAAGAGACTTTGCGAAAGGAGGTTCGCCACGATGAACGGAATGGTTGCCAACGCACTGCTGTCCGCACGAATTATTATTCCGCTTTCGTTGGCGGACTGATTCGAGCGATATGGCTTCAATCCCCGCCGACGGAGGCAGGGTTTGAAGCGCGTCGATATCACGTTGAGGGCCCTGCATGAAGCGGGGTCTTTTTGCTTACGCCCACAAGGCAAAACAGCGGAACGGATTGAGGTCTGTAGAGAGAACGGATGACGTTGCCGTTCCGATTTTCGGAATTAGCCACGTCGAGACATACAGGAGCATTTCAATGAGCGCAGTTGAAGCGGCTGCAGGTAAAACGCAGGCACTGGTACGCGATTCGGTCAAAACCGTGATCGCCGCGTCCATGGTCGGCACAGCCATCGAATTCTATGATTTCTACGCATACGGCACGGCCGCTGCGAACTATTTCCCGAAGGTCTTCTTCGGAGACACATCCAATCCGACCGTCGCGCTGCTGGCAAGTCTGCTGACGTTCGCCATCGCATTCATCGCACGTCCTCTGGGATCTCTGGTGTTCGGCCATTTCGGCGACCGTATGGGGCGTAAGACCACGCTGGTGGTATCCCTGCTCACCATGGGTATCGCAACCTTCCTGATCGGCTGCCTGCCGACCTATGGGCAATGGGGCGTTGTGGCCGTTGTGATGCTGTGCCTGTGCCGTTTCGCGCAGGGCATCGGTCTTGGCGGCGAATGGTCCGGCGCCGCTCTGGTGGCCACCGAGAACGCGCCGGAAGACAAGCGCGCGCTGTACGGCTCTTTCCCGGAATTGGGCGCGCCGATCGGATTCTTCCTGTCTAATGGCACCTACTTCCTTCTGGAAACCTTCAACGATGAGCAGGCAATGCTCGCCTGGGGCTGGCGTGTGCCGTTCCTGCTGTCCGCGGCCCTCGTGGCCGTTGGCCTCATCGTGCGAGTGCACATGGAGGAAACCCCGATTTTCCGCCTTGCCCAGGAACAGAAGAAGGTCGTCAAATCCCCGCTGACCGAAGTCTTCAAGAAGAGCTGGAAGCAGGTCATCCAGGCCACATTCCTCGTGGCGGTCACCTATACGCTGTTCTACACGCTGGCAACATGGTCGCTCGCATGGGGTACCAAGAGCGCGGAAGACGGCGGCGGCGACCTTGGCTTCACCAACCAGGAATACCTGCTCATGCTGATGCTGTCCGTATGTGCGCTCGCAGCCTTCATCGTGATCTCCTGCGTGGCCGCCGACAAATTCGGTCGCAAGCGCGTGATCGTCTTCTCGTCCTGCTGCCTCGTGGTGTTCGCACTGCTGTTCCCGTTCCTGCTCAATCCGGAAGTGGTCGGACAGCGTAACTTCGCGGCCAACCTCGCGTTCCTGTGCATCGGCTTTGCCTTGATGGGCACCGCATTCGGCCCGATCGGCGCGTTCCTGCCCGAACTGTTCGACGCCAACGTGCGCTACTCCGGTTCCGGCATCGGCTACAATCTGGCCGCCATCGTCGGCGCCGCGTTCGTCCCGACCATCGCCACCTGGCTGTCCCACAACTGGGGTGTGCATTCCGTGGGCCTGTACCTCGGCGTGATGGCCGTGTGCTGCCTCGTGGCCGTGGTGAGCTGCCGTGAGACCAAGGACGTCGACTTCACCAAGTAAGGGTGTATCGTCGGCGCCGTAAAAATGTTTGACGAAAACATAACCACTATGTGGACGTCAGCGATCACCATAAAGAAAGCGGGATTAGAACAGTCCCGCAGGAGAGACGGAACGGTTCTCGCGGACACAATCCGGGGGAGCGGCATCCCAGGAATCGCAGACCGTCGCAACAACCGAACAAACGAAGAAACCATCGCGAACAATCCGGGAAACCATCCCGCACTCACGAGAAAGATATTAAAAAATAAAAGGAGCGCCAATCATGGCTGCAACTATCTGGTACGAAAAAGATGCCGACCTGTCCGTGTTCGAAGGCAAGAAGGTGGCCGTTATCGGTTACGGTTCCCAGGGCCACGCCCATGCTCTGAACCTGCGTGACTCCGGCGTCGACGTGGTCGTCGGTCTGCGTCCTACGTCCAAGTCCGTGGAATACGCCAAGGAGCAGGGTCTGGAGGTCCAGTCCGTGGCCGACGCCACCGCCGAGGCGGATGTGGTGATGATTCTGTTGCCCGACCAGTACCAGTCCACCGTGTACAAGTCCGAAATCGAGCCGAATCTGAAGCCGGGTGCGGCCCTGGCTTTCGCTCACGGTTTCAACATTCACTACGGCTATATCAAGCCGTCTGAGGATCATCCGGTCTTCATGGTCGCTCCGAAGGGCCCGGGTCATATCGTTCGTCGTGAGTACACCAACGGCCGTGGCGTTCCGGTCGTCGTGGCTGTGGAGCAGGATCCGGACGGCAAGACCTGGCCGCTGTGCCTGGCCTATGCCAAGGCTCTGGGCGCTCTGCGTGCAGGTGCTATCAAGACCACCTTCACCGAGGAGACCGAGACCGATCTGTTCGGTGAGCAGGATGTGCTCATGGGTGGCATCAACCACCTGTGCGACATGGGCTTCGATGTGCTGACCGAGGCCGGCTATCAGCCGGAGATCGCCTACTTCGAGGTGTTCCACGAGCTGAAGATGCTGGTTGATCTGGCCAATGAAGGTGGTCTGAACAAGGCCCGTTGGTCCTGCTCAGACACCGCCCAGTACGGCGACTACACCTCCACGGTCATTACCGAGGAAACCAAGAAGCGCATGCAGTACCAGCTCAAGCGCATCCAGGATGGCTCCTTCGCCAAGGAATTCATGGATGATCAGGCTGCCGGCGCTCCGAAGTTCAAGGCTCTGCAGGAGGAGTATAGCCATCCGCATCTGGAGACCGTCGGTCCGAAGCTGCGTTCCATGTTCTCCTGGAACAACCAGGTGGACGCCGACGCCGATATGGCCGAGTCCTTCAATGGCAAGATCGCCCGTACCCAGGTTCAGTGAGGTTGTGTGATTCCGGGCTGAAGCCCGTAATCTGAATATCTGGAAGTATCGCGGGTATCGCGAGTATTACGCAAAGGCCACCGTCCGATTCGTTCGGGCGGCGGTTTTTGCGTATATGCGAATCTGATATACGTCTATATGCGTATGCGTCTATACGCCTATCGCTGAAACTGAATGCCGCTTTCAGCTGGTCAAATCGCCAAGTTTGCGCTGATATGGCCACTTTGTGGACGGTGTTGGGGTTGGGGGAGCATTGACGGTAGGATAGTTTCCAGTTTCGAAGAACAAAATTCTTCGCAAGACGAATAATCTGCAAACAGTAGATACCCCGGCACATAGTGCCACACCCCACTACAGATAAAGGAGTGCCAATCACAATGGCTGCACAAATCTGGTACGAGAACGACGCTGATCTCTCGGTCCTCGAAGGCAAGAAGGTCGCCATCATCGGTTACGGTTCCCAGGGCCACGCTCACGCTCTGAACCTGCGTGACTCCGGCGTCGACGTTGTCGTCGGCCTGCGTCCGACCTCCAAGTCCGTCGAGAACGCCAAGGAGCAGGGCCTGGAAGTCAAGTCCGTTCCGGAAGCTGCCGCTGAAGCCGACATCATCATGATCCTGGCTCCGGATCAGTACCAGCGCAACATCTGGTCCAACGATATCGAGCCGAACCTGAAGCCGGGCGCTGCCATCGCTTTCGCTCACGGTTTCAACATTCACTACGGCTATATCAAGCCGTCTGAGGATCATCCGGTCTTCATGGTCGCTCCGAAGGGCCCGGGTCATATCGTTCGTCGTGAGTACACCAACGGCCGTGGCGTTCCGGTCGTCGTGGCTGTGGAGCAGGATCCGGACGGCAAGACCTGGCCGCTGTGCCTGGCCTATGCCAAGGCTCTGGGCGCTCTGCGTGCAGGTGCTATCAAGACCACCTTCACCGAGGAGACCGAGACCGATCTGTTCGGCGAGCAGAACGTGCTCATGGGCGGCGTGAACAAGCTCGTCGAGATGGGCTTCGAGGTCCTCACCGACGCTGGCTACCAGCCGGAGATCGCCTACTTCGAGGTGTGCCACGAGCTGAAGATGATCGTCGACCTCATGAACGAAGGCGGCCTGAACAAGGATCGTTGGTCCTGCTCCGACACCGCCCAGTACGGCGACTACACCAACACCTGCATCGACGAGCACGTGCGTGAGCGCATGGAGTACCACCTCAAGCGCATCCAGGATGGCTCCTTCGCCAAGGAATTCATCGAGGATCAGGACGCCGGCGCTCCGAAGTTCAAGGCTCTGCAGGAAGAGTACGGCAACGTTCGCATCGAGACCGTCGGCCCGAAGCTGCGCGCCATGTTCTCCTGGAACAACGGCAAGGACGAAGACGCCGATATGGCTACCTTCAACGGCAAGATCGCTCGTACCTCCGTGCAGTGATTGATGCTCCCGTCCGGGAGTAGGCTGTAAGGCTTTCAAGACCGCTATCCGTGTGGATGGCGGTCTTTTTGTTTGTGTTGCGCATAATACGCGTGTGCGCGCGTATGAAAGAATCCCACATCCGATTATCGATCTGAATTTCTTCAGTCCCAATAATCGGGATGTGGTTCATTTGACTCTCTGGACCTTGAGTTTGTGCGTGGGGGAGTTGGGCGGCGCGAAGTTGGGCGGAGTGAGGTTGGCGGTGGAACTTGCATGATTCATACGCAGTAATCGCGCAGGTCTTGATGCTGCTGTGCGGATTTTCGACTGGCCGTGCGGATTCTGAACGATGTTTGTGGATTCCGCAGCATCCGTGCGGATTCTGAGCGGGTTGTGCGGATTTTCGACGTGTTGTGTGGATTGTCATAGGGATTTTCTGTCTAATGGGCTTGAATTCGTCGATTTTTAGCCTTAAAAGACGGTTTTTGGGCGATTTTAGGCTGTGGTCAATCCGCGCAACTTGCTAAAAATCCGCACACCCTGCCCAAAATCCGCATATGATTGCAGGAATCCGCATAACCCGTCTAGAATCCGCACGGCATGCTTCCGATGTTGTTTTTTTTGGGGGGGGGGTCTGCTTCAGTCGCATTGTTACTCAAGTGACTCGCGATGCTTTTGGGCGAAGCGTCGTGCAGCCTTGCAGGGATAGGGGCGAAACGTCACCAGTTGTAATCAAAAAACGGGTAAAGTATTCTCTGACGATTCACGACGAGAGAAGAACGGTTATGAGAAATCGCCCAACCCTCAATTTCATTGAGTTTTTCCATTCGGCGTCACGTAGATGTGGCGTTGGTATTGCCCTTGTGGCGTCGCTTTCGCTATGCGTTCCGCAGTTCGCCTATGCGAAGGACACGTCGATCGTTTCCGAAGCCGCTTCGGATGATGGGCAGATCACGATTATCGTGCAGCTTTCCGACGAAGGCCTTGCCATAGATTCCGAAAACGATTCCAGCGAGGTCGCCGAGGCCGAGGAACGTCACGAATCCGTCAAGGCCGAGATACGCGACGAAATCGAGGGGAGCGGTAACGCCCGTTCCCGTTCGTCCGCTGAAGACACGACCGTGGAGGATGTGGACGATTACTACCACATTTTCGACGGTTTTGCCATTACCGCTCCGGCGGACGCTTTGGAGTCCATCAAGCAGATCGATGGTGTTGAGAATGCGTTCATCAGCCATGAGTTCAAGCTCCCGGACGAGAGCACGGACAATGATCAGGTGAGTTCGGACGGCTCGCAAACCGTGCAAAACCAGAGTGCGCTCGACATGCTCGATCTGGACGGTGTGGAACAGACGGGCAAGGGCATGGTCGTGGCCGTTATCGACAGCGCTTTCGACCTGAATCACGAGGCATTCTCAGGCGCTATGGATGAGAACGCCGTGGCTCTGCATGAGAGTGATGTGGAAGAGCTGAAAACCCAGCTTGACCGGGGTGCTTATGTGAACACCAAAGTGCCTTTCGTCCACGACTACGCCGATGACGATGATGATGTGTCACCGGTGGATCCGACTGACGGCAATTTCTCACATGGCACGCACGTTGCGGGCACTGCGGTGGCCAATGGCGGCCAGATTCGTGGTGTGGCTCCGGACGCTCAACTGGTTGCCATGAAGGTGATGAAGGACAAGGACGCGACCATCGCGGAAGATGCCATGTTGAGCGCCATGGAGGATTGCGCCATTATCAAGCCCGCAGTGGTGAACATGTCGTTGGGCGTATCTTCCGGCTTTTCAGATGATTTTTATGAGGTCGTCTCCTCCGGAACGCATAAGATGGAGGAAGCCGGTATCGTGGTGAACTCGTCGGCGGGCAATGATGGTTCGTATGCGTCGGAATCCAACAGCCACGATCAGGGTGCGTACAATACGGATCCCGATATCGGTACGATCGGTTCTCCGGGATCGTTGTCGAGCTCCTTGGCCATTGCGAGTGTGCAGAATTTCCATGTCAGCCAGCAGGATGGCCATGAATACGAAGATAACTACAGCACGCCGGACATGAGCAGCTTCAGCAGTTGGGGAAGCACGCCGGGGCTTACGCTCAAGCCGGATCTGACCGCTCCGGGCGGAAATATCTATTCGTCGGTTCCCGACAACCGTTACGCGACCTACGACGGTACTTCCATGGCCGCTCCGCACTCCGCCGGAGCCGTTGCACTGGTACGCCAGTATGTGGACCAGCGTTTCCCGTCGTTGAGCGATCAGGAAAAGAGAACGAGGACGACCCAGCTGCTGATGAGCACCGCGGTTCCGATTATGGATCCGAGCACGGTTGAAGACGAGTCGGTGAAAGACGCCTACTACAGCCCGAGACGTCAGGGTGCCGGATTGATTGCGGTGAAGGCCGCCATGACCACGGACGTGTACGAGACGGTGACCGGCACGAAGAACGCTGATGTCTCCTACGTGAAGGCTGAACTGGGCGACAGCGCGGACGGTACGTGGAACTATACGGTGACCTTGCATAATGCGGGCGAGACGAACCGCAGCTTCACGGTAAGCGCGATGGCCATGAGTCAGCATTCCGAAGGCGGGTTCATCAAGGACTCCGACCGTGACTGGACGGACGAAGGCATTGATGTGGCGTTCTCCGGCGATTACGATTCCCAGAACAATACCGTCACCGTCCCCGCTGGAGGGGAAGCCTCCTTCACTGTGACGGTGGCCTGTGCGCAAACCTTCAAGGATTGGGCTGCCGAAAACATGCCGAACGGCGCATATGTGGAAGGCTACAGCATGCTCACCTCCACGGATGGCGGAGTCAACCTGTCCGCGCCGTTCATGGGATTCTACGGCGACTGGTCCGCCGCACCTCTGTTCGACGCCAACCTGAATCAGGGCGACCACATGACCGGCAGTTTTGTGTACGGCGGTGAAGTTGTGACCGAGGATGGTTCGGATAGCACGGAAGTCAACTACTACATGGGCGCAGCCGTTCCGTTGGGCATCAATCCGTTTGACGATGACGGGGTCAGCGCTGTAGGCGGGACCTCCGCCGACTATAGCGCGGTTGATGTCAACAAGCTCGTGGTCTCCAAGGTGAAGGGGTATTCGAAGATCGGGGTGCAGACCCGATTGCTGCGCAATGCAACAAAATTGGAGTATTCCATCACCGATGTAAGCGGCAAGACAGAGTACAACCGCATGAGCATTAATAAGGGCATACGTAGGTATACGTCCAAGATGCGCGGTATCTCAGGATCTGCGGAGCAGCTCAACGGTCTGCGTGTGGCGTTTGACTGCACTGATAAGCAGGGCAATCGTCTGCCGGACGGCACGTACGTCATGCATCGTACGGGAGTACTGGCCGGCACCAACAAGACCGATCAGGCACCGGACCTGACGTTCCAGATCGACACGAAGGGCCCCGAAATCACCAATGCTACGTATGACGAGGCCGGTGGCACCTGGAGCTTCGACGTGACGGACTCGTCATGGTTGGCGGCTTGGGAATTGCATGATCCGTCCAACGACAAGTTCTTCTATCGGGTCGTTCCGGATGCCGAACCCACGGTGAACGAGAATGGGAAGCGCACCTGGCATGTGACGCTGAACATTGCCGACGTCAAGCAGGCATGGGCTGAGTACAGCGATGACGAACTGCCGGATATGCCCGTTCTCTACGCATGGGATTACGGCATGAACTCCAGCAAGGGCGTTGCGTTCTCTCTGAGCTCGAATGCCACGGAAAGCCGGGCGGAAACCAGCGTATACGTGATCAGCGAAGACGGTGAGACGTTGCTCGCCTACAATGGCGGGGTTACCAATATCGAGGTTCCGGAAGGTATCAAGCATATCGGCGATCGCGCGTTGCAGAACTGTCGTAGTCACTATGTCGCTCTGCCGGAGGGCCTTGAGACCATCGGCAAGGCGGCGTTCAAGGGAAGCGACAAGGTGGCCGACTTCAAGTTCCCGACCACCCTGAAGTCCATCGGTGACGAGGCGTTCATGAACTTCAATCAAAGCGGAATACATTCCCACGATATTGTTCTGCCGGACGGTTTTGAAACCGTCGGCGCGAGAGCGTTCAAGGGAAGCTCCTTTATAACGATCAATATCGGAGGAGCCAAAACCATCGGTGACGAGGCCTTCGCGGATCTGTTCATCATTACCGATCTCAATCTGCGCGCCGATCTCAATCGGTTGGAAAGCATAGGATCCAAGGCTTTCGAAACGCATTCGCGAGACATAGAGTGGGAAGGTGAGGCAACCCATTTGGATGCCAATACAATCCAGGAGCTTGTGCTGCCGGATTCGCTGAAAACAATGTCTCCGGATGCGTTCGCCGAACTTGAGTTCCTTGAAAAACTGACCATCGGGTCCTCTCTGACCAGCGATTTGACTGACCTTCTGGCTAAGGCGAACAAGCTTGCCGGCAACATCTCCGTGAATGATGGAAGCTCCACGTATTCGGTGGCAAGGCAGACCAAGGATGATGGCGGCGAAGGCATGGCGCTGTACTACACGGACGGCGACGGCAACAGGAAGATCGCCTATTCCTACAACTGGACGGAACCTGAGCCGACTCCGGACCCCACGCCGGAACCGACCCCGGAACCGGCTCCCGCGCCGACTCCGGATTCCGGCAAGTCCGATGCGGATAAGTCCGATTCCGGTTCGTCCGGCAGTTCGTCGGCCTCCAAGAAGCAGAATTCCGCTCAGGTCGCACGTACCGGCAGCGATGTCACGTTCATCGCCGTTCTTGCGATTATGCTGCTCGGCGGTTCCGTGGTGATCATGACTCGCCGTAGGTATGTTGCCGGCGATTGCTGACAAGGTTTACTTTCGTTGCCATAAGATGGTGCTGCATAGGATTTCTGCGAAAGAAGAGTGAGCATGGTCACTGCTACCGGTCCGGCACCTGGTTCCGAAATGACGACAACCATATCCGACGCGGAGAACCGCACCACGTCCGGCGTGCTGAACGTGGCTTCGGTTTTCGCGTCGCATATGGTGCTGCAACGCAATAAACCGATCGCGGTATTCGGCGCGTTGACTTCGGAATGCGCTGGTATGGAGGTCTCGGCCGAAATCCGCGACATCGACGGTTCCAGCATTGCCAAGGCGCATGCGTACGCCGCGCAGGAGCCGAAAGACGGCTTCGCAAGCTGGAATATCATGCTGCCGGCCCAGCAGGAGGGCGGTCCGTATACGCTTCGCATCACCGCGGGGAACGACTGGATCGAATACCATGACGTGCTTATCGGCGAGGTGTGGCTGGCCAGCGGTCAAAGCAACATGGAACTGGAGCTGCGCAACAGCGAGGACGCGCAGGACGTTCTTGAGGATTGCGCCGACCCGTTGCTGCGTTTCTACAACGTGCCGAAAACCGGTGTGATCAACCGTGCCGCGGAAAACGCGGCCGGCTGGGTGGAATCGTCGCCGGAGAACAGCGGTTCCATGAGCGCGGTCGCCTACTATTTTGCGCGCAAGCTGCGCGATGAGCTCGATCCGGACCTTCCGATCGGCATTATCGACTGTTATATCGGCGGCACGTCGATCAGTTGTTGGATGAGTGAGGATGCGCTGGAATCCGGTGAGGCCGGCCGTAGGTATCTGGAACGTTTCAACAAGGCGATCGAAGGTAAGACGGCGGCGCAGTTCGAACTGGAGATGACGCAGTGGGAGCATGACGTCGATACGTGGAACGCCAATGTCGATGCGGCCCGTCAAACGGACCCGGATATTGCGTGGGAAACCCTGAACCAGCAGTATGGCGAGTGCCCGTGGCCGCCCCCGGCAACGCCGACATCTCAGTGGAGGCCGTCCGGCCCGTTCCATGCCATGCTGGAGCGCGTCACGCCGTATTCCCTTGCCGGATTCCTCTGGTATCAGGGTGAGGAAGACGAGAAATACTGCGATTCCTACCGTGAGATGCTGGGTATGCTGATCGGCGAGTGGCGTGCCATGTGGAGCAGCAATCTGCCGTTCCTTATCGTGCAGTTGCCGCAGTATGGCGATCGCGCCAGCGCTGATATGCCCGACCCGATGCTGTGGCCTACGCTGCGCGAGGCTCAATGGGATGCCTCGCAGACCATCGACAACGTGTATACCATCTGCACGATCGACTGCGGTGAGTTCGACAACATCCATCCGGTGGACAAGTGCACCCCCGGCGAGCGTCTCGGCGAGTGCGCGCTCCGTCATGTGTATGGGCTTGATGACGTTCCCGTGTATGGTCCGACCGTACTGGGCTTCCGCGTCGGCGAGGATGGCCGCGTGTGCCTGTTCTTCCGTTACGCGCACGGCCTGCATTTCGAAGGCACGACTCCCGGCTGCTACGATGACGAGTTCGTACGCGATCTTCCTATGCTGGTGCGTTTGCCGGATCGTTCCGGTTTCGAACTGGCTGGCAGCGATGGTGTGTTCCATCCGGCCACGGCAGCGATTTTCGTGGATTGCGACATCGACGATCTGGTCAATTCGAAGATTAACGTCGTTGACTACAACGCCACGGAATTCGGCATTCCGATTAACAGCCGCAGCATCGGAACGATTACGTTGGCCTCTTCGGAGGTGCCGAATCCGGTTTCGTTGCGTTATGCGTGGCGAAGCTGGGGTGCGGCGCCGCTGTTCAATTGCGACGATCTTCCCGCACAGCCGTTCCGTTTGGATCTGACCGCTCGCGAGGACTGATGCGGGCCGGTTTTTGGCATGGGCGTCTTTTACAATGGCGGTGTCTTAATCGCTTCAGGAAAGGACGTGCAATGGAGAACACATTTCCGAAGGATTTCGTTTTCGGTACGGCTACGGCATCCTATCAGATTGAGGGTGCGGTCAATGAGGATGGCCGTTGCCCCTCGATTTGGGATACGTTCAGCCATACTCCGGGAGCCACTTTTGCGGGCGATACCGGAGATGTGGCCACCGATTCGTACCATCGCTGGCGTGAGGACATCGCGTTGCTCAAGGATCTGGGGGTGGACGCCTACCGTTTCTCGATTGCCATGCCCCGCATCATGCCGGCTCCGAACGGCATTCCGAACACCAAGGGGCTCGATTACTACGAACGTATTGTCGATGCCCTGCTTGAGGCTGGCATCAAGCCCGTCGTGACGCTTTACCATTGGGATCTGCCGCAGTATCTGGAGGATGCGGGCGGCTGGCTCAATCGTGTGACCTCCTATGCATTGGGCGACTACGCCGCCGTTGTCGCCAAGCGTCTCGGCGACCGCGTCGATACGTGGACCACGCTGAATGAACCGTGGTGTGCATCGTATCTGAGCTATGGCGCGAAGGAGCAGGCTCCGGGACTGGGTCTTGGTCCGGGAGCGTTCCCGGCGGTGCATCATCTGAATCTTGCCCACGGCCTGATGGTGCAGGCGGTGCGCGGAGTGGTCGGAGACAAGGCGAAGTATTCGGTCACGCTGAACATGCCGTTCAACCGCGGTGATGCCGACGCATGCCATCGTCTTGACCTGATCGCCAACCGCGCCTTCCTCGACCCGATGCTGCGCGGCCGTTACCCCGATGAGCTGTTCGCCATCACCAAGGGCATCTGCGACTGGAGTTTCGTGCAGCCGGGCGATCTCGAGAACGTGCATCAGCCGATCGACGTGCTGGGCGTCAACTACTATTCCACCAATCGCGTGGCCATGAGCAACCGTCCGCAGTTCCCGCAGGAAACCGGCCCGTCCACCTGCCCTGGTGCTTCTGACATCGATTGGCTGCCGACGGACGGCCCGCATACCGATATGGGCTGGAACATCGATCCGCAGGGCTTGTACGACACCTTGATGCGTGTGCATGACCGTTATCCGGAGGTCGAGCTGACCGTCACCGAAAACGGCATGGCGTGCAAGGACAAGCTGGTTGTGAACGGGGATGGCATCAAGGCGGTGCATGATGCCGACCGCATCGATTATCTCGAGCGGCATTTCGAGGCCGCGAAGCGTGCGTTGGACGACGGCGTGCCGCTGACCGGCTACTTCGTGTGGTCGCTGCTCGACAATTTCGAATGGTATTTCGGCTATGCCAAGCGATTCGGCATCACCTACGTCGATTACGACACCCAGGAGCGCGTGAAGAAGGACAGCTTCCTGTGGTACCGCGATTTCATCGCGTCGCGTGGCTGAATATGAGTGCTCCAAAGAGCTTAAGCGCTTAACGACACTCTGGTAAAAATAATTACCGGAAAAACGTCGGCAGCACCTTCCGAGGTGCTGCCGTTTTTTATTACTTTGCGGCAAACGTCTGTATTTTCAACGTATTTCGCAATGTTTGCATATATAGGTACGTAACGAAATCGTAAGCATTATGGTTGAGCTGACGTGCTTTTCGCAACTTAAGCGCTTGACAAACTTAAAGGGTTCAGTTAATGTAGTTAACACCAGTCATCAAAGGCAGGCAGAGAGGCCTGAGATGAACGGCATCACCAACGAAGAATCGGTGCCGAAACTTCGTCGGTGATGAACAGTGATTCATAAGGAAGGATCAGAAGATGAATCTCAAGAAGATCGCAGCGGCCGGCGTCGCAGCCGTCTGCGCGGTGAGCATGGCGGCTTGCGGTGGCAGCAACAGCTCCGGTGAAGTCACGGACCTGACCTACGACCAGATCAAGCTCGGCGAGACCGGCACGGACATCAAGACCACCATCAAGTTCTACAACGGCCGTACCGACATGGGCCTCGACTCCTATCCGGGCAAGAACTGGAAGTCCTACATCGAAGATTTCAACAAGCTGTACCCGAACATCACGGTCGAATCCCAGACCGACACCAACTACGCCGACAACGCACTGACCCGTCTGCAGGGCGGCGACTGGGGCGACATCATGATGATTCCTTCGGTCGACAAGTCCGAAATGGAGAACTACTTCATCTCCTACGGCTCCCTCGACACCATGAAGACCCAGGTCAAGCTGGCCTCCGAAAAGGCATACGACGGCGAATGCTACGGCATCGCGACCGACGGCCAGACCTCCGGCGTGATCTACAACAAGGCCGTCTTCAAGGAAGCCGGCATCACCGAGCTTCCGACCACCCCCGAAGAGTTCATCGCCGATCTTAAGCTCATCAAGGAGAAGACCGACGCGATTCCGCTGTACACCAACTACGCGGCCGGCTTCACCATGGGCGCCTGGGATTCCTACATCGGCACCGCCGCAACCGGCGACACCTCGTACATGAACCAGAAGCTCGTGCACACCAAGGCTCCGTTCAAGGATCCGGGTGACGGCACCCACGCCTATAACGTCTACAAGATCCTGTACGACTCCGTTGCCGAAGGCCTGACCGAGGATGATTACTCCACCACCGATTGGGAATCCTCCAAGAGCATGATCAACAACGGCCAGATCGCCACCATGGTGCTGGGCGCCTGGGCCGTGACCCAGATGCAGCAGGCCGGCGACAACGCCGACGACATCGGCTACATGCCGTTCCCGATCTCCATCGACGGCAAGCAGTACGCGTCCATGGGCGGCAACTACTCCATGGGCATCAACAAGAAGTCCTCCAAGGACAACCAGGAAGCCGCCATGATCTTCGTCAAGTGGCTCACCGAGGAATCCGGATACGCCATGAACGAAGGCGGCATCCCGATCAAGTACGGCGAGACCGAACTGCCGTCCATCTACGAGGACTTCGCCGACGTTGACATGGAACCCGACGAGGATTCCATCGAAGGCGAGGAGGACCTGTTCACCGAAGTCAACTCCGACTCCGAGCTGGGCATCAACTCCAACGGCAACAAGCGCGTCCAGGCAATCGTCGAGCATGCCGCCAACAAGGACAAGTCCTACGACGACATCATGAGCGAATGGAACGACGCATGGTATACGGCAATGCAGGATGACGGCGTCGAGGCAAAGTACTGACGCCATCTGACTGACAAAGTCCGAACGACACTTCTCCTTTCACATCCTCCTTCCGGCGGCCGCATCCATCCACCCATCCGGCTGCGGCCGCCGGTTTTTCATGCCACTGGTACGTCAACGAAAAGAGAGAATCATGACTACCGCGATTTCGGGAGCGACGGCCACGTCCGTGGACGACATCCCCTTCAATCCGCATAAGCGCGACTATAAAAAGGCCGGCATCATCGTCGCCTTCTGCATCATCCCCGTCGCGCTGCTCGTAGTGTTCACCTACTGGCCGTTCATCCAGATGTGTGGATACTCCTTCTACAAGATGAAGTACATCGGAACCCCGCGCTTCATCGGCTTCAAGAACTACGTCGACATCTTCACCCGTCCGGAACTGCTCGCCACCCTGAAGCTCAGCCTCTACTACATGGCCGGTGCGCTCATCCAGGTGGCCCTCGCACTGTATCTGGCGACCGTGCTGGCGTTCCACGTCCGCGGCGGCGCGTTCTTCAAAGGCGCCATGTTCTTCCCGTACCTGATCAACGGCATCGCGGTCGGCTTCATCTTCAAGTTCTTCTACACCCGCGGCTACGTGCTTGACACCGTGCTCCAGTGGTGCGGATTCACGCAGGACAGCCTGCCGTACTGGCTGAGGGACCAGTCCATCAACAACTGGTCTCTGGTGGGCTCCTCGATCTGGCGCTACCTCGGCTCAACCCTGATCCTGTTCATCGGCGCGATCATGTCGATCGACTCCTCGCTGTACGAAGCCGCCGAAATCGACGGCGCGAACAAGTGGCAGCAGTTCAAGCACATCATCCTGCCGGGCATCCAGACCATTCTGGTGCTGAACATCATCCTTTCGATTACCGGCTCGCTTTCCGCATTCGAAGGTCCGTACGTGATCACCTCCGGCGCGAACGGCACCGGCACCTACATGGTGCAGATGGACAAGATCGCGCACACCGACCAGAAGGTCGGCCTGGCTTCCGCAATGGCCGTGATCCTGCTGATCATCATCATCTTCTGCACGCTGCTGCAGAAGATCGTCATGGGATTCCTGTTCAGGGATGCCGATGACGGCACCAAGAAGGCCGCCAAGGAAGCCAGGAAGGCCGACAAGGCCCGCAGGCGCGCCCTGAAGGCCGCCAACAAGGTCCAGGCCGGCAAAGCCCCATTGTTCAAGAACGGAAAGGTGAGTGCGTGATGTCCACTACAACCGTCGTGCCTCCTGCCGAAGTCCAAAAAGTCAGCTTCGGATACCACCTCAAGCAGTGGGTCCTGACCTTCCTCAAGTATTTCAGCCTCGTGTTCATCACGTTCTGGATTCTTCTGCCGCTGGTCACCTGCTTCTTCACCGCGGCGAAGGACACCGAGGAATGGCGTTCCACCTCCGTGATGGCCTTCCCGAAGAACATCTTCAACATCAGCAACTACATCGAGGCGTTCCAGCTTTCGAACATGGCCGTCGCGTTCCGCAACTCGGTGATCGTGCTCGTGTGCGTCTGCTTCCTGACCACCATCATCGGCACCCAGCTGGCATACGTGCTGTCCCGCTTCCAATTCCCCGGAAACGCGCTGATCCGCACGGCATTCATGATGGCGGCCCTGCTGCCAGGCATCGCAATGCAGGTGGCGGTCTACAAGATCATGGGTACGTTCCATCTGATCAACTCGCTGTGGGGCTACATCATCATGTCGATGGGCACCGACGTGATCTCGATCTACATCTTCATCCAGTACTTCGAGAACCTGTCCATATCCCTCGACGAGGCAGCCCTGATGGATGGCGCAAGCTACTTCACCATCTACAGCCGCATCCTCCTGCCGCTGCTCAAGCCGGCCATCGTGACCTGTCTGATCCTCAAGGGCGTGGGCATCTACAACGAGTACTACTCGGCCAACCTGTATCTGCAAGACAAACAGAAACTGGGTACGGTGGCAATCTCGCTGTACGCGTTCACAGGTCCGCAGGGATCGAAATACAACCTGATCTGCGCGGGCGTGATCATCACGCTGCTGCCGGCCCTGATCGCCTTCCTGATCTTCCAGAAGCAGATCTACAACGGCGTGGCGGCAGGCGCAGTGAAGGAATGATCCTTCGCACACATAACTGAAGACTCTCTTTTCATCATCCAGGGCCGCGCCGAGATGCATCAGCGTCGGCGCGGCCCACCCCCTCTTCTCACAAAGGATTCCTCGTATGACTCACACTCCTAGCACGTTCGCCCCGCTCACGGACGGATGGACGCTGACGGCCATCAATACTGAAGCAGCCCCTGAATCGCTACGCGAAGCGCTCGCCGCTGGCATTCCGGCAACCGTGCCGGGAGAAGCCACGCTGGACCTGCTCAACGCCGGTCTGATCGCCGACCCGTTCGACGGCGCCAACGAGAACGACCAGCAGTGGATCGGCGACGTCGACTGGCGTTTCACCTGCGTTTTCGAATGGTATGACAACGGCGCCGATCGCCACGATCTGGTGGCCTACGGCCTCGACACCATCGCCGACGTCGTGCTGAACGGCCGTCCGGTCGCATCCACCCGCAACTTTCACCGCTCCTACCGTTGGGACGTGCGCGATCTGCTCCGCGAAGGCTCCAACGAACTGACAGTCACGTTCACCTCGCCGGTGCGCGAATCCGACCGTATGGAACAGGCACGCGGCTATTACCCGCATACCGAACACCATGCGTTCAACCAGATTCGCAAGCCGAGCTACTCTTTCGGCTGGGATTGGGGCATTGACGTGGCCAACGCCGGCATCTGGCGTGAGATCGGCATCGATTCCTGGTCCGACGCGCGCATCGCCTCCGTGCGTCCGCTGGTCGACGTCGCCGCTGACGGCACCGGACTGCTCAACGTGCATGTCGAGATCGAACGCGCCGGCAAGGGACGCATCATGTCTCCATACGACTGCCACAGCGTACGTGCCGCGGTGCCGGTGCATGCGGTCCTGTCCGGCTTCGGTACGGAAATCGCCGCCGACGGTACGGTTGAGGAAGGCCGCGACGAGACGGTGCTTACGATTCAGGTGCCGGAAGCAAAGCTGTGGTGGCCGCTGGGATACGGCGACCAGCCGCTGTACGACGTTGCCGTGACCGTCGGCGATAGCGTCGAAGCCGGCAAGAACGCCGCTTGGAACGGCCATGTCGGTTTCCGTACGGTGCATGTCGACACCCGCGCCGACAACGTGGGCCGTCCATTTCAGATTTACGTCAACGACGTTCCGGTGCATGCCCACGGCTACAACTGGATTCCCGATGACGCGTTCATCGCCCGCGTGACGAAACGCGACTACGAACGCGGCATCCGAGACCTTGTGGAATCCAACTCCAACATGGTGCGCGCTTGGGGCGGCGGCATCTACGAGGCCGACGAATTCTACGACCTGTGCGATCAGTATGGCGTCATGGTGTGGCAGGACTTCATGCTCGCCTGTGCGGCATATCCGGAAGACGCGGAAACCAAGGCCGAAGTCGAGGCCGAAGCCCGCGAACACATCACCCGTCTATCCGAGCACGCCAGCCTGATCGTATGGAACGGTTCCAACGAGAACTATGTGGCCTACTCCGAATGGGGCGGCTACAAGCAGGCCCTGCGCGACGACGACCTGCCGGCCAACGAATACGGATACGGCGAAAAGCCGTGGGGCGACTACTATTACGCCGAACTGTTCCCGGCATTGCTGGCCGAACTCGACCCGAACCGTTCCGCATACCTGCCGAGCTCCCCGATGAGCTTCACCAAGTTCGTCGGCGCCAACTTCGACACCGACGGCACCATGCACATCTGGGATGCATGGAACCGCGCCGACTACACCGTGTACGCGCAGTACACCCCGCGCTTCGCCGACGAATTCGGCTATCAGGCACCCCCGGCATGGAACACTCTCACCGAAGCCGTGCATGACGACGAACTGGAACCGTTCGGCAAGCAGATGCTCGTGCACCAGAAGGCTTCCGGCGGCAACTACAAGCTGGCACGTGGCATGCGCTCGCACATCACCCCCGGCCATCTTGACGACGTGAGCTTCGGCGGCGTGGTCAACGGCAAGCCGTCCGACGGCGAACACAGCTGGCTGATTCCGACCGACAACTGGTCGGACATCGAGGATTGGCACTGGGCCTGCCAGCTGCAGCAGGCGCAGGCCATGCGCTTCGGCGTGGAACACATGCGCTCGCTGGAGCCGGTCAACGCCGGCGCGCTGATCTGGCAGCTCAACGACGATTGGCCGGTCGTCTCTTGGGCGGCCGTGGACTTCAACGGCCAGCGCAAGCCGCTGTGGTACGCATCCCGCGACTTCTTCGCGCCGCGCTTGGCCACCATCCAGCCGCGTGTTTCCGACGCATACCGCGAAACCCACAGCTGGGAAGGCGTCAAGACCGCCAATGACCATTACGAGTTGATCGTGCTCAACGACACCCGTGAGACATGGAAGGGCTCCTGGAAGGTCGAGCGCGTGACGCTGGCCGGAGAGGTGCTTGCGTCACAGACCTTCGACGTTGAACTCGATGCGGTCGGCCATGTCGGTCTGCCGTTGGCTGAGGAAATCGTCGCCTATGAGGATGCCGGCAACGAGCTGGTCGTGGCCACCGCATCCGACGGCGCCTTCGCCCGCGTTGTGTTCAATCCGGCCGAGATTATCGACCAGAAGATTGCAGCTCCGGCTGAGGCGTTCGAAGCCTGCGCGAAGGCCGTTGACGGTGGTGTTGAACTGACGGTGAATGCCAAGAGCTATGTACGTGACCTGTTCTGCATGGCGGACAAGGTTGATGCCAAGGCGAGCGTCGCCGAGGGCATGATCAGCCTGCTGCCGGGCGAGACGGTCACGCTGCATGTGAGCACGCAGGCGGATTGCGATCCCGCCGCGTTCCTTGCGGCCAATGTGTTGCGTTGCGCCAACGACCTGAAGCGTGAATGGTAGTCGGTGAAACGCAAGTCATGAGACCCGAGTAGGGGGACGGTCGGCGGCGGATTCATGCGCCGTGTCAGAAGCGTCGGCAGCCACGCAGGATGGGATGACGGAAGTGCTCCGATATTCCTGCGGGGGTCTGCCGGCGCTTTTGCTGTAGTATGTAGATGAAACGTTTAAGTAGGCGGGTTTTCAGCCTGGGAAGAGGAATCGGACATGCCAATCCAGAAAAGTAAGGTGACGATTTTCGATGTTGCCAAGGCTTCGGGGGTGTCCAGCAGCGCGGTCTCATACGCGCTGAACGGCAAGGCCGGCGTTTCCGAGGAAACCCGTGCGAAAGTGCTGAAGATCGCCCGCGAACTAGGCTGGAAGCCGAACGGCGCGGCGCAGGCGCTGGCCAAATCCACCACAAAGCGCATCGGTCTGGTGCTTGGCTACGATCCCAAGCTGCTTTCCGTCGAATCGTACATGATGGAGCTCATCTCCGGTCTCGGAGCCGAGCTGGAACGCCACGACTATTCGATTCTGGTGCGTATGGCCGTCGGCGAGGACTCCAAACTCGCGATTATCAAGGACTGGATCGCCACCGGCAACGTGGACGGACTGCTGCTGGTCAACGTCGAGTTGGGCGACCCGTGCGTGGCACTTTTGGAAGAGCATTCGGAAATGCCGGTTCTCGCGATCGCCGACGCTTCCGTGGTCGGTGATCTGCCCAGCCTGTCGAGCGCCGACGCCGACGCGGTGCGTAAGGCGGTGCAGTATCTGTATGACCTCGGCCATCGCCAGATCGCGCGTGTGGGTGGTCCGGAATTGCTTGCGCATTCGTATATTCGTGATTCCGCCTTTGCCGACGCGGCGTCCGAACTGGGGTTGAAATACCGTTGCCTGCACGCCGACTACACGCCCGAAACCGGTTCGGAGGCCACCAAGCGCCTGCTGTCGTTCGACAATCATCCGACCGCGATCATCTACGACAACGACGTGATGGCGCTGGCCGGTCTTGGCGTGGCCGCGGAGGAGGGCATCCGCGTGCCCGAGGAACTGTCGATCATCTCCTGGGACGATTCCTTCATGTGCACCGCCGCATACCCGAATCTCACCGCTATGGGC
This sequence comes from bacterium, assembly GCA_963595445.1. Lineage (GTDB taxonomy): Bacteria > Actinomycetota > Actinomycetes > Actinomycetales > Bifidobacteriaceae > Bifidobacterium. The sequence continues at coordinate 46,363 of CAVBHJ010000001.1, forward strand.
CGTGATGTGGTCGATACGGGTAAGCGGGCCGCCGAATTGCTGTTGAAGATCATCGGCGGCGAGAGCGTGGGACATTTCAAGGAGGAGCCGTATGAGCTGCGTGCACGCCAGTCCACCGGCCCGGCTCCCGCTGTCCGTGGCTGAACGTGGCTGGATTCGTTCGGGTTTGACTGTTTGGGTTTGGGTTTGAGTCTGCTCGTACTTGCTGTTCGGATTTATTTGCTTTGGGGCTTAGCTTCGGCTACTCCAGCTTGAATGCCTTGCGGATCATCAGCATCTGCAGCCAGAACGAGCCGCCACTCGCCACGATGATCCACAGCAGCGGCACCCAAATGATGGCGCCCGGCACGGTGGCCAGCAGCACAATCGGCAGAATGTCGAGCGCGAATACGGCAATCGCCACGAGTGGCTTGAGTATGGCCAGCTTGAACGACTGTCTGATTTGTTCGGCTACGCTCAGCTTGCTGCGTCCGGCCAACGGCAGCACGAAAGACAGCATGATGCCGAGGATCGCGAACACCGCGACGGTGATGCCGTAAATCAGCGAGATGGAGTCGCTTGCGCTTTGCGATGACAGGAATCGCAGGTCGAATGCGGCGAGCGCCCATACCAGCGCAAGAATGACGGACAACGCAAGATTCGTGCCGAAGCGGCGCTTGTAGGCGGCGATGTATTCGCGGAATATGCCGTTGTCGCGTGCTTCCTGCATTTTACGCGTCACCTCGCATGCCGCGCAGGTGGAGACGCCGATGGTGACGATCGGAATCGAGCCGATGAACCAGGCGATCGACAGCATGGCCAGGTCGCCGATGGTGCTCATCACTACGTTGTAGGGATTGTCTTCGCGGAAGAAATTCGATGCCATGTCGGTCCTTTGGGTGAATGCCGTTGCGTTGCGTGTGTGGCTGCGGCTACTGGTACAGCCAGTTGATGAACTGTTGCGCGGTGCCGGTGTTTTTGGTGCCGGTTGCGATGCCGATAAGCGCGTTGGCGTCGCTGTCCGCAAGGCTTGTCCAGCCGGCTGCGTCGGAAAGCTTCAGTCCGTAGGATTCCGATGCGCCTTTGCCTGTGCCGGACGAGTCGATGCCGTCGTCGTCCGCGTCGCTGAAGCCGTTAAGTTGCACGATGGCGCTGCTGAGTTTGCTGTTGCCTGATTTGCTGACGGTCGATTCGAGATTGGTGAGATATCCGTACCCGGCCAGCTGTTCGAAGGTTTCCGCGGGGGCTATGATCACGTCGATTTGCCTGCTGGAAAGCATGGTTTGCAGCTTGGTCAGGCCGTCTTTGTTCGTGTCGAAATAATCGTCGATGATGACGTTCTCGCCGAGTTTCTCCTCAAGTGCGTCCTGCAGGCCGGTGGCGTCGCTGGTGGTGAGTGCGTCGTCCATTACCGCCGCATACAGTGCGGGGCGGCTTTCGGGGGAGAAGTAGCGTACGGCGAGGAACGAGACGAGGGAGACGACGATCGCCGCCGCCACGAGCGGCACGAGGAAGTGCTCGCGGAAGTATTCGAGTTTCCTGTTCCACGGAAGTTGGCGGAAAACGGCCAGTTTCGACTGCCCTGCGTATGCCGGTGAGGATGCCAGGGTGTTGATGGCGTCCTGTTGTTCCTCCGTAAGTCGCATGTTCGCTGTCATCGAATCACCCCTTTGGCGCCTGTGCCATTATTGTTGCGCGCGCCATGCCCGGCACTTGCTCTACTTAAGCGCTTAATATATACTGATTTTCCGTAAAAGTCAATTAACCCACCGCAAAGGGTCTTCCAACCAATCCCGTGATCCCGCCGGTGGGATGACTCAAGGAGAGACAACGATGTTCGATCAGGGACCACATGTGGTGCTGCGCCGCGATGGCGTTTGCGTGGTGCTGAAGACCCCGGCCGATGAAATGCCGCAAGTCGAATACTGGGGGGAGGATTTCGGCATCGCCGCGGATGAGCCGGCACTGAGCCAGCTTGACGCAATGACCCTGAAAATCACCCCGCCGCAGGAGAAGCCGGACGCCGCGCTACGCCCGTCGCTGCTACCGCAAGGTGCCGAAGCGTTCGCCGGCCGACCGGGACTGGAGGCCTACCGTGGAGGCAGACCAGTGTTCGTTCGCTGGACGTCGGTGAGTGCAACCCCGATCGCGGCGGACGGCGAAGCCGATGCCAACACGTTGGTCGTCGTGGCCGAAGACGCCGTCAACGCGGTCAGGCTGGAACTGAAGCTTTCCATCGCAAAGGGCGGTCTGGTGCTGGTGGAACAGAACGTCACCAACACCGCCGAATCCGAGGAATCGCCGCTGGCCATTAACTGGCTGGAATCGACGTTGCCGATGCCACGTCGCGCCGATACGCTCACCCAATTCACCGGCCGCTGGCCCCTTGAAAAGCAGCCGCGCACCGCCACGATGCCGTCCGGTTCCGTGACCCGTGAATGCCGTCACGGCAAAACCAGCCACGAAAGCCCGTGGATGTTCATCGCATCCGATAGTGAGCCGAAATGGTCGGAAGGCGAGATCTGGGCCTGCCACCTGGCATGGAGCGGCAACCAGACGTACCGCATCGACAACATGCCGCCGCATGAAACGCTCATCGGTGCCGGTGAACTGCTTGGGCCGGGCGAAGTGCAACTCGGCGCGGGCGAATCGTATGCGGCTCCGCAAGTGTGCTTCTCGTACTCCGCAAACGGACTCGACGGTATGGCCGCACGCTTCCACACATGGCTGCGTTCCCTGCCGAAGCATGTAAGTGACCCGCGTCCGTTCACCATCAACACATGGGAGGCCGTATACTTCGACCATAATGAAGCCACCCTGCTCAAACTGGCCGATCGCGCGGCATCCGTGGGCGTGGAACGTTTCGTGCTCGACGACGGCTGGTTCCACGAGCGCCGTGACGACACCAAGGGCCTGGGCGACTGGGTGGTCGATCAGGAAGTGTGGCCGAACGGGCTCGATAACCTTGCCAAGCATGTACACGATCTCGGCATGCAGTTCGGACTGTGGTTCGAACCGGAAATGGTGAATCTCGACTCCGACTGCGCCCGCGAGCATCCCGATTGGATCCTCGCAGCTCCGGAGGCCGTGCCGTACCGCGAAGACGTCTCCTACCGCACCCAGTACGTGCTCGATCTGGCCAATCCCGACGCCTATCGTCACGTGCACGACCAGATGGCCGAACTTGTGGAACAACTCGGCATCGACTACATCAAGTGGGACCACAACCGCGACGTCACCGAGCCAGTGCACGACGGGCATTACGGACTTCATGAACAGACCCTCGCATGCTACCGTCTGTTCGATGAGCTGAAGAGGGAATTCCCGAAGCTGGAGATTGAAAGCTGTTCTTCCGGCGGTGCGCGTACCGATGCGGGCATTCTGCAGCATGCCGACCGTATTTGGGCTTCCGACTCCAACGATCCGCGCGATCGTGTGGACATCCAGCGCTACACCGAACTCGTGGTGCCTCCGGAAATGATCGGCGCCCACGTTGGACCGTCTCCGGCACATTCCACATGGCGCGCCACCGAGCTGAGCTACCGTGCGGCCATCTCGCTCGAAGGCTGCTCCGGTTTTGAATGGAACATTCTCGAATGCTCCGACGATGAGTTGGAACAGCTCAAGGCGTTCGTGAGCCTGTATAAGGAACTGCGCGGCGTGCTGCACCACGGAACCGTGATACACGCCGACTTCAAGGATCCGGCGCTGCGTGGCCGTGGTGTGGTTTCCGATGATGGCCGGCATGCGGTATGGGTGGTGGCCACCGTTACCAACCTTCGCGACGTGCTCACCGAGCGACTGCGCATGAAGGGGCTTGACCCGGATGCCACGTACCGCGTGCGTCTGCGTGACGACGTCGGCGAGGTGCGTTGGGGCTGGAACACCCCGCAGTGGATCGCCGCGGCTCAGATGGACGGTTTCAAGGTTTCCGGCCGTCTGCTTGAGCAGATCGGTCTACAGATGCCGCCGTTGTGGCCGCTTGAGGCGATTGTGCTGGAAGTCGAGGCGCTGTAGGCCGCTACTTCGGCGGTCTGTGAGGCCGTATGCCCCCTTTGTGTGTGCCACAACTCGGAGAAACGCCCGTTTTATCGAGTTGTGGCACATGAGCGCATTGACCATCTCCAGCATGCAGCCCATAAATCGTTGGAAAATGGCCGTTTTGTGTTGCGTAGAAGTGACGTGATACAGAAAACGAACACCCCCTTGCAGCCACAACTCGGGAAAACAGGGTATATCTCTGAGTTGTGGCTGCAGGAGAGTGCTGGGTGTTTAATATTCGGATATTTGAGTATCAGATATTGGGTGGTGAGCCGCGCTCCCCCGAATGCCAGCTAAGGGCCAGTCACCCGGGAAACGAATCGCGTTCGCAGCAATCCATCACTCGCGCGATTACTCCGTGGTCCCTCCCGCGGGATTTCCGGCCTGCTCGGCCATCCGCCCGGCACCCTGCGCGGCTTCCTGTTCCGCCTTCAACCGTTCCAGTCGCTCATGTTCGGCGCGCTGTTCCTCAAGACGGGCCTTGAGCTTCCGGTAGGCCCTTGCCCTGGCCTGCCTGAACCGATAGCCCGCGAACAATACGATCAACCAGATAACGCCCGCGAACACGGCCACACGGTAGCTGCTGGAGAAGCACATCATCACCACCACTGCCATCATGAACGCGATCACAAGATACGGCGTGACCTGCGCGAGCGGCAGCTTGAACGAGATTTTGTCGATCGCTTCCTTGCCCTTGAGCCCCTTGAGCCCGGCCGGACCGTCTCCTGCGGCCACCACCTTACGGAACTTGATTTGCGTGATCATGATCATCGTCCAATTGATCGCCGCCGCAATGGTGGCGATGGACATCAGGAAGTTGAACGCGAATTCCGGCCACGCGAACACCACCACCACGGCGAATGCGATGATGAGTGCGGAGGTGAGCACACCCGCCACCGGAACGCCGCGTTTGTTGAGCTTGCCGAGATAGGCCGGCGCATTGCCCTGCTTGGCCAGTGAATACAGCATGCGGGAGTTTGCGTACAGTCCCGAGTTGTATACGCTCATCACGGCGGTCAGGCACACGAAGTTGAGGATCGCGGCGGCCGCATGCACGCCCACCGAGTCGAAGATCTGCACGAACGGGCTGGAATTGCCGTCGATCGTGTCCCACGGAACCACGGCCATGATCACGCTGAGCGCACCAATGTAGAACACGAGAATACGCCAGATGATGCGGTTCGTGGCCTTCGGAATGGTGACGCGCGGATTCTCCGTCTCACCTGCCGTGATGCCGATCAGTTCGGTGCCGCCGAAGCTGAACATCACCACGACCAGAGCCATCATCAGGCCAGACCACGTGCCGTCTTCATTGCGGCTGAGCAGGCCATGCGGCATGAAGCCGTCGCCTTCGGTGAACAGGTTGACGAATGATGCGCGGATGCCGGATGCCGTCGGTACGTTCGCGATGATTACATACAATCCACCGAGAATCATGGCGATCACGGCGAAGATCTTGATGAGGGCGAACCAGAATTCGAATTCGCCGAAAAGGTTGACGCCCATAAGATTCAGCGCGGCGATGGACACAAGGAACACAATCGCCGACACCCATCGGGGAATGTCCGGAAACCAGTAGTTCACGAACGTTCCGACAACGGCCAGCTCCACCATCGAAACGAGCACATAGTTGAACCAATAGTTCCAGCCGGAAATGAATCCCGCCCGCTTCGACCAGTAGCGGGTGGCGTAATAGCTGAACGCGCCCGCCTTCGGGTCTTCCACGGTCATCTCGCCCAAAGCGCGCACGATCAGGAAGATCACCAGTCCGCCGATCAGGTAGGCGAACAGAATGGACGGTCCTGCCAGCTGGATTGATTCACTCGAACCGTAGAACAGTCCGGTGCCGATGGCTCCGCCCAATGCGATTAATTGGATATGACGATTCTTCAACGACCTTCGTAGCGTCGGCGGCACCGGCACGTCGTCGGTTTCGCGGGGTTTCGTTTTGGCGGGGGCACTGCTCATGTGGCTTCCTTACTTCTTCTCTCTGGCCGTGGTTGTGGTCCGCTCCACTTATTTGTGCGCTGCGGCCGCCCACGGGTTTCCAAAACTTTCCTGATTGTAACGTTGCGTGATTCGCCATGAACCGTGGTTCTCAGAAAAATAGACAGACGGCACCAGTTTTTCGCATATTTGCGTTGATTCCAGATGTTCATCGGCATTCGATGATTGAATGGAAACGGTCTGAGATTCGTGTTCCGGAGGATGCCATGGCGTTCGTCAAAGACATGTTGCGTATGTGGGTGGGATCGTGGAGAAGATTCGTTTCGATCGCCATGATCACCATGCTTGGGGTGGCCGTGTTGACGGGCATCTATGCGGGATGCCGTGACGCTTTTCTGGCGACGGACCGTTTTTTCGACAATCAAGGACTCCATGACGTTCAGGTGTTGTCGACCGCGGGACTGACCGAAGCCGACATCGACGCGCTGAAGCAGGTCGACGGTGTTGAGAAAGTGCAGCCGGAACGGTCGCAAAGCGCGACGGTGAACGTGAACGGACGCAAATCCGTGACCTTGCGGGAGATCGGCGTGAACGGCATCGACCAGCCGTATCTGCAGGAAGGTCGCATGCCGGAGAAAGCCGGAGAAATCGCGGTCACCAGGCAGTTCATCAAAGATTCCGGATATACGATCGGCACCGAACTGACCGTGGAAACGGAAGATTCCACGCAATCCGACGATCAGGCACCATCCTTCCCGACGGAACTGACCATCGTGGGCATTGTGCTCGACCCGCAGAACCTGAGCAATCCGGACGGATACTCCGGCATGACGTCGTTCAGATCGACCAGTACCAGCGACTACACGTTCTTCGCACCCTCCGACGGCGTAACCGGCACCCTATATACGGGAGCGACGCTGCTTGTTTCCGGCGCGGCCGACGAGGACACCTACGGCAGCGCCTACGAGGACACAGTCGGCGAAGTCGTGGACCGTATTGACGGCAACGCGAGGAACGAACGTCAGAAAGCGCGGCGGCAGGAACTTCTCGATCAGGCGCAAGCAAGCATCGACCGGGCGAAATCGCAATTGGAGGAGCAGAAAACCCAAGCCGGGCAAATGGCACAACTGTTGTTGCAGACCGGGCAGATCACACAGGAGGAGCTGGACGCGCAGTCGCAGCAACTCGCACAAGCCGAACAACAGCTGCAGGATGAGGAAGACAAGTTGGAAAGCAGCGTGCCGGAAGTGCGCTGGTATGTTCAGGACAGGTCGCAACTGGGTGGATTCAGCGCCCTCAAATCCGATCTGGAATCCATCCGATCCATCGGCAACGCGTTTCCGGTCGTGTTTCTGATCGTGGCGGTGATGATGAGCCTCACCTCCATGACGCGCAAGGTCGAAGAGGACCGCGGGCTCATCGGCACCTACATGGCGCTCGGCTACGGGCATGTGAAAGTGGCGTTGCGGTACGTGCTGTTCGCGCTTCTCGCCTGTCTGCTGGGAGGTGGACTCGGCGTACTGCTCGGATTCGTGGGCATTCCGGCGTTCCTGCTGACCGTGCTGGAAGGCATGTACGTGATGCCGGGAGTGCGGCTTGAATACGATCTGCTGTACGGCAACGCCGGAATCGCACTGTTCGTGGTTGGTGTGGTCGGCGCGACCATATACGCGTGCCTTAACGAGATGCGGCACCTGCCGTCCACGCTGATGCGGCCCAAGCCGCCGCGCGCCGGCTCACGCATCTTCCTGGAACGAATCACGCCGGTATGGACGCGCATGGGGTTCCTCAGCAAAGTCACCGCACGTAATATCGTGCGATTCAAATCGCGACTGATCATGACAATCGGCGGCGTGGCCGGCTGCACCGCGCTGATCGTATGCGGTCTGGCCATCAACGACACCGTTGCGGAACTCGGCACGAAGCAATACCGTGGCGTTTACCAATACGATCTCATGGCGGTCGCGAGCGATGCCGATGCCGATGCGATGCTGCGGAAAATACAGAAAGACGGCAAAACCACGTCAAGTCTGAACGTGCGCATCGAATCAGGTGACCTGACGGACGGCGATGGCAGCGAAAGCATCCAGCTGGTTGTGGTGCCGGAGGATTCGTTGAACGAATTGGGTGAGATGATCGCGCTTCAGCCGGTGAAGACTGGCTGGGACGGAATCAAACGCCCCTTATGGCTGGGTGGTTCCACAACGTCCGACACTGTTGAACTGGATGATGACGGCGTGATCGTAGCGCAATCGGCGGCCAATGCGCTCGGCGTTACAGCCGGCAGCACGGTGACGCTCACCAATGGGAACGGCGTGCAGTCCGAAGCAACGGTGAGCGCGGTGACCCGCAACCTCATCGGCTCGGATATATACGTGAGCGAACACTATTACGAGGAAATGTTCGGCGACGGTTCCTCGGACGGATCTTCGGACGGTTCCTCGGATACGTCGGTTACAGCGGAAGGCTCTTTGGATGCTTTGGATGCTTCGGATGCGACGGACAGCGACGGACTCGTATGGAACGCGGTATACGCCACACTCGAAGGAGACGACCAGTCGCAGATCGACTACGCCCAAACCCTGGAAGAGGACGATTCCGTAACGAAGGCCGTCAGCTGCGCGGACATGGCGGAAAGCTTCAAATTCGACCTCATGGGAGCCGTCGTGGCGTTGATCGTGGCGCTCGCGGGAAGTCTGGCTTTGGTGGTGCTGTTCACATTGGCCAGCACGAATGTGTCGGAGCGCGTGCGTGAGATGGCCACGCTCAAGGTGCTGGGATTCTTCGATAATGAGGTGCACCGTTATGTGAATCGCGAGATGATGCTGCTCACGGTGATGGGCGTGATCGTGGGATTGCCGTTCGGACGTTGGATCGGTGGACTGCTCACCACGGCGTTGAACATGCCCTCGTTGTATTTCGAGGTTGAGGTGAAACCGTTCAGCTATGTGATTGCGGCGGCGGTGACTATGGCGTTCGCGATTGTGGTGCAGCTGTTCGTCAATCCTGTGCTTGACCGCATCGAACCGGTGACCTCGCTCAAATCGGTGGAGTGACGCGATGGATGCGGCGATGGTCGGCCGTCCGGTTAGCGTGTAGGCGTCCGTCGGAAACTCTTGCCGAAGTTCGTCTAAAGCATCCATCCAAAGCGTCCCGTTGCCCTGCAAATATAGGGGGCATCGGGGGCGCTTCCGGAGAATTGTATTGGCCGGCTGGTGTCAATCGTTTCCGTAAGTCGATCGACACCAGCGCGGCGCGCATACTAATCGGCGCGCATACTAATCGGTGGCAATCAGCCGATATAATCGGCCTCATTCGTAGGGCTGGACGGAACCGCGTGATCCTGCGTCACCTTGCCCAAACCGGACAGGTACGCTTCGCGGCCGGCCTCGATCGCCTTCTTGAACGCGCGGGCCATCAACGGAATATTGCCGGCCGAAGCGATGGCGGTATAGGCCATCACCGCATCCGCACCCATCTCCATAGCCTCGGCGGCCTGGCTCGGGCGGCCGATACCCGCGTCAATGATCACCGGAACATTGGAATTCCTGATGATCACCTCAATGAAATCGCGTGCGCGAAGTCCCTTATTGGAGCCGATCATCGCGCCGAGGGGCATCACGCAGGCTGCGCCCGCATCCTCAAGACGCTTTGCGGCAATCGGATCCGGGAACATGTACGGCATGACCACAAAACCTTCCTTCGCCAGCTTTTCCGTGGCTTTGATGGTCTCCTCATTGTCGGGCAGCAGATACTTCGACTCGTGCTCGATCTCAACCTTCACAAAGTCCGTCTGGCATACTTCGCGGGCAAGACGTGCGATGCGCACGGCCTCTTCCGCATTGCGCGCGCCGGACGTGTTCGGCAGCATGGTGATGCCCTTCGGAATGTAGTCGAGCAGATTGTTCTCAGTGGTGCGGCAGCGGCGCAATGCCATAGTCACGATCTGCGTGCCCGCGTTCTCGATCGTGGCTTTGATGAGGTTCAGATCGTAACGGCCCGAGCCGAGAATGAAACGGCTGGTGAACTCGTGGCCGCCGAGAATCAACGGATCCGCGTTTCCGGTGGCGATCTCGTCGTATGCGTGCGCGTCCGGTTCCGGCAGCAGTGCGGTGTTGGTGGTGGTGCCGACCAGATCGTCGATTGTGGCGTCCGGTGCTGTGGCGAAGTCGGCCGACGCGGTGGTGATGGTGTTTTCCTTGCTCATCATTGGCTCCTTTGGATTGGTGAGTGGGTTGGTGGGTGAGTGCTGGTAGGTGGGTGCTGTTGCTGGTGGTTGGCTGTGCTTGCCGGTTCCGTGCTATTGCGGTCGAGCAGTGCGTTACGCTTCCTCTTCGCCGAGAATCAGACGGGTGATCATGTTCGCCTCATGGCAGGCCACCACTCCCACGCGCGGTGCCATAAGTCCGGCACCCGGTTCCGGAGCGGTCTCGCCGTCGCCGCAGAAGTAGAAGTTCTTTGCAACGCGGCGCGTGCTTACCAGATTGGAGCTGCGGAATCCGGCCATTCCCGAAGCGCTGACGAGCTTCTTGCCGGGCAGGTTCTCCAATACCGCGTTCACAAGCATCGTCTTGTTCTCCGGAACGTCGAACGCCTCGCAAATAATGTCCTCGTTTTCGAACAGCGTCGGCACGTTCTCGTCGGTCACTTTCACGGTGCTGACGGTGATGTCGGTGAACGGGTTGATCTGCAGCAGGTTGCTGCGCAGCGCCTCCGTCTTGTACTGGCCGAGGTCCTTGAGGAAATACTGCTGGCGATTGAGATTCGTCATATCGACCTTATCGAAGTCGATCAGGTGCAGATGCCCGACGCCGATTCGTGTAAGCGCCACTGCGATGGTCGATCCGAGTCCACCGCATCCGCAAATGGCCACTCGTGCCGCATCCAGCTTGTCTTGTGTTGCTGCGGTATGACGGTCGAGCAATGCCGCGCGGATTTCCTCACGACTTACGAGTGTGGTCGGGGCGGGAAGATTGTTGAATGCTTCCTGGCGATTACTGATCTGTTCCTGTGTTGCCGATGGGGTGAAAGTCATGGCTTGTCTTCCGTTCGTTGTGTTGCTGTGATGCGCGTTTGTTGCGCTGTGTTTGCTGTGGTGTGTGGGGTGTGATGCGCGTTTGTTGCGTTGTGCTGTACCGTGTCGGATTGCGTGTGCTGAGCGTTCCCATGTGTGCAATTCCGTTTTTGTTGGCGGTTGTGCGCTCGGAAGTGTGACGCTATGCGGTTCGTCGTGTTCTCTGCTGCGACAGCGGTGCGTCTTGCGGCGTGACCGTGCAGGTGTGACTCGCCTATCGTTCTCCGTGGATCAGCTGTTTTGTATGGTTCAGCCGCCCTGCACGAAGGTGACGATTTCCACAGTGTCGGTGCCTTTGAGTTCGGTTTGTGCACGGAGCGCGCGCGGCACGATTTCCCCGTTGAGTTCGACTGCCACGCGGTCGGCGCGCAATCCACGTTGCTCCACCAATTCAGCCACGGTGATCGGAGTGGCGACGTTCTCTTCCTTGCCGTTGATGATCATGATTGTCCCTTCATTGCTTTGCAGTCTGTGCGGTCATCCGCTTGGTTGGTGTTTTCATGCCCGGCCGATTGCCGTATGTGTTGTATGCGGCAGCTCGGCTGGGGTATGAAAAAAGGGTCGCCGAAGAAGCCGTACCCTATGAGGTGGTGCGCCCCTCCGTGACCCTATTCACGCGATATTCGGTTATCGCGAACGGAAGATGAGATGTGCCTATGGCACGAACAACCCGTCTCCTTACGGCGGCATTACCCGCATCAAGTCCTCGGTCGAAGTCCTGCGACTTCCTCTCAGCCTTTCGGCTCCCGTTCGGTTGTGCTCCCATCTTTGCGCGTCCGTCCGACAAACAGTGTCGCGGCCTTCCGCACGCTTGCCCAACTGCATCATATTCTTCGGCCCTCTGCCGCCGAAGGTGTGCTCCCACCTGTTTGCGGTGTTTTGGGAATACCCGGGTCCTGCCACTATCCCCATACGTACGCAAGTGGTCCGGTTTGCGGTGTTTTGGGAATACTTCGGATTGTCCGCTATACCCATACGTACGCGACCCTGCGTTTTGTGGCGGTTCTGGTATACCGGAGTCCGGTTGGTATTCCCATACGTCCGCAAGTGTTCTGGTTTGCGGTGGTATGGGTATACCCGAACCTCGTCAGTATCCCCGTGCGTACGCAATCATGTGTGTTTGCGGTGTTTTGGGAATACCGGCGTCCGGTTGGTATTCCTGTATGTACGCAAGTGGTTTGGTTTGCGTCGGTATGGGAATACTTGCGTCCGGTTGGTATTCCCGAACCGCCGCAAAATCTCACGCCGGACGTCTTATGTGAGAATGAAGGCAGCCAATCACGGCGAATTTGCCGACGTGTAACGCGGATGGAGGGGAAATGGCGAACTTGAGAGGCGTGGGAATGGATCTGGAAGGTGCGGCTGTGAACTTGGATGTCGCGAAGGCGGACTTGGAAGGCGCTGTGGCAGATTCTGAAGGCTCTGTGGTGTATGCGTATGCGACTGCGGGCTTGAATGGCGCCGCGGCAGTCCCGACGTCTGAGTCGAATGCCGCAACCTTGGCAGGATTTGCGATTCCGAGACTTGGCATGGGCACGATGGCCCTGGCGATTGAGGGCCGGCCGGATAGAGATACGGCGATCCGCACGATTCACGCCGGCTTGGACGCGGGCATACGCTATCTGGATACCGCCTGGTCGTATTATCTGCCGAGCGTTCCGGGTACCGGCACTCCGGAGGATCTGGGATACGGCGAGAAGCTGGTACGTGACGCGCTCGCCACTTGGGATGGGCCGCGGGATGAAGTGCTCGTTGCCACGAAGACCGGTTACCGTCGCACAATGGACGCCTTGCCCCAGCCTGTACAGAAGGAGCCTGCACAAAGGGATTTCTCGCAGAAGAGTCTCATACAGGATTTTTCCGCGGAGTCTTCTGTGGATGGTGTGGGTTCTGATGATACACATTTTGACGGAATTTGCCATGACAGTACGCATTTTGATGCCGCTCGCTCTAACGTCAACTGCCCTAACATCACCCGCCCTGACCGCGCATCCGCGGATATTCCGGCAACTTCAGATATTCCGGCAACTGCGCCGGATTCCCCTGACGCGCATGATGACGGCCGCCAGCATTTGCAGGCGGATGGCAGTCAGTACGGTTGGATGGCGGATTCGCGCCCGGAAACCATGATTCGTGACGCGAAGGAGTCCGCCGCGCACCTTGGTGTGGAGGCCATTGATTTGCTGTACTCGCACGGTCCGGACCCGGCGGTCCCTTACGAGGATCAGATTGGCGCGTTGAAGCAGCTGCTTGACGAGGGTGTGATCAGGCACGCCGGCATTTCGCGCGTGGATAATGAGCAGATTGATATCGCGCGCGAGATTTTGGGGGATGGTCTGGTTGCCGTGCAGAACCAGTTTTCCCCGTCGCATCCTGATCCTGAGCATACGATGGAGCACTGCGCCGAGCTGGGACTTGCGTTCGTCTGCTGGAGTCCGCTTGGAGGATTCCTCGACGCTTTCGACCAGCGTGCGTACGATCCGTTCCGCAAAATCGCGGCGGATCGCGGTTGTTCGTACCAGCGGGTGGTGCTGGCTTGGGAATTGAGCCGCTACAATCGCCTGTTTACGATTCCGAGTGCCCGTAATCCGCAGGAAATCAACGATTCTTTCGCTGCAGTCGATATGGAACTTGCGCAGGAGGAACTCGATTTTCTGAACTTGCGATTCTGAACTTGCGATTCTGAAAACACGCAGATGTCGGAGCTCCTGAAGGAAGCGGAGTCGCGCTTGCCGAACGGCACGCCGTCGTTCGGATTGAGACCGGCATGGGAGTCGCGACGATGCTGCGGAGTCCGCAAATAGCTTACGGTGTAAGATAAAAAGACGGTCGACGATGCGGTTTGCTTGTGTTGGAGGGAGGATGCGCGTTGGGATTTGAGCAGGAAGCGTTCCATAAGTTGATGTCGAACATCTGGGGTCGTAGGTCCCAGATGCAGGAGGAGATGTCGAAAGGTGTGAAGGGCGAGCCGTTCATTGTGCAGGAGCTTGCGATGAGGGGGTCGCAGACTCCGACGCAGCTTGCCGCTTCCATGCGGGCCACGACCGGAAGGGTGTCCACGCTGCTGTCCGCGCTGGAGAAAAAGGGATATGTCGCGCGTGAGGTTGATGAGGATGACCGCCGAATCGTGCATGTGAACCTGACCGAGGAAGGCATGGCCTACGCTAAAAAGCAGCGTGAGGATATGCGGGAGGCGGTGTGCTGGATTTTCTCGCAAATGGGGGAGCGCCGCGCGCGCGAATTCGTGGATCTCACCGTTGAGTTCATTACGTATATGTCGCTGTGCGTGCCGGGTGAGTCCCGTCCGACGGCGGAGCAGGTCGAAGCCGCGTTCCGGGACCGTGAGGAGCAGGGCACGGTCTGATCAGAAGAAATTCGCATCCCGCCGTGTCTCGCGCTTGTGGGGGTCGGGACGGATGCGGGACGTTCTCCGCAGCATCGCTGTTCCGTATTCCGAGTCCGTGAGGATCGGGATGCGAATAGTATCCAGCGATTTTCTGTCGGTGACGTTTGGTGAATCGCAATCAGGAAACACACAGGTTGATCGCTAATATCTTACGGTGTAAGTAATTTACACTATAAAGTAATATTGCGGCGGACGGTTGGTGAATGGCGAACGGTGCGCAGGGCAGGCCAAGCCAAAGGCAAAACCAAAACCAGGCGAGCCCAAGAACCAAGGTGAACCTGAAAAACCAAGCAAAACCAGGCACCTAGGCGAACCTAAAAATCAGTCAAAACCCAAAACCAACCTCGAAAACCAAAACCCAAAACCAAAAAGTAAGAGAAGGAACCAGTCATGCTTCGCATTATGCGATACCTCTCCAAAGCGGAGATAGGCCAGATGCTCATAGCATTGGTCAGCATAGTGGGCCAGGTCTGGCTTGACCTGACCCTGCCGGACTACATGTCCGACATCACGCAACTTGTGGAGACCCCGGGCAGCGACATGTCCGACATCTGGGTGGCGGGCGGCAAAATGCTCGCCATCTCGCTCGGCTCGGCGGCCTGCGCGGTGGTGACGGGATTCATCTCCGCCCGCGTGGGCGCATCGTTCAGCCAGCGCTTGCGCTCGCTTGAATTCAGCAAGGTGGAAAGCTTCGGTACGGCGGAAATGAGCCATTTCTCGACGGCCTCGCTCATCACCCGCTCCACCAACGACATCACCCAGATTCAGATGTTCATCACCATGGGTCTGATGATGATCGTCAAATCGCCGATCATGGCGGTGTGGGCCATCTGCAAGATCGCCGGAGGTGGATTCGAATGGACGCTTGCCACGGGCGTGGCCGTTGTGGTGCTGGTGGTCTCGATCGGTGCGCTCATGACTCTGGTGATGCCGAAATTCAAGTCCATGCAGCGTCTGACCGACAACATCAACCTTGTGGCGCGTGAGAACCTCACCGGCCTACGTGTGGTGCGCGCATACAACGCCGAAGACTACCAGGAATCGAAATTTGCCCAGGCCAACAAGGAACTCACCGACACGCAGTTGTTCACCAACCGCGCGATGTCCGTGATGATGCCGCTGATGAACACCATCATGAACGGCCTGATGCTTGCCGTCTACTGGATCGGCGCCTACCTGATCGACGCCGCCGATGCCACCGACAAGCTCACCACCTTCGCTGATATGGTGGTGTTCTCCAGCTATTCCGTGCAGGTGATCATGAGCTTCCTGCTGATGAGCATGGTGTTCGTGCTGTGGCCGCGCGCCGACGTGTCCGCCAACCGTGTGCTTGAGGTCATCGACACGGAGCCGATGGTCGTGAGTGGATCGCAGACCGCGGGAAAGCCCGGAATGGAAGGCGAAATCGAATTCCGCAACGTGGGCTTCACCTACCCCGATTCGCGTGAGGCCATGCTGGAAGGCATTAATTTCAAGGCCAAGAAGGGGCAGACGGTCGCGTTCATCGGCTCGACCGGTTCCGGAAAATCGTCGTTGGTCAATCTCGTTCCGCGATTCTACGATGCGACGCAAGGCGAGGTGCTCGTGGACGGCGTTGACGTGCGCGACTACACCCTGGAGTCGCTGCGAGGAAAGATCGGATACGTGCCGCAACAGTCGTTCATGTTCAAAGGGACGATCGCAAGCAATGTGACTTACGGCAGTGCGGACGTCCGTAGCGACGACACCAGCGATTCCGCCAATAACAGTTCCGTCAATAGCGATTCCGCAGTCAACGAATCGCTGCGCAACGCCTGCGAAGTGGCGCAGGCCACAGAATTTATCAGCCGGAAGGAACAGGGCTACGAAACCGTCATCTCACAAGGCGGCGGCAACGTTTCAGGCGGACAGAAGCAGCGATTGTCAATCGCAAGGGCCGTATACCGCCATCCGGAAATACTGATCTTCGATGATTCCTTCTCCGCGCTCGATTTCAAAACGGACCGCGCCGTGCGTGACGCGCTCGCCAAAGAAGCGAAGGACTCGACGAAACTGATCGTCGCGCAGCGCATCGGAACGATTATGGACGCCGACACGATCGTGGTGCTCGACGAAGGCAAAGTGGTCGGCCAGGGCACGCACAGCGAGCTTCTGGAAACGTGCGACGTATACCGGCAGATCGCGCAGTCTCAGCTGAGCGAAGACGAACTGAAGGGAGGCCGCTGACATGGCTAGGGGACCAATGGGCCGCGGGCCTGCGGAAAAACCGAAGGATTTCGGCGATGCCATGCGCTCGCTCGTACGTTTCTGCCGCGGATACATTCCGGTGATCGTCATCGCGCTGGTACTCGGCGCGGCCGGAACCGTCTGCCAGATCATCGGGCCGGACAAGCTCAAAGACATGACCAACGAGATCACGAAGGGTCTGCCGGCGCTGGTGAACGGCAAGCCGGTCATGAACTCGATCGATTTCGATGCGGTCTCGCGCATCGCATGGCTGCTCGTCGCGCTGTACGTGGGGTATGCGGTGCTCTGCTACGTGCAGAGCTGGCTGATGGCCAGCGTCACGCAGCGTACCGCGCAGCAGCTGCGTAAGGCGATCAGCGAGAAAATCAATCGTCTGCCGCTCAAATACTTCGACAAAGTCAGCTACGGCGACGTGCTGAGCCGCATCACCAACGATGTGGACGCGATCGGCCAGACGCTCGGCCAGTCGATCGGCTCGCTGATCACATCGGTCACGCTGTTCTTCGGCGCGATGATCATGATGTTCTACAACAACGTGATCATGGCGTTGAGCGCAATCGGCTCCGCCCTGCTCGGCCTGCTCATCATGGGCGTCATCATGAAGGCCTCGCAACGGTACTTCGTGCAGCAGCAGGTCGCCCTCGGCGAAGTGAACGGCCATGTGGAGGAGATGTACACCGGCCACAGTGTGGTCAAGGCGTACTGCGGCGAGGCCGATTCGATTGCACGATTCGAGCGGTACAACGATGACCTGTACGTGTCCGGCTGGAAAAGCCAGTTCCTTTCCGGCCTGATGATGCCGATCATGAGCTTCATCGGCAATTTCGGATATGTGGTGGTCTGCGTGGTGGGTGCCGCGCTCGCTATGGACGGCAAGATTGAATTTGGCGTGATTGTGGCGTTCATGATGTATATCCGCCTGTTCACGCAGCCGTTGTCCCAATTCGCGCAGGCGTTCCAGAATCTGCAGCGCTGCGCGGCCGCTTCGGAAAGGGTGTTCGGTTTCCTTGACGAACCGGAACTGGAGGATGAATCCGCCAAACGTGCGCTGCTTGGCATGGATGTGGACGGCAAGCCCACACCGGTGCGCGGCGATGTTGAATTCAGCCACGTGAGTTTCGGCTATGAGCCGGGCAAGCCGGTTATCCACGACTTCTCCGCGTCGGTGAAGAGTGGCCGGAAAGTTGCGATCGTGGGTCCGACCGGTGCCGGCAAAACCACAATGGTGAACCTGCTGATGCGGTTCTACGAGATTTCCGGCGGCACGATTTCGATCGACGGCATTGATACCAAGTCGGTTCCGCGTTGGAACGTGCACGACCAGTTCTCGATGGTGCTGCAGGACACGTGGGTGTTCCGTGGAACAGTGCGTGAAAACATCGTGTATTCGAAGAAGGGTGTGACCGACGAGCAGGTCGTCGCCGCTTGCAAGGCGGTCGGACTGCATCATTACATCATGTCTCTGCCGGACGGGTATGACACGGTTCTGGATGACAAGTCGTCACTTTCGCAAGGTCAGAAGCAGCTGTTGACGATCGCCCGCGCGATGGTTGAGGACGCGCCGATTCTGATTCTCGATGAGGCCACATCTTCCGTTGACACGCGTACCGAGGAGTTGATCCAGCGTGCGATGGACGCGTTGACTGTCGGCCGTACCAGCTTCGTGATCGCGCATCGACTTTCGACGATTCGTGACGCCGACATGATTCTTGTGATGGACGGCGGCGATATCGTGGAGCGCGGCACCCATGAGGAACTGCTGGCGAAGGGCGGTTTCTACGCCGACATCTACAACAGCCAGTTCGCGCTGAACGGCTGATTGACGGCACGGTCGGAGCGAGCGATTGCGGGACTGTCGGCCATTTGGTCGGCGGCCCCGCAATCGCCATTCGATGCCGTTCCGTAAGCAACACCCGACGCTGCGTGACGCTATCCGACACCGCGCCTGACGGTTGCGTTCAAGTTGGGTTGAGGGCTTACCGTTGGGTATGTAATCCGTAAATCGATTTACGCAAAGGTGGGTACGGCAATGAAAAACATTGAAATCGGTAAATCGGGAGTAAGCGCATCGCAGGCCGCGTTGGGCGTGATGCGCATGGACGCGCTGGAGCCGGCCGCGGCCGCAGACGTCGTGCGCACGGTGGCCGATCGTGGCATCAACTTCTTTGATACGGCGGATATCTACGGATTCAACGTGAACTGCGATCATGCCAGCTCTCGTGCGTTCGGCCGCGCATGGCAGGATGCAGGGCTTCGGCGAGAAGACATCCTCATTCAGACGAAGTTCGGCATCAATATCGATTTCAGCGACCCCAGCAACATCCACGCCACCCGGTACGACTTTTCCGCGAAGCATCTGATCGCGCGATTGGATGAGGAGCTGGAAGCGCTCGGTACGGATTACGTGGATTTCGCGCTGCTGCACAGGCCGGACACGCTGATGGAGGCCGAAGAGGTTTCCGAAGCGTTCGATGCGTTGCATAAGGCCGGCAAAGTGCGTCACTTCGGCGTGAGCAACGTGAACCCGTGGCAGGCGGAGCTGCTGCAATCCTGGCTGGGGGACGATCCAGCCATGAGGCTTGAGGCGAATCAGCTGCAATTCGGTTTGATGCACGCGCAGATGGTCAGCGATGAGCTGATGACCAACTCCGGCGCGGAAGGCGTGGTCGCGGCGAATCATTCGGACGGATTGCTGTCGTATTCGCGTCTGCGCCGTATGACCATTCAGGCGTGGAGCCCGTTCCAGTCCGGCACGGAATACGGTCCGTTCGTGGGGAACGAGCATTTCCCGAAGCTCAATGCCGTGTTGAACGAGAAGGGCGCCAAGTACGGCGTGAGCGCCAATGCCATCGCCACGGCGTGGGTGCTCAGGCATCCGGCCGGTATCCAGATTGTACTCGGTTCGATGAATCCTTCGCGTCTGGGAGAGATGCTCGACGGCGCGGATATAACGCTTGACCGGCAGGATTGGTGGGATCTGTACGCCGCCGCCGGCAATCTCATTCCGTAAGGGCAGTCTCGTTTCATAAGGGCGATTTCATCCCGTAAGCGTTTTCAGGATTCGTCCG
The DNA here is from genome assembly GCA_963595445.1 of bacterium. Taxonomy (GTDB): domain Bacteria; phylum Actinomycetota; class Actinomycetes; order Actinomycetales; family Bifidobacteriaceae; genus Bifidobacterium. The sequence continues at coordinate 66,104 of CAVBHJ010000001.1, forward strand.
AACGTGGATCCGCCCGGAGTCGATACGTCGATTCCGGGCGGATTTTTGCATACCCGACCGGTGCGTCGGGAAACAATCGGTGTGTCAGGAAACGGCTGTCATACGGAATTGACTTCTCCCCACGGCTAAAGCCGGGGGATTCTGAGCCTTGTTGGGGGGTGCGCCTCCGGCACAGCGTCCGGCTGGCGGCTTACGCCCTCGTTGGCTCCGGGGACAAGCCCTGCCCCGATGAGTATGTTCACGGCCGCGTTTTTGTCGCGGTCGTAGACCATTCCGCAATGCCCGCACCTATACGTCCGCTCGCCCAAGCTGATTGGAGGATTGGCTATCTCCCCGCAATCGGAGCAGGTCTGGGTGGTGTATGCCGGTTTGACTGGAATAAGTTTGCGCCCGCGTTTTACGGCTTGCCATTGCAATGTCCGAATGGTGGCGGCGATTGCGGCGTCCTGAGCTTTTCGCGCCATGCTGGTTCGGGTGAGGAAGTTCGGTTTGAAGTCTTCGCTGGCAATGATGTCGTTGCGTTCACAGACTCGTTTTGCCCATGTATGCGCGGTGTTCGCTCGTTGCGCGGCGATACGGCGGCAGAGTTGCCTGTATTGCGCTCGCGCTTTCCTGTACCCGCTTGATTGCTCGGCGTATTTGGCCCCTTTCCTATATCGCCGTGCCATGCGCCGTTGCGCTTTGCTTACTTGGCTGTGGAGTGCCCGCTCGAATCCCATGTAAGGTAAATCATCTTCGCCGCCATCGGATATCTCACCCGTTCCGAGGTCGAGGCAGACGGTTGTCGCCGTGCTTCTCACGCCCCAGTCGATACCTACCGCCCTTCCTGTCCGGGATGCGTTTTCGGGGGTGACGTCCACAACGAAGGACGCATACCAGTGCCCGTCGCGCGTCTGGTACACGCGAACGCTTCTCGGCTTGGACGGCAACGGGCGCGACCATACAACCGGGACGATTACGTCTTTGGGTAGTTTGAGCCGCAGTTTGCCGTCCTGTTCCACGAGGGTGAACCCGCCGAGACGGTAATTGAGCGTGGGGAGCGCCGTCTTGCGGTTTTTATGCCGGGGCAATCCCGCCTTGCGTCGTTTCGATGGCGACCTGCGGTCTGTGAGCGCTTTTTTGCGAGCCCTGCTGTAGTCTCGGACGGTTTGCTGTTGGGGCACGCAGGAGTGGGAGGCGAGCCATTTTTCGCCGTTTTCGCCGGTGACGGACGCTCGGAGCGTCGTGAGGTATTTCTGTGCTTGCCTGTCCCCGAACGGTTCGCCCCGTCCGGCTTCGTGCCGCGCACGGGATTCGTCCACCATGCGGTTCCACACGTAGCGGCAGGCGTCCCACTCGCCCATCAGGTATTGCGCCGCCTGTTCGCCGGGGCGCAGCCTGTACGTGTATCGAACCTTCATAAAAACAGTATACCACGCATATTTTATATACTTATATGGTGGCAAGGCTGTATACTGGGAAACATGGGACGAACGGACAAAACGAAACACAACAACAACGTGACGTACCGCTGCCACTACCACGTCGTATGGTGTCCTAAATACAGGCGCAAGGTAATAACCAGCCTCGACCCAAAACTCAACAACCCGCCCATCCCCGGCGACCCCGGCCCCGTGGACGAACGCCTCAAGCAAATCATCCGCGAAACATGCGCGGAAACCGGCAGTGAGATACTCGAACTGGAGACCATGCCCGACCACGTGCGCCTGCTGGTGGACTGCGACCCACAGTACGGCATAAACAAGCTCGTCCGGCTCATCAAAGGACGGACAAGCCGCCATCTGCGCAACGAGTTCCCCTCGCTCAAACGCCGCATCCCCACACTTTGGACAAACAGCTACTTCGTGGCAACAGTCGGCGGAGCCCCGCTCGCCATCGTGGAACAATACGTGCAAAACCAGCGCAACGCATAGACGGCTTACCCCAGCCTTAAAAGGCGGGGCTTACGCCATCAAAATCGGTCAGTTCGAGAAGACTTCTCCGGGGAAATCGCCGCCGATGACGGCATGACGATCGGCGTTCAACGTGACGCAAGTGAAGGAGAAATCCCGCCGCAGCCTCTGCGGGCCGGTGGTGAACAGGGCGGTCGCAAGGCCATCGGCCAGCGCGGTGGGGTGGTGGTTGGCGTTGGGGTGGCAGCTGGCGGCGGTTTCGCTCACGCATGTCCAAGTGGCCTCAATCTGTTGGACGGGCAGGCCGTCGATGGCATTGAGCAAGTGATGGATGCTGAGTTGAACATGTTCATTGACGGGCATGTTCCAATGACGGCGGCTTGGCGCGCTTGCGCAGAGCGCGCAATTGGCAACATGCGCTATGCCGATCGCACGGGTCGGGTCTTCCGGGTCTTCAAGCGCTATCGCTATCGGCTCGGTGGAGCGGACCAGCAGGTCTCCGCCTGCATCGATCACGAACTCCTCGAACGTTTTGTCGAGCTCTTCGCCCAGCAGATCGACGAGATAGCCTTTGCCGCATGCACCGAAATCCAGATGCACGGGCTGATGGGTGACCAACGTGGTGCCGTGGCGTTCCACGTCGTTGCCCCAGGTGGCACGTCCCCGCAGGGCACCCAAACGTTCCGCGGCTCCGGAGTCGACGGTGAAACTCAACGAAGCATCGTACCCGAGACGAATCAGATCCTCCCCGACGCATGGGTCCATCGCGCCGGATGTGGCGGCGAACAGCGCGTCATACAAGTCGAACAGCGGCTCGGACCAATCCGGGAAATCAAAGCTGCCTCCATGTGCGGATGTGCCGATTTCGGAGACGATTGAATCATCTCGGAACCGGGACAGCGCCTGCTCGTATGTTTCCAGAAACTCGCGCATTCCCGCGCGCGCATCCTCACGCATGGGTTGAGGTGTGGAAATCACGATTCCGGTGCCAAGCGCCTTCGGAAAGGCCGTGACGTAGGGCATGCGCTGCGAAAGGGAGGTCATACCACGATGCTAGCGGCATTCCGCTTGTGGATGGCAGATTCTTTCCGGACAAACCGTGTTCGGAATTCTTGAGGTGCTCCTTCTTTCGGGCTTCACGCGTGTTGGCTGCTGGGTTTTTACGGGTGTCGGCCGACTGTGAGCGAAACGGCATGCATGGGGGTCTAAGGGCGGTGTTAACGTAGTTGACACAGTGTCAACGAGGAGGTTGATGTGGAACAAGGGTACGTGGGCAAGGTAAAGAACCTGCCGATGTCAAAGGTGTGCACGTTCGCAGTCGGTCAGTTCGGCTGGGCGTTGCTGTCGGGAATCATTTCCAATTGGCTGGTGTACTTCTACCAGCCTGACAACGAAACCGTGTCTCAGGGCCAGACGGTGTTCGTACCGCAGGGCCTTGCGGTTCTGGGCATCGTGACGGTGGTCGGCGGCATTACCGCATTCGCACGTTTCTTCGACGCGTTCGTGGACCCGGCCGTGGCGAGCCTTTCCGACCGTTGCGAATCGAAGTCTGGCCGCCGTATGCCGTTCCTTAAGTTTGCGGCCCTCCCTCTCGCGGTCGTCACGGTCCTCGTGTTCTGGAGCCCGATCAACGGCACCAGTTGGATCAATGGCGCGTTCCTGTTCGTCACGGTGATCGGATACTACATCGCACTCACCTTCTACTGCACTCCATACAACGCGCTCATCGCCGAACTTGGCCATGATTCCAAGCAGCAGCTCACCATTTCCACAGCCATTTCCTTCACGTGGGTGGCCGGTACGGCAATCGCCTATGTGGCTCCGGTGGTATGGGCCAACTTCGTGCCGGGACTTGGCCGTGTGAACGCCATCCGACTGACGTTCTCCATCATGGCCGCGCTCGCGCTGGTGTGTATGCTTGTGCCTCCGCTGACCATCAAGGAGCGCGACTACGTCAATTCGCAGCCGACCAGCGAATCCACCATCGAATCGCTCAAGCAGACCTTCGGCGATGGCGAATTCCGCAAGTTCGTCTGCTCCGACGTGGTCTACTGGGTTGCCATCACCACCTTCCAGACCGGTTTGCCGTTCTTCGTGACAAGCCTGCTGAAGCTGCCGGAAACCACCACGACCATCTACTTCGTGCTGATGACCGGCGTGTCCGTGCTGTTCTACCTGCCGGTGAACCTGTTGGCCAACCGCATTGGAAAGAAGCGGATTCTGCTGGGCGCGTTCGTGCTGTTCACCTGCGCCTTCGCGTTCGCCGGCGCTCTCGGCTCCGGTTTGCTCGTCGCGATTCCGCCGATGGCGCAGGGTCTGATCCTTTCGATCGTCGGTGCGATTCCAATGGCCGCATTCGGAATCCTTCCGCAGGCCATCGTCGCGAACATTGCCGATGCGAGTTCGAAGACCACCGGCCAGGACCGTCAGGGTATGTTCTACGCGGCTCGCACGTTTGCGATGAAGATGGGCCAGTCCGTCGCGATGCTGCTGTTCACCGGCGTGAGCACAATCGGCATGGCTTCGGGTGCCGGCTACCGCATCGCGGCCTGCTGTGCCGCGGTGCTGTGCGCCATCGGCGGTGTGGTGTTCGCGTTCTACAACGAACGCAAGGTGCTTGACGTGCTCGAATCCTGAGTTACGGCGGCTGAGTGACGGCAGCCGCGCAACCGCTGAGCAATCACCGCGCCACTTCCGCGCAACCGCCGTTACTGCCGGGTGGATGCGCGGCGGGCCAATGTGGGTTTGATCAATGCGGTGGCGTGCACGTGCGCGTTGGCGTCGCCCATATGGTCGAGCATCTGGGTCATGGCCTTGCGCCCGATGTCGGTGGCATTGGCGGATACGCTGCTCAGAGGAAGCGTGCCGAGGGGTTTGGTACACGCTTCCTCGCTTGCGATTACGCTGATATCTTCAGGTACGCGCACGCCCTGTTCGAGTAGCGCGTTGATGACGCCCACGCCCAGCGGCGTATCCACGGTGATGATGCCATCCGGCCGTTCGCTCTCGGGGAGCGCCGCGATCGCCAGACCTGCTTCGTAGCCGTCTTCGATGTACAGACCGCCGGAATCGATCACTTCCGAGGTGACCTGCACGCCGTTTCGCGTGGCCAGCATCACGGCTTTTTGTACACCTAGCTGCCTGTCCTGCACCGATTCGTAGTCGAAGGAGTGCGCCAGGAAGGCGAGTCTTGTGCATCCGGTGCGGATGAGTTCCTCGGCCGCAATCTGCCCGGCGGCCACGTTGTCGGTCATTACGGAGCAGACCGGATCGGCGTCGCGCGGGTTCGTGTGGTCGATGAGGATAATCGGGATTCCCGCGGCACGTGCGGCCGCCACATCGTCCGGAGAATCCTCCACGGTGCTCAGAATGATGCCGGTCACGTTCATGCCGATCAGCAGCCGCACCATATCGCTCTGCCGTTGCTTGTCGGACAGCGCGTTGAGTCCGATGAGCTGCATGCCGTGGTCCTCGCATACTTCCTGCGCGCCTTCGAATATCGACGTGAACAGCGAATGTTCGATGTCTGTCATGATGAAGCCGATGACCGGGGTGGTGTTGGATGCGGGAATCTGCCCGCTGCTGTGCTTCGGTACGTATCCGAGGTCGGCGATCGCGCGGCTGATTTTTGTTTTCAGTGTTTCCGAGACGCGTTCCGGATAGTTGAGATAGTTGGAGACGGTGCCGATGGAGACGCCCGCGTGCTTGGCGATGTCGGAAACGCCTACTTTTTTGCTGTCTGGCATATGGTCTCCTTTGGCTTGCGTCTGATGAGACGGATTTCTCAATGACTTTCAATGAAATATTAGTAGAAGATTGTCGTTTTTGCTTTGAAAGTTTCAACACGCCGATTGAAAACTGAATTGAAAATTTCAAAACATCGATTTATGATTAAAACCGTCAAAGAAGAAATATCAAGTAACAGCGGGGTTCCTGGATACTTCGAATCTCGTTGAATATTTCAAAAGAAGGAAAAGGGAAATGAACGCTGCAGCTCAGAAAAAGGAAGGAATTGGCGGCTACATGCCGCTCGCCGTTGCCGCGGGCATCGGCTCCATGCTGGGATCGGGCATCATCGTGGGCCTGTCCGCAACCATCACCGTCTGGCAGAACGGCCTCGGCCTCGACACCACGCAGGTCGGCCTGCTCTCCGGCATCCTGACGTTCGCCATCGCATTCGGCTCGCTGTTCGGCGGCCGCCTGGCCGACAAGATCGGCCGCGTGCTGGTGTTCAACTGGATCAATCTGCTGTATGCCATCGGCGCCGCCATCTGCGTGTTCGCGCCGGACTTCACCGTGCTGCTCATTGGCCTGATCATTGCCGGCGTTGCTTCGGGCGCCGACCTGCCGATCTCCATGACCATCGTCTCCCACGATTCCCCGAACGACAAGGTGGCCGCGCAGCTCGTCTCCACCACCCAGGTGTTCTGGCAGGTAGGTGTGTTCATCTCCTTCATCTGCGCATTCCTCGTCTCCACCATGGAAGGCGCAATGGGCGGCCGCGTGGTCTTCGCCATCCTCGCAGTATTCGCTGTCATCGCATGGCTGTGGCGTCTGCTTTCCCCGACCTTCCGCCGCTTCCATGAGGAAGCCGACGCCCGCGACGCCGCCGCAGGCCATGTCGCCACCGCTACCGAAAAGGTGTCCGTCACCAAGATGCTGTTCGCCGGCACCGAAAACAGCCGTATGCTGCTCGGCTTCTTCTTGGCCATCACCGTCTTCTACTGCGGTTGGAACCTGCTGGCCAACACCTGGGGCCAGTTCCAGACCTACATGCTGGTGCAGGCCAACGCATCCCAGTCCCTGGCCACCGGTCTGGGCATCATCCTGAACTTCATCACCCTCGCGCTGAACATCGCCTTCGCGTCCATCGCAGGCGGCAAGTACCGCAACAAGCTGTTCTTCGTGGGCATGGGCATCTCCATCGTCGCCATGGTCTGCCTGGCTTTGGGCGGCACCAACATGTGGGTCATCTTCGGAGCCACCGCCCTGATGAATCTCGGCGGACCGTTCGCCGGCGAGGCCATGTACAAGGTGTGGACCCAGGAATCCTTCCCGATCGAGATCCGCGCTTCCATCCAGGGCTTCATCAACGGCTTCTCCCGTCTGCTGTGCGGCCTGTTCGCACTGGTCACCCCGGCCCTCGTGCTGCCTTCCACCATCAAGACCACCATGTGGTGCTTCGTGGGCGTGGTCGTGCTCGAACTGGTAGCCGGCTCGATCATGATCTCCAAGCAGAACAAGTATGGCACCGACGAGGAGCGTCAGCTCAAGGAATCCTCCGTCGAGGCGTGATAAGGCTCGGGGCGTCTCCCGCTGAAGGGGAGGCGCCCCGCACTCAATATCCAGCCGATGATTCGGCACCGGCCCGTGATAACAAAGGAGTTGCGAACATCATGGAAACACAAGTGATCAAGCCGATTGCTGCGGGAGACCTGCATATCGCGCGATTCACCATCGAACATTTCCCCGGAGACGCGCTCGGCATTCCGACCGCCACTCCGCGCATGAACTGGACCTATTCGAATACCGTTCCGGACGGCTCCCAGATTCTGTTGAAGATCAGCCGTCGCGTTCCGGGTGCGCAGGCCAAGGAGGAGTATACGTACCTTCCGCCTGAGAACAACGTGCTCGTGCCCTGGCAGTTCGCCCCGCTCGCCTCGCGCGAGGAGGTGTTCGCCACGGTGCAGCTCGTTTCCGCCGCGCACAAGCCGTTGAGCGAGCCTAGCGCCATCCTGCATTTCGAAGCCGGTCTTATGCAGGAATACGAGCATGTCGCCGATTTCGTCGGTCCGTCTTGGGCGGAGCCGGAAACTGACCATCGCCACCTGCCGTTGGTGCGTACCGAAATCGAAGTCAAGGCCAAGCCGAAGCGTGCGCGTCTGTATCTGAGCGCACTCGGACTGGTCGAAGCGGAAATCAACGGCGTGAAAATCGGCAATGACGCGCTGATCCCCGGCTGGACCAATTACGAACAGCGTGTGCAGTGCTGGACCTACGACGTTACCGACGAACTCGCCGAAGGTGCCAATGCTATGGGATTCTGGCTTGGCGACGGCTGGTATCGCGGACGTCTTGGCTTTGACGGCGGCTATGTAAACTACTATGGCGATCGCATCGGCGTTTTCGCGCAGCTTGAGATCGAATACGAGGACGGCGGTATCGAACACGTCTATTCGAATGCGTGGGATCGCCGTTGGAAGGCTACGCTTGGCCCGATCGTCTGCTCCGACTTGTGTGAGGGCGAACGTTATGATGCCCGCCTCGAACAGCCGGGCTGGTCCGAACCGGGCTTCGACGATTCAAGCTGGAAGCCAGTCTCCGAGATCTTCTACGATCCCGCGAAGATCGAAAACCCTGATACTTCACCGGTGCGCGCGCATGAGATTAATGAACCGGTATCCATCGCGCGCACCGGCGATACCTCCGAAGGCCGTGGCATCTGGCTGGTTGATTTCGGCCAGAACTGCACGCAGCGCATCCGCCTGCACGTCAAGGGATTGAAGGCGGGCCAGAGCGTTGAGCTGCATCACGTGGAAGTGCTTGAACCGAACGGTGAGATCGCTACGCGCACCCTGCGCCGCGGCCAGCAGCATGACATCTACACGTCCAATGGCACGGACGCCTGGTGGGAGCCGCGTTTTGCGATGCATGGCTTCCGTTATGCGCAGATCGAAGGTGTGGAGGGCGAGCTGACCGCCGCGGACATCGAATGCCACGTATACCACTCCGTAATGGATCGCGCGGGCAATCTGGAGACCTCCAATTCGCTCTTCAACCGTCTGCACGCCAACGCTTTGTGGTCGATGCGTTCCAATTTCGTGTCCATTCCACAAGACTGCCCGCAGCGTGACGAGCGCATGGGGTGGACGGGTGACATCTGCCTGTTCGCGCCGACCGCCGCATACCTATACGACGTGTACGGATTCCTTAAGAGCTGGCTCAAAGACGTTCGCGCCGACCAAATCAAGTGGGGCACGGTGCCGTTCTACGTGCCGTTCATTCCGCTTGGCGGCTGGGCGCACCCGAAGGCCATCTCCACGTGGGGCGATAGCGCGGTGGAAGTGCCGTGGGTGCTGTACATGGAATCCGGAGATCCGCAGATTCTTGCGGAAACATACGATTTGAGCCGCGATTGGATCGACGAGGTCGCCGGCTACCTTTCGCCCGATGGCGTTTGGGACCGCCGCCCGGATTATGTGCTGGGCCAGCTTGGCGATTGGCTTGACCCGACCGCCCCGCCGGACGATCCGACGCAGGCCATGACGGAGAAGGAACTCGTGGCGACCGCATTCTTCGCCCGTTCCTGCGCGCAGGCCGAACGCATCGCCACGATTCTCGGAAAAACCGACGATGCCTTGCGATTCAAGGAGTTGCTGGACCGTGTGACTTCCGGTTTCCTGGCTCGCTTCACGAATCTGGATGGCACGATGACGTCCGATACGCAGTGCGCGTACGCGTTGGCGATCGCATTCGGGCTGCTTGACGGCGAGCCGGTGCGCAAGGTGAAGGCCGGCAACCGTCTGGCCAAGCTTGTGCGTGAATCCGGCGGCAAGGTGAGCACCGGTTTTGCGGGCACGCCGTTCGTGCTGCCGGCGCTGACCATGACCGGGCATAACGATGAAGCCTACGGACTGCTGCTTTCCGAGGAATGCCCGAGCTGGCTGTATCAGGTGAAGATGGGTGCCACCACCACATGGGAACGTTGGGATTCCATGCGTCCTGACGGCTCGCTCAACCCCGGAGGCATGACCTCGTTCAACCATTACGCGCTCGGTTCCGTGGCCGAATGGATGCACGCGCATATCGGCGGTCTTGAGGCCATCGAGGCCGGATGGAAGCGATTCCGCGTCGCTCCGGTGGTCGGCGGCGGCATCGACCATGCCTCCACTTCGCACGTCACCCCATACGGCAAGGCGTCGGTGGACTGGAAGAGCGGCGAAACCGGTGTGGAACTCGACGTGACCGTGCCGGTCGGCACCACCGCCGTGGTCCAGCTGCCCGATCACGAAGCGGTCGAACTGGCCGGTGGAACACATCATCTGGTCGTGACGATGTGAACCAAATTCCGCCGGTGGGCGCCTTCCATGCCGTCCGCCGGCGGAACCCAAACGACGGCAACCCAAGCGGGGCAATCAATCACGATTGCCGACCGTGGTTGCAAAACAAAAGAGAAAGGGAACAATCATGTCGCTCAACGATGAGTCGGCAGCGGTCGCCGTTGCTCCGGAGGGAATCGCCCCGGATACCGGCCGTCGCCTAACCACGGCGGAAAAACTACGTTTCGGCATCGGCTTCGCGCTGTTTTCGCTCCTGTGGATGACCGCCGGCACCTCAGGCTCCGGTGTGCTGCTGCCGCAGCGTTTCGACGAGCTCAACATCGGAACCCCGGAAGTGATTCTGGGCGCGATGAATTCCGTCGGCTGCATCTTCGCGCTGTTCGCGAACATCATCTTCGGTGCGCTGTCCGACATCACCCGCTCACGATTCGGCAAGCGCACGCCGTGGATCGTGGCAGGCGGTTTCATCACCGCCGCAGGCTATGCGCTGGCGTTCTCATCCGTCTCGCTCGCGGGCATCGTGGCGGGCTGGTCCGTGGTGCAGGTCGGCGTCAACATGATGATCGCCCCGGCCGTGGCCGTCCTGTCCGACCGCATTCCGGAAAGCGTGCGCGGCACCTTCTCGTCGTTCTACGGCGGCGCGATGATCGTCGGCCAGTCCGCCGGTACCTTCCTGGGGTCGAAATTCATCGATTCCATGGGCGTCGGCTTCGTGATCGGCACCGCGCTGTTCGCCGTCACCGGCATTCTGACGGTCATCATCTGGCCGACCGAACGTTCGTCGAAGGTCGGCAGTGCCGCGGACGACACCAAGGCGAACGTCAAACTCAGCCCGGCCGCCATCGTCAGGTCGTTCATTCCGCCGACTAAAAACTGCCGTGATTTCTATCTCGCGCTCGTCGGCCGACTGATGCTGATCTTCGGATGGTCCATGATTTCCGGATACCAGCTGTACATTCTCAAGAAGTACTGCGGACTCAGCGTTGAAGACGCCGCCGCGACGCTTGCCACCATGTCGCTGATCTCCATGGTCGTGCTCATGATCTGCTCGGTCGTTTCCGGCCCGATCTCCGACAAGCTGCACAAGCGCAAGATCATCGTGGCCATCGGGTCCGTGATCATCGCCGTGGGCGTGGCGATTCCGTTCTTCATGCCGACCGCGCTGGGCATGATGCTGTATGCGGGCATCGGCGGCGTCGGTTACGGCATCTACATCGCCGTCGACCAGGCACTGAACGTGGACGTGCTACCGAGCGCCGACGAGGCGGGCAAGGATCTGGGCATCCTCAACCTCGCCAATACGGTCGGTCAGGTGCTCGCTCCGGTGGCTACCGGCGCGATCGTGGTGGCCACCGGCAGCTATGCGCAGATCTTCCCGGTCGCCATCGTCTCGGTGCTCGTCGGAGCCGTGGTGATCATGCTCATCAAGAAGGTCGACTAGCGGCCGGCGCGATCGGCAAACGTTGAACGGACTGCGCTTGCGGACGGTGGGAAACGACCTCTCTCCCGTTTGTCCGCCATCCGCAAATAGCGCTCAACAATCCAGACATACATAGGGTCTTGCATCGTGCGGTTCTTCCGTTCGGCGCAAGACCCTTGTGCTTGGAGTCTGATTGGAAAACTATGGGAATAGCCACAATGTGAGACGGAATGTTCATGTAAGAAAATTCATAATCGGCGGAATTCCGCCATTTTTACGATGGCTACAACAAAAATAAACAAAAATCAAGACTGTTTTTTCGAAAAATTCCGTTTTACGTTGTGATTCCGGTGCGCACCTTGCGTACGGCGATGGAGGCGCACTGGAATCAGGATTTTTGAACGGTCCAACCGGCCGTCGAGGAGAAGGAATCAGTCTCGTGTCATCATGCGTCTCGCGTCGTCAGCGATGTTCCGTGGATTCGGAATATGGATTCGTTTCGGGGCGTCTCGTTGCCTTCACCGCAGCGATGATGATTGCGCTGGCAACGCTTTTCGTGGGCACGGTGACTCCGCAGCGAGCCATCGCCGCCGACGATTCCCAGACGAACTTCGCTTCGTGGGCCGAAGCCGCCGCCAATATCGAACAGCAGCTCGTCACCGCCGAACAGGAGTATGCCGACGGCAACTACTATCAGGCCGGCACCGACTTCCAGAACGCGCATTGGATCGGCTATGATGCGTCGAACTTCTCCAAAGTGGTCAACGACACCATCTCCGCGGAGAAGCAGACCGCGCTGCTCAAGGAATTCACCGATCTTGAAACGCTTGCCTACCAGCAGGATCAAGGAAGCGAGATTGCGGCCAAGGTCGATGCGCTGACCGCCGACCTCAACGAGACCGCCCAGACCCTCGACGCCAACGCCGACCTCGCCGATCCCAAAGAGTATGCGAAGCAGCGTGCCGCGCAGACCGCGGCGGAGCGCAAGGAACTCGACGCGGCCAAGAAGAACTCCTCCAAAGGCAAGGGAGACCGCACCTGGAGCGATGTCGCCGCCGAAATGAACGAGATTCTCGATCAGGCATACGATGCCGCGGCTTCGGGCAAGGGTTCGGAAGGCTCCAGCCTGGTGAACACCGCGTACTACCAGTACTACGAGAAGCTCGGTTTCGAGAAGAACGTGATGAACGCAATCTCCGGCAGCCGTGTTTCCCAAGTGGAATATCAGTTCAAGATGACCCGCAAGACCATGCGTGACGGTGGCTCCCAGAAGGAGATCAAGCAGCTGGTCGACGATCTGAAGAGCTGGCTCACCGAAGACGCCGCCACCCTCGACGGCGGTGCCGCAAGCAGTGTCAACGGCTTCACCAAATTCATCACCAGCTCCGTGGGGCAGGCGTTCCTCATCCTGATTCGTGAGGGTCTCGAAGCGCTGCTCGTGGTGGCCGCGGTGATCGCATATCTGGTCAAGTCCGGAAATAAGCGTTTCACCAAATACATCTATCTGGGCGTGCTGGTCGGCCTTGCCGCTTCCGGCCTGATCGCGGTGCTCTTCACGTTCCTGTTTGGCGGCTCCGGCCCGATTCAGGAGATTTCCGAAGGCGTGTGTGCGCTGATCGCCATGTGCATGCTGTTGTGGACCAGCAACTGGATGCTGAACAAAAGTTCCGTGGAAGCATGGAACCGCTACATCCGCAACAAAACCGAAGCCGCCGTGGCCTCCGCGCAAAGCAAGGTGGAATCCGGCGAAAGCGTGAGCATGGGCATGGTCGTCTCGCTCGCCATGCTGAGCTTCCTGGCGGTGTTCCGCGAAGGCGCCGAAACGGTCATCTTCTATGAGTCCATCTACTCCATGAGCCAGGATGCGCGTGGCATGTGGATCGGCGGTCTTGCTGCCGCGGCCGTGTTGCTGGTCATTTTCCTGATTCTGCGATTCACCTCGGTGAAGATTCCGATCGGCCCGTTCTTCCTCGTCACGTCGATTCTGATGGCCGTGCTGGTTGTGGTGTTCGCCGGCGGTGGTGTGCACGCGCTCATCGAAGGCGACCTTGTGGAAGGACACTACCTGAGCTTCGTGCCGACCAACGATTGGATCGGCCTGTATCCGTACGTTGAATGCCTTATTGCCCAAGCGCTTGCCGCAGTCGCCGTGATCGCGCTGTTCGTGATCGGCTTTGCGAAGAAGCACAAAATGAAGATTTCCGAAATTTCCAATACGGAACCACAACAATAAAGGAAGAGAAAATGAAGAACAAGAAAATCGCAGCTCTGCTTGGTCTGCTGCTGGCCGGTTCCATGGCCTTCTCGCTGTCCGCTTGCGGCAACAGCAGCTCCTCCAGCTCCGACACGAGCTCCACGGACACCTCCACCACCACCGATTCCAGCGATTCCTCGGATTCCTCCGACGATTCCGCCGGCTTCGAGGAGATTCAGGTCGACGAGGACAACTCTGATCAGGAAGTCGGCCCGCTGACCGTCAACGCCGTGTACTTCCAGCCGATTGATATGGAACCGTCCGGTATGGGTCTGAAGGCCGCCGACGCCAGCTTCCACTTGGAAGCCGACATCCACGCCAACCAGAAGGGCACCGAACTCGGCTACGGCAAGGGCGACTTCGTTCCGGATCTGACCGTGAACTACGACATCATCGACAACTCCACCAACGAGTCCGTTGGCTCCGGCACCTTCATGCAGATGAACGCTTCCGACGGCCCGCACTACGGTGCCAACATCAAGCTGGACCAGGCCGGTTCCTACAAGCTGGTGCTGTCCATCGAATCTCCGGAAAAGAAGGGCTGGATGCTCCACGTCGATCCGGAAACCGGCGTTACCGGCAAGTTCTGGACCGAGCCGCTCGAGGTCACCTTCCCGAACTGGAACTACACTCCGCAGGAGTGGTGATTTCCACGGTCTGAATCCGTAAACACAACCGAGTCGGAGCCTGCGCAAGCGGGTTCCGACTTCATGCGTAGTTGCGTGATTGCGTGACTGTACGTAACCATACGAAATCGCACGACGAAAATCGCGTGATCGAAATACATAACCGAAATGCGTAACCGTAAGGGGAAAGATGCTGCTGCAGTATGTGACGGTGTTGCAGGGATTGCTGGCACCGGCTTTGCTGATCATGGCGCTGAACGTGATGCTCACGGTCGGGGAGGGGCGTGACAAGCCGACAAGCGCATATTGGCGGCTGATCGGCTTCCTCGTGGGATTCGCCGGTTCCGTGGTGTTCGCCACGTTACGCGCAACTGCCGTGATCACGCAGCGTACGTTCATCAACTATCCGACGCTGTGGTGCTGTGTGGTCCTCGATATCGCGGTTTTCGTGGTCGTGCTGTTCGCCCGCCGCGCCACCGCCAACTGGCATGACCACCGCATGATGCTGGACGTGGCCAATCTGATTGCTGCCCTTGCGATCGCCGCCACCACATTCCGCGCATTGCCGGACGTCATTTTGAAACTTACGATTTTCGTGGAACCCGGCGACCCGGTCTTCACCTCCGACATGCTGTTGCGCGCCCTCGGATTCGCGCTCGGCGCCGCCACTGCGATTATCGCCGCCTGCATTTTCCGCACCATGCGTTCCACGGCGGTGCGTTGGTCGTTCACCATTGCCGTACTGCTGCTCATTG
Source organism: bacterium (assembly GCA_963595445.1). Classification (GTDB taxonomy): domain Bacteria; phylum Actinomycetota; class Actinomycetes; order Actinomycetales; family Bifidobacteriaceae; genus Bifidobacterium. The sequence continues at coordinate 81,111 of CAVBHJ010000001.1, forward strand.
TGCTGCTGTTCGTCACTCATTTCACCGATCTTGCGCAGTTGCTACAGTCCAAGCGCATCGTGAAGTTCCCGACGGCGGCCTTCCTCGCGCTCGTGTGGGGCATCAATCATCAGCGGCATATCGCCATCGCAATGGCGGGGGTTTTCGCTATTCCGGCAATCGCAAGCATCATCATGGGATTCAGGGTGAAGCCCACCGGAGCGAATGAGGCCATCGCGCGTTCCCACATCGCGTTCCGTCGTCGTGCCAAGTCCGCCGGCGCGTGGACGCTGGTGGCGGCGATCGGCGTGACCGTGGCGCTCACGTATGGCGTCGCGCAGACGCAGCAGGTCATCACCCTTTCCGAGCCGGAGGAATATTCGCTTGAGGACGGCGTGGCCACGATCAAATTCAGCCAGGTTTCCGATGGTCATCTGCATCGCTTCGAATACACGGCGAAGGATGGCACCGTCATGCGTTTCATCGTCATCAAGAAGAACGGCGGCGCGTATGGCGTCGGCCTCGACGCGTGCGACAATTGCGGAGACGCCGGCTACTACGAGAAGGACGGCAAAATCATCTGCAAGAAATGCGATGTGGCCATCAACCTCGCCACCATCGGCTTCCAGGGCGGCTGCAATCCCGTACCGTTCGACTACAAGGTCGAACAAGGCGAAATCGTCATCCAAACGTCCGTGCTCGACGAGTTGTCGAGCCATTTCCAGTGAGCGAAAGGGGTGATTGAACCATGTTCTTCCTAAGAATGATCCTCCGCTCGTTCAGCCGCCAGTTCAAACGCAGGCTGCTGATCGCGGTCACGGTATGCCTTTCGGCCACAGTGAGCGTGGCCATGCTCGGCGTGGTGTTCGACGTCGGAGACAAGCTCACCGCGGAACTCTCCTCCTACGGTACCAACATCGTCGTGCAGCCGAAGGCCGACGCCGTGGTGAACGACCTGTACAACACTTCCGAATCGGCTTCCGATGCCGCCGACCCGACCGCGTTCCTCAAGGAATCCGACGCGGCAAAGGTCAAAACCATTTTCTGGGCGTTCAACATCACCAATTTCGCGCCGGAACTGAACATTCACGTTGATGCCGGCTGTTCGGACGATTCCGCGGACTCAAGCTCCTGCGAGGCATCCAATGTTGCGATCGTGGGCACCTGGTTCGCCAAGACCCTGCACATGGATTCCGGGGAATCGGCCGTGGCCGGCATGAACGGCATGCGTTCCTGGTGGACGATGGAAGGCACATGGCCGGAGGACGATTCCAATCAGGGACTCATCGGCACCACGCTCGCCTCGCAGCTGGGCGTGGGTATCGGAGATACCGTGACCTTGGGCAAGACCACGTCGTCGGGCGAGCGCAACACCACACGAATCACGATCACCGGCATCTACGATTCCGGCGATTCCGACAACAACGGCATGTATATCGCATCCAGCGTGGCGCAGTTGCTTGCCGATCTGCCGGATTCCATCGACAAGATTGAAGTCAAGGCGCTCACCACGCCGGACAACGATCTGGCACGCAAGGCTTCGAAGAATCCGAATGCGTTGACGCAGGAGGAATGGGAGACCTGGTACTGCACGGCCTACCCGTCTTCGATCGCTTATCAGATCGAAGAGGTCATCGACGGTTCCGTGGCAAAGCAGGTGCGTCAGGTGGCCGCGTTGCAGGGCAACGTGCTGCAGAAGACGCAGGCGGTGATGGTGTTGATGACCGCGCTTTCGCTGGTCGCAGCCGCAATCGCCGTCGCGAACCTGATGGCCGCCTCGATTGGTGAGCGTGGTTCGGAACTTGCGTTGCTGAAGGCGATCGGTGCCACCGATGGCGCGGTTTCCCGCCTTATGTTGGCCGAAACGGCTGTGATTTCGCTGGTTGGCGCGCTGGTCGGTGCGCTGGCCGGTTCCGGGGTCGCGCAGATCGTCGGACAGGTCGTTTTCGGTTCCAGCATCACGATGAGACCGATGGTGTTCGTGCTGGTGTTCGTGCTGCTGACGATCACCGTGCTTGTGGCATCGTTCTCGTCGATTCGTTCGATTCTGAACCTGAAGCCGGCGGAGGTGCTCCATGGCCGCTGATGAACGTAGTATCCGTGAGCGTAAAGGGCGTGAAATGACCAATCGCAGGATGTTCCTCACCATGCTGTGGGGTGCGGTGTTCCGCCGTCGTTCGCGTGCGGTGATGGCCGTCATCGCGTCTTTGGTGGGTGCCGCCACGCTTTTCTGTCTGGCTTCCGTATGCATTGCGGTACCGCAGCAGATGAACGAGGAAATGCGTGCGTATGGCGCGAACATGATCGTCACCCCGTCGGACGCCGAAGAGAAGTCGCAGGGCATTGGCAGCGAGACCATCGACGCCGTGACCGCGTCCATCTCCGGCGAATACAGCACGAAATCCGCGGCCTACCGTTATGAGAGCGTGCGTATCAACTCTGCTTCCTACACGTTGGCGGGTGTGGATTCGAAGGCGGTCAAGGCGTTGAACCGGCATTGGAGCGTTACCGGCGATTGGCCAAGCGAAGGCAACGTCATGATCGGACGTGACGTCGCCGACGCTCTTGGCGTGCAGGTCGGCTCTCGCGTGACCATCGGCTACAGGGCTTCCGACAACACATCCGATTCCGCGCAATCCCAAATTTTGACAAACGGCCGTGTCTCATCCGACATTCTCGACACCGAGGGCACGGAGTTCCGTGTGGCCGGCATCGTGGACACGGGCGGCAACGAGGATTCCATCGTGTATGCCACCAATGCCGACGTGACCAAGCTGTCCGGTTTCGAGCGCGGCGCCGACGTGGTGGAATATTCCGTGAATGCGGTGGGCGACGAGCTCAACGCCGTCATCGAAAGCCTCAACGCCAAGTCGAACACCGGCGTACGGGCACAGGCCGTCACCAAAATCACATCATCCGACACCCGAATCATCACCATGCTGCAGACCCTGTTCTGGATCGTCTCGCTGGTGGTGCTTGTGCTGACGTTCGTCGGCGTGGGTACCACGATCAGCTCGATCGTGAGCCAGAGGCGCAGCGAAATCGGCTTGCGTAAGGCCCTCGGCGCGTCCTCGCAAGCCATCGGCGCCGAATTCTACGTGGAATCCGCCGTATACGGTCTGATCGGCGGTCTGTTCGGCACGGCAATCGGCTATCTGCTGGCCCGGGTGCTGTGCGTCACCGTATTCGAACGTGCGATTGGCTTCAACTGGCTGCTGGGCTTTGCGTCATTAATGCTCAGCATGCTGATTGCGATTGCCGCATCCATTCCGCCGGTTCGCCGCGCGACCCGTATAGACCCCGCCATCGTTTTGAGGGAGGAATAACCATGAGCTCCGAAATGCTTCTTAAGCTGAGCCATATTTCCAAGATTTACGGCGATCTGCACGCCGTCGACGATCTGACGCTGACCGTTCCTCAGGGCGAATGGCTGGCGATTGTCGGTTCGTCCGGTTCCGGCAAGACCACGCTGATGAACATGATCGGCTGCATGGATACGCCTTCCGAGGGTTCCGTGATGCTTGAGGGCCGCAAACTGGAGGACCTGAACGCCAAGCAGTTGGCGGACGTGCGTAAGAACATGATCGGTCTGGTGTTCCAGAAGTTCTATCTCGTGCCTCATCTGACGGCCGTGGAAAACGTCATGGTGGCCCAGTACTACCATTCCGTGGTCAATGAGAAGCAGGCCCTGGAAGCGTTGGAACGTGTGGGATTGAAGGACCGCGCACACCATCTGCCCGGTCAGCTTTCGGGCGGCGAGCAGCAGCGCGTGTGCATCGCGCGCGCGTTGATCAACTGTCCGAAGCTGATTCTGGCCGACGAGCCGACCGGTAATCTCGACGAGAAGAACGAGAAAATCGTGCTCGACCTGTTCCGCCAGCTGCATGAGCAGGGCACCACGATCATCGTGGTCACCCACGACGCGCTCGTCGCATCCTGCGCCCAACGTGAGATCATGCTCAATCATGGCGTGCTCGTCGGCGAGAAGTGGAATGATGAAGCTGCTAAACAGGCGTATGAGGCGGATGGCGGCAAACCGGCGTTCACCGGATCGTCTGCGGAAGGCGCGCAGAACGGCGATATCGCAATCGAATTCGCGGATCCCACCAAAGCGGCGAAAACCGGCGGTGAGGAGTAGAGGCAGTCGTTTCGCCGCGGCAGGTAAGAACGGAAGAGGAACGACCGAAACGGTCGAGTAAGGCAACAGAAGTGACTATGAGCAACGAGCAATCTACTATGGTGAAGACCATCGCTTTGACGGCAGCCACCCTTGCGTTGCTTTCGGCATGCGGCGAAGCGACCGCCACACCGATGGACGACGAATATTCGGGAAATTCCGGAGAAAGCGTGCAGTCCCAGCAGGAGAAGTCACAGACCAGCGGCAGCGCCACCGGCGATTCCTCCGATAGCAGTGACTCCACCGACAGTGGCGATTCCTCTACTTCCAGCAAGGAAGACACCGGCAACTACGCGGATGGCGATTACTCGATCAATAGCACATACGGTCCGGTCGGTGAGGACTCCATTGACGTGTATCTGACGATCAAGGACCAGAACATCACGGCTGTGAAGGTTGTCGGCCACGCGCTCACGTCCCTCTCAGAAGACCATCAGAACGACTTTTCCGAAGCCGTTCAGGGCGTGGTGGTCGGCAAGCCTCTGAAGGACCTCAAAATAGACAAGCTCGCCGGTGCCAGCTGGACTTCCGATGCGTTCAACAAGGCGCTTGACGTGGCCCGTCAGGAAGCGTCCATACAGTAGCCGGAAGGTTCCGTGGAAATCCCCGCGGAACCACTGTTTTCGGTCACCGTCCGCATATCTCGTGTGACTTTGTATGCCCCGTATATCAGGCGGCATGTCAGGCGGCCATAGCCTGCCATAGGAATTCAGCCATGTGTTCCGCCCAAGTGGTTTCGGTACTGCCGTAAAGAGCTTCATAGGTGAGCATCGAACCCAACACCGTGCTGAACAGGAAATGCAAGTCGAGTCCGGTACGGAATATGCCGCCGGCCATTCCACGGTTGATGAACGCCGAGAACCGCTGCTCGGCGGGCTGAATCACCTGATCCGCGATTGACCGCAGCGAATCGTTGTCGGAAGACAGCACCACGCCCACGGCCTTCAATCCCAATTCGCTGTCGAAGCAGTTCTGGATGCGCTGCAGCATGGTGAGCAGACCGCTGTGGGAAGTTCCCAAATCGCTGAAATCCGGCAGGCTCGCAATCTCCAGCTTCGCACGTTGCAACAAATCGTCCGCGTTCTTGTATCTGCGGTAGATCGTGGTCTTGGCAACGCCGGAACGTCGGGCCACTTCTTCGATTGTCACCGCGCCTATACCGGCGGAAATGACGATCGACAGCGTGGCCTGCATGATCTTGTTGTCGATCTGCTCGCGCATCAGCTCCCGACGGCCATGCACTTTCTGCACGGCCGCGTCGACGGCGTTCTGCACGATTCCCTTTGCATCGTGATTCTCCGGTGTCATGCGATCACCTTCGTGCTTTCCACCTTCTCCACATACCACTTGTTGAATTTGAGCAACGGAATGCGCAGCAGCAGGCCGATGATCAGCAACGGAGGAATGAACAGCAGCAGGGAGCCGATTGCCTGCCAGTAATCGTTGTTGTAGATGCCGCCGATCGCAGCACGCATGGCCGTGATCGAATGCGTGGCCGGCAGGAACGGACTGATCTTCGTGATGATGTCAGGCAGTACCGAAAGCGGGTAGGCTCCGTTTGCACCGGATATCTGCACGACAAGATAGATCACGCCGATCGCCTTGCCGACGTTGCCGAAACTGGCCACCAGCGTGTACACGAAGAACGAGAACACCAGGCCGCTGACCCATCCGCTAAGCATGAACAGCCACGGATGCACCGCCTGCACATGCAGGAACAACAGGCTGCCACCCAGCGAGAACGTGCTTTGCAACAGTGCTATCAGGGCGAACACTCCGTAATGGCCGAGGAACATCTCATGCGGTTTCGGATCGCCCAGTTGCTTGCGGATCTTGCGTGAAACCGTGGTCTTGAGGGTCACCGCCATCAGCAGCGAACCCACCCACAACGGCAGGAACGTGTAGAACGGGGTCATCTGAGAGCCGAAATTCTCCACGGGGAACACCGCCGTGCGGTTGAGCGCCACGGGTGCGGCCAGCGAGGACGCCAGCGTTTCGGTATCGGTGCTGAGCACTTCCTTCACGGCGTCCAGATCCCCGCTGTTCAGCGCGTCGGAAAGCTTCGTGCTGAACTCGGTGATCTTTCCGCTGGCGTTGTTCAGGGTTTCCGCGGTGGAGTTGAGCGTGTCCCGGATGCTGGTCAGCTGGCTGTTCGCCGTGGTTGTGGTGGAGTTGAGGTCGCCCAGCGTGTTCTTCAGGCTGGATGCGGAGGTGCTCAGCGATGAGGACAGGCTGTTTATGGAGCTGGCGATGTTGTCGAGTTGCGGCTTGATCTCGCTGTCGTAGCTGGTTTTGACGGTGCTGACGGACGATTTCGCCTGGTCGACGAGCTGCTTGACCTGCTTCTTCTCCTGCGCGGCATCGCTTATTTTGGCGTCAATCCGGTCGGCGCTTTCGTTGATGGACGATGCCAGATTGTTGAGCTGTTCGATGGTGGAGGACAGGTTCGTCTTGAACAGCTCCAACGCCGCTTTCGCGGCCGACGGCAGATAGTCGCTCTTGCTGAGCTCATCGATCGAATCGTAGACCTTCTGGTAGCTTTCCGCATGCGTGCTGATGTTCGACGCCTGATTGCGCAATGCCGAGGATGTGTCGCCGGCCTGCGTGCCGACGTTGGAGAACAGCGAATCCACGTTGTCCGACACGGTGGCAAGACCGCTCGCCGAACTGTCGAGCGCGGTGCTCAACGCCTGCGTGCTGGTGCTTACCGCGTCGGTCAGATCGCTGATGTTGCTGCTGGATTCATTGAGCTGTTTCTTCGCGTCCTTGGCGTTGCCTTTGACCTGCGTGAGCAGCTGGTTGGAGCTGTTGAGCATGGTCTGCGCGCTTGATGTCAATGACGCGAACGTCTGCAGCGTGGAGGCGGAATCGTTGAGCGATTGCGCGAATTGCGTGATGTTGCTGTTGAATTTGACCAGCTGGTTCTGCGTCTCGGGGTCGTTAAGCGCGTCCGAAAGCTGCGAGGCTATCTCCAGGGCCGTGCTGGTGAGCGTTTCCGAGAACGTTTCGTTGATCTGCGCAGCCACAGTATCCGCACCCTGGCCGGTGATCTTCGGCGCGAGGGCGTTCTTTTTCTCGTTGTTGTAGTAGGTGAGTGTCGCATGGTCGCCGTCCGCCGTGAAGAAGGTCATCATGCGGGTGCTGAAGTTCTCCGGAATCACCACGGCGGCATAGTATTTGCCCGATTTAGTGCCGTCGATGGCGTCCTGCTCGGAGGTGAAGGTCCAGTCGAGCTGGCTGTTGGCGCGCAACGTGTTGACCACTTGGTCTCCGACGTTGATCTTCACTGGAATGAGGTCGGACTTGTAGCCCTCGTCGTTGTTCGCCACGGCGAATTTGAGGTTTCCGGTGTTGGAGAACGGGTCCCAGCTGGCCGCCACGTTGAACCAAGTGAACAGGCCGGGGATCACGATCAGTCCGATCACGATGATTACGGAGACGACATTGCTGGTGAGACGGCGGACGTCGCCTACGAACAGTTTCCAGATGTTCCTCATGCGTTGCTCCTTTCATCGGTTCCATTGATCTTGTTGGTTTCGCCGGTTCCATTGATCTTGTTGGTTTCGCCGGTTCCATTGATGTTGTTGGTTTCGCCGGTTTCGTTTCCATCGTCGGTTAAGTACGACGGGAATTTCGCCCGTTTTGACGTTATCCGCGTTGGTCTCTGTGGCGGTTCCTTCAGCTGTTTCTTTGGTGGTTTTGATTGTTTCGCCGTTGGTGAGGCTCTCGCCGGTTCCCATGTTCCTTGCGAACATGGCGATTCCGCCGTTCTCGCCCCACTGCGTTCCAGTCACGTTGAGTGCGGAGCCGTGCGATTCGGTCCCGTCTGCGTCAGCACGCCTTTTGTGGTGAGGATGGGCCTTGTGCGGCAGTTTCTTCTTCTTGGCGAGTCGTGCGCGTTTTTTACGGCGCATGTGCTTGGCCTGATGTTCCATGATCAGGCTTTCGATCGCGTCGTCGCTCAGGCTGCCGAGTTCCACTTGGCGTTCCAGGCTATAACGAATGTATTCGATGATCACCAGGAAGCCGATGATGAGCAGAATCCACAGCATCCAGGTGGCGAGCACCACCACCTTTTCTCCTGCGGTCATCGAGAACACGAGCACGAGTATGATCGGCACGACGAACCCGGCGATGAGCGCGCCGCGCTTGAGTTTCGGATACAGTTCGGCGAACCTGCTCGCCTTCTCTTCGATGATTTCGCGGTATCCGTCCTGGTCGGCCAGCACCTGAATGGCCTGGGAAACGCTGTACTCGCGTTCCTTCAGCTGCACTTCCTCACCTATGATCATGTCGCTTTCCTCGATCTGCCGTGAGAACAGCTTGTTGAGGTTGGTGAGGAGCGGTCGAATCACCAGTCCGATGAAGAAGGCCGCGGCCGCGAACAGCAGCAGCGCTCCGATCGACTTGAGCCAGTCCCCATCGTAGAATCCGGCGATGGTCTCACGGAACGCGTCGATCGAGTAGCTGAACGGCACGAGCGGGTAGACCAATCGGAAGAACGACGTCATCATTTCAATGGGGTAGAGGCCTGATGCGCCTGGAATCTGCACGATCACGAGCGCGATGCACAGACCCTTGCCCACGTGCATGAATGTGGTGGACAATGCGTACGTGATGCTGAGGTACACCAACGATGTGATCACACCGGTGAGGCAGAACAGGAAGGCGTTTTCAGTCTGCACGCCGAGCATGAGGTCTCCGACGGTGCAGAGCACGCCTTGTATGGCTCCCATCACGCTGAGCAGCAGGTATCGGGCGAAATACTTTTCCCTTGCGGTGAGTTCAAGGTCCTCAAGTCCTTCGTCATCCACTTCAACCTTGAAAATCACTACGAAGGCGAACGCTCCCACCCACAGTGCCAGATTAGTGAGCAATGGGGCCATGCCCGAACCGTACGAGTTGAGCGGATATACGTTTTCGGTTTCCAACACCGTGGGCGATTGCATGAACGAGGCGATCTTCTCGGTGTCGAGATCGCTGATTCCGGTCACGCTCTGCAGCAGGTCGGCGGTGCCCAGCGCCTTCAGATCAGTGCTGATGGTAGTGAGCTTGGTCTCCACCTTCGCAAGCTGCGCGTCGGTGCTTGACAGCGCGGTCCGTATGTCGGAGGCAACCTGGTCGAGCTGGTCGAGGATGGATGTCGTCTGGCTGACGATCATGTCCTGGTTGGTTACGGTGCCTGACAGCGTGCCTGTGGTGGCTGCCAGCGAGCTGAGACCGGAGTTGAGCTGCGGTATCGCACCCGTATTGATGGTGTTGCGCACGGTGTCTACGTTCTTCAACAGATCCTGCGTGCCGGTGTTGAAGTCCGTGGAGAGTTTGGACACGCTTTCGGAGGTGGCCGTGGTGTCATCGCTGAGGGTTTTGAGATCGCTCAACATGTTTGCGGCGGTGTTGTTGGTTTCTTCCAGCTTCTTGATCATCTGCTGGTATGCCGCGTCGTCGCTGACCGATTTGAGCTGCTCGATGAGCTTCGCGTTGGAGTCGGTCACGGACTGCATTTCGCTTACGGCCTGACTTGCGGTTCCGCTCGCCTGAGATACGGCGGACGAGACTTTGTTGATGCTTGCGGTGGACTGGCTGGCCGCTTGCGAGGCGAGTCCGGAACCGGTTTCAATTGCGCTGTTGGCGTTGGCGGAGAAGGTGTTCAGCGTGTTCTGCGCGTCGGTGATGGCTTGCGATGTGCTGGACAGTCCGCTTCCTGCCGCGGCTGCGGCGAGCTTTACCTCATTGATGGCGTTGCGTGCGGATTGCGTTTTCTGGGGGATGCTGGCCAGCTGTTCGTTGAGACCGCTGATGGTGGAGCGCATGTCGCTCACCTTCTGTTCGGCCTCGTCGAGCTTGCCGGTCGTTTCGTCGGAGATTTTGCCGCTGGCATCGGTGATGTTCTCGTTGACGCTGTTGAGCGCGTTGGAGAGCACTTCGCTGACCGTCGATACGAAGGCGTTGTTGACGGTGCGGTCCACGGTCGTTGCACCCAAGTCGGTGATTTTCGGAGCGACCGGATTGGATTTCTCGTTCACGTAGTATTCGAGCGTCGGTCTGGTGCCGTTGTTGTCGAGCACTCCCGCAAGATCGGCGCTGAAGTCGGAGGGGATGATGATTGCCGCATAGCAGTCGCCGGACTTCACCGCTTCCATGGCGTCGTCTTCGCTCACGAATTGCCAGCCGAGCTGATCGTTGTTCTTGAGGGTGTCTTCGATCTGGTCGCCGAGGTTGACGTCGCCGAGTAGGTCGTTACTTGTACCTGTATCGGAGTTGGCCACAGCGATCCTGATGCTGTTGGTGTTGCCGTACGGATCCCAGAATCCGTAGATGTTGAACCATGCGTACAGCGGCGGAAGGAGAATCAGACCGATCATGATGACCCATGCGGCCGGTACGGTGACCAGTCGTTTGAAATCTCGGCGCAGAATCTGCAGCACGTTGCTCATTGGCAGGCATCCCCTTGGTTTGCTTGGGCGTCGTAGTAGTTCATGTAACGATACGTTATGCGTAGCGCTACGCATAACGTATCGTAATACGTGGTCCGGGACAAGCCGCACGCAATCGGCAATCGCATTCAGGAAACGTTTAAAAACCTTGCAGAAACCGTTCCGTTCATGCCCAGCAAAGACGAACAAGACTGTTGTTCAATGTAACTAACGACGTAATTGAAAGCATTCCCACGCTTCAGGAAAGGAGCGGACATGACGTATGCGGCAGAACACGCGGCGCAACAACGTAAGCCGCGTGGCGGCAATCGAAATCTCGGAAAAATCATCGCCATCGCGGCGGCGGTATCGCTCGTATCGGGCTTCGGAGCAGGCGCTGGCGTGACCGCGGTGCTCAAGGCGAGCGCCAGCAGCCAGCAATCCTTCCAAATGCTGGTAGGCGACGGTGGTGGTGGAGCCAACACCATGACCTACGACTATACGGGCAGCTACTCCGGCGTACTTACCGCGGATGGCGAGGAAATGAGCTCCGACGGCGAGACCACCACCGCAAGCAGCAGTGACCAGAACGCGGCGCTCGTGCAAAACGGAGGCGCGCTCACCATCACCTCGGGTGAACTCGTCAAATCCGGAGACAGCGACAACGCTGACAACTGCAACTTCTACGGCACGAATTCGGTATTGCTGGCGGTCGGAGAAAACTCCAAAGCGGTGATCTCCGATTCATCCATCAGCGCAACAAGCTCCGGATCCAACGCGATCTTCTCCACCGACTCCGCAACCGTCCTCGCCAACAACGTGACCATCTCCACCTCGTCCGACAATTCGCGCGGCCTCGACGCAACATATTCCGGTTCGGTGGTGGCGAACAGCATGGACATCACCACGCAAGGCGACCACAGCGCGACGCTCGCCACGGATCGCGGCGGCGGTTCGATATCCGTCACCGACTCCAAGCTCAGCACGGCGGGAAGCGGCTCCCCGCTGCTATATTCCACCGGAGACGTTGAAGTGTCGGGCGTGACGGGAACCGCCACCGGATCGCAGATCGCAGGCATGGAAGGCCTCAACACCATACTCATCAACGATTCGACCCTGGAAAGCACCAACACCGGCACAACCGGCTCCGACCCGGTGGCCAACGGCGTGATCATCTACCAATCCACCTCCGGCGACGCGGAAACGTCCACCGGCGAACATGCCACCTTCCAAGCCAAGGACTCCACCCTGAAATCGGCGATCGAATCCGGCTCGATGTTCTACTTCACCAACACCACGGCAGACGTGGTGCTCTCCAACACGGAACTCGACTTCGACTCGTCCGCGGCGAACCTGATCCTCGCCGCCGGCAACGATGCGAACAGCTGGGGAAGCGCCGGTTCGAACGGCGCGACGGTGAACTTCACCGGGCGCTCGCAGACGCTGGAAGGCAAGGTGAGCGCCGACACCATCTCCTCGGTGACGCTCAACCTGCTGGAAGGCTCCACGTGGACCGGTTCCGCCGAAATCACCGAGAATTCCGCCGGAACGCAATCCACGGACGCTCCGATCACCGTGAACGTCGACGGCACCTCCACATGGGTAGTCACGGCCGACACGACCATTTCGGCACTGAATGTGGCATCCGGAGGTTCGGTCGTGGATTCTTCAGGCCACACGGTGACCATCGTGGCAGACGGTGAAACCGTGGTTTCCGGCGACAGCGACCTTACCGTCACGGTCACCGGCTCGTACGGCACTTCCGTGGAAGCCGGATCCGAAACCGAACTGAGCTCGGATGTGATCGACCGTAGCTCGTTCGACGAACAGTTCGGCACTTCCACGACGTGGAGCCTGTGACGGATGTGACGGTGACGGGCGTCTCTGCCGCTGTCTCGTAATAGCTCTCAATCATTCTTAATTCCTTATTTATCCGACCATTTCAATCGCAATTCGTAATCAAGGAGCAATCATGACCGACTACAACTCCAACTTCAGTAACAACTCCAACGGCAATACCGACGGCAGTGTTAGCAACGCATCCGCGCAGCAGACGCAGCCGTATGCCACGGCGCAGCCGGCGGCAGCGGACTTGGCTTCCTCGTATTACGTGCCGACGTATACGCAGGGTCAGCTGGATGATTCCGATCGGCAGTATTCGCAGCAAAATCAGCAGTATTTTGACGGTCGGGCGAATGGTCAGGCGAATCCTGCCTTTCAGTCGAAAGCCGCCGCGGGCGAGACTAAGGCGAAAACCGCAACGCTCGGCGGCAAGGTGATCGGACTTGTTGCGGGAATCAGCCTGCTGTGCGGCCTAGTCGGCGGCGTGGGTGGAGCGTTCGCCGTGAACGCGCTGTCCGGATCCGGCGAGCCCCAGATGAGCCAGCAGGGTGGTCCCGGCGGTCAGGGCGGTGAGTCCAACGGCCAGATGGGCGGCCAAGGTGGTGAGTCCAACGGTCAGATGGGTGAGCCGCCGAGTGGACAGCCGGGGCAGAACTCCGAAGGAAACGGTCAGGGCGGTTCGGGCCAGTCCGACTCTGGACAGTCGGGCGATTCGAATGGTTCGGGCAATGCCGGCGGATCCGCCGGTTCCGGCCAGTCGGGCTCCAGTCAGTCGAACGGTTCCAGCGGTTCGAACAGTTCCAGCGGATATTTCGGTTCGACCGATTCCGATGCCATCGCCAGCTGATGTGCCACTTAGCCGGATGGTCGGCTGACGTGCTTTCCGACCGGCTGGCGCGTTTTTCCAGCTGACGTACCCTCGGCCGGCTGCCGTTCTCTTTAGTCGGCTGAGGTGTTCGCCAGCTAACGTAAGTCAGCTTTCCAAGCCGTTCCCCGAAATCGTGGGAACGGCTTTTTCGTTAGTTTGCCTGAGCTGTGCTTCTCCAACTCCTCTAAAAACGGGGGATTCCCGTATAGTGCCGATTCCGTCGTCGAGCTTATTGGTCTGCGATATTGCCTACGGTTGATGGCGTGACCGATATGGAAGAACGTGAACAAAGCGAGGCAATCGCAGTCAAAACGCAGCTCGACGCCATGGACGTCGGTACTGCGGATGCTGAAATCGACAATCCCGCCGATCGCAGACTGCCGTTGATTTTCCGCATCTTTGGCTTCATTCTGCTTGCGGAAGGCGTGATGGCTCTTCCGATGATCGTCGTTTCCTGCCTAGGTGTGGCCCGTGCCGTGGTCGACGGGCGTATGCAGGTCGACGTGGTCAATCTCACCACTATCCTCATGTCGCTTCGTGCGGTGGTTCTGGTGGTCGGCACTATTGCGCTGTCGATGTTCGGCGTGCTGTTGATTCTGAACAAACGCAGGCATGTGGCGCAGTGGACGTATGCGCTGATTCCGCTCACCGTGGTCGAAGGTCTGTTGTCCCTCGCGTTGCAGGGTTTTGGGATTGATCTGCTTGGGCCCGCGCTGAGGCTGGTCGCGCTGGTGGTGCTGCACATCATCGCCGATCCGTCGCTTCGAGACGAGCGTCGCCTGAAGTTCGCTCTGCGTGAGATGGACGCGCGCAGCGAATACGAGGAAGCCGTTTCCGTGGGCATGGCCGGTCGCGATATGACCGGCAAGGGCTATATTTCCCTGGATTTCTTCAACCTGTTCTGGCTGTTCGTGTTCGCCTGTGTGTTCGGGCTTGTTGTGGAAACCGTGTACCACTTCATCCTGTTTGGTGAATATCAGGATCGTGCCGGATTCCTATGGGGTCCGTTGTCTCCGATTTATGGATTCGGGGCAGTGCTGCTTACGGTGCTGCTCAATCATTTATGGCGGTCGAATTGGTTGCTGATCTTCTGCTCCAGTGCGGTGATCGGCGGTGCGTTCGAATACTTCACCAGCTGGTTCATGGAGACGGCGTTCGGTATTCGCGCGTGGGACTATACCGGCAAATGGTTGTCGATTGACGGTCGTACGTCGGGTAAATACATGTTTTTCTGGGGATTGCTTGGCTTGGTTTGGGTCAAGTTGGTGCTGCCATACATGTTGTCGATGATTCAGCGCATTCCGTGGAAGATTCGGTATTCGCTTACGGCGGTGTGTTTCGCGCTGATTTTTGTTGATGGCATCATGACGTTGATGGCGCTGGACGCTTGGTATTCGCGTATGGCCGGCATTGCGCAGAATTCGCCGGTCTTACAGTTCTTCGCCACATATTTCAGCGATGATTTCATGGCCAATCGATTCCAGACCATGACGCTTGACCCATCCTCCGCCGGTCGTCTGTAGGCTATCTATAGGTTATACGGCGAAGCTCTGGGCCAACTGCTTGATGAGATCCGGGCGGTGGCCGCTCCAGGAGGAGTTCGGCGAGATGACCACAGGGATCTGCTTGAATCCAGCGTCTTTGATCTGTCTGAAAGTGCATGGATTCTGGGTCAGATCAACGGCTACGTACTTCACGCCAAGTTTGGAAAGCTCTTGCTCGGTGGCTTCGCATTGCGGATTGCTTGGATTGGTGAAGACGGTAACGGTCATCGATTCCTCCTTTTGCTCAGCCACGTGTTCTGTTGTTCGGCGCCGTGTTCCATAGGCGGCCACACTCTAGTGTACACACTACTGGTAGTGGTGTGTCGCGAGTTTCCCTACTGTATATAGTGGGGAAATCCCCACATTGCAAATGTGAACCGAACATTTGTTCGAATGTCTAGTCAGTCTATCATTCTCCGCAAATCGCCACGCCGGATTTGTCTTGACGTTCCTTGGGAGTGGTTGACGCGGTGCAATCGTGCGGGCTGGTTGCCGTGCGGATTGATCTTGATAATCTTTGTTGGGATTGGGGTGCTACTTTAGACACTCGCTGTGGCGTTTGGCTTGAAAGTGTTGTATACTGACTTGCTGTTGCCCCTCTAGCTCAACGGTTAGAGCAGCGTCCTTTTAAGTCGTGGGTTGTGGGTTCGAATCCCACGGGGGGTACCGTTTCTTAAGTCTTGAAGCCAACGATTCCAATGGTTTCAAGACTTTTTCATTGCTGTGGCGTAGTGTGCGCAATTGGGTGTAAGGCATGCAACTGTCTGAACTCGTCTGAGGTCTTCCGACATAGGGCCCCTCTGCTCCATCTTCACCCACACAAACATCCCTCCATTACTGCCGTGCGGATTTTTCGCCTGTCGTGCTGATTTTCGGCGGGCCGTGTGGATTTTTAACAAGGTGTGCGGATTCGTCAGAGGGATTTTCTGCTTAATTGACCTTAATTCAGCGATTTCTAGCCCTAAAAACTGTACTTTGGGCGCTTTTGGGCCGCAGTCAATCCGCACAACTTGCTGAAAATCCGCACGGTCGATTTAAAATCCGCACACTCCGTCCAGAATCCGCATGACAGCCAAAAAATCCGCACGCCCTGATGTTGGCATTCCGGTACCAGCATTCCGATTCCAGCAAACCCGATTCCAGCACTCCGGTACCGGCAAGTCCGATTCCAGCAAGTCCGGTCACAGCGCGCCCGGTACCAGCGTCCCGATTCCGGTGCTCCGATCCCGGTCCTCCAACGTCAGTTGAAGCCGACTACGTGTTCCGCGAGGAAGTAGCCCTTGCGAATCACGAATCGTCCGGCCGAGCCGCGCAGATTCAGCGCGCGAGACATCGCCTTCTTGCGCACATCCTCATAAATGGTGGGCGAGTAGGCCTTGATGTCAGCCCACATGTCCTTTTTCTTCTGATAATTCGCGGGGTCTCGCGAAAGAATCATGAACACGCTGGCCACGGAGCTCTCGATCGCCAGGAAGTGAATCATATAGCGGTATAGGCCGTCCGGCACGGTGCCGCGTTCCGGGGTTGCCTTCACCATGCACTGGTTCACCAGCCGCAGCTGGTCCACGCGGCGGATCATCACGTCGGTCTGCACGCTCTGGCCGTCGCGTCCGATGAAGTAGTGGTAGAACGGCGTGTCCAGATATTCCATGGTTTTGACCCACGGGAACGGCTGGTACGCGTAAATGAAGTCCACATAGAACGTGTGCTCGGGCAGCTGCATGCCCGACTGCCGTACCACTTCGGTGCGGAAGGTCAGCGCGTGCATGAGGATGTATTCGGACAGTCCGAAATGCCCGAGGTCGTCCCATGTGAGGCGCTTCCCGGCTTCCATCGCCCGACGGAAGTTCACCACGTGCTTGTTGCGTTTGCCTACTTTGTCGTACACGTAATTGGTGACGAGCATGTCGATCGGTTCCTGGGATGCGGCTTCCCTGCGAAGCACGGCCATCACCTGTTCCAACGATTCGGGGCCGACCCAGTCGTCGGCGTCCACGACTTTGACGTACATGCCGGTCGCGGCCGCCACACCGGTGTTGACCGCGCCGCCGTGCCCCTTGTTTTCCTGATGGATGGCACGGACGATTCCCGGGTAGCGATTTTCGTATTTCTTCGCCATTTCCAGGGTTCCGTCGGATGAGCCGTCGTCTACGATCAGTACTTCGATGTCGTCGTTGCGCTTCGTTGCGATCAACGATTCAACGCACCTTTCCAGGTATTCCGTCATGTTGTATGCGGGTACCACGAAGGTGAGCGTCTTTTTCTCCTGCATGAGCTTCCTTGGGTTGAGCCGCGATGCTTGCGGCGTTGTGCGGTTGCGTTTCGTATCGGAACCAACCTAGCACCTTATACGATTCGGGGGAACGCTTTATTGCACAAAAGGCACAATGATGTTCGTGAATTGCACCGGGAGTTTCCCGGAAGACATATTCGTTGACGGTTCGTTGCCGTATGTCAGTTTTGTGACGTTGGCTCGGTACCCCCGTCGATTCCACTGATTTCGTCGCTTTCGCTGGTTCCGGCAGCCTCATGCTCTCCGCCGTCCCTCGACACATCCTGCGACGCATCCCTCGACGCATCCTGCGACGCGTCTCTCGACACATCCTTCTGCACGCGCTTCGATTTCGCGGCTTTTCCGCTTTCGAATCGCAACTGAGGCTTGGCTTCCATACGGCTGAGGCCGTACCATGCCAGATTCACGATATGCGCGGCCAGTTGCTCTTTGCTGATTTTGCGCTGATCGGCCCAGAACTGGCATGTGTATGCGGTCATGCCCACGAGCATCTGCGCGTAGTACGGAACGCCCTTGGCCGGCAGATGCTGCCGTTTGAACGCTTGCGCGAGAATGTCTTCCACTCGCATGGAGATGTCGCCCAATAGGGAGCTGAACGATCCGGCCGGATCGGTTTTCGGCGAATCGCGGGTAAGCACGCGGAATCCGTCGGCGTTCTCCTCAACATAGGTGAGTAGCGCCAGGGCCGCGCGTTCCACAATCTGCCGGGGGTGCGCCTGCGGGTCGGACAACGCTTCGACGAGCACGTCGGTGAGCGCGCGCATCTCGCGGTCCACCACCACGGCATACAGTCCTTCCTTGCCGCCAAAATGCTCGTACACGATTGGTTTCGAGACTTTGGCAGTCGCGGCGATCTCTTCGACGCTTACCGCTTCGAAGCCCTTTGCCGCGAACAGAGATCTGCCGATCTCAATAAGCTGTTCGCGCCTCTGGAACGACGTCATCCTGGATGTGTTGGCCATAACGGTCAGTTTTTCACGCCCTATGGATGTGGCGGGTCGCCACGTTCGTTTTGTGTGAAAACGGTTCGTAATGCCCGAAAATACCCGAAGCGTGCATTTCATAAGGGTTGCGTTCGGTGTCCGTTGTGCTTTTTAGGCTGTGATTATGGATACGAATGTGATTATTGCGGTTATTGCCGTCATCGCGATCGCTGCGATTATTTTCCTCGGTTTTTGGTGGTTCGGAAAGACCCGCGGCAATGCCGTGAGCAAATCCACTGAAGACGCCAAGGCCAAGGCGGATGCCCGTCTTGCTGCTGAGCGTGCGGCTGAGAAGGCTGCCGAGAAGTCCGCTGAGAAGGCTGCGACCATCGCAGCCGAAACATCGTCCGCCGGAGCTGAAGAGCGTGACAATCGTAAGGAATCCGCGGAAGACGCATCCCGCGAACCGGTTGCTGCCACCCTGACTTCCGCATCTCCCGCCGCCACTTCCGCTCCTGCTGCCACTGCCGAAAAGCCGGAATCCGCCGGCTCCCGCATGCAGCGGCTCAAGGCCAAGCTTGCCAAGTCGGGCAATCCGTTCGGCAAGGCGCTGTTCAACATCCTCGCCAAGGATCAGCTGTCCGAAGCCGATTGGGAGGATGTCGAAGACACGCTGCTGCTTGCCGACGTCGGCGCTGAAGCCAGCGAACAGCTGGTCGAGGAGCTGCGTGCGGACGCCCGCATCGCAGGCCAGTCCGATCCGGAGCAGGTGCGTACCGCTTTGCGAGACAAGTTGTTGAACCTTGTCGGTACCGATGTGGACCGCCGTCTCAACGCCAACAAGGAGGGCGCGAACAAGCCGAGCGTCATCATCATGGTCGGTGTGAACGGAACCGGCAAGACCACTACTGCGGGCAAGCTCTCGCGTCTGTTCGTGGCCGATGGCAAGCAGGTTGTTTTGGGTGCGGCCGATACCTTCCGCGCCGCCGCCGCCGATCAGCTGGAGACTTGGGGAGCCAAGGTGGGAGTTCCGGTCGTGCGTTCCGATAAGGATGGCGCCGATCCGGCTTCCGTGGCGTTCGAGGCCGGTGCAAAGGCCAAGGAGTCCAACGCGGACGTGCTGATCATCGATACGGCCGGCCGTTTGCAGAACAAGGCCAATCTTATGGACGAGCTGGGCAAGATCCGCCGCGTCACCGAGAAGAATCTTCCGGTTGACGAGGTGCTGCTGGTGCTTGACGCCACTACGGGCCAGAATGGTATGGCACAGGCCAAGGTGTTCGCCGAGGCCATCGGCATCACCGGCGTGGTGCTTTCCAAGCTTGACGGCTCTGCGAAGGGCGGCATTGTGATTTCCGTGCAGAAGGCGCTTGGCGTTCCGGTCAAGCTCGTCGGTCTTGGCGAAGGCCCGGATGATCTCGCGCCGTTCGATCCGGAAGGCTTCGTCGACGGCATTCTCGCCTGACGTCAGCTGACGCCGGCATACATACCGTCTACCGGTACCCGGTACGCACATCCGCCTTCTAGCAGATTTGTCCGCCTTCCGGTACGTCCAGACGAGATCGTCCACGCAATCGCGCGTAACCGTCCATTTCGGCGATTCCCGCCGATTTGCGCCATGAAAAAAAGATGAAACATTCCCGACTGCCTGTGCGCAGATGGTCGGGAATGTTGATTTTTCGCCGTTTTACGCAATTGCTTATGAAGATTGCGATTTGTCGATTGCAATAAGGCTCCCCTTCGGACGTTACGTTGCTGTAACACTTCGTAACGTTGAGTAAATGCGGGCGGCGTTCCATACCATTCTGTCAACCTCATGCGTGGGGTAGGGAAATTGTGAATAAGGAAAAGAAAAAGAGAGGGAGGGTAACATGGGTCAGCTTGATTCTGGAAATGCTGCGTGGATTCTGACTTCCGCGTCACTTGTGTTCCTCATGACGCCGGGTGTGGCGTTTTTCTATGGTGGCATGGTCCGTGCGAAGGCTGTGCTGAACATGATGATCATGGAGGCGGCCGCGCTGTCCGTCACCATGATCATGTGGGTGCTGTGGGGCTGGTCCATCGCGTACGCCGGCACTTCGGTCGGCGGCATCTTCGGTGACCCGGCAACCGGCTTCCTGCTGAAGGACACCATGGTTTCCGACGACGGCGTCTTCACGTCCGCCGCTCTGAACTCCAACAACTACCCGGTCAGCGTGGACGTTGCATTCCAGTCCGCGTTCGCCATGATTACCGTCGCTCTTATCTGCGGTGCCATCGCAGAGCGTGTCAAGTACAGCACTTGGATGATCTTCGTCGCTCTGTGGATCACCTTCGATTACGCTCCGCTGGCCCACATGGTGTGGAACGGTGGCCTGCTGTCCGGTGACGGCGCCATCTCCCAGGCCATCGGCGCAGCCGCCCACGATTTCGCTGGTGGTACCGTCGTCCACATCAACGCCGCAGTTGCCGCTCTGGTCATCGTGCTGATCATCGGCAAGCGCAAGGGCTTCGGCACCCAGCCGTTCCGTCCGCACAATGTTCCGTTCGTCATGCTTGGCGCCTTCCTGCTGTGGTTCGGCTGGTTCGGCTTCAACGCTGGTTCCGCCTTCGCTGCCAACGGCACCGCTGGCTACGCTTGGGTTTCCACTTCCGCCGCTACCGCAGCCGCAATGCTGACCTGGGGCTTCACCGAGAAGATCCGCACTGGCCACTACACCGCTATGGGCGCCGCTTCCGGTATCGTTGCCGGCCTGGTTGCCATCACCCCGGCCGCCGATGTGGTCTCCCCGTTGTGGGCCATCGTGCTGGGCGGCATCACTGGTGTGCTCACCTGCCTCGCTTGCGGCCTGAAGTTCAAGCTCGGCTATGATGATTCCCTCGATGTTGTCGGCGTCCACGGCGTCGGCGGCTTCACCGGCACCGTGCTCGTCGGCTTCTTCGGTGAGGGCACCGGCCTGCTCGCCGGTGGCGATTGGCGTCAGCTGGCCGTGCAGGTTGTCGTCGCACTCATTGCCATCGTCTGGTCCGCGGTCATCACCGGCATCATCGCCTTCGCTCTTGAGAAGACGATTGGTTGGCGCGTCACCGAAGCCCAGGAAGTCGGCGGCATCGATCTTGCCGATCAGGGCGAACGTGCTTACGATTTTGCTGGTACTGCCAGCTCCGTCCTCAAGGAGGTGAAGTGAGATGAAGCTCATTACCGCTATCATCCAGCCGCATAAGCTTGACGATGTCAAGGAAGCCCTCGCTGCCGCAGGTGTTCACGGTCTGACCGTGTCCGAAGCCAACGGCTATGGTCGCCAGCGTGGCCACACCGAGATCTACCGTGGCGCCGAATACACCGTGGATCTGATTCCGAAGATTCGTGTCGAGGTGCTGTCCGACGACGCTGACGCCGAGACTCTGGTCGGCGTGATCGTCAAATCCGCCGGCTCCGGCACCATTGGTGACGGCAAGGTCTGGGTTGCCCCGCTCGATTCGGTGACCCGCGTACGTACCGGTGAGACCGGTTCGGCCGCCATCTGATTAAGAGCCCCCGGGCCTTTGAGTTCGGGTTATCAATAAAACAGGTCCCCGTACGTGCTTCGCGCCGTGCGGGGATTTCCATTAAGGATGCATTATGACTTCAGCAGTCGATGGCCTCAAGCAACGTTTCATGGCCATGAGCCAGCCGGACCCGGATGGCGTTTATCGCAATGGCGCGCAAAAACGCAAGGCACGTACGGAATTGGCCATGAGCTGCCTTAAGGAATTGTGGAGTGAGGCCTGCGAGGCGGTGTCGTTCGACGTTCCTTCCACCGGAATCGGTCTGGGTGCCGTCGGCTCGTTGGCCCGCGGTCAGGTGGGTCCGAGTTCCGACCTTGATTTGGTGGTGATTTACGAGCCTCATGCGCTGACCGACCCGCAGCTCAACGAGCTGGCCAACAAACTGTGGTATCCGATTTGGGATTCCGGACTTGATCTGGACCAGTCCGTGCGCACGCGGGCTCAATGCGAGTCGGTCACCGACCGCGATCTGCCTGCCGCTATGGGATGGCTGGACGTCGTGCCGATCGCCGGAGACGCCCGACTGATCGAAGATACCGCGGTTTCGATATTGGAACGTTGGCGTAAGGCCGCGCGCAAACGTCTGCCGGAGTTGCTGGGGTCCGCCAAATCCCGTCTTGACGAGTTCGGCCGCATGGCATACATCAATCAGCCTGATATCAAGGAGGCCCGCGGCGGATTGCGTGATTGCGTGCTGGTGTCCGCTCTTGCGGCGTCTTGGCTGGCGGACCGTCCGCACGGCAAATACGATGACGCGGTCGAACGATTGCTGGACGTGCGCGACTGCATCCACCTTGTGGCCAACAAGGATACGAATATGCTGCTTTCGCCGTATCAGGCGCGGGTCGCGGCCATGCTTGGCCTGGCTGATCCCACGCTGCCCGAGGGTGAGCGTGAGGCTGCTTCCATAGATGATTTGCAGACGCTGCTCGCCCGTATGGGCCGTCAAGTCGCCTTCTCGCTGGATTCCACCGCATCGCGAGCCGAGCATTCGCTGACCCACGAGAAGCCCCGTTTCGCGTTTTTCCAAGTGTTCCAGCCGCGTGGCGGCGGCAAGCGTCAGGCGCCTACTTTTGACGTGATCGCCCCCGGTGTGGCAAAGCATGAGGAGGAGGTTGTGCTGGCTCCGGGCGCTGATCCGGCTTCCGACGCGAAGCTGGCGTTGCGTGTGGCCGTCGCTGCCGCGGAATCGGGTTTGACGATTGCTCCCGGCACTTTGCAGAATCTGAGGAAATGCCCGCTTGTCGATCGCGATTGGAGTGACGAATCGCGTGAGCTGTTCCTGCGTCTGCTCGCGTCCGGAGAGAACCTGCTCGACGTATGGGAGGAGATCGACTTCGTTGATATTCCGGGCAGACTCATTCCGGAATGGCTTGCCGTGCGCAATCGTCCGAGCGCGTCGGCCGCGCACCGCTATACCATCGACCGCCATATGGTGGAGGTGGTCACGAGACTTGGCCGTGAGACTCCGAGCGGCGGGCTTTATGACGACAGGCACTACCAGGCGCTGCTGCTTGCCGGCATTCTCCACGACATCGGCAAACGTCCAGGTGTGAACAACCATGCCGCCGAGGGCGCCCGTCAGGCTTCCGCGGTGTTGAAACGTATGGGCTTCGACGCGCAGACCGTGTGGTGGGTCACGCTGCTGGTGCGTGAGCATCTGACGCTTTCCGAATTCGCCACGGGGCAGAATCCCAATGATCCGAACGTGGGCGGCGAACTGGCGTCGAGAATCGACCATGATCCGGTGCTGCTTGACATGCTCTTCGATCTGACCCGCGCCGACGGATCCTCGCTGGGAGCCACGTCCGGCGAGGCGATTTCCAAGCAGTACGGGTGGAGCAAATGGCGTGAGACGCTGGTGCGCAACATGTATAACGCTACGAAATATCACATGTGAGTGTGCGCATACCACTATTGGCGCACTTCGGCAAATCGAAACCTGGGGATATAGGCCATCCACGGAAGATGTCCCCAAGTTATCCACTCGGTTATCCCCATTCGGTGGATAACTATCGATGTTTTCCACATACTTATCCCCAATATGTGGATAACTCGGCTTTTTGTGGATTTCTTATCCACAAGCCCGTCGTTCGAGCGTGTCGCAGTCGCAAAGGCCGGTTCGGAGAGCAATTCCGCATGTGGAGATATCCGAACGGAACGGCGGGCATTCCGTCTTCGGGCGGATTGTGGATAACCGCTTCCGGTGGAGATCCAGACGGATCCATGCGGAAAGTTGCCCACAACTTGTAACAATGAGTACTGTTGTAATCAGCTCGCACCGCGTGCTGACATACCTGTTTTTCGTGAATCTGGATTGGTGGACATGGCAGAGGAAACCTCATGGGGAGGCGCTCGCGCGCAATACGAAGGCAATGCCGGCACTAGGCAGTCCGTGATTCGCGACGCGATCTTCGACCGTGTGCCCCCGCACGACGACGCGGCGGAAATGGCCGTGCTCGGCGGCATGCTCATGAGCAAGGACGCCATCGGCGAAGTCTCGCAGCTCATCGACGTCACCGACTTCTACCAGCCGCGCAACCAGACCGTCTATGAGGCGATCATCAACCTGTTCGCGGCATCGCAGCCGGTCGACGCCGTGCTTGTGGCCAACCAGCTGCTCAAAGAGGGCAATCTCGAAAAAGTGGGCGGCTCCGACTATCTGCACAGTCTGGTCGCATCCGTGCCGACCGCGGCCAACGCAACCTACTATGCCGATATCGTGCACCAGCGTGCGATTCTGCGCAACGTGATTGCGGCCGGCACGAAGATCGCGCAGCTCGGATACACGGCCGAAGGTTCCCAGGCGGAAGATGTGGTCAACATGGCGCAGGCCGAGGTCTACGAGATGTCGACTGGCAAGGTGCGTCAGGATTACGCGGCGATCGGACCGGTGATCGGAGACACGCTCGACCAGATCGAACGCCTGCAGAACGGCGAAGTGTCGAAGGGCGTGCCGACCGGCTTCAGAGACATCGACGAGGTCACGCAGGGCCTGCAGCCGGGCCAGATGATCGTTGTGGCGGGACGACCGGCTATGGGAAAATCCACACTTGGCGTCGACTTTGCGAGGGCCGCCGCACTGCACCACAATATGACGTCCGTGATCTTCAGCTTGGAAATGAGCAAGAACGAGTTGGCCCAGCGCATCATTTCCGCGGAATCGAACATTCCGCTGGCCGCCATGCGCCGTGCGGACGACATTACACCGGATCGTTGGAACATCCTCAACAATCTGCAGGTGGCATTGCAGAACGCGCCGCTGTTCATCGACGACAGCCCGAACATGAGTCTGATGGAGATCCGCGCGAAATGCCGCCGACTCAAGCAGACGAACGATCTGAAACTCGTGGTCATCGACTACCTGCAGCTCATGACCTCGGGCAAGGCCGTGGAAAGCCGCCAGCAGGAGGTTTCCGACTTCTCCCGTGCGCTGAAGCTGCTGGCAAAGGAACTGGAAGTGCCGGTCGTGGCATTGAGCCAGCTGAACCGTGGCCCGGAGATGCGTCAGGACAAGAAGCCCCAGCTTTCCGACCTTCGAGAATCGGGCTCCATCGAACAGGACGCCGACGTGGTGTTCCTTGTGCACAGGCCCGACGCCTACGACAAGGAAGACCGTCCGGGCGAGGCCGACATCATCATGGCGAAGCATCGTAACGGACCGACACAAACGTTCAGCCTGGCGTTCCTCGGCGCATATTCGAAGTTCAAAGACATGCCGCAGGACTACCAGAGGCAGCAGGAGGTGTAAGCATGGCGTGGAACTCATTCGCAACGCCGCTGATCGGCAAGGCCGTGCGTGCGGCGGCCCGACTCATGCACGGTGGCGGCAGCGCGTTCCCCGGCAAGGTGGTGGAGCGCATCGACCCCCAATTCCTGGCGAGAACCTTGGAAAACCTGCCGTTCGGTGTGGTGCTCGTCTCGGGCACCAACGGCAAGACCACCACCACCCGCATGGTGGCGAGCATGCTGGAATCGTTGGGACTGAAGGTGTTCACCAACCCAACGGGATCGAACTTCACCAGGGGAGTGGTCTCGTCGCTGCTGGGCGAGGTCACGCTGGGCGGCAAACTGGACGCCGACATCGCGGTGCTGGAACTCGACGAGGCCTACGCGGTGCATTTCGTCAAGCAGGTATGCCCCGACTACTGCCTGCTGCTCAACGTGATGCGAGACCAGCTCGACAGGTTCGGAGAGATCGACAACACCGCGCGATTGCTCAGCAAGGCCGCCGAAGCAACCACGGGAACGGTGGTGCTCAATCGTGAAGACCCGCGCATCGCCCGACTCGCGGACGTGGTGCATACCGAAGAAGACGTGCAGATACGTTATTTCGGACTTGACGAGTCCTTGCGCGGCTTCTTCCCGTCTGACGACGATATGCGCACCACCGTAGATACGGCAAACACCGGCGAAACCGGCTTCCGCAACGATTCGGAACAGCCGGAAACGCAGGATACGGTCGCCGATCTCGCAGCAGCGCCGGCAGCCGACCTGCCGTCCGCCGACGTCACCCTGCTTTCCGTAGGCGACCATCGCGCAAGCTTCGCAATCGATGGAGAAACCTACGAAACCGACGTGAAGCTGGAAGGCGTCTACAATCTGTACAACGCGGCCGCGGCGCTCGCTGTCGTACGTGCCGTCGTGGAGGATGCGCAGGCCATGTTCCTGCCGTTTGAGGAGGCGTTCTCGCGGACCGGCGAAACCGATTCCGCCGCGGACGAGATGCTGCGCAGCGCCGGCATATCGCAGCATGTCATCGACTTCGCCCGCAGCACTGACCAGAACATGATCGATGCGGCCGCACAGGTGACGCCGGCGTTCGGCCGGGGTGAGGTGATTGACGTGAACGGTTCTCCCGTGGAACTGCTGCTCGTCAAGAATCCCATGGGATTCCGCCTTTCCCTCGCGTCGTTCAAGCCCGAAGGCTGCGACACGATGATCTGCATCAACGATGAATATGCCGACGGTCGTGACATGAGCTGGTTGTGGGACGTTGATTTCACTTCGCTGCGGCAGACCGGCGTGCGTTCCGTTTCCGGCGTTCGCGCCTGGGATATGGCGCTTCGTCTTGAATACGACCAGGTGCCGGTCGAATCGGTCAGCACGGAACTTGAGGAATCGGTCAAAGCGTTCGTCCAAGCCAATCCCGGCGTGCCGAAACACATCTACTGCACATACACCGCCATGCTCAAAACGCGCGCCGTCCTTGCCACCATCGCCGAAGTGTCGGATGCTGGTGTGGGCAAGTGAGCGGACGGTCGGGAATCGAGGGGAACATGAGTCAGATAATCGACATCGTGTCGCTATATCCGAAAGACATGAACATCTACGGCGACTCGGGCAACGTGCTTACCGTGCAGCGCCGTCTCGCCCTGTACGGGTACGAGCCGCGCGTGCATGCCTACAATCAGGGCTCTCAATGGCCGGAGCATGTGGATATGATTCTGGGCGGCGGCGGTCAGGATACAGGACAGAAGAAGATCATCGGAGACTTCTTCAACCGTGCTGACCTGCTGCGTTCCCTGGCTGCGGACGGTGTGCCGATGCTGATGATCTGCGGCCTGTACCAGCTGTTCGGCGAGTATTTCGAGACGGTCGACGGGGCCAGGCTTGACGGCATCGGCGTGATCGGAGCCTACACGGTAGGCCAGGAAACCCGCATGATCGGCAACCTGACCGAAGATTCCAGCGACTTTGGCAAGATCGTAGGGTATGAAAACCATTCCGGACAGACCTTCCTGCGCAGTGGCGTGAAACCGTTGGGCACTGTGGAGTCGGACGGCACCGGCAACAATGGCGAGGACCATACGGAAGGCGCGCGGGTCAACAACGTGATCGGCACATACATGCATGGTTCGTTGCTGCCGAAGAATCCGGCGATCGCGGATTTCCTGATTCGTACCGCGGTCGAACGCCGCTACGGCTCGTTCGACCCAGAAGCGGCCGGGCAGAGCGCCGAACAGCAGGCCGAGCTGAATCGGATCAACGCGGTCGCCGAACGCGCACGCCGTGTGGCGATGGCTCGCCCACGGTAGGAGAGCGACGGAAAGCAGGCTGAAAATAGGCCATTTTTGCCACGATTGGCCGGTTTTGTTCGGCGTATATGTGAAGAAGGTGCGATAAAGTGGGTACCACCATCGCCTAAGGAGGTAATCATGGCTGATTTTGATTTTGGTGACGGCCTGCGCAAGGTCTTTCTCGCCGGCGTCGGCGCTTTGGCGACCACCGTTGAGAAGAGCCAGGAGATCGTCGACGATCTCGTCAAGAAGGGTGAGCTGACCGTGGAGCAGGGCAAGGCCCTCAACGCCGAGCTCAAGCACAAGGTCGAGGAGGTCAAGGAGGCGTCCGAGACCAAGCCCGAAACCAAGGAAGATGCTCCCGCCGGCGAGGCCGAGTAAACGTATCCGAATCGCCGTCCGCCGCGCAGCACGCGCCCGGACGGCGATTTATTATGTGATTCGAACGATTGGCCACATGACGGCTGAACCGTTCGACGCGCCTGCTGAGCCCTGTCCGATACGCCTGATGTAAGAGTTGCGATATGTTTGTGAAGTCCCGGTCCGAGGCACGCCCCGAAAGCGTGGAACCCGTCACGTTGTCCGACAGGGTCAATGCGGTGATCAATCCGGCCGCGGAACCTTCTCCCGACGCGGCCGCACAGTCCTCGAAGAAGACATCCGCCGCGCAATCGAAGTCGACGACTCCGCAACCGCAAGGCGAGACCATCGGCCTGTTTTCGCGTAAGGACACGTTCTCCGAACGCTATCATCTGACGCACCGCGGCAAATTGAGACGTTTGAAGGAAATCGCCGGCATCGTCAAACAATTCGACGTGATTCACGGATTGACCCCGGTCAAGATGAGACTCATGTTCGAGGCGCTTGGCCCGACGTTCGTGAAGGTCGGGCAGATTCTGTCGATGCGTTCCGAAATCCTGCCGCAGTCGTTCTGCGATGAACTGGCCAAACTGCGCGCCGACGCCGACCCCATGCCGTACGACACCGTGCTGCAGGTTCTCGAAAACGAATTCGGCAGGCCTGTGGACGAGATTTTCGAGCATATCGACGCCACTCCGCTCGGTTCGGCCAGTCTGGCGCAGGTGCATCGTGCGAAGCTCGCCACCGGCGAGGA
The DNA here is from genome assembly GCA_963595445.1 of bacterium. GTDB lineage: Bacteria > Actinomycetota > Actinomycetes > Actinomycetales > Bifidobacteriaceae > Bifidobacterium. Next base: position 109,815 of record CAVBHJ010000001.1, read on the forward strand.
TGTTGCCGTCAAGGTGCAGCGGCCGGGCGTGCGTGAGATCATGGCCCAGGACGTGTCCATCATGCGTTCCATAGCCGGGGTGGCTTCGAAAACCATGCGCACCGCATCGGTGGTGGATCTTTCCGGCGTGGTGGAAGAACTGTGGGACACGTTCGAATCCGAAACAGACTTTCTGAACGAAGCCCGGAATCTGGCGGAATTCAAACGATTCTGCGAACATTACAAATACATGGACTGCCCCAAGCCATACATGGACCTGTGCACCGAACATGTGGTGGTCATGGACTATGTGGAAGGCATTTCCGTCTCCCACCCCGACAAACTCGTCGAAGCCGGTTATGACCTGAAGGAGATCGGTACCAAACTCGTCGACAACTATGCGACTCAGGTGCTCGACGAGGGCTTTTTCCATGCGGACCCGCATCCGGGCAACATCATGGTGAGCGGCGGACGAATCATACTGCTCGACCTTGGCATGACGGGCCGGCTCAACGCAAAAACCCGTTCCGTGCTGAAAGATATGATTTTCGCGGTGGCCAAGCAGGATTCCCCGGCCCTGGCGGATGGTCTGCTGCGCTTCGCCGGCGCCGAAGCGGACCCGGAAGACTATCCATCCCTGCTGGCCGATCTTGACGTGATCGTCAAGGAGTTCGGCACGGTCGAACTTGTGGAACTCGACATCGCCGCCATGCTCACGGCGCTCACCCAGATGGCCCAGAAGCACGGCATCGAAGTGCCGAGCACCGTCACTACGGTCGGGCGTGCGCTGGTCACGTTGGAAGGTCTGCTTGACGAGTTCATCCCCGATGTGAACATGATCCAGATCATCTCCGACCACATTGAGGCCAGTACGTCGAAGAAGGATTTCCTCAAGGAGGAGGCGAAGACTCTCGCCATCGAAGGGCATCAGGCGCTGCACGGCCTGCTTGCAGCCGCCAGCGAACTAAAGGTCGCGTCTCGTATGCTCACACGAGGCCAGCTGCGCGTGAACATGGAGATGGTCGGCTCTCAGGAACCGTTGCAATTGCTTGCCGACATAGTGAACCGACTGACGATGGCGCTGATTGTGGTGGGCCTGTTCATCGGCTCTTCGATCGTGTACTACGCGGGCATCAAACCGGTGATTTTCGGCATACCGATCGTCGGATTCCTTGGGTATGTGATCGCGTTCATACTATCGGTCTGGATTGTGTTCGACATCTACTTCAAGGGGCGTAACACAAAGAAGCATTAAGCGTCCGTTCCCCCGCTCATCCCCTCCGAACGCTATTGTGTACCCCAAACGCCGCGTTGCGGTGGAAGCTTTGGAATGCGTAGAGGAGGTGCCGTATGGCCGAAACCGAGCCGTGGCAGCCCCCTACGTTCGACGAGGCGATTGATATCTCGTCAAGCGAGGCGCGCAAAAGCCGGTTGCGCCGCCAGTTGCACGCCCTGTACGCTTTCGTGATCACGCTGGTGATTGTCGCGATCAGCATTGCAGGGTTCCCCTATATGTTGCAGTGGCAGGCCTCACGGCATACTGCGCAGACGGCCGACGAAGCCGCGCAGCACGTCGAGGGATGGCCATATCCGCAGGCGGAAGAGGCCATCGCCGCCGCCAAAGAATACAACAAGAAGATCGCGGCCTCCGACCAGAGCGTTCTCGGCGAGGCCGAGGACCCGTTCTCTTCCGCTGTGGGCGGCTCGCAAGCGTCCGGCGACGACTCCTTGGCCGCCAAAGACAGCGAATATCAGTCGCTGCTGGATTCCGGCGACGGCGTTATCGGCACGATCCGCATACCGAAGGTGTCGATCAAACTGCCGATATACCACGGAACGTCGGACGCAGCGCTCGCTTCCGGTGCGGGGCATCTGTACGGCACGTCACTTCCTGTTGGAGGGAAAAGCTCCCATGCGGTGATTACCGGACATCGTGGCCTGGTTGAGGCGGCCATGTTCACGCGCATAGATGAATTGCGTGAGGGTGATTTCTTTTATCTTGAAGTGATGGGCGAGACCCTCGGCTACGAGGTGGACCGTATAGACGTGATCGAACCGCAGGACACCAGCAAGCTACGTGTGGTCGAGGGCGAAGACCGTGTGACGCTGATGACCTGCACGCCGTATGGCGTGAACACGCATCGATTGCTGGTTTCCGGCCATAGGGTGAAGATTCCGGTGCCGGCGCCGGATCCGAACACCATGCATGACCCGGTGCGTATGGGTGTATACGCGCTGTTGGGTGTGCTTATTCCCGGATGGCTGTTCTTCCTTGTTCTGGGATGGCGCCGGAATCCGCAGCCGCGCATCATGCGTCATGCGGCCATTCATTTGTGACATTTGCGTAACGAAACTTTCGATTTACCCCCCCCCCAATGCCAATGGGGGCTATCGGGTGTACATGGGGCTATGTATGGTCAAAATTATACATATTTCCGTTGGATGCCGTTAGGCGTCTGTTTTACGAATGTTCATTTGACTTTCATGCCGAAAGAAAGGTTGACGGTGGGGGTGTTCTCATGTTTGCGCGGAGGGTCGAGCAAGGGTGCACTGAGGTTGTTTCGTACCCCCGTTGCCTCTTTGCTGGCCATGATGATGCTTATGGCCACGGTGATTGTGGTTCCCGCGGCCCAAGCCGACGATTCTTCGAGCGTGCCCTATTCGGATCATGTGGTCAGCAATACGATAAGTCCGTCCAGCACCACCATCGACCTGTTCGATTATTGGGTGCAGCCATATGGATGTGCGGATACGCAGGATAGTTACGATCCGTGCAGCGGCACATCATTCAATCATTCCGACTCGGGCATCAACAACGGCAAACAGCTACGTTTTACGTATGGCGGCGAAATGTATAACGGCCAAGCCACCATCAACAAGTGGACGTATAGCGCGTCCCCTCGTACCGGAATGGTCAAATCGTTGTTGGAGGACGGGTATCCGGTCATCGCGGCGGACCAGCTGTATTCATGGGATGGCAAGATAACCGACGGTACGCAATCGCTGAATTATCTGTTCGATACGGAAAATACGGATTTGAGCGATTCCAAGAAGGTCTATCCGAACGTGACCGGCCTATTGCAGCTGCAGAATGGCTACTACGTTTACGACAGCACCGAAAACTTCGCCGCTTTGAATGATGTGTCCACTTCGGGCCAATCGTCGTATTCCATGACGTTGTATGACACCGCGGGTGTGAACGGCGAATTCTTCCCCTTCAACTCGGCATCCGATGTGTTCTCCCAGAACGCGGATGGGTCGCTGTCGAACAAGGTCGGCTCGATGGATTCCGTGTTGAACCACTACTTCGGCATGCATTCCCAATCGGAGTTCATGCAGCCGGTCAAAGGCCTCGTCAATAACGAGGCGATGGTCTTCGACTTTCGAGGCGACGACGACGTGTGGGTGTTCATCGACGGCGTGCTTGTGGGAGACGTGGGAGGCATTCACAACAGCGCATCTCTGAACATCGATTTTCAGACGGGTGCGGTGAAGGTGAAAAGCGCGGACGGCGGCACCACCTACACCAGCACGACGATCCGTCAGATGTTCGCCAACGCCTACGGTGAGGATTCCGACGAATTTAAGGCGTTGGAATGGTCGACGCGCAATACGAACACGTTCGCGGACGGAACCTACCATACGTTGGACTTCTTCTATCTGGAACGCGGCAACAACGAGTCCAACCTGCGAATCAAGTACAACCTCGTTGACATTCCGGAAAACAGCCTCGTCAAGCTCGACCAGCAGGGCAATCGCGTTGCCGGGGCAAGCTTCGAACTGTACAAGGCGAGCAGCGACTATTCCTACACCGCCGCCGACCTGATCAGCACGGGCACCACCGATAAGGATGGCATCTACACGTTCACGGACTACGAGACGGGAAAGCCGGTACACTTCGCCGAACTTGCCCGCAACGGACGTGGCATCACGCACTATGTGCTGAAAGAGACCAGCGCTCCGCCCGGATACCGAAAATCCTCGGACATACGATTACGTTATCAGCTCAGTGCCACGGGAGAAGGATTGCTGCTCTGCAACGGGATAAGCGGCAAGTGGGATTCCGGTGCATGGTCCGTACCGCACGAAACGATGACCGTGGCCAACGGCACTACGGTCTACGGCATGGACGGCACTGCTTACGATGCGACCCAGGGCAAGGTGTTCGCCGTTATTCTGCAAAGGAATAAGACGGATACCGGCACTTTGGAAACAGACACGTGGAGTGCGGTCACAGGTAGCGCGTTGAAAGGCTGGAATCTCTCCGATCATACGGTCGATGGTCTGAATGACATTGCTGAATTGGCTGATTCGGATGCCGCGAGCGATACGAATTACCTGCATTTCTTCGGGTTGGATTCCGACGGTAAGTATTCGACGTCGATTTCCAGCCTGCCCGGCGATATCTTCACCTATTACTTCATGCGCCAAGACAGCGAGAAAGCCGACTCGTTGTACGCTATCGGCGCGTATTACACCACCGCGGATTCAGTGGAGAACATCACCACCGACAACACGGTTCGTCTCGACACCACGGAGGAAGGTAGTAACGGTCAGCAGTTCCTGCGTAGCTTCGGCGTGCAGATTGCCATCACCGACGTGCGCAACGCTCCGATCGTGCAGAAGGTGGATGACGCCGGCAATCCTGTGGAAGGCGCGGAATTCAGCCTGTATGCCGCGGACCAGGTCAGCGAGGACGGCGCGACCCTGTTGGAGGGTGCCACGGCGTTGCAGACCTGCGTGACGGCGAACACGACCTATCCGTACGAGATGAAGGGCTCCTGCATGTTCGGCATGAAGGGCTCGGAGTCCGACGGTGTTGAGGGTAGTGGCGTCGATCTTGGCAACGGAACCTACTATGTCAAAGAAACGCAGGCGCCCGAAGGCTATGAGATTAACGACACATTGGTGAAGCTGCTCATTACGGACGACGGCATTTACGCCGACGCCGGCACGGAAGATGACGGCGTTTCCACTATGACGCATATCGGCACCATAAACGAAGTGCTCAAACAGTTCGCGGCCAACCGCTCCATCAACCGCACCCTTTCCGATCTGGTGGTTACGCAGATACGTTGCGCGGACGAGGAGTGCGTGACGAACGGCGATTGGTCCGAAACCATCGGGTCCGAAAGCAAAAAAGCCGTGGGCGTCAGTTGGACGGGTGATTTCGATAGCGGCTACTACACGCTGACCGATCAGTCCAAAATGACGGATGACGGGTTCGTCAACACCACCGGTTGGACGTACTTCAAGGTCAATCAGGCCAAAGATAAGGGAGCATCGCAAGGATCGGGCGCACGATTCTCGCTGAAAAATTCCAACCTGGCACATATTTTCACCGGTGCGAGCGTGATTCGTGTGCAAGACAAACGCAAGGCCAGCCTGACGCTCACCAAAAAGGTGAAGGTGGGCGACGGCTACGACAAGCCGAGCGATTTCAACACCCAGCAATTCTCGTTCGACATCACATTGAGCGCGGATGATGCCGCCAAGCTTCAGCAGGACGGCAAGACTGACTACTATTACGGCACGATTTCCGGCGGTGCCGGCGATGGTAAGCTCGACGACGCCCAGTCGGTGGTGATGAAGCTGGTCCGCGATTCCGAAGACAGCACTTCCGGCAAACTCGTCCGCTGTGTGGCGGATGGCGATACCGACGAGGAAAAGTGCGCCCAGACGGAGAACGTCAAGCTATCCAACAAGCAAACGCTCAGCGTCGCCAACATTTCGGACGGCGTCTCCTACACAATCGTTGAGGAGTCCCTGCCGCACGGCTATGTGTTCGAAAGCGCCAAATCCAGCAACCTGACTGGTACGATTCAGCGTTCCGCCGGGATTTCGGCAGCAGTGGTGGGCAATGTGTACCAGCCGGATAACATCACATTGGCTGCGGAAGGCTTTGTCGCGGTCGTGAAGAAGGTGACCGGCTTGCCTGATGACTCAACCGGTTCGTATCCGTTCGAATTCCAGCTGCAGGCATCACAGGACACTCCGTTGCCGGCGTGCGACGTCCAATCGAGCGGAAACTGCTCGGTTTCCGACGTGGACGGCAACGGCAATCATGTGATGAAGAAAACGTTGACGTATCAGGCTTCCGGCGACGCTTCGCAAAGCATGACGTTCGGGGACATCACCTTCACCAAGCCGGGCACATACACGTACCTGCTCTCCGAGATTCTACCTTCCTCCGGAGCTCTGGAAGGATTCAACTATTCCCGCGCGCAGTACACGGTGAAGGTCACGGTTGCCGTTGAGGATGGCGATCTCAAGGTGACTGGAGTTGAGACCGTGCAGACGTACGCCGATTCCGGCACGGACGGCAGCGGAACGACGGTTGAGGGCAACAAGGCCGAATTCACCAACAGGTACAGCAAGGATCCGCGCGAGGTAGCGTTCTCCGCCACCAAGAACTACACGGAAAACGGCTATCCGTATAAGGCGGGCATGTTCAGCACGAAGCTGACCGCGGTCGGCAGCTATCTGACGACCGAGGGGGGGGGAGAAGTCGAAGGTCGAGGAACTGCCGACCAATAGCTCCGACGTGCCCATGCCGGAAAGTTCCGGCGGCAATGATTCCGTGGATGCGTCCTTCGGTTCCTTCCATACGGCTTCATTCCCCAGCATTTCGTTCGAAGCGGAGTGCGGCGACTACACATACGTGTACAAAGTGACGGAAAACGCCGGCACGGTCATGGATGCCGGCAACGCCATGTCATACGATTCCACGGCGTACTACGTGCTCGTGGCGGTGAGTGTCACGGACGGCGTGGTGTATGCCAGCGTCTCGTATTACAAAACCGACGATTCCGGTGCATTGACGAAGGTTGACGTTCCTGCGGACGGCTCGAATCCGATCCAATTCACCAATACGTATACGGCTTCGGAAGTCGCCGTGGCTCCGGAAGGTGCGAAGACGCTGACCGGCCGTGCGCGTACCGAAACCGACTCCTTCTCCTTCAAGGTGACGGCCGCGGACGAGTCCACGCAGCAGGCCGTGACGAACGGCTACGTCAGCGGTGCCGATTGCGATTCGTCCTGCGCGGCCGACAGCGTACTCGCCAGCGCGACGTCAACGAATGTGACGGCGGACTCCGGCGAGGCGAAGTCGTTCGAGTTCACGAATCTCACCTTCCGTAAAGCCGGAACGTACAAGTTCCACGTCGTGGAGGACTCCGGCGACATCGCAGGCGTCACATACGACGACCATACGTCGACGGTCACCTACGTGATCTCCGACACCGACAAGGACGGCAAGCATACCGGTCAATTGAAGGTGGAAAGCGTTACCTATAACAACAGGTCCTCCGCAACGGATAGTGATCGCAAGGTGACCGACAAGGCGGCGTTTACCAACGCATACCACGCCACCGCAACGTATGCCGGCTTCACCGTGACCAAGCAGTTGCACAACAAGAACGCCGGTACCACACGTGACCTATATGCGGGCGAGTTCACCTTCACCATCAGCGGCAAGGACGAAGCTTCGGCGCAGCGCATCTCGGCGGGAACGTTTGCAAGCGATCGAAAATTCTCCAACGAGTATGCGGCCGGCAGCGAGGCCCCGAGCTCGGGATACGGCAAGGCCGTAAATACCATGACCAAGCTTGCCAATCTGGTATTCAACGAATCCGACATCGGCAAAACCTACGTTTTCGAAGTCAATGAGTTGCCGCAGCACACCAATCCGAACACCGGAGAGGTGAACACCGAGCTGGATTCCGATTATGTGCAACCGTCGGGAGAGTCCGCCAAAGACGTGAAGATCGACGGCATCTGGTTCAAGCAATGGATATACGTGGTGACGGTGACGGTAAGCGACAACGGCGACGGCACGCTGAACGTGAGCACGTCCAAGACCGTGGTGAAAGGCGACGATTCGACGTCATCGGTCAATGACATCAAATTCGTCAACACGTACGAGACGCTCAACCCGACGAAGATCGACGACACCGCCGCTGTCGCGCCGTTGTACAAGCAGCTTTCCGGACGCGACTGGTCGAATTCCGACAAAGACAAGTTCACGTTCACGGTGGAGAAGTGCAACTACAGCACCAACGCCGGTTCGTACAGCGATGCGAGCGCCATCGTCTGCACGACCGACACCACCACGCTGGACACGCTTCCCGACCCGTCGAACGGAACGTCCGTGACCGTCGGGAAGAGTGATGTGGTCACGACCAAAGCGGGCGATTTCGCCAAAATCGGCTTCGGCTCGTTCACCTTCTCCAAACCGGGCTCCTACGTGTACAAGGTGACGGAAGTCGCCGGCAACGATGTCACGCTCACTTATGCCACGAATGTGAGGTATCTGCGATTCCGTGTGGAGGAGAACCAGATGAAGGGCGCGTACTCCGTAATCGTCACCACGCCCGGCTACATCGCTCCGACGGCTACGGACGTCAACGACGAGGCCGCGTTCGTGAACGTGTGCAAGAGCTCGGAACGCCTGCCGCTGACGGGTGGCTTGACAACTAAAAACTTCCTGATTTCAGGATTCGTGATTGGAACGCTGGCGGCACTCGCCGGCCTGGCCATTCACGAATGGTGGCGCAGACAACAGCGAAAGGAGCAGCTATTGGAATAAACGCAAGACGTTCCACGGCGGCTTCACTGACCGCCGTGGAATGCAGATAACCGAATAGATAACCGAATACCTGTAAAACACCAAAACCAAAGTAAACAAACCAGAGAAGAGGAAGCTCATGAAGATGAGAAAACTCCTGGCAGGCATCGCAGCCGCTGCGACCCTGCTCGGCGGCGCCTTGTTCGGTACCGCAACCGCGTCCGCCGATACCACCGCGACGATCACCGCGTTGAACGCGCAGCAGGGCTGCACGTACACGGCATACAAGTTCGCGGAATTCTCGAATCTGAAGGCCACCGGTGGTGAAGCCACCAAGATCGCGTCCTTCGACGTTGCCACCACGGCGAACGGCGCTTTCCTGAGCACCATCATCACATCCGCGCAAGAAGCGAAGAGCTCCACCATCCCCGCGGAATACAGCAACAACGTTGCCGCGTGGATCGCCACGTTCAGCGCGTCGGAACTGCGCACATTCGCGGAAAAGGTGCAGGCATCCCTAGGCACCGTCGGCAATCTGAATAACTTCAACATGGGAACGGCCACCAACACCGAGACCGTTCCCACGGACAAGGTGATCTCCCTGACTGAGGAAGGCTGGTACATCGTTGCCAAGCAGCACACCGAGGATGGTTCCACGGTGACGGACAGCGTTGCAGTGGTGGCTTCCACGATCGATGGCTACACCACCATCGAATTCGACCTTGACGACGGCCAGAAGAGCATTACGGAGCTTGGCAAGTTCAATCCGAAGGATGAGAACCAGCCGAACGCTCCGAACAAGTACGTGTACGACGAGACCATGTGCAGCGAGGATGCGGAAATCACCAAGAATACCGAATCCATGAACGGCAAGTCGGTGAGCGTCGGTACTAAGCTGTGCTACGTGGTGCAGACGAACGTGTCGAAGGCCGCCTCCGGTTATGACACGTATCCGATCGTGATCAGCGATACCATTTCGAAGGGCCTGACCTACAACGAGATCGACGGTGCCGTTCAGATCAAGGCGTACTGGGGCAATATGACGTCGGAAAACGCTGACGACAAGCATCTGATTGACTCGTCCGCATATAACGTCACCACGCGGGCGAACGACGATGGCTCCACCACCATGGAGGTGACCTTTGCCGACACTCATGCTTGGGCCGGCAATAATCTGTGGATCACCTACTCCGCAACCGTGAACAAGGATGCCGGATCCGCGAGCGCCTACGCTGTCAGCAACTCCGCCAGGGTGCAGCACAACAATGGCGACTGGTCGGAAACCACGAGCACGCACCAGTACGTCGGCGGTTTCTCCTTCCACAAGTATGGCGTGGACAATAACAACGAGGTGAGCCTTTCCGGAGCCAAGTTCAGCGTGTATGCGGGAACAAGCGTTACGGAAACCCCGTTGACGTTCACCAAGGTGAATAATGAAGACGGCACTTCGTACTACTACTACGATCCGAATGGAACCGTCACCGAGGTGGAATCCGGTGAAGACGGTTACGTCAAAGTGTATGGTCTGAAGGGCCGCATGACCACTGATTCCGATACTGATGGCACGTATACGGTGAAGGAAACCCAAGCGCCAGCCGGCTACATGAACGTGGATGCCGTCAAACCGGTGTTCACCGTCCGGGTGAATCTGACGGTCGCCGGCAACGTGGCGAGCAATACGCTCCTCCTTACGACGAACAACAATGTGCTGGGATTGGCTTCTCAGAATGGTGAAGGTTCTCTCATCAAGGTGAAGAACGTGAAGTCCCTCACGCAGCTGCCGCTCACCGGTGGCGCGGGCATTCTGATGTTCTCCGTGGTTGCGGCGCTGCTCATTGCGGTGGCGGCAATCGCGACCGTGCGTATCCGCGCCGTCAAGCGCGAACTGCAGGGCTGAAGGGTATCTGACACTCATAACCTATAAGTCATGATCGCCAGAGGGCGATGCGCCAAAGCCATTCGGCGGGCGCATCGCCCTCTTTGCGTATGAGCAGGACTGACGAGCGATGCGCCCGTCCCTCGGAACCTTTGGTACGGTGTTTCTCTCTGCGTGTACACACATGTCGGAGCGTATATGCCGTCGCGAACACGTTTGTTTTGTTGAATTTCAGGTGAAAAACCAAGTGAAGCACGCGAATCTGGGATACCCTCATAGAAGACACCCATGCGTGGGGCAAACAGGCTCACGCATGAACCCCGCGCACTGTGGAAATACCGTCGGGCCGATTGTGAAGGAGCATGCCCTATGTCCAGTTCGTTGTTCAAGAAAGCGCTGGTCCTCGGCGCGTTCGCCGCCGGAGCGGCAGTGTGGGCAATCGCGCCGCGCACCTTCTCCGACAAGCGTCGTAACTACGTTCCGGCCATTCCGGACGTTTGGTACGCCCATCGTGGCCTACATGACGCAGGATCCGGTCTGAGCGAGCAATATGCCTCGGAAAGCGGCGAATATGTGGCGCTCGCCCGCCGCATGGCCATGAAAGCCGGTTATGGCAATCCTACCGTATGCACGTCGATCGCGCCCGAAAACTCACTCGCGTCCTTCGCCGCCGCCTGCGAGGCCGGCTATGGCATCGAACTCGATCTGCAGATGACCCGAGACGGTGAAGTCGTGGTGGTGCATGATGGCGACCTTATGCGCGTTGCGGGAGATCCGCGTCTCATCAAGGACCTTGCCTACGACGAGTTGACCCGCATTCCACTGTTCCCTTCCGACGCACCGGGTTCCGATGTGGCTACGCCGCTTCCCGGCGCCACGGAGAAGCCGCCGCTGGTCACGACTCCGGATGCCGCGCCGAAGGGGTATTACCAGCATGTGCCGCTGTTCTCGGACGTGCTCAAAGTGGTTGCCGGTCGAGTGCCGCTGATTGTGGAATACAAGTTCGACGACAACTCCGCTTGGACTGCGCGCGATGTTGAGCTTATGGAAAAGGGCGACGCGCTGCTGCAAGCCTACTCGGGCGAGTATGTGATCGAGTCGTTCAATCCGGCGGCTGTCAACTGGTATAAGGAGAACCGTCCGGAAGTGTGCCGCGGACAGCTGTCCTGGTGGCCGGAAGGTGAGAGCGTGCCGTCCGATCCGGTGACGATGGCCAAGGAATATGCGGCGGGAACGCTTGCTTTCGATTGGATTTCCCGCCCTGATTTCATTGCCTACGATTGGAAGGGCGGCAACAGTCCGCAGGTCCGGTTGGCGCGGTTCATGGGCGCGGTGCCGGTTTCGTGGACGGTGCGCAGCCGCGACGAGTTGGCCCAGTGCGACGACTGGTTCGACCATCATATTTTCGAGGCGTTCGTGCCGGATTCGCGTTGATTCGCATTCCCGTTGGTTCGGATTCCTGCTGATTTGCGTTGACCCGCCATCTTTGAAACGCGGCGCGAAACCCGCGAAGCGTACCCGGATTCTTCAAGCCGGGTACGCTTCGCACCGGATTCGCGCCGTGCTTTGTATCCGCAGGATGTGGTCGCGACCGTGCTTTCGACCGTGTTCGCGAAAGTACCTGCGAAGGTGTTTTTTGAAAGTTCGGTCAGTCGACGACGCCGTACAGACGGTCGCCTGCGTCTCCAAGGCCGGGGACTATGGAGCTTTGATCGTTGAGTCCCTCGTCAACCGTGCACAGCACCAGATTGAACTTGATTGACGGGTCAAGGTTTTCCTCAACGAACTTCAGCCCTTCCGGAGTGCCCAGAATGCATATGGCGGTGATCTCTTTGGCTCCGGCCTCGGCTAGGTAATGCGCGGCCGCGACCAATGTACCGCCGGTGGCCAGCATCGGGTCGATGAGGAAGCAGTGGCGTCCGGTCAGATCTTCCGGAATCCTCTTCGCATACGTGGTCTGTTTCGTGGGGTCGTTCTCATCGCGCTTCATGCCGAGGAATCCAACTTCAGCGGTCGGAATCATCTTCATCATGCCGTCAAGCATTCCCAATCCCGCGCGCAACACGGGCACGATAATCGGTGCCGGAGAAGCGATGGTCTTGCCCACGGTCGGCGAAACGGGGGTTTCGATCGGCTTGTCCACAACTTCGATGTTGCGGGTCGCCTCATATGCCTCCAGTGTGACGAGCTCGGTGACGAGTTCGCGGAACACGGAGGAAGGAGTGTTCTTGTCTCGAAGGACAGTGAGTTTATGTTCCACCAATGGGTGGTTCAGAATGTGAGTATTCATAGTCCGTCGAGCATAGTCCACAAACCTTGAGTCCGAAAATCCAACGGGAGCGCGCAAAAATAGGGGGTATGCGGCAGTTGGAAGGGAGAATTGTGGAGTAAAGGGAAATGCGCCGAACCACGAAAGCGCCTGTCGGCGCAAAGGCCGCTCGCAGCGGCAAAAAATGGAGCCCGGGGCTATGCATGGCCCGGCGCAGATACTTATTGTACAGTCGTGCGGGACTTACCGGTATTGCGTGGCGGGAAACGTGTCGCGCAATACCGGTAAGTTTCAGTCCAAACGTCCACGTCGCCACAGATTGGCCCCGTGGCGGAAATCCTTGGCCGTGGCAAACAGGTTTCCGGCCGTGTGCATAAGCCGCGAAACCTTCGTGCGAATCCGTTGCTCCACGTCGCCGTCAGTCGATTCGTCTCCGTTCGTGCCGGACTTCAGCCGCTTGACCAGCCTACGTGACTCAATACGCAATCCCAGCGCAACCACGTCGGTGAACGCCGCCGCACGTTCCAACGCAACGGCGAAATCGCCGGTAAAGGCGCCGGCGAGAATCGAATCGGCAATGGCGGCGATATCATCTTCGGTCGGCGCCTGATCGACGCCGGCAATCGCGGAAGCGGAAGTGGCCACAGGCTCGCCGACGCGCCACAGTCGGGCGATGGAATCGCTGTTTCTGCGCATCCAGGTACGCATCAGATACAGCCGCCACATGATTCCCGGAAGCGAATCCGGCTCCGCGTGGCTCCATAATTCGGCGATCACATCCACGCCCTCACGGTCCACCAACGTGAGCACGCGTTCCACCAGCTGCGCATCCTGCGTATGGTGCACCTTGTCAAGCAAAGCGGCCGCGGAGGCATGGCTCATTTCGCTGATTTGCGCCGGATCCGCGCCTCCCACAATATTGTCGGCCATTATCTGGTCGAGCTGGCCAGGGCGTGCCGGACGTGGCGAACCGGTGTTCGTGAACCCGGCGGAACGGCTTGGAACTACGGAACCGGAGCCGTAATGCATGTTAGTAGACAAGTGGCGTGACCTTTTGAATATCGATGATGCTGAAACCTTGCGGCGTGTTGATTATAAACATCGCGATGGCCGTTCCGGTAGGCATGTACGGCGATTTTGCGATGAGCTGCTTGGCGAGTTGCTTACGGGAGCACAGGCCGCGCAGATGGTCGAACATGCCGCCGATCACCGGGCGGTGCATGCAGATCGCCGTGGTCTGGCGTTCGTGCAACGCTCGTTCGATCTGGTTCCGGAATGCGATCCAGGATTTGCTCGGATGGTCGGCGAAGGCGTCTTCCGTAAGCTCGTCCACATATTCCAGCGGAAGTCCGGTCTGCCAGCTCAGCACCTGCAACGTTTCCTGACAGCGCAGCCAGGGCGATGTAGCCAGTCGATTCGGGCTGTAGCAGGCCAGCTCACGGTTGAGCGCGAACGCAGCCGCCGCACCTTTCGGCGTGATTGGACGATTGGCGTCGGTACCCTTCCACGACTTGCGCGATTCGGCTTTCGCATGGCGTACGAGCAGTAGATTCTGCGCGGTCGCGGCACCTTCCTCGATGCGGTCGACGAACGCGGCGAGAATGTCCTTATCGGTTGAATGAGTCAGTTTCTTCCGGGCCTCGCGAGGGGAGACCCACACCACATCGTTGATCTCGCCAACATCCGCACGCTGCACCGGCCCGAACGCGTCTGCCAACCGTTCCGCATCGGCGTCGGAGATAGGTTTGGCCATCCAATACAACGTGTGCTTGGTGTCTACGGTGCGATCGCGGGAATGGCGGGTTTTCTTTCCCTCATCAGACAGCGGGTATTCCACTTCGCCCAAATACGGTCCGAGCGCGATCGGCACGCCGGTTTCCTCGCCGATCTCGCGTACGGCCGCGTGCCTGTGCGATTCGCCCTGCTCAAGCTTGCCTTTCGGCCAGCTCCAATCGTCATATTTGGGGCGGTGCACAATGCATACTTCGATGCTGTTGAGCTGTTCCTTGGTGGATTTCTCAGCTGCGATTGCGGGATTGCCGGCGATCTCGCAACCGGCTTTCCAGCGCCATACGATGCCACCTGCGGCTTCCACGATGCGTCTCATCTCTTCGCTCATGCCTTTCATTGTAGGGTCCCCGGACGTACGAAAAGGGCCGACCCGCCTTTCTGAATCGTTGTACGATCATCTGAATCTGAATAATCTGCAGTGTCTACAGCATCTCAGCTCAATGACCGGTGCGGTTCATTCGGCGAGGTCGACCCCCTTGCTTGTTTTATGACGTCTCAGGACGCCGGTGCGACGCCGGTGCGACGTCAGCGTGACGTCAGTGCGTTGACGTGCGGCGGGAATGCCTCTTGATCAGGTATTCCTGGCAGTCGACCAGCGGTCGGCCTTCCTCATCCTTCGCGTGACGTACGTAGGTGCCGTCGGCCTCCATATGCCAGGATGCGGTGGAATCGGCCATCTGCAGGTCAACGTACTTGATGAGCTCGTCGACCTGCTCCGGCGCGGTGATGCGCACCAAAGCCTCGACTCGGCGATCCAGGTTGCGGTGCATCAGATCGGCGGAACCAATCCACACTTCCGGTCCGGATGCCGGGCCCTCGCCAATCTGCGGGCCGTCGGAATTGGCGAACGCGTAGATGCGGCTGTGCTCGAGGAAACGGCCGAGGATGGAACGGACGCGGATGTTCTCCGAAAGTCCGGGGACACCCGGCTTGAGTGCGCAGATACCACGTTCCACGATGTCGATCTTCACGCCGGCCTGGCTTGCACGGTACAGCGCGTCGATGGTCTTCTCATCGACCACGGAATTGACCTTGATCTTGATCCACGCTTCCTTGCCAGCACGTGCGGCGTCCTCCTCACGGCGGATGCGCTGGATCAGGCCGGAACGAACGGTTCGCGGAGCCACCAGCAGGCGGTGGAAGCTTGACTTCGGAGCGTACCCGGACAGCTGGTTGAACAGTCGGGTCATGTCCTGGCCGACCACCGGATCGCAGGTCAGAATACCCAGATCGGTGTAGATTCGTGCGGTCTTCGGGTTGTAGTTTCCGGTGCCGACATGGCAGTAGCGGCGCAGTCCGTCCGCTTCCTGACGAACCACAAGGCTCAGCTTGCAGTGCGTCTTCAGGCCGACGATGCCGTACACTACGTGCACGCCCGCGCGTTCGAGCTTACGTGCCCACGCGATGTTGGCGTCTTCGTCGAAACGTGCCTTGATCTCAACCAGGGCGAGCACCTGCTTGCCGGCATGGGCCGCGTCGATGAGCGCGTCGATGATTGGCGAGTTGCTGGACGTACGGTACAGAGTCTGCTTGATGGCCAGCACCTTCGGATCGGCGGCCGCCTGCGCTAGGAACGCCTGAACGGAGGTAGAGAACGAATCGTACGGGTGATGCAGGAGGATATCGCGTTCACGAATCGCTGCAAAGATGTCTTGCGCGCGAGACGATTCCACCTCGGCGATCTGACGGTTCGTGGTCGGCACGAAGGAACGGTACTTCAGGTCCGGACGGTCGATGCCGCCGAGCTCGAAGAGCACGGTCGCGTCAAGCGGGGCCGGAAGACGGTACACTTCGTCGGCGCTCACGCGCAGCTGGTCGGCGAGCAGCTGTGAGAGGAACGGGCTGGTCTCGTCGGAGATCTCCAGACGGATCGGCGGTCCGAAACGACGGCGCAGCAGTTCCTTCTCCATGGCGTTGAGCAGGTTCTCGGCATCGTCCTCTTCAACGTCGATGTCCTCGTTGCGGGTCACGCGGAAGGAACGGGCTTCCTTGATGATCATGCCTGGGAACAGGGAATCCAGATGGGCGATGATCAGGTTCTCCATGGTGATGAAGCCGTAACGGACCTCAGCGGAATCGTTGTCGGTCATATCGTCGACCGGCACGAGACGGTTCAGGTTTCCAGGAATCTTCACGCGTGCGAAGTGGGACTTTCCGGAGGTCGGGTTCTCCACCAGTACGGCAAGGTTGATGGAACCGCCGGAAATGTACGGGAACGGGTGGGCCGGATCGACGGCGAGCGGCGTCAGGACGGGGAACACCTGCTGACGGTAGTAGCGCGAAAGGCGCTCCTGCTCGGCTGCGGTGAGCTTATCCCAGCTCAGAAGAACGATCCGTTCCTTGGCCAGGTCCGGCAGGATGTGGTCGATCACGTAGTGGGCGTGCTCGTCCTGCAGGCGGTGTGCCTGTTCGCTGATCGCACGCAGCTGCTGGCGGGGGCTCAGGCCCGATGCCGCGGTGACGGCGATGCCGGTGTCGATGCGGCGCTTGAGGCCTGCCACGCGGACCATGAAGAACTCGTCCAGGTTGTTCGCGAAGATCGCGGCGAAGCTTGCTCGTTCGATGATGGGCAGGTCTTCATCCTGAGCCAGTTCGAGGACTCGCTTGTTGAACTTCAGCCAACTCAACTCGCGGTCGAAGAAGCGGTCGTTGGGAAGCGGCTCTTCGCCGGCCTGCAGCTCCCGCTTGTCGTTCTTTTCTGTTTCGGCGATGTGCTCAGCTATCTGGCTGCGCAGGATCGCCTTCGAGGGTGCGTCAAAAATCTGTGCCATAGTGTTCTACTTTATTCCTTTGATGGTCTGAAAACCTTCAAAAGTCCGCAGAATTTAGAGGGAGTTTACATTCGGATGTTTGTTTTGGGAAAGTTGTGAAAAAAAGGGTGGCGACACGCCGTTTTATGGCTGAAGCGAACGCAATCAAACAAACACGCTGTTTGATTCGCACACGATGGTGCATTTTCCGTGATTCTCGCAATCGAAAAGAAACAGTTTGGATAAATACGGAACATTCGCGCGTTCCGGTTTGCGATCGCTCCGATAGTGAGCATAATTACGAAGTACAAGAACAACTGAAGAGCAGAGCCCACAAAGAGTGTATGGCCAAGATAGGTCGTTACGTTGAACGGGCATTGGATAGACTTACCGTTACGACGATGTTGTTGTGCAGAGATTCTGCTCTCGGATTCTTGTAAGGAAGGCCCGCTTCGGCGGGTCTTCTTTTTGTGTCTTGGGCTCTGGGGCTTGTTCTGCGTGCTCCCGCGTTTGGGTTTGATTTGAATGCATGGGGATGTCGTGATCTTTCGCATGCCCCTTTTGCGCACAACTGGGAGATAGGCCTGTTTCTCCTTGGTTGTGGCTTCAAGGGGGTGTCGATGGTTGTGCTCCGTCTTGTTCTTGGGGCTCGGGAATGGCTATTTTCCAACGATTTGGAGTTTGTGTGCCGTGGAGGTGTGATGCATGCGCTGCGCACAACTGGAAAATACGGGTGTTTCTTGTAGGTTGTGGCACTTTGGTGGCTGCTGGTTCTCGTTGAGATCCTGTATCTCGTTTTTGATGGGCCGACCGGTTCGGTATTCGCCTGTGGATAAGTTTGTATGGCGCGTTGAATCTGTGGATAACCCGTGTTCTCCGACCACAGGAGTCGATTCGGGTTGCGCGTAAGGTGTGCGACCTTCTTCAATCGAAGACATGAACACCACGATGCGTTATACCGAACAGGGGAATGCGCCTCCCCAACGCTTCTACACGCCCGATGAGGACGCTGGAAGAGGATGGCAATATGGGGCGGCGCCAACAGATCCAACAGGAGGAACCGGTTCCGCCAGCACGGTTGGAATGATGGAACCGGCTTGGACGGCGCGTTCGACCGGAGTGACGGACTCGACGGGGAGGGCACAATCCACTTGGATGACATGCCCGACCGGACTGACGGGTTCGGTCGGCGTCACAGGTCCGACTGTCGTGGGTGGCGAAGGGAGACGAAGTCTCAGAGCTCTTCCAGACAGCATATTGAACAATGTGGTGGCGGTGGAATCAGCTGTTTCGGGAGTGGGAGTCAGCACTCTTTCGGCACTGTTGGCAAGAAACCTTGCACAATCCGGCATTGCATGCGCGCTCATCGACGCCGATCTGCAGGGAGGCGGTCTTGATGTGCTGTTGGGAATCGAAAACGAAGACGGCACACGATTCGGAGACATCAATACGCCTTTGGGCAACGTGAACGGCAAAGCATTGCTGAGGGAGATGCCCCAGTGGGACGGCGTGCCGGTACTGTCCTGCGATCCCTGGAAGGCGGGCAATCCGCAATCGTGGGATGTGCGAGCCTGCATCCGGGCACTTTCGCAGGTGCGGGATGCCGTGGTCGTGGACGCGTCGCAGCGTATTGGATTGCAGGAGGTCGCGGAACTCAACCAATGTGCACGCATCGTCGTGGTGGAACTGACGGTGCTGGGACTGGCCCGTGCCAAAACCATGCTGTGTTCCTCAGGACAGTCGCACAGCAAAATCGGCGGAAGCGCGAATCGCATGCTGCTGGTGGGCGCCGAACCCAGAGGCACCCTGCGCAAACGCGGCATAACGGAAGTAAGGGAAGCGGAAAACTACCTCGAGTGCAGCATCGCGGCGGTCATCCAGCCGAACCCGCATTTATGCAGCGAACAATTGGAAGGCCTTGGCTTGAGAAATCCCAACAAATCGACCGCCAAAGCGATTCGAACATGCACCGACTTCGTATTGGAGCAGCTGGAAAACAAGCGGGGAAAACATGGAACTCGGTCCCCTTAGCGCACTGGCAAAAGAACCCGGGGTGACCGACATCGCAGTCACCTGCGATGGCACAGTATGGGCGGATTGGGGACGAGGCATGACCCCATGCGGCTTGCGCCCATTCTCCAGTCCGCGATCCATTCGCGAATTCGCGGTGCGGTTATGCTCCCAGCTGGGAAAAAGACTCGACGATGCATGTCCGATCGCCGATGCGTCAACGGCGGAAGGCGTGCGTGTGCATGCGGTCATAGCGCCGTTGGTCCCGCAAGGCGCGGCCATCAGCATACGATTGCCGGACATGGCGCAACCAAGTCTGCGAACATTGGCCAGCAACGGCATGTTTCCCACGAATTGGCTGCCAGTGCTCGATACGCTGGTGGCGCGTCAGGCCAGCATTCTCATAACCGGCGGAACAGGCGCCGGCAAAACCACATTGCTTAAAGCGCTGCTCAAGCAATGCAAGCCAACGGAACGCATCATCACAGTCGAGGAGGTGCGGGAGCTTGGCATGATCCAGCATGCCAACCATGTCTCGCTGGTAACCCGTGAAGCCAATACGGAAGGCGCCGGAGCCATAGGATTGCCCCAATTGATCGCGGCGACGCTGCGTATGCGCCCGGACCGCATAATCGTAGGCGAATGCAGGGGAGCCGAAATCGCGGACCTGCTCAGAGCGTTGAATTCCGGGCATCGCGGGGGCATGACCACCCTGCATGCCAACCATGTGGGCGCAGTGCCGTCTCGACTTGTCTCGCTGGGGTTGCTTGCCGGATTGGAACCGCGCGCAACGGCTGCGCTCGCCGAAGACGCGTTCGATGTGGTGATGCATGTTGAACGGGTGGATGGGAAAAGACGACTTGTGCAAATCGGATGTCTGGAATCGATTGAGGGCCGATTAGTGGGGCGTGCGCTGGCTTCCTGGGATGGGAACCGAACCCACGAAAGCGAACGCTGGTTCGAATTGCTGTACGGGAAGTTCCAATGAGGGTTCCAAAGCAATTTCCAAGCAAGGAGACGGAATGATTGTTGTTGTGTGGCCATTGGCCGCGTCCGTGCTGATTGGCATGGCGGTGTGGTTTTGGCCCGACCATAAGTCGATTGGCCGGGTATCGCGCATACGTTCCGTGACGGGTACGGGAGTCTCGTATGAAAATTGCGTGCAGGGTCTGCCTAGACGGCATGAGACATCTGAAACGCATAAACCATCTGAACCATCCGAACTATTTGAACCATCCGAACTATTTGAAACGGCTGGGGTGAATAAACCGCCTGGGGGACGTCTGCCGCCAATAGGAGGAGTGGCGTGTGTGTCGGCGTTGCAGGCTTCTGTGAAAAGCGGGTCCACGCTGGTGGGCGCTTTTGAGGAACTTGCCGGCATGCCTTTCGCCACCGCCGAATTGACGGCTTTTCGCGTTCGCCTGGTTGTGCGCGGTCGTAGTCTGCCCGAAGAACGTTGCGAACAAGCCGATCTGCTCAGTGAAGAGTTGTACGCGGCATGTCGGTTGAGCGCCGAATTGGGGTGCGAGACGAGTCACTGCCTGGAAGTTGTGGCTTCATCGCTGAAACGACGATGTTTGATGGATGATCTGCGCGCCAACGCGTTCGCCATGCCGCAAGCCACGGTGAAGCTGTTGCTTGCATTGCCGCTGGTGACGTTGCTGTTGGGGGAGGGCATCGGCGCGAGACCGTTGTCTTTTCTGTTCGGAGATTCCAAGGGATTGCTGTGCCTGGGATTTGCGGCATGCTGCTATGCGCTGGGGCTGCTGTGGGTGAGGGCGCTGATGAGAAAGGGAAACCATGATTGAAACCGTGTGGATCTGGGTGCCGATCGCCTCGATTTTCGCCGCGCAGGCCGTTTGGCTGTGGAAGTGGACTCCGGTTCGTGTGATGCCGGGAGTGGAGGAGAAGCCGCAGGAAGTGCCGTTGTCGCTGGTTTTGGAAATGCTGGCCGTGGCCATGCGTCAGGGTGCATCCATTCCGCATGCACTGATTGCGGTCGGAGGAATCGTCTCCGGAGAGTTCGGTGACGGACTCCAGACAGCCGGCAGGAGACTCAACCAAGGTGTTGATTGGGATGATGCATGGACGGATGAGGGAGATCTTGCGCTGGTCCGGGATGCGTTTGCCTCGTCGTGGAGCAACGGCTCGTCTCCGGTGAATCGGTTGGATGCGGCGGTTGAACGAATCGATTGGGATGAACGCTCCCGCATAGAACAGTCGGCCGCCAAACTGTCGATAAAACTGCTGCTACCGACGGGTTTATGCTTTCTGCCGGCATTCATGGCGTTGGGAATCGTTCCGTCGATGGCGTCGTTCTTTGGGTGATTCGCGGAAATTCCGCCGTATGCCGGGCGCTTTCAAGACCGGCTGATCACGTCTTTGGATGTGGATAACTTCGGCGACACGCCAAACCTGTGGATAACTCACGTTCTCCGACCACAGTCCCGGAAAACCGCGCACTGCATGACTTCGATACGCAAGACTGAATTCACCTGATCATCCGATCGGGATCATTCATACGAAAGGAGCATGATGAGCAATATAACGCCAATCAATGTTGATGGTTCATCGGGCATGATGATTCGTGTCGGACGGCGAATGCTCGATATCAAGGAAAAGTCCTACAAGACGATATGCCTGTTGGACTCTCGTATGCGCATGTTGACCGCCGAGCCTGAGGAAGGCGCGGCCACGGCCGAATACGCGGTCGTGCTGGTCGCTGCGACCGGATTCGCCGCAGTGCTGGTGGGCATCATGAAATCCGACGCCATCAAGACGTTGCTGACCAACATCATCAAGAAAGCGCTCAGCGTGGGGTAAAACATGCTGACGTCATGGTGGGAACACCGTTATGACGAGGGATCCGCCACCGCGGAATTCGCGGTGGTGCTTCCCTGCGTTGCAGCGGTTGCGATATTGGTGCTGTGCTTGGGCCGTGCGTCCGTGGTGTCCATGAACTGTCAGGATGCGGCCGCCGCCGGAGCCCGTGCCATGACGGTTCTTGGAACTGATGGAGAGGCCCGTGCCAGCGAAGCCGCATTGGCCGCGGCCGTCGAGGGTTCCTCGGTGTCATTCACGGTTGGTTCCGATAGCGTTGCCGTAACGGTGCAGTGCCCGGTTGTACCCGACCCGGCCGGCGTGCTACCCACGAAGGTTGTGGGCAAAGCGGTTCGGTATTTCTGAAGAAGGAGACTTAGATGAAATGAACGATTGTGGGAGACGTCCCGTGAAACGGATGTCGGAACGCTTCATGGAACAATCCGCGATTCGGCCTGTGGAACAATTTGTGGAACAATCCGCGGAGCAGTCTGCGGAACATGCGGAACAGCCTGTGAAACGTCCCATCGGAAGACCTGCGAAACGATTCGCGCAGAGACTGCTGCAATACGACGACGAAGGGTCCGGAACCATTTCCGGGATTGCCTTGATTGCGGTGGGCGCCATCATGCTAGCTACGGTGGCTGCGGCTGGCAATTTGCTGCTGTGCTTGCATCGTGCGCAGAATATGGCCGATTTGGCGTCGATATCGGCGGCTCAGGCGCTGTACGAAGGTGTTTCCAATCCATGCGGGGTTGCGGAGCATACGCTTTCCGGCAATGAAGTTGCACTTGAATCGTGTTCCGTGGAAGGAGAGGATGTGATCGTCACGGCCAGAATGAGCACAAAAGTGCCGTTCGTGCCAGAAGTGAACCGAAGATCGAGGGCGGGGCCAATCGCGTGCGGCTGAGCAAGCCCGGCGCATCATATGTCGGGCCGATCATATGCGACCAAACAAATCCAACGGAACATGCGTGATTGTCTGTATTGGATGCCGTTGTGTGGCGTGTGGCGGAAAACACGGTTATCGTACTGAGGTATGAGCGAAACGCCACATACGAGCATGACGGTTGCCGTGGTCGGGAACCCGACATCGAACAAGGGCAAGGGCGCCAAAGTCGGAGAACAGGTGGTGCGACTGCTTCGGGAAGCCGGGGCGAAGCATGGTTTTGATGTGATCGACGTAACCGGATTGGGCTTCGAGGATTCCTTACGGAACGCCAAAACCAGAAAAGACGAGTACGACTATCTCGTGGTGGTTGGCGGGGATGGCATGATCGCGCTCGGTGCCAATGCCGTCGGGCTTTCCCGAAAACCGTTGGGCATTGTGGCCACAGGGTCCGGAAATGATTTCGCGCGGGGGCTGAATCTGCCGGTCAATCGCGTACGCACGGCGGTGGAAGGTATCGTCGGCGCGATTGTGTGTGGAACATATATCGATGTCGACCTGGGGCTGGCAACATCATTGCCGGGCGGATATGCCGTCGATTCCACTTCCGGCGAGGTTGTGGAAGAGACCGATCCGCATGATTGCGACGCGGCGGAGCGTGCGGAACGTGCGGAATGTGTGGAACGTACGGAACATACGAAGGTCAACCGTTTTTACGCGGGCATGCTGTCGTGCGGTTTGGATGCGAGCATCAATGATCGCGCGAACCATTCCCCGCTGCCGAACGGTTCCCTGCGTTACTTCGCGGCCGTGATCGTGGAACTGACGCATATGAAACGGTATGGATACCACATCAAAGCCACTTTGGCGGATGGTTCCGTGGAGGAGCGAGACGTCATCTCCCCGTTGCTTACAGTGGCCAATTCCAGGCATATCGGAGGAGGAATCGAGGTTTCTCCGTATTCGCGATTCTCCGACGGCATGCTGGATCTGGTATGGCTTGACCATGTGCCGAATTTCATGGAATGCGTCGACGCGATCATGCGTGCTTATCATGGCAAACTGCTCGGCAGCAGGGCTTTCGGCTGGAAACGTGTGCGTGGGATCGAGATCACCAAAGCGGAAAGCGGGGCTGAACCTCCCGTGATGATGGCCGATGGCGAATACGTGGGCCATATGCCGGTCAAAGTCGAAGTGCAGGACCGTGCCCTGCGAGTACTCGTACCGCCCGCGGTTGCGGCAAGCCAATCCGAAAACGGCGACGAAACCATCGCAGCGGCCATCAAACGTGACCATCGTGATCCTCTGACCGGTGAATTTCTCGACTGACGGTTCTGATGAACGCCCGTTGCCCGCATTCGCAACAAGGCGGATGCGGTAAGGTGAATTCGGGAACGAGGAGTACTGACGAGGGAGCGTTTGATGTTCACGGTGGCGGTCGTCGAGGATGAGGCCGAGGCCGCACGGAAGCTTGGGGCGTGTCTTGCGCGTTATTCGCAGGACCATTCGGGTGTGCGGTTCGACGTGACGGTGTTTTCGGAGCCGACGCGTCTGCTTGAGGGGTACCGGCCGGTGTGGGACATCGTGTTCATGGACATCGAGATGCCGAACATGGACGGCATGTCCGCAGCTCGCAGGCTTCGGGCTCTTGACGGACAGGTCGTGCTGATGTTCGTGACGAACATGGCGCAGTTCGCGTCCAAAGGGTATGAGGTGGATGCGTTGGATTACGTCATCAAGCCGTTCTCCTACAACGACTTCGAGCGCAAACTCCGCCGTGCCGTGGCCATTCGAGGTGAGGAATCGGCATCCGTCATGATTATGCAGCGAGGCGGAACGCAGCGTGTGCTCCTACGCGACATCGAGTATATCGAAGTCAAGAATCATAATCTGCTCTACCATACCGAGCGCGGCATTCTGACCGGTACCGGCACCTTGCAGGATGTGGAAGACAAACTCAGCGACCGCGGGTTCCTTCGTTGCAGCAAGGCGTTCGTGGTCAACGGTCGCCATGTCGTTGCCGTCAAAGGCAGCGAGTTGACTCTTTCCAGCGGCGAAAACGTGACCATCGGCAGGGCATACAGGAAGGCCTTCATGGTGGCGCTCGCCGCAAGCATGGGCGATGGCAATGTAATGTAGTGGCATGCCACAGTGAGGCGAAGGCCGACGGAATGGACGAATGATGGCACAGGCAATCGACGTGATACTGGCTTTCTTTACCGCCAATGGCATGGTCGTGGAGCTGATGGTCTCCACGCTGCTGTTCACTTGGTGGCTGGAACGCCGTGACATGTTCTGGTGGCGTGCGCTGGCCGGTGCTGCCGTGATGATCGTCGAATCGATGCTGTGGCATGGTTGTGTGCCGGAGAATCTGTGGACCGTCACCGTGCAGAACATCATCCTCTTCGCATTGGTGATCGCGTGGATTGGCGAATGCTGGAAGGTCAACATCCGTCAGGCGTTGTTCTACTTCGTTATGTCCGGAGCTATGCAGCATCTCGTCTACCGCGGCGCGCGTCTGCTGTCGATGGGCCTGCACCGGTGCTGGCCAGATGCTGCGTGGGTCGACACCTATGCGTATTCGTTCGTGCAGATTCCGCTCTACTGCCTCGCCTATGCCGTGTTCGCCCGGCCGATGGCGAAAAAGGATATTTCGATGGTGGGCGGCCGGTCGGTGTTCGCCATGATGGTCGGCATGATGCTGTGCGTGAGCGTATTCACCAACATGTTCAACTTCCTTGCCCTGCCGGATGCGGATGCTGCGGCGGTCACTGTGTTCAGTCTGTTCGACTTCGTCACCTGCGTGTTCATGCTCGAACTCGCCATCGAACTCATCTCCAAACAACGCGCCCATGCGGAAGGTGAGGTGCTGCGCCATCTCTTGCGCCAGCAGAAGCAGCAGATGGAAAGCACGAAGGAGACCATCGACCTGATCAATGTGAAAACACATGATCTGAAGAAACAGATCGTGCAGCTTGGCCCCGCCATCTCACAGGAGCAGGCGGGCGAGCTGCAGCAGCTTGTGGAAATCTACGATTCCTCCGTGCGCACCGGCAATGAGACGCTGGATGTGCTTTTGGCGAGCAAATCGCTGCTGTGCGAACAGCGTGACATATCGTTTGACCGCATGGTCGACGGTGCTCTGCTCGACTTTATGAAACCTTCCGACATCTACTCGCTGGTCGGCAACGCGCTCGACAACGCGATGGAAGCGGTATCGGCGTTGCCGGACGATGTGGAGAAATACATTGCCGTGCGGATATGCGAGAACAAGGGAATGGCGATGATTCGCATCGAAAATCCGTTTGCTGGAGAACTTGCGTTTTCCGACGGATTGCCGGTCACCACCAAAGGCGATACGCAGTATCACGGTTTCGGCACGCGGTCGATTCGCATGATCGCCCAGCAATATCACGGATACATGTCGATTGCCGCACGCGACGGCATTTTCAGATTGACGGTGATCCTGCCGCTTCAGTGACGCCGCATGCGGTCCATCCGCGGGCTGCGGTGTCGTTCAGCGCGTTTCGATGACCGTTCACGAAGCGACGCTTATGCGCCGTCGAATTCTCAAGCACATTGGAGACAAGGGATTTTCATTGTCGAAAATTCCTGCAGAGATGCTGAAATTCAAGGAGTGAGAGATGCATAAGCGTACAGGCCTGTGGCGCGGTATCACCGCTGTGGGCGCATTGCTTCTTGCCGTCGCCATTATGGCGGGAACAATCATGGAGACGTATCGCACGTCCCTTGACGCGTTCGTCGGTACCAGAAGCCAGAAAACCGTAACGGACCAGTCCGCCGATAGCGGCGATAGCTGGACGTACAGATCCGAATACAAAACCGCCAAGGAAGCGTACGAGGGCTTTAAGCAGATGGCCATGGACGAAGCGCAGGAGACTTATGCGCTTTTGAAAAACAGCGATGACGCCCTGCCGCTTTCCAAGAACGCGAAAATCACTATGTTCGGCATCCGCAGCTACGCCCCGGTATACGGCAGCTCCGGCGGTTCCGTGACCGACGGCAACTCCACCGTCGAAATCACCGAGGCATTCGAGGAGGAGGGTTTCCAGATCAATCCTTCCATGCTTAAGGCCTATCAGAACTATTTCAAAGACCTGAAGTGGACCACTCCGCAGTTCGGCGGTGGCGTCCTTCCCGAATACGCGGAAATCACCAAGTACGACGACCCGTGCGAACTGAGCCTTGACGAACTGGCCCAGCTCAATCCCGAATACAAGTCGCAGTACAGCGAATACCAGGATGCCGCAATCGTGGTCGTCGGCCGTGTCGCCGGAGAGAACGGCGACGGTTACTATCCGGGTGAGGAAGGTCTGGCTGACGGCGTGAACACCGTGACCGGCAACATCCTTTCCCTGAGCGATGAGGAAATGGCGCTGGTCAACGAAGCCAAGGCCAACTTCAGCAAGGTGATCGTACTCGTCAACTCCACCAATCCGATGGAAATCGCCAACCTGCAGGACGATCCGGACATCGACGCCATCATGTGGATCGGCTATCCGGGCGCATACGGCTTCTATGGTGTGGCCGATGTGCTCAACGGCACGGTTTCGCCTTCGGCCCACCTGGGTGATGTGATGGCCAAGAACAGCGCCGTCGCACCGGCCATGAGCAACTATGGCAACGTGGCGTGGGAGAACGCATCCGACTTCTCCGAAGACGCCGCAGTCAACTCCTATCTGATGGAGGCCGAAGGCATCTACACCGGTTACCGTTACTACGAAACCCGTTATGCCGACATCGTCATGGGCAATGGCGGAGACACGGCTTCGGCCGGAACCTATACCGCTTCCGACGGTACGGTCGCGACTTCGGACGGCAAATGGGATTACGCCAACGAAGTGGTGTATCCGTTCGGCTACGGTCTGAGCTATACGACGTTCGAGCAGAAGCTCGACAGCGTTGAGATCAAGGGCGACAAGAAAACCGCCATCGCCACGGTCACCGTGAAGAACACCGGTTCCGTGGAAGGCAAGTCCGTGATCCAGCTGTACGCTTCCGTGCCATACACCGATTACGACAAGAAGAACGGTGTGGAGAAGTCCGCGATCCAACTCATGGATTTCGAGAAGACCGACTCCCTCAAGCCGGGCGACTCGCAGACCATCACCATGACGGTGGACCTGTCGAACCTTGCCAGCTATGACTCGAACGGGGCCGAGACCTACATCGTCGATCCAGGCGATTACTACTTCTCCATCGGCGACGACGTGCATGACGCCCTGAACAACGTACTTGCCGCGCAAGGATACTCCGAATCCGACGGTATGACCGCCGCCGGAGACAAGGACAAGACCTATATGTGGTCGTGGGACGGCGACGTTGATGCCGATACCTTCGCCACCTCCAGCACCGGAACCAAGATCACCAACCAGCTCTCCGACGGCGAGTACGCCACCGACTACAACGCCTTCGACGAGGGTGCGATCACGTATCTGACCCGTTCTGACTGGAACGGCACCTTCCCGAAGACCTACTCCGGCATCAGCGCCAACGAAGAGGTCTCCAAACTGCTGAACAACGATTTCATCGAACTGAAGTCGGACGACGACGTCTCCGACATCAAGATCGGCGACACCTCAAGCAGTCTGACCCTCAACGATATGAAGGGCGCTTCCTACGATGACGAACGTTGGGACGAGCTGGTCAGCAAGATCTCCGTCGAAGAGTTCATGCATTTCGCAGAGACCGCGTTCCACGCCATCGGCGCGATCGACTCCGTCGGCTTGCAGGAAATGACCACGGATGACGGTCCGGGCGGCTCCGACTCCCACTATCTCAACGAGGGCCAGTATCAGGGTGAAGCCTATGCGGATGCCGACGATTACGCCGACAAGAGTTCCCGAGTGGCGCCTTCTCCCACCAACCTGGCTTACAGCTGGAACAAGGAACTCGCCTACCGCAACGGCGAAGTGATCTTGGGCGAAAGTAGCCTGGTGTTCAACCTGCCGATCATGATCGCACCGGCCATGAATCTGCACCGTCATGCCTATAACACCCGTGGCGTCGAATACTATTCGGAAGACCCGATCCTTTCCGGATACATCGGCTCCGCCGTGGTGCAGGGCGCTCAGTCCAAGGGCGTGCTGGTGAATGTGAAGCATCTCGCATTCAACGATCAGGAGATCAACAGATCCGGTGTCGCCACGTTCATGAACGAGCAAAAAGCCCGCGAAATGGACCTGCGCTGCTTCCAGCAGGCCTTCGAAGCCAACGGCAAGCCGGCCTCTTTCGAATCCGATGACGCCAAGAAAGATACCTATACCCAGGGTGCGCTCGGCGTGATGACCTCCTACAACCGCATCGGCGCGGTCGCATCCAGCGCCAACGCCGCCGTCATGGTCAATATCCTGCGCGACGAATGGGGCTTCACTGGCTACAACGTCACCGACTTCACCTCGGTCTCGCCTCACGCGGCACCGAAGGAATCCGTGCTCGCCGGCACCTCCGCCTTCTGCGGCTTCGGCAACCAGGGCGTGAAGTACTGGAATGCCGCCACGCTGAGCAAGGACCGTGACATGCTTCTGGCCATCAAGCAGAATATGCACTACTCGCTCTGGGCCATCGCCAACTCCAATGCGATGAACGGCGTGAACTCCAGTACGCACACCGAGAACGTCATGACCTGGTGGCGTGCGGTCTACCTTGGCGTGATCGCCGCATCCGGGGTAATTACCTTGGCGGGCCTGGCCGGTTACACGGCGACCACCATCCGCTCCGCCCGCAATGTATCCAACGGTCCGACAGCGGCTTCGAAGTGAAAGGAACGATCATGGCAACGACAATCAAAACCCATGTTTCCGAGCTGGCGGCCGTAGCGGCAACGCTTATCGGACTGGTGATCTACCTGATCAATTCGACGACCGGATACATGGCCGGCCAAGGATTGAACGCGCTGGTCATTGTGCTGAGCGTGGTGGCGATCGTGGCGCTCGCCGTCCGTATGCTCGCTGGCAGCCGTCTGTCTGCCGTGCTGAACGACGTGCTGCTGATCGGATCGGAAGTGCTGTTGCTGGTGAGCTTCGCACAGTTCGTGCTTGAACGCGTGCGACTTGCCGCCGACATCTACTTCATTCCGGTCAACTATCCGGCATCGGAGCAGACTTCGCTCAATGTTGCGCTGATTGGCGTGGCATGCTATCTCGTGGCCATTGTGCTGCTCGTCGTCAAGGCGTTCACAGCCAAGAATGTTCAGTCTGCGGCAGTCATGCTGGAACCGGCGGCCGAATAACAGTCATATACCGTTCGTCTGAACGGCACTTTTATCCGGCCATCCGGCGGCGAGCGCCGATTGCAATGATTGCGATCAGTGGAGGCGTCGCCGGATGGCCGTGCCATATATTGCAATTTCGGAGGAGACTTAGGAATCATTATGCAGGCAGTAGATTTCAATGCAGGCTGGTCTTACCGTCATCTTGACGCTGACGAGGACTGGACAGCGGTTACGATTCCGCATGATGCGATGCTTTCCGAACCCCGGCATGCGCTTGCCGCGAGCGGTTTGAATTCCGGATGGTTCGAGGGCCGCGATTACGAGTATGTCAAGCATTTCACGCCGGGTAGGGAATTGGCCGGCAAGCGGATGCTGTTGGAATTCGAGGGAGTTCAGCACAATGCCGAAGTGTGGGTGAACGGCAGGAAGGAAGCGTTCCGCCCATACGGCTACACCAATTTCTACGTGGATCTGACCGATCTTGTGAATATCGGCGAGGATAATGAGATTCGCGTCATCGCACGCAATAGCGACCAGCCGAACTCACGCTGGTATTCCGGAGCGGGCATTTATCGTCCCGTCACCCTGTGGACGGCTCCCGTCGAACATATCGCGGTGAATGGTCTTTTCGTGCGCACCGTCACTGCGGATCCGAAAACCGGTGATGCGCGTATTTCGGTTGAGATTGAAACGACCGGTGCGGGCAGTGTGCAGATTGAAATCGTCGATGCGGCGGGCACGTTCGCAGCGGGTCTTGTGCGGCCATGCAAGGCTGGCGTGAATAAGTACGAAATCGCCATTGCCGGTGCGAAACTGTGGTCGCTGGAGCATCCGGAACTGTACGTGTGCAAGGCGGACTACACCGCGCGTGACGGCAATCATGACACGGCGGAGACCACCTTCGGCATTCGAACGCTCGAGTGGGGTGACAGGGGACTGCTCATCAACGGCAGTCGCGTGATCGTTCAGGGCGCGTGCATTCACCACGACAACGGCGTGCTTGGAGCCTGCGCCTACCCGGATGCCGAGGAACGCAAGATCCGCCTGATGAAGGAAAACGGCTACAACGCCATCCGTTCCGCGCACAACCCGTGTTCCAAAGCGCTGTTGGACGCTTGTGACAGGCTTGGCGTGCTGGTGATGGACGAGTACATCGACCATTGGTACATTCACAAAACCCAGCATGATTATGTTGACTATTTCGACGAATGGTGGCGTCAGGACCTTGCCGATATGGTCATGAAGGACCGCAACCATCCGAGCGTGATCCTGTATTCCACAGGTAACGAAGTGTCGGAAACCGCGCAGAAACGCGGCATAGCGCTCACCCGTAAGATGACCGAACATCTGCATTCGCTCGACGATACCCGTCCGGTGACCTGTGGTGTGAACATCTTCTTCAACTTCCTCTCGTCGATTGGTTTCGGCCAGTATTCCGACAAGAAGGCCGCGAAGGAGGCCGAGGCCGCGGAAAAGAAGCGTGCCGCCGGTCAGACCGCAGACAAGCACAAGGCGGTCGGCAGCGAATTCTTCAACAATATGGCCGGCATTCTCGGCGCGGACTTCATGAAGACCGGTGCCGCCCTGCCGTTCTGCGATTGGGTTACGAAAGACGCGTTCGCGGCGATGGACATGGCCGGCTACAACTATGGCATCAAACGCTACAAGCACGATTTGAAGAAGTATCCGAACCGTCTGATTCTCGGCTCGGAAACCTTCTGCAACGATGCATACCGCTTCCGTGAGCTTGCCAAACGCGAGCCAAGGCTCATTGGCGACTTCGTATGGGCCGGCATGGACTACATCGGTGAAACCGGAGTGGGTGCTTGGGAATACGAGGATTATGCATCGTTGAACATCGAATACGGCTGGCTGACCGCAGGCTCGGGACGAGTGGACCTGACCGGACGATCCCTGGGTGAAGCCTTCTACACCCGCGTGGCCCTGGAACAGGCTCAGGGACCGTTCATCGCGGTCTGCCCGGTGAACCATACGGGAGACAAGCATTCGCCAAGCGCCTGGAAGATGAGCAACGCCATCGACTCATGGAGCTGGAACGGATGCGAGGGGCGCAAAGCCAACGTGGAGGTCTACGCAAGGGCCGCATCCGTGGCGTTGCTGCTCAACGGGCGAGAAGTGGATCGTAAGGAGATGAACAACGATTGCATCGCACGCTTCTCCTGCACATACGAGCCGGGAACTCTGGAAGCCGTGGCCTATGGCGAGTCCGGTCGTGAAATCGGCCGTAGCCAACTGGTCAGCGCGACCAATAACACGCGACTGACCGCGCAAATCGAGTACCAGGGGCAAGAACTCGCCTACGTGCGTGTCCGCTACACCGATGAAAACGGCGTGACCAAGCCGCTGGAACGTGGCACGTTGCGGGTGGAACGCGAGTCGACCGCGCAAGTGCTCGGCTTTGGCTGCGCCGCACCTTTCAACAAAGGCAGCTTCGTGACCGGAGAAACCGGAACATACTATGGCGAGGCGCTCGCCGTGGTGGGGGTGCCGCAATCGCAGAAAGGCGCGGCGGTGCTGTGTATAAGCGACGGCAAGCTGTCGACGCAGGTGAGCGTCGAGCCAAATAACGAATAAACCACAAACAGAACACGAATCAGAAAAACTGGTTCACACAGGCCGGGGCCGGCTTTCGTCGGCCCCGGCCTATGGCAGCGGAATCAGTATGTCCAGCACAAAATTGCATTCATCCGTGTGAACATCCATTACGCCACCGTATTGTTCGGTGATCATACGGATGGATCGCATGCCGAAACCGTGGTATCGGCGGTCGTCTTTCGTTGTCTGCGGCAGTCCCTCGTGGAACCGCAATCCGCCGGTGAACGGATTGCTCATATGAATGACCAGCATGCCGTGGCTGTTCCGTATCTTCATACGGATGGATCGCTGTGCTGGGTCCTCGATCCTCAAGGTGGCCTCGATGGCGTTGTCGATGGCGTTGCCGAACAGCGCGTAGATGTCGGCGGGCTTCATGAACGACAATTGCGAACCATCGATCATCCTGTCGAACTGGATGCCCTTCTGCTCGCAGAGAAGCGATTTGTTGGCCAGCAGAATATCAAGCGTCTCATTTCCCGTACGCACGGAGGAGTCGTAGATGCCGACGAGCTGCTTGAGTTCGTCGATTTCCTCCTGCGGAATACGTCCGCCCAGCATCGACAACTGTTTTTTGAGATCATGCGTCTTCACATTGATCAGATCAATGGTTTCCCGGTCGCTCTCCAACTGCGATTTTTGTTGGTACAACAGTTGCTGCAGCACCTCGCCGTTATGTTCCGCGGTTTCCCGATCGACGATTTCGCGCAGCATGAGCAGCAGAAACACACAGACGACGATGCGGACCATCATGAACAAGGCATAGGCAGCGTCAGGGAATGCTATATCTGCCATATACCAGTCGAACAGGCATGAGAAAACGTTGACACTCAGTAGAATTCCCACAGTAAGCAACAGGAATCGATATCCTGTTACGTAGGGGAGACGCTCCCTCAACGGTCTGGCGAACAGCAGATACGCCAACATTCCGACCGGTATTACCGCGGCCGGATACGCGATGTTGAGGATGTCGGGATGATAGTCGCCATCCCATTTGGCGAATTGCATGGCTATCATGCGGGATGCGCAGAATACGATGTGCTGCAATGCTATGCCGGCGACTGCGTAGAACAGCGACTGGCCCCAATTGATGCTCAGACAGCAATGCAGCCCCAGAAGGCACAGCCCGTAGAAGGCAAGGCATCGCAGGATGATCGACCATACGATGTAAGGCACGAATATCTGCCATACCAGCGAGAATACGATTGCCACGCAAAGACATCCGACGAACCGTACGGTGAAATGCTCCCTGCGTTTTACCCACCAGGTGAACATCGCCGTAGCTGCGGTGAGTTCAAAGGAAAATCCCGTGGCGTTGAAGAACCATACGACGTTAGAATACATGGTCGTCCCCAAGGGTGCGTGCCAGACCCAGCATGAAGGATTTGCGGAACGCACGACCTATCGTCAGTTCCGTTCCGTCCGCCAGTACCGCCGACTGCCCGCGGATGCCGGATAGGTGGCGTGGATTGACGAGATAAGGCTTGCCGCAACGGAGGAAATCGTGGTCGGCGAGTGCGTTCGCCACATCCTGCAGGCTTCCGGTACTGCTAATCTTGCCGCGTTCGGTATGGAATTCGAGATTGTGGCCACGTACTTCGATGTAGCTGATTTCGCGTAGCAGGAGTCGTTGTGAGTTGCCGCGCTGCTGAATGACGATGGATTCCGCTTCCGTCGCGCATAATTTGACGGCTCGTGTGATCTTGCGTTCGAAATCGCTGTAGAGGAACGGTTTGATGATGTAGTCGAGCGCGTCCACTTCGTACCCTTTCGAGGCGAATTGGGCCATGTTGGTCACGAAGATCAGCGTGACCTGCTCGTCGAGTTCGCGTAGTCGCTTTGCCGCGCTCATGCCGTCCATGTTCGGCATTTCGATGTCCATGAACACGATGTCCCACAGGGGATTGTATTTCTCGAGGAATGCGGTGGGATCAGGGAATACGGTCGTGTCGAACAACGTCTGCGAGTGGCTTGTGGAGAAGCGTTGCAGGCAGGAAAGGAGCGTATCGGCCGCCGCCTGATCATCTTCGATTACCGCGACTTTGAACAATTCCACTTCCTCCTTGATGCGTGGCTCTGCCTACAACAATACACATGGATTGAGCGCGCTCATCGAGCATGGACACTTCACGGATTGCATTTCGTGGGGTTTAAAACGCATTTCGTGAAGTGAGGTTTGTTCCGCCGAAGAATGAAGGGCAAACTCAAAGCCAAGAGGTTCTCGATAGCGAGGATGAGGGAATGTGCGGCCGCGGAAACGATGGTGTTCCGGACGGGGCTGGCACGAAAGGAAGTGCTTGTTATGATCACGATCAGCGGATTCGGTGTGGAGCATGCGGAACACGGTTGCGTGACCGACAATCCGCATCCACGCTTCTCGTATGCGGTACAGTCCGATAAGCCAGGCGTCGAGATCTCCCAGGCCCGGTTGACCGTAGGGGAGTGGACCGGCGACGCATCCGATCAAACCTCCACGGTGTACGCGGGCGCCGCGCTGAAGCCGTTCCGTGAATATCGTGCGTCGCTTGACGTGCGGACTCGCGATGGAGAACATGCCCATGCCGAAGTCGCGTTTGAGACGGGGCGCTTGAACCAGGTGTGGCAGGGACGTTGGATTTCCGATGCCGACTACGATTTCACCGAAAAAAAGGTATCTCCCGTTCCGATGGTCTTCCGTAAGTCGTTTGCCTGCGATGGTGTGAAAACCATACGTAAGGCGCGCTTGTACGCCACCGCGATGGGTGTATACGAGTTCAGCTGCGATGGCAAAAAAGTGGGTGATACGTATTTCGCGCCCGGCTTCACATCGTACAAAACCAACCTGCAGTATCAGACCTACGATGTGACCGACATGATCTCCGACGGCATAAGTCACACTTTGCTGGCCACCGTTGCCGGCGGATGGGCGGTCGGCTCCTTCGTGTTCACCCGCAAGAACCGCGTGAGCGCCGACCGGCAGGCGCTTCTTGCCGAACTGCGTATCGAATATACGGACGGCAGCGTGGATACAATCGGTACGGACGCCAGCTGGGAAGTCAGCGAATCCGGCCCAGTACGCATGGCGGACCTGTACGACGGCGAAACCTATGACGCGACGATGGAAACCGGCACGGACGGAACGCGATGCCCTGATTGGCATAATGCGACGCTCGAAAAACCACGCTGCCAGCCGAAACGTATCGAAGCGGACTACGGTTCCGGAGTCGTAGCGCATGAAACCCTCTCCCCGGTAAGCGTGACCAAGCGGGAGGACGGCGAACTCGTCTACGATTTCGGACAGAATTTCGCGGGCGTGGTGTGTATGCGAATCGCCAACGGAAAAACCGGACAGACCATAGTGGTTCGTCATGCGGAAACACTCAACCGCGACGGAAGCCTGAACACCGCGTTCCTGCGTACCGCAAAAGCAACGGCAACGTACAAGTGCGCCGATGCCGCGAACTTCCCCCAAGACGTGCAGGAGTACAGTCCGCACTTCACCTACATGGGATTCCGTTATGTGGGCGTAAAAGGAATTTCTGCGGACGACCTGCAGATAGAAGCCGTGGTATTGCATTCCAAACTGCGCAGAATCGGCGATTTCGAATGCTCCGACGAACGTCTCAACCAGTTGCAGCACAACATCGTCTGGGGTGCGAAATCGAATTTCGTGGACATCCCGACCGACTGCCCGCAGCGCGACGAACGCATGGGTTGGACCGGAGACATCGCAGTGTTCTCGCCGACGGCCTGTCTGAACTTCGATATGACCCGTTTCCTCGAAAAATGGCTCAAAGACGTGAAAGCCGAACAGCTCAAAACCGGAGGCATCCCCAACACGGTTCCGGTGCAAGGCTACGGCTTCCCCGCCACCATGCCCAAAATGGCCGTCGACTGGTGGGGCGACGCCTGCGTGCTCGTTCCCTGGGCGGTCTACCGTGCCAGCGGGGACGACACCGTATTGCGTGACATGTACGACACCATGAAACGGTACGTGAAAGCCTGCACGTTCTGGGCCGGTCTCCTGAGCTTCGGCAAGAGCCGATACATCTGGAACACTCCATCGGTACTCCACTTCGGAGACTGGATCGCTCCGGACGTACCGAAAATGAACCAATGGCAGGGAAGAGCCAAATGGACTGCCACCGCAAGCCTGAACAACACTAGCCGCACTCTGGCCCACGTTGCGCAGATTCTCGGAAACGCACAGGACGCACAGTACTACAACGACCTTGCAGACAAAGTGGCCGACGCATATTGCAGCATCCTCACCGACGGCAACGGCAAACTCGCCAACGAATTCCAAACCGGTTACGTGCTGCCCCTATATCTGAACATGTTCCCGCGATCCGTGCGCGGTAAAGCCGTGGACAATCTGGTGAAACTCATCGAAAGCAACGATTACCGCATCGGCACGGGCTTCCCCGGAACCCCGTACATCCTCTTCGCTCTCGCCGACAACGGTCGTGAGGACGTGGCCTACCGCATGCTGCTCAACACGCAGTGCCCAAGCTGGCTGTATGAGGTGAAGATGGGCGCCACCACCATCTGGGAGCGCTGGGACGGTCTGGATGAGAACGGCGAATGCCCCATCGGCGACGATGGCACGGACATGATGATCTCATACAACCATTACGCATCCGGTGCGGTCGGTGCGTTCCTCTACCAGCGGGTGGCGGGAATCGAAGCGGTCGACGCAGCGTACAGGAGATTCAAAGTCAAGCCGGTGGTCGGCGGTGGCCTTACGTGGGCGAAGGCGCATGTGGACACTCCGTATGGACGCGTCGGATCGGCCTGGTCCCTCGACGGAACCCACTTCTCGATCACCGTGGAAGTGCCGGTCGGAACGACATGCGAACTGACGCTGCCGGACGGTACGACCACGACGTTGCGCAACGGCGTGCATACCGTCGCATGCGAAACAAACGCGTGACCGTAATCGCAAAACGTGAAAACAACAGGAAGAAAGGCAAAGATGACTGATTCGACCGCAAAGAAGACCGGCGGTTTCTTCAATAATCCGCTGGTACGCACGCGCATCACCTCGGCGAACGTGAAACCGCCGGAAATGCTGCTCGGCTACCTTGTTGGACCATTCTGCGCGTTTGTTTCCAACGCGATTTTCGGCTCGTACCTCAACCGTTACTATTCTGATGTTCTGGGGTGGACGGACACCAGTAGATTCGGCATGTTCTCCACCATCCTGCCGATGGCGTCGGTGATCCTCGTGATTCTCGGCAATCTGGTGATCGGACGATTCATCGACAACACCCGCACGTCGCAGGGCAAGGCCCGCCCGTACATGTTCATGTCGGTGCCGTTCGTGGTGGTGGCCATCGCGCTGCTGTTCATGACCCCCACCGGTGCTGACTCCGGTGTGCAGATGCTGTGGATAGCGATTTCGTACAACCTGTATTACGCCATCGCATATCCGCTGTTCTACACGGCGCACAGTTCCATGGTCGGCCTGTCTACGAGGAACAGCAACCAGCGTGGTCTGCTCGCCACTCTTTCCAATGCTTCCGGCGTTGCCGCGATCGGCATCGGAGCCAGCATCCTTGTGCCGATTCTGCTGCAAAGCTACCTGTTCGTCAACAACGACGGCACTATCGACACCGCGGCAAGCTACGCGCATTGGCGTGTGGTCATGATCGTGCTGTGCGTGCTGACGGCCATCGGCATTCTGTGCGAATACTACTTCACCCGCGAGCGCATCACCGAGGAGAACATCAAGCTCAACATCGTTGAGGAGAAGCTGCCCATGGCTCAGCAGGTGAAGGCCTGTATGGGCAACGGCTACTGGTGGATCATCATTCTGTACTTCCTGCTGTTTCAGCTTTCCGGCATGGTCAAGAACGGCTCGATGAGCTATTACACGCGTTGGATGTTCGATGGCGTCTCCACTGAGGCATCGGCAGGCGCAGCCATGTCCACGCTGGGACTGATCGGCGGCATTCCGACCGCTATCGGTATGTTGTTGGCCTGGCCGATCGCGAATAAGTTCGGCAAGCGTAATTCCGTCATGATCGGCATGGTGTTCGCGGTTATCGGCGGCGCCGTGAGCCTGATCGACGTGCACAGCTTGGTCATGGTGTGTGTGGGCGTGGTGCTGAAGGGCATCGGTTCGATTCCTGCCATGTATGTGACGCTTGCGTTGCTTTCCGATGTGCTCGACCATTTGGAGGCGAAGAACGGCTTCCGCTCCGATGGTTTCACGATGTCTGTTTACGGCGCGATCATGGTTGGCATGACCGGCCTGGGCAATGGTCTGATTAACGCCCTGCTCACGTCCGCCGGCTATGACCCTTCGGCCAACATGCAGAACGGTGCCGTTCAGACGGTGTTGGCGCTGTGCTACATCGGAGCCGAATTGATCTGCTATGCCGTGATCGCGGTGCTGATGATCTTCCTCAATGTGGAGAAGCATGTCAAGGATGACCAAGCGGCCATTCTCGAACATCAGAAGGCGGCTGTTCTGGCTGCCGGCGGTGAGTGGGTCGAACCGGCCGAACGTCTCCGTCTCGAGCAGGAGAAGGCCGACCGCGAGGCCGAACAGGCTCGAAAGGATGAGCTGAAGGCCCGCTGTGCCAAGAAGGGTCTTGATTATGAGGCGGAAGAGGCGAAATACCAGGCCAAGCTTGCTCGCAAGGCGAAGAAGGCCGAGGAGCGTAAAGCCCGTAAGGCCAAGTGATCGCAGGTAATTGTGTATTTCCGGTTCCACCGCTGCCACGGCGGGACCGGAAATATTCCCAACAACCAGGAGGAATCCAATGAAAAGAAATCCGAGTTCTCGGGTATGGCGAGGTGTTACCACCACGTTCGCCGCGCTGTTGGCACTGTCGCTGACGGCGACGAGTGCCGTGCAGGGTTTCCGAACCGACATCAACAAGTTCCTGGGTACCACCAGTACCCGATTCGTGTCCGATGACGGCGTGGACGCCAGCGAAACGTACACCTACAAATCAGATTATTCCAGTACTAAGGAATTGGTGCAATCTATTCGCGATCTGGGCGAACGGGTCAGCGAGGAAGGTTCCGTGCTGCTGAAGAACAACGGCGCTTTGCCGTTGAGCGATGATGAGATCCAGAAGGTCAGCCTGCTCGGTTTCTCCAGCTATTATCCGGTGCAGGGCGGAGACATGGGTTCCGTCGTCAGCCAGAACGAAGGCACCGATGCCGATACGGTGGACATGGTCACCGCGTTCAAGGAGAAGGGATTCTCCATCAATGAGACCCTTCAGGCCATGTATGAGTCCATGAAGGACGATTTTTCCACGGAAATCAATAATTTCGGGCAGACGAGCATGGTCAACCGCATCACCGCTCCGATGATCGGCGAGACGTTCTCCGGAAAGGAGCCTTCCACGGATCAGATGACCGCGGTGAGCTCTGACTGGAAGGACAGCCTGAACAGCAATAACGTGATGATTGTGACCATCGCGCGTGCCTCAGGCGAGAACCGCGCATACATGCCGGGCGAGGAAGGCGTCAGCGGCGGGGAAGGTCAAACCGATCCGCTTGGCCTTACCGATAACGAGCGTGCCCTGATCGACGCGGCCGTGCAGGCTAAGAAGTCTAACGGCGGCAAGGTGATCGTGCTTGTCAACAGCGCCAACACCATGCAGATTCAGGAAGTGGCCGATAACGCTGGCGTGGATGCCATCATGCAGATCGGTCTGCCGGGAGCCTACGGCTTCTACGGCGTGGCTGACCTGCTGTCGGGCGATGCCAATCCGTCCGGACATCTGTCCGACACCTGGCTGTCGAACAATGCCAGCTCTCCGGCCGTCAACAATTACGGTGATTACGAGTGGACCAACGCCGACACCTCGCACACCATCAACTCCGAAATCGTTCAAGCCGAGGGCATCTACACCGGTTACAAGTATTACGAAACCAGGTATTACGACGAGCAGCTTGGACAGGGCAACGCCTCCTCCACTGTAGGAAGCACCGACGGTGGCTCTTGGGATTACAACGATGAAGTGACGTATCCGTTCGGATATGGCCTGAGCTACACCTCGTTCAGCCAGAAGCTCGATTCCGTGGATGTTGATTTGACGGAGAAGACCGTCACCGCAAAAGTCACGGTCACCAATACGGGTGACGTCGCCGGCAAGAGCGTCGTGCAGTTGTACGACAGCGTGCCGTATACCGATTACGACAAGGCCCACAACGTTGAAAAGGCCGCGGTGCAGCTGCTCGACTACGCCAAGACCGACGAGTTGCAGCCGGGTGAATCGCAGACTCTGACCATC
This sequence comes from bacterium, assembly GCA_963595445.1. Taxonomy (GTDB): domain Bacteria; phylum Actinomycetota; class Actinomycetes; order Actinomycetales; family Bifidobacteriaceae; genus Bifidobacterium. The sequence goes on from CAVBHJ010000001.1 coordinate 150,849, forward strand.
ACCGCCGACGCGCAGTACATGGCCAGCTGGGATTCCACCGCTGAAAATCTCAAGGGCACTGAAGGCACGTACATCCTCGATGCGGGCGAATACGTGTTCACTATCGCGGACAGCGCGCACGATGCCGTGAACAATGTGCTCGCCAAGCAGGGCACTTCCGTGGATGGTGACGCGGACAACGCGGCCACGTGGACCCTCGATAAGCTCGACACCACCACGTTCGCGGTCAGCAAGAACGGTACTGAGGTTGAGAATCAGCTGCAGGACGCCGACCTGAACACGTGGATGCCGGGTACCGTCACCTATCTGAGCCGTTCCGACTGGCAGGGAACCTGGCCGAAGACCTACAAGGATCTGACCGCCACCGATGAGATGCTTGCCGGAGGTCTTACCAACGACACCTATGAGATCACGTCCAACGGCGACACCTCCTCCGTTACGTGGGGCGCCGACAACGGACTGAACCTCGCCACGCTCAAAGGCGTTGACATCAGCGATTCCCGTTGGGACGACCTCATCGATCAGATGGACCTTTCGGAAGCCCTGATCCGTACGGCGTTCGGTGGAACCTCCACCAAGGCCATCGAATCGATCACGTCTCCGGAAGTCATCCAGAACGACGGCCCCGGCGGATTCGCCTCCTACACGCTCGGCCAGTACGCCAACACCGACAAATCCTCTGGCGACCTGTACGCGGTTGACGCCGACGACAAGAACCTGAGCTACTCGATGGGCGTCATGGCCAGCGAGACCGTTCTCGGCCAGACCTTCAGCAAGCAGCTTGCCGAAGAGTGGGGCGAGGCAATCGGAAACTACTCGATCTGGGCGAACACCACCATCCTGTGGGGTGTGGGCACGAACCTGCATCGCACCGCGTACAACGCCCGTAACCACGAGTACTATTCCGAAGACCCGATCCTCACCAACTTCCAGGCTGCCGCATCCATCGCGGCGGCGAAGGAGTATGGCTGCATCCTGGCTCCGAAGCATTACGCCTTCAACGACACGGAAATCAACCGAACCGGCGTCGCCACGTTCATGACTGAACAGAAGGCGCGTGAAGGCGAACTGCGTGCCCACCAGAGTTCGGTCGAAGATGCGGGCGCGCTGGGCATGATGAGCGGCTATAACCGTATCGGTGTGACCAGCACCAACGCATCCACCGGCCTTATGCTTGGCATTCTGCGTGGCGAATGGGGCTTCAACGGCATCCTGTCCGAAGACTTCATCATGGACAACGAATACCAGAACCTGCGTGCCGCCGCCTACAACGGCATCACCATGCTCACCTCCACCGGTGACGACAGCATCGACGCGGTGGCCAAGCTGTGGCCTTACTGGACCGTTGAAAACGTTCAGCAAGACACCAAGCTGATGGAAGCCCTGCACAGGAACATGAAGTGGCAGAACTATGCGTATGCCAACTCCAATGCCGTGGACGGCATCAACTCCACCACCCGCATCGAGCATGTGCGTACCTGGTATGACAACGCTCTGACCGGAGCCAGCGTGGTGACCGGACTGCTCGCCCTGTTGGGTGCCGTCATGTATGTGGTGTCCCGTCGTGGCCGTTCCGGCCGGCAGTGAGATTGAAGCTAGGTAAGGAGAACTGCAATGAGCTTCATGAAAAAACAGGCGTTCGGCTTCTACGTCACGGTGTTGGCCGTCATCGCGGCGATCGTCGGACTGGCCTTCTACTTCATCAACAGCCACACCGCCACGTTCGGCAACATTGCCTTGAACCAACTCACAATCGCTGGTTCGATTGTGGCGATTGTGCTGATGATCGCGCGTGTGGTGCTGGAGCAGCCCAAGATGAGCAATCCGGCGCTGTCGGTCATCTCCGACGTGTGCTGTGTGGTCACATCGGTGCTGCTGATGTGCTCCACGACGGTATTCATCTGCGATCGAGTCAATACGGTGGCCAGTGTGATCAGCTTCGCGCAGAATGCGCAGTCGACCGCCGACCTGCAAAGCGTCATCATCGGCGTGGCGGCCATGGCCGTGGCGACGGTGTTGAGCGTTATCGCTTCGTATCTCGCTGTGTGTCGGGAACGATAGGCGTGATCGAACGGGATTAGGACTGCCCTCCTGATTCCGTGAGAATAGTCGGCCATGTCTGCCTCCTTGGACATGGCCGACTTTTTTGGGATGTTGTTTTAATGAGAGGAAAAATGAGATGTCTTACAGTGGTGCGGACTCGCGTCATGTGTTGAGAAATCTGGGATTGTGCGGAGGGGTAGGCTCGTTTCTCGGTTCATCTGCGATTGTGGGACTATCCACCACCATTACGATGTGGCAGACCGGTTTTGAGTTGTCGAACACGCAGGTTGGCGCGTTGAGTGCGGTGCTGAATTTCGCGATCGCGGCCGGTTCGATAGCTGCCGGCATAATCTGTGGCAGATTCGGCATGACGAAAGTGTTCGATTGGATTTGCGTGTTCACGGCCTGCGGGTTCCTGCTGTGCGCGTTCTCCTGCGATTTTTGGATGCTGCTTGCCGGTGTGGTTCTGGCCGGATTGGGGACCGGCATAGACTTGCCGGTGTCGCTGTCGGTGCTGTCTCGCGATGCGCGGGATCCTGATGCGGGTTCGAAACTGGTTACGATCACGCAGCTTGGATGGCAGTCGGGCATGCTCTGTTCGGCGTTGATCGCGTTCGCGGTCTCCGGTTTCGAAGGTGCCGTCGGTGGCCGGGTGATGTTCGCTTTGCTGGCGGTGGTCGCGTTCGCTCTGTGGCTGTGGCGGTTGTTCTCCAAGGAATTCGCGGTTTTACACGCATCTGCGGAAGCGTCGGTACGTTCTGATGGCGACGGCTCCGTGGATTCCGGTGGGAAGTCCGGCGGTATGGCGGCCCTGCTGTTGGGGCATGCGCGTAACCGTTCGTTGAGCAGGCTGTTCGTAACGCTGCTGGTGTTTTACGTGTTCTGGAACATCGTGGCCAACACTTGGGGCCAATTCCAGACATTCATGTTGGTCAATGCGAACGCTTCGCAGAGCCTGGCCACAGGTTTGGGAATCGTGCTCTATGTGGTGATGTTCCTGGCCAATCTGCTGGTGTCGGCAACGGTCAATACGAAATGGCGCAATCCGTTGTTCGGAATCGGTGGTGTGGTGGCGCTTGTGGCCATGGTGTTGATGGCGGCCGGAGGCAGCTCGCTCTGGACCATCGTGGCCGCCACCGCGATCATGTATGTGGGTCTGCCGTTGGCAGGCGAGGCCATCTGCAAGGTGTGGGTTCAGGAGACGTTCCCGGAGGATTGCCGTGCGTCGGTGCAGGGTTTCATCTTGGGATTCTCTCGTCTGTTGTGCGGATTGTTCGCGTTCGTTGCACCCTCGCTGATGGTTTCCTCAGTGATTGGCACCACGTTATGGTGTTTCGTTGCTGTGGTCGTCGTATTCGTCGCCGCGGGATGCCTGTTCATTCGATTGCGTTCGAAGATGTAGGTTTGAGCGATGATGTTCGGGCGCTTGGCTTCCTGCGAGCCTTGCCGAATATGCGAATCGGGGTGGCATGAGTGTTTCATGACACCCCGACTCGTTTACGGGTTGTTGTTTGTGGTGATCGGCGTTCAGGCGGCCAGGTCTTCGCGGCGGGCCATGGCCTGCTCGAAGTCCTTGGTGCCGGCGAACACTTCCTGCATCCACGGGTTCACGTGCTGCTTCTTGGCGCGGTACATGATGTAGCCGAAGGCGAGGATGTTGGCCACGAGTGCGATGAGGGAGATCGTCAGGTTCACGTTCGGATTGTTCACCGACTGCACGGCGAACTTGGATTCATCCTGGAAGGCGGGGAATACCTGCGCGAACATGCACCAGATGGCCAGCGTGTTGGCGCGGTTCTGAATCCAGCCGCCCTTGTTCCAGAAGAAGTTGGCCACGGTCGGGGCGAGCAGCAGCGCCAGGCCGCAGTACCAGGAGTGGGTGGGCAGGCAGTTGTAGGTGTAGCAGAAGTTCCACAGGTCGTAGGCCACGATGAACACCCACGTCATGTCGGGCCAGAGCATGTCCTGCTTCTTCTTGGAAACGTAGATGCCGAACCATCCGGTCATGCAGGCGATGTTGATGATGCCGGCCACGCCGTTGAACACGTTGTGCCAGCCGCCGTAGAGGGTCACGCCTTCGGTGGAGATCCAGGTGGTGCCCCACGCGCGGATGGCGGATTCGAAGTCGGAGACCACGGCGATGAGGATGTTGATGGCCACGATCACGAACGGGAAGCACTTGAACCATTCGGATTTGCCGATGCTGCCCCACTTGTATTTCAGCGCCATGAAGCCGATGCAGCCCGCGGTGGCCGCATACAGTTTCGCGTAATGGAACCAGCTGGTCATGTGCACGTAGGTCGGGTTGCTCAGAGCCCATTCGGCTCCGAATGCCGCGGCCACGTAGATGGTGATGAAGTAGACGGTCAGAATCGCCGGAACGATCAGGAACGCCACGATTCCGCCGGTTTTGGTTCGACGGGCCAGCTCGTTGGCTCCGATCAGGCAGCCAAAGACAAGAAACCAGCCAATCCACTGGTATACGGCGGTGTCGCCATAGACTTGGAACAACATCGCTAATCCTTTCTCTCCTCACATGATTCGCGAAACGCTTCGCGTCAACGGTTCGCGTCACATGTATTCGTTCAGGTGCAGCGTCTGTGCCGCCACCTGTCGGACGACGGAGTCGTCGGTGTCGGGATGCAGTCTGATCAGTGAGATCAGACCGACGATGAGCGTGTAGAAGGTTTCATGCTCATTGGTTATCGGCAGCCCGTGCATTTTCTCGAAATCGCGCACGGTGGATGCGCAGATGTATTCGGCGATGCGGTCGGCCGTGCGGTCGATGAACTTGATGTACAGTCCCGCGTTTCCGTCTTCGATCATCCGTTGGCTGAACGGACCATCCTCTTTGATGAGCGATCGGGTGAGACGCACCACGTCGTCGAGTGCTTTCGAGATGTTGCCCACCTCGCGTTGGGTGTTCCACTCTTCCAAATGCGCTATGACTTCGCTGATGACGTCGTCGAGCACGGCGTCGGCAACCTGGTCTTTGTCTTGGAAATAGTGGTAGAAGAGCGATCGGGTCATGCCGACGCGGCCGGCTATGTCGCTGACCGTGATTTTCGAGAATCCTTTTTCGAGGCAGATTTGGCGTGCCGCGTGCACGATCTGCTGACGGCGTGCGTCTCCGACCGTGATTGCTGGCTGCGTGGTTGCGCTCATCGTTCTTCTCCTTCGCGAGTGGCTGTCTGTGCTTCCGCAACATATTGACACTCCGTCAATCTCTTGACGTAATCAAGTGTAATCCCAGAATTGACACTGCGTCAAATTTTGTGTTCCCTGCTCCGCGCTCCGTGAGCGAGTCGAGCGGAACCGTTGGAAAAACAATCGCTTGCAGGTGCGCCGTGTCGTATTTAATCGGTAGCCTAGTGACGTTACGGCGGAAGGAAAACAGATGGCATTGGCTCTATACAGAAGGTATCGTCCCGACACTTTCGAAGGCGTGATCGGACAGGACCAAGTCACCGTTCCGCTGATGCGCGCGCTCGACGAACACAAGCTTACGCACGCCTACCTGTTCTCCGGTCCGCGAGGATGCGGCAAGACGTCATCCGCGCGTATCCTCGCACGTTGCGTCAACTGCGAGCAGGGGCCCACCTCCCATCCGTGCGGCGAATGCGAAAGCTGCCGTGATCTGGCCACCGGCGGTCCGGGATCGATCGATGTCGTGGAAATCGATGCGGCTTCGCACAATGGCGTCGACGACGCCCGCGAACTGCGTGAACGCGCCGGATTCGCCCCGGCCCGCGACCGCTACAAGATCTTCATCCTCGACGAGGCCCATATGGTCACGCCGCAAGGTTTCAACGCACTGCTGAAAATCGTGGAGGAGCCGCCGGAGCATGTCATGTTCATCTTCGCCACCACCGAACCGGACAAGGTGATCGGAACCATCCGCTCGCGCACCCACCACTATCCGTTCCGTCTTGTTCCGCAGGAAATCATGGGACCGTACCTCGAGCAGGTGTGCGGCAACGAGAACATCGAACCCGAGCCGGGCGTGCTGCGTTTGGCCATGCGTTCCGGCGGCGGTTCCGTGCGTGATACGCTCTCCGTCCTCGACCAGCTGATGGTCGGTGCCGCGGACGGCAAAATCTCCTACGATTCCGCGGTGGCGCTGCTGGGCTTCACTCCGGACGCGCTTATCGGCGAGGCCGTCGACGCGGTAGCCGACAAAAACGGCGAAGCACTGTACGGGGTGATTCAGAAAGTCGTCGTCGGAGGATTCGACCCCCGCCGGTTCGTGGAGGATCTGCTGGCCCGCGTGCGCGACCTGCTGGTGCTTACGTTGGGAGGGGAACGCGCCGAAAGTGTGCTTTCCGACGATTCCGCGGCCGAAAACATGGACGATCTGCGCCGTCAGGCGTCGTCGCTGGGTCTGGCCGCGCTTACTTCCATGGCCGATACGATCAATGCCACGCTGGCCAATATGAACGGCGCCATCTCGCCCCGCATGCGATTGGAGCTCCTCGCGGCCCGCTTGCTGGCCGGACGTGAGCAGAACTTCGGTTCCGCCGCTCCCGCAGGTGATGCGCCGACATCCGGCATGCCCGTTCCCGCGGTTTCAAGCGATTCCGCGCAATCCGGCTCGCAGCGCCCGTCGATGGCCGGTTCACGACGCAGGGGCACCCAGACGACTTCCGCCCAATCGGTTTCCGCTCAGCCGGCAGCTCAATCCGTGGGCCAATCAGTGCGTTCCGTACAGCCTTCCGCGGCTCCGACGAACGTTGCCGATGCCGTGGCTTCCGGAGCGGCTTCCGTACTCGCCGCAGTGGAACAGGCGATGGGATCCTCGGACGACGGCGTACAGTCCGGAACGGATGCCGCGACCGTTGCGATTCCCGATACCGTGGCGCAGGACAATCGCACTCCCGACGAAAAATGGGACGCGCTCGTGGCCGGACTGCCGGATGATGTCCGCCGTTACGTGGACCGCACCAAGGTTCCGCGTGTGATGTTCGATGAGAAATCGAACCGGCTGTGGATCAAATTCGACAAAGCCCTGAGCAAGTATGCGTTCGCCAAAGCCGTGTCCAAGGAAGAAGTGGACGGCACGAACAACGTGGTGAAGATTCTGCGCGCCGAAGTGCACAAAACGTTCGGCCCGCAGGTCACGCTCATGCCGGCGAAGAAACTTGGCGACGGCACGCAAGCCATCGCATGGAGCAAACTCAGTCCGGAAGAACAGAGCAAGATCAACGCGCAACTCGTGCAGGAACAGCTCAAAACCGCGACTTTGCTGACCGCAAATCTCGGCAATGCCGCTTCCTTGTCTCCATCCGATGAAGGGGAAGAGCGTTCCGCAAGCCGCAAATCATCCGAAGCGGGTGAATCCGCCGACGAGGAGGTTCACCGAAGCCAGCCGAATGTTTTTGAACAGGACGAGACGGACCCGTGGGGCGTGACCGCTCCGAAACCCGTTTCGCAGCCGGTGCAGCAGCCGTCGCAACAGCAAGTCATGCAAACGGTCGGTAACCCGATCGCGATTCCGGACACGCGAATCGCATCCTCTTTCGCGACTCCTTCCACGGCCTCTTTCGTTCCTTCCGAAGAAGACGATCCGTGGGCGGTTCCCGTTGCGTCGGGTGCCGCACCCGTTTCCACGCCGGCCATCGCATCGCCGGAATCCGTAATGCCGGAAAGCCAACTGAACATGGATGACGATCCGTGGGCAAACCCTCCGGCGGTTTCAGCGGTATCGGAAGTTCCGGCGGTGGACGACGACCCGTGGGGTGCTCCCATGCCCGTACAGGCGGGTCCGCCCGAACCCGAACGTCAGCCAGTCCAGGAATTCGCACGCGAATCCGCACGTAACGGGAACCCGGACGGACAGCCGCATCATGGTCAACGGCATGATGCGCGCGGCGAAGCGTCGGCCTCCGCCGCAAACGACCCGTGGAATGGGCAATTCACCCAAGCGGAACCCGTGACGCCACAGGTCGCGGCGGAAGACGACGAATACTCCATGAGCGATGAATCGTTGGGACAATCCACCGCCTTGGGCGTGGAAGATCTCAAGCGGCTGTTCGAGGTGAAAAAAATCGAGGAATTCAAAGCGGACGATCCGAAGAATCCGCTCAACGTGCAACACAAGAAGAGTCTCGACGCCTAAACGGCATACATCCACGAAAGGGAACGACACATGGCATTGGCCTACGACGGCGCCATCCAACGACTGATCGACGCGTTCGCGCACCTTCCCGGAATCGGGCCAAAAGGCGCTCAGCGCATCGCCTTCTACCTGCTCAACGCATCCGACGAGGAATCGCAAAGCCTGATCGACGCCATCACGGAAGTCAAGGAAAAAGTACGATTCTGCGACGTCTGCGGCAACGTGTGCGAATCCAGCCCATGCCCGACCTGCGTGGACCCAAGACGGGACCACTCCATAATCTGCGTCGTGGAAGAACCCAAAGACGTGATGAGCATCGAACGCACCCACGAATACCGCGGCCTGTACCACGTGCTCGGCGGAGCCATCAACCCAATGGCCAACGTGCAGCCAGCCGACCTCAACATAGCGAAACTCATCGAACGGCTCAAAGACGACGAGGTCAAGGAAGTGATTCTGGCCCTCAACCCAAACGTGGAAGGCGAGGCGACCACCAGCTTCCTCTCGCAACTGCTCGCACAGACCGACATCACGGTGACGCGCCTGGCCAGCGGCCTGCCAGTCGGCGGAGATCTCGAATATGCTGACGAAATCACACTCGGCCGCGCCCTCGCCGGCCGTCGTGCCGTATGAGATTCCGTATGCTGGGCGTTGCTTGACTTGGCAAAACTGAATATTCCTATAATCGTTCAGCCTGCCCACATCGCAGGCAAACAACACACTGAGAAGATTGGATAAGTTGTGGCTCTCATCGTGCAGAAATTTGGCGGCTCTTCCGTAGCCGACCCAGAATCCATCAAGCGCGTGGCCCGACGCATCATCGAAACGAAGAACGCCGGCAACGACGTGGCCGTCGTGGTCTCCGCAATGGGAGACACCACCGACGACCTGATTGATCAGGCGCTCAGCATCGATTCCAACCCGCCCGCGCGCGAAATGGACATGCTGATGACCGCAGGCGAGCGTATTTCGATGAGTTTGCTCGCTATGGCGATTCATGCGGCCGGTTCCCATGCATACTCCTTCACCGGTTCCCAGGCCGGTTTCATGACCGACGCCCAGTTCGGCACCGCACACATCAAGGCCGTGAAGCCGGACCGCGTGCGCCGCGCACTTGACAAGGGCTCCGTAGCCATCGTGGCCGGATTCCAGGGCGTGAACGAAGGCGGCGACGCCACCACGCTCGGCCGTGGCGGTTCCGACACTTCCGCGGTGGCGCTCGCAGTAGCGCTGAACGCTGACGTGTGTGAGATCTACACGGACGTCGACGGCGTGTTCACGGCGGATCCGCGAATCGTTCCGGCGGCTCGCCGCATTCCGGTCATCGACTACGAGTCGATGCTGGAAATGTCGTCCTGCGGTTCCAAGGTGCTCGCCCTGCGTTGTGTGGAATACGCGCAGCGATTCGACATGCCGCTGCACGTGCGCAGCTCCTTCTCCCACCGTCGTGGCACGCTGATCGTGCCGGAAGGCGTCGATCCGCGCACCCTGCCGAACATCTGACCGACTTTCGGCGAACACCGAACGTTCGCCGAAACCACGAAATCGCAAGACTTTACAAGCAAAGGTAAGAACCATGAGCGAAAACAACAACCAGTCCCTGGGCGATCTGTTCCCTGATCTCGGCCCGGAAGTCCCGATCATCTCCGGCGTCGCGCATGACAGCACCGAATCGCTGGCCACCGTCCGCCGCGTGCCGAACGAGCCGGGCATGGCCGCCAAGGTGTTCACCATGCTGGCCGAAGCCGGCGTGAACGTCGACATGATCGTGCAGGCGTCTGCATCCACCGGCACCGCCGACATCTCCTTCACCGTGCCGGGCACCGCGGCTGCCAAGGTGCAGGAAGTGCTGCAGGACAAGCAGGACGAGCTGGGATACCAATCCTTCGATGTCGACGCCAATGTCGGCAAGGTCGCCGTGGTGGGCGTGGGCATGAAGACCCACTCCGGTCTGGCTGCCAAGTTCTTCAACGCGCTGAGCGACAAGGGCGTGAACGTGCTGATGATCTCCACGTCCGAGATCCGCATCGCGGCCCTCGTGCCGCTCGAGCAGCTGCAGGACGCGGTCAAGGCCCTGCACACGGCATACGGCCTCGACGCCGATCAGGTTGAAGCCGTGGTGTACGGCGGCACCGGCCGCTGAATCGCCCGGAATAGCGCGAAATACGAAAACCCGCGGAGGAACCGATGAAAGTTCCTCCGCGGGTTTTCGTAAAGTGACGTCACTTCTTGGTGATGTATCCGAGAGCCTTGAGCATCTCCGCGCTTTCCAAAGCTCCGCCCGCGGCACCGCGCAGGGTGTTGTGGGCGAGCCCGACGAACTTCCAATCGAAGATGGAATCCTCACGAAGACGGCCGATGGAAACGCCCATGCCACCCTCGTAATCCACGTCCTTCTTCACCTGCGGACGGTCATCGTCGGCCAGATACTGAATGAACTGCTTCGGAGCGTGCGGCAGACCAAGTTCGGCGGCCTTGCTGGTGTAGCTTTCCAGACGCTCGATCAGCTCTTCCTTGGTCGGGTTCTTGGCGAAGTTCACGAACACCGTGGCGGTGTGGCCGTTGAGCACGGGCACGCGGATGCACTGAGAAGTGATGCGCAGCTGGCCGTCGAACGGCACGATCTCGCCCTTTTCGGCATCCACATGGCCGAAGACCTTGAGCGGCTCCTTCTCGGACTTCTCTTCCTCACCTGAGATGAACGGAATGATGTTGCCCAGCATTTCAGGCCAGTCTTCGAACGTCTTTCCAGCGCCGGAAATGGCCTGGTAGGTGCTCACCACCACTTCGCGGGGTTCGAATTCCTTCCATGCGGCCAGGGCCGGGGTATAAGCCTGGATGGAGCAGTTCGGCTTGACTGCGATGAAGCCGTGCTTGGTACCGAGACGCTTGCGCTGGTGCTCGATCACGTCGTAATGCTCCGGGTTGATTTCCGGCACCACCATCGGCACGTCCGGAGTCCAACGATGCGCGCTGTTGTTGGACACGACAGGGGTTTCGGTCTTCGCGTATTCCTCTTCGATGGCGCGGATCTCGGCCTTCGGCATGTTCACCGCGGAGAACACGAAGTCAACGTCCTTGACCACGTCTTCCACATCGGCCACGTTCTTGACCACCATGGTCTTGGCGAATTCCGGCATCGGGGTTTCCATCTTCCAGCGACCGCCGATGGCCTCTTCGTAAGTCTTGCCGGCGCTGTGTGCGGACGCGGCAAGAGTGACCACTTCGAACCACGGATGGTTTTCGAGCAGCGTGACGAAGCGCTGTCCGACCATGCCCGTAGCTCCGAGAATGCCGACCTTGATTTTTTCGGACATAACAACCTCTCGCTCAATGATGGAACGGTTCTGTAATTTCGATTGATGCACGCCTGAGGTCGACCAGCCGGCCCAAAACGACGTCGTGGGCGGCCACACGCGTTGTTCAATCTTACGAAAACCCGCCGTCAAGCCGTTCCCGCTATCCGTATGCTGGTCTGATGCGCGGTCGGTGCGACTGCGTTTATCGGATGGGCGTTTGGTGTTGAGGTATTGGGGTGGTGCGGCGGAGGTGGTGCGATTCTCGCGGTTTCGATTGCTTTGGCCGCGTTGGGCGAGCCACAAGTCGGAGATAGGGGCGTAATTTCCGGGTTGTGGCTGAAGGTCCTTTGCCGCTTGGGATTGTTGTATCCGAAAATCGTTGGAAAATAGCCGTTTTTGGATTTCGTAAGAGAGCGCATTGACGACGGAAGGTACCCCCTTCAAGCCACAATGTGCAATATACGGCTGTAAATCCGGGTTGTGGCCTGCACAATCGCCAATCCGTCCTGCGAGCCCCGCCAGTCCGTCTATTGTCTACTTGTGCCGTTCACTGCGTGACCAGGTGAACAGTAGCACAACCATCGATACGGCATTGAGCGCATTGCTGATGATTTCCACTGTTGAGCCTGTGAACAATCCTCCCAGAGTGATATGCGAGTACCGAAGGCCAAGCATCAGCCAGTCCAGCACGCAGATGGCCGTGGTGCAGATAACGAACGTCGTTGGATATCCTCTGGAAAGCCGTACGAATGCCAGGATCATTATTCCCAGCACGCACCACAGTGCAAGCCAGAAGTGCGATCCCAAAGGCAAGGAAGATTGTTGCTGCACGGGAAGATTTCCGACGATTTCAAGTCCACACACCAAAGCGATGACGGTGATGAGATACGCGATCCATTGCGCGGTCTTCCGAATCATGACAGTCTCCAATCAACCTTGCCATTTGAGTAATTTATTGGGCTCCGTACCAGACGGTTGGAATGGTCGTTGTGCCTGTTGTTGAATACTACGTGAACATGATGATACTTCTGCGGAAGCGTGGGGCTGCACTGATCCGATAAGGAAAAGACCGACCAATAGTGATGCCAGCAGGACGGTTGCCTTTTTGATGATTGTCATTGTTACCTCTTTGATGAGTATTCGATTCGTTTGCGAAATGTGATTGCTTGCAGCTCATCTATTGACTCGGGAGGAACGGGACTTCGTCGATTCGAGGCGCAACTTACACAGATGGGTGGTTATTTGCGCGTCCAAGACGATGATTTTGGGCAAGATCTTCCTTGGTGGAGCTTGGAAGCCATGATCCCCGTGGAAAGCAGATCAGCTGAAGTATTGGGACACTCTTGTGTTTTGCGTACACTGGTAGGCATGTCGAAGGCATCAGAAGAAGCGCAAAAGCAGCTGGACCGAATCGTGGCGTTGGGATATCCGGATGTGGCCGATATGTCGGCGGCCGCGTTCCGGGCGTTGGCCCGTCCGCTCATCCGCATATTGGAGGAGTCCGATCTGGGGTCTGATATTCTGCTGGTTCCTACGCGTGAGCTGGTTTCTCCGGAATCGCTGATAGCCAGAACGTCGATTAATCGCATGGCGGGCTTCACCACCATGCCGCCTCGAGACATCGCCAGCTTCCTTCCGCAGGATGGTTTCGAGCCTCCGGAAGGTCCCTTCTATCTTGTGGTCGAGCCGCATACGGGCACATGCTATGTCAATCGTGAGCCGGATGTGGCCCGCAAACTCATCGATACCGACGAACGTCTGCCTCTCACGTTGGAGGAGGGGCTTGCCATCGCCACCCAGCATCCGGAATGGCTGCTGGAGAAGAACGGATTCAACCTGCTTGGATCGCGTTCCGCCGATGGGCGCGTGCCGAGCATCTGGATGAGTCAGAACGCGCCACGACTGGGTGCGGTATGGCCGAACTCCCGCCATACGTGGCTGGGCAATGCGTACTGCATCGCCCGCCGTGGCGTCAGCCTGTTCCGTTGACCGTTCCGTTCTTTGTGAATTTTTGTGACTGCGATTCCGCTGCGATATTTTCGACGATTGCTACGATTTGCGCAACGCGCCGAGCAACGCTCTTCCGATTACGCCGAACGTCACGGCGGTCGTGCCGATCAATGTTGCGAGTACTTGCGGCCGGCGCAATTCGTTGCGGATGCCGATAAGGTCGGTCACGCAATGGTCTTCGAAGAAGACGCGCAATTCGTTGCTTGAATAACGTCCGATCAGATCGCCCCAGGTGAGCATGCGCGTCACGTAGGCCTGCGGATTGTTTTCATTGAATTCGAACAGGCGGATGCCACGCAGTCGTGATTTCGGCCCATAGCATTCGAAGCCGCATGTCGGCGCGTACCCAAGGTCGATGTCGTGCACGTGGCCGACGAACGCGTTTTTATGGTCATGCCCGCAGAACAGGGCGAAATATCCGCCGGCCTCGCGCAACGACTGCACTTCTCCCACGTTTTCGTCGGCGCATCCGATCGCTTCGCCGAGCCGTGAACCGGGCTTGCAGACGTCGGTATCCAGCACATAGCAGTGGCCTGCGAATGTGCGTGCGCCCTCGACGGCTTTCGGAGTGTATGGCGGCACCTCGCGCAGGCAATCGTAGAATTCCTGCGGCGGAATATGTTGGAAAGCGATTGCCGGCACAGCATGGCCATCGCCGTTGCGCTTTCCCAATTCGACTTGCACCTGCTTGAGCCATTCGATCGCTTCCGGCGATGGCGTGCCGTAGCCGTCGGAATCAGCCAGATCCCATCCGCGCGAATTCGACGCGTATTTCACATATTCGGCAACGGATTCGGGTGCCGCGTCGGTGTCGGTGTCGGCGTAATCGCCGGAATTGACCATCATCACACTCATCGCGATACGGCCGGAACCGTCGGATGCTTCGATGGGAATCGCGAATGTGCCAGGCTCAAGTGCCAAGGGAGATGAGCCGGCGACGGGATTCATGCAGCCGGCGAACTCGCGGTAAATGGAATCCTGCTCGTCGGCGAGTATGCCGCATTGGAAATCGTGGTTGCCGTATGTGGCGGCGAAGGGAATCTTCTCATCCAGCGCGGGGCCGAGAAATGCGGCGAACGTTCCGCGCACCTTTCCGCGGGTGTCCTCGTTCAACGCGTCGGATGTCGCTTCGTTGACCGATCGCGCCCACGATTCCAGTTTTGCGTTCGAACGTCGTTTGATGCCTTTGAGTTTCGCCTCGATTTGCGTGATCGCACGCACCCGCGTTCCTGGCTGTTCGCCGCGTCTGCGCAGGAAGGTGTCGATGTATGCGGGATCGTAGCCGCGAATCTGGTCGCCGGTGAATACGATCAGATCGGGATGCGCCTTCCGTATGGCGGCTTTGATGAGTCTGATCGTGTCGGGACGTACTTTCGGGCCGTCTTGGATGTCGGCCATCTGCAGCACCTTGAAGGTGCCGTCGGCGTTGAAGCGCAGTGTCATGAACCCAACTTTAGTTCGGCAAATCTGTACGTGGGGTGAAGTTGGGGGAGGAGTGGCCGGAACGCGCTTCATATCTCGAAATGCCGGCAAAGCGATGGGGTGCGCAGGCGCTAGGATTGTGCAGAGTGCATGAAGTAACATGCGTGTAACAATTGGCCGCGTGAAGCGGCAAAACCAAGATAAGGAGGAGTGATGGGTCAGGATCAATCTTCAGTGTTTGATCTCGCGGCTGTGGCCGCGGCGTCCAACGGAGGGAACAACGACCCGCTGCTGCCTCCGGCCCGTTTTATTGGAGCTCCGCAAAAGCCCAGCAAGATGCCGTACAACAAGTACGTCGCATACGATAAGCAGGTGCCGTTTGACTACCCGGAGCGTACGTGGCCGGGTAAGCGACTGCAGCGTGCGCCGCGTTGGTGCTCCGTCGATCTGCGCGACGGCAATCAGGCTCTTGTCAATCCGATGGATTCCGAACGCAAGCTGCGCTTCTGGAATCTGCTCGTTTCGATGGGATTCAAGGAGATCGAGGTCGGCTTCCCGTCCGCTTCCGAGACGGATTACGGCTTCATCCGTATGCTCATCGAGCGTGAGCTCATTCCCGACGACGTTACCATCGTCGTGCTCACCCAGGCTCGTGAGCATCTGATTCGCAAGACCTACGAGTGCCTGAAGGGCGCCAAGCGCGCCGTCGTGCACTTCTACAATTCCGTGTCCGTGCTGCAGCGCGAAGTCGTGTTCCGCAAAGACAAGGACGGCATCAAGCAGCTGGCCATCGACGCCGCCACCCTGTGCAAGGAGCTTGAAGGCGAGGCCGAGGGCATCGACCTGTACTACGAGTATTCGCCGGAATCCTTCACCGGTACCGAACCGGAGTATGCCGTCGAGGTGTGCAACGCCGTGCTTGACGTGATCAAGCCGACCCCGGACCATCCGATGATCATCAACCTGCCGGCAACCGTGGAAATGACCACGCCGAACGTCTTCGCCGATCAGGTGGAGTACGTGTCGAACAACCTGGTGCCGCGTGATGCCGTCGTGCTTTCCCTGCATCCTCACAATGATGAGGGCATGGGTGTGGCCGCGACCGAACTGGGCGTACTGGCCGGTGCCGACCGTGTGGAAGGATGCCTGCTCGGCAATGGCGAGCGTACCGGCAACGTGGATCTGGTCACGCTGGGTCTGAACTTCCTTACGCAGGGCATCGATCCGCAGATCGATTACTCCAATGTTCCGGAAATCCGCAAGACGGTTGAATACTGCAACCAGCTCAAGGTGTCCGAGCGTCATCCGTATGCCGGCAACTTCGTGTTCACCGCGTTCTCCGGTTCGCATCAGGATGCCATCAAGAAGGGTCTTGAGGCCCGTCAGGTGGCCGCCGATCGAGCCGGCGCCAACTTGGACGATTTCGTGTGGCTGGTGCCGTACCTGCCGATCGATCCGAAGGATATCGGCCGTACCTACGAGGCCATCATCCGCGTGAACTCCCAGTCGGGCAAGGGTGGCATGGCTTACCTGCTCAAGACCAACCACAATCTTGATCTGCCGAAGCGTCTGCAGGTGGAGTTCGAAAGGATCGTGCAGTCCTTCGCCGACGAGACCAAGAAGGAAGTCAAGGACGAGGATATCTGGCGCCTGTTCAAGGACGAGTATCTGCCTGTCGAGGAATCCGGCGCAACCGCTGCCGGCATCGTGGTCGGAGACAGCAAGGACGAATCCCTCGAACAGTGGGGTCGTCTGAAGCTGCTGAAGGTCGCCGTTTCCTCCGGTGAGGATGGCTCCGACACCGTACTCAAGGCCAAGATCCTTGACCGCGGCATCAACGTTGGTGTGGACGAGCCGGTCGAGCGTGAGGTTTCCGGTATGGGCAACGGCCCGATTGCCGCGTTCCTCAACGCCGTCAGCAGCTTCGGTATCAACGCTTCCGTGATGGATTACGTGGAGCACACCATGTCCGTCGGCACCGACGCCATGGCCGCATCCTATGTGGAATGCCAGATTGGTGAGGAGGACGACACCCAGATCGTATGGGGCGTCGGCATCGACACGTCCATCGTCACCAGCTCGCTGAAGGCCATCATCTCGGCCATCAACCGTTCCGAACGCTGACCGTCCGAACGCTGACCGCGCACTGAGCGTCAGTAAGGGCATATAACGCAAGTGGAGCTCCTTTCGGGGAGCTCCACTTTTTGTTCTTCGTCCGTATGTGTTTGTTCAGGCGTTCCGTGCGTTTGTTACATGGAAGCCGACTGTACGGATGCCGACGATGCATCGTCAACGGACGCATCCGCACAGTCCTGCGATCATCAGACCTGCGACCCCCATATGCATACGTTGCCGCCGATTGCGGTGAACGTCATGACGTTCCTGCCGTCGGTTTCGCGCGGCAGTACGGTGAAGACACCGGTATAGGGCATATCGTCCAGTCGGATTTCCACATCGCTCGCACAGCAGGATTCCCCGCTGCCGTTGCAGATGAGACTCCAGGACCCGCATACCACCGGTCCGTCGGTTTCCCGCGGAAGATTCGCGTCGGGAGTATCGAAGAAACTTACGACGCCTCCTCTCGTGATGCGTCCGTCTGCGTGCAGCGTCACGATTTGCGAACGATTCACGCCGACGGGATTTCCGTCATCGTCGGTTTTGCCGTTGAAGTACGTATGCGGGTCGTGCCGTACGATTTCGTAGTCGCCTGCGATGTCGGCTTGCCGCACCGCCGCCGAAGCTACGGTGCCGCGGTATTCGTACGGTGCCGCGACCAGCCAGCCGTCCTGAGTCGCCAGTAGCTCGCGAACGTGCGATTCGTAATCCTCATCGTCGCCTTCGGTGTGACGCTGGGCGAAACGTGTGTGGTACACGAGGAACATGCGGCCGTCCTGCGTTCTTCGGATGGCCGAGTTGTGCCCTTGCGAGACTTCGACATCGTTCAGATCGGCGGGTCCGCCGCTCCAAAGAACCGAAGAGGTGAGCCGTACGCCGGTGCCACGGAGCTGGTTGTCGGGAATTTCGCCGGTGCTGATCGCCGGATTGCCGTTTTGGTCCGTGTACGGGCCGAGCAGCGATTTCGAACGGAACATGCGGATCTGGTATCCGCCGGTGCGTCCGAGCCAGCCGTATGACATGAACAGGTACCACCAGCCGTTGGCGCGGAGGAAGTACGCGCCTTCGCCGGAATTCCAGTATCCTCCGGCCACTTTCACGCCGTAATACGGGTCGGTGGAGTCCTTGACGAGCGGATAGCGTACGGAACGGTCGCGAAGGCCGGTTGCCGGATCGAGTTTGAACATCCAGACGCCGCCGAACCAGGATCCGAACGCCATCCACATCTCACCGTGTTCGCACAGCACGGGTGCCGCGTCGATGGCGTTGATCCGGGTGTCTTTGAGCGAAAGATACCGCGACAGATCGTATTCGGCGGCTTTCTGCGAGTCGTGTTCCAACCCGAGTACGAGTGGAACATCGGTGGACCACATGGTTTCGGCGTCAAACCCGGAGTAGACCACGGGCCCGACGTACGTCCAGTCGCCGTCGAGATGATCGGCGGTGAGCAGCACTATCACGGAACGGAACTGGTCTCCGTTCACCGACATGTACATGCACCATTTGCCCATGACGTCGTTCCAGATCACGTCCGGAGCCCATGTATTGCCCAGCAGGTCCGGGTTGGACGGCTGCTTCGGCCATTCCTGCCAGATGTCTCCGAGCACGGAGTACGGGTCGCGGCTGAGATTGTTGTCGAATCGCTCCCAGCTGACCATATCGCGGCTGCGGGCAAAACGCCGATGCGTGCCGAACAGGTAGTAGACGCCGTTCTCTTCGGCTATGGCCGGATCATGTACGGCGACCCGGCCATCGGCCAGTGTATGCTCGATCGCTTGCGGGGATTGCGATTCCTGAGCCTCGCAGCTCATGGTCGCTTCCTGCGCGCTTGTCTCTTGCATACTCACTTCTTCGAACCCCATGCGCATACGTTGTTGCCCAGCACGCTGAACGTCATCACGTCCTTGCCATCCTTGTCTCGCGGAAGCTTGTCGAATGCGCCAGTATAGGTCACTTCGCCGTCTTCACCGGTCACGGTCATGGTCAGCTGATTCGTTCCCTCGGTGGCCTCCCAGGTTCCCGTCAGCGAGCCGGACACGGTGCCATCCTCTTCGAGGGTGATGTCGACGGGCTTGTTCACACCGCGGTAGTTGGTGCTCGTCGTGTCGGTCACCTTCTTCGGGCCCTTGAAGTAGGAACCCTTGTCGTGAATCACGAATTCGTAGTCGCCGGCCATGTCGGAAGCGTCGTATCCCTTGGTGTCGGCCTTGCTGCCGGTGTACTCGTAAGGCGAAGCCACAAGCCATCCGTCGGAGGTCGGCAGCAGTTCGTGCACGCGCACCTCGTGCTTCTCGCCGGAGCCGGAGAAACGCGTGTGATACACGAGGTAGGTGGTTCCGTCATCGTCGACCAGCGCGGAGTTGTGGCCCTGCGCGGTTTCGATGTTCGCGTTGTCGTTGCCGCTCCACTGAATCGAGCTCATCAGTCGGATGCCGATGTCGCTCTGCCAGTTGTTGCCGATCGCCTTGGTGGAGACTGCGGTGTTGCCGGCCTCGTCGACGTACGGACCGGTGATGTCTTTGGAGCGGAACATGCGAATCTGGTATCCGCCGGTCTGCTGCAATGCGCCGTACGATGCGAACAGATACCAGTATCCGTTCGCGTGCAGCAGGTAGGAGCCTTCGCCGGAGTTGCCGAAGCCGCCGCCGAGCTTGATGCCGTAGTAGGCGTCGGAAACGTTCGCTTCGGTGTTGTACGTGGTGTTGTAGTCGCGCAGGCCGGTCGCGGGGTCGAGCTTGAACATCCACATGCCGCCGAACCAGGAGCCGAAGGTCATCCACATGCTGCCGTCGTCATCGGTCTTCACGCAGGGGTCGATGGCGTTGATGCCGGTGTCGGTCTGCGAGGTGTAGCGCGTGATATCCGCGTCTTCGCCGAGTACCTGCGGCACGTCGGTCTTCTTCACATTCACGCGTTCGAATCCGGAGTAGACCACGGGGCCCACGTACGTCCAGTCGCCTTCGATGTCGTCGGCGGTGAGCAGCACGATCACGGAACGGTAGTTGGCTCCGTTGATGGACATGTACATGCACCACTTGTTCATGGTGTCGTTCCACACGACGTCGGGTGCCCACATGTTGCCTTCGACGTCGGGATTGGAGGATTGTTTGGCCCATTCGGTCCAGATGTCGCTGAAGATGTCTTCGTAATCGGTGCTCAGATTGTTGGTGAACGACGTCCAATTGATCAGGTCGTCGCTTTTGAGCCAGGCTCGATGCGAGCCGAAGATGTAATATTTGCCGTTCGCCTTGACGATTGACGGATCGTGTGATTCGCCGCGTTTGATTTCGCTGGTGCTGGCGGTTTCGCTGGTGTTGCTTGCGTCGGATGAGGATGCGCCGTTTACGGAGCATCCCGCGAGCGTCCCAACCATCATGGCCGCTGCGATGAGCGCCGCCGCGGCTTTGCGAATGGTTTCCATTGAGTTCATGATTCCCCTTCCTTGCGGATGTTGCAATTTGTACAACGATGTAATTCTCTGTATAGTGTACATCGTTGTAAAAAAATGTCGAATCGAAAGGGCGTCTCGATGTCGGGCTCCTATTCACTGTTGTGCTACACCCGTAAACCCACCGGACGTGAGGAGGCGAACAACGAGGACATCGCCTATAGCATGCACCTTGCGTTGCGGTCCGACGACTCGGCCGCATGGGAGCCGTTGAACGAGAACTATGGCATCTTCTTCGCCGCGGGCGTGCCGATTCCCGCCGCAGGCAAGGAATCCCGTCATGCATGCCCGGCTGCCGCGCGGTTCGGAGTCGACAGGTTCGATGTGCCGAGAGACCCCAGCGGCGCCGTGCAATACGGAGCGGTGATGCCGGGCGTCGATATAACGCTCAAATCGCTGAAGGACCCGTATCTGTTCCGATTGAAGGACGGATCGTTCGCGATCGTCGCGACCCGCACCAATCGTGAGGGAGTGCCGGATGGTTCCGAAAAATCCGCATTTCTGCTAGCGACCAGCTGTGATCTTACATCTTTCACGCAGCATGGTCTGGTGGTGTTCGGCACCAAAAACGGTGTGAACAGGCCGTGCGTGGCCTTCCGCGCCGAGGAAGACGATTACGTCGTTTCCTGGCAGGACAACGACGGTGCGCGCCGTTGCGTGGTCATCGACGATATCGTTGCGGCTGCGTGCAAGGGGAACGTGTTGCCGCTGGTCGATTGCAATGCCGAACTTCCCGATGATCGTCTGCAGGGCGATTGCGGCATCGACGACGCCCAGCCGGGCAATGCCATTGCGATCAGCGAGAGCGAGGCGGAACGTCTTACGGAACGGTTCGGCCGCATTTACAACGTTGGAGTGCAGGTTGCGGAACAGAAGTTGAGCATTGCGGATGTCGAGACCGATATGGTCGGACTGTGCCGCGTGCGTGCCGAACTTTCCTACAGCGACGGTTCCACGGCCACCCGTGCGGTCGATTGGAACGAGGAGCAACTCGCCGAACTCGCGGACGATATCACCGAAGGCCGCGTCAAGGCCGGTGACGTGCGTACCGTGGAAGGCCGTATCCGCCAGACCGTATACCCAGTCCCGTTCGCGGTGGAACGTGCGGACCCGTCGGTTTTCGCATGGAACTTCAACGGCAGGCCGATGTTCATGTTCATCGCCACCGACGATACCGACGGCAACTGCGTCGATCCGAACAACGGCGCCACCCACATGCCGCTGCGCATCGCGGATTCCATCGAAGGACTGTCCGATGCCGCCGGAGGCCGTGCGAAGGAAATCGATCTGCTCAAGCGCGGCGACCTCAACTCCGAAGGTCGTGAGATGACCGGCTGCTTCTGGGCTCCGGAGCTTCATGTGATCGGTGGCAAACTGTCAGTACTGTTCATGCCGTGCTTCGATGGTCCGGCCTTCAACCCGGACGGAACGCCGAACGATCGTGCGGGCAAGCCGGATATGTGGACGGGCAGCTGCCATATCATGCAGCTCAAGCAGCATTCCGACGGCACGGACTTCGATCCGCGCGAACCGGAGAACTGGACCGTTCCCAAGCCGATTCTCGCGCCTGGTGGAGAGACCCTTAATCCGATTCAGCGCATTTCCCTCGACATGACGGTCATCGTCGATTCCGGACGCTGGTACTACGCATGGCAGCAGGTCGGCAGCATCTGGATCGCAAGCTTCGATCCGTCGAATCCGACGCTGCTCACCAGCCAGCCACGGCAGATCGTCGTGCCGGAATTCGCATGGGACAACATGATCGCCGAAGGGCCGAACGCCTTCGTGCATGACGGCAGGATCTACCTGATCTATTCCGGCTCCCTCGTCGGCATCGACTACACGACAGGACTGGTCACGGCCCCGGCCGGGCAGCTTGCCGATCTGACCGATCCGTCCAGCTGGACGAAGCTCGACTATCCGCTGCAGAAGTCCGGTCTGTACAACGGCCAATGGCAGCTGGGCACGGGGCATGGCATGTGGTCGCATGACGAAGACGGCAACCTCATCTACGTGTTCCACAACGCGGAATATGAGAACGGCCGGTACGGCGGTCGCGACGCCCAGGTGCGCCGTGTGCATTGGTCCGCGGAAGGCATGCCGATCCTGGATATGCAGTCAGCGGAAGAGCTCAATCCGGATTATGCTTGTATATCGATGAAAATTAATATTTCCGACAACGTCTGATTTCATTGCGGGGGCTCCGTCAGGGGCTCCGCAATGAGCCGATTGGCAGCGATCGTCGAGTCGAACGAATTCAGGAAATAGGTAAAAAGGGGAATATATGGCAAAGCAGGCCGGCGCGAACGGTGAACACGTCGTGACCATGCGTGAAGTGGCCAAGGCTGCGGGCGTGTCGATCAAAACCGTGTCGAACGTCGTGAACAATTACGAGTTCGTCTCTCAGGCCACACGAGACAAAGTGAACAAGGCCATCGAGGAACTCGGATACACCGTCAACGTGTCCGCACGCAACCTGCGTACCGGGCAGACGGGTATCATCGGTCTGGCCATTCCGGATTTGCAGATGCCGTATTTCGCGCAACTTTCGTCGTTGGTCATCGAAGAGGCGAAGAAACTCGGTCTGCGCGTGATCGTGGAGCCCACACTGTATTCGCGTGAGGGCGAGATCGAGGCGCTGCACGGCTCGCAGCAGACCATGATCGACGGTCTGATCTACAGCCCGCTCGAACTTGACCAAGATGACGTGGACCAGCTGAAGGTGGACTATCCGCTGGTGCTGATCGGCGAACGCATCTTCACCGATACGGTCGATCACATCGCCACGGAAAACGTGGAGGGTGCCAAGCGTGCCACGTCCTATCTGCTGCAGGCCGGTTGCAAGCGTGTGGCGGTGGTCGGCGTGCATCCGGGCGAGAAGGTCGGTTCCGCGGCGCTCCGTTACCGGGGCTATCGTGAGGCGCTGGAAGAAGCCGGCGTGGAGTTCGACGAGAGGCTTGTGGTCGAATCGGGCATGTGGCACCGTAGCGACGGTGTGAGGGCCATGAACTCGCTGTTCGATTCCGGTGTAGTTCCCGACGGCGTGGTTGCATTGAACGACATGCTCGCTTCCGGCGTCATGCATTCGATTCAGATGCACGATTACCGCATTCCGGAAGATATTTCCGTGATTGGTTTCGATAATTCCGACGATTCGCAGTATCTTTCGCCGGCATTGACGTCGATTGATCCAGGACTTGAGGCCGTTGCCCGGCTTTCGGTCAAGCTGCTGAAGGATCGGATTGACGGTCGTGACCCGAATGTCGAGCATCCAGGCAAGAAGATGTTCCGTAAGGTGGCTTCGTCTCTGGTGATGCGCAAATCCACCCGCATCTCGCATGATTCACTGGTGGTGTGACGTTTGGATTGTGTGTCTGCTCTCTGATCGGCTGATTCGCGTCGATTGTGTCGTAGCGCGTGGTTTTTAACGGCCCGCATGTGATTTCGTCTCGCATGCGGGCTTTTTGTTGCTCTTATGGATGTAGTCGAGTGGAAATTCCCGGTAAAGCAACACTCCGTAATCTCCGCTTAATTTTGTACAACGATGTAACAGTGATATATTCAACGTTGTAAATTACTGGAACAGCGGATTGAAAAGGAATAAACATGGCTGTTTACAACAATCCGGTCGTGCTTCAGCGTGCGGATCCTTGGGTGCTCAAAGTCGACGGCGAATACTACTTCACCGGTTCTGACCCGGAGTACAACTGCATCGCCATTCGTCACGCGTCCACCATCAACGACCTGCAGAAGGCTCCGGAGACGGTGGTGTGGCGCAAGCATGAATCCGGTCCGGCCAGCATCTACATCTGGGCCCCGGAACTGCACCGCATCAATGGCGCCTGGTACATCTACTTCGCAGGCGCGGCAACGGATTTCGAGGCTTCGGGACTGCCGACGCACCGTATGTTCGTGCTGGAGAACACCGATGAGGACCCGACTTCCGACAACTGGGTGGAGAAGGGGCAGATCGTCACCCCGATCGACTCCTTCTCGCTTGACGCGACCACCGAGGTGATCGACGGCGTGCAGTATCTGGTGTGGGCTCAGAAGGATCCGGCGATCGAGGGCAATTCCAATCTGTACATTGCCAAGATGTCCAATCCGTGGACTCTGGAGAGCGAGCCCGTCATGCTCACCAAGCCGGAGTATGACTGGGAGTGCATCGACTTCCTCGTCAACGAAGGACCGGCCTTCCTGTTCCACGAGAACAAGATCTACATCACCTACTCTGCTTCCGGAACCGGCGTTCCCTACGCGGTGGGTCTGCTGACTGCCGAGCGTGGTGCCGATTTGCTGAACAAGGATTCCTGGGCCAAGAGTCCGGTTCCGGTGTTCAAGACCTGCGCCGAAAACGGACAGTACGGCCCCGGCCACAACTCCTTCACCAAGTCGGAGGACGGCACGGAGGATCTGATGATCTACCACTGCCGCAACTATACGGAAATCAAGGGGGATCCGCTGTTCGACCCGAATCGTCATGCCCGTGTCGGTGTGGTGAAATGGACTGAGGGCGGCCCGGATTTCGGCGTTCCCCAGGCCGACGATCTGTGGACTCCCACCACGACCGACGTGCTGCCGGCCGACGGCGGTGAACTTGCGGGGACTCCGGCCCAGCACTGAGGCCGAAGACTGAATAACTGAAGTGAAGCATTCGGTGACACGTTGAAATAAACGGCGTGTCACCGATTTGTACAACGATGAAAATAGTTGTATAATCAAAATTACAACGTTGCAAATGAGCGTAGGAGCTCAGTAAGCGGCTGACAAGGGTGTTGCATGGCATCGCTGCGCAGGTTGCTTATGGAAGGGTGGAATCTTGCAACGGTTGGAAGAAATTTCCTGAACAATAAGGTTTGGGAATGGAAGGAGAGATCTAATGAAGATCAAGAAGACGCTGGTTGCGGGCCTGGCACTGTCCATGGTCGCGACCCTCGGCCTGTCCGGCTGCGGCAGCAGCGACGAAGCCGAGACCACCGCCGACGGTAAGGTCAAGATCACGATGTGGCACGGCTTCTCCGAAGCCGACGGCAAGACCCTCGAGTCCATCGTCGACGACTTCAACAAGTCTCAGGACAAGTACGAGATCGACGCCCAGCTGCAGCCGTGGAGCACCATCGGCGAGACCATGGTCACCAAGGTCACCTCCGGTGACGGCCCGGACTTCGTTACCACCGGCGCCGACAACGGTCAGGGATGGTCCATCGACGGCACGTTCCAGTGCGTTACCGACTTCTATGATGACGACCAGTACGAGACCGAGAACTACATCGATAACGTGGTCGACCAGATCACCTTCAACATCGACGGCTCCGAAGAGAAGTGCGGCGTTCCGATGGGTTACGCCCCGTCCGTCGTGTGGTACAACACCGACATGTGGGAGGCCGCCGGCCTGACCGACGCCGACGTTCCGCAGACCTGGGACGAACTGCTCGAAGTCGCCAAGAAGCTCACCAAGTCCGATGGCTCCCAGTACGGCATCGCTCTGCCGGATCAGGCATGGGCACCGTGGATCAAGGGCAACGGCTCCGGCATCTACACCACCGACGGCAAGGTCTCCATCAACACCAAGGAAAACAAGGAATTCCTGCAGAAGATGCGTGACTTCTACAAGGGTGGCTATTCCGTCAGCGGCATGGATGAGACCGCAGCCCGTGAATCCTTCGAATCCGGCCAGTCCGCAATGGTGATCGTCGGACCGTGGGAAGACCAGGCCGCGACCGACAAGGGCATCAACCACGACCTGTTCGGTGTTCCGGACGGTGACGGCACCTACAAGTACTCCGACGGCTCCACCGGCTCCAACATCGGTTCCACCGGTCTGTACTGGTGGGTCACCTCGCAGGTCGGCGACTCCGCCAAGAAGGCCGGCATCTACGAGTTCTTCAAGTTCTACAACAACCATGACAACCAGGTGAAGTGGTCCCTCGGCTCCGCATACCCGCCGAACAACACCACCGTTACTGAAGACGAGCTCTCCGAGCGTCCGCTGATCGCAAAGCTTTCCCAGTACACTGAGAAGTCCTACATCGGCATCGCAGGTCTCAAGGGCGGCTTCGGCGACATCCTGGCCAGCCTCAACACCGTAACCACCAACACGGTTCGTACTGACGACGACATCCAGGCTCTCCTCGATCAGGCCGAAACCGAAATCCAGGGTTACCTCGACGAATACAGCGCCGACTGACCTGTGACCCCATGAGGGTGCCGCGTCGGGCATCCCGCAAGACGCGGCACCCTCTATCATGTCCGTTCGTACAAAACATCAATTCGAGGTAAGCATGGCACAAGCAACTGCATCTCCACGAGGAGCGAAGCAGATGACCGAGAATAAGAAGGCCATCCAGGCGCGTAACCTGCGCACCGGCCTGCTGTTCACGGCTCCGGCTCTCGTCGTCCTCGCGATCTTCGTCTTCTATCCGGCTGTCAAGACGTTCATCACGTCGCTGACTTCCGACCGTATCAATCGAGCAGGCAAGTTCGTTGGCTTCGACAACTACATCAAGCTGTTCCAGAGCAAGGACTTCCTGACCGACGTCAAGAACACGTTGGTGTATGCAGTGGCCTACGCACCGATCGTCGTTGTCGTGGCTCTCGCTTTCGCCCTGCTGCTCAACCGCAAGGATCTCAAGTTCGTCGGTTTCTTCCGAACCTGCATGTTCCTTCCGTTCGTCATCTCCCTGACCGTCGCTGCAATCGCATGGAGCTTCATCCTCTCCCCGTCCCTCGGCCTGGTTCCTTACTGGATCCAGCAGCTGACCGGCGTTGCCCACACCGATCTTCTCGGTACCCGCGAAACCGCAATGGCGACCATCGTCTTCATCACCGTCTGGAAGAACTTCGGCTACTTCATGGTCATCTTCCTGGCAGGCCTGCAGGGCATCTCCGCCGAACTGTATGAGGCCGCATCCCTCGACGGCGCAAGCGCATGGCAGAAGTTCCGTTACATCACCCTGCCGGCCCTCCGCCCGACCTTCAACTACGTGGTCATCTTCGGCCTCATCGGCTCCTTCCAGGTCTTCGATCAGGTCTTCATCCTGACCTCCGGCGGTCCGGACCGCGCAACCGAAACCATCGTGTACCGTATCTACACCGAAGCGTTCGGCAACGGTAAGCTCGGTTACGCATCCGCGCTGTCTTACGTGCTGCTGATCATGACGCTCATCGTGGGCCTCATCCAGCTGTACACCAACAACAAGCATGAGAAGGAGGAAATCGCATGAGCACCGCAAATGCAGTATCCGTCTCCGCAGCACAGGAACAGGAAAACAATCGCATCAACGCCGAGAACGAGCGTCTGCGCAGGCAAGCGACAATCAAGCGTCGCGTCGGATTGGGCTTCAGCTACTTCGCGCTGATTCTCATCACCATCATCATGCTGTTCCCGCTGGTGATCGTGGTCCTCGTCTCGTTCACCCCGAACGCCATCACCCAGACCTGGCCACCGAAGCTGATCCCGAGCTCGTTCACGCTGGAAAACTACCAGTCGCTGTTTGAACGCCTGCCGATCGGCAAGGAAATGCTCAACACCGTCATCTTCGCAGGTGCCGTGACCATCATCTCCGTATTCTTCGACTCCCTTGCCGCATACGGCCTTTCCCGAGTGGACTTCAAGGGCCGTGGCCTGCTGCTTGCGGTGCTGATCGCCACTATGATGATTCCGGGCATGGCACTGCTCATCCCGGTCTACAAGCTGCTCGCCTCCATGGGCCTCGTCAATAGCTACTGGGGCATCATCATCCCGCGTATGGCCGATGTCGGCGGCATCTTCCTGCTGCGCCAGTTCTTCATCTCCATTCCGAAGGACCTCGACAACGCGGCACGCATCGACGGCGCTGGAGAGTTCCGCATCTTCGCGCAGATCATTCTGCCGAACGCTGTGCCGGCCATTCTGACCGTGGGCATGTTCAACTTCATGGGCAACTGGAACGACCTGCTCTGGCCGTTGATCATGACCTCCAAGCCGGAGACCCGTACCATCACCGCAGGCCTGGCCATGCTTACCGGCCACGGCTCATCGGTCACCCCGTACGGTGTGGTCATGGCCGGCGCGCTGATCTCCGCACTCCCGCTGCTGGTGGTCTTCTTCCTGGTGCAGAAGCGCTTCGTTGAAGGTATCGCCATGACCGGCATGAAGTAAAAAACTTAACATTTCCCTCCTTTTCATCACAGTGCCCATGGCACAGAAAGGCCGTGGCGGTAGCTACTCCTACTGCCACGGCCTTTTCGCATTCATCGTGCTTGTGCCACACTGTGCCACACTGTGCCGCTCCATGTGATGCCGCTCATGGTGCGCTTATGGTGATGGCCTTTTCTGCGTCAGGAGTGGCAATCAATACGTAACCAGCCAAACTATAGGATGGTATTTATGACTGAAACGACCAAGGCGGTCGCAGCGACCGAACCGTATGGTTATCTGCTCGTCCATTTCATCGAGGATCCGGACGGCTATGCCGAAAAAATCTACATGGATGTATCCGACGGCGACAATCCCCGACGCTGGCTGCCCCTCAACGACGGAAAACCGGTGCTGACCTCGCACATCGGCACCACGGGCGTGCGGGATCCGCATATTATCCGCAATCCGCAAACCGGCAAGTGGTATATCATCGCCACGGATCTGCGCGTATTCGGCGGCGATAACGCGGGATGGTTCGAATGGACACGTCATGCCAGCACGAATCTGATCATTTGGGAATCCGACGACCTCCTGCACTGGAGCGAGCCGCATATGCTCGACGTGTCGCGCAAGCCGGACGGCACACATCTGGAGCTGGGCATGGCATGGGCGTGCGAATGCCTGTGGGTGCCCGACTATTATCCCGAAGGACATGAGGGCGGCCGTGGCGCGTTCGTGATGTACTGGTCCAGCACCATCTTTAACGATGAAGACAAGCGGCATGATGACGGCAACGTCTACTGCACCGTACTGTGGGGCGCCACCACCGATTTCACGCAGGACACCTTCGAATACGGAGGCGTGTTCATAGACACAGGCGGCGACTCCATCGACACCACCATGATCCAGTGTCCACTGCCCGATGGAGGCATGCGTACATATCGCATCACCAAAGACAATTCGCATGGCAACGGCATCTGGATGGACTCCACCGATGCGCAACGCTGGTGGGAGCCGGATACGCGGTGGAGCGAGGTGCAGAACCGCATCGGCGCGGAATACGTGCCGGACGGCAATCCCGGCGGGGTGGAAGGGCCGGCGGTGTTCGCCAACCATCACAACAATGGCGGTGCGGACGACGAATGGTATCTGTTCGTGGACGTGATCCCGTCAATCGGATACCAGCCGATGTACAGCCGTAATCTCGATGAGGGATGGGTGCGATTGGACAGCCAGGATTATGTTCTGTCCGAGCATACGAAACACGGCGGTGTGGCCTCGCTGACACGTGCCGAATACGAACGGCTGCGTCCGCTGGCCTCGTAGTAAAATCCATACTTCCGCACGGGCGTCACGCACGGACAATCAAATCGGAGCATGAAACGTGCGGAAAGCCTCCGAAACGCATATGCGCCGGTCAAAGCCGTTGCCTTTGACCGGCGCATATGCGTCTGATTTGCCGGTGGTGCCATCGCTATCCGGCGTTGGCGGTACCGCCGTCGGTCGATCCGCCAGATCCACTGTCGGTCGATCCTCCGTCGGTTGAGCCGCCGCTTCCGCCGTCGGTCGATCCGCCAGATCCACTGTCGGTCGATCCTCCGTCGGTTGAGCCGCCGCTTCCGCCGTCGGTCGATCCGCCAGATCCACTGTCGGTCGATCCTCCGTCGGTTGAGCCGCCGCTTCCGCCGTCGGTCGATCCGCCAGATCCACTGTCGGTCGATCCTCCGTCGGTTGAGCCGCCGGTACCGCCGTCGGTAGAGTCTCCGTCTCCGTTTCCGCCGGTGCCGCCACTGGTTTCAGTGCTTTGGCCGGTGTCCGGAACGGTCTGGGTGTTTTCTTCGGTCTTCGGGATGATCGTCTGCTGCCCGGACGAGCTGCTTTGCGATGATCCGGTGCCCCACGTGCCGTCGGTGCCGCCGATCTTGCCGTTGTCGGTCGGTTCCGTGAACGTGAGCACTTCCTGACCATCCAGAGCCAGCCTCATGAACTCCTGGAACAGGTGCGAGGGATAGCCGGTCGACGACACGCCGTATCCGGCGAATTCCGGCACTTCCTGCGCGCTGCCGTCTTCCGCGGGATTCCAGATGGCCCACACGTTCAGCAATTGGGGGGTGTACCCCACAAAGGAAGCGGCCTTTTCGTCGTTCGCGGTGCCGGATTTGCCGGCCACCTCACGGCCGAGAACGTCGGCGACGCCTGCCGCGGTGCCGTATGTGGTGGTTCCCTGCATCGCCTTCTGCACGAGATGGCAGTCGTTGGCGTCAAACACCTGCTGGTTTTCCTGAGAGGTTTTGTACAGCTCTTTGCTTCCGTCGATGGAAGTCACCTTGTCGACGACATGCAGGGTGTTCTTCACGCCATCGTTCGCGATGGTGGAGTGGCCTTGCGCCAGATCCCACACGGTGATGGCGTTGATGCCCAGAATGTTGTACGTGGTGGTTTCGTCGATGTCTTCCTCGATGCCCGCCTGATGTGCGATCTTCGCGAAGTTCTCCGCGCCCAGATGCTTGTTCACTTCCATGAACACGGTGTTCACCGAGTTGGCGGTCGCCTGATACAGGTTGATGTATCCCCAGTTGTTGCCGAGTGCGTTCGGCACTTCGGCGGTGGTTCCCGGAGTGGTTTCGAAGGTGAGTCCGGAATTGCCATTGAACAGGGTGTTGAAGTTCACGCCTGACTGGGCCGCTCCCAACAGGCCGAACGGTTTCATGGTGGAACCCGGTTCGAACGTGGCCTGTGTCGCGTTGTTGAGCTGCTTGGTCAGATAATCGTTGCCGGCGTACATGGCTTTGACCGCGCCGGTGGTCTGGTCGACGGCTATGCCGCCCACCTCGATGCTTTCCGGCATGCCTTCCGGTCGGGTGTCTCCAACCTGCTGGATCTCATCCTGCATGGTCTTGTCGAACGTGGTTATGATCTTGTATCCGCCGGTCTCAAGATCGTCGGCGGTGAAGGCGTTCGAACTGACGAGCTCGTTCTTCACGGCGGTCAGCAGATATCCGTTGGCTCCGGCCAACTGATTGTTCTGCTGTTGTTCCACTACCTGGGGGAATTCGGCGCCGCTCTTATCGGAGGCCGTGATGTATCCGTCTTCCTCCATGATGCTCAGCACGCGGCTGAATCGCTTCTCCGCCTGCTCCTGGTCCACGGCCGGATCCCATGAGCTCGGTGCGGGGATGATGCCGGCGAGCATGGCCGCTTCAGGCAGCGTCAGGTCTTTGGCGTCCTTGTTGTAATACGCCTTCGCCGCCGCCTGGATGCCGTATGCGCCACGACCGAGGTAGATGGTGTTCATGTAGTTGCACAGCACTTCGCTCTTGTCTTGCTGCTGCGCGATCTTGATGGCCAGGAACGCTTCTCTGAGCTTGCCGGAGTATGTGGTGGTTTCGCCCAGATAGTAGCGTTCCGCATACTGCTGCGTGATGGTCGAACCACCCTGGCGGCTTCCCGTGGTCAGATTGGTGTAGAGTGCTCGTGCGATGCCTGTCAGGTCGATGCCTTTGTTGGTGTAGAAGGATCGGTCTTCGGATGCGACGATCGCATTGCCGACGTAATCCGGCAGTACGGCGCAGTCGATGATCTCACGGTTCTGCTCCGCATAGCTTCCGATTTCGGTGGTGCCGTCGGAATAGTAGACGGTGGTTTTCTCGGCAAGCGCAAACTTTTCCGGTTCCGGGATTTCCGTGGTGATGTACAGGTATGCGAACAGACCTATTCCCGCCGCGATAAGCACCGCGAAAATACCCAACACCCACTTCAGGATGAGTTTCCCGCGCTTTTTTCCGCGACCTTTTTTGGGTCCGTTCGCGCGATGCGCTCCGTGGCTTGGGCGGCGTGCGCTGTTGGATGTGTTGCTCCGTTCGCTCTGACCGCTGCACGTCCGTGTGCCGGCGGAACGCGAACTTATGCTACGTGTGTGTGAAACCATAGGTTCCACCGTAGCTGCATGTCCTGAGAAACACCACGAAAGAGGGTATGATTAAGGGGGAATCGAGGGATTCTTATGCAGCTCTTTTACAAATCGACAATGTTTTGCCGATTGTCGCAATATAGCCATTATTCAGGGTTTTGTCAGCATTCCAAACGTTTTTTTGCCATTTCGAAGGTATGCTTGAGGATTGGTATACCGATAAACGTCATACATATGGGGAGCCGTTTCATATGAGTATTCGTGTAGCTATAGCCGGCGTGGGCAATTGCGCCTCGTCGCTGGTTCAGGGCGTTGAATATTACAAGGACACCAAGGACGAGGACAAGATTCCCGGCTTGATGCATAACAATTTCGGAGGATACCGCGTTCGTGACATCGAATTCGTCACGGCGTTCGACGTCGATGCACTGAAGGTCGGCAAGGATCTGTCGGAAGCCATCGAAGCCTCCCAGAACAACACCATCAAGTTCGCCGACGTGCCGAACCTCGGCGTCGAGGTGTTGCGCGGACCGACCAACGATGGTTTGGGTGACTACTACCGTGAAATGATCGAGGAATCGGACGCCGAACCGGTCGACGTGGCTCAGGTGCTGCGCGACAAGCAGGTCGACGTGCTCGTCTCCTACCTGCCGGTCGGCTCCGAACAGGCCGACAAAGCGTACGCCCAGGCCGCCATGGACGCGGGCTGCGCGTTCGTGAACTGCCTTCCGGTGTTCATCGCATCCGATCCGGAATGGGCGCAGAAGTTCCGCGACGCAGGTGTTCCAATCGTCGGCGATGACATCAAATCCCAGGTGGGCGCAACGATCACGCACCGCGTGATGGCCCGTCTGTTCGAAGACCGTGGCGTGCGTCTGGACCGTACGTACCAGCTCAACGTCGGCGGCAACATGGACTTCATGAACATGCTGCAGCGCTCGCGACTGGAATCCAAGAAGATTTCCAAGACGCGCGCCGTCACTTCCGTGGTGCCGCACGAGATGGAATCCCGCAACGTGCATATCGGCCCGTCCGATTACGTGGCTTGGCTCGACGATAGGAAGTTCGCCTTTGTGCGTCTTGAGGGAACCACGTTCGGCGATGTTCCGCTGAGCCTTGAATACAAGCTGCAGGTTTGGGATTCCCCGAACTCCGCCGGCATTGTGATCGACGCCGTGCGTGCGGCCAAAATCGCGCTCGACCGTCATCTGGCCGGCCCGATCCTGGCTCCGAGCGCCTACTTCATGAAGTCTCCGGCCGTCCAGCATGAGGATGGCGAGGCCCGCCGCCTTGTTGAGGAATTCATCAAGGGCGATGTGGAAGGCACCGAGGAGCAGCTCGACGCCGATGTGGCCGCAGCCAAGGCGGCCGGCAAGGACGTCTGGCGCGCCTGAATCGACCACGTTTCGTGATGCATGCAAGATAGCAAAACGAAACGAGGGCCTGCGAATCGTTTGCATGATTCGCAGGCCCTCGCTGTATCTGTTGCGCAAAATCGTGGTTCGTTGAAGAGAAGTCCCGGCGAACCGTAATCAGGTGGTCGGATGATTCGACCACCTGATTACCGGACGGTTGAGAGGCTACTTTTTGAGCAGCGGCTCCACCTGCTCCTCATACGCGGTCAGAGCGGTGTCGATCACATTGTGCATGTCGTAGTACTTGTACGTGCCCAGACGTCCGCCGAACACGGTCTTCGGCTCGGCCTTGGCGAGCTCCTCATAACGTGCGTACAGTTCCTTGTCGGACTCGGTGTTGATCGGGTAGTACGGCTCGTCGCCACGTTCGGCGAAGCGGGAGTACTCCTCCCACACCACAGTCTTGTTCGGGTTCTGATTTTCGGCACGTTCCGGATTGAAGTTCTTGAATTCGATCGCACGGGTGTACGGCACGTCGGAATCGGAGAAGTTCATGACAGGGCAGCCGAAGTGATCGCCTTCGTCGTAACGGATCTCCTTGAAGTCAACGGTACGCCACTTCAGCTCGCCAAGCGAGTAGTCGAAGTAACGGTCGACCGGGCCCGTGTACACGACCGGCACGCCGGCTTCGGCCAGAGACTTCTTGTTGTACGGCTGGGACTCGTCGAAGAAGTCGGTTTCCAGCGAAACCTCGATGCGCTCGTCATCGATCATGCGTTCCATCCACGCGGTATAGCCGTCGGTCGGCAGACCCTCCCATGTGTCCTTGAAATAACGGTTGTCGTAGTTGAAGCGCACCGGCAGACGGTTGATGATGCCTGCGGGAAGATCCTTCGGGTCGGTCTGCCACTGCTTGCCCGTGTAGTTCTTGATGAACGCCTCGTACAGCGGGCGTCCGATCAGGCTGATGCCCTTGTCGTTCAGATTCTGCGGATCGGTGCCCGCCAGCTCGCCGGCCTGCTCGTCGATCAGCTTCTTGGCTTCAGCCGGAGTATAGGAAGCGTGGAAGAACTGGTTGATGGTGCCCAGATTGATCGGCAGCGGATACACCTCGCCGTCATGCGTGGCGTACACGCGGTGCACGTAATTCGTGAAGCTCGTGAACCTGTTCACGTAATCCCATACACGCTTGTTGGACGTGTGGAACAGGTGCGCCCCGTACTTGTGGATTTCGGCGCCGGTCTCCTCGTCAACATACGAGTAGGCATTACCTCCGATATGGTCGCGCACGTCAATGATGCGCACGCTCACGCCCAAGCGCTCCACGGCCTGCTGTGCTACGGTCAGGCCGAACAGGCCCGCGCCCACGACCACGAGATTCGGATATCCCACCGCGTCAGTCATAAGAAAAACCTTCCAGATGAGTCAAACACACACGAGCCGTGTGCGATTCCACAACAAGTGTACTCACAAAGCCTTATTAGCGTGACGTGATGTACGGTGACGTGATATGACTAGACGTGATGTGCGGTGATGTGACGGGCCGTGACGTGCGGTGATGTGCTGTGATGTGCCGTGACTCGACGTGACGCGCACGCGGTGATCCGATAAGTCCGGGCATGGTGTACACTTGACTCTTGCCTCCGCGTGGCGGTATGTCACCCAACTCCCCCAGGGCAGGAATGCAGCAAGGGTAAGTGGCCTCTTCCGGGTACGTGGAGGTTTTCTATATTTTTTTTGTTGCTGTATCCCCATGCTGTTTTTGGTGTGCATTTCGTGGCCTATAACCCTTTTTCCACGGTATTGGCGGTGTCGTATTCTCGATGAGTATGACCAACGAATTCAAGCCGCTCATCCGTGATCCCCATCAATCGGCGAATATGATGCAGGAACCGCATCAGCCGAAGTCTTCGATGTTTCCCGAAACCGATGCGCGCAACGTTGGCCTGACGAATCATGGGCTCGACAGGAAAGTCGCCGAAATTGATCCTTTGACCCGCCGACCGCGAATATCCAGCATGGTGCTGTGTGCGGTGTTCGGCCTGCTCCTGCTGGTCTGCGCTGCCGGCGTCTGGTGGTTGGGCGTGCATACGCTGGAAGGCCAAAGCTACGAAGACATGGTGTGGTCACAGTTCTCATCCTCGCTGCCGGCATGGCTGGAACCGGTGGTGAGAGTATTCATCGACGTCGACGTCGTGGCTCCGGTGAGCTATGCCGTGATGGCGGTGGCCCTGATCGTGCTCATCGTGCGGAAACGTTGGATTGCAATCGCGCAGTCGGCGGTGTTCGGCATCGTGAGTTTCGTCGCTGCCGAATCGCTCAAAGCGACGCTGCCGCGCCCGTATCTGATCAATCTTGAATCGAATTCCAGCGATTCCGCACCCTCCGGACATGTTGCGCTCGCTGCCATAGCGGGGGTGATTCTCCTGTATGCGGTTCCACGGATGCTACGTGCGCTGGTCGCGGTGCTCGGATGGCTGTATGCGACGCTGATCGGCTTGTCGGTGGTCGCGGGGCAATGGCACAGGACCACGGATGTGATCATGGCGTTGCTGGTCGTGGGTGGTTTTGCGTTGCTGGCGCTTTCGTGGACTTTTGCGAACGGAATGGATCGTCCGGGCACACGCGCGTCCTCTCCGAGCGTGCAGATCGTAGGCAGCGTACTGCTCACGCTCGGCGTGCTCGGAACCCTGTACGGCGCGTACATCGTGTGGCAGATTGAGCCCGGACTGGTGCTGAACGCGGAATGGACGTATTCCGGAGCGTGTCTTTCCACAAGCGTGCTCATCGCTTCGGTGGGTGCGCTGGTGTTCGGTCTCGCGCTGGCCATGCGTCAACTGACCGCATCCCCATTGACGAAACTCGGATTGGTGGGGGCGCCTCCAGCACCGCCGAAGCGCTGACGACGCGCCTTCGGTCCGTCGGAAAACTCAACGAAAACACGGGTCTCGCCACACGGTCGGTTTGCCATTCCTCCACAGTTCGTGATTAATATTGCGTTGCAAACGCTAGTAATAAGGAGTGGCCATGGCTACCGGCAGCAAGCTCGTTATTGTGGAGTCTCCCACCAAAGCCAAGAAAATCGGCGGATATTTGGGCTCCGACTACACGGTCAAGGCATCGGTTGGCCATATTCGTGACCTCGCGCAGCCCAGTCAGGTTCCGGCATCGGACAAAGCCAAATTCGGCAAGTTCGGCGTTGACGTCGAAGACGGGTTCAAGCCGTACTACATCGTCGATGGCAACAAGAAGAAAACCGTCTCCGAACTCAAGGGTGCCCTGAAAGAAGCAGACGCCCTGTATCTCGCAACCGATGAGGACCGCGAGGGCGAGGCCATCGCATGGCATCTGGTGCAGACGCTCAAGCCCAAGGTGCCGGTTAAGCGCATGGTGTTCCACGAGATCACGCCGGAAGCGATCAAGGCTTCTCTGGACAATACGCGCGATGTTGACGGCGATATGGTGGACGCCCAGGAGACGCGTCGCATTCTGGACCGTCTGTACGGTTACGAGCTTTCCCCGGTGCTGTGGCGCAAGGTTGGTCCGGGTCTTTCCGCAGGTCGCGTGCAGTCCGTTGCCACCAGACTGATCGTTGAACGCGAACGTGAGCGTATGGTGTTCGTCCGTGCTCCGTATTGGGACGTCACCGCCACATTGGAAGCCCCCGGTCCGGATGGTGACAATGTCGCTTTTGCGTCGCGCATGGTCGCTTTGGACGGTCG
The DNA here is from genome assembly GCA_963595445.1 of bacterium. Classification (GTDB taxonomy): domain Bacteria; phylum Actinomycetota; class Actinomycetes; order Actinomycetales; family Bifidobacteriaceae; genus Bifidobacterium. The sequence continues at coordinate 188,407 of CAVBHJ010000001.1, forward strand.
CAGGTTGGCCGCATCCAAGGATTTCGGTGCGGACGGCAAGCTGACCGCAGCCGGAGCGAAAGACAACGTCGTGCAGATGGACGGGGAGCAGGCCAGTGCGATCGCAAAATCCCTTGAATTTGCCACATTTACCGTCTCCTCAATGGAAACCAAACCGTACCGTCGCCGTCCGGTTCCGCCGTTTACCACGTCCACGCTGCAGCAGGCGGCCGGAAATCGTCTCGGCATGAGCTCGAAGCAGACCATGCGTGCCGCGCAGGGACTGTACGAGAACGGTTTCATCACGTACATGCGTACCGATTCGGTGACGCTCTCGCAGGAGGCGATTGCCGCCGCACGAGACGCCGTCGTAAAGAACTTCGGTGAACGATACCTGTCCGACGCGCCCAAACAGTATGCGACGAAGACCGCCGGCGCGCAGGAAGCCCACGAATGCATCAGACCAGCGGGCGCGCAATTCCGCAATCCTGAGGAAATCGCGACCAAAGTGCCGGCCGACCAGCTCAAGCTGTACACGCTGATCTGGCAGCGTACCCTCGCATGCCAGATGGCCGACGCGACGGGATCCACAGCAACGGTACGACTGTCGGCGCCCACGGGATCGAACGGCGACGCCGTATTCCAGGCTTCCGGCACCGTAATCGAATTCCCGGGCTTCATGAAAGCCACGGGGGAGGGGCGACATTCCGCGACGTCCGAAGCCAAAAAGGACGCGAAATCCGGATCGAAGACCGATGAGAACGTGTCTCTGCCTCCGATGAAGACGGGAGACGAGCTCGCCGCAATCGAAGTGAGCGCGGACGGCCACGAAACCCAACCACCGGCACGCTACACCGAAGCGTCGCTCGTCAAGACGCTGGAACAGAAGGAGATCGGACGCCCGTCAACCTACGCGAGCATCATCTCCACCATCATCGATCGTGGCTACGTGTATGAGCGTGGCCGCGCACTGATCCCATCCTGGCTGGCGTTCTCCGTAGTGAAGCTGTTGGAGACGAAATTCCCGAAATACGTGGATTACGAATTCACCGCGGACATGGAAAACGGGCTCGACCAGATTGCCAACGGTCAGGAAACCGGCAAAAACTGGCTCGCGCACTTCTACTTCGGTTCCGGGCAGGACTCCGCGCGAACCACCGAGGAAGCCCACGCCGGGCTGCAGCAGCAGGTGGCCCAACTCGGGGAAATCGACGCCCGCGAGATCAACACCATCGAAATCGGCGATGGCCTGCATGTGCGCGTCGGACGTTACGGCCCGTACCTTGAAGACATGAATAACGTGGATGCCGAAGGCAATCCGAAGAGGGCATCGCTGCCGGACACCCTCGCCCCGGACGAGCTGACCGTGGAAGTCGGCCATGATCTGATCGAAAACCATTCCGGAGGACCGCGTGAGCTGGGCAAGGACCCGGTCTCCGGTGGAACGGTCGAAGTGCGCAACGGCAGATTCGGTCCGTACGTCGCGTTGGTCATGCCGGAAGGCGAAGCGCAGGAAAGCGCTGCGAAACACGGCTCCAAGAAGACTGCCGACCGCCCGAAGATGGCATCGCTGTTCAAGACGATGAGCCCGGAATCGTTGACATTGGAAGATGCGCTGAAGCTGCTCTCCCTGCCGCGCGAAGTCGGCGCTTACGAGGAAGCGGACGCCGAAACCGGTGAACTGCGTATGGTGACCGTCCAGGCGAACAACGGACGCTACGGCCCGTACCTGACCAAAACCGGCGCAGACGGGAAATCCGATACGCGCTCGCTGGCATCCGAAGATGAGATCTTCACCGTTGATCTGGAGAAGGCGAAGGAACTGTTCGCCCAGCCGAAATACGGCCGTGGACGTGGCCGGGGTGCGGCCAAGCCGCCGCTGCGTGAGTTGGGGCCGGATCCGGAAACCCAGAAGCAGGTGACCATCAAGGAAGGCTTCTACGGCGCGTACATTACCGACGGCGAGACGAACCGTACGCTGCCCAAGCAGTATGACGCCAAGACGATCGAGCCCGCGGAGGCGTTCCGACTGTTGGCGGAGAAGCGTGCGCAGGGCCCGTCCAAGCGTGGCCGTAAGGCATCTGGCAAGGCTACGGCCAAGAAGGGCGCGAAAACCACCAAGAGCGCGTCCAAGACGAGCGTCGACAAGGTTCGTGCGGACCGCCGTGCCAAGGTGCGTGATCTGGCCGACAAGGGCTGGGCGAATTCGCGTATAGCCAAGGAGATCGGCTCGACCGCGGCCACTGTGAAGTCGGATATCGAATGGCTTGCCGCCAACGAAGGCTATGCGCGGCCCGAGGTGGTTCCCGCCCGCTGATTCGAGGCGGGTTGCGGCCGGGCGATGCCTGGCAACGGTTTTCGGAAAGGAAGCTCCGAAAACCGCGAGGATTAGCGGAGGAGTACGGCATGCGAGGCTTGTTCATCTCATTCGAAGGCGTTGACGGCGTCGGCAAGACCACACAGGTCGAACGATTGCGCGCGTATCTCGAATCGCAGGGGCGTGAAACGGTGGTTACGCGCGAGCCGGGTGGAACGGCGTTGGGTGTGGCGATTCGAAAGATGCTGTTGCATGGTGTTGCGTCCGATGCCGATTCGTCGCCCATCGACATCGCAGCCCGCGCGGAGGCGCTGCTCTTTGCCGCGGACCGCGCCCAGCATGTGTCGGAGGTGATTCTTCCGGCCCTCGAACGCGGTGCTGTGGTGATCACCGACCGTTATCTGGATTCCTCACTGGCATATCAGGCAGGCGGCAGGGAACTGACGCTTGAGGAGATTCGTTCGCTGAGTATGTGGGCTACGGCCGGATTGCTGCCGGAACGTACGTATCTGCTCGATCTTGATCCACAACAATCGCATGCGAGACTGCAGCATGGCGAAGACCGTATGGAATCGGCGGGAAGCGACTTCCAGAATCGCACCCGTGCCGCGTTCCTCGACCTCGCCGAGGCTGAGCCGAACCGGTTCCGGGTGATCGACGCGGGTGCGTCCATCGAAGACGTGTGGCGTCGAATCAAAACGGATTTCGACTCGTTGCAGGCGGACGGCGAACGTGAGATTACTCGTGAAACTGCCTGTGAAACAATTCGTGAAACCGTTTGCGAAGCTGTCTGCGAACCTGTTTATGGGGAGGAGAGAGGCCGATGAGCGTATGGGATTCGATAATCGGCCAAGACCAAGTGGTCGAGCAACTCAAGGCCATAGCCTGTGGAAACCCGAACGCCATCGCCCAGTCGTGGCTGATCTGCGGTCCTCCTGGATCCGGCCGCTCGTATGTGGCCCGTGCCTTCGCAGCCGCGTTGGAGAGCCCGGATCAGGGGCTTGGCGACGAACCGGCCAAAGTCACGCAACAGGTGCTCGCCGACACGCATCCGGACGTCACCGTACTGGCCACCAACAAAGTGACCATCGGCATCGATGAGGTGCGTGACGTCATCACCACGGCGGAACAGATGCCCAGCACCGCACCGTGGCGAATCATCATCATCGAAGACGTCGATCGTATGCTGGAACGCACCACGAACGTGCTGCTCAAGGAAATCGAAGAGCCGAGCGAGCACACCATATGGCTATTGTGCGCACCCAGCGCGCAGGACGTGCTGCCCACCATCCGTTCGCGTACCCGTATCGTGAATCTCGCCGTTCCGTCGAACCAGGCAGTGGCTAAATTCCTCGAATCGCAGGGTGTTGAGCCGAAAATCGCGGTACGTGCCGCCCGTCTTGCGCAAGGTCATATCGGCATTGCGAAACTGTATGCGACCGAAGAACGCATCATGACGGATCGCGACGAGCTGGTCGTCGGCGTGCTCAACCTCGTGAGGGCGTCCGATGCGGTGCTGCTGGCCGGTCAGCTGATCGACAGCGCGAAATCGCAGGCGGATGATGAGGTGGAAAAAAAGACGGCTGCGGCCGAAGCTGAATTCCGCCGCATCAACGGACTTGACGAGAAAGACCGCATTCCACCGAAACTGCGTGGCGCCTACAATGCGATTTCCAAAAAAGACGAACTCAAAAAACAGTCCACAAGGCTCACCCGAGATGTGCTCGACCGTGCGCTCAATTCAATCGCCAGCATCTACCGCGATGTTGCCGTATTGCAGAACAATGCCGAGGATTCCGTGGGATTGGTCAATCTTGAGAACCGTTCGGCCATTGCGGAACTGTCGGTGAGGTTCGACCGTGCGGGCGCGGTGCGCAGGCTGGAAGACATCGCCACGGCCAGACGCAGGTTGAACGGCAACGGCAATCCGGTTCTGGTGCTTGAAGCGTTGTTCTGTGCGCTGATAGCGGCCTGATACGGCGAGCCGCCAGCGAATTCGTGGCGTATGCGCCGGGTCCCGTGCCAGTCCCCACTTGGCGCGGGACCCGCACGTCGGACGGCGAAAGATCGCGTACGCGTGAGTCACGTGCATGGGCGATACTGGATACATGAAGATTTCCGCAGATTTCACCATCATTCCCGATGCGTTTTCCAAGGCGGCGCCGCCTGAAAACTGCATCGACGGCACTCCGATCGTCTCCTTCCCCTTCTACATCGACGAACTCGACCCGTCCGTGCGATTCCTGCATTGGGAATTCGTGGACCCGGATTCGATTCCGGTATGCGGCTTCCAGTGGAATCATTGGTCGCTTGCCAATCTGCCGGTCGACGCGCTGATGTTCGACTTCAACGATTCCCATGCGCTGGCGATTCCGGCCGACTTCTCGCGAACCGTGTGCGCCATGATTCCGGAGGCGATTCAGGGGCGCACCTCCGCTGCATCCCCGCTGCTGTCCGGACGTAGCACCGACCCCGCCGTGACCATGCGATACAACGGTCCGTATCCGCCGGACCAGGATCACGAGTACTACCTGCACGTGTGGGGAACGACGGCTCCCGTAGCGGGCCTTGATCAGGGATTCTGGCTGAACGAGATGGAGCGTGCGCTGCGCGTCAGCGGCTCGATTGTCGACCAAGGCGGTATTTTCCTTACAGGCAAAGCCTGAAAACAATAACGATTCCATCCAAAAGAAAGGAATGCAAACATATTATGGCGTGCACCACGATTCTGGTCGGCAAGGACGCAAGCTACGACGGGTCGACCATCATCGCCCGTAATGAAGACAGCGCCAACGGGGAATTCTGCCCGAAGCGTTTCGTTGTAGTGAAGCCGGAGGAGCAGCCGCGCGTTTACACGAGCGTGCTCTCCCATGTGCGGATCGATCTGCCGGAAGAACCGCTGCAGTATACGGCCGTGCCGAACGCCGACCTGAAGGAAGGCATTTGGGGCGAGGCCGGTGTGAACGAGGCCAATGTGGCAATGAGCGCCACCGAAACCCTCACCACCAACGAGCGGGTGCTTGGAGCCGATCCGTTCGTCGAACTTATTCCCGCCAAAGGCAAGGAAGGCGAAGACGGGTATGAGCCGGAGATTCCCGGTGGCATCGGCGAGGAGGATTTCCTCACCCTCGTGCTGCCGTACATCAAGACCGCCCGCGAAGGCGTGGAACGACTGGGCGCCCTGCTTGAGGAGTACGGCACGTACGAGATGAACGGCGTGGCCTTCTCCGACGTTGACGAGATTTGGTGGCTGGAAACGGTCGGCGGACATCATTGGATCGCCAAACGCGTGCCGGACGAGGCATACGTGACCATGCCGAATCAGTTGGGCATCGACGAATTCGATTTGGAAGACGCTTTGGGTGATCAGGAAGACCACATGTGTTCCGCGGACCTGGCCGAATTCATCGAACGCAACCATCTGGACCTGTCCGTGGAGAACACCACCCCGTTCAACCCGCGTGACGCGTTCGGATCCCACTCCGATTCCGACCATGTGTACAACACACCTCGTGCATGGTACATGCAGCGTTTCCTCAACCCGTACGACGAGCAGTGGGACGGTCCGGACGCCGACCATACCCCGACGTCCAACGACATTCCGTGGGCACGTCAGCCGGAACGCAAGATCACCATCGAAGATGTGAAGTACGTGCTGAGCTCCCACTATCAGGGCACCCCGTACGATCCGTATGGAAAGCTCGGAGACCAGCACACCCGCCACATGTTCCGCCCGATCGGCATCAACCGTCAGAGCCAGCTCGCCGTCATGCAGATTCGTCCGTACCGTCCGCAGGTGAGCCGCGCAATTCAGTGGATCGCCTACGGCTCCAACCCGTTCAACACGTTGGTGCCGTTCTTCCCGAACGTCGATTCCACCCCGAAGTATCTGGAAGACACCACCACCCGTGTGACCTCGGAGAACTTCTACTGGGAGAACCGCATCATCGCGGCCCTGTGCGACGCCAGCTTCGCCGACACCGCCAACGCGGTCGAGCGCTATCAGGAGAAGACCGGAGCCATGGGCCACGGACTGATCGCCGCCACCGACAAGCGCATCGAGCAGCTGTGCGGGAACACTGTGGACGAGTTCGACGTCGAAGACGAATTCGGCGACGTGCAGCCGATGGAACCGGACGACATCATCGAAGCCATCCGTAACCCGCAGGCCCGCGAGATCCTTGCCGAAGCCAATGAGACCATGGCTGCGAAACTCAAGGAGGAGACCGACAAGCTGCTCGACTCCGTGCTCTACACCACGAGCATGAACATGAAGAACGGCTTCCACATGTCCGACTTCTAACGACCGCGCTGCGGAACCCCATTCCTATCCGTAATGGAACATCGTTACAATTTCCGATGTTCTAAACCTTCAGAAAGGAACCCCAATGACCAGCATTGAGGATTTCACCAGCCAGTACGGTCTGGTGCAGAAGATTGATGCGTTCGGATACCTCGACTATTTGAAGAGCAATCCGGACGCTCCCCGTAAGCACGGCAAAGTGGTGCTCGTCACCGCCGATACCCCGCTGAAGGCTTCCCGCGGTGAGGGTAAGACCACCACCACGATCGCGTTGATCGACGCGCTTCGTGAGCGTGGCATCGACGCGGCCGCCGTGCTGCGTCAGCCGAGCATGGGCATTACCGCAGCCGGTTCCAAGGGCGGCGCATCGGGCGGCGGCAAGGCGTCCCTGACCCATCCGGAGCTGATCGACTGGGGTCTGTGCGGTGAGATGGGTTCGATTGAGGCTGCCCAGAACCTGCTCGTCTCCTTTGCTGAAAAGGCGATCGACGACGGCAAGCTTGACGAGGTTCTGGTGCCGCGCGTCTCCGAAGTGCCGTCCCGTTCCCTGCGTCAGATCGCAGTAGACCGTGGCAAAGGCAATGTCGCGGAACGTATGGTGCTCACGCCGACCTGCGAACTGATGCAGATCGTGGTGCTTTCCCGCTCCATGGATGAGATCGCCGAACGCGTTGCCAAGATGATCGCCGGCACCAAGGACGGCAAGGCCGTGACGTTCGGTGAATTCGTCGATCTGTGGCGCATCACCGGCATTCTGACGGATGCCGTCAAGCCCGCCAAGACGGAGACTGTGAACGGCGCTCCGGTGTACGTGCATGGTGGACCGTTCGCAAACGTGTCCATCGGCATTCCGACGCTGGTTTCCGTTGAGATGGCTTGCGCACTGCATGACATCGTGATTGTCGAAGCCGGCTACGGTGCGGACGCAGGTGCCCAGAAGTGGCTTGACATCGCATGCCGTGAATACGGTGCGCAGTGGCCGTCCGCCGCGATTGTGGTGACCCGCGCATCCACGTGGCGCGACGATCCGGCGCTCGCATGGCGTTACCCGTTCCACGTGCAGCGACTCGAAGGGCTTGACATCCCCACGTTCCCGCTGATCAACCTGTGGGACGGCGAGGACGATCAGATTCCGGCATTGAAGGCCACGGCCGAGGAACTCGGGTTCCGCACTCCGATCATCGGCAACCTGTACCGCGACGGTGGCGACGCGCTCGCTCCGCAGCTTGATACCTTCGTGGACGCCGTGCTGAACGGTTCCATGCCGGCCGCGCCGCACAGCCACAAAGGCATGGCTCTGGTGGAGAACGTGCGTTGGGTTGCGGAACATGCCTATGGTGTGCCGGCCGAGCGCGTGGTGCTCAAGGACGGTTTCGCGGAGTCTCTGAACGAGGCCATGAACCTGTGCGCGAGCGCGGGCATGAACCTCGGCGATATGGCTCTGGTGGCCGTGAAGTCTCCCGCCACCATGACCGATAACGATTCCGCTCCGGCTGACGAGCGTACGGTCACGTTGAAGAAGGTGGAAGTGCATTCCGGTGCTGGTCTGGTGCATGTGAACCTGACCGCGTCGCTCACCACGCCGATGCCGAAGATCGTTTGATCCGCAACGTGCCTGACTGCTGAAAACGGCTGAAAACGGCCGACGGTGGTCAGGCAGAGCTGATACGGCAAGAAAAAAAGGTGGTTCCCTTCGGGGAACCACCTTTTTGTGTTGTTGAGAGCCGGTTGAGCCTGATTGGGGCTCAACCGTTCGATCAGCGGCCGGTGATTTCGGAGCCGAGCACTTTCTCGCTCAGCGCCTTCGGACCGCGGGTGACCGCCACGGCGCCGGAACGGACCAGCTCGATGATGCCGTAATGCTCCAGCAGGCCGAGCAGCGCGTCGATCTTGCCTTCCGCGCCGGTGGCTTCGATGGTCAGGGATTCCGGATTCACGTCGACGACGCGCACGCGGAACAGTCTGACGATTTCCAGCACATCGGAACGGTTCGACTCGTCGGCCGCCACCTTGATGAGCACCAGTTCGCGCTCCACGGTGGTGGCCGGATCGAGATCGACGATCTTCAGCACATGGAGCAGCTTGTTGAGCTGCTTGATGATCTGCTCGAGCGGAACCTCATCCACGTCCGCCGTGACGGTGACGCGGGAAATGTCCGGACGTTCGGTGGGGGAGACGGACAGCGAGTTGATGTTGAACGCGCGCCTTGCGAAGAGGCCCGCGATACGGGACAGCACGCCCGGGCGGTTCTCAACGAGCACGGACAGCGTATGACGCTTGGAACCCGGCTGGGATGCGGGATAATTTGCCATGATCAGACCTTTCCTTTCCGTTACTCGTTCTCGACCGGAGCGTTCAGCAGCGGCTTGACGCCCGGCATGTAGGTGACGTTGTCGTTGGAATCGCCGGCCGCGACCATAGGCCACACCATAGCGTCCTTCCACACACGGAAGTCGATAAGCACGGTGCGGTCGTTGATCTCATTGGCCTTCTTGATGCATTCGATGGCCTCTTCCTTGGTGAAGGCGCGCATGCCGACGCATCCATAGGCTTCCGCAAGCTTCACGAAATCCGGAACGTCAACGATCTCAGGCTCGTTCTCGCCGTCCAGCAGGTTCGTTGCGGAATAGTGGTGCTCGTAGAACAAGGTCTGCCACTGACGAACCATGCCGTATACGGAATTGTTCAACAGCGCGATCTTGATCGGCGTGCGGTCATGGAAGGCCGCGGCCAGTTCCTCGGAAGTCATCTGGAACGATCCGTCGCCGTCAATGAGCCAAACCGGCTTGTCGTCATCGAAGTAGCGGGCGGAGCCGACGCGTGCGCCGATCGCCGCGGGAAGACCGAAGCCCATGGTTCCCAGGCCTCCGGAAGAGAGCCAGGAATGCGGCTTGTTGAATTCGATGATCTGGGTGGCCCACATCTGATGCTGGCCCACGCCGGAAGCCCAGATGGTGTTCGGATCGGCCATGTCGGAAAGCTGCTTGACCACCCATTGCGGGGCGAGCGAGCCGTCGGTCGGCTCTTCCCACGTGGTCGGATACTCTTCGCGCCACTTGTTGACGATCTCCCACCAGTGGCTCACATCCGGCTTTCCATGCACGGCCTGTTCGCGCTTGATCTCCGGAATGAGATCGCCGAGCACGGTCGCCACGTCTCCGACGATCGGCACGTCGGGCTGACGGTTCTTGCCGATTTCAGCTGGGTCGATATCGATGTGGATCACGCGGGCGCCCGGAGCGAACGTGTCAAGCTTGCCGGTGACGCGATCGTCGAAGCGTGCGCCGATCGCAACCAGCAGATCGCAGCGCTGCACGGCGCCGGTGGCCGCGATGGTGCCGTGCATGCCGAGCATGCCGAGCACCTTCGGGTCGGAATCCGGAACGATGCCGCGGGCGGGCAGGGTGGTGACGATGGGTGCGTTGGTGACTTCCGCGAGTTCCTTGACGAGCTTGCCCGCATCGGAACGCACCGCGCCGCCGCCGACGTACAGCACCGGACGGTAGGACTTCTCGAACAGCTTCGCGGCGTCGGACAGCACGCGTCCGTGGGCCTTCGTGGTCGGATTGTAGCCGGGCAGAATCATGCGCTGCGGCCACGAATAGTACATCTCACCAACCTGGGCGGTCTTGGTGATATCGACCAGGACCGGGCCGGGACGGCCGGAACGTGCGATGTAATGCGCTTCGGCGAGCACGCGCGGAATATCCTGCGCGCGGGTGACCAGATACGAATGCTTGACCACCGGGTAGGTGGCTCCAACGATGTCGGCCTCCTGGAACGCGTCGGTTCCGATGGAGTTCACGCCGACCTGGCCGGTGATGACGACCAGCGGAATGGAATCCATGTTCGCGTCGGCGATCGGCGTGATCATATTGGTTGCGCCGGGGCCGGAAGTGACGATGCAGACACCGACGTGGCCGGTCGCCACGGCATAACCCTCAGCCGCGTGGCCTGCGGCCTGTTCGTGGCGCATCAGCACAAAACGGAACTTCGTATCGTCTTTGATCGCATGGTAGACCGGCAGAATAGCGCCGCCAGGAATACCGAAAACGTCCTGAACTCCCAAATCCTCCAGCGAACGGACCAACGCTTCGGCGCCGGTCATCTTCTCGCCGTCGACGACGGCCTGCTTTTCTGTTGTGGCGGATGCCTTGGGCATACCGCTGAATGCCTGCAGAGGCGTAGGTAACACCATGTTCCCTCTCATGCTCGCTCATGGAAACTTGCCACGGGGCACTGGACGCGTCTGTGGAGCGTCGGCAGTACCCCGTTAAGCGGAATGCCGTGAGCCGCTTGTGGCGACTTTTCGAAACGCATTCTCTCGCTGTAATCAGTCTATGCTATCGGCTGACAGCGTGACTCGCGGTGGAAGGGCCATATACCGGCGTGTTGCGGGAATAAGGGTGGTGTGGGTGCATGCGGCGCGGTATCGGGCACGTATCGGCGTGGTACCGCACCCGCCATCTGCCATGACGGGTCAGCCGCGTGCGTTGAGGTTCTTCCACCCCTCCTCGGCGGCGGCGAGCTGCGCCTTGCGTTTGCTGGTTCCTTTGCCGGTGCCGATCACCTCGTCGGAACCTTCGAGCGAGACCTGTGCTGTGAACACCAGCGCGTATTCCGGACCGGACACCGCCATTTGGTAGTAAGGCTCTCCCAGACCCATCTCGTGCGCCTTGACGGTGAGGGACGTCTTCCAGTCGAGGGCCGGCCCTTCCGTGGCGACTTCCTCAAGCGTCGCGTCCACAAGATGGTGCACGACCCTGCGTGCCTCGTCGATGCCGTGCTGGATGAACGTGGCGCCGATCAACGATTCGACGATGTCGCACAGAATAGAGCTTTTATCGGCGCCGCCCTGTTCCGCCTCACCGTGGCCGAGCAGAATGTACGGACCGACGTGCAGCGTCTCCCGGGCGATCTTGCTGAGCGAATCCTCGGAAACCGCTTTGGCACGCATTTTCGCAAGCTGGCCCTCGGTCTTGTCCGGGTGCGTCTTGTAGAGCGTTTCCGTGGAGACGAGTTCAAGCACGGCGTCTCCGAGGAATTCCAGACGCTCGTAGTTCTTCGTGCCGGGGTTCTCATGCGAGAAGGACCGATGCGTGAGCGCTTCGATGAGCAGGTCGGGATCAAGCGTGGTTCCCAAGGCTTCGAACAGCGCGTCCGCCGCGTTCATGCTCTTCTCCACGCTCGGGATGTTGTGTTTGTTGGATTTGCCGTGGTTTCCGGATTTGCTGCCGGACTTCTTGCCGTTGGCCATTGCGATGCTCCTTGCGGATCTTGCGGTCGATGTGAGAATCGGCCTGCGATTGTGTTGGCCGTTGCGTACGTGGCAAGGTGGCCATCGGTTGGCCTTCTTTGCTACGCATACAACGTTGCTGATAGTGACGTTGCCGTCGATTGTGGATTGGATTGCGGAAACTGGAATGCGGAAACTGGAATGCGGCCGGTTATGAAGAAACCCTGCCACCCGTCGATGGCAGGGTTTGATGCTTCTATACCGTTATCCGGCAACCACTCACTTGGTGTGGATGGCGCGGATGGCCTCGCGGTACACGCGGCCGCGGAACACGCCGCAGCTCGGGCAGGCCATGTGCGGCAGCGCCGGAGCGCCACAGTTCTGGCAGGTAACGGTCTGGGCGGCCTTGGCCTTCCAGTTTGCGCGGCGGGAATGAGTATTCGCGCGCGAGGTCTTGTACTTAGGCAGTGCCATTGTGTTTCCTCTGTTTCGTTCGAACGATTGAGCTTAAGCGTTCAGTATTCTAACGTGGGCTCCGTACAAACGCCAAATCGACGGTCTTTCAGGCCTGATCGTTGCCTTCCAGCTGGGCTTTCAGGCCTTCCAAGGCGGCGAAACGAATGTCGGTGACATCATGGTGATGGTCCGGATCGTCGTTGAGATCGGCACCGCACTGCGAGCACAATCCTAGGCAATCCGGCCTGCACAACGGCTGCAACGGCAGTTCCTCGACCAGGGTGTCTCGCAGCAGCGCCTCCAGATCGGCCCAGGAGCCGCCTTCGAGAAGCGGATACGTGTCTTCGGACTCGTCCTCTCCGGCGATGATGTCGATTTCCTCTTCCTTGCCTTTCTTGCCCGACTTGCCTTTGCCGTCGGAGGCGGATTTGTCTTCATAGGGGAAGAAGGAAGTGACGTTGACCGTCCAATCGCGGGTGATCGGCTTGAGGCAGCGGGTGCATTCGGCATGCACCGGGGCGTTGACGCGTGCATTGAAAATCAAACCGTCGACGATCGAATCGAAGGAGCCGACAACGCTGACGTCCGCGCCTTCATCAATGCCGACGATCGCATCGCCGATGCCGCTGGGTGCGGGGAAAACGGCGTCGATCTCCTTGCTTTGGCCGGCTCGCGAGGCGACCTGCGCCACGGAGACGGCCCACGGTGAATCTTCGATACGTGCCATGATCAGCCTTCCGGATAGTCGTTTGAATCAAGATGCGGCATGTTCTTGCCGGCTTCGCGCTGACGATCGTACAGCACGTTGAGTCCCGCCTGTACGTCGTTGTTGAGTTTGTCGAGCTGCTGCTGCAGCGTTTCCATGACCGTGGTGCAGTATTTGTCCGCGCCCTGCGTGAGATGGTCGGCTTTCGTCTGCGCCTGGTCGAGGATAGCACGCGCCTTCTGACGCGCAAGCTCGGTGACGTGCTCCTGCCCTGCGAGGAACTGCGCCTGCTCGTTGGCCTCGCGTACGGTATCCGCCGCCCGCGATTGCGCGGAGGCCACGGTTGCGTTGGCTTGCGATTGCGCGCTTTCCAGACGCCGTTCCGATTCGCGCATCAGCGCGGACGCGCGTTCCAGCTGCACCGGCAGCATTTTCTTGAGTTGTTCAAGCTGGTCGGTGAATTCCTCGCGGTCCACCCGTACGGAACTTGGCGCGAACAGAATCGGCTTGGCTTCGGACAGCATGGTCTCCATGGTGTCGATGATGTCGTAGACGGTGGTGAATTCCTCGCGGTTGTGGCTTGCATCCCCGTCGAGCGGTGAATCGACGTTGAACGTGTGGCGCAGGTCGGGGAGTTCCGACATGGAAATCAGCGGTTTCGGCGGCTGGGTCGAATCGGAACCGTCCGTGAAATCGGGATTCACGGAAAAGTCGGTCGGCTGGCCCGCGGCGGAACGGGCGGTCCGTTCACGCTGCGCGGTGGAATCGTCCGTGAATTCGTTGTTGCGATCGCGGTCGTCCATCGGGTCGAATCCTACTGTCTCTTCACCCATCATGCTCTCTTTTCGTTACTCAGAGACTCCTTGAGCAGTGGAATCACATAGTCGGGCACCATGCCGGTCACATCGCCGCCGTGGCGTGCCACGTCTTTGACCACGGAACTGGAGATATGCTCCAATGCCGGTGCCGCGGGCAGGAACAGGGTCTCCACATCCGCGAGTTTGCGGTTGACCAGCGCCATACCCAGCTCGGCTTCGTAATCGCCGTTCTGACGAAGGCCCTTCACTATGACCGTCGCGCCGACTTTCTTGCAATAGTCGGTGATCAAGCCGGTGGTCGAAGAGACCGTGATATTGGTGCAATGGCGCTCTTCGAGGGCATGGCGAATGATGTCGACGCGATCTTTTTCGGAAAACATCGGTGTTTTCGCCGCATTCACCGCCACCACCACATGGACTTCCTCAAAAAAACGCGCGCAACGTTCGATGACGTCCAGGTGTCCGACGGTTACGGGGTCGTACGACCCGGGGCAAACTGCAATTGTCATAGTCTTAAGGGTAGCGCGTTCGAACGATTACTCCGCGCGAATCGCCACGCGCGCGACTATGATTGATTGGAGTTGGCCGCCGACATGGCGGTTGTGTATGGATGGAGCTCCTCATGGCAATGGCTTTCACGAACGAATTCTTCGACGACGCGGATCCCGCCTCGCCGCTTTCCAACCCCGACGCAGGCACCGGCACCGCCGTGCTGGAACGTCCGGAGGCGGAGACGAAGCTTGACGATGGCGGTAACGGAGACGCCGACCGATTCGCCCACTATGTTTCCCGCGACCGCATCGCCGAATCGAAGCGTACGGGTCGCCCGGTCGTGGCGTTGTGCGGCAAGGTATGGGTGCCGAAGCGCGATCCTTCGCAGTTCCCCGTGTGCCCGGACTGCAAGCGCCTGTATGAGGAGATGATGAACTCCTCGTTCTAAGGCGTACTGGTATGGCCGCCGCGGGCGGCTTGCGCAAGGTCTGTATGACTTATGGTCGTATAACCGTATAACCGATATGAGGGAGGCCCTTACGATTCCGCATGAATCGTAAGGGCCTCCCTCATATGAATATTGGTGCGAAGCGTGACGACGGTCCTATCGCAGGGAGATCTCGTCGATGCGTCGCAGCTCCTCGTCGCTGAAGGTGAGGTTCTTCAGCGCGCCGATGTTGTCGAGCAGCTGCTGCGGCCTGGACGCGCCTACCAGCACGGACGTGACCATGCCGTCGTGCAGCAGCCAGGCGAGCGCCATTTCGGCGAGCGTCTGTCCTCGGTCGTGCGCGATGTCGTTCAGTTCTCGAATCTGACGCAACCGCGATTCGGTCAACGCGCTTTCCTGCAGGAATCGGCCGTCGTGCGCGATTCTGCTGTTGGCCGGAACGCCGTTCAGGTAACGGTCGGTCAGCAATCCCTGCTCGAGCGGGGAGAAGGTGATCAGGCCTTTGCCGAGCCGGTTGGTGGTTTCCTTCAGTCCGTTGCGTTCGACGGTGCGGTCGAATATGTTGTAGCGGTTCTGATTGATGACGAACGGCACGTGGAGTTCGTCCAGGATCGCCGTGGCCTTTTCGAGGGTCGGTCCGTCGTAGTTGGAAAGGCCCACATACAGTGCCTTGCCGCTGCTGACGGCGGCGGCAAGGGCGCCCATGGTCTCTTCGAGCGGGGTTTCGGAGTCCATGTGGTGATGGTAGAAGATGTCGACGTAGTCGAGGCCGAGGCGTTCGAGGCTCTGGTCGAGGGATGCGAGCAGATATTTGCGGCTTCCGAGATCGCCGTAAGGTCCGAGCCACATTTCGTAGCCGGCTTTGGTGCTGATGATCAGCTCGTCGCGGTGGTGCTGGAAGTATTCACGCAACAGCCTTCCGCAGTTTTTTTCCGCCGAACCGGGTTCGGGGCCGTAGTTGTTGGCGAGGTCGAAGTGGGTGATGCCGTTGTCGAATGCGGTGAACACTATCTGGCGCATGGTGCTGTAGGGGGTTGTGTCTCCGAAGTTGTGCCAGAATCCGAGGGAGACCGCCGGAAGCTTCAATCCGCTGGTGCCCACATGGTTGTAGACCATGGTGTCGTAGCGGGTGGGGGATGGCGTGTATGTGGTTGTCGGCTCGAACAAAACTCCTCCTTGACGTTTGTTGGCTGTGGCGTTCGGGTTGTGCTGCGACGGGCCTTTTGCCGTTGGCCGGGTGTCGTCGGTATGACCATCGTCGCACTTCAAGTAAGCTTGAACGCAATGGGTGGCATCCGGCGATCATGTGGAATTGCGGGAATATTGCGGGGATGTCGCGAGGATATTGCGGAAATCCGGAAGGTCGGGGATATGGCGAAATACTCTATTCGCGAGGTTGCGCGGCGCTTCGACGTGCAACCGTCGACATTGCGTTATTACGAAGACCAGGGGCTTCTGGTGAACGTCGGCCGCGACGACGTTGGTCGGCGTGTGTACGGCGACGAGCATATCGGCCGTCTTGAGGCGATCGCCTGCTTCAAACATGCAGGCATGAGCATCGAGGAGCTGAAGAAGTTCTTCGAGTACGAGCGTGACGAGCGTGCGCACATCTCGGACATGCTCGAATTGCTGGAGCATCGCAGGGTCGCCATCGTCGAGCAGCGGTCCGCCCTGGAGGAGGCGTACATGCACGTGCTGCGCAAACTGCATTTGTATACGGATCTGAAAAGCAGCTACGAGAACGGCACGCCGCATCCGGACTGGGCCGATTACGACGGCAAGGATTTTCGATGACGTACTGCCGTCGGACCAGTCGGGGCTGTCAGGTCTGTCGGACCTATCAGGCCGACATTGCGGTTTCGGCCTGACGGGCCCGACGGCCGTTTTTGAAAATCCGGTTCAGAGAATGGTGACTTCGGTAGGAATCACCGGATCACCCTCGATGAGGCTCTGCGCGCCGATCGGCAGTTCAGCCAGCGCCTTCGCGCGATGGTTGTGCGCGTTGACGATGGCGTCATGGCCCTGGTAGCTGCTGTCGATCTCGCCGTGGGAAACATAGTCGACCAGCAGATCCTTCCATCCTCCCTGCGGTTGGAAGGCCGCGAGCTTCTCCTCGGAGCCGGCGATGACGTGTTCGCAGTCGGCCAAAGAGTACTCATAGGAGCGGAACGCCAGCTTGCGACCCGGCACGGTGGCCTTGTCCTTCGACTTCTTGGCCACGGGCTGCATGGTGCCGTCGGAGTTCTCGCGTTCGGCCAGCTTGTAGACCATCGCGCACGTGGGGGCGCCCGAACCGGTGACCAGCATGGTGCCCACGCCGTAGGAGTCGACCGGAGCGGTCTGCAGGGATGCCAGCGCGTATTCGTTGAGGTCGTTGGTGACGGTGATCTTCGTGTTGGTGGCTCCCAGCGCGTCGAGCTGGTTGCGCACGCGCTGCGCCAGGGACGCGAGGTCTCCCGAGTCGATGCGCACGCCGCCCAGTTCGGGGCCGGCCACCTCCACCGCGGTTTTCACGGCTTCTTCGATGTTGTAGGTGTCGACCAGCAGCGTGGTGTTCTTTCCGAGCGCGGCGATCTGCGATTCGAACGCGCTGCGTTCGTCGTCATGCACCAGAGTGAAGCAATGCGCGGCCGTTCCAATGGCCTTCAGGCCGTACATCTTCGCGGCCAGAAGATTGGCGGTTCCCTTGAATCCGCCCACAACGGCCGCTCGTGCAGCCGCCACGGCAGCCCATTCGTTGGTGCGTCGGCCACCCATATCCATGCAGGGACGGTCCTTCGCCGCGCTGACCATGCGCGATGCCGCGGATGCGACGGCGGAATCGTAGTTCAGAATGCTCAGCAGCAGCGTTTCAAGCAGGGTGCACTCGCCGAACGTGCCTTCGACCTGCAGGATGGGCGAGTTCGGGAAGAACATCTCGCCTTCGCGGTAGCCCTTGATATTGCCGGAAAAATGGAAATTCTCCAGCCATGCGATGGTTTCGGGGCTGACCACTTTGCGGTCGGCGAGGAACTTCAGGTCGGAATCGCTCAAATGGAAGTTCTCGAGGGCGTCGAGAATGCGTCCCTGGCCGGCTGCCACTCCATAATGGCGGCCCAACGGCAGGTGGCGGGTGAAGATCTCGAATACGCACTTGCGGTTGGCGGTGCCGTCCTTCAAGCATGCGTCAAGCATGGTGTATTCGTACATATCGGTCATCATTGCAGGTGAATAATCCAGCATTCCAAAGCCTTTCTTGACTTTTGGTGAAACTGACCATAAGTGTAGGGCCCGTGGTGGCCAAACATCGGTTGCGTTCCATGATACGTCGAGGTGTCGTGTTGACGGCAATCACCCCGAAAGTGAGATGGCGGGATGGTGATAGTGTCGAGGATTAGGAATTTTCGAGATTGCCGAACATAAGGTGGACCAATGGTAGCGATTAAAGACATGCTGGGCGAGCAGACCGTGATTCGTGCGGACGGACGTAATGTGGATGAGCTGAGGCCGGTGCGCATCACCCGCAACTTCACGGATGTTCCGGAAGGCTCCGTGCTCATCGAATGCGGCAATACCCGAGTGATGTGCACGGCCACGTTCACCACCGGCGTTCCCCGTTGGCGCAAGGATTCCGGTTTGGGCTGGGTGACCGCCGAATACGCCATGCTGCCGCGTGCCACCGCGGACCGTACCGACCGTGAATCCGTACGCGGCAAGATCGGCGGACGTACGCACGAGATCAGCCGTCTGATCGGCCGTTGCCTGCGTGGAGTCGTTGACATGAAGGCGCTTGGCGAGAACCAGGTGCAGATCGACTGCGACGTATTGCAGGCGGATGGCGGCACCCGCACGGCTTCGATCACCGGCGCGTACGTTGCGCTGGTGGATGCCATGCGTTGGGCCGAAAAGCACAAGCACATCAAGTCCGCCGACAGGGTGCTGAAGGATTGCGTATCCGCGGTTTCCGTGGGTGTGATCAACGGCAAGCCCATGCTCGACCTGCCATACATCGAAGACAGCCAGGCCATGACCGACATGAACGTGGCCATGACCGGTTCCGGCGAATTCATCGAGATTCAGGGCACCGCGGAACACCGTCCGTTCAGCCGTACCGAACTCAACGCGCTGCTCGATCTGGCGGAGAAGGGCAACAAGGAGCTGCAGGCCGCCCAGCGTGCCGCGCTCGCACAGGACTGACGGCACCGCGGACACAAGACGTAATAAGGAAAGACAGACATGCAGATCATCGTCGCAACGCATAACGAAGGCAAACTGGTGGAGATCCGCCGTATTCTCGAGGAACGTCTCGGGGACGCCGCGGAAGGTGTGGAACTCGTATCCGCGGGATCGCTGAACCTGCCCGACCCGGTGGAGGACGGCATCACCTTCCAAGAGAACGCGCTGCTCAAGGCGCGTGACGTGGCCGAACGCACCGGCTGCCCGGCAATCGCTGACGATTCCGGCCTGATCGTTGACGTCATGGGCAACGCTCCGGGCATCCTGTCGGCGCGATGGGCCGGCGAACACGGCAACGACAAAGCCAACAACGAACTGCTGCTGGCGCAGATCGCGGATATTCCGGACGCCAAGCGCACGGCCCGTTTCCGTTGCGCGGCCGCGCTGGTGGTGCCGGGAGACCGCAAGGACGACGGTGCTTACGAAATCGAAAGCGAAACCGTTGAGCTCGGCGAAATGCCGGGGGTGCTGCTGCGTGCCCCGCAGGGCGCCAACGGATTCGGCTACGACCCGCTGTTCGTGCCCGACGATCAGCCGGCACGGGCCGTCGAGGCGGGGGAGAGGCTCACCTCCGCCCAAATGGAGCCCGCGGAGAAGAACGCCATCTCCCACCGAGGCAAAGCGTTGCGCGCACTCGTCGCAGCTGTCGAACGGATCATCAAGTAGACGTACGGCCAGCGTGGTGGCAATCCAAGCAAACAACGTAAACAGACAACGCGGCGAATATAGACGGGAATCGCAAGCATGCGTTCATTTTCTCTGGTAACGCTTACTCCGGAAGCGTTCGACGACTTTTCGGGCAAATGTCCGGAAGGCAACTTCCAGCAGACTTCGGCGGCTGGACGGCTACGTTCGATGCAGGGCGTCGAAGTCGAATATCTGGGCGTGCGTGAGCATGACGAGATTGTGGCGGCGGCGCTGTTCGAAACGCATCGCAGCCGTCTCTCCACGTTCAGCGTGGTGCACGACGGCCCGATGTGCGACTACCGTGACGTTGAACTGACCACGTTCCTTATGGAACAGCTCAAACGCCACGCCAAGGAAAAAGGCTCCGCGCAGCTGGAGATCACGCCCGAAATGCCGTATATGCTGCGGGATTCCTCAGGTGTGCAGCTCCCGCCCGAAGAAGGCGGAAAACCGGCGGATGACGTGCTGAAAACGCTGGAATCATGCGGTTTTACGCATGGTGGTTTCACCGTCGGCTATACGGCGGTGCCGCGTTGGCGCTACCTCAAGAACCTGGAAGGGCTCGAAACCGAGCAGGCGCTGATCAAGTCGTACGACAAACGCACCCAGTGGAGCGTGAAGCGAGCGGCATCCATGGGCGTACATGTGCGCGAACTGGCCGATGACGAGCTGTACATCTTCGCCGACATAGAACAGGCCACAGCCGAACGACGCAACTTCGAATACCGCGGCGAGCAGTACTTCCGTCGCTTCAAAGAAGCTTACGGAACGGCGGCGCATTTCATGACGGCGGAAATCCACATCGCCGAATACAAGGCCGATATGGAAGCCAAATGCGAGACGCTGCAGGCCAAAGTGAGCGGGTTGGAAGCCAAAATCGCACAGCGCGAGACCACCAAGCTGCTACGGCAGCTCAATGAGGAACGGAACAACCTCAACGCGGCACGAAAGCGACTGGCCGAAGCCGAGGAACTCTCCAAAAAAGGCGACGTGCTGCCCGCCGCGGCATCGCTGTTCGTGGAGCATCCCCGCGAAACGATCTATCTGTTCTCCGGAAGCGTGGAGGAGTACAAATCGTTCTACGCCTCGGCTTTGATCCAGCACTACGCCATGCTGCACCTGTGCATTGAACGCGGCGTGAATCGCTACAATTTTTACGGCATCGACGGCATCTTCGACGATCCCGACAGTGAAGGCCGCGGCGTTCTGGAATTCAAACAGGGTTTCAACGGGTACGTCGAGGAGCTGCTAGGTGAATATACTGCGCCGGTGCGTCCGGTTGTGTTCGCCGCGAAGTCGTTGGCCCGTAAACTCCTGAAACACTAAATGAGAACGACGGTATTGGAGCTAGGTTCTTGAGAAACAACAATATGATGCGTTCCGAATGGTCGGTACGCGAACTTTCGGCCGAAGAGATGGACCTGCTGTCCGCCCGTGCCGCGGATGGAGGGTTCCAGCAGACCTCGCAGATGGCCGCGCTCGCATCCTCCGACGGTGTTGACACGCAGTTTCTGGGATTGGTGGACGGCGAGGATATGCCGGTCGCAGGCGCGATGGTCGCCTACACGAAGGGACGTTTCGGCTTGGAAGGGTCGATCTGGCTTGGTCCTCTGGTCGATCCGCTGAACGACGACCAGTTTGCCGCGTTGACGATCGCGTTGCAGGTCGCGGCGAAGAAGCGTCATGCCATCAGCGTCACATGCTGGCCTCCGCAGGTGTACCGTCTGCATGATTCGGAAGGCGAACCTACGCAGCCGGCGAATGAGGCGCTGATCAAGGCCTATGAAACCCGCGGATGGCGCCATGCCGGATTCACGCGCGGATATGCGTCGGTGGTGAATCGTTGGAATTACGTGAAGGATCTCGGCGACTTTGCTAACGCGGACGAGCTGTTGGCCTCGTATTCCAAGAACACCAGGCGCAATGTGAAAATCGCCCGCAATAGCGGCGTGGCGGTCAGGCGCCTCGACCGCAGCGAACTGGGCATGTTCCACGATATCTGCGAGATGAGCAGCCGCAAGCAGCATTTCGCCAACCGCGACACCGCGTACTTCGAGCGTGTGTTCGATGCGTTCGGGGACAAAGCGGAGTTCATGGTCGCCGAAGTGCATCTTGACGAATACCTCAAGGGCTGGGAAGACAAGCTGGCCAAGTTCGAGAACGATTGCAGGAAGCTGGAGAAGTCGTTGGAAACGACGAAGTATCCGGACGATGTTCGCAAGAAACTGGCCAATGCGGAGAAAAACGTGGATTCCGCACGCAAGCGTATCGAGGATGCGCACGCGCGAATCGAACGTGACGGCGAGATTGTTCCGGCCGCTGTGGGCCTGTTCATGTGGCATGAACGCGAGCTGGTGTATTTCTCCAGCGGTTCCGACGAGCGGTACGCCAAGTTCTACGCGCCCACCGCGTTGCAGCATGAGATGATGTCTCGTTGCCTGGAATGCGGTCTGACCCGCTACAACTTCTACGGCATCGACGGCATCTTCGATGATCCGGATTCCGCAGGTCGTGGCGTTCTGGAATTCAAGCAGGGTTTCAACGGGTACGTCGAGGAATTGCCGGGCGAGTTCACGTTGCCGGTTGACTATGTGCGTTATGAGCTGAAGGCGCTTGTGCACCTGCTTCGTAACTGACTCGGGACGCGGCGTTTTCGGCGTATGGCCCGGTGCGTCGAAAACGCTGGCGACACTGCCGCTTCCGTATGATTTGTGCAAGTCGGCGATGTTCGCTATACTCTTTGTTTTGTGCGCGGATAGCGTATGCTTACCGGGCATCGTGCCACTTTAGCTCAGTCGGTAGAGCGGCTCACTCGTAATGAGCAGGTCGACAGTTCGATTCTGTCAAGTGGCTCCATCGCCCTAGATGTGCAAGCATCTAGGGTTTTGCGTATCACGAGGGTTTCATGGTCTGACACCGTTGGAATCGTTGTGTACGCGGTCTTCGCGCGAGTGGCGGAATTGGTAGACGCGCAGGATTTAGGTTCCTGTGTCTTTGACGTGTGGGTTCAAGTCCCATCTCGCGCACACAACTCGAAGTTACGGTCATTTTTCATTGGTTGTGGCTCCAAGGGGGCGTGTGCCGTTGTGTTCCACCGCTTTTACATGGTGTAAAAATTGGCTATTTTCCAACGATTTATGACTTACGTGCCGGAATGAGACGATGCGTGCGTTGCGCACAACTGGGAAATATGGGCGTTTCTCGGCTTTGTGGCCTGGGTATAGGGGGTATCGTGCGGATTTTGGCACTTCCATACGTTCTTGTTTTGTGCGCTCGGGCTTCCGGGGCTGTGTGCTTCAATATCGTGACATCTTTGGAGTGAATTCCCCGCATGGCTTCTAATATGGCTTACGGAGATTCCGTGGTCGTGAGATGGAATGCGGAAAGGGACGCGTCCGGAAGAACGAGGAGAGCCGAGGCTATATGTCGGTATTGTTGCAACCCGTGGCATTGCTGCTGATCATTCTTATTGGCTACATGCTCAAGCGTGCGGGCAAATTCAAGGACCGCGATTACCGTATTCTGCAGACCGCGCTGTTCGATCTGGCGCTCCCGGGCGCCATCGTTTACTCATTCGCGACGAATCCGCATGATTCCAGCATGCTGTGGATTTCGGTCTTCGGATTTGTCGTGGCTTTCGTGCCGCCGGTCGCCATTTTCCTCGCAACAAGAAAACGACCGGTGCAGAGCCGCGCGTTCATCATGCTCAACGGCTCGGGATTCAATATCGGCTGCTTCTGCTTTCCCGTGGTGCAGGCGTTCCTCGGAACCGCGGCGATTATTCCCGCGGCCATGTTCGACATCGGCAATTGCGTGATGGTGGCGGCCGGAACGAATGTGATGACGCAGACCCTGCTGCACATTCAGCCCGGAAAAACCTTGGATGAGCAATACAGCGGGGACGCCCCGACCTTGCCTTACACGAAACCGAAGGACAAGGACGCGAAACGGCTGGCACGCAAGGCGTTGCTGTGGAATGTGGGCAAAGGATTCTTCGGCTCCGTGCCGTTCGACACTTACCTGCTGATGATCGTCCTCATGCTGGCCGATGTGAAGATTCCCGATTTCGTGGCCACGATCGCGCAGCCGTTCTCGAACGCCAACGCATTCTGCGCGATGCTGATGGTCGGCATGCTCATGGATCTTCCGTCCGACAGGAAAGACGTGATGAAACTGCTGCAGGTGCTTGGATGGAGGATTCCGTTCGCCGTTGCGTTCGCGGCCGCGGCATGGTTGCTGCTGCCGTTCGGCGCGGCCGTGCGTGAGGCCGTGGCGATGTGCTGCCTTGCGCCGATCGCGGTGTTCTCCACATTGTTCACCGACAGGGTGCTCGGTAACGCGAAGCTGGCCGGCTTCTCGCTGTCCGTCAGTGCGATCGTCAGTCTGGTGATGATGACGGGTGCGCACTTCCTGTTCGCCGCGATTGCGTAGTCATTGCGTAGTCATTGCGTAGGTGATCGCGTAGTCATTGCGTGGATGGCTGCATAGGGCGATCGCGTGGGCACTTCGCCAACCGGGTTCGGATAGGGCCGGTATCCGGCAAGGTTCGTGCCGCTCGTTATGGTTGGGTTCATGAGTGAACGGAACGTACGGAATGCCGGCGGTGCCCATACCCGGCTGTTTGCGGTTGAGATGCTCCGGGTGTTGGCCATCGTCGGTATTGCCGTGTTCCACACGTTCCTTCCGGCGTTTGAGGGCATGATGGGCCGTGGGGCGTTGCCTATGGAGCCGGATGTGCCCATCAGCGCGGTGACCGGCTCGCTGTGGGCCACATGGCTGGTGGCGATGCTCAAATTCGTGGGCGCGTGGGGAAACCACGTGTTCTTCATGATCTCCGGTTATTTTCTGATTCCGCGCATGATGCGCTCGTCGTGGAACCACGGGTATTGGACTTCCCAAGCCCGTACCACATCCCGCAGGGTGATGAGCGTGCTTGTTACGGTGGCCTTCTACACGCTGATCATGCTTGTTTTCGACCGCTTCGTGACACCCGTCACGTCGGCCGGATGGATGCAATGGTTCGCGCTTGGCCTGGAATTCATTTGGGTGTATGTGCTTCTTGTGGCGTTCGCTCCGGTTCTGGCATGGGTGCTTGCGAGGATCGTGCGTTGGAACCGTAAGGTTCTGGCTTCCGTAGCGGTGTTGGCGGTGGTGTTGGTCTACATACTCAACGCCTATGTGGGATTCGTCTGCAGTTCGCATGGATCGTTCGCATTGCTCGACTGGCGTAAGTGGATGGGTGCGGTGAGCTATGGCGTCTCGTTCGCGTTGGCAGGGCTGATCGGTTGCGCGGCGCGCGAATCCGGCTCCCACGGCGAGGCTGCGGAGTTGGTTCCGTGGTGGAAACGCCGGTGTGTTTGGACATTGGTCATGATTGTGACGTTCGTTGTGTTGGGCGCGTCTGTTGCGTGGGCCGTTTCGCGCGGCGATTACGCTTTGCTCTACCAGATGTCGTTCAAATCGACTTCCGTGTTTTCCTTCGTTCTTGCGGTCGGCTCGCTGATGTTCGCCGTCTGCGGCAAGCCCACCGCCGATTCGCCCGTATCCCGGCTGGTGCAGAAACTGGCTTCCGGGATTCTCGGATTCTATGTTGTGCAGTCGCTTGCGGGCGATGCATGGAAGCCGGTGAGCGAACGTGCGATGGCTCCCTTCCTTGCCAATGCCGCGGCCGCGTCTCCGATTGCGCATTTCGGTTGGATGATGGCGTGGCTTGTGGTGGGAATCGCCTTTTCCGTCGCGTTCGTGGCGGTGGTCTGCGTGTGCGACCGTCTTGTGCGTCAGCCGCTGCTGCGCGCGATGAAACTGATTCGCTGAACGTCGTGCGCTCTGTGTGCGGTTACGGGCGGATGTGAGGACGGTTCCCTTCCGGAAAATGGTCGAAACCGCGCTATCTTGCGATTTCGATCGCATGTGTTAACCTAGGAAACCTTTTTGTGTCCTTCTGTCTTCTTTTGTGAGTATCTTGTGAGATGAAGAGATACGGTGTGCACACGTGCGAATTTCGGCAGAAAGACGGCGGTGCATGCCGCTTCACAGTGATGATGAAAGGACCTTTAACCATGGCCATCAATCCTCCCGTTGACGCCACCCAGACCCCGGAGTGGGCCGCACTGCAGAAGCATTACGACGAGCTGCAGTCCGAAGGCATCAGCCTCAAGCAGTGGTTCGCGGATGACGCCGAGCGCGTCGAGAAGCTGAGCTTCGACGCAGGCGATCTGCACTTCGACCTGTCCAAGAACCTGATCAAGCCGGAAACCCTGCAGCTGTTCGCAGACCTGGCCAAGGCCGTCAAGCTCGACGAGCGCACCAAGGCCATGTACACCGGCGTGCACATCAACAACACCGAAGACCGTGCCGTGCTGCACACCGCACTGCGTCGCCCGGCCGAAGACGCCGGCAAGTACATCGTTGACGGCCAGGACACCGTCAAGGACGTGCGTGAGGTGCTCGATCGCATCTACGCGTTCGCCGACAAGGTTCGTTCCGGCGAGTGGACCGGCGTGACCGGCAAGAAGATCGAGACCGTGGTCAACATCGGCATCGGTGGCTCCGACCTGGGTCCCGTCATGGTGTACGAGGCCATCAAGCCGTACGCCGACGCCGGAATCTCCGCCCGTTACATCTCCAACATCGACCCGAACGATCTGGCCGAGAAGACCAAGGGCCTCGACCCGGAGACCACGCTGTTCATCATCGTTTCCAAGACCTTCACCACTCTGGAAACCCTGACCAACGCCCGTGAGGCACGCACCTGGCTGCTCGAGGAGCTCAAGGCTTCCGGCGCCATCGACGGTTCCGACGAGAAGAACGCCGAAGCCATCAAGAAGCACTTCGTGGCCGTCTCCACCAACCTGGAGAAGGTCGCCGAGTTCGGCATCGACCCGAACAACGCGTTCGGCTTCTGGAACTGGGTTGGCGGCCGTTACTCCGTCGACTCCGCCGTCGGCACCTCCCTCGCCGTGGTGTTCGGCCCGGCCCGTTTCGAGGAGTTCCTGCACGGCTTCCACGAGATCGACGAATACTTCGCCAACGTTCCGTTCGAGAAGAACGTCGTCGTGCTGCTCGGCATGCTGAACGTGTGGTACCGCAACTTCTTCAAGGTCGCATCCCACGCAGTGCTGCCGTACGACCAGTACCTGCACCGCTTCCCGGCCTACCTGCAGCAGCTGACCATGGAATCCAACGGCAAGTCCGTGCGTTGGGACGGCACCCCGGTCACCTCCGAGACCGGTGAGATCTTCTGGGGCGAGCCGGGCACCAACGGCCAGCACGCCTTCTACCAGCTGATCCACCAGGGCACCCAGCTGATTCCGGCCGACTTCATCGCATTCGTGAACACCCCGAACCCGGTCAAGGACGGCGATCAGGACGTCCACGAGCTGTTCCTGGGCAACTACTTCGCACAGACCAAGGCTCTGGCATTCGGCAAGACCGCCGACGAAGTGCGCGCAGAAGGCACCCCGGAAGACATCGTTCCGGCCCGCGTGTTCACCGGCAACCGTCCGACCACCTCCATCTTCGGCGTGGCCCTGACCCCGTTCGCGGTCGGCGAGCTGATCGCTCTGTACGAGCACATCACCTTCGTCGAGGGCACCGTGTGGGGCCTGGATTCCTACGATCAGTGGGGCGTTGAGCTGGGCAAGCAGCTCGCCAAGCAGATCACCCCGGCCATCTCCCAGGATGACGAGGCTCTGGCCGCTCAGGACGCTTCCACCCAGTCCCTGATCAAGTTCTACCGCGCCAACCGCGAGTTCTGATCAAACCGCGAATCGATGCGAATCGGTTCGCGGTCCGGTGAATTCCGGACGTGAGTGAAATACCTCATCCGTGTCTTGCGGATGAGGTATTTTTATTAACTGCTGTGCCGAAAGACGGGACGCCGCATAATCCCGTTTTTCTCTGGGTCCAGCCGGAACCGGACGCGATACTCGCGACCGGGCGTAATCGCAATCTCCGGCGGATTGGCAACACTTCGCAGGCAGACCTGCGGAGAACAATACAGGCTGATGTGGCAATCGAAAGAACGCTACGGCAAGCCCCAACCTGTGCGCTGATATGCGGCGGCGACTCGAGGAACAACAATGGTTAACGCTATTGAGGCATTTGACGCCAAGCACATGAAGCCGGCCGAGGAAATCCCGGCTTTCCGTCCGGGTGACACCGTTGATGTCAACGTGAAGATCCAGGAAGGCAACAACTCCCGTATCCAGACCTTCACCGGCGTGGTGATCGCTCGCCAGGGCGGCGGCGTCCGCGAGACCTTCGTGGTCCGCAAGATCAGCTTCGGCACCGGTGTGGAGCGCCGCTTCCCGCTGCACTCCCCGGCAATCGACTCCATCAAGCTGGTCCGCCGTGGCCGCGTGCGTCGCGCCAAGCTGTACTACCTGCGCAACCTGCGCGGTAAGGCCGCTCGTATCGTCGAGCGCCGCGACAACTCCGCCAAGTGAGTTTGAATCGCAGATAAAGCGTAAAATCGGCCCGTCCGCAGCAAGCAGACGGGCCGATTCCTATATTCGGCCGCTATTATGGGGGCCAGTGTAAATCGTCGTTGAAGAATCATGAAGGAACCGCCCATGAAGCGTGTGAAACAAGCAGACGAGACCGCCGAGAGCTTCGGCTGGCGCGACACGTTGATCTGGTGCGGCATACCCGTTCTGGTCGTGATTCTGGTACGAGTCTTCCTGCTTGGCTTCTACGTAATCCCATCCGGTTCCATGATGGACACGATAGAGCCCGGCGACCGAGTGATCACCAGCAAAATCACGCACAAAATCTCAGGTCTGAAACGCGGCGACGTAGTGGTATTCAAAGATCCGGACAACTGGCTGCAAGAAGAGCACAAAGGCAGCATCGGCGGCGATTTCCTCATCAAGCGTCTCATCGGACTGCCGGGCGACACCGTGGCCTGTGAGGGAGCGGGCAAACCGGTCACCGTCAACGGCGTGGCCATCGACGAAAGCTCATACCTACGTTCCGGTGTGGATCCAAGCTCCTTCGCCTTCAACGTGACGGTGACCGAAGGACATGTGTTCGTCATGGGAGACAACCGCGCGAACTCCGCGGATTCCCGCTACCACCAGGAGGATTCCTCCCACGGACTCGTGCCGATCAGCGATGTTGTCGGCGTGGCGCTCGCCAAGTATTGGCCGCTCAGCAGCATCAGCACGCTCGATGCGCATCATGAGGTATTCAAAGACGTGCCGGATGAAGAGGTGAACTGATGTCGGTCAGCGTTGTGCCCACATTGGAATTGGAACAGGCGATCGCGCAGGAAGGATATGACGTGATCGTCGGATTCGACGAAGTCGGCCGAGGCTCGCTCGCAGGACCGGTGATGGTGGGAGCGGCCGCGATTTGGGCCCGTGATCTGACCGGGGAACATGCGTTGGACGTTCCCGCAGGCGTTGCCGATTCCAAGATGCTGACGGAGCATCGCAGGGAAGCGATGTTCGACTCATTGAAGGATTGGTGCGGGGCGTGGGCCGTGGGTGCGGCCTCCAACAACGAAATCGACGAGTGGGGCATCTCCTACGCTCTAGGCGTGACCGCGTTGCGTGCCCTGAGCGAAGCGGAACGCAAGCTCGGCATCGGCGATGACGGCACGATCGATGGCAGACCGGTGAAGGTCGGCGCGATACTCGACGGTCCGAACGATTACATAACCAAGGCGTTGGGAACCTTCGATGCGCCAGAGGTTCCGGTACCGGCGAAAGTCCGCACCAAAGTGAAGGCGGACCGGCATTGCGCGACCGTGGCCGCCGCCGCGGTGATCGCCAAAGTGACCCGAGACCGTCTGATGGTGGAGCTCGGCGAGCATGACGAATACGCCGTCTACGAATGGGCCGGGAACAAGGGATACGGGTCTGCCGCGCACCGCAAGGCGATTGCCGAGCACGGGCCGAGCGACCTGCATAGGATTTCCTGGCATCTCACGTGAGATGCACTTTGAAGTACGTATTGAGGTGCGCCTTACGCAAGATGCAAACGCGCCTTACGCAAAGTGCGCGGCGGTCAGCTGAGCACGGCAGCGATAATCGCGATGAAAATCGGGGATGACAGCGTGGAGAACAGGATGCCGTCGCGTGCGAAGGACATACCCACGTTGTATCGGGCCGCGTAATTGTAGACGTTCTGGCCGGTCGGCAATGCCGCGAGAACCACGCAGGAGTAAAGCAGGGTGCCGCGGAAGCCCATCACGAAGTAGCTGATCAGGAACGCGATGATCGGCATGATGATGTTCTTCAGCACCGCAACCGTGAAGATCGCGGGCATGTCGGACTTGTTCTTCAGCGGCTTCGTGCCGTACAGCGACATTCCGAACGCCATAAGGATCATCGGGACGGCGGAATTGCCGATCATTTCGATCGGATCGAAAATGCAGTTCGGAATGATGTAGGTTCCGACGCTCGCGGAGATGGCCGACGTGGCTATGCCGAGCAGCGAAGCCAGCAGCATCGGCTGATACAACGGCTGCTTGACGATTTCCTTGATGGAGATCTTGCCTTTGGTGGTCAGATCGAGCACGGTCAGTCCGATCGGTGCGAACAGAGCCTGCTGCATGACCAGAATTGGCGCCACAAGCGCGGGATTGCCAAGGATATATGTGGCGATTGGCAGGCCGATGTTGTTGGAGTTCAGATACATGGAGTTCAGCGCGCCGATGGTGGCGTCGGCCGGTTTCAGATGGAAGAACAGCGCGTTGAGTATCAGGAAGATCGCCGCGACGGCTAGCGCGGATCCGAACGCCACGATGATGGAGGAGTCGAAAATCTCGAAGATTTTCTCTTTGGAGAGAATCGCGAACATCAGGCATGGGCTTGAAATGAAGAAACTGAACCTGTTCAACACCATTTGCGCGCTCGATCCGCCGATTTGCATACGGGCCGCCACGTAGCCGGTGCCGATGACGATGCCGATTACGCAGAACCCTTGCATGGCGCTGATCAGACCCGGCATTACACTCTCCTTCTTTTTGGCTGGTACCAAGTGTGGCACTGTGCCCACATGAAGTGGCCTATCGTCTCAAAAGTGTGGACGGAGCGGGGCCGGCCCGCATGGCTTGCCCGATAATGAAGCACATGAGTGAACTTGAGATTGGTTTTTCCACATCCGCGAGCAAGCAGGAGCAGCTGAACGAGCTGATGGAGCAGATCATGGAATCGTATTCCGTCAGCGACGATGAAGGTCCGCTTACCGATGCCGTGGAGGAGTTTCTGAACAAGCAGGAGCATCTGACGGTGCGCAGGCACGGAGACACGTTGGTGGCGTCCACCGACTTCGGCCGCGAGCGCAGGGTGATTCTCGCCGGGCATCTTGATACGGTGCCGGTGATCGACAACTTCCCGCCGAAATGGCTGGAGCCCGGAGATCCGCTGATTCGTGAGGATGTTGCCGCGGGGCATGAGGGCGAGCGTGTGATCTGGGGGCGCGGAGCCACCGACATGAAGGGTTCCGATGCGGTGCTGCTGTATCTGGCGGCGACGTTGAAGGACGCGAAATACGATTTGACGTTCGTGTTCTACGACCATGAGGAGGTGTCCGCGGACAAGA
The DNA here is from genome assembly GCA_963595445.1 of bacterium. Lineage (GTDB taxonomy): Bacteria > Actinomycetota > Actinomycetes > Actinomycetales > Bifidobacteriaceae > Bifidobacterium. The sequence goes on from CAVBHJ010000001.1 coordinate 219,614, forward strand.
ATGGCCTGCGCAAGGTGGTGGAGGCCCATCCGGATTGGATTACCGGGGATTTCGCGATTATCGGGGAGCCGACCGATTGCGGCATCGAAGGCGGATGCAACGGCACGATGCGTTTCGATGTGATCACGCATGGTGTGGCCGCGCATTCGGCGCGCGCTTGGATGGGCCGCAACGCCATTCATATGGCGGCTGAGATTCTAAACAGGCTCAATTCGTATGAGAATCGTGCCATTGAGGTGGATGGCCTGACGTATCAGGAGGGGCTGAACGCCACGTTGGTTTCCGGCGGCAAGGGGACGAATGTGATTCCGGACGAATGCCGTGTGCACGTGAACTATCGTTTCGCGCCCGACAAGTCCCTTGAGGAGGCGAAGGCGCTGATGATCGGCGCGGACGCCGGAGCAGGGCTCGGCAATGGGGAGCATGTGGCCACGGGCGGCGTGTTCGAAGGGTTCGGTATCGAGATGAAGGACGAGTCGCCTTCGGCACGTCCGGGCCTTACCTCCGAACTGGCGACGTCGTTGGTCGATTTGGTGCGCAGCCGTACGGGCCGTGAGCCGCTTGCCAAGCTTGGCTGGACGGATGTGGCGCGTTTTTCGATGCTGGGCATTCCCGCGGTGAATCTGGGTGCGGGAAGTCCGCTGCTGGCGCATAAGCATGACGAGCAGTTGCCGGAGACGGATCTGCTGCTTATGGCCGACTTGCTTGAGGATTGGCTGTCGTGACGCCGAATCGGGGCTGACTGACTGGAGCGTGGCTTGACGGGGAGGAAAATTTCCCGTTATGCCACGTTCCGTTGTTTTTTGTGTAATACTTGTAGACGGTGGTTCTGCAAGCCACCGATGCATCCGATGGCGTTGATCCCCTCGCGTGAGATTGTTTGTTTATCCGCGAGCGCTGGTGTCCGCCGTCGCGTGATGAGGACTTTTGACGGAAGTTGCCTTCCGGGCGCACGCCATGATGCGTGGATCACGGTGAGAGCGTGATGTGAGACGTTGCGGAGGCCTTAAGTGAGGGCGGGGCGATTGCAGGGCGCCGCCGAGGAGCATTGTGCCTAATAACAGTGAGGGCTTTGACGAGCGCGAAGCCGTAGTTTCAGTGTCGGTGGAGTCGAATGATTCCAATAATTCCAATGGTTCGAGCGTGGATTCCGCTCCGCGTAGGCGCCGTGGCGGCCGTCGTGTCGTGCGTGGTGTGGGCGCCGCGGGCGCTTCGCTGGAGTTGAAGGTGGAGGAGCACGTTCCCGCAACCCCTTCGGCCCCGTTGTTCGAAGAGCCGAAGCTGCCGGCCGCCCAGCCGAAGAAAATCGTGCGTTCCGCGTCCGCTGATGCTGTTGATTTCGCTGATTCCGCTGATTCCGTTGACGGTTCCGCCGCGGCGTCCGATTCTTCCGACGATTCCGAGACCGGTTCGTCCCGTCCGACTCGTCGCCGTCGCCGTACGGTCGATTCCGATGGTGAGTATGCGCCGTCGTCCCGTCGCCGTCGCCGCGTCAGCGTGGAGAACGACGCGGATGAGGATGAGGTTCGCCCGTCCCGTCGCCGTCGTGCCGCGGTAGACAACGCCGACGACGATGATCGGGATGACCGTTCGTCTCGCCGTCGCCGCGCTTCCGAGGATTCTCGCGACGATTCGGCTGAAGAGCGTGTGATGGACGCCGTCGATATGCTGCCGGAAGGCCATGAGCCCCGCCGCAATCCGCGTCCCATGACGTCGCTGCTGTTCCAGGAGCCGGTTCTGCCGGTCGCTCCCGTCCGTCGTGACGAGGAGGACGACGATCGCGCATCCGACTCCGACAACGCTGCAGCCGCGCAGGAAGAGGAGCGCGGAACCCGCCGTCGTCGCCGTCGCAATCGTGATGCCGCGGAGGAAAGCCGTGGCGACAATCGCGATGATCGCAACAATCGTGACGATCATGACGATGCCGAAAACAACGATGAGGGCGGTTCCCGTCGTTCCCGTCGCTCCCGCAGACTGAACGCGCAGGAACGTCGTGCGGCGGCCGAAGTGGAGCAGATCGAGGAGGATCTTATCCTCGACGACATCACCTATGCGCCGATCGACGACGATTCGCACCGCAACGACGACGATGAGGAAGACGAGCAGCCGACCCGCACCCGTCGCCGTCGCCGTGGACGCGCCAACCACGACGAGTCCGACGAACAGCAGACCAACGAATCACGCCACAACGATGACGATGACGAGGAAGAGGGTTCCGTGACCCGCCGTCGCCGTCGCCGCCGCGGGGGAGCGAAGTCGGAGGAGAACGAGGAGCCGCTGGTCCGTCGTTCCCGCAAACAGCAGTACATCGACGAGATCACCGACGTTGAAGGCTCCACCCGTCTTGAGGCCAAGAAGCAGCGCCGTCGCGACAATCGCCGTGAACGCAGCCGTCAGAACCAGCTCATGGAACAGGATTTCCTGGCACGCCGCGAGCATGTGGAGCGCCTGATGGTGGTGCGTGAGCGCGAACGCCATACGCAGATCTCCGTGATCGAAGACAACGTGCTCGTGGAGCATTACGTGTCGGACATCCAGGAAGTGGCCACCGTGGGCAACATCTATCTCGGCCGCGTGCAGAATGTGCTGCCGAGCATGGAGGCCGCGTTCGTGGACATCGGCCAGGCCCGCAACGGCGTGCTGTATGCGGGTGAGGTGAACTGGGATTCCGCACGCCTGGAAGGCCAGCCGCGACGCATCGAACTCGCGTTCAAGTCGGGCGATCCGGTGCTGGTGCAGGTCACCAAGGATCCGATCGGACACAAGGGCGCACGACTGACCTCGCAGGTCACGCTTGCGGGCCGTTTCCTGGTGCTCGTGCCGTCCGGCGGCATGACCGGCGTGAGCCGCAAGCTCAGCGAGCGCGAACGTTCCCGCCTGAAGAACATCGTGTCGAAGATCGCGCCGAAGGATATGGGCGTGATCATCCGCACGGCGGCCGAAGGGGCTTCCGAAGAGGCGATCACCAAGGATCTTGAGAGCCTGGTGCGCCAGTGGGAGCGCATCACCTCCAAGCGCGACGAATTCCTGCACGGCAAGCGTCCGAAGCTGCTTCAGGGCGAGCCGGACGTTGCCATCCGTGTGGTGCGCGACATCTTCAACGACGACTTCTCCAAGATGATCGTCGAAGGCGAGCGTGTGTACGGACGCATCGAGGAATACCTCGACACCATGGCCCCTGATCTGAAGGACAAGCTTGAGAAGTGGGATCCGGCCGATCATGAGGGCAAGGATGTGTTCGACAAGTGGCAGATCGATTCGCAGCTCAGGAAGGGCATGGAACGTCAGGTCTACCTGCCGTCCGGCGGTTCGATCGTGATCGACCGCACCGAGGCCATGACCACCATCGACGTGAACACCGGCCGTTTCATCGGACGCGGAAGAAGCCTTGAGGAAACGGTCACCCGATGCAATCTCGAAGCGTCCGAGGAGATCGCGCGTCAGCTGCGTCTGCGCGACATCGGCGGCATGGTGATGATCGATTTCGTCGATATGGTCATGCCGGCCAACCGGGATCTGGTATTGCGCCGTCTGGTGGAATGCCTGGCGCGCGATCGCACCAAGCATCAGGTGGCCGAGGTCACCTCGCTGGGCCTGGTGCAGATGACCAGGAAGCGCATCGGCCAGGGTCTGGTCGAGGCGTTCTCCGAGGAATGCCCGACCTGCAAGGGGCGCGGCTTCATCCTCCACGACGAGCCGACCGTTTCCGCGGACTATGACGACCCCTACGCTCTCAAGGGCGGAGACCCGTTCGTCAAGACCAACAAGCATGGCCACGGTACGGATGTGCAGGTGCCCAAGGGCTCCTCGCCTGACGTGAAGGCCAAGCTCGCACAGATCGCGGCCGCCGCCGTTGCGGCCAACAATGCGGAACCTGGCGAGGAAGAATAAGAAGAATAAAGGATTATTCCGGTCTGTCAACTTGACACGCCGGAGGCAGACTTGCGGTTGTACGCGGGTATGTGTAAATTAATTAGCTGGTGTCTGGCCGCGAGGCTCGAAACGTGCCGGGCAGTAAGCTTTCCAAATTAATAAAGGAACTGTGATATGTACGCTATTGTGAAGGCCGGCGGCCATCAGGAAAAGGTCGAGGTCGGTGACGTCATCCTCGTCAACCGTCTCAAGGCTCAGAAGGGCGATGCCGTGGAGTTCCCGGTCGCTCTCGTTGTGGACGGCTCCAAGGTCGTTCTCGGCGCAAAGGATCTCGCCGATATCAGCGTCAAGGCTGAGGTTGTTGACGACGAGGCCAAGGGCCCGAAGATCAACATCATGAAGTACAAGAACAAGACCGGCGTTGCTCGTCGCAAGGGCCATCGCCAGCAGCTGACCGCTGTCAAGATCACGGCTATCGCCTGATTTGCAGGGTTAGAGTCAAGGACCGAAAGGAACAGACATGGCACATAAGAAGGGCGCGTCCAGCTCGCGCAACGGTCGCGATTCAAACGCGCAATACCTCGGTGTGAAGAAGTTCGGCGGCGAAGCCGTCGTGGCCGGCAACATCATCGTTCGTCAGCGTGGCACCAAGTTCCACCCGGGCGAGAACGTCGGTATGGGCAAGGACCACACCCTGTTCGCCCTCAAGGACGGCAGCGTGAAGTTCGGCGTTCGTCGTGACCGCAAGGTCGTCGACGTGATCGCCGCCTGAGATAGCGCAAATCAACGCTTTATGAAGCCGCGCCCCCTGTGGACGCGGCTTTTTTCGTAAAACAGCTAAGGTAGACACATGAGTGATTTCGTCGATCGCGTTACCGTCCACGTCAAGGGCGGCGATGGCGGCAACGGTTCCGCCGGCATCCGCAGGGAGAAGTACAAGCCACTGGCAGGCCCGAACGGCGGCAACGGCGGAGATGGCGGTTCCGTGATCTTCGTGGCCGACCAGAACGCCAACAGCCTGCTCGACTATCGTTTCATGCCGCATCGTGAGGCTGGCAACGGCACTATGGGCCTGGGAGACACGAAGGACGGCTCCAAGGGCGCCGACCTGATTCTTCCGGTTCCGGTGGGCACGGTGATTTTCGAAGCCAAGGGCGCTCAGGGCAAGCCGAAGCATCCGGGCGAGCAGCTCGCCGACCTTCGCCATGCCGGAGACCAGCTCGTCGTGGCATCCGGCGGCAACGGCGGCCTCGGCAACGCCGCACTGGCGAATCGCACTCGTCGTGCGCCGGGATTCGCACTGCTGGGCGAGCCGGGTGAGGAACGCGACGTGATCCTCGAACTCAAGTCCATCGCGGACGTGGCACTTGTGGGCTTCCCCTCCGCAGGCAAGTCCAGCCTGATCGCGGCAATGAGCTCCGCCAAGCCGAAGATCGCCGACTATCCGTTCACCACGCTGGTGCCGAACCTTGGTGTGGTCATGGCCGGAGACATGCGCTACACGATCGCTGACGTGCCGGGACTGATTCCCGGAGCCTCCCAGGGCAAGGGTCTGGGACTTGAGTTCCTGCGCCATATCGAACGTACCGAAATCATCGCGCACGTCATCGATTGCGCCACGCTGGAACCCGACCGCGACCCGATGAGCGACTACCAGGCACTCGAACACGAGCTTGCCGAATACGCCGACAAGCTGGAGCTGCCGCTCGGCGCCATTGCGATTCCGGACCGTCCGCGCATCATCATCCTCAACAAGGTCGATATGCCGGAAGCCAAGGAGCTCGCCGAATTCGTGAAGCCCGAATTCGAGAAGCTCGGGCTGAAGGTATACATCATCTCCACCGCATCGCACGAAGGCCTCAAGGAGCTCAACTGGGCCCTTTCCGCACTCGTAACTGACATGCGCAAGGAAGTCGCCGAACGTGAGCGGGCCGAAGAAGAGGCCCGTGTGGTGATCAAGCCGCTCGAAGAGCCGCGTAACCGCCGTCGCCGTAACGACGAGGGCGGTTACGCACTCGAGTTCACCGTGGAACGCAAGGAATCCGCCAACGGAGACTTCTGGTACGAGGTACTCGGCACCAAGCCGGAACGCTGGGTCATGCAGACCAACTTCGACAACGACGAGGCCGTGGGCTATCTCGCCGACCGTCTCGCCAAACTGGGCGTTGAAGACGAGCTGCGCAAGAAGGGCGCGAAGCCGGGAGACGAGGTGCGCATCGGACGTGGCTCACGCGCCGTGGAATTCGATTGGGACCCGACCATCGCTGCCGGTGCGGAAATGCTCGACGGAGCGCAGCTGGGCGCCCGTGGCGTCGATCTGCGACTGCAGGAGCAGGACGGTCGCGCACAGCGTCGAACCAACGCGGAACGCCGCCGCCAGTATCACGAGATGATGGACGCGCGTCAGGCAGTGCGCGAAGCCATGATGGCCGAACGCAAGGCCGGCCACTGGGCCGATCCTTCCATCGATGACGACCGCCATGACGAGAACAGCCTGTTCGGACGTGGCGAGGACGTCGATACGGATCAGGAGTAGAATCGTCCGAAAGCCCGCCGATGTGCCTTAAACAGCACTTCGGCGGGCTTTTTCAATGGCTTTGTTTTTCAACGGCCTTGCGCAACCCCGCGTAACGTTCCGCACGGACGTCCGTGCGCGATCGCGGTATGCGGATGCCATGCGGGTGGAAACGTAACTGCCCGGAAACAAGCCAGCCAGACCATAATCAGACCAGAAACTGATCGCAACCAGACCGGAACCGGACCGGTGGAGGGGCCATGAACACGCCATCGCAAGCGCAGGTGCGCGCGGCAATCGCCGAAGCGCAGACCATCGTCGTGAAAGTCGGATCAAGCTCGCTGACCAAGCCGAGCGGGCATCTCGACCCGGAACGGCTCAACGCGCTCGTGGCGGCGATCGCGCGCGTACGACTCATGGGAGGCCGAGTGGTACTCGTGTCCTCCGGCGCCATCGCGGCGGGCTTCGGCTCGCTCGGCTTTGAAAGCAGACCGACCGACGTGGCCGACCAGCAGGCATGCGCGGCGGTGGGGCAAGGACTGCTCATGGCCCAGTACGAAGCGGCCTTCGCCCGATACGGACTGCGCGTCGGCCAGATCCTCATCACTGTCTCCGACACCGTGGCGCCGCAGCAATACCGCAACGTGCGCCGCACCCTCGAACGTCTGCTCGACCTCGGTGCGGTGCCGATCATCAACGAAAACGATTCCCTGGCATCCAACGAGATTCGTTTCGGAGACAACGACCGTCTTTCCGCATTGGTGGCGAACATCGTGGTGGCGGACGCGCTTGTGCTGCTCACCGACGTGGACGCGCTGTATACCGCGCCACCGAGCGAACCCGGCTCCAAACGAATCGCCTACGTGCCGAACGTCGAATCCGCGCTTGCGAAAGTACAGGTGGGCGGCAGCGGTTCGGGCGTCGGCACCGGCGGCATGGTCACCAAGATGGAGGCGGCGAGAGTGGCCGCGGTGTCGGGAATTCCGTCCGTGCTCACCTGCGCCACGAACGCGGGGCCTGCGATGATGGGCGACCCGGTGGGAACCGCGTTCGCGCCGATCAACGACCGCGGATCGTCGCGACGACTGTGGATCGGCTTCGCGGCGCACCCGTTCGGAACGCTGGTCGCCGACGCGGGCGCGGCCGACGCGGTGCGCGGGGGAGCCGCCAGCCTGCTCGCAGCCGGAGTGGTGGAGGTGAAAGGCAACTTCGCCGCTGGAGACGCCGTGTGGATCGACGACGAGGAAGGCAATCATCTCGCCAAGGGACTGGCCGGATTCGACTCCGAAGAGATTCCGCAGATGCTCGGAAGAAACACGGCGCAACTCAAACGATTCCTCGGTGAGGAATACGCGCATCCGCTCGTGCACCGAGACAACCTCGTGCTGGTGTAGACGGCGGTGTGGTCCGGGGTGCGGCCGGTGTCCTCGCGTCGGGATGGCCGCTGGTAAGGCCGTGGTGTAGTGGCGGGGCGTGGCCTGATACGGCCGTGGAATTGCGAGGCAGGGCAGTGATATGGCCATGGGCGGCGGCACGTGCGGATGGGAGTGCCCCAACTGGCGAAAACCGTCCGCGAAAAGACCGTCCAAAATGTGTCGTGGAAGGGTTGTTTCTCGCGTGCCGGGGCTAGCATGACAACCATGACTATGGCTGACTGGCAAACACTCTCCGACCGTATCAATCACGTGGCCCCCAGCGCCACCCTCGCCGTCGATTCCAAGGCCAAGGCAATGAAAGCCGCGGGAATCGACGTCATCGGGTTTGGCGCGGGAGAACCGAACTTCCCGACGCCGCAGGCAATTGTCGCAGCCGCGACCGAAGCGGTGACCGACCCCAAGAACTATCGTTACACCCCGACCGCAGGTCTGCCGGAGCTGCGCGAGGCGATCGCCAGCAAAATGCTGCGCGACTCGGGCTATGAAGTCGACCCGAGCCAGGTAATCGTGACCAACGGCGGCAAGCAGGCCGTGTACGAGACCTTCCAGATTCTGCTCGACGAAGGCGACGAGGTGATCATCCCCACCCCGTACTGGACCAGCTATCCGGAAGCCGTGAAGCTGGCCGGCGGCGTGCCCGTGGAAGTGTTCGCTGGAGCCGAGCGCAACTTCGAACCCGACATCGACGCGATCGAAGCGGCCCGTACCGACCGCACGAAGGCCATCATCGTGAACACGCCGAACAATCCGACCGGCGCTGTGTGGAAGAGCGAAACCGTGAAGGCCATCGGCGAGTGGGCCGTCGAACACCATGTGTGGGTCATCTCCGACGAAATCTACGAGCATCTCAACTACGACGATGCGAAGACCACGTACATTGGCGCGGCGGTGCCGGCCGTGCGTGACCAGTTGCTTGTGCTCAACGGCGTGGCCAAGACCTATGCGATGCCGGGCTGGCGAGTCGGTTGGCTAGTCGCTCCGGCGGAAGTTGCCAAGGCCGCTTCCAAGCTGCAGGGCCACATGACGTCCAATGTGAACAACATCGCACAGCGTGCCGCAATCGAAGCGGTTGGTGGTTCTCTCGATGCCGTGTACGACATGCGTGCCGCATTCGACAAGCGCCGTCAGACCATCGTCGCAGCGCTCAACGGCATCGAAGGCGTGAACTGCCCGGTTCCGACCGGTGCGTTCTATGCGTTCGCCGACGTAAGCGCGCTGCTGAACAAGCCGCTCGGCCCGAACAAGACCATATTCGCGAACACGTCCGAACTTGCGACCGCCCTGCTGGACGAAGGCCATGTGGCCGCCGTTCCGGGCGAGGCCTTCGGCGCCCCCGGATATCTGCGATTCTCCTACGCGCTTGCCGACGACGACCTCGTCGAAGGCATGAAGCGCATGAAGGAATGGGTTGAGGCATGACGGATTGTTCGTCTGACGGACCGTCTGTTTGACGAATCGTCTGCGCGATTCGAATCAAGTTTCGATCCATATACGTCCGCTACGTCCGCACGTTGAGGATTCGTCTCTGGTGACATGGTGACATGCCGAGGCGAATCCTCTTTTTTGTAGCTAATTTTCGTTGGAAAATAGCGATTTTTTAAACTTTTCACAGAAATCGATTGGACGAAGTCGAAAATACACGCTATTATTTCGACTTGGCGGTTTTGCCGCTTATTTCTTGCGTGGTTTTTCGCTTGGAAATCCTCGCCAAGCAAGTAGGCAGCGGCAGAGTACACCTAGGGAAGTGGCGCAATTGGTAGCGCAACGGTCTCCAAAACCGTAGGTTGTGGGTTCGAGTCCCGCCTTCCCTGCCAAGCTTCTTACAACAAGCCAAGCGGAGGATTAGGATGGCGAAGGCAAATAAAAGCGAAAAGGCCCTTAAGCCGAATATCTTCGTTCGCATTGGCTTGTTCATCAAACAGATTATCGACGAACTCCGCAAGGTAGTGACCCCGACCAGCAAAGAGCTGTTCTTCTGGGCCCTCGCCGTGTTCATCTTCGTGCTTCTCCTGATGGCACTGGTCACCGGCATGGACTTCGGTCTGGGCAAGCTGACCTTGTGGATCTTCGGCTGACAGACAACTTGAAGGTGAAACTGCATGACTGACGAAGTGTTTTCCGACAACCTCGACGAAACTGCCGAAGTTTCCGAGACCCCAGAGGTTGCTTTCGAGGCTGAGGCCGCTGTGGAGCAGCTGACGGCGGAAGAATCCTCCGATATGGTCGCTGAGGATGTTGCCGAAGAAGCCCCGTCTGCCGAATCCGTGGAGATCGAGTCCGCTTCCGAGGAATCTGAAGAATCCGAAGAAGAGGAAGAGCAGGACGCCGGCGTCAAGGCGGTTCAGGAATTCTCCAAGAGCCTGCGCACCCTTGAAGGCAAGTGGTACGTGCTGCACACTTACTCCGGATACGAAAAGCGCGTGAAGACCAACGTCGAATCCCGTGTTGCCAGCTTCGGCATGGAAGACAAGATCTTCCAGATCGAAGTGCCGATGGAGGAAGTCGAGAAGCACACCGAAAAGGGCAAGAAGGTCATCTCCCGCGTTCGCGTGCCCGGCTATGTTCTGATTCGTATGATTCCGGATGAGGACGCTCGCCGCATCGTCCGTGAGACCGAAGGCGTCACCGGCTTCGTCGGCCCGACCAAGGATCCGGCGCCGCTTTCCCGCAAGGAAGTCGTTTCCATGATGGCTCCGATGATCGCGTCCGAAGCCCTCAAGAAGGCCGGAGACAAGCCGGCAGCCGCCAAGAAGCGCACTCTTGAGGTTTCCTACGTCGTTGGCGATCAGGTCACCGTCACCGATGGACCGTTCACCACCATGGCGGCCGTCGTCTCCGACGTTGAGCCCACCACGCAGAAGCTCACCGTGCTTGTGTCCATCTTCGGCCGTGACACGCCGGTGGAGCTGGGCTTCAACCAGGTCGAGAAGCTCGCCTGAGCGCATTCGGCGTAACGTCAAACTTTTTCGAAACCCCACTTCGGTGGGGTTTCTTCGTCTCGGCGTGTGTTGGCTGGTGTCTGCTCGTGTCCACTTGTGTGGATGTGCAATGTCGTGCTGGACATGCATAATGGGAAAGCTTGTGTCTGGAGGGCTCCACGCCGAATGAACCGTGCGGCCTGCTAGCACAGCACAGCAATATACGTTGCGGAAGGAACCGGACGCGGGAAACCAACTTCGGTGCCGCTACCACCGCTTCACAGAAAGAAGAACCATACAATGGCTCCTAAGAAGAAAGTCTCGGCGCTTCTCAAGCTCCAGATTCAGGCCGGCAAGGCCAACCCGGCTCCGCCGCTGGGCCCGGCTCTGGGTTCCCATGGCGTGAACATCATGGACTTCTGCAAGCAGTACAACGCTGCTACGCAGGACAAGATGGGTCAGGTCATCCCTGTCGAGATCACCGTCTTCGAAGATCGTTCCTTCACCTTCATCCTGAAGACCCCGCCGGCAGCAGATCTGCTGAAGAAGGCCGCGGGCATCCAGAAGGGTACCGAAAACCCGCTGACCCACAAGGTCGGCTCCGTCACCAAGGCTCAGGTCCGTGAGATCGCCGAAATCAAGATGGCTGATCTGTCCGCACGCGACGTCGAAGCCGGCATGAAGATCATCGAGGGCACCGCCCGCTCGATGGGTATCACGGTTACCGACTGAGAGGAGAAGGACAAATGGTAAAGCGTTCCAAGAAGTATCGCGAAGCATCTGAGAAGATCGATCGCAACAACCTTTACACCGCCACCGAAGCCATCGCTCTCCTCAAGAGCATGCCGGAGTACAAGTTCGACCAGACCGTTGAGGCTGTTCTGCGTCTGAACGTTGACCCGCGCAAGGCTGACCAGCTGGTCCGCGGTTCCGTGAACCTGCCGAACGGCACCGGTAAGACCGCCAAGGTCCTCGTGTTCGCCCGTGGCCCGAAGGCCACCGAGGCTCTCGAGGCTGGCGCCGACATCGTCGGTGACGACGATCTCGTCGAGAAGGTCGCCGGCGGCTTCCTTGACTTCGATTCCGTCGTGGCTACCCCGGACATGATGGGCAAGGTCGGCCGTCTCGGCCGCGTGCTCGGTCCGCGTGGCCTGATGCCGAACCCGAAGACCGGCACCGTGACCATGGACGTCACCAAGGCCATCAAGGACATCAAGGGCGGCAAGGTCGATTTCCGCGTTGACAAGAACGGCAACCTGAGCTTCCTCATCGGCAAGCTTTCCTTCACCGACCAGGCTCTGGAAGAGAACTTCAAGGCGATCGCCGACGAAGTCAAGCGTCTGAAGCCGTCCACCGTGAAGGGCCGTTACGTCACCAAGGCGACCATCACCTCCACGATGAACCCGGGTGTTCCGGTTGATCCGATGATCGTTGCCTGAGTGAAATCCGCGTAGACGATTGCCCGAATGGGATCGTCTGAACGGTACACTTGGCTGAAACCCCGCATTTGCCAATCGCAGATGCGGGGTTTCGTATATGTTGGGACTGTTTCTGTCCGCAAGTTCGCAATCTTCCTCAGGTTTGCGGTCGTATGGGTATAGTCGGATGACTGTAGTATTCCCATATCGACGCAAGTCGCTGGGTTTGCGGACGTTCGGGAATAGTCGGGTACGGCAGGTATTCCCAAACCGACGCAAGTGGGTATGTTTGCGGACGTTTGGGGATAGTCGAATGACCGCGGTATTCCCAAACCGACGCAACAGGCCACTACAGGCCGGCAAACAGCAGCAGATCAGCGGCAGATCAGCAGCAGGCTGCAACAAGACGGCAATAGGCCGCAACAAAAAAGGTCAGGCGTCGCGCATACGACCGATGGCCAGCGCGGTGTTGAGCACGTAGGCGTCACGGGGATCGGTGGCATCCCAGCCGGTCGTTTCGGCGGCGCGCTTCAAGCGGTAACGCACCGTATTCGGATGCACGTTCAGTTCTTTGGCGGTGTTCTCCAAAGAGCCGCCGTACCTGAGGAACGTCGAAACAGTCACATACGTGGGATCGTCGGGATTGTCTCCACGCAACACCTTGTACACGTTCCGGTACAGCTCCTCACGAGCGTGGTCGTCGCCCAACAGCGCCCTTTCCGGAAGGAGCTCATCGGCGCGCAACGGTCTTGAGGGCGAGGCGAGCGCCGGAGCCGCCTGCAAGGAGAACAACGTTTCACGCAGTGCGTGGGATGCGCCGGGAACATCCGCTCTTGTTGGGCTCAAATACACCGGATCGTCCTTGCTGAACGACTGCATGATCGCCGTGCAAGTGACTTCCGGAGTGGCGGCACCCGTCTGATGCACCAGAATCAGCAGAAAACGGCCATATGTGCCCACAATCGCATGTTCGCCGCCCAAATCACGTACGGCTTTGCGTGCGGCGAGGGATGTTGCGGCGGGATTCGAATCGGGCACCCCACCAATCGCAAAGCAATCGAATTGCCCACGCCATCCGAGCACGTTCATCAACGACGCAACACGGTCGTCGAACAATCCGGTCACCAGGCATTCGAAAGCAAGACGTTCGATGGTCGAATCGTCGGTATGGCCTGCCAGAAGGTCGAGAATATCTGCCTGCTCGGAATTCATAACCATCAAGCTTAGTCGAAAAGTCGCCGCGGGCCTTCATTCGGGCAGTGGCGCTATCATGGCCGCTTATGAGCGTAGTGCAAAAGAAATCCGGCAAGGGCGAGCGCGCGGCCTGCATACTCAGTTGGACGTTGGCCGTGCTGGCATGCCTGTGGATAGCATGGTGTTGCGCCATCGGCCCGCTGTATTGGGATGATACGGGATTGGCCGGCTTCAGTTGGGTCAACGCGCTGTATTTGGTGGTGGCTTTCGCCATATGCCTTGCGATTCTGCTGGGCCTGGTCCGCTACGGCCACGGCAAGAGGGTGCTTCCCAAATATTTCGGACGCAGGCATGCCACGTTGCGCGAGGAGGTTGCGGGAACGCCTACTACGGTGCTCGGCATCATGTTGCGTCATTTGCATGACGCGGCCCATAGCCGCCCGGGAAGGGCGGTGCATGCCGTTGTTACGTGGGTTGGGCGGAAGCTTACCCGTTGCACTGACTGCTGGTGGAAACTCATGCTGGTTTTCCTGATTGGCTGGCTGTGGGTGCCCACGACGCTTCTGGCAGCGTTCGGCGCCGATATTCGATCGCAGATTCGCGAATTCAGTTGGGCGTGGAATCAGTGGACCGGTTTGAAACAGCCGTATATCGGTTTCTTCTCGTTCGTGCCGATGGACATCTATCCGACGGCGCACTATCTGTGGCCTGACAATCCAACCTATCTGACCGACCAGCATAATGTGGTGCTGACCGTTTTCTACGGCGCGGTCGCGGCGATTTCCAGAGGGCTCACCGGTTCCAACGATGCCGGAATCGTGGTGCTGGCCGTCATGCAATGGCTGTTCGCCGCGTTCTGCTGCGCGGCGACCGCAAACCGGTTTTTCAATCTTCCGTGGCGTAGGCTTGGCGTGGGCACGTTCGATTTTTCGCATCCGGAACGCCATGATTGCTGGAACATGCGTGATTTCGCCCATCCTGAGGCCGGTGTCGTGTCCCGTCCGTCCCGCCTGCGTGCGGGTGCGAAAACCCGATTCTGCATACTGCTGTTCTTCCTGGTGTGCCCGCTGACGGTGTTCTCCACGATCTCACTGACCAAATCGCCGTTGTTCGCATTCTCCTTCGTATGGTGGTTCGGCGTCTGGTACGAACTGCACATGACCCACATCACGGCGTTGCCGACCATCAACGGCAAACCCACGAGATTGCGCATGCGCTCCCATATGGCGCTGCTCGTTTCCAGCTGCATGATGCTGATCAGCGCGAAATACGCGTGGTACATCATCGTGTTCGCAGCGATCATCGCACTGCTGAACGATCGCAAACGTTGGAAGACCTATGTGCTGATGTTGCTGCTGCCGACGCTGCTGATTCACGGCGGCATCGTGTTCCTCACGAATTCCGGCGCGATCATCAGCGGGGACCCGATCGAAAGCCGCGGCATCCAGCTGCAGCAGATAGCGAGGGTCGCCAAATACAATCCGCAGGGCATTTCGCAAAGCGCTGCGGAGAAGCTCGAACCGATCTTCAATCTCGACCAGATGGCCGAAGCGTACTACCGGCAGGATGCCGACCCGGTGAAATCCTCCGGAATACAAGCCAAGAAGGTGAGCTACAAGTGGCGTACCGTCACACAGGAGGATATGGAGAACTTCAACGAGGCCTGGCTTGAAATAGTCAAGGACAATCCGGTGATCGCACTGGATGCGTTTTTCGCGGAATGCTTCGGCTACTTCAACGTCACCGACCTGCCGTACGTGTCGATGGATTACTACGTGAACAACGATTACGTGCAGTCGGACAACGAATGGATAGGCCAGTACAATCACGACTGGCGTGACGCGATCGCAGGGTTCGCCAAAGGATGGGGTAATATTCCGGTGATCGGCTGGGTGGCCCACGGGAACCTGTACGTCACGCTGACGCTGCTGATCGGCGCCGCGGAAGTGGTGTTGCGTCGGTGGCGTTCATTGTCGTGGCATTTGACGTTGCTGCTGCTTATGGGCGTGATGATCACGGCTCCGGCCAACAATTTCGAACGTCACATGCTGCCGGTCGCGTTCGTGTTCGGTTTCCTGTGCCTGCAGTTCGTACGTGAGTCGCGTGCCCGTCGGCGTCTTGCGGCTGCTGCCGCCGCGTCATGACGTTCGATTAGCGGTCTGCGGTTTCACTGACGATTGCTGACGATTGCTGACGATTGCTGATTGCCTGCGGCGAATGACGGCTGGCGGCAACGATGAATGACGACTGATGATGGGGCCATATTATGAATGCTTCTACGAACGCTTCCGATTATGCGGGCTTCCTCGATGCGCCGCACATACTACCGCTCACCTGCGCGTCGGCGGATACGGTGGTTGCCTTGGATTCGGTCGGATCCACGAATACCTTTGCCGCCGATCTGGTGCGTTCGGGCGGATTTCCCGCAGTACGTTCCCGAAACGACGCCTTTGCCGTGGTGTGCGCCGATACGCAGACCGCAGGGCGCGGCCGGCTCGACCATACGTGGGCCAGCAGCGCGGGGGAGTCGTTCATCGTCAGTTTCGTTGCGTCCGTTCCGGTTTCGATCGTACGTGACCCGTCCGTATGCGGATGGCTGCAGATGAGCGCCGGATTGTCTGTGCTGCATGCGATTCGCGCAACCTGCCCGAACCTGCGGACCGAACCGCAATTGAAATGGCCGAACGATGTTTTTGCGGAAGGTCGGAAATTGGGTGGCATCCTCGCCGAGATGGTGCCGATTCCCGATTGCGACGATCGTGTTGCGATCGTGTTCGGAATCGGCTTGAACCTTGCCGTTCCCGCAGAACATTTACCTACGGAACAGGCGATCTCCCTGCATATGTTCGCCGACGCACTGCCGGATTTCGCCGAGTTGCGGGACGCGCTGGCCTCCCGGATCGTGGGGGAGCTGAAACGTCGCCTGCGATTTTTGGAGGAGGACCCGGCATCGGGCGCACAACGTTGCCTGGATGAGATGAATGGGGCCTGTTGGACGATCGGTAAACCATGCGAGGCCCATTTCGCCGACGGTTCGACGCTTCGCGGGAAGGCGGTCCGCATCAATCCGGATGCATCCCTCACCATCGAGGATCGGCAAGGCGTGCTTCACCGGGTCACCACGGCGGATGTTGGCGTACTCGCGAACTGACTTCCTTCACGACATGTTGTGGGGCGAGTGCTGCGGCACGCATGCCGTGATGCGAATGCCATGATGCGTCACTTGCCCAGGCATGCCACCACCGAGGATGCGACCATCGCCTTGATCATGTCCGCGCCGACGAATCCCATGGAGGCCACGGCGACCGCGGAGACGGGAACGCCGGTGATCGCGGACTGCACGGCGAAACCGAGCGCGTAATCAATCACGATGCAGCCGACGAACGCGGCCGCCAGATAACGCAGTGCGGTCAGTGCACCACTGGCGATCGAGTCGGTGCACGGCTTGCCCTTGAGCATTGAGGTGACGATCGCGGCCGGCAGGAATCCGAGCAGGAATCCCGCGCTGGGACCGACCAACGAAAGCGTGGAGCCGCCGCCCGCGAATACGGGAAGTCCTGCCGCTCCGGCGCTCAGATAGATGATGATGGCCGCGCCGGCCTGCTGCCAGGGGAGCATGAGCGCCGCCAGCATGACCACGAAGGTCTGCAGGGTGATGGGGACTGGAGTGCCGGGAATCGGGACCGCGCCTGCCGCGGCGGCGACCCACAGCAGCACGGCGAACAGCATGGGTTTGGCGATGTTGCCGAGGACATGCTTCGGGAGTCGGTTCAGCGTGTTTTTCAGGGAAATCGTGGCTTGACGCATGGGAATGCTCCTTGCGAATGTTGGGTTTTGCGATATTGAGCTTATTGAACTGTTTGGGATGTGGAATACCGGTATCGACGGCAACGGCAGTCAGATCGGCAAGCGCATGTTCGGTCACATCGTAGGACGTTGCCGTTGCCGTGGTGTTTGTGGGGCTTTACAAAAAGATTGCGTCACTTTTGTGGAAAACGAGTGTTCATCGCTTCGTGAAAAACGGCAAAGTTGACGTTATGGCTAAAAATGTCAACAAACTTCTGGTGGCGAACCGCGGCGAGATCGCGTTGCGTGTGGTTCGTACCGCCCGCGAGATGGGGATTCCCACGGTCGCGGTGTATTCGGAGCAGGACCGTCACGCGCAGTACGTGCGTATGGCCGACGAGGCGTATCTGCTTTCGGGCGACACCTATAAAGACACTTACCTGAACGAAGAGCTGCTGCTTGACATATTGCGCAGAAGCGGTGCCGACGCGGTGCACCCGGGATACGGCTTCCTTTCGGAAGTGGCGTCCTTCGCGCAAGGTGTGCTCGACGCCGGTGCCGTATGGGTGGGGCCGAGCCCGAAGGCCCTTATGGATTTGGGAGACAAGATCACGGCCCGCCGCGTGGCGACCTTCGCCAAAGTGCCGCCGGTGCCGGGAATATCGCAGTCGATCTCAGACATGCGTCTGCTGCTTGATTTCGCGCATACACACGGCTATCCGCTGATGCTCAAGCGCACGGACGGCGGTGGCGGTCGTGGCATCACGCTGGTGAAAAACGATGACGAACTGCGCGGATTCCACATGAGCCACGACGCCCTGCAAGGCGGGGACCTCAACGAATACTTCGTGGAACGGTTCATAGACAAGGGCCGGCATGTGGAAACGCAGTGCGGACGTGATTCCCACGGCAACTTCACCGTGTACTCCACTCGCGACTGCTCGGTTCAGCGCCGCAATCAGAAGCTGGTGGAGGAGGCTCCCGCGCCCTTCCTTTCGGACGAAGTGCTCGGCATGCTGGAACGCTATTCGCGCAACCTGTTCGAAGCGGTGGACTACGTGGGATTGGGCACCTGCGAATTCATGGTGACCGATCAGGACAAAGTGTACTTTTTGGAAGTCAACCCACGTCTGCAGGTGGAACACACCGTCAGCGAGGAGGTCTGCGGCGTGGACCTGGTGCGCGAACAGCTGCGGATAGCCGACGGAGGCGAGCTGACCATCGACCATCCGTTGCGCGGGCATAGCTTCGAACTGCGGTTGACCTGCGAGGATCCGTCAAGGAACCTGACGCCGAGTTCCGGCACGCTCACGGCGCTCGAATGGCCTTCCGGACCGGGAATCCGCGTGGATTCCGGCGTGGTCGAGGGAGATACCATCTCGCCGAAATTCGATTCCATGATGGGCAAACTCATCGTCACCGCGTCGGACCGCGCCAATGCGGTCTGCCGCGTGCGTCGCGCCCTCGAAGAACTCAAGGTCGAAGGCGTGCCGACTCCCGCGGAACTGTTCGCAAGCATCTTCGCCGACGACGAGTTCACCGCGGAAAACGGCGTCGCGTACAACGTGAGCACGAAATGGCTGGAACGCAAGTATCTGAACAAGGAGGCGGACTCGGCCAAAGGCGGGCAGCCGGCCTCCGCCGACATCGCCGCAGGAGCGCCCGGAGCCGATGAGACCAGCGAGACCTTCGTGATCGAAGTCGACAATCGCAGGGTCACACTCACGGTGCCGGCCGACATCGTGGCCAATCTGACTGGCGGGGCCAAGTCGCGTGCCGCGAAACGCGCCGTGCAGCCGCTGCGTGGCCAGGGATTGCATCACGTGGAAAAGAAGAAAGACGATGATGGACATTCCGGCGTGATCGCCAGCCCGATGCAGGCCGTGGTGACCCGCATCAACGTTGCAGAAGGCCAGGACGTGGCCAAGGGAGACCTGTTGGTCGTGCTCGAATCCATGAAGATGGAGAACTACGTGTACGCGCCGGTCGACGGCCGGGTCTCGAAGATCTTCGTCAGCCCGGTCAGCGGCGTGGAAGCCGGGGAAACATTGATGACCATCGATGTGCGCGGCGAACACGATTCGGAAGGCGGTGCGCAATGACCGCCACGAACGTGACACCGACCCTGGAACAGGACATCGCGGCTCCGGCCGTGAAGAAGGCCGCGCAACTCGCTCACGAAGCCGAAGAGAAGGCACGCGGTCGCCAGCATGTAAAAGGCAAACTGACGGCACGCGAACGCCTCGACCTGCTGCTCGACACGAGTTCCTTCGAAGAGATCGGCCGATTCTGCGGTGGCGACATCAACGCCGGCAATGCCGGAGCGGCCGTGATCACCGGCTTCGGCGAGGTGTTCGGCCGCAAGATAGCCGTCTACGCGCAGGACTTCTCCGTGCGCGGCGGCACGCTGGGTGTTGCCGAAGGTCGCAAGATATGCCGTCTGATGGACAAAGCGCTTGATCTGAAAGTGCCGATCGTGGCGCTGATCGATTCGGGCGGCGCGCGCATCCAGGAGGGCGTGGCCGCGCTGACGCAGTACGGTCACCTGTTCCGCAAAACCTGCGACGCAAGCGGATTTGTGCCGCAGCTTTCGCTGATTCTCGGACCTTGCGCGGGCGGTGCCGTCTATTGCCCGGCGTTGACCGACCTGATCATCATGACCCGAGAGAACTCCAACATGTTCGTCACCGGTCCGGACGTGGTCAAAGCAGCCACCGGCGAGGTGATCAGCATGGACGATCTCGGCGGCGGCTACGTGCACAACGCCACCTCCGGCGTAGCCCACTATCTGGGAGAGGACGAGGCGGACGCGATCGACTACGCGCGCACCGTGCTCTCATACCTGCCGTCCAACAGCGGCGAAATGCCGCCGACCTACGCGTACGCCGCCACCCGTGCGGAACGCGAGGTGGCCAAACGCCTTGCCACGATCGTGCCGGACAACGACCGCCAGCCCTACGATGTACTCGATGTGATCCGCTGCATCGCCGACTACGGCGAATTCGTGCAGGTGCACGAACTGTTCGCATGCTCGGCAGTGGTCGGATTCGCCTGCATGGACGGGCATCCCGTGGGAATCGTCGCGAACCAGCCGAACGTCAACGCGGGCATCCTGGACGTGGACTCCTCCGAAAAAGTGGCGCGATTCGTGCGATTGTGCGACGCATTCAACCTGCCCGTCGTCACCTTGGTGGACACCCCCGGATACAAGCCCGGCGCGGAACAGGAACATGCGGGAATCATCCGACGCGGAGCGAAGGTGATCTACGCCTACGCCAACGCCCAGGTGCCGCTGGTGACCGTGGTGCTGCGCAAGGCGTTCGGCGGCGCGTACATAGTCATGGGATCGAAATCCATAGGCGCCGATCTCAACTACGCATGGCCATCCAGCCAGATAGCGGTGCTGGGCGCGGCCGGCGCGGTGAACATCATCCACCGCAAGGACCTTCGCAAAGCCAAGGATTCCGGCAAAGACGTGGAAGCGCTCAGAGCCAAATACGTGGCCGACTACGAACGCACCACCGTCAACGCGAACCTCTCGCTGGAAATGGGCGAGATCGACGCCATGATCGACCCCGAACAAACCCGCGAAACCATCGTGGGCGCGTTGAAGCTGCTGTCCGGCAAAAAGCGGAGCCGCCGTTGCGCACGCCACCACGGAAACCAGCCGTTGTAATCGTTATAACCCCTTGATCCTCCAGATTTTCAGACAAACAAAGGAACACCATGAACACCTTCTTCCTCGACCGACTGAACAATGAGCCGCACGCGCTCGCCTTTGCCGGACAATCCACGCCGTGGCCGGTGGCGCTCGCCGACCAAAGCACCGATCCGACGCTCGACGGCGAGCTGCGCGCCCACGCCCACGCGGCGAAGGCGCTGCTGTATCCGGTTGCCGATGAGATGCTGGCCACCACCGGCCGTCCGGTCGATCTGTTCGGCTTTGAAGCGAATCCGGCCCGTCTTGGCGCCGCGGCTGAGGCTGCGGCCAGCGTTCCGGGAATCGCACTCACTCAGCTGGGTGCGCTGATCGACGCCGCCGCGCTTGGCTACAATCCTGCCACGGCCAAGCCGGTCGCCGTACTCGGCCACTCTCAGGGCGTGCTCGCCGTGCATATGGTCGAGGCGATTCGCCAGTCCGGTTCCATCGACGCCGCACGTGAGCGCATCGATGAGATTCTTGCGATCGCCATGCTGATCGGCGTCGCCGGCACCCGCCAGTCCCGTGCGTTGGCGATTGCCGCCCGCCGTGGGAACGCGACGCCGATGCTGTCCGTCAAAGACATCACCCGCGCCCAGGTGGATGCGCTTGTGGAACGTGTTGCCGGTGCCCGCGGCCCGATTGTGGTCGCAGTCACGAATTCCACCACGCATTACGTGCTGTCCGGATATCCGGAGGATCTTGCGGCGTTCGAAGTCGAGGTCGGCAAGGAACACAGGCGTCAGGCCAAGCTGCGTGAGGAGAAGGTGCGCGGCGGACGTGTGTTCGATCCGGTGCTTGAATACCTTGACGTGACCCTGCCTTTCCATAGCCCGTTGATGGCCGATGCTGTTTCACAGGTTGTTTCATGGGCTTCGCATTGCGGAATCGACGTCGAGCATGCCCATGAGCTCGCCGCCGAGGTGCTGCTGAACCATGTGGATTGGAACGCCCGTGTGCGTGCGCTGATGGAATCCACCGATCCGAGCACTTTGTGGGTGCTGGACTTTGGCCCGGGAACCACGGTCGGCAAACTGTTCTCCACCGTGGCCCAAGGCACCGGCGTGGGTGTGGTGGAAGCCTCCACCGTGGCCGACCGTAGCGCCCTCTCAACATTGGAGACCCTGCCGGAGCGCACCCAGAACTGGAAGCGTTTCGCACCGAAGGTCATCGACACCCCGGCCGGAAGCAAGGTACGCACCGCGTTCACCGAGCTCACCGGAAAAGCCCCGGTGCTGTTGGCCGGCATGACCCCCACCACCGTCGACCCTCAGATCGTGGCCGCGGCTGCCAACGCCGGATATTGGGCGGAACTCGCGGGCGGCGGCCAGGTCACGGCCAGCGTGTTCGATCGTCATGTGGCCGAGCTCGAAGAACAGCTCGAAGAAGGCCGTACCGTTGAATTCAACGCCATGTTCATGGACCGTTACCTGTGGAACCTGCAGTTCGGTTCGCAGCGCATCGTACCGAAGAAGCGTGCCAGCGGCGCTCCGATCGACGGCGTTGTGGTTTCCGCGGGCATTCCGGAATTCGACGAGGCCGTGGAGCTCATCCGCTCGCTTAACGCCGAAGGTTTCCCCTATGTGGCGTTCAAGCCGGGAACCGTCGAACAGATCCGTCAGGTGATTCGCATCGCAAGTGCGGTGGCTCCCGTAAAGGTGATCATCGAAGTGGAGGGCGGCTCCGCCGGCGGACACCATTCCTGGGAATCGCTCGACGACCTGCTGCTGAGCACCTATGCCGAAGTGCGTGAGCAGACGAATCTTGTGCTGGTGGCCGGCGGCGGCATCGGCACACCGGAACGAGGCGCCGACTACATCACCGGCGAATGGTCCGTCGCATACGATCGCCCGCACATGCCGGTGGACGGCGTGCTCGTCGGAACCGCGGCCATGACCGCGAAGGAGGCGCATACCAGCGCCGAAGTCAAGCGCATGCTCGTCAACACCCCGGGAATCGAAGCGAAATCCACTGATGGCGACCCCTTCGCGCCCCTGGGTGAACAGTGGGTGCCGAGCGGCAAGGCCAGGGGAGGCGTGACCTCCGGTCTGAGCCACCTGCATGCCGACATCTACGAGCTGGAGAACGCTTCGGCGCGATGCGGCCGTCTGCTGGTGCGCGTGATGAAGCATCCGGAGGAGCTGGAAAACCGTCGTGAGGAGATCATCGAAGCTCTGAACGCCACGGCCAAGCCGTACTTCGGCGATCTGAAGACCATGAGCTACCTGCAATGGGCGCAACGGTTCGCCGATCTTGCGTTCCCGTGGGTCGACGAAACCTACGCCGACCGTTTCCTGCATCTGCTGCAGCGCATCGAAGCCCGAGTCAGGGAGCAGGAGAGCGGTGAATTCGCATCGCTGTTCAGCTCCAGGTCCAGCGTTGAAGCCGATCCGAACGCGGCGATCGAAAAGCTGGCCGAAGCCTATCCGCAGGCCGGCGAGCTGACCGTCACCCCGATGGACGAGGCCTGGTTCCCGACGCTCGTGCGCGAATACCCCAAGCCGATGCCGTTCGTGCCGGTAATCGACAACGATCTGTTGCGCTGGTGGGGTCAGGACCAGCTTTGGCAGTCCGAGGACTCTCGATATTCCGCGGATTCCGTACGTATCATTCCGGGGCCGATCTCTGTTGCCGGCATCACCACCGTGGACGAGCCGATCGCCGACATTCTCGGACGATTCGAGCATGCGATGGTCGAGCGCATTACGAACGACGGTGCAAACGACGGTACGAACGAAACCGCGTTCGCGCAGCTCGGTTCGGCTTCCAGCGCCGAGGAGTTCATCCGCAAGTCGCCGAACATCTCGTGGGTGGGCCATCTCATGGCCAACCCCGCATACGGTACCGCCCTGTCGGACGAGCATTACGAGATCCGCAAGGTATCGGATGAGGGGACCGTCGAACGTTACGATCTCGACATCCACCTCGACACCTTCTGGGACGGCGATCCCGACGGCGGCGCGTCGAAGCACGCCGTGCGCGACATCGTCATCCCGCTGAACGTGGATGCGAGCAAGGCCGGACTGTTCCCGGTGGTGGACCGCGACCGACTGCCGGAACACGTGTACCGCATGCTGGCCGCCACCGCGGGAATCGGCAACACCGCGATCACGGGAGACAAGCTCACCGACATGCCGGTCGTCGAGCCGGCCAAGAACGCGGCCGACAATCGCCCGTTCGGAGAAGCACGCGCAAGCTACACGCTGTCGTCCAATCTTGGATTCGACCATGAAGCCGCCACCGGAGGTGCGCTGCCGAGCGGGCTCGTGCCATCGAGAATCGCGCCGGACGCGCTCGTGGGTCCGGCCTGGCCGGCGATATACGCGGCCCTCGGATCCGTGTACGTGGATGGCTTCCCGGTGATCGAAGGCCTGCTCAATGCAGTGCATCTCGACCATCTCGTACGCCTCGAGGTAAGCGAGGACGAACTGCTTGAGCACACCGGCGAGAAGATCAATCTCACCAGCTGGGCGGAGGACTACTTCGAATCCGCATCCGGCCGCGTCGTGACCATCCATGTGGAACACCGCACGCAGGACGGAAAGCTGCTGGCCGCCGAAACGGAACGATTCGCGATCCGCGGCCGCGCATACTCCGACGCGCTGCCGCCGCAAGCGCCGGACTATGGCGGAATCGAAGACGAAATCGAAGGCACGCCGCGCCGCATGCTGCGCCGAATCAAGGTGACGGCCCCGAACGAGATGACCGCATTCGCACGCACCTCCGGCGATTTCAACCCCATCCACACCTCCCACAGGGGCGCGGCCGTTTCGGGGCTCGAAGCCCCGCTGGTGCACGGTATGTGGCTGTCCGCAACGGCGCAGCACGCGGTGCAGGCGCTCGACGACAAGGGCGCGCACTATGAGATCGCCGGCTGGACATACAACATGTACGGCATGGTGCAGCTCGGCGACCAGGTGGAAATCTCGATCGAACGAGTCGGCCGCGTCGCCCACGCCGGCATGGTCCTGGAAGTGACCAGCCGCATTGACGGGCAGATCGTATCCCGCGCCACCGCGATCGTCCGCGCTCCGAAGACGGCGTTCGTCTACCCGGGCCAGGGCATCCAGCAGCAGGGCATGGTGCTCGACGAGCGTGCGAAGTCCGCGGCCGCGCGTGACGTATGGGAACGTGCCGACAGGCTCACCCGCAGCAAGCTCGGATTCTCGATCCTTGCCGTCGTGCGTGACAACCCCAAGGAACTGACCGCCAACGGCGTGACCTACCGCCATCCGGAAGGACTGCTCAACCTCACCCAGTTCACGCAGGTGGCGCTCGCCACCGTGGCGTTCGCCCAGACCGCACGGCTTCGCGAATCCGGCGCGGATATCTGGCCCGCCTACTTCGCAGGACATTCGTTGGGTGAATACAACGCGCTCAGCTCCTTCGCCGATGTGATTCCGCTGGAGACCGTGCTTGAACTCGTGTTCCACCGTGGCTCCACCATGCATCATCTCATCGAACGAGACGAGCATGGCCGTTCGAACTACCGTATGGGCGCGCTGCGTCCGAACCAGTTCGGCGTGGGGGACGACGGCGTGCGCGAATACGTGGATTCCGTTGCCAAGGAATCCGGCGAATTCCTGCAGATCGTGAACTACAATCTGGCCGGCCAGCAGTATGCGGTGGCCGGAACCATCGCGGGATTGAAGGCGTTGCAGGCAGATTCCACACGCCGTGCCGCCCAGTACGGCGGCAAGCCGGCGTTCATGCTCGTGCCGGGCATCGACGTGCCGTTCCACTCCACGCTGCTGCGTAAGGGCGTTCCGGAATTCCGCGACAAGCTTGACGCGCTGCTTCCCGAATACATCGATTACCATGGCCGTCTGGAAGGCCGCTATATTCCGAATCTCGTGGCTGCTCCGTTTGAGATGACGAAGGAATTCGCGGCGAAGATCCTCGACGTGGTTCCGTCCGAGCGCATCGAACAGGCGTTGAACGACCAGAAGGTCTGGGATTCGTATGCCGAAGACGATCAGAAGCTCGGCAGGCTGCTGCTTACCGAACTGCTGTCCTGGCAGTTTGCATCCCCGGTGCGTTGGATCGAGACGCAGGCATTGCTGTTCTCCCCTGTGGAGCGGGGCGGCTGCGGCGTTGAGGAGTATGTCGAGATCGGTCTCGGCAACGCTCCGACGCTCGCCAATCTTGGTACCAAGACCTTGCGATTGCCGCAGTTCTCGGGTTGCGATGTGACCGTTTACAACGTTGGTCGCGATGAAGGCCGCGTATACATGACCGACACCGATTCGCTCGTGCCCGACGACGATGCCGACGAGTCCGCATCCGCGACTCCGGCCGCTGTGGCAACGCCGACCGCTACCGTAATGCAGCCTGCCGCCGTGGCGCCTGCCGTGGAGGATGCGCCGACTACAGCTCAGCCGGTTCCCGCCGGTGCTTCGTCCGGCGCGGCCGTCGAGGACATCGCATTCAGGGCATCCGACGCGATCGCCATGCTGCTGGCCTATTCGGCCAAGGTGAGGCCGGACCAGATCGGCGAATCCGACACCACCGACACGTTGACCAACGGTGTCTCATCCCGACGCAACCAACTGCTCATGGACATCAGTTCCGAACTGGGCGTGGCCTCCGTGGATGGTGCCGCCGAAGCCACGGTGGGCGTGCTGAGCTCGCTGGTGAACAAGGTGGCGCCGAACTACAAGGCCTTCGGGCCGGTGCTCGCCGACATCGTTCGCGACCGTATTCGAGGCATGTTCGGCGCGGCCGGCGTGAAACCCGCGCAGATCAACAAGCGCGTCGCCGACGTCTGGCAGCTGGGCGAGGGATGGGCCGCGCATGTGGTGGCCGCCCTGGTGCTCGAAACCCGTGAAGGCGCCAGCTCCCGCGGCGGCGACCTGGCCTCGCTGCAATCCGACGCCGTCTCCAACACCGCACAGGCCAACGCGCTGATCGATGCGGGCGTGCAGAAGGTCGCATCCGCAAAGGGCGTGGCGGTCTCCATGCCGAATGCGGGCGGTTCCGCAGGCGGAGCGGTCGTCGATTCCGCCGCTCTGAACGAATTCGCAGCCAAGGTGACCGGCGCGGACGGCGTGCTCGCGGCGACCGCACGTTTTGTGCTGAACCAGCTGGGCGTGGCCGCCCCCGCGCCGCAATCCGATGCCGACGAGACCAATGCCGCCGTAGTGGCCGCCGTCGAGTCCGAACTCGGCGCCGACTGGCCCAAGCAGGTGGAACCCCGTTTCGACGAGCGCAAAGCCATCCTTTTCGACGATCGTTGGGCTTCCGCAAGGGAGGATCTTGCCCGCGCCTACTATGACCGGTGCGAGCCGGCCGGCAGCTTCGCAGGTCTGGGCAAGGCCGTTTCCGATGAGGCCGCCTGGTATGCCGGCAATCTCGAAAACGATGATGCGCTGCTCGCCGCGGTATTCCGCAGGATCGCGGCCGAAGCGCTGGAATACGCGGACGAATCGTCCGCATCCACCCGTTTTGCGGCGGATGTGGCCGTGGTGACGGGAGTCGCACCGAACTCCATCGCCGCACAGGTGGTCAACGGTCTGCTGGCGGGCGGTGCCACCGTGATAGCCACGTCGCACAGCTTCAAGCCGAGCGTGAAGGCGTGGGCCAAGCAGAGCTACCGTGAGCATGCCGCCGCGGGCGCGAAACTGTGGCTTGTTCCGGCGAATCTCTCCAGCTATCGCGATGTGGACGCTCTGGTGACTTGGGTGGGCAACGAGCAGAAGAAGACCTCTGGCGCCACCACAACCATCCTCAAGCCCGCATACGAGCCGACCCTGTTCTTCCCGTTCGCGGCACCTCCGGTACGCGGCACCCTGGCCGATTCCGGCGAGCTGTTCGAATCGCAGGCTCGACTCATGCTGTGGGGCGTGGAGCGTGCGATTGCCGGTCTTGCCGGAATCGGCGCCGACACTGATGTGCAGCACAAGCTGCATGTGATTCTGCCGGGCTCGCCGAACCGCGGCATCTTCGGAGGCGACGGTGCGTACGGCGAGGTGAAGAGCGCGTTCGACGCGATCGTGAATCGTGCCCGTGCCGAAAAGACATGGTCCTCCCGCGTGACCTTTGCGCATCCGAAGATCGGTTGGGTGCGTGGCACCGGACTGATGGGCGGCAACGATCCGCTGGTCGCGGTGGTGGAGCGTCACGGTCTGAAGACCTATTCGACTGCTGAAATCGCGGTGAAACTGCTCGATCTGGCCACTCGTGAATCCCGTCAGGAAGCCGTCGCGGCCCCGCTTGATGTGGATCTGACAGGCGGTCTGGGCGCGGAGCCGATCGATATCAAGGCGCTTCGTGCCGAAGCCGTGGCCAATGCGCAGGCTGACGAGCAGGCCGGGGAATCGGATGCGGAAGACGCCGCGTCGAACGAAACCGCCCTGATCAAGGCGCTGCCGTCCCCGCGCGCTCCGCGTCAGGCGAGCGTCGACCTGAACGATTGGCAAGGCGTGACTGCGCGTCCGGAAGACGAGGTCGTGATCGTTTCCATCGGCGAGCTTGGTCCGTGGGGCTCGGGACGCACCCGTTTCGAAGCGGAACTCGGCATCCACTCCGACGGTCAGGTCGACCTTTCCGCAGGTGCGGTGCTCGAACTGGCCTGGAACATGGGACTGCTCACGTGGAACGACAGCCCGAAACCGGGATGGTACGACGTCGACGGCAATCTGGTGCCCGAAGAGGACATCGCGGAACGTTACCACGACGAGGTCGTGGCACGATCCGGCGTCCGTCCGTTCGAAGAGGGCATGGGCAACGACTACAAGGACGGTTCCGACGAGGAGGAGGCCGAAGTCTTCCTCGACCACGATGTGACCTTCTGCGTGCCGACCCGTGAGATCGCCGAAGAGTACGTCAAGCAGGACGAAGCGCACACCACCATCGAAGCCGACCCGGAATCCGGCGAATGGAACGTGACCCGCCACGCCGGCTCCATGATCCGCGTGCCACGCCGCGCCGCCATGACGCGCACGGTGGGCGGCCAGTTCCCGAAGGGCTTCGACCCGGTCAAGTGGGGCATCCCCGCATCCATGGTCTCCGATGTGGACAAGATCGCCCTGTGGAACATCGTCACCACGGTGGACGCCTACCTTTCCGCAGGATTCACGCCTTCGGAAATCCTCGAAGCGGTGCACCCGTCCATGGTGGCATCCACGCAGGGCACCGGTTTCGGTGGCATGGCGTCCATGCGCAAGCTCTACCTCGACCGCTTCCTCAACCACGAAATCCCGACCGACATCCTGCAGGAGGCGCTGCCGAACGTCGTCGCGGCGCACGTGATGCAGTCCTACATCGGCGGCTACGGCAACATGATCCAGCCGGTCTCCGCCTGCGCCACGGCCGCGGTCTCGCTCGAAGAGGGCGTGGACAAGATCACGCTCGGCAAGGCCGACTTCGTGGTGACCGGCGCGATCGACGACATCGGCGTGGAATCCGTGATCGGATTCGGCAACATGAACGCCACCGCCAATTCGGAGGAAATGTACGCCAAGGGAATCGACGCACGGTTCTTCTCGCGTGCGAACGACCGCCGTCGCGGCGGATTCGTGGAATCGCAGGGCGGCGGAACCATCCTGCTGACCCGAGGCGACATCGCGCTGAAACTGGGCCTGCCGGTGGCGGGTGTGGTCGGATTCGCGCATTCCTATGCGGACGGCGCCCACACATCCATCCCGGCTCCGGGATTGGGCGCGCTCGCCGCGGGCATGGGTGGCAGGAACTCCAAGCTGGTGCGCGATCTTGCCAAGCTTGGCGTGGCCGCGGACGACATCGCCGTGGTTTCCAAGCATGACACATCCACCAACGCCAACGATCCGAACGAATCTGAGCTGCACAACACGCTGGCGCACGCCATCGGCCGCACGGAAGGCAATCCGCTGTTCGTGATCTCGCAGAAGACGCTCACCGGCCATGCCAAGGGCGGTGCCTGCATCTTCCAGGTCAACGGTCTGACCCAGCTGTTCAAGTCCGGCGTGATCCCCGCGAACGCGGCGCTTGACTGCGTCGATCCGAAGCTCATGCGCGACGATCACATGGTATGGCTTCGCAGGCCCCTGAAGGTGGGTTCGGTGAAGGCCGGTCTTGTGACCTCGCTCGGTTTCGGTCATGTTTCCGGATTCGCCGCGATTGTGAACCCGGGCGCGTTCGAAGCGGCCGTGGCCAATACGGCCGGCTCCGAAGCCCTTCGTCAATGGCGTGAACGCGCCGATGCCCGACTGGCGGCCGGCCAGCGCCGACTCGAGGAAGGCATGATGGGCCGTGCGGCGCTCTATGAGCCGATCGACAACCGCAGGTTCCGCGAGGATGGTCGTGGCTACAACGCGCACGAGGTCGAGAAGGCCATGCTGCTTGACCCGGATGCGCGTCTGGACGCGAGCGGTTACTTCGAGGCGTGAGTACGTGGATCGGCCTGCGCAGGCGGGCCGGCTCACGCCGCCGAAACAATTGAAAATAATTAAAGATGATTGAAAATGATTGAAGAAAGTCGCCGTCGACGGACGGTCTGTGCCGCATTACGGTATTCGACCATCCGACGGCGGCTTTCGTATTGCATGGTGAATCGTCCGGCTGTTCGAGGGCTGAGGCTTGAGACCTGAGATTTACGGCCGATATGCGTGGCCGTCGGAACGTTGCGATTGAGGTATGAAAGGAATCGTTCGATGCTGGGTTTGGGGCATGACGTGGTTGACGTGAACGCGTTCGGCGAGCAGCTGGGCCTGCCCGGTTCGCGCATGCGCGCACTGTTCTCCGCACGTGAGCTGCGTCAGGCGGCGCAACGCGCGAGAGTCAAGAACGATGGCGAGACGGTACACCTTGCCGTCCGCTGGGCCGGCAAAGAGGCGTTTCTCAAGGCCTGGTGCGAGGCGCTGTCCTTCGTGCCGGAACGCGACTCCATCGCTTCCGCGCGGCCCTATGCCATCGACGATTTCCCTTGGCCGGATGTCGAGATCCTCGACGATTCACATGGCGTCCCCCATATCTGCCTGACGGCGGACATGCATGACAGGCTGCGGGAATCCTTGGGTGCGTCGCGATCCTATGAGATGCATATCTCGTTGAGCCATGACGGAGCCGTGGCTTCGGCGGTGGCGTATATCGCGATCGGAGGCGAATGAATGACGAGTGAATGATGGGGTCGTCAAACGTTTGAGAGTAGGCGGGAGCGTGCGTCGAACCGGTTTGATAAACACGCTGTGACGCGCTACACTGAATGGCAGCGCAGCACAGGAGCTGCGTGAAGACTCATAACAACGAAGTTTTCCAAAGGAGTCCGCCCATGGCATCACGTTCCAAGTCCGACGAAGCGTTCGCAAATCGCCTCGCACAGCATAGCGAGGAACTGGAGGAGCTGTTCACGGGTCTGTACGGTGATGCCGAAGTGTTGGAAAGCCTGCGGGAACTCATGAATGAGGCCCATGCGGCGCGACCGGCCGATCTGAAACGTCTCGACACCAAGCGCGTGGACGATCCGGAATGGTACAAGCGCGGCAACATGTTCGGCATGACCATGTACACCGACCTGTTTGCCGGAGACCTTAAGAACCTCGCCGAAAAAGTGCCGTATCTCAAGGAACAGAAGCTTACCTACCTGCATTTGATGCCGCTGCTGAAAATGCCGCATCCGCAGAACGACGGCGGCTACGCGGTGGAGGATTTCGACTCCGTCGACCCAAGTCTGGGAACCAATGAGGATCTGGCCGCGCTCACCAAGAAGCTGCGCAGCGCCGGCATAAGCCTGTGCCTCGACTTCGTGATGAACCACACCGCATCCAGCCATCGCTGGGCCAAAGCCGCGCAGGCGGGCGACCCCGAATACCAGGACTACTACTACTGCTACGACGACCGCACCATCCCCGACCAGTATGACGCCGTAGTGCCGGAGGTCTTCCCGGCCACCGCGCCCGGCAACTTCACATGGAACGAAGACATGCACAAGTGGGTGCTCACATCGTTCTATCCGTTCCAGTGGGATCTGAACTACCGCAATCCGAAGGTGTTCATCGCCGTGATGAAAAGCGTGCTGGGACTTGCGAATCTCGGTGTGGAGGTATTCCGCATCGACGCCGTGCCGTATATCTGGAAGGAGCTCGGCACCAACTGCCGCAATCTGCCGCAGGTGCACACCATCGTACGCATGCTGCGCATCGTGCTCGAATGCGTATGCCCGGCCGTGGTACTCAAGGGCGAGGTGGTGATGGCCCCGAAGGAACTCGCCGCCTATTTCGGCACTCCGGAACGCCCCGAATGCCACATGCTGTACAACGTGTCCATCATGGTGAATCTGTGGAGCGCACTCGCCAGCGGCGACGTGCGTCTGCTGAAGGACCAGCTCGACAAGCTCGACGCGCTGCCGGAAAACTGCTGGTTCGTGAACTATCTGCGCTGCCACGACGACGTCGGCTGGGGTCTCGACGAGCCGGAGGAGCTCCGTCTCGGCATCGATCCGTTGAAGCATAAGGAATTCCTGTACCACTTCTACGAGGGTTCCGTACCCGGCAGCTGGGCCATGGGTGAGCTGTACAACTACGACGAGGCGTCGAAGGACGCGCGCAGCTGCGGCACCACGGCCAGCATGTGCGGCGTGGAACGTGCGCTGATCACGCACGACAAGCCGCTGCTGGAGATTTCGATGAAACGCGATCTGATGATGCATTCGACCATGGCGTTCCTGCGTGGCTTCCCGATGCTGAGCTGCGGCGACGAGATCGTGCAGCTCAACGGTTGGGAATACAAAGAGGATCCGGACCGCGTCGAGGATTCCCGCAATCTGCACCGCAGCCCGTTCAACTGGGAGAACGCCGAGAAGCGCAAGAAGGCCGGCACCCTGCAGAAGCAGATGTGGGATGGTCTGAAGGGCGTTCGCGAGATGCGCGACGACCCATGCTTCGGACCGGACGCATGGGTCACCACATGGGACGCGCACAACAATGCCGTATTGGCGATGGTGCGCCATGTGGAAGGCCGCACGTTGCTGGGACTGTTCAACTTCTCATCCGCACGGCAGACCGCCTATCTCGACTCCAACGGCAACGTCGTTCTGCCTGCCGAAGTCGTCCTCGAACCTTACCAGGTTTGCGTGGTCGAGGCATAAAGACAGGCTGCGATTTGCGAATGTTCGGAGAGTGTGTATAATGACTCAAGTCGCTTTACGTCGGCAACGATGTGAACGATGCGCGGATGTAGCTCAATGGTAGAGCCTCAGTCTTCCAAACTGATTACGCGGGTTCGATTCCCGTCATCCGCTCCGGAACATCCTTAGAGAAGAAGAAGGCGTGCTTAGCGGCACGCCTTTTGCATAGCTGGATGCAACACACGTACGGAGCTGAACATGGCACTCTCGGAGAACGGCAAGGACTCGAAACACATGAACGGCAAATCTGAGAGGACCGACGTCTCCAAACATCCCGCCGCGTCGATCGAAGCATCCGACCTGTCTCTGGCGGACATCGAACGCAAGCACTCACGCCCCGCGCATTGGGTGCTGTTCATCGTGCTCGTGCTCGCCGCGCTCATAGCGCCATACTGGTGGGGGCGCGCCATCGCAGTCAATGACTCCTCCCGGCTGGTGGCGAACCTCAGCTTCCTCGACCCCAAGGGCGTGGCCCTGATTTCGTGGACCGTCACAATCATGGCGCTCGCCGGACTCGGCCTGATGGTGGCCGACGTGAAGAAATGGCTGTGGGGAACCATGTTCGTGGTGGGGCTGGCCGCCGAGCAGTTCGTTGCCGGCGTGTGCCTGCTGAGCTTCAACTTCTGGAACGCCACCTATGTGATGTACGGTTCGGCCGCGGACCTTGCTAATGCGGCGAATCTGGGCATCATCGCCGCCGGTTTCGGCGTCGCCGTCTACGCGGTGCTGTGGGTCGGACTGCTGGTGTGCGTCAAAAAAGAGTCGAAACTTAACGTGCTTACGCGCAGTTGGGCCTCGTTCCTGTTGTTTTTCGCGATTGAGGTGGTCGCGTTGGGCGTGGTGATGCTCGGCGGTCTGCTTACCGCGGTGTGACGGAGTGCGATTTAGTCATCCCCTCGTGTAATATTTCCCTTTGGCGTGTTTCGCCCGCGGACGGAGAGCGCGTCGGCATAAGGCCGGCAGCACCGCGCAGCAACAATAAGGAGGATGCCGTGGCACTTACGGCTGAGCAGAAGCAGGAAATCATCAAGACCTACGCTACCCACGAGGGTGACACCGGCTCCCCGGAGGTCCAGGTTGCTCTGCTGACCAAGCGCATCGCTGACCTGACCGAGCACCTCAAGGAGCACAAGCACGATCACCACTCCCGTCGTGGTCTGCTGCTGATGGTCGGTGACCGTCGTCGTATGCTTGATTACCTCAAGCGCGTCGACATCAACCGTTACCGCTCCCTGATCGAGCGTCTGGGTCTGCGCCGATAGTACATTCTTCCGCCCGAGCGCCTGCATGGCGTTCGGGCGTTTTTTTGCATGACAGCCGCGGATGAGGAAAGACATATTGCAAGCCCATCGGTTTTGGGCGTAGAGGTCTAGAATCAAGAGATGAGGAAAGCGGCGTAGGAAACGCCGCGTCACGCATGTAGAAATCGGTCGGGTCCGCTGAAGAGGACCGCCGATGGTAGGTATCAAAAGAAAAAGGAGGAACCCTATGGAGGGTCCCGAGATCAAGGCTGTTGAAGCCATTATCGATAATGGTTCGTTTGGCAAGCGCACGCTGCGCTTCGAGACCGGTCGTCTCGCCCAGCAGGCGGATGGTGCCGTAGCCGCCTATCTTGACGATGATTCGATGGTGCTTTCCACCACCACCGCCGGTTCCAGCCCGAAGGAGAACTACGACTTCTTCCCGCTGACCGTTGACGTGGAAGAGAAGATGTACGCCGCGGGAAAGATCCCGGGCTCCTTCTTCCGTCGTGAAGGTCGTCCGAGCTCCGAGGCCATCCTCGCATGCCGCATCATCGACCGTCCGCTGCGTCCGCTGTTCCCGCACACCCTGCGCAACGAGGTGCAGGTTGTGGAGACCGTGCTCGCGGTCAACCCGGACGATGCGTACGACGTCATCGCGCTGAACGCCGCTTCCGCTTCCACCATGATTTCCGGCCTGCCGTTCTCCGGCCCGGTTTCCGGCGTGCGTCTGGCCCTGATCGACGGCCAGTGGGTCGCCTTCCCGCGTTGGAGCGAACGTGACCGCGCCGTGTTTGAAATCGTGGTCGCCGGCCGTGTCGTCGAGAACGGCGATGTCGCAATCGCAATGATCGAGGCGGGCGCGGGCAAGAACGCCTGGACCCTCATCTACGACGAAGGCCAGACCAAGCCGGACGAGGAAGTCGTTGCCGGCGGTCTCGAAGCCGCGAAGCCGTTCATCAAGGTGATCTGCGAGGCCCAGAACGAGCTCAAGAAGATCGCTGCGAAGGAAACCAAGGAATTCCAGCTGTTCCCGGAGTACACCGACGATCTGTACAACCGTATCGACGAGATCGCCCATGCCGATCTTGACGAGGCTCTGTCCATTGCGGAGAAGCTGCCGCGTCAGGATCGCATCCACGAAATCAAGGAAGGTGTCAAGGCCACCCTCGCAGGCGAGTTCACCGACATGGACGAAGCCGAGAAGGAAAAGGAAATCGGCAACGCGTTCAAGGAGCTGCAGCGCCAGATCGTGCGTCGCCGCATCCTGACCCAGGACTACCGCATCGACGGCCGTGGCCTGCGTGACATCCGTACCCTGTCTGCCGAAGTGGACATCGTTCCGCGCGTGCACGGTTCCGCCCTGTTCCAGCGTGGCGAGACCCAGATTCTGGGCGTTTCCACCCTGAACATGCTCAAGATGGAGCAGCAGATCGACGCGCTGTCCGGCCCGCAGTCCAAGCGTTACATGCACAACTACGAGATGCCGCCGTACTCCACCGGTGAGACCGGCCGCGTCGGCTCCCCGAAGCGCCGCGAAATCGGCCACGGCGCTCTTGCTGAGAAGGCCATCGTGCCGGTGCTGCCGAGCCGTGAGGAGTTCCCGTACGCCATCCGTCAGGTCTCCGAGGCCATCGGTTCCAACGGTTCCACCTCCATGGGCTCCGTGTGCGCGTCCACGCTGTCGCTGCTTGCGGCCGGCGTTCCGCTGAAGGCTCCGGTTGCCGGCATCGCCATGGGCCTGGTTTCCGGCGAAGTCGACGGCCAGCACATCTTCAAGACCTTGACCGACATCCTCGGCGCCGAAGACGCCTTCGGCGACATGGACTTCAAGGTCGCCGGTACTTCCGAGTTCATCACCGCGCTGCAGCTCGACACCAAGCTTGACGGCATTCCGGCCGACATTCTGGCGTCCGCCCTGCAGCAGGCCAAGGAAGCCCGCACCACCATTCTCGAAGTCATCAACGAGTGCATCGACGGCCCGGCCGAGATGAGCCCGTACGCTCCGCGCATCATCACCACCACCGTTCCGGTCGATAAGATCGGCGAGGTCATCGGACCGAAGGGCAAGATGATCAACCAGATCCAGGAAGAGACCGGCGCCGAAATCGCCATCGAGGATGACGGTACTGTGTTCATCTCCTCCGAGGGTGGCGAGGGTGCCGAGAAGGCCAAGCAGATCATCGACCAGATCGCCAACCCGCACGTTCCGGAAGCCGGCGAAACTTACAGCGGCAAGGTTGTGAAGACCACCTCCTTCGGTGCGTTCGTGAACCTGACCCCGGGCACCGATGGTCTGCTGCACATCTCCCAGATCCGCAACCTCGCCAACGGCGAGCGCATCGACGCGGTCGAGGACGTGCTCAAG
Organism: bacterium; assembly: GCA_963595445.1. Classification (GTDB taxonomy): domain Bacteria; phylum Actinomycetota; class Actinomycetes; order Actinomycetales; family Bifidobacteriaceae; genus Bifidobacterium. The sequence goes on from CAVBHJ010000001.1 coordinate 256,163, forward strand.
GAAGGCGACACCGTCGAGGTGGTCGTGCAGGGTGTTGACGATCGTGGCAAGATCTCCCTGGTCATTCCGGGCTTCGAGGATCAGGAATCCGCCGCGCCGCGCCGCGAACGTTCCGACCGTGATGACCGTCGTGGTGGCCGTGGCCGTCGTGACGACCGTCGTTCCGATCGTGACGATCGTGATTATGATGATCGTCCGCGTCGTCGTCGTTCCGATCGTGACGATCGCGACTACGATCGTGATGACCGTCGCTCCGACCGTGACGATCGTCGTTCCGATCGCGATGATCGTGATTATGATGATCGTCCGCGTCGTCGTCGTTCCGATCGTGACGATCGCGACTACGATCGTGATGACCGTCGCTCCGACCGTCGCCGCAGCCGCCGTGACGACCGCAACCCGCGCTACGCCGCTGACGAGAACTACGACGAGTACCGCGCCGATCGCGAGGAGCGCTCCGAGCGTCCGCGCCGCCGCGTGCGCCGCGACTTCGATCCGTTCGAGGACTGATTGATCGCCGGGCGAGTCATCGCCGAACAAGTCTGATTGGACCCGCTTCCGTTAAGGAGGCGGGTCTTTTTGTATATTACGCACGGTCGCCTGCTGCGGACGGGGGTAGTCGGGGAGGACATTTTCCCAGTGTGAGAAGATGGTAGAGGATCCTAACCAACGAAGAAAGAGGAAGAACGATGAATACCGGAATGTTGATTGCGATTGCGGTAATCGTGGTTGCTGTGTTGTGGGCCGTTTCCGCCTACAACGGTCTCGTCACGTTGCGCAACCGTGTGAAGAACGGTTGGGCGCAGATCGATGTGCAGCTCAAGCAGCGTGCCGATCTCATTCCCAACCTTGTGGAGACCGTCAAGGGGTACGCATCACATGAGTCCAGCGTGTTCACCCAGGTTACACAGGCCCGTGCCGGTGTTGCCCAGGCGGCTCAGTCCGGTGACGTGGCGCAGCGCATACAGGCCGAAAACCAGCTGAGCCGCGCTCTGGTGAATCTACAGGCCACCGCCGAGGCGTACCCGCAACTGCAGGCCAATCAGAACTTCATGGATCTGCAGGCCCAGCTTAAGTCCATCGAGGAGAAGATCGCCTACGCCCGCCAGTTCTACAACGATGTGGTGCAGAAGTACAACACCAAGATCGAGGTCGTTCCGACCAACATCATCGCAGGATTGTTCCACTTCGAGCAGGCCGCCTACTTCCAGGTGGATGAAGCGGACCGTCAGGCTCCGAAGGTCAAGTTCTGACCTTGTTCGCATTCGAACGAACCGCCACCGAACTTCCGGGATTCGCTTACCGTGGGCTGTCCGGCGGTTCGGAGGTGGTTCGGGGCGGTTCCGTAGGGGATTGCGGTTCATGGGACCGCGCAATGTCGAAGGCCGGACGGAAAAGGCGGACCGACGTTTTTTGAGAGATGAGGAAGTATGAACCTCAAACGTACCTTGCTCAGCGTGCTGAACGCCGTGGTGATCACGGCGCTGTTGGCGGGCGTGGTGTTGCTGCTGGCCGTAGCGGATTCAGACGACGAAGCTGATTTGAGCTACAGTACGCTCGATTATGATGTGGCCGTGCAGCGCAATGGCGACCTGAAGGTCACACAGCATATCGATATGAAGCTCAACGACCGTTCGAAGGCGTGGCGTCAGCTGTATCAGCGCTATACGCTCAAACGGTCCAATCTGACCAATATCACCGATATCAGAGTGACCAACGTGACTACCGGCGAGCGTTATACGCAGGGCGATTTCGTGTTGCCGGATAACGCCACCGACTGGGACTCCCTGAACGCCGGCCAGTGGTATGTGGTGGACGTGACGGATGAGAGCGATCCGCAGCCATTCGATTCCGCGACCGACGGCCTGAGCCTTACGCAAGGGCAATCGCAGAAAACACTTGAAATCGGCTGGAACATTCCTGCCACCGACGAAGCTGAGAGCCTCAAATTCGACATATCCATGACCATGCAGGGCGTCGGCACCGCCTACAGCGATGTGGTCAGCTTCCAATGGGAGCCGTTCGGGAAAGCGAATCAGACTCCGATAGGCAAGCTCACCGGTACGATCACGTTCCCCGATGGGGTGAACGAGAGTAATTCCTGGGCTTGGTTGCATTGTGTGAACACGTCCACCACACAACGCGGTGCGGACGGCTCACTTGTCTTCACCGCCGATGATGTTCGCTCGGGCGATTATCTCGACGTGGTGGCCATGTTCGACGCGAGCAAAGCCAAGGATGTGGCCCGTGCCGAACAAGGCGAGCGCAAACAGACCCTTATGGACGAGGAAACGAGTCAGGAATCCGAGTGGCGGGAGAGCCAACACAGGCAGGCCGTCAAACGCGTGGTCGTATGGTCGCTGGTCGCCATCGGCGGCTTGGTGTTGAGCGTGGTGGCCCTATACCGTGCCATCGTGGCGTTCCGCAAATCGCGCTATAAGGGAGACATCGAATATTGGCGCGATCTGCCGGAAGTGAGCCCCGCAGCCGCGGCGAAACTGTTCGACAAGGTATCGGATGGTCCGTGGATCAGCTTCGGCGAGGGAAAGAACTCCCTGAGCAACAGGCAGATGTCTTCCACCTTCATGTCACTGGCTTCCAAAGGCGCGATCGCCATATATCCGGGACCGGCCGAACTGTATAAGGGCTTCGATCTGAGCGATGCCGACCTGGCCTCGCTTGCATCGACGGTCACGTCGAACGTCAAGGCATCGGTTCTGCGTAAAACCAGCACGGTGGCGATTCTTCCCGCCGCATATGACGACGTCGAATCGTTGGTGTTGAGCAAGTCCGAAGAGGCGGTCCTCAACATTCTGCTCAAGGCGTCCAAGCGGATGAATGGTTCGCGCGTGTTCGACCTCGACATGATGAACAAGGCGTTCGACGGATACAAGAGCGGATACAAGCTGGTCGAGAAGTTCGACAAGGCCTGCGCCAAGGAATACGATTCGTTGAACGCCACCAAGACCGTATATGGTTCCTACGTGTTCTCGGTTCTGGGCTTGCTGCTCGCGTTCTTCGCGGGCATGATGTTTTCGGGCGATGGCTATATCGCGCTCGTGCCGTGCATCTGCGTGCCGATCATGCTGCTGTGCGCGTTCTCCCTCGCATATGCGAAGGATTTCGAACTGACGGAGAATGGCCAGAAATATGGCGGCCAGGTGCTGGGATTGAACAACTATCTGCTGGATTTCAGCGATTTCAAGGACCGTGGAGTGCTTGACATGCGGTTGTGGGGCCGCTACATGGTGTATGCCACCGCGTTCGGTATTTCCGACAAGGCCATGCGTCAGCTCGCCAAGGCGTATCCGGAAGTGACCGATCCGCAATGGCTTGACGAATACGCCACATCCTCGTACCTGTATTGGTCATGCCGGTCAGCTGGCCTTGCCGGGGCGTCGGCCGGGCTTGCTGGTGGTTCGGCACCGTCGTTCAGTGCGAATTACGGCGATTTGGGCGCGCAGTTGAATTCCAGCTTCTCCGATATCCGTTCCACGATTTCCGCGGCGGCGCCGTCTTCCGCGGGTTCGTCTTCGGGCGGTTCGTTCTCGGGTGGCGGCTTCGGCGGATCGTCCGGCGGTTCCGGCGGCGGTTCGTTCGGAGGACGATGAGGGAAAGCCTGCCTTTTCGCCTATGGCGATTGGTAGGCTTTCTGTTTGAAACGGCAAGTGCCCGTAAGGAGCCTGCCGTCATATACGACTGCAATACGAGTGTTTCAAGGAGAAGATATGACGCTGTTTCGCAATCTCGGGCCGTTCAACACCACTGCTATCGGCCACGGCGAGATGCCGCTGACCATTGAGAACAATCGCGGACATGAGGTTGGCGTCGAAACCCTGCATGCCTCACTTGATGCCGGATGCCGCCATATCGACACCGCTTGGGCCTACTACACTCCGGGTGAAGAGGAGCAGACCGGCGAGAAGCTGGTGCGTGAGGCTTTGGCTTCCTGGAAGGGTCCGCGTGAAGAGGTCACCGTGGCCACCAAAGTGGGTCTACGCCGCGCTTGGGAAGGGGAGAAGCCGGTGTGGCCGCGCGACGGCAAGCCGGAGCATCTCATCGAATACGGCAAGCAGTCCGCGATGGCGCTCGGCGTGGACTCCATCGACCTGCTGTATCTGCATCGTCATGATCCGGAAGTGCCGTACAACGAGTCCTGCGAGGGCATCAAAGCGCTGCTTGACCAGGGTGTGGCCCAGTGGGCGGGTGTTTCCAATGTGAGCATCGAACAGTTGAAGATCGCGCAGGAGATTCTCGGCGACAAGCTGGTGGCCGTGCAGAACCAGTATTCCCCGATTCATCTGGACACCCAGGATACGTTGGACTACTGCGCCCAGGAAGGTCTGGCGTTCGTGTGCTGGAGCCCGCTCGGCGGCTACCGTCATCCGTACGACGAGCACCTGTTCGACCCGTTCCGTCAGGTCGCGGCCGAGCATGGCGTGAGCTATCAGCAGGTGGTGCTGGCCTGGGAGCTTGCCAAGGGCGACCACATGTTTGTGATTCCGGGCGCGCATCGTCCTGAAACCATCCTCGATTCCCTCAAGGCCGACGAGCTGCAACTTTCCGACGAGGAGCTTGCCTTCCTTGGCTGATTAGGATTCGTCGCACACTCCTTCACACCCCCGCAACACACCCCCCACCACCCCCCCATTCTGGTAAGGCCAATAGTGCCGTCGAAGTTTTTCTGGGTATGGTCGGGGGGTTCTTATTGCCCCCCCTTCCACGTTATATCATTAAAGAGAAGCGATTTGTATCAGTCGATGCGGACTGATGGGGATTAGAAATGAGGGACGACGATGCGTTACGTTTTTACAGGTAGCAAGAACAGGACTACTCCCTTAACGGCGATTGCGGCCAGCGTGGCGGCTGCGGCTCTTACCATGATGGCGATCGTTGCGCCATCGGTCCATACCGCCTATGGCGAAGAACCGATGGCGTCACCGGGTTCGACGGTAACGGTTACGAACTATGACGAACTGGTCGATGCCATCGCCGCGGTCGGTGCGAACCAGAGCGGCGTAATCAGCATTGCTGGCGATATTTCGTTCGGCGGCCAGATCACGGTGGATCAGGGCAGGAACATCACCTTGGTCTCCGACAATGACGCCTGCGCCACGGCATGTGCTCTGAGCTATTCGGGTTCCAACGACTATTCCCTGTTCAACGTTGTGGGAGGGGCGACCCTCACCATCGGCGGTGACACGGATGAGACCAACAAACTCAGCTTCAGCGACCAGCCAAACGGCCGACTGATGCAGGTCGGTTCCGCAAGTGAAGAAGGAACCGCGGTCATCAACGGCGGTGTGTACGGCAACAACGGAAGCGAAAGCAACACCAGCGGCGACGGCAATATCGCCTACGTGTTCGGCAACGGCAATCTGACCATCAACGGCGGTGTTTTCCGAAACAACATCGCGAACGCGGCTTCGGGCAATGCGACCATTGGCGTCGTCAGATCGGGTGGCGCGGTCGTGCGCTCGTCTGGAATCGTGACCATCAACGGTGGCACGTTCGATCAGAACCATACCGGTAAAAACGGTTCGGACAACATTGATTTTCATGGTGGCGGCGCAATCTGGAGCGATGGTACGCTTACCGTCAACGGTGGCGAGTTCACGAACAACATCAGTAACGCGGTCCACTATAACAGTTCTTGGAAGCGTCCCACAGGTGGTGGCGCGATCTGGGCCGCCGGGCATCTGGTGGTCAACGGTGGTACCTTCCGCGGTAACTGGCAGATGGACAACACCACGCTGTACGCGACCGGCGGCGGAGCCATCTACTTCGGCGACGGCACGAAGGATGCGTCGTACAACGGCAGCATGGTCATCAACGGTGGATTGTTCGACTCCAACCGTTCCATGCAGGACGGTGGCGCCATCTTCATGGCGTGGAACTGCGAGGCCGTGTTCCAACAGGGCACGTTTATGAACAACTGGTCCAACCGTTTGGGCGGCGCCGTATACACCGAAGAGGACTCGATCAGCTATGTGACCAATGCGGCCGCGTATGAGAACTACGCCGGTCATTTCGGCGGCGGCCTGTGGCTGTGCCCGTCCGGCAAGAGCAAGACCAGCAATCACGCTGGCATGGCCCTTTTCGATAACGTGGCGAACACGCGCTATGACCGCACCGAAACTGGCGTGGTAGTCACCCAAGACACGATGGATGGCAAGTACTACGGTTATTCGGGTTCCCGAAACAGGGGAGTAAGCGGCGCCGGTGATGATTTCTCCATCATGTATCCGAACAAGAAAGAACAGACGAATTACTACGAGCTGTCGGTTGAATGGTTCACCGGGGACAGCATTGTCTGGCATGATGATGGGGAACCGTCGAAAAGCGCCAACGGTTTTATGTACGGAGAGAGCGATCTGCGCGTCAATGCGATGGAACGCCTGACCGGAGGAAGGGAATACGCGAGCGATGAGACCCTCACTCCGGGGCCTACATCGGGAAACGAGCACGGATATGGTCTGAAGGTCACGCAGGTCAGTGACGAGGCAAAGCAGAACGCCAAGGAACAGGCTTTCATAACGTTTACGAACAATACGGCCCGACTGTCCGGCGGCGCCTTTGGCTCCAATGGACAGGTGGACTTCATCAGGGCATACGACGTCGGCTGGAGCAAAGTCAGCGCCGAAGATGTCAACAAGAGCCTTGCCGGTTCCAAGTGGCTGATGGCGGCCTATGCGGGTTCCGGTCCCTACAACCTCGATTTCGGCGATGTGGAGATCTGCTCCGCGGATGATTCCGGCTCGCTCGCTCCGGGCGAAGACACGTGGTGCCGCGTTCCAGCGGACACCACCGACGGCTACTATGCGCAATTCGCGGGAATGTATGTGACGATCGTGACCGACAACGGCGCTCTTGACAGGAACAGCGCCGACGGCCAGTTCAGAGTCAGCGGACTGCGCGTCGGAACATACTACATGAAGGAATACCAGGCTCCGGAATGGTACGAGCAGTCAGACAAGACGTACACGTTCGACGTCAAGGCCAATGACACGGCGACCATTTCGATCTATACGGACGACGGCAAATCAACCGGTGCCGTGAGCAACGGCAATGCGATTGCCAACAGGCCGTACGGTGCGGTCGGCTGGAGCAAGGTGGACTCCACCGATCAGCTGACGGTATTGGCGGGCAGCGAGTGGAAATTGCAGGATGCTGACGGCAACGATATTGAAGGTGCCGGCAATATCACCGACTGCACCGACCAGTGCTCCTCCTCGCTGGACAATCCATACAGCGACGTGGACCCGGCCGAAGGTTCGTTTAGACTGATGTACCTGCCGGTTGGCACGTACCGTCTTGTGGAGACCAAGGCTCCGGAAGGCTACGACCTGCCCGATGGCGCGACGGTGTACTACACCTTCGTCATCCAGGACGATGATGGCCGCAAGGACGCGAAGCTTTACAGCGCGGACGGATCCGAAGTGGGTGAAAACAAAGTGCCGAACGACCGCACAAAGGGACAGGTGATCTGGTACAAGACCGACTCCACCAGGGAGGGAAGCGGTGAGGACGCTCGACTGGCCGGCTCCGAATGGACAATCACCCAGACCAAGGATTGGCGAGGAAACGACATTGCCGATCGTGTTTCCGAAGCAGTGACCGACTGCATCGGTGAGTGTCCCGCCGAATCCAAGGACCGTGACGGCATCGCAGGAAAATTCCACCTGCAGAACCTCGACTGGGGAACATACGAGCTGGTGGAGACCAAGGCTCCGAACGGCTACACGAAGTCCGACATCACCTACACGGTCGTGATCGACAAGACCAACAACGGCAACGTCGAAATCCAGATTTTGAACGGTACCGATCCGGTGGACGGCAACATCATCACCAACACGCCGATCACCGTCAGTAGTCTGCCGTTCACCGGCGGCAGCGCGCAAACGCCGCGCAGATTCGTGCCATACGTGCTGGGAGCGGTCGGAACCGGCCTGACCTTGGGTCTTGGTCTGCATGTGGCCCGACGCCGCATGGCAAGGCAGGGCTGAGCCAATCGAACGCATTTCCAGACGCCCGTCGCATCACATGGCGGGCAGTGAACAGATTTTATAACGAAGAATGAAGGGAGCGAACCATGAAATTCAGGAAATTTATGGCAGGGGTGGCCGCAGCGGCCACACTCCTGTCGGGTACGGCAATCGGTGCCGTCGGCGCGATGGCCGAGGAGCTCGTTCCCGCGACCATCACGCTCAACGGCGCGGATGGTGCGGTGAAGGGCCACACCTACAAGACTGTAAGGATCGGCTCGTATAAGCACGCATCCTTCGTCGAGAAGGACGACGTCACCTACGTCGAGGGCGTTACGGTGAACACCGAGGATGCCGTCGCGACCGGCGCGGCAGCCGCACTGGATTCCGCAGTGGCCGAGGGAACCACTTGGAATACCGGTGATTACGAGAACAACCCGGTCGGCTATGTAGCGTCGGAAAGCGGCTACTTCACCAGCAGCCCCAACAATCCGTGGAGCGGCAATCTGCGCAACTTCGTGAGCTCGCTGGTCAGGCAGTCTGATTTCCGGACCGCTTTGGCGGCCGCCACGGAATACACCGTGGGCACCGACAGTGACACCTTCACCATCGAAGGCCTTGAAGAAGGTCTGTACGTGGTGGTCGACACCACCGTCAGCAATGCCGAAGATGTTGACCATACACAGACCGACTCCATCCCGATGCTTGTGGGTACCAAGGTGAGTGGCAAGGATTTCGAAGGCCAGACGCTGGGCGTGATCAATGTCAAGAATCAGGCCACCGGCATCGACAAGGTCATCGTCAAAGACAACAAGGAGTGGGTCGGCACGACCGAACGCGTCGGCGACATCGTGACCTTCAAGCTCACCAGCCAAGTTCCGCTGACTGTCGGTTACCTGAACACCGTTGAGAAGCCGTATCTCTTCTCCATCGGCGACACCATGAGCAAGGGCTTGACCTTCCAGGGAGTCGCTTCCGTGACCATCGGCAACAAGACGCTGACCAAGGCCGATGACGGTGACACCGCCACCGCCGACCAGTATCAGATGACCGCCGCCGCCGATCAGAAGTACGATACGACCGACACCGAAAGCAAGGCGACCGTCCTGACGTTCGACCTGTCCAATGCCGTGTATGCGGCTGGCCAGAACGCGGCCGACAGCGGGGCTCTGGCCAAGGCCGAAGACACCATCACCGTCGTGTACACCGCCTTGCTGAACGCGGATGCCGTCCATGCCGTGGATGGGGCGAACCCGAACAAGGTGACCCTCGACTACACCCACAATCCGGACGACAACTCCTCGCATCATGTGCCCGGCCCGGAAGTCAAGGTGTACACCTACGACTTCGGCTTCCTCAAGGTGAAGGCCGACGGACAGTCCAGCCTCGACGGCGCCAAGTTCGTCATCAAGCAGGGCGACCAGTACCTCAGGTTCAACACGACTACAGGTCTGTGGGAGAACGGCACCAAGGGCGCTGAACCGGTGGAGGCTGACAAGTTCACCGGAAGCAACGGCATCTTCGAATTCAAGGGCCTTGCCGAAGGTGCCTACGACGTCGTGGAAACCGATGTGCCGGCAGGATATCTGTCCACCGCCAAGGCCAGGTTCCAGGTGGTCATCACCGCCACCAACAAAGATAAGGACGGCAATGTTCTGGACAACGTCCACACGATTAAGTTCGTGAACGGCAACGGTGCCTTCAACCTGCTGACCAACCTCAACGCGGACGGTACCGCCAAGGAAGGCGGCGCGAAGGTGAAGAACGTGAAGTCCATCAACCAGCTGCCGCTGACCGGTGCCGTGGGCGTCGCGATCTTCAGCGTGATGGCCGCTCTGGTCATCGGCGTGGGTGTTGTTGTCGGCATGAAGCGTCACGACATCGCATCGCGTCTTGCCTGATGAACGGTTGAACAAGCCGTAAACCTGGCAACTCAGTGCCGTCCCGCGGTCTCCGGATCGTCGGGACGGCATTCCCTGTTCTGGCCGCATGATGCGCGCAGATGTGTCGGAAAGGAAATCCCATGACGCAATCGGATCAGCTACGGCGTTACGACACCTTGACGTTCGAAGAGGCGTTGGATGTGTCGGACGTCATACGCGAGCGTCGCATGCTACGGCGCATGTCGAGGACGCTTGCCGTACTCATGGCGATATTCATCGGCGGGGGTCTGCTGCTCGGCGCGTATCCGCTGGTTCTGCAATGGAAGTCGAATCGTGAACTGGCTTCGCAGAGTGAGCAGGTGAACGAGGAAGTCGACGGATGGCCCTTCCCCCAAGCGCGCGACCAGCTGCGTGCCGCTGAGGAGTACAACGCCAAGCTGGTTGAGAATGGCCAGCAGGTGCTCGGCGAGGCGGTGGATCCGTTCGATGTTGCCAATGGCGGCAGCAAAGCCTCCGATGAGACGGATTCCAAAGCGTCGAAAGACTCCGAATATCAGAGTCTGCTCGATACGGGCAACGGCGTTATGGGATCGGTCGAAATCCCGAAAATCGACGTCGACCTGCCTATCTATCACGGTACGGGAGAGGCCCAGCTCGCTATGGGTGTCGGCCATCTGTACGGCACGAGCCTTCCGGTGGGTGGTGTGAGCACCCATACGGTGATCACCGGCCATCGAGGGCTGGTGGAGTCGCTGATGTTCACCAGACTTGACGAAATGACGGAAGATGATTTCGTCTATCTGAAGATCATGGGAGAGACGTTGGCCTACGAGGTGGACGACATCAGCGTCATCGAGCCGGATGATGAATCGAAACTGCGTATTGTTGATGGCGAAGACAGGATCACTTTGATGACATGCACGCCATATGGCATCAATACGCACCGTTTGTTGGTCTCCGGCCATAGGGTGGAGATTCCGGAACCGGCTCCCGATCCGACCGACCTGCATGACTGGCGGACCATCGGCGTGTGGTCGTGCACGGGTATTCTCGTGATTGGAGGATTCCTGTCTTGGCTGTTCAACCGCCTCCGCTACGGCGTGTGGCATCGAATGCGTCATGCGACCAGGATTTATGGTAAACGTTCCGGTAGGTGACATCGGAACATGAGCGGACGGAAGTCGACCCGGTTCCCGAGCGCGTCAGGAGGGCGGACGCCATGGCAGGCAAAAGGTTCAACGCGAGTGAGATCAAATATCTGAAAACGCTGCCGGTTGTGGAATCCGTGTCCGCGGACAGCATATCGTTCTCCCGCTCGTTTCAGATATACTGCATGCACCGTTACCTCAACGGCGACGACCTGGAGGTGATCTTCGCAACTGTGGGTTTGCCGAGTTCGCTCATCGGCGAGGAGCGCATCCTGCGCTGCGTTCTGCGCTGGCGGAAAGACAAGCGGCTGATGAGTGAGATCAGCAATGCCGAAGGATTGGGGGACGACGGCGCGAGCATCCGTTATACACTCATCCTCACCCATGCCATGAAAATCGAGGAGCTTCAGCGCACAGTGGACGAATTGCGGCGGAAGCTGGACCGTCTTGCCGGATCACAGGAAGGCAAGTACGAAGTCGACGAGTAGTTTGACGCCGTAGGCCACCACCACAATGCCGCAGACGCGGTTCATGACGTCGGCCGCTTTATGGCTGATTTTGTTGCTGAATGCGGATATTAGCATGGTCAATCCGAAGAACCATAATGCGGAAGCGGCCTCCACGCCGGTGATGAACGGCGTGGACTGGGATGATGTGAGCGTCGCGCTGAACGCTCCAAGCATCAGCGTTCCGTCGATGATGGCCTGCGGATTGAACCAGGTGACCACGCCTGCGGTGATCACGGTTCGCAGCAATTCGTTATTGCCTCCGAAACGGGCTGCGATCGAATCGGCGACGGTGTTCGTCTTGCCGTTGCTGGAATCCTGCGATTGATGGCCTGCGGTATCCTGCTGGTCGCTTTTGGTGAACAGCAGCCCCGCGCCGATACGTAACACGAGCAGTCCGCCGATGGCGAGGACGCCGAGGCGGAGCCATTCGTGGCGTTGCATGAGCTGGCCGATGCCGAAGAAGCACGACAGCGACAGTGTGATGTCGAAAAACAGCACGATCAGGGCGGTCAGCAGCGCACGGCGGCGCGGCTTGCGCAACGCCGCGTTGATGACGAACAGATTCTGCATGCCGATTGGGGCAACGTATGCCAAACCAAGCGTCAAACCCTGCAGAAAGAATCCCATGCCTCACCGTTCCTCAACCAAAATACTTTGGATGGTTTATTTTCAACCAACCAAACTCAGCTGAATGCACTGCCGATACAGGTGCAAACTGCCGTATTTCGTACATTTTCAATCAAACCTGTAGTTATCTTAGGTAGGAAGCTATAATGAGCAACCAGCCAAAAAAGTGAGCAAGTCCAGCCAAGACGTATGAAGGAGTGGTATGGCCCGCATCGCACCGTTGAACATCGACTGGAAACCGGACCGCGACTGCGGCATATCGATCACCGAACAGATCGTGCGGTACATGTGCGAGCAGGTGTCGAGCGGCAGCTGGTCCATCGGGTCGCGTCTGCCGTCGCAACGCGCGTTGGCGGAATGGTTCGGTGTGAATCGCTCCACCATCATCGCCGCCATCAGCGAACTATCCGACTACGGCATCGTGGAGGGCCAGCATGGCGCGGGCACCAGAATAGTCAGCAACACATGGTCGTTGATGCTGCCGGGCGCGCCGGACTGGGCCGACTATGTGGGATCGGGCTTCTTCAAGGCGAACAACGCCACCATCCAAGCCATCAACCACTACGAATTCGTGCCGAACATCACCCGCATCGGCACCGGTGAGATCGATCCGCGACTCTTCTCGAGACCCATGTGGCGGCAGGTGCTGACGCAGGCCGCCGACGAGATCGACTCGCTCGGATACCCGCCGCCCGAAGGACTGCCGGAACTACGCGAGGCGATCGCCGCCCACATGTGCGCCACCGGCGTGGAATGCACGCCCGGCCAGGTGCTCGTCACCAGCGGCGCGTTGCAGGCGCTGCAGATGATCTCCGTAAGTCTGCTGCCCGCTGATTCCGTGGTCTATGCGGAATCGCCGAGCTATATCAAATCGTTGCAGGTGTTCCAATCGGCCGGAATGCGGCTTAGGGGAGTGCCTATGGACGATGACGGCATCAACGTGGACGCGTTGCGCAATCTGCTGCTCGGCCGCGTTACGGGCGATGAAACAGCTGCCGATCCGCCATCGATTACGGCGAGAAAACATACGGAAAACGCGATTCTGTACACGATTCCCACCAACCATAACCCTACCGGCATCACTATGAGCGAGAGCCGCCGGCATGAACTGGTCGAATGCTGCATGGCCAACCGTCTGCCGGTCATAGAGGACGGCGCATACCGTGATCTGGTATTCGACGGCGAAGCGCCGCTGCCGTTGAAGGCGATGGACGAGACGGGCATGGTGATCACGCTCGGCAGCGCGTCGAAGGCGTTCGCCCCGGGCCTGCGCATCGGATGGATCGTGGCCGCCGAGCCGATAGTGCAGCGTCTCGCCGACGTGAAAATGCAGATGGATTACGGTGCGAGCGGACTCAGCCAATGGGCGTTCGCGCGGTTCCTGAGCTCCGGTCTGTACGATGAATACGTTGCCGGACTGAAACTTGAGCTTCGTGAGAGGCGCGACCGTGCGTTGGACGCGCTGCGCAAGACGATGCAGGATCTTGCGCATTGGAACACGCCGCACGGAGGCTTCTACATCTGGCTCACCTTCGACCGGCCCATGCGCATGAACAGGCTGTTTCAGGAATGCGCCGAACGTGGCGTGCTGCTCAACCCCGGAGACATCTACGATTTCGAATCCAACAATTCCCTGCGCCTGAGCTACTCCTACACCACGCCCGAGGAATTCGCCTCTGCCGTGCAAACGCTCGCCGACGTGGCCCGCATGTTGGGCTAGACGCGGGCTGAGTGCCGTGCCGGGTACCGGGCCGGGGCGAACGTGCCGAACCGCAGCATGGGCGCGCAAAAGCGCTGTCCCGTGAATCTATGAGAATGAAATACGGTTTCAAACGCGTAAAGCAGCAATAAGAGGAACATTCGTGCAAAGAAGAAACAAGCCTGAAGTACTGGCTCCGGCAGGCAATCTGAGGGGACTCAAAACGGCCGTGGACTACGGTGCGGACGCCGTATATTGCGGAGGCAAGGCGTTCGGCATGCGTTCGGCGCCCAAGAATCTGAGTCTGGAGGATTTCGAAGAGGGCTCACGCTACGCCCATGAGCGCGGAGCCCGCGTCTACGTGACCTGCAACGTGCTGCCGCGCAACAACGAGGTGGAAGCCTTACGTGAATACCTCGGCCAGCTGAAAGACACCGGCGTCGACGCGCTCATCGTCTCCGACATCGGCGTGATGCTTATGGCCAGGCAGATCGCCCCGAATCTCGAACTGCATGTGAGTACGCAGGCCGGCGTGACCAACTATCAGGCCGCGAACGCGTTCTACGAGCTGGGCGCACGCCGAGTGGTGCTGGCCCGCGAGATGGATCTGCAGGCCGTGCGGGACATCCGCGCCCGCATCCCCGACGATCTCGACATCGAATGCTTCGTGCACGGCGCCATGTGCATGGCGTTCTCCGGTCGATGCCTGTTCTCCAACTATCTGACCGGACGAGACGGAAACCACGGTGAATGCGCGCAGCCCTGCCGTTGGAAATACTCGATCGTCGAGGAGAAACGTCCCGGACAGTACTTCCCGATCGAACAGACCGAAGAAGGCGCATACCTGTTCAACTCGCAGGACATGAACATGCTTGCGCATATCGACGACCTCATCGATTCCGGCGCCACCAGCCTCAAGATCGAAGGCCGTTCCAAGAGCGCGTACTACATCGCCGCGATGACGAACGCCTACAAGACCGCGGTCAACGAATACATGGTGCAGCGCGGATTCGAAGACGCCCAAGGCAACGTGCTCGAACCGTTCCACGACCGTGTGATCCGCCCATCAGATCCGGAATACGGTCAAGACGAATCACGGGACGAGATCATGGCCAATGCGGACGGCGCCTTCGCCGGCAAGCCGGACCTCGACACCGTGCCGGTCGCAAACGGCATCGCCAACGAGCCGGAGAACCTGAGCTACCGCGCGCGCAGCACCCGACGCAAGTCGAACACGGCCACCGAAATCCTGCCGGACGGATGGCACCACGCCGGAGTGCGTCCCGCCGAGCACATCACCCTGCCCGACTGGCTGCTCGAAGAACCCGACAAAGTCGCGCACCGCGACTATTCGACGGGCTTCTACTATCCGGAACACAAAGTGCAGCAGAGCACCGACCGTTCCGCCTACTTCCGCGCATGGCTCGTAGTCGGAGAAGTGCTCTCCTGGAGTCCCCAGGACGGCGGACGTGTGACCATCATGAGCCGCAACAAGATCGAAGCCGGCCAGGAAGTCGAATTCGTGCTTCCCGGAAGCGCCCCGCTCGCCTACACCCTTCCCGCGGGCGGATTCCGCGATGAGGAAGGCCACTGGGTGGAAGCCATCAACAATCCCGCGCACGTGTTCTCCATGCCATGCCCCACGCAGGTGCCGGTCAACGCGGCCATCCGCTCACGCACCAAGAAACCCACACTCAAAGCCGAATAAGCCTATCCGCCGGCGAACAACGGCGGAATCCAGCACAACAACACGCATATCCAGCAAGGAACATCCATGAGCAGCACGCAATACGACGACGCGATCCTCGATTCCAACGCCATCGCGCCAACCGACAACGACGGCAACCCGATTCCCGTGACCATTCCGATCATGTTGGCACCCGGAATCAAGGTCATCTACACCACCCGACTCGGCGGAGCCAGCGAAGGTGACTTCGCGCATTTCAACCTCGGTGGAAAGAACGGCGATGCCGTGGAACATGTGATCGCCAACCGCACGGCGCTCGCCAACGAGATCGGCGCGAAGCTCAGCCTGGTCAGCCAGGTGCATTCCGCAGTGGTGGTTGATGTCGACGAAACCTTCGTCCATAATCGCCCGTTTGGATTCGACGCTTCCGGAATGAAGGACGACGCATCTGAAGAGGGCGGCGAACTGGTCGTGATTGAAGCCGACGGCCAGGTCACCTCGCGTGAAGGCATCGCCCTCGGCATGTTCGCCGCCGACTGCCTGCCCGTGCTGCTCGCCGATCCGCAGGCAGGCGTGATCGGCGCGGCGCACTGCGGCCGTAAGGGGCTGCAGTCGGGCGTGATCGGCGCGACCGTCGCAACAATGGTGGAAAAGGGCGCGAAGGCGGAACGCATCGTCGCCACGCTCGGCCCGTGCATCTGCGGCGACTGCTACGAAGTCGGCGGAGACATCGCCGACGATTTCGACGCGCAATTCCCGGGAACGTTCACGCTGAGCCGTTTCGGCCAGCCGGGAATCGACATCGCCGCGGCCGCATTGCAGGAACTCGCCTCCGCGGGAATTCCGGCAGACAACATCGTATCCTCCCGTCCGCGCGTCAACGCGGCCACCCAGTACCTGAGCGAGGATGAGGAACTGGCCGAGATCTGCCGAATGGACGGCGAAGGCGACTCACGGCTGTCGGAACGTATCGGTGGGATTCGCCGCAGCCTGTGCACGTTGGAGAACCCCCTGTGGTTCTCCCACCGTCGTGCGGCGCTGGCCAAAAAGCAGCATGAAGGACGCATGCTCGCGCTGATCGTGCGCGAGTAGACGGGCCAGGCAAGGCCCGGCAAAGTCCGGTGAAATCAAACGGGGCCGCATGTGGGCGAACGGAACACTTGCGGATTACGTGCAGAACACCATCGAGAATACCCCTAATCCCCCTGAACGGCTCTACGGTGGTGCCTATGAGTGAGGAAGAGCAGATGCAGAGTCAGAACATGCCGGTGGTCGCAGTGGTATTGGCGGCCGGTTTCGGCACGCGGTTCGACGTCAACAACCCCAAGCAGCTCGTTTCGGTCGGCGGCAAGCCGATTGTGTGTTGGAGCATCGAGGCCTTCGAGAACAACGACCGTGTTTCCGACATCATCGTCGTGGTCAACGAACGGGTGAGCGGCGTGGTGTCCGCGCTGGTGGACGAATCCGGATACGGCAAGGTCCGCGCCATCATTCCCGGCGGCGCCGAACGCGTCGACAGCACGCTCGCGGCGCTTGATCTGCTCAGGCAGGCCGGCATTCCGGGCGGTGCGAAGATCCTTATCCACGATTCCGTACGCCCGTTCGTGAGCCAGGAATCGATCGACGGCTGTATAGACGGCCTCGACGAGTTCAACGCGGCCACCGTGGCCTACGCATCCACCGACACGATCCTTCTCACTGAAGATCAGGCCGGACGCAAGATCGTGCGGTCCGTGCCGGAACGTCCGAACACGTTCAGGGCGCAGACCCCGCAGGCATTCCGGTTCGCCACCATCGTCAAGGCGTACGAGCTGGCATCCGCAGATCCGGGATTCCACCCCACCGACGACACCCGCGTGGTGGTGGATTACCTGCCGGGGGAGCAGGTGGCCATAGTGAACGGTTCCGAGGAGAATCTCAAGATCACCACACCGTCCGATATGCCGATAGCCGAGGGCATAGCACGCGGCATCAATCCCGAAGGTGCCAAAGCGCAGGCCAAGGCACGCATGCATGAGGTACTCGCGCATGCGGTTTCCGAGATGGGCCGCAGCTGAATCGCGTACACTGAAATACCATGCAGCAGATCAATATCGTCATTTCCGGTTTCGAATACGCCGACGTCGACGTGAACCCGTCCGAACTTGTGGCGGCGGCGCTGGCCGAACAGTGGAACGATTCCGCGCAGGCCAAGGCACTGTCGGAAGAGCTGCTGCGAGACATCAGCATCGAAGTCACCAGCGTGACGTTGCCGGTAAGCTTCGGCAACGCATGGCCGGCACTGATGGAGGTCATCGAAAAGGTACGGCCCGACATCGTGCTCGCCACAGGACTCAAACATTCCGCTCGTGGAATCCTGCTGGAACGATGCGCGACGAATCTTATGGACGCGGCGAAACCCGACGCCGACAATGTGATCCCGCCGCGCAGGCCGATCAATCCGGAAGGGCCGGCTGCCTATTGGACACGGCTTCCGCTGCGTTCGATCCTGCGTGACTTCGCCAAGCATGAGATTCCTGCGGCGCTCAGCTCGGATGCGGGAACATTCGTGTGCAATTCGCTGTTCTACCATCTGCTCGACTGGTCGGCCGTGCAGGAGAAGCGCATTCTGTCTGGCTTCTTCAGCCTTCCCGTGGTCAACGAACAGCCTCATCCGCAGCACGGTCTTTGCATCGCGCAGCAGATCGCGGCCGGAAACGACGTGGTCCGCGAGTCGATCCGCTACTATCTGCAGCCGTCGTCGCAGGACATTCTGCTCGGCTGAGAGTCCCGACATGGCAATCGGGTTTGAACGGGGCCGAACAGGTGAATCGGGGCCATTGATTTTCTGAACGATTTCTGTGCTCTGTGTGAGAATTATGCCGCTTTCGTGAGTTTCGCGCGTCCGCTGCGCTAAAGTGCAAACGGATGATGCGCGGCATGTGCGCACAACAGTGGGAAATCGCGAAAGGAATACCATGTTAGAGCAGTTCCCGATCGTGCTTAGGGGGTACGACAAAGACAGGGTCGACGAAGCGCTCGCCGAGGCCCAGGAAACAGTGAATCGTCTTCGTGAGCAGATCAAGGCCGATGACCAGACGATTCTTGAACTGCAGGCCCAGCTTCAGGAAGAGAAGAACAAGAAGGTCAATCCGAAATCGTTCGCGTCATTGGGCGCCAACGCGCAGCAGATGTTGGCCAGCGCCGAACAGACCAGTGTCGAATTGCTCGACCGCGCCAAGAAAGACGCTTCCGCCACTCGCGCGACCGTGCAGTTGCAGGCGGAAACCCTGCTGAACAACGCCAAGCTGGACGCCCAGCGTATCCTCGACGAAGCCAACGCCAAGGCCTCGTCGGTGCTGTCGAGGGCCAATGAGGATGCGGAATCCGTCAAATCCTCCGCCCAGCGTGAAGCCGACCAGCTGCGCAGCGAGGCGCAGAAGAACGTGGTGGCCCAGCGCCAGACCCTCGACCTTGAACTCGCCAACACCCGTGAGGAGCATGACAAGCGACTCGCATCCGAACGTGCCACGCACGAACGAGAGATCTCCGACATACGTGCCGAAGCCACCGAACAGATCGCCGAGCAGCGCAAGAGCGCGAACGAAGAGATCTCCCGCCTCAAGAGCGAGACCAACGACCAGATCGAAGCCGCGCTCGCAGAAGCCAACAAGAAGCTGGCCGACGTGCGTGAGCAGGTTTCCAAGATGCTGACCGACGCGCAGCGCCGTGCGTCCGAGATCACCGATGCCGCGAAGTCGAAGGCGCAGGAGCTTTCCGACGACGCCGAGGTGTACCGGACCAAGACCATCAGCCAGGTCAATGCCGAGGTGGAGCAGATTCGCGCCGATATTTCCGCTCAGCAGGATGATGCCACGCAGAAGGTCAACGAGCTGCTGACCGATCTCAATGAGCGTCGTGAGGCGGCCAAGAAGCAGGCCGATGATCTGATTGCCGAAGCTCAGCGTATGCGTAATGAGGCCGAGGAGTACGCTACCGAAAAACGTGAGGTCGCCGACACTCAGGCTGCTAGCATCATCAAGCAGGCCACCGAAGAGGCCGACGCGCAGGTCAGCGAGCGCCGTGAGGCCGCCCGCAACGAGATGGAAGGCGTGCGGCAGCACATTGTCGATTTGCAGAATCGTGAGGCGCAGATCACGCAGCGCGTCAATGAGTTGCGTGCGATGTTCTCCAACGCGTTTGCCGGTTTCGGTGCGGACGGATTGTCCGTGATCAATTCCGTGGATGGCGAGGCCGATCTTGCGGCCGTGGAGCCGGCGGCTGTTGCGGACGGAGAACCGGATCTTGGGCAGGGCGAGTTGATTCCTCGGGATGAGACCACGGTATTTGAAGCGATTGCCGTTGCGGATGTTCAGCCGGAGCCGGCGGAGCAGCCGGAACAGCAGGAATCGGCGGAGCTGCCGGAACAGGGCGACCAGGTTGCGCGCACCGAGCAGCTCGTACGGCCCGAACAGTTCGCGCAGTCCGAACCGTCCGAATCCGCGTTTGAGGGCGATGGCGCGTATAATGACCTGCCGTCCGACCAGCAGAATGATGATTTCGAAGAGTTGGACGACAATCGGCAGTTTGATCAGTTTGAACAGTTCGAGGAAGCACAGGAGGAACAGCAGCATAATGACTGAAATCACGCCGTTGAGCGAAGAAGCGCTGGCGAAGCTCGTTGACGATTTCGAGGCAAGCAGCCACAATCGCATGGCCATGAACGCCGTGACGGCGGCGGGCATCGACAAGGTGGCCCGTAACTATGACCGCGCCCGTCTGCTGCAGCGCCGCTTCTCCACCATCGTGGACAACGGCACCGCCACCCATCAGGACAATTCCGGTCGTTGCTGGCTGTTCAGCTCGCTGAACGTGGCCCGCTTCGTGGCCAAGAAGAACATGGGTCTCAAGGAATTCGAGTTCTCCCAGAACTACGCCATGTACTTCGACAAGCTGGAGCGCATCAACTACTTCTTGAAGGATATGGCGGCGTTGATCGAAGCCGGCGAGCCTTCCGACTCCCGTCTTGTGCAGCATCTGCTGCATGATGTGATGGGCGACGGCGGCCAGTGGACCATGGCCATGAACGTGTACAAGAAGTACGGTGCCGTTCCCAAGGATCTGTTCCCGGAAACCGAATCCTCCAAGAAGACCGGCGAGATGAACACCCAGCTGCGCGGCATGCTGCACACCGCCGTGGCCCACATGTACGCCGATCCGTCTTCGATCGAGTCGATCATCGCCGAATCCACCGCCGCAGGGCACCGTATTCTGACGATTCATCTTGGCGAGCCGCCGAAGAGCTTCGACTGGGAGTGGACCGACAAGGACGGCGAATTCCACCGTGACGGTGAGATCACGCCGGTCGAGTTCTGGAACAAGTACGTTGGCTCCGCCGATCTGGAAAGCTACGTGTGCCTCGTGGACGATCCCCGTCAGGAGCATGCCAAGGGCAAGAAGATCGGCATCGAGCATCTGGGCAATGTGGCTGGCGGAGACGCCACTGAATACCTGAACGTGCCGAATCAGTTCATGAAGGACTGCGTGCGTCAGATCCTCGAAGAGCAGGGCATTCCGGTCTGGTTCGGAGCCGACTGCCACCCGATGATGGATCGCATGAACGGCGCATGGGCCACCGATCTGTTTGAATACGGCAAGGTGTACGGATTCGACTTCGACCTGAACAAGGAGGAACGTGTCCGCTTCGCCGATTCCGCGATGAACCACGCTATGGCGTTCGTCGGCGTCGACGTTGCCGAAGATGGCCACACCACCCGTCGTTGGCGTGTGGAGAACTCCTGGGGAGACAAGATCGCCGACAAGGGCTACTTCACCATGAGCGACGACTGGTTCACCGAATACGTCTACGAGGTTGCCGTTCCGAAGGCCATGCTTCCGGAGGAATACCAGGCCGCCCTGGAAGAACCCGCCACCATGCTCCCGGCATGGGATCCGATGGGAGCTTTGGCGTAAGACGCCAAAGCTCCCTGAGCCGACGCGCCGTCAAGCAGACAGTCCGGTGGACTGTCTGTAGGCGCGGCTGAGGCCGTAAGGCCGAAGGTATGGCGAAGGCGGTATTGAGTCCGCGTAGCGGTCCGTTATTGCAGGGCCGGAGGCGCGTTGGCCTGAGAGCGCGCGAAGCGCGCCGGCCAACACGCGCCGAGCGTTTAGCGGGAGCCCTGTGGGCTCCCGTAGCGAGGGAAACGCCGTGAGGCGTTTCTGGGACCGTAGGTCTCATATATGGCGTAAGACGCCAAAGCTCCCTGAGCCGACGCGCCGTCAAGCAGACAGTCCGGTGGGCGTTGGCCTGAGAGCGCGCAAACGCCGACTGCAAGTGGAGTCGTTCCACCATGCAGTCGGCGTTTTCCATAATCACGCTCTTTCCATTAAGGTAACTTCGGTGGCCGAAACAACGGGCCATTCGTAAGTTCAAGGAGGAGAGAGAGCGATGTCAGGTCTTCGCGGTCCGGATAGTTCGAAGGATTCACAGCTGTTGGACAACGCGGTGTTTCCCGAGACCGTGGATGTCAATATCCGACAGTTGGATCCGATTCCCGCACCCCGATATTTTCTCAAGGAACTTCCTCTCAGCGACGAGATGAGCGATCTGGTGCTCAAATCCCGTCAGGAGATCCGTGACGTATTGCACGGTCGTGATGATCGCATCCTCGCAATCGTGGGCCCGTGCTCCATTCACGATCCCAAGGCCGCCCACGAATACGCGCAGAAACTCGCGGCCGTAAAGAACGAGCTCGACGACCGTCTGGTAATCGTCATGCGCGTCTACTTCGAGAAACCGCGCACCACCATCGGCTGGAAGGGTCTGATCAACGACCCCGATCTCGACGGCCAGTTCAACATTCGCAAAGGCATGTGGTTGGCCCGCAAGGTGCTCACCGACGTGCTGAGCCTTGGCTTGCCGGCGGCCACGGAATGGCTCGACCCCATCACCCCGCAGTACATCTGCGATCTGATCAGCTGGGGTGCGATCGGCGCGCGTAATACGGAAAGCCAGGTGCATCGCGAACTCGCTTCCGGCATGTCCATGCCGATCGGTTTCAAGAACGCCACTGACGGTTCGGTCAAGCCTGCCGCCGATTCCTGCTTCGCGGCCGCATACGAACATCACTTCCTGTCCATCAACCTCGACGGCCGTGTGATCTCCGCCGAAACCAAAGGCAACCCCGACTGCCATCTGGTGCTGCGCGGCTCCTCGCATGGACCGAACTTCGACGCGCAATCCGTGGCGAAGGCACTCTCCGACCTCAAAGCGTCCAAAGCGTCCGGCCCGAGCGAGCATGGTCTGGTCATCGACGCGGCACACGGCAACTGCGGCAAGAACGAAGTGCGCGAGGCCGAAGTGGTCGAGAACATCGCACAGCGCATCGCGGCGGGCGAGCAAGGCATCCTCGGCATCATGATGGAAAGCTTCCTCAACGCGGGCAACCAAAAGCCGGCTCCGCTCGACCAACTCGAATACGGCAAGTCCATCACCGACGCCTGCGTGCCGTGGGATCGTACCGAGGAACTGCTGTACACGCTGGCCGACGCGGTGACCGCACGACGGGCGCTCGCCGAATAATCGCCGTTCCAACCTGCCGACACGTATCCGGATTGCTATTCTTGGGGGAAGAGCGAAACCCAAGGAGAGACCATGCAGCAGTTGAATACGCCGGCGGAGCTTCGCGCCATCCGGCAGGCGATGGACGAAGGCAGGAATCCTCTGGTGGAAACCGATGTTCCACGTTGGGAGGATCAGGTCGGCATCAGCCGTATCGTCAACCGTCGTGTGCTTGAGTTCGAAGTGCTGCCCACTCCGGCGCAGGTATTGGGGGAGTTGCCGCTGAACGCGAAGGCACAGGATATCGTGGCCAGTTCGCGCGATGAGATTCGCGCCTGCCTGTACGGCCAGGACGATCGTCTGCTGGTGATCGTCGGCCCCTGTTCCGTGCATGACCCCGCCGCCGCGCTTGATTACGCGGCCCGCCTCGCACGATTGATGAACGAGCTGGAAGGCGAGTTGCTGATCGTGATGCGCGTGTATTTCGAGAAGCCGCGTACCACCGTCGGTTGGAAGGGTCTGATCAACGATCCCGACATCGACGGCAGCTGCAATATCAAGAAGGGGCTTTTGATGGCCCGGCGCACGCTGCTTGGCGTGCTGGACACGGGATTGGCCGCGGCCACGGAATTCCTCGAACCGACCAGCCCGCAGTATATTTCCGACGCGATCAGCTGGGGTGCGATCGGCGCACGCAACACGGAAAGCCAGGTGCATCGCCAGCTCGCTTCCGGCATGTCCATGCCGATCGGTTTCAAGAACGCCACCGACGGTTCGATCAAAGCGCCGGCCGATTCCTGCTTCGCTTCCGCACAGCAGCATACGTTCTTCGGCATCGACCACATGGGCCGTGCCGCCGTGGTCAAAACGCTTGGCAATCCTGACTGCCATGTGGTGTTGCGTGGGTCCAGCAGCGGGCCGAACTATGATGCCGATTCCATCGCCCATGCCATGGAACGCATCCGCGGCACGATGCCGGCCGATTCCGCCGCGGCGCACGGAGTCGTGGTCGATTGCTCGCATGGCAATTCCGGCAAGGACGAACACAGGCAGGCCGAAGTGGTGCGCGATGTCGCGCGGCGCATAGCGCAAGGCGAGGAAGGCATCACCGGCATCATGATGGAAAGCTTCATCGAAGGCGGAAACCAGAAGGCGGCTCCGTTGAACGAGCTGGAGTACGGCAAGTCGATCACTGACAAATGCCTGAGCTGGAACACCACCGAACAGCTGCTGCGTGAGCTGGCGCAGGCCGTCGCCACTCGCCGCTGGAAGTGACCGGACGGGCACTCCGTTGGAAGACCCATAGTAAGGAAAGGAAAAAAATCCATGACCACAATCGCCATCATCAGCGCCATGGATGAGGAGATCGCGCATATCGCCGCGTCTCTGAGCGATGTCAACGTAACCGACGAGGCCGGCGTCACCGTGACCCGCGGCACCATCGAAACCAACAACGGCACCCTGCTCAACGTCGTGGCCACGGTCGGCGGCATGGGCACGGTGAACATCGCCGCAACCACGCAGCATCTGATCGATGCGGACCACCCGCAGGCCATCATCTTCTCCGGAATCGCCGGAAATCTCAACAAGAACCTGCATATCAACGATGTGGTGCTCGGCGGAACGCTGCGCTATCTCGACACCGACATGCGTCTCGTAGGCCAGTGGAAACCCGGCACCGCGGATGTTCCCGTCGAGGAGTTCCATTCCGACGACCATCTGCTGGATCTGGCCGATGCCGCGTTGTCCGATATGGGAATCAACCACATCATCGGAATCATCGCGACCGGCAACTATTTCGTCGACGATCCGGCCAAGGTGGAGCAGGTGATTCGCGAGACCGGCGCTGACGCCGTTGAGATGGAGGGTACGGCGGTGGCCCATATCGCGGCCCGCAACGACATTCCGGCGCTGGTGATCCGCGCGTTGAGCGACAACGCCGACACGGATTACGTGGAGTTCAAGGGATTCGACATTTCCGAATATGCGGATACCGCCGCGAAGCTTGCGGTGAACATCGTCAAGCGCATGTAGACGAACCACGAAAGGGCATCTCGAATGATGAGATGCCCTTTTTTCGAAGGTGAACGGCAGGAGAACTTACGATGTCATCAAGGGGTCATGCACGCAAACGCCGGCTGAGAACCGTTACTGTGGAAAAAGAACGGATTATCGGAAGGTGAACGCATGACGATGTGGCAGGGTTTCGTGGTTTCTGCGGTGCTGCTGGTATTGGTCGCCGTAGTGGCCTTCCTCATCGGGCGCGTATTCGGACGTTCCGCAGCGGCGAGGGGGAACGGCGCTGCGGGCGGGGCCTCCTCATCTTCGGATGGCGACGGCTCGCTTTTCGGAGCCGACGTGCCGGTGAAATCCACCGAACGGCAGCTGGTCGCCGTCATGCCGGAAGCCCTGATCGTCGTCGACTCGCTTGCGGCGGTGAAATACGTTTCTCCGGCCGCACGCCGGTTCGATCTGATCGAGAATGATGCGATGGCGCTCGTCGAGATTCGGGATATCCTGCGATTGGTGTCCACCGACAGCGTGGTACGTGAACGTGAGCTTGCGATTCCGCTCGACCGTTCGGCCCGTGCGGCCGCAAGCAATACCGGCGGCCGTGGTGTGGAGGCCGGAAAGTCCCTTCCCGCGGACACGTTGTATCTGCATGTGCGCATCGGCCAGATAGCCGATGATCGTTTTGCGGTTTTCCTTTCCGATATGAGCGAGCAGCGACGTTTTGAGATTATGCGCCGCGATTTCGTTACGAACGTCTCCCACGAGTTGAAGACTCCGGCGGGCGCGATCTCGCTGCTTGCCGAAACGATCGAATCCGCCGCCGACGATCCGGACGCGGTACGGTATTTCGCGGGCCGTGTTTCCAAAGAATCCAATCGTCTGACCGAACTGGTCCACCGTCTTATCGACCTGCAGAAGGCGCAGAACGCCTCATCAGTGCTGAACGCGCAGCGGCTTTCCGTGTTGCAGGTGGCCCGTGAGGCCATAAACGAGAATCAGGTGAAGGCGGATTCGAAGCATATTTCGCTGGTGTTGTCGGTGAACGGCGTGGCCGTTCCGACGTTGGACGGCGCTGCTGATAGTGCGGCTGATGGTACGGCTCGTGACACGGACGACGTGTTCATCAAAGCCGATCATGAAACCATCAAAACCGCGGTGAAGAATCTTGTGGAGAATGCGGTCAACTATTCTCCCGAACATACCACCGTGGCCATAGGCGTCAATGGGGACGGAAGCAAAGCCACCATTCGTGTGGTGGATCAGGGCATCGGCATTCCTGCCGCATCCCTCGACCGGATTTTCGAGAGGTTCTATCGTGTGGATCCGGCGCGTTCGCGTGAGACCGGCGGCACGGGGCTCGGCCTGGCCATCACCAGGCATTGCGTCCGCGATTGCGGCGGCACGATCAACGTGTGGTCCCGCGAGGGGGAGGGGTCCACGTTCACGATCACGCTTCCGCAGGTAAGTGGACACGAATCCGAAGAATCCCGCGGAACTGAAGAATTCCGTGAAGTCGAGGAAACTCGCGGAACCAAGAAATCCCGCGAAATTGAGATTTTTGAATAAACCCAAGAGAAGAATCACATCGAGAATACGGAGGAGAAGCGCTGATGACACGCATTCTGATCGTCGAAGACGAGGAATCGTATCGGGAACCGCTGGTCTACCAGCTTACGCGCGAAGGTTACGACGTGTCCGCCGCGGCAACAGGCGAGGAAGGCCTGGAGCTGTTCACGAAGGGAGGCGTGGATCTGGTGCTGCTCGATCTGATGCTTCCCGGTCTTGACGGTACCGCCCTGTGCCGGAGGATTCGTGAGCAGAGCCGCGTTCCGATCATCATGCTCACCGCCAAGAGCGCGGAAATCGACAAAGTGGTCGGTCTTGAGATCGGTGCGGACGATTACGTGACCAAGCCGTACTCCTTCCGCGAGCTGCTGGCGCGTGTGCGTGCGGTGCTGCGCCGCAACCAGATGGCAGCCGAAGCCGACAACGCGTCCGATGACGACATCCCCCTCGTGTGTGGTGACGTCTCCATGAAGATCGGGCAGCATGAGGTGAGCGTGCGCGGCGAAAGAGTGTTCTTCCCGCTCAAGGAGTTCGAGCTGCTTGAATACCTGATGCAGAACAAGGGCCGTGTGATGACCCGCCATCAGCTGATCGACCGTATCTGGGGCTCCGATTATGTGGGAGATACGAAAACGCTCGACGTGCATGTCAAGCGCGTGCGTTCCAAAATCGAGGAGGATCCGGCGCATCCGAAATACCTGACCACTGTTCGAGGACTGGGCTACAAGATCGACGTTCCGGCTCAGTGACGCACGTGACGCACGTGAAGTACGTTGATGCAGGCGGCTATGGGCATTCGCAAATGGGGCATTCGCAAATGGATGGAGAGTGTTCATCTTCCGTTCACCGATTTTGGTCATGATGCCTTGAAAAGACCAATAGGCTTGAAACTGTCATGAAGAATGATGGCGAGATGCAAATTCTGAAATCAAGACAAACCAACGCCATCGGAATGTTGACAGAGGGAAAGATCAATGCGTAATTCCATTCTCGTACGCTCCATCGCCGCCGTGTCCGGCATTGTGATGCTCGCTTCCGTTGCGGCTTGTGGCGACAACACCGCCGCCACCGATTCCTCCACGACCGGCTCCACCTCCACTGAGACAATCTCCGGCGACTTCGCCGGCGCCGGCGCTTCCTCCCAGCAGGCTGCGGTCGAAGCCTGGATCGCAGGCTATCAGGGAACCAACCCGGACGCCAAGGTCGCCTACAACCCGTCCGGTTCCGGCGCGGGCGTCTCCACCTTCCTGACCGGCGCCACCGCCTGGGCCGGTTCCGATGCCTCCCTCTCCGATGATGAGGTCGAGCAGTCCAAGAGCGTGTGCGCTTCCGGCAATGCCTTCGACATTCCGGTCTACATCTCCCCGATCGCAGTGGTCTTCAACCTCAACGGTGTTTCCGGCAAGGGCAAGACCCTGAACATGGATGCCGAAACCATCGCCAAGATCTTCGACGGCAAGATCACCAAGTGGAACGACGACGCCATCAAGCAGCAGAACCCGAAGGTCGACCTGCCTGATCTCGACATCACCGTCGTGCATCGTTCCGACAAGTCCGGCACCACCAAGAACTTCCTGAGCTACGTCAAGGACGCCGCCGGCGACGCATGGAGCTACGAGCTCGGCGAGAACTGGCCGAACGAGGTTGGCCAGGGCGCCAAGGGTACCTCCGGCGTGATTTCCACCGTGCAGCAGGCCGATGGCACCATCGGCTACGCCGACGCATCTCAGGCCGGCGATCTCGGCACCGTGGCGGTGAAGGTCGGCGACGACTACGTGCCGTTCTCCGCCGAGGCCGCAGCCAAGGTCGTGGACGCATCCCCGATCGACGAATCCGCAGCCGGCGACAACCGCGTGGTGGTCAAGCTCGACCACAACACCACCGAAGCGGGCGCCTACCCGATCGTGCTGGTCTCCTACGACATCGCCTGCCCGGCATACAAGGACGCCAGCACCGCGAAGTTCGTCAAGTCCTGGCTCACCTATGTGGTCAGCGAGGAAGGCCAGGAGACCGCCGCTTCCGCAGCCGGTTCCGCTCCGATGTCCGACACCATGCGCGAGAAGATCATGAAGTCCATCGACGCCATCGTGACCGAGTGACAATACGCTCTTCGGTGAACGGCGAGTAGCTTTCGGCTCAAGGCCGCAGCCGCTGATGATACGGCTGCGGCCTTGAGCCGGTGGTGGGCCGGCAAATCGCCGGAAGAGACCGTTCCCTTAAAATCGAAACAAGGCTTCGAACAAACCTGCAAGTTAAGGAGAACCCGTGAGTTCGCAAAGCAAAACGGCACAGGAGCCGGTGAGCGGCAAAAACGCGGATAAGGTGTTCAAAGGCGTGGCATACGCCTGCGGTATCCTGATCCTCGTGGTGCTCGCCGCAGTCGCGCTGTTCCTGCTGTTCCGCGCGTGGCCTCTGATCGGCGGCGATCAGACGGCCAACAGTGAAACCATCAGCAACTTCACCGGTGGCAAGGCCAACAGCTTCTGGGGCTATGTTGGACCGCTGCTGTTCGGTACCGTGCTGATTTCCGCCCTGGCGCTGCTGATTTCCTTCTTCGTGTCGGTAGGCATCGCGCTGTTCATCTCCCATTACGCACCGAAGAAACTCGCCACGGCCCTGAGCTACGTGGTTGATCTGCTCGCCGCGATCCCGTCCGTTATCTACGGTTTGTGGGGTGGCTTGATTCTGGTGCCGGCGATCTACCCGTTCTGGAACGGCGTCGCCAAGTATCTCGGCTGGATTCCGCTGTTCCAGGGACCTGCCGCCAATCCGTCCCGTACCGTTGCGACCGTCGCCGTGGTGCTCGCCGTCATGATCCTGCCGATCATCACCTCCATGTCGCGAGACATTTTCATGCAGACCCCGCGTCTGCAGGAGGAGGCCGCGCTCGCGCTCGGCGCCACGAAGTGGGAGATGGTCAAGCTTGCGGTGCTGCCATTCGGCAAGTCCGGCGTCGTGTCCGCATCCATGCTGGGTCTTGGCCGCGCTCTTGGCGAGACGATGGCCGTGCTTATGATTCTTTCCCCGGGCCTCAACTACTCCATCAAGCTGTTGCAGGCTTCTCAGAACCAGACCATCGCGGCGAACATCGCAGCGCAGTATCCGGAAGCGAACGATCTTGGCGTTTCCGTGCTGATCGGCACCGGTCTGGTCCTGTTCCTGATTACCTTCGTGGTGAACTTCATCGCACGTAAGCTCACCGAGAAAGCGAGTGCATGATGACTGCCGCGCAAAACAACGCTTCCCCGATGGACGGCGCTCCCGTCATCGACTTCGACAAGTTCAAGCCGACCCGTTCCTTCACCGCGGCACGCAAGCGTAAGGACCTTATGATGAAGGCCCTGATCGCGTTGGCGTTCGTTGTGGCGCTGATTCCGCTGTTCTCCGTGCTGTTCACCACCATCGCCAACGGTATCAAGCGACTGAACCTCAACTTCCTGAGCTACAACATGACCGGTGTGGTCGGCGGCAACCAGACTCCGTCCGGCGGCTACGGCGGTATTCTGCACGCCATCATCGGCACGTTGGAGATCACGTTCGGCGCGATGGTCATCTCCATTCCGATCGGTCTGATGTGCGCCGTGTATCTGGTCGAATACTCCAACCGTGGCAAGCTGGCCCGTGTGATCACCCTGCTGGTCGACGTGATGAGTGGTATTCCTTCGATCGTCGCCGGTCTGTTCGCGTTCTCGATGTTCACGATTCTGATCGGTCCGGGCACCATCAACGGTTTCGAAGGCTCCGTGGCCCTCTCGCTGCTGATGCTGCCGACTGTGGTCAAGTCGTCCGAGGAAATGCTCAAGATCGTGCCCCATGATCTGCGTGAGGCTTCCTACGCGCTGGGCGTCACCAAGCAGCGCACGATCACGAAGATTGTGTTGCGTACCGCCTTGCCGGGCATCGTGTCCGGCGCGATCCTCGCCGTCGCGCGAGTGATCGGCGAGACCGCTCCGTTGCTGATGACCGCAGGCTATATTTCCTCCACGAACTTCAACCTGTTCTCCGGCCAGATGACCACCCTTCCGGTGTACGTCTACCAGGAGTATTCCAAGCTCAACGCCAACTGCCCGGCCTCCGCCGACGCCACATGCGTCACCACCATTCCGATGGAACGCGCATGGGCCGCAGCTCTGGTGCTGATCCTCATCGTGCTGGTCCTCAACCTCATCGGTCGTTTGGTAGCGAAGATCTTCGCCGTCAAGTCGGACCGCTGATCCCGAAGATAGACCGAACTTAGTAACAAGAACCATAAGGAACCAAAATGGGACAACGTATTGATGTCAATCATCTGAACATCTACTACGGCGACTTCCTGGCCGTCGAGGATGTGAACATCAACATCGAGGCCAACAAGGTCACCGCTTTCATCGGACCTTCCGGATGCGGCAAATCCACCGTGCTGCGCACGCTTGACCGCATGCATGAGATTATTCCGGGCGCGCACTGCACTGGCGAAGTGCTCCTGGAAGGCAAGAACCTGTACGACAAGGACGTGGATCCGGTGGCCGTGCGCCGAGACGTCGGCATGGTGTTCCAGCGTGCGAACCCGTTCCCGACCATGTCCATCCGTGAGAACGTGCTTGCCGGTGTGAGGCTCAACAATCGTAAGATCTCCAAGTCTGACGCGGACGATCTGGTCGAATGGGCTCTGCGCGGCGCCAACCTGTGGAACGAAGTCAAGGATCGTCTTGATAATCCGGGAATCGGCCTTTCCGGCGGTCAGCAGCAGAGGCTGTGCATCGCCCGTGCCGTGGCCGTGCATCCGCAGGTGCTGCTTATGGACGAACCTTGTTCCGCGCTTGACCCGATCTCCACGCTGGCTGTTGAGGATCTGATCAACGAGCTGAAGAACGAGTACACCATTGTGATCGTGACCCACAACATGCAGCAGGCTGCGCGTATCGCCGACTACACCGCCTTCTTCAACCTGAAGGCCGTTGGTCAGCCGGGTCATCTCGAGTACTTCACCGACACCACCACCATGTTCAACAATCCGCAGAACGAAGAAGCCGAACGTTACGTCTCCGGACGTTTCGGCTGATCGGCACTCGTCCCACCGCTCCCGCAGGAATCCCCTGCGGGATTTTTTATTATGCCGTGCGGATTTTCGGGTGGTTGTGTTGATTTTTGAACGGTTGTGCGGATTTCTGACTGCGCGTGCGGATTTTTGGGTGGTTTTGCGGATTTTTAGAGACTTGTGCGGATTTTTGAACGGGCGTGCGGATTGATGAAAGGGATATTTCGGCATTTTCCTCTATATGGGGCCGATTTTTGACGTTTTTAGCCCTAAAAAACGCTTTTTGGCGAGTGGACAATCCGCACACCTGGCTGAAAATCAACACGCCCGTTCAAAAATCCACACGCTTGCTTAAAAATCCGCACAAGTCTCTAAAAATCCGCACGGCATGCTGTTGCTGTTGTTATTGGTGCCGGTGGGCTGCGTATAGGTTTCCAGAGGGTGCATCCTGATTGTCCCGTTGCGCAACACACCTTGTTGAGAATCATTCTCAATTACTATATGATGTTCGAGGTTCTTCTGAATAGGTAGAAAGACAATCATGAATTGTGTTGTGAAAATCGCAATCGCCCTTCTTGCTTCCGTTGGTCTCGTGGCCTCGGCGTCCGCTTGCGGCTCGTCAGCCGGTTCGTCAAGCGGCTCATCGAACAGCTCGGACGCTGACGGCGTCATCAATGTGGTCGCATCGGTCAACCAGTGGGGGACCGTCGCGCAGGCTCTGGGTGGAGAGAACGTTTCCGTTGAAAGCGTCATCAACTCAACCAACGTGGAGGCCCATGACTATGAGCCGACCACGGCCGACGTGGCCAAGCTGCAGAAGGCCCAAATCATCGTCGTCAACGGCGCCGATTACGACTCTTGGGCGGTGAAGGCCGCGGAATCCACCGGGGCCACCGTGGTGAACGTCGCCGAAGCGGGCGGTGTGGAAAACGGCGAGAATCCCCATGTGTGGTTCTCCGCGCAGGTGCGTGAGGCCGCCGCCAAGGCGATCGTCGATGCGTATAAGCAGGCGTCCCCGGATAAGTCCGACGCCTTCGAAAAGCTGTATGAGAGCTGGCGGTCCGAGGAAAGCGCCCTTGACGAGAAAATCAGCAACGTCAAGGAGTCTGCTGGTGGACTCACGTATGCCGCCACCGAATCCGTCGCGGAATACTTGGCCGACGATCTCGGGCTGGCCGATGCCACTCCGACGGGTTATGCGCGGGCCGTCTCCAATGAGGGCGAGCCGACTCCGGCGGACGTCAAGAACTTTATCGAGGCTCTCTCGTCCGGCAGGGTCGAGCTGCTGGTGGTCAATACTCAGGAGGGGACCGATCTTACGAGCCGGATCACGGATGCGGCGAAGTCGGCGAACGTGCCGATGGTGGGGCTCACCGAGCAGATGCCGGATGATTTCGACTCGCTGACTGCATGGATGGAGTCGTTGGTCGGTGAATTCGAGAAGGCGGTTCGATAGATCCTCTTCTGCCCCACATGCAGATGTGAGGAAATTGTGTCCTTTCTGTTTTCGGGGGAGGGGATTAGGGGGTGTTGGTATGACTCCCCGGCACCGTAGAATGGCAAATGCTGGGCTCAACGCCAAAAACCACCATCAAGGGACGTAGTCCAAAGAAGGAAGGGTTCCGTAATGAAATTCCCTACCAAGAAACTCCTGGCAGGAGTGGCCGCCGCGGCCACGCTGCTGTCGGGAATGGCGTTCGCCGGCGGCGCGATCGCCGACGACACCGTAACCGAAACGATGTTCACGGCCGAGGAACTCGCGGTCGCGCAGTCCATCACCGTGACCGCATCCAATGATACTGACATCAGCGCCAAGACGCTGGTCGCCATTCCACTCGCATACTATTCCAGCGCTCGGTACGTCACCTATGGTGACATACGTGTGATCTCCGGCTTCGATGTTGAGAGCGTATCTGAGTCCTACGACGCTGCTATTGGGAAGGCGTTGGAGGCTTCCCACGTTAATATGGACCAAGTCGCAGCGGAGATCGGAACCTCGGGCAATTATATGGTGTGGATCGTGCAGAACCTGTTGGACTCCATCGACAGCCCGTGGTCAGGCAAGCTGCGCAACTTCCTTGACGCGCTGAAGAACGATTCCACGATCGCCGGTGCCGCGGGCGTTGGCACCTGGGCTCCGACCGCTGATGGCATCACGAACTCTCGGACCGTGTCGGGACTGAAGCCGGGCGTGTACATGATCGTTGACCGCACCGCTGAAGGTCAGGCCTCCATCGTCATGATGAACGGCACCGGCATCTACGGAGCCACCTATCTCGAGGGAACCAACGCAGGCGCTATGACCTGCGCCCTTGGCGACGTGACCTATAAGATCCACGGCATTACCGTGGCTAATAAGATCATCAAGGGTGAGAACAACGACGGCAAGGGCAACGGCGATTTCATCGGTGACGACGCCACCTCCGCCACGGAAGGCTACGGCAACGAAACCAGCATCGGCCGTAAGGTCACCTTCCAGCTCGAAACCAAGTGTCCGAACTGGATCGGTTACGATGCCTACTATCTTTCGCTGAACGATACCCTCTCCAGGGGTCTGACCTTCGATCCCGACAGTGTCAAGGTCACCGTGCGCGGTACCGAACTCACCAAGGGTAAGAACTATCAGGTGGTGACCGATGGCGCCACTGCTGTCACCCAGGATAAGGAAACCAGCAAGGAATACGCTGGCGGCAGCAGCTTCAACGTCGTGTTCGGCCAGCTGGTGGACGGCGCATTCGTCCAGAGCATTGCGGGCGACTATACATTCCCCTACGCGGTGGAAGGACACGAAGTCGATATCGTGGTCACCTACGACGCATGGGTCAACAAGAACGCTGTGATCGGCTACCCGGGCAACCCGAACATCGTCGAGGTCGAATACTCGCATAATCCTGGTCATGTGGATGAGCATGAGAAGGTGGCGGCCGATTCGGCAACCCGCACCTACGTCAGTGGCTTCGCCATAGTCAAGACCGACATGCAGGAAAATTCGCTGGCCGGTGCCAAATTCCAGATTACCCAGAAGGATCCGATCACCGGGACAGTCAATACGCTGCAGTTCGTGAGGGTGGATGAGACGCATTATCGTCTGGCCGACCATACGGAAACCACCGGTACCACCGGTACCATCGTGTCCGGTGCTGATGGCGGGCTGTTCATCGAGGGTCTTGATGGCGAATACACCATCACCGAAACCAAGTCCCCGTTCGACAATCCGATCTTGCCGGAGTTCTCCATCAAGGTCACGGCCGACAAGAACCAGGGTGGAAAGTACCAGGCCGCAATCACCGCGGCAGATGCCAACGGCATGGTGGAGACACTCCTCGACGGTGACTACATCTTCAGGGTGCACAACGCCCGTAATCTGACGGAAATGCCGAAGACCGGCGCCGTCTGGCTGTGCATCTACATGGTGGCCGGACTGCTGTGCGTCGGCGGCGGCATGACGCTCATGCGCGCGCGCAAGCGCTGATGGCGGCCGGAGACTCTGACTGGAATTGAGCGGCATGGCTGTGCGGCAACGCAGACCGAAACACAAGGCCACGCGAAGACTTGGCATGCAGGCGATCGCGGGCATGGTCCTTGTTTCCATGGGTGTGTTGCTGTGCACCATGCCGCTCATGTTCATGGTGGGCAACCTGAACGAACAGTCCAGAGTGACCGCGGCGCACGAGGAAGAGTCGCTCAAACTCACCAAGGAGCAGCGTCAGCGGGAAATCAAGGAGGCCCGGGAATACAACGAACGCCTGGCCAGCAGGGGCCAGAGCGTGCTGGGCGAGGTCACGGACCCCTTCTCCAGCGGAGATGACGGCAAGACGCTTTCCGAAAAGGACGAAGACTACCGGTCACAGCTCGACACTCCCGCGGACGGCATCATGGCGACCATCAAATATCCGACGCTCGGCATCAACCTTCCGGTGCGTTACGGAACGTCGAACGAAGTGCTCGACATCGGCGCGGGCCACATGTATGGAACCTCGCTGCCGGTCGGCGGCAGCAGTACGCATGCCGTGATCTCCGCGCATACCGGTCTGGTCGATCAGGTGATGTTCGACCGTCTCAGCCTGCGTCAGGCGAAGATCGGCGACTTCTTCTACATCACGGTGCTCGACGAGACCCTCGCCTACAAGGTGAAAAGCATCACCGTGGTGGAGCCGAGCCAGTTCGACGGGCTGAAAATCGTTGAAGGCGAGGATCTGGTCACCCTGCTCACCTGTACGCCGTACGGTGTGAACAACATGCGCATCCTCGTTACCGGCGAGCGTACTACCATGCCGCATCCGGATCAGGATCTCAAAGACGCCGCGAAAGACAATACTGGCAAGTATATCGTCGCGGTGATCGCTGCGGCATGGGCGCTGGTGTTGGCGCTGATAGTGATCTATGTGAAACGCAAACCGAAGAGGAAAACGAAACATGCGGGTACGACACGCCCGAAAGACGATAGTCCAGAGCTGTCCGTAAATTAACCACTCGTAAACCACAGACCGTTGGTTGGAGTGCGCGAGCGCTCACGAAGTTTGGTTCGCCAAGCCAACGCAGGTTGATGAACATACGCCCACCAAGGGTATGCCGCTTAGCGGTCGAATGTTGCTCTGCCTGCGTGCAGGGCTTTTTTGTTGCCCGGCAAGCGTTCCGCTTCACAGTCAATGGCCGACTAAGGAAGGAACGCCATGAAGAGGCCCGAAAAGGAAGTGGTGGTCGCCCAGCTTACGGACAAGTTCCGTGAAGCTGACGCCGTCTACCTGACCGAGTACCGCGGGCTTACCGTTCCGCAGATCTCCGAACTGCGTGAAAAGCTAGGCCGCGATACTTCCTACACTGTGGCTAAGAACACGCTCATTCGCATTGCAGCCAAGGAAGCTGGCATCGAAGGTCTCGACGAGATCCTCGCCGGCCCGACCGCTGTGACCTTCGTGAAGGGTGACTTCATCGAAGCTGCGAAGACCCTGCGTGACTTCGCCAAGACCAACAAGGCACTGATCGTCAAGGGCGGCTACGTTGATGGCACCGTCTACGACGCTGAAGGTGCTCAGAAGCTGGCAGACCTCAAGTCTCGCCCGCAGCTGCTCGCCGAGTTCGCCGGCGACATCAAGGCTACGATGTCCAAGGCCGCGTACCTGTTCAACGCTCTGCCGACCAAGGCCGTGCGTACGATCGATGCGCTGCGCGAGAAGCAGGAAAAGGCTGCCTGATTTCACTGCGGCTCGCCGCGTGAAAGCAAGCAACCACAAGAAAAGAAAAAGTTTTAGGTGACGGATACCTCTTCATATCAATCCGTCGCCAAGAATGAAAGGAAGCCATTATGGCTAAGTACACCAACGATGAGCTGCTCGAAGCTTTCGGTGAGATGACCCTGGTTGAGCTCTCCGAGTTCGTCAAGGCCTTCGAAGAGAAGTTCGACGTCGAAGCTGCCGCTCCGGCCGCTGCCGTGATCGCCGCTCCGGGCGCTGCTGCTCCGGCTGAGGAAGAGAAGGACGAGTTCGACGTCGTCCTGTCCGCCGTTGGCGACAAGAAGATCCAGGTCATCAAGGCCGTCCGCGCTATCACCTCCCTGGGTCTGGCTGAGGCCAAGGCTCTCGTTGACGGTGCTCCGAAGGCTGTCCTCGAGAAGGCCAAGAAGGAAGACGCCGAGAAGGCTAAGGCTCAGCTGGAAGAAGCTGGCGCTACCGTCGAGCTCAAGTGATTCGCGCGGCATAAGCCGCAATCACATGCTTGGAGAAAACCCCGTTTGCCGCATGGCAGCGGGGTTTTCCGCTATGCCGGATGATTTTCCTCGTATGAAGTCGCTTGAAACATCTTGAACCCGTATGGTTTCCATTCCTCAAATCGTTATGGATGGCGGATATGGGCGGGAACGTCGGTAGAATGAGGAAAATAGGCGAAAAATACCAATCTGATACGTCATAATCCTGCGTGGCATGACGAAGCATGACACAATGGCAGATAGTCTTGTGTGTGAAAGGAAGGCCGACAACGGTGAGTGAGAATCAACGAACGGCGGAGCAATGGGTCGTCAAGGTTGACGGGAATGACCTGAAAAAGCTCGGTGGCGGCGAAAGCGTGGAGATTGGACGCAAACCGCTGCGTCCATTGGCTGATGATGGCTATGAACGTCTCGACATTATCGATACCGAGAAATCCATGTCGAAAAGACATGCGGTTTTTTCCGTGGACGAGAAGGGAAGGGCCTTCATCCGTGACCTTGATTCCACGAACGGTTCATACGTGGTGTCTCCCAGTGGTGAGCTGATGAGGCTTCCGTCGGGAGGGGACTTCGCGCTTCCCGCTTCTCCCACGATCATGCAGTTCGGTGACGTGAGAGTGGCCTTCGAATGCTGTCAGGATGACGATTCCACCAGCGACCATCAGCCGGCGGTGCCCAATCTGTTCGAGTATGCGGTTTCGGATGACTCCGTGCAGGAGCCTGATGCGGCTGGCATGTCGGTAGACGATATCCTCAACTTGCGTGCAGGTGAGCCGACCGCCATGTTCAATGCCCACAGCGTCTCCAATCGAGTCGGATTCCTGCGCCAGGCCGGCCGCCAGTCGTTCGCGCCGATCCGTTCCAACGAGCCGGACTACGGCGAGCTTCTGTCCGTCTCCCTCGTGCGGCCACAGCGTGAGGAGCCGTCCAGCAACGGACTCCGTGACCTGTTCGCGGATGCCGCGGCCCAAGCCAACAAGCGATTCCAGGAACCGGTGGCGGAGCAGGACCAGAAGGACGAGAACAGATCCCACAGGATGCAGGACACGATTCCCGTAAGTCAGCTTTCCTCAGGCTGGGCCAGCAGGTTTCATACGGAAGACGTGTCGGAATCCGGCGTGGACGATATCAAACCGGTCGAGCAGGGCATACAGGAGTCCATGAACGACGAAGTCGCCGAAATTGGCGAACCCGAAGTGGTCGAAGAGCACGATTCGCAGGAAAACGGCGAAATTCAGGTAAACGATGACGAGCGTTTCCGTCCGAACGCCGAATATTCCACTGTTGAAGAGCCAGTTGCGTCCTCTCTGGAGGAGACGTCCGCCTTCATTCCGGTATTCGAACCGGGATCCGTGTTCGACCGCGTGGCGAAGGGCGAATTCAAAGAGCAGGAACAAACCATTGAAGTGGACGGACTGACCTCCGACGATGCCAAGCGCACCGACGATTTCACCG
The DNA here is from genome assembly GCA_963595445.1 of bacterium. Taxonomy (GTDB): domain Bacteria; phylum Actinomycetota; class Actinomycetes; order Actinomycetales; family Bifidobacteriaceae; genus Bifidobacterium. The sequence goes on from CAVBHJ010000001.1 coordinate 294,999, forward strand.
AACAGTTCGAGATGGCCCGTCATCCGGAACTATTGCCGTTCCTCGCCATGAACCCGTTTCTGTATGATGACCTGTACGCATGGCTTGCCGCGCTCGGCAACCAAGACGTAGACGCAGCCTTGTCCAGCAATGAAGGCTATGCGCAATACCGCAAAGCGGTGGGGAAGTGAGCCAATATATGAGTGAAAGCAACGAGCAGAACAACGACGCGCTCGACAAGATTCGAGAATGGCGCGAACGCTATCGACTGAGGTTGTCACCGTCAGCCCTTGAGGATGTCTCCCGACTGAACGTACAGCTCGATCTGACGCATGCCCACCCTTCCGGCATCGCGCAACTGTTCGCCAGCGGCCATGTGACCCTCGGCTCGCTGTTCCGGGATGGCGGCATGCTGCGTGCGGCGGGACGCCGCACCGAACGCGTGACCGACGACCGTGATGCCAAAAGCCTCATCAGCGGAGTGAAGGAACTTTCCCTTGTGGTCGGCGTGGCCACTTGGAAAGGCAATCAGATGCCGGTGCTCATGTACCCGGTCGAAGTGCGTAACGAAGGCAAAAGCGTTGAAAACGGCACGGTGATCGCCTTCACCGGCCGGGTACGGCTGAATCCGTCGTTCGCCGCGGTCATGCGTGAGAACAACGTGACCCTTGACGAACGTAAGCTGTTCGACGGTTCCAGCTACGAAAGCGGCACGCCGGAAACGTCGGCGGTGTTCGCGGCCATCAAGAATCTCGCATCGGACGTGTTCTCCGATTTCGAGATCGAACGCCACATCATCCTCGGCTGTTTCATGGATCCATCCGCGCAGATGCTTGTGGAATCGCAGAAGATCATCGACAAACTTTCGCAAGGACCTACCGGCAACGTCGTTCTGGACGCGCTCGCGGGAGACAAGAAGTCGATCGAATCGCTCGACAATGTTGAGATTCCCGACTACAGTCCGTTCGACGCCGATCCGCATAGCGAATACGAGGTCGGGGACGTGAACAACACTGTTCGTTACGCGGCTCAGCTGGTGGCTTCCGGACATTCGCTGTTCGTGGACAGCAGCGCTTCGAACAACACCGCGGAACAGGCAGCCGCGATTGCCTCCCGTTGCGTGATGAGCGGACGGAGCGTGTTGTATGTTCCGTGCGCAGCCGATCAGAAGCGTCGGTTCATCCAGGCCATCTCCTCCAACGAGATGAGCGGGCAGATGTTGGATATAGCCGCCGACGATACGGCTGCCGCGATTGACCGTCAGTTGATTTCCGCGGTCGGATTCCAGTCCGGAGTCGCAACATCCCGTTTCGACCAGACCGCCGACGAACTGGTGGGCGTGCGCTCCCGCCTGACACGCTACCTTGGCGACCTGCACGGAGTCAGCCAGGAATGGGGTGTCTCCGCCTACCAGACGATTCAGAACCTTGCCCAGATTTCCATGCTGTCGACCCATCCGACCACGCATGTGCGTCTGAAGAAGAGCACGGTCCATGCCATTGCGGACAGCATGGAGGAGTGGGCCACGAAACTGCAGCGGGCCGGAGAAATCGGCGAATACACCATAACCGAGCAGGATACGGCATGGTACAAGGCTTCCGTGTATTCGGAGAAAGAAGCAGTCAGCGCATACCAGCATGTTGTCGAACTGCTGCGCAAAGTGCTGCCGGCCACCCGTGAACAGGTATCCAGCACCGTTCAGGCCTGCGGATTCCCGGTTCCGACCACCGCCCAGGAGTGGGGCCGTCAGGTCATGGTGCTCAAGAACCTGCGCCGTGTGCTTGACGTATTCCAGCCGGAGATTTTCGAGCGGGACATCGCATCGATGATCGAAGCCACCAAGCCTAAGGCCGAGCGCAAGGCCGAAGGCAGCTCCATGGGATTCTGGGATCGGCGCAGGCTCGTCAAGGAAGCCAAAGGACTGTTGCGGGTCGGCGCACAGGTGGAAAACCTGCACGAGGCCCTGCAGGTGGTGGCCAAGCAGGCCGAGCAGTGGCATATGTTCGTGCCGCATGGCGGATGGCCAGTACTCCCGCCCAAACTGGACGACATCATCGCAACACAGGATGAACTCACCCAAGACATGACCGCGCTCAATTCGGTGTTGGCCACAACACCCCAGGGCGGCAATCTCGACACCATCGATCTCAACCAGGTCGAGGAACGTCTCAAGGCGTTGTATGCCGACAAGCAGGCTCTTGACGATTTGCCGGAACGTGCGCGTCTGGAACGTGAGTTCCATGAAGTCGGCCTTGATGATCTGGTCGCGGACTTCAACCGTCGTGGCGTTTCCAACGACGCCGTGGGCGGAGAGTTGCAGCTCGCATGGTGGACCACGGCCTTCGAAGACATCGTGCGTTCCTCCGCGATCATCTCCAATCAGGATGGTTCCGCGATGCAGACCGCCGCGGAACGATTCGCCCAAGTGGACATCGAACATGTGCGTTCCGCCGGTCCGATGATCGCTCAGGAATCCACAAGGCGCCTGCGCGACATGCTGTTCTCCCGCACCCAGGAAGCCAATCTGCTGCATACCACGCTTGCAGGAACCCAGAAGGTGTCGTTGAGCCGTCTGCATAAGGAACATCCGCAGATTCTCGCCGCGGCCAAGCCGATTCTTGTAGGCGCGCCCGCCACTCTGGTCTCGGTCACGGATCCCACCCCGTTGACCGACATGGTGATCATCGACGCGGCTGCGCACATCCCTTCCATCGAGCTGCTCAGCGTCGTCAGCAGGGCCAGACAAGTGGTGGTGATAGCTCATCGTGAGACGGTCACGTCCGAATCCCTGGAACGTCTGATCTCCTTGCTGCCAAGCGTGAAAGTGGCCGACCGTCCTGTGCGCCGCGCGCCCAAGCTCAACACGTTCCTCGAATCGCAGGGGTACGGTTCCGTGCCGTTCGAAGTCGCCAGAGAAGGCGCGCAAGGCGAGGTGACATACCATTTCGTGCCCGATGCCAGCGGTGTGCCGGTCATCAACACCGGATTGGTGGAAAGCAGCCAGCAGGAAATCGACGAGGTGGTAAGGCTCCTCACCGAACGCGCCGCCACCTTCACCATAGTTCCGGCATCCTACCTGCTGACCGTGGTCACGCTTACGCACACGTTCCGCATCAGACTCGGCGCCGAACTCAAATCGCTGGCCAATAAAGACAAGGTGATGGGCGTGTTCCTGCGTCATGTGCGCATCGTCGACATCACCGATGTCGCCGGAGCCCACTCCACCGACGCGATTCTGACGATGTGCTACGCCAAGACCACGCACGGCAGGATGCTGCAGCAATTCGGCGCACTGGAAGACGAAGGCGGCAAGAGCATGCTGCTCGACGCACTGGCCGTACCGGACCGCCACCTTGACATCGTCTCCGCGTTCTCCTCATCCGACCTGGATGAGGAGCGTTTGCACCAATCCGGCCCGAGAATGCTGAAAACCGTGATTGATTGGGCCGAAAAGCTTGATGGCGGCATGACCCGACCGGCAGCCAAGGAAACCGGTCTGAACGTACTGTTCAACGATCTGGCCGACCGCATCCGCGAACGCGGACTGAACGTGGCCGTCGAATACGGATTCGACCAGGGATCCAAGCTGCCGCTGGTGGTCGGATTGAAAAACAAGCCGTTCGCGCTCGCCGTGCTCACCGATGATGTGCAGTTCATGGGATTGCAGTCCACCAGGGAACGCCATCGCGTGCTGATGCAGAACATCGAATCGCTCGGATGGTCCGTCATGACCGTGTGGAGCGTCGGCGCGTTCGTGAATCCCGATAAGGAAGTGGACCGTATCGTGGCCCGTCTGAGCGATCTGTATCAGGAGAACAAGTGAGCGGCGAACAGGAGTCGGAAGCCGTCGAATCCGTGCAATCCGCCGGTTCCGCCGTACGGGTGGTTCCCGCGTATTCTTCCACCAGACGTACCGCGCGCAAGCACAAGCGCGTGGTACGTCAGGGAACGGAACTCTTCGACGCGGACGGTGTCAAGCTTGAGCCGTCCGACGTGCTCACCGCGCGTCAACGTGAGGCGGAGGACGATAAGCGTATCCTCAACGAGCTGCCACCTCACTGGGGCGTGTTTTCCGAACGGGGACGCTGATTCGCGCATCTCGTCTTGCTGAACCGCGCATCTCGTCCCTCTGACCCGCAGTCGGTCAGCCTGTCACGGCAATGATCGCACTGTACTGCTGTGCGCGTAGCACGGCGGCCGCGTCCTCCGGTCTCATGGCGAACACCGCGGTGCTTGCGCCGCTCGAATCTTTGGACGCGGCTTCGAGCAACACGGCTTCCGTGGCAAGCTCACGCAATATCGGGGTGTCCGACTCCTGCGATTCGTCGTATGCCGCGCCATCCAAAGTGGCGCCGGCAAGCATGACCATGTCGCCGACCATCAACTCGTCCGCGGAACTTGCCAAATGCACCGTGATGATCGTGTGGCCTTGCGGCACGGCGGGGGATGCCCGGGCCATCGAGCGCAATATGAGGCTGTTCTCGGCGATATCCACCCGGGCGAACTTTCCGATCGCGTCGTCGAGGGAACGGAACGTATCCGCCAACGACGGATCCCGCGCTATCTTGCGCACAACAAGGGAATCCGCTTCGATCACGTTCCCTCTGGATATCGCGCGCGTCGCGATGACCGCGGGTTGGGTGCGCACGGTCATCGCGACGCACTGCAAGGCGGCGAACATCGCCAATCCGGCGCAAACCGCGGCGATGAGTCTGCGTAGGCGGAAGGACATCCGCCGTCCCGCAAGCGTTCCGCTTAGGTTCGACGCGCTGAATCTTTCACGGTTTGGAGGGCAAGGGTCGCGTCGGACGCTTCTTCCGACGATTTTTCGCGCCGCCAGCGGCTGGGCGGAGGTTCCGGAAGCCCTGCCGATGGTGCCGAATCGTTCGATCAGGGTATGAAAAAAGGTCATCATGACTGCATGATGACCTCGTGGGATTCGCCTGCGCAAGTCGAATCCGGGGTTGTGGTCGGAGAATGTGAGTTATCCACATGCCCCGAAACCTTTGCGGGAAACCTTTGCGGGAAACCTTTCGGGAAGGTTCTAGCCCGGATCAGACCGCCAGCGGCCTACTTCGACTTGTCGGTGCGGTAGAAGCCGGAACCCTTGAACTCGATCGGAACCGCGGAGAAGATCTTGCGGACCTGTTCCTCACCGCACTCGGGGCAGATGGTGATCGGATCGTCGTCGAACGACTGCTGCTCGGTGAAATCGTAATTGCAGCTCTTGCAACGGTAATGGTAAGTAGGCACGATATCCTCCACATCAGGCCATGAAACTCAAATTTCTTAACGGGACATATCCTAGTACGCTCCCTGAGACGGCCCTGTAACCTTTTCTATCTGCGAATCGGCGTATATCCTTCCGGGGTGAGCACGCCGTCAACGGGAACGTCATGGGCTTCATGCGGTACCGTCTCGTCGGTCGGCTCCCAAGGCCAGCAGACGGCCGTCACCAGAGCGCCGTCTCTGCGGTATTCCAGCGCCCGGTCGTACCATCCGCCGCCGCGTCCGAGACGGAAGCCCCGTCGGTCGACCGCGAAGGCGGGAACGATGATGACGTCGGCGGATGCGAGCATTTGCGGACCGGAAGCATCGTTGCAAGGTTCCTGAGGCCGGTGCATGTTCACCGAACCGTCGCTGTTGCACGCATTGCGCAGCGATGCCATGTCGTCAAGCTCGCTCCATCCGATTTGCATGCCGGACCCCAGACGTGGAACGAGGACGGTGCAGCCCTCGTCAAGCAGTGCCGTAAGCAGCGGGGCCATGGATATTTCGCTGCCCATCGACGCGAATGCCGCAACCGTTGCATGCGGGCGGATGAGCTCGGCCCGCCTTGCCTGTTCCGCAAGTTCCCGGCCGGCACTCAGCCGTTCCTCGATACTGGTCGCCTTGCGTCGGGCGATCGCGGCTTTTCTCCATTGATTTTTCAGCTCACGCTGGCGTTCGGCGTCGTCGTGGTTTTCGCTGGTCGTTTCCTGTTCGCTCATACCGAATGTTGTACCATGCTTGCGCGGCGGAATGATTGCATGGTGCCAACGCCGCCGCGAAGTGGCACAATGGGGTCGTGACGGTTTTGCAATCCCTGCGCAGTATGATGCATGTTCCGAACAACAACGCCATCAGCGTACCGCGATTCATTCGGGCGGGCTCGCTGAATGTGCCTATTCTTTTACGCCCGCTGACCATGGACGATTACGATGAGTGGAATGAGATTCGCTGGCGTAACAACGAATGGCTGAGTCCTTGGGAATCCGGCGATCCGACGCACGGCGTCTCGATCTCGTATGAGGAATGGATGCGGCAGCTGCGGCGCAACGAGAAGAACGGCGTCGGCGTGGTGTTCGTCATGGAATATCAGGGGAGGATTGTAGGGCAGATCTCATTGGGAGCCATCTGCTATGGGGCCATGCGCACCGGCGTGGTCGGCTATTGGGTGGACGAGCGGTGCGCAGGCCGTGGTTTCGCTCCGATGGCGGTGTGCCTGCTGGCCGACTGGGCCATGCTCGATCCCACCGGGCCTCAGCTGCATCGTCTGGAAATCGCGCTGCTTCCGGAGAACGGGCGTTCCCGCAGAGTTGCCATCAAAGTGGGGGCGAAAGCTGAGGGGATTCGCCGCGCGTATATGTATGTCAATGGCCAATGGCGCGACCATGAAACCTATGCGTTGCTGGCCGAGGATGCCCCTAGTGGATTCACCTTCCGCTTAATGCGTGCATAGGATGTGAAGGTCTCCGACGCACTCGAAGTTTGTTTCAGAATATTGTCAGAACGTCACTTATCCTTGTGGATTATGGGTTATGAGTCGTTAAGCACGATAATCGTGCTGGCGATCGTGATGATTCTCATGGTGATTTGGCTGCCTAAGCGGACGGTCAACGGCATGAAGAAGGTGATTGAGCATCGAGAGGATCGTTTCTCACCGTCGCTGCATCTGGTGGATGCCGATAGTGGAACAAGATTCTCCGATGAGACCTCCGTGCAGTCGAAAGGGGCAATAATGCAGTCCGAAGAGACGCATAAGGACAAACTGTCCAAAGAGCATATTGCCCAAGTGCGTGCCTTGCGTCGAGCCGCCATTCGTAGGAGAAGAGCCATTGCGGCGACTCTGGCGGTGCTTACTGTTGTGGTGTTCGTGTGCGCGTTCGTATTGCATTTCAGTCCGTTACTCGCATTGATTCCCGCGGCGCTGCTCGCCGCGGTACTTGCGATGGGCGTCCGTGCCGCGAAACAGGCGATGGCATGGGAGCAGAAAGTCGCCCGATACCGCGCCCGGCAGCGTAAGAAGTCCACGGCCGCCCGCCAGCGCGCCGAAGCCGAACAGTCGGAGCGTGACAGATTACGTAAGGCCGAGCTTGACGAGGCCAGGAGAATCGCACAGGCGCAAGTCCCCACCGATGTTATTTCGGAAAGGGATATTCGTCAGGCGATCGCTTTAGGAAAAGCCGACCGCGATGCCGTGATGAACAGGCGTGCGGAGGCGTACGCCAAGACAGCCGCCGAATCGGTGAGGCCCGAAGAGGCCGCCGTTGCGGATGTGCGGAATGACGAGGCTGTGTCGGGACTGTCGGTTCATGATGAACGTGATGGCATGGCGGGCAATGAGATGGTACCGGCTGAGTCCGCGGAGGATTCCGTGTTGGCGGCCGCCTCACAGGATCTGATTTCCTTCTCCTTGGGTGAGGCTCGCAACGGTGACGACATTGCGCAGGACGCGCCGCAGAGCATGGAGATCAAGTCCACAAGGCAGGTAGCCAAGGCGGTGCCAGTAAAGGCGCAGCCTGCTGTCGAGCCGCTGATTGTGCCTTCCAATGCCATGAGCAGCATGGATTCCGACGAGGCCGCGGCCCGTGTGGACGCCGGTGTGAAGCTCGATGATGTTGACGTTGTCGGATTCCATAGCGCTGAAGTCAGCGCTGATGTTGATGTACCGGACGCTTCGTCCGATTCCTTGGGAACCGGACTTGAGGCCATTTTGGCCCGCCGTAGCGCCTGATGGAGCGAAAACGCTCGTAGCTGAATGTTCTTCAAGCCTGAAACCGTACGGTTTCAGGCTATTTCTTTGATTTTCACTCACAGCGTTAGCACTCGAGTTGTCAGAGTGCTAATAATCGCGCTAGGATATGTTTCAGCGCGAAAGGACGACGCCGTAAGTGATCGTCAGCCTCTTGCTAGCGGGTCCCGGCGCGGTAAGTATCGATTTCTCTTAGAAAGAGGAGGTCCACAGTGTCGATCTCACTCACACCGTTGGAAGACAAGATCATCGTCAAGCAGGCGGAAGCCGAGACCCAGACCGCTTCCGGTCTGTTCATTCCGGACAATGCCAAGGAGAAGCCGCAGCAGGGTGAAGTCCTGGCTGTGGGCCCGGGCCGCCGCAACGATTCCGGCGAGCGCATCCCGGTTGACGTCAAGGTCGGAGACAAGGTTCTGTACTCCAAGTACGGCGGCACCGAAGTTCGTTACCAGGGTGAGGATTACCTCATCGTTTCCGCACGCGACATTCTGGCCATCCTCGGCTGATTCGCGCTGCTGCGCATTTCTTTCGGAGGCCCGTTCCCGTCATGGGGGCGGGCCTCTTGCCGTATGTGGCGGTTTTCTGGTCGTGATCATCGTTCGTCGGCTTCGACTCGGATTCTCGCCGTGGCTGCGATGACGCCATTCCGCGGTGCTGCCGTCATACTGAGGCTGTTGAGGACGTCTGCGATGGCCATCTCGACGGAAGCTTTGCCGTCGAGACGACCGCAGGATCCGTATCTTGCTGTGATTTTTAAAAAGTCGTTTTTTGTGCCACTATTTTCCCGCCAATGCGCGAAATGGCTTAAATCGTTGAAATTCCAACGATTTCAGGTGTTTACGAAAAGCGCGACACGCCGTATTTGCATTAACTGCATAGTTTGTGCCATACTAAACGGGTTGCCGGTTGGGGTTCAACCAAACAGGCAGCACGGCGGATTTCCCAAGCGGTCAAAGGGAACTGACTGTAAATCAGTCGCCTCGTGCTTCAGTGGTTCGAATCCACTATCCGCCACGCCTCGATAGCTCAGTGGTAGAGCACTTCCTTGGTAAGGAAGAGGTCGTGAGTCCGATTCTCACTCGAGGCTCTCATGGCGGGATAGCTCAGCTGGCTAGAGCGTACGACTCATAATCGTAAGGTCAAGAGTTCGAGTCTCTTTCTCGCTACAAAGGCCGACGGAATGTCGGTATAGCAACGAACCACAAGAGGTGAACTTAAATGGCAAGCAAGAGCGCCGACATTCGTCCGGGCATCACGCTGGCATGCACCGAGTGCAAGGAGCGTAACTACATCACGACGAAGAACCGCCGTAACACGCCGGATCGTCTTGAGCTCAAGAAGTTCTGCTCCCGCTGCGGCAAGCAGACCGTGCATCGCGAGACCCGCTGAGCGAGTTCAAAGCTTTCAACCCGACCAAATGGTCGGGTTTTTGTTATCCAAAACAAGTCCGGCCGGCGCAGGCGCCGTGTCTGCCGGATTCATGACGGCGGCGCCCATGCGGGCGGCTATAGGCCGGAATGAGCGTCTGAAATCTGACTTTGAGATCTTGTGACGCAAGGACTCAGAAGCGATTCCAAACGCACATTTTGGCCGCTAACCCCATGCGGACAGTTCGAGGCGTCGTCGCAATCCCGGGCCGGGTATGCCGCCGTTCTGCGCGGCAAGATCTGGCTCTACATGGCAAGCCCGGCCCGTTCGGTGTCTCCCGTTCTCGCAAATGGTAAGTTGGATGCAGATACCCGATTTTGGCGGGTGTGAGAATGGAGACACAGATGGGCGTGCCAATTATCAATCGAAGAAAACTGAATCTTATCACCATAGTCATGGCCGTGGCACTGATGGCCGTCGCCACTTTGGCGGCGATGCTGTTCGTCCTTCTATCTCCGTCGACGGCCTTCGCGGACGACGGGGACGATGTTGCCGCCCATTCCATCGATGGGGACGGTAACAAGACCAGCTACTCCAGCATTTCCGACGCGCTGACAGCCGGATATGACGGCGACACCATAATCATGGACGCCGATTGGGACTTCGGGGAGAAACAGCTTGAAGTCGAAGGCGGAAAGTCGCTCACCATCGACATGAACGGTCACAGCATTACCGGCTCCAAGAATACGAGCACGATTTATCTGAACGAACGCGCGAGCCTTAAACTCACTTCGAGCGCAAAGGAAGGACCGTTCTTCTACAGCGGCTATGTCGACGCGTCGGGCGTTGCCGGCAGCCTCCTTATCGCGACGGGAGGCTTGGTGACCAACAGTGGATCCGGCAAAGGCATCCGGATGGATGCGTATGCAAACGTCACACTCGAAAACATCGCCGTGGTAGGCTGCGGCGACGGCGGCATCTACGCGAAGAGTAATGGCTCGATAGTCATGACCAACGCTTCGGTGTGCCACAATTCGACTGCCAAGTCGTCATCCAGTTCAGAGAAGGGCGGTGCGGGTATCTACTTGGGAGACTCATCCAAGCTGAGCATGAACTCGTCCCACATCGACAGCAACCATTGCACAAAGCATCATGGCGGCGGCATCTACGCCGAGAAAGCTGTGACCATCGAAATGGAGAACCATTCAACGGTGAACGATAACGAGGCTTTGGCCGGCGGCGGCATCTATTTTCGCGAAACCTACGTCAAAGATTCTGACGCCATCACACTCAAGTCCCAGGACAGGACGGGAGTGATTGCGTGGAACACCTGCACCCGTAGCGTTTATGTGAAAGGCACCGCGAACGAATCCGGCGGCGGAATCCATGTCGCTAATCTACCCGGCCTGATAGAGGGGCTCACCATCGAGGATAACTACTCCGCCTACGACTCCGGCGGCATCGAATTGGGCGGGGCAGTCACGGTGCGTGACTGCACCATTACAGGCAACCGCGCGCAATACGATGCCGGCGGCATCTATGTCAACAGTAGCGGTGCCGTCATCGAAAGCAGCGTCATCACCGACAACTACTGCAATTCCAATGGCGGTAGCTACGAGGGTGGCGGCATCTTCGTGAGCTACCATTACGACATCGAAATGAAAGGCAAGTGCATCATCAAAGGCAACACGCGCGGCAAGAATTCAGGCAACGCCGACGACGTGTTCCTCAGCACCATCAGCGGTGGTGCCGGTAATGCCTACATCACCGGCAGCCTCTCGAAAGGATCGACTGTGGGCGTGCGCACGGGAATCACGGATGACCGACGCATCGCGAAGAACTTCAAGCCCGAGACCAAGGACTGCCTGTTCATCAATCTGGACGGCTACTACGTGAGCTACGGCAACGACGAGGGCGGCGACGCCTGGCAGCGGCACAGCACCATAGAGTTCGCGGCCAAAATAAACGGCGAGATCAAGGCAAGGTACAAGCAGGGAACGTCCGTAACGCTGGTGGCGCCAGCGACCAAGGGCGACGATCAGGTCTTCTGGTATTGGGATGCCGATTTCACCACGGGCCTGAACCCGGTCGACGATTACATCATGGACAGCAACGCCTTCGACAGCACGCTGACGTTCACGATGCCGCAGAACGACGTGGACGCCACGGCCATCTACGCCACACGTGCGACCAGGGTGCTCGTCGGCATCTACTCGCCTGTCGCAGGCAAACAGCTGCCCACGTCCGCGGAGCTTCGCCGCGCTGACGGCACAGGTGAGAGCACCATCTTCCCGACTTCCGTGACCTGGTATGAGGTGAACGATGACGGCACCAAGACCGTGGCATCCGGCACAGCCAAGTCAGGAACAACTTACGCCGCATCCATCGCCTGCGCCCAATCCATCCAAGGCGGGCTGTACTTCAGCAAATCCATGTCCGCCGACGACGTGACGGTCATGACCGATGCGGGTTCGTCGCTTGTGACGGAATCGGCATCGATTGATGATGCCACCGGCACCCTGATCGTGACCACCGGAACGTTTGCCAGAACCGATGGCGAGAGGCCCGGAGCCGATTCCGGCAGAATCACCGTCGAACTACGCAACGGCGGACTCGGCGCGGCCTCGAGTGACGCGTCAGCCGTTTCGGCTACGGCCCTCACCGAGGACGGCGATTCGTCCACTGACGCCGATGGCGCAATCAGAGAATATGAGGTCTCCTACGCCAGCGACTCCGATGGAGTGACGCTTTCCGCGCCCGCTCTTGACGGCTACAACTTCTGCTACTGGGATCTCGAGGACCCCAGTTGGGAGCATGACGACGTGGCCGGCACCCTGACGATTCCCGCTTCTGCACTTGATAGCGGTTTGCGAATCGTGGCCGTGTACACGCCGGTGGTCACCGGAGCCGAGTTCGCAGCCTCCGCGCCAATGGCCGCCGGAGACAAGTTGGCGGACAGCGTTCCAAGTCTTCGGGTCGAATGCTCCGACGGCAGTGAGCTGGACTTCGCCGAACTCCTCGGTTCCGAAATCCTGCCCGTGACCTGGTCTCCCGAGGGAGAGGAAGGCAAGGCGGACTTTTCCACAACCTACACCGCGATGGTCAAGATCATGGACGATGCCGAGGATCTGGTCGACGTGGACAAGGTACTCGGCGCGAACGCCGTGGTGACCGCATCGAATGGCACGGAGTCCGATGGAGCCGGCTTCGCCGTCATCGACGGCACGCTCTACCTGTGTGTATCGTTCCCGCGTACACCGGACGTCAAGGCCGTATCCGTGTCGCAGCCCGCGGACGTGGAACTGACCTTCGAACAGGCCGTGGGCTACCAGACCGAACAGGAATCCCATCCTGACGAGATCTGCTGGCCGCTGCCCGAGACGGTGACGGTCACGTTGGAGAACGGGGAGACCACGGACGGCGACGTCACTTGGGAGGTTCCGACCGGCTTCGATGCGAACGCCACGGCCGCTCAGGAAATCGCGGTGAAGGGCACGGTGCGCGTCGCATACGAGGGCGATGTGGACGTCAGCGGCATCTCCCTTGATGTGTCCTCGACCATCAGAATCGCGGCGCCCGGCCAAAGCAAGGACGATGCCGACAAAACCGACGACAAAGACACCGATAAAACCGACGGCAAGGACACCGGTAAGGCTGACGGCAAGAACACCAGCAAGGCCGATGGCGGGAACTCCGCTGGAGGCAAGTCCACTGGCGGTGCGTCTTCCGGTGGTAAGTCCGCTCTGGCCAAGACCGGCGTTTCCGTTCTGGTGACCGCGGCGGTGATAGCGGCCATGGCAGCGTCGGCCATCGGTATCGTCGCACTGCGCAGCCGCAAGGATTAACGTACGCACACATCAGTCTGGTGGCGTGTCGGCATAATGTCCGGCACGCCACCAACTGTTATGCGGGAAAGTGTTCGCGGCCTATCACGCGGCGTCGCTCCGACCGCAATGCGGCGTGTGCTCTGTTTGGCATTTCTTGAAAATGGCCGGCGCAGGCACCGTATCTGCCGGATTTGCGACTCGGAGCCCATACGGACCACGTAAGGCAACGCCGCGATCCTAGGTCGGGTATGCTGGGCAGCATGACTAGTTTTGCTGATCTCACAACCATCGGTGTGGGCGGGCCCATCGCCATCTTCGTGGAACCCACCACGCGTGTCGGCGTCATCGAAGCCGTCGAGGATGCGGACACCAAAGGCCTTCCCCTGTGCGTCATAGGTGGGGGCTCCAACATGCTCGCATCCGACGCGCCGTTCGACGGTGTTGTGGTGCGGGACGCACGCCGTTCCATCAGTGTTCTTGACGAGGCATCTCCCGTCGAGAATGGCGCGAAGGTCGTGCATGTGAACGCCGAAGCCGGCTGCAATTGGGATGATTTCGTCGATTTCTGCGTGAACCTCGGCCTTGAGGGAGTGGAAGGGCTTTCGGGCATTCCCGGAACCGTGGGCGCATCCGTAGTGCAGAACATCGGTGCATACGGCCAGGAAGTTGCCTCCAGCGTGCAAAGCGTGGAAGTCTGGGATCGCGAAGAGAAACGAATCCTGGAACTCGGGTGTGAGGATCTGCGATTCGGCTACCGTGCGAGCGCGTTGAAATCCAGCATGTATACGGCTCCCGCGCAGCCGTCCGAACGATTCTTCCCAACACCGCGTTACGTGGTGCTGTCGGTCACCTTCGCGCTGACGCACAGCGGTACGGGCACGGTCGGGTACGGACAGCTCGCCAAAGCGCTCGGCGTCGAGGTGGGCGACCGCATGAACACCAAAGACATTCGTGACGCCGTGCTCAAAGTGCGTGCAGCGAAAGGCATGCTGGAGGATTCGCACCGATACCTTACCGAAAGCATGAGGGAAACCAAAAAAGCCGAATTGGTGGCGGTCGCACATGACGCGCAGCGTACGCAGTCCGGCAGCGACGAGCCGGACTTCAATCGACACAGCTGCGGCAGCTTCTTCATGAATCCGATTCTGACCGTCGAACAGGCCCAATCGTTGCCGCAGGATGCCCCGCGTTTCGATGCGGCACTGCCGGACGGTACCGCAGGCGTCAAGACCTCGGCCGCCTGGCTGATCGACCATGCGGGATTCCATAAGGGATACAAGGTCAGTGAGAACGCTGCGGCCGGACTGTCGACGCTGCACACGCTTGCGCTGACCAATCGCGGCGGCGCGAGAGCGCAGGACATCGCGGAGCTGGCCAAAACCGTACAGGACGGCGTTGAGTCGGCATACGGCATCCGTTTGGTGCCGGAACCGGTCGTCATTGGCATGGATCTGCGGTAGCCCGCCCCGGCATCCTCGTAAAGGTCCTCGTAAAGGTCCTCGTAAAAGTTGTAACGCTGTTCTATACTCGCTTGTTGTTCCAGGGCGCGGAAGCCCGGTCGCGTAAAGGGCTATGCGGTAGCGGAAGAAGGGGAGTATATGAACGTATTTCGCAAGAAATCCGTTGAACAGACATTGGCGGAGACGGGGGAGTCCGGTCATTCGCTCAAACGAGATCTGACCTGGTGGGACTTGGCCATCATGGGTGTCGCGGTCGCCGTGGGCGCGGGAATCTTCTCCGTCGGCGCGCAGGCGACCGCATTCCATGCCGGTCCCGCCGTGGTCGTCAGCTTTCTGATCGCAGGCGTGGTGTGCGGCGCATCCGTGATGTGCTATGCCGAATTCGCATCCATGATTCCGGTTGCGGGATCCGCCTACACCTTCACCTACACCACCGTCGGCGAGATCGTGGCATGGATCATCGGATGGGACCTCATCCTGGAAATGCTCATGGCCGGCTCGGTCGTCTCCAAATACTGGGGTGTGTATCTGAACCAGTTCTTCGAACTGGTCGGATGGAACATCAACACCAACGTTACGGTCGGCTCGTTCCATTTCGATGTCGCGCCAATCGTCATCGTCGCGTTCTTCACCGCGCTGCTGGTCCTCGGCACCAAAATCGGCGCGCGTGTGGATGGCGCCCTCACCATACTGAAAATCGCCATCGTGCTGTTCATCGTGGTCGTGGGCTTCTTCTACGTGAAGGCGGAGAACTTCACACCATTCATCGCGCCGAGCGAACCTGCCTCATCCAATGGATCCGGAATGTCGGCCATTATGGAACAGCCCTTGTGGCAGTGGGCCACCGGCATGGAACCCAGTATCTACGGTGTGACCGGCATCATCTCCGGCGCGGCTCTCGTGTTCTTCGCGTTCCTGGGCTTCGATGTGGTGGCCACCGCTTCCGAAGAGGCTATCAATCCGAAGAAGAACGTGCCGTTGGGCATTGCCGTTGGGCTGGGTTCGGTCATCGTGCTATATACCCTTGTGGCCGTGGTCACCGCCGGAATGGTCTCCTACAAAGACCTTGCCGCGCAGCCCGATCCGTCGCTGGCAGTGGCGTTCAAGATGGTCGGCGCCGATTGGGCCGCGACGATCATCAGCCTCGGCATCGTGATCGGCATGGCCACGGTGGTCATGGTATTGCTGCTCGGTCTGACCCGCGTGGTGTTCTCCATGAGTCGTGACGGTCTGCTGCCACGCGCGTTGAGCCGCACCGGAAAGCGCGGAACGCCGGTATGGCTCCAGATCATGGTCGGCGTGGTCATGGCGCTGATCGCATCCGGCTGCGACGTTGGCATTCTCGCCGACATGGTGAACATTGGCACCCTTTCGGCGTTCATGCTGGTGGCGATTTCCGTTCCGATCATGCGCAAGAAGCGTCCCGAGCTGGAACGCGCCTTCACTATGCCGGGAAATCCGTGGCTTCCGATGCTCATCGCGCTCGCCAACGTGTGTCTGATACTCAACCTGAGCGTAATCACCTGGATTCGCTTCGTGGTATGGCTGATCGTGGGCTTCGCCATATATTTCGGCTACGGATACCGCCACGCCCGGCTCGGCACCGGAGAGCTTGAAGTTGCCAAGCAAGAGTAACCTAGAACAGTACATGTCGTTGTTGAGGAGGTAGCCATGCCGTATGTTATCGCTCAGCCTTGTGTGGACGTCAAAGACAAGGCCTGTGTGGACGAATGCCCGGTCGATTGCATCTACGAGGGTTCCCGTTCCCTGTATATCAATCCGAACGAGTGCGTGGATTGCGGAGCTTGCGAGCCGGTGTGCCCGACGGAAGCCATCTTCTATGAGGATGATCTGCCCGAGGAGTGGGCCTGGTACAAGGATGCGGCCGTCGGTTTCTTCGCCGAAGTGGGGGACATGGGCGGAGCTTCCGCCGCGGGCCCGTTCGGCAAGGATCCGGAGCAGGTCGCGGCTTTGCCGCCGCAGAACCAGTGATGCCGGCTCTCGAATAGGCGTATTTCATGTTGTTGGAAGGCCGTCACGTTCAGTGGCGGCCTTCGTCGTATGCTTGAACAGATTGTCTGATGATTCCGTCCGCGAGTTTCGTGGCGGGTTGACGTAAAAGGAGTGCCGGATGGGTTTCCATGAATTCTCATCGCCATACGATTGGTCCCGTATCGCATCGTATAAGCGCACGGCGAAGGCCGCGTTCGGAGGCATGATCGACCTGTCGGTGGGTTCTCCCGTCGATCCCGTGCCCGATTCGGTTCGTAAGGCGTTGGCTGCGGCATCGAACGATCCGAATGCGTACGGATATCCGGTTACCGCGGGAACCGCCGAACTGCGCTCCGCGATCGACGACTGGTTCCGCGAGACCCGTGACGTGGATCTTCAGCGTGTCGGCGCGTCGGTGGTGCCGACGGTCGGTTCGAAGGAAGGTGTCGCCCTGATGGCGTCCCTGCTGCGATTGGGCGAGGACGACGTGGTCGTGCAGCCCGAGGTCTCGTACCCCACGTATGAGATCGGTACGCAGCTTGCCGGAGCCGAAACGTTGAAGGTTCGCAATGTGGCCGACGTGGACTCTTGGAAGAATGTGCCCGGCGTGAAGGCCGTGTGGGTCAATTCGCCGTGCAATCCCACCGGTGAGGTGTATTGCGCCGAACAGATGGCGGGCATTGTGGCCGCGGCGCGTGAAATCGGAGCAGTTGTGCTTTCCGACGAATGCTATGCGCTGATGCAGTGGAGCGAGCCGGCCGGCGATGCGCTGGAATCCACGCCATGCGCCTTGCGTGCGGACGTGTGCGGCGGGTCGGCCGACGGCATCCTAGTGCTTTACTCGTTGAGCAAGCAAAGCAACATGGCGGGCTATAGGACCGCGTTCATCGCCGGAGACGCATCTCTGGTGGAGCCGATGGCGGCTTATCGAAAGCAGATCGGCCAGATCATTCCCGGACCCGTCCAAGCGGCCATGACCGTGGGCCTGCGTGATCTGGAATCCGTCAAAACGCAGCGTGAACGCTATAGGGAGCGTCTCGGAATCCTTGTGGGGGCTCTCCGTGCTTACGGATACTGCACGGATATGCCGGACGGTGCGTTGTATGTGTGGGTGAAGGCCAAGTCGGGCGATTGCTGGGAGGATATGCGACAGCTTGCCGAGATCGGCATCATCGCAAGTCCCGGCGAGTTCTACGGAGCTCCGGAATATCTGCGATTCTCCGCCACTGCCAGCGATGAGGCAATCGCGTCCGCCGCTGAAAGGCTGGCCCGCTGAAAAGCGCGTCGGCGCACCTCTGATGCCACAAGTGGGAGATACGGGCGTATTTCCCACTTGTGCGCGGCTCGCGTGACAGTCGTTTCGGAGCGTGGATTCTAAATCGTTGGAAAATGGCCGTTTCTGTATTGCGTATGTGGTTGGGATACGGCGCGTGCGCACCCCCTTTGAGCCACAACCTGTGGAATATGACTATATCTCCCGGTTGTGTGCGGCAGATGCACGGTAATTCCGAATTTCCTGTTCGCTCTTTGAACATCTGGGAACGGGTGCCTGTGCGGGTGTCTGAATCTACACCTCAGACGTGCGTATTCGCGTGCGTTCAGTGTTTATGGCGTATGGCTGATGTTTCCGAATCCCATGACCGATAGGGTAGGGCTTTTTGGGTGCGGATTTGGGTGCCTCAAACGTGTACATTGGCGTGCTTTTGCGGGTGTTCATCGTATGTGGCTGAGGGCTTGAAATCGTTGGAATTCCGCCGTTTTCGGCATGAAAAAAGGGTTCCCGGATTTCTCCGAAAACCCTCATGGCGGAGTCAGAGGGATTCGAACCCTCGAGCCGCTAAAAACGACTAACACCTTAGCAGGGTGCCCCTATCGGCCACTCAGGCATGACTCCACTGTTTTGCCGATTACAATCGACGCAACAGCATGTAACTATACCATCTATATGAAGACAAAACACCATATTCTGGAAAAATCCCTCAATATGAGGGGATTCTTCTTGGAGAGCGGCGGCATTCGGGTGAATGTCTACATTGGATTGCTGTCGCTTGAGAAGGTCACGGCCACGGCCGCTATGACCAGGGCGATTCCGATGCATTCGCCGAAGCTAGGCAGTTCGCCGAACGCAATCGCGATAAGCGTGGCCATGGCCGGATTGATGGACTGCATCACGCTGTAACGGTCGGACGGGATGCGGCGCATCACCACCTGATCGGTCAGATACGGCAGGAACGAGCCGAACAGCGAAACCAGAAAAAGCACCAGCATGAGCATTGCCGTACCTTTGAATCCGACCAGCCAGGTGGCGTCGGCCTTCGGATGGATCACGTGCGATACCGCACCGGGGGCGAGGAACACGGATTGCAGAATCCAGCCCAACGTGGTGCCCGCGCACAACGTGTCGATGGGGTGTCCTTTCGAAGCGATCTTGCCTCCCAGAACGATGTAGCATCCCCACATCGAGCCGCCGATAAGAATGGCGAGCAGGCCCACGAGGAAGTTGCCTCCGCCCGTGCCGTTCAGGGAGATGCCGGCGAGCAGCACCACTCCCGATGCCGCAAGCAGGATGCCGACACGTTCCCTCCAGCTGTGCCCGGTGATTACGGCCACGGAAAGAGGTCCGACGAATTCGATGGCGGTGGCGATGCCGATGTCCATGTTGCTGATCGCCACGTAATACATGGTGTTCATCGTCACCAGGGACGCGCCGAAAGCGATCAGGAAGCCCCAATCGCGGGCCGTTGCCGGTAGGAGGTCGCGTTTGCGCCATGGCCTGCGCCATATAAGCAGCAGAATCGCCATGAAACCAACCCGATACCAGGCCGCATACATGGCGTCGAGCTGGGTGAACGCAACCTTCGCCACGCCGGTCGCGCTGTAAATCAACGTTGCTTCAAGGACGACTATCAGGAAAACCGGCATCCGGTTCAAGGCGCGCACAATCATGTTCTTCACGGCGAATCAGACTACTCCGAAGGCGCAACGGAGCGACTTTTCCGAAAAGACGCGCCGCCCATGCGTCGATGACGCGCAACACAGCGGGTCATTCGAACAAATGTATTAAAAACCGTGATTCTCGCCTATCATGGAATCATGAGCACGGCACCGAGAATCGCAGCGGCCAAGCGTGACTGGGGTCACGATGAAACCGGATGCACCGTGCTGCACATCGACATGGACGCCTTCTACGCGTCACTGGAAGTGGCAAGACATCCGCAATACATGGGAAAACCGGTGATCATCGGCGTCGGCAACCGTTCCGTGGTATCGGCGGCAAGCTACGAGGCGCGCAGATACGGCATCAATTCGGCCATGTCAAGCGCAAAAGCGCAAAAACTCTGCCCGAATGGCATCTTCCTGCCCGTGGACATGCGCTACTACCGTGAAATGTCGGAAAGAATCTTCGAAGAGGTGTTCGAACGGATAACCGACCGCATCGAACGGGTGTCGGTCGACGAATGCTATATGGACGTCTCATCGGCGCTGCTTGCGTGGAAAAGCCCGAAGACGATAGGCGAATGGATCCGCGAACAAGTGCGCTCGAAATACAACATCACATGCTCGGTAGGCATAGCGGCCAACAAACTGGTAGCCAAGATGGCCTCGACCAACGCCAAGCCCGACGGCATCCTTATGATTCCCAAAACAAAACACGCCGAATTCGTGCAGATGATGCCGCTGAGAGGCATACCCGGCATCGGACCCGCGCAGGAAAAACGCCTGAACGCATGGGGCATCAACAGCGTCGCCGATCTGGCGAAAACAAGCATCGAATCATTGACCGAAGCCACAGGCTCCCCAATCGCGGCACGCAACCTCCACTTGGCAGCCCACGGCCTTGATGAAAGGCTGCTGACCACACATCGCGCGGAAAAATCGATAGGAGCCGAGCGAACATTCGACAAAGACACCCAAAGCATGGAAGAAGTCCGCTCCATGCTGCGCTGGTGCTGCAACGACGTTGCCGAAACGTTGCGCAAACGTGGGCTGACGGCACGCAAAATCACGGTGAAAATCCGATTCCCCGACCTAAGCTACGCCACCAAAGGCCACACGCTCGCACAGCCGACGGACACGGCCGGCATCCTCTACCCGCAATGCATGGGACTGCTGCTCAACGCCTTGGGAATGCCGGAAACCTCCCGATCGGCGATATCATTGACCCGACCAATACGACTGGCCGGCATGAGCGTCTCCGGACTATCGAAAGCCGACGAAACCGCAATCCAACCTTCCCTCGACGACCTTCTGGAAGAAAAAGACGCGAGCGAACACGCCATCAGAACCGGAAGAGCCGGCGACGCACACACCAAAACCAAGAAAATACGCGAAGCCGAAGCCGTACTCGACGCAGTACGGGAAAAATACGGTGGCGGCAGCGTCAGTTTTGGCGTATAAACTCGTATGGCCATTCCCCCTAAAAAGCACCGATATCGCACGAATATTCGATATCCTTGAAACAGGGAACCGAGAAGAACGGGGGACAAGCAAATGAAGCACAAAAAAGACGCCATGCACGCCAGCAATCCCGAAGTGCTCACCGTGGGACGTGTCAGACTCGCGGTCGTGGCAAGCATCGTTTTGATACTGGCGCTCGCGGTCGGCGGATGGTTCCTGGTTGACCATGTTCGTGGCGCGCAGTCCCGGAACTCGGCGGAAACCGCTTCCTCCACCGCTGAAAAGACCACGGAAAAGGATACGGGGGAGACTACGGAGGAGACCGTCGCGCAAACGCAGGAGCATCATGGCAATTCGCCTGATTGCCCGGATACCGACTGCATAGCCATGCTCGTCAACGGCGATCTGCTGTTCCATGAAGGGCTGTGGAGCCAGTTCGCGGGCGCCGACACGTCCGCCACGGACGGAACCGCGTTCGACTTCACCAATCTGTTCGAGCCCATGCGCAAGTACATCGAAGCCTCGGACATAGCGGTCTGCGAGTTCGAGACGCCAATCGCGCAGCGTGGCGGACCGTATGCCGCATACCCGATTTTCAACATTCCGGCGGAGGTCGCCGATGCCGCGAAGAACGTCGGATATACCGCCTGCACCCATGCGACCAATCATTCCTGGGATCAGGGTTCGGATGGAATCGCCCGACTGTGGGACACTCTTGAGCAGAACGGCATAGCGCAAACCGGTTCCTATAAGACCGAAGAGGATTCCACGAAACCTCTGGTCATTGAATCTCCGACGGGCGGCGGCAAGCTCGGTCTGATCACCGGAACCGTTTCGCTGAACGGCTTCACCGCCGACTATGACTGGCAGGTGGACCGTCTGAGGGATGTGGGAGACCCCAATCACCAATCCGATATAGACAAGGCCGTGGCCAAGGCGAAGGCCGCCCGTGAGCAGGGCGCCGATGTAGTGGCGATCGCCATGCATTCCGTGCAGGAATATATCGACTACGCCGATTCGTGGCAGCAGACCGAAGCACATGAGCTTGCCGATACCGGGGCCTTCGACGTGATATACGGTGCCGGATGCCACTGCGCCCAGCCCATCGAGAACTACAACGGCACGTGGATCATCTACGGTTTGGGCAACGCGGTGACGGAATCGGCCAATACCGCCGACACCATCGTGAACAATCAGGGCGTCACCGCGCGCGTGCAGTTCGCGGGCAAGAAGGGCGTGGCCGGTTCGTGGCGGGTGAGTCGCATCGACTGGCTGCCCACCGCGAACGTGAATCAGGGCAAATACCAGTGGTGTCCGTTGTCAAACGACCATCCCGACGGTACCTGTTGGAGTGAGAGCGAGGATGCGAACGTTCGGCAGCGCATCTGGAATGTGATCTACTCCATGGGCGCGGATCAGAACGTGGTCAGGGAGTGGAACATCACCGAGGAACAGACGAGTTCATCGGAATAGCGTTTTGACGTGGCACAATAGCTGCATAACTGATGAATGCCGTGTTTTATGCGGTACGAACCGGAAAACATGAGGTAAGCATGGTCGATGTGTTCAATACCCAGCCTGAACGTACGGATTTGCCGCTGGTGGTCATGCCGGTGGTCACCGAATCGTTGATTGAACCATTCAAGAAAACGTTTGAATTGTTCAAGGATGTCGCCCGGGTGCGCATGTTCGAGGATTTCACCCTCGACGAGAAAACCATCATCGAACGTTGCGAGGGTGCCGCGGCGGTTATGGTGATCGGCTTCCACTGCCCGGATTCGGTGCTTGAGCGCACGGGCGCCAAGTGCTTCGCGTTCGGTGGCACGGGCGTGGCCAGCTACATCAATCTCGAAAAGGCCAAGGCTGAAGGCATTCGGGTGTGCAATGTGGTTCATTATGGCGATCACGCGGTGGCCGAGCACACCATGGCGCTGCTCATGGAACTGACCCGCCACGTGGGCCGTCTCGATACGGAGGTCAAATCGGGCAATTGGGATGGTCTGGACGGCTACGAGTTGCACGGCAAGAAGCTTGGACTCATCGGATTCGGCGGCATCGGCCAGACCGTGGCTCGTATAGCGGGAGCCTACGGCATGAAGGTCTCGGCTTGGAACTCGCATGTTCCACCGCAGGTGTTCGCCGATCTGAACGTCACTCCTGTGGATGACATGAACGAGCTGATCGCCGATTCCGACGTCGTTTCCGTCCACATGCCGCTTCTGGACGAGACCCGCGGCATCATCACAGCCGAAAACCTTGAAGCGTTGCGCCCCGGAGCGTTGTTCGTCAACACCGCACGTGCTGAGATCATCGAACCGGGCGCGTTGCTCGAACGCCTTCGGAGGGGAGACATTCGGGCCGCGCTCGATGTGTTCGATTACGAGCCGCTTGCCGCGGACGACCCGCTGTGCGCCATTCCCGGAATCGTTCTCACGCCGCACGTGGGCTGGCGTTCGGACGGCGCGTATGCCGGCATTACCGAGCAGGTCGTCAAATCCGTGGTGGCGTTCGTCAAGGGCGAGGATTTCAACGTCGTCGTGTGACGTCCGTCGGTGTGGTTCGGTAGCTTGAAACCATGCAGACCATACTTGATTCCGCCGAAAATCCCGCGCATGACGCGTTCGTCGAGAAAAAGTCGGAATTCATAGCGGATGCCTGTCATATCGATTCGTTGGATGAGGCAGTCGCGTTCGTGCAGAAGATTCGCGACATGCATCCGAAGGCGCGTCATGTGGCTTATGCCGCGGTCTGCGGCGGTTCCGACGGGCGTCTTTCCGAACGTATGAGCGACGATGGCGAGCCATCCGGCACAGCAGGAAAGCCGATTCTCGACATGCTGCGTGCCAATGAGATGACGGACTGCGTGATTGCCGTCACCAGATACTTCGGCGGAATCCTGCTTGGATCGGGTGGCCTTATCCGCGCTTACGCCACAGGCGCTTCGATTGGAGTCAAGGCCGCCACGAAGGCGATGATCGTGCCGTGCGCCGAATACCAGCTGACGCTCGACTACGCCCAGTTGGGCAGCTTCCAGAATCTTCTTTCGCAGATGGACGGAGAACAGGCGGACGCGCAATACACCGATTGCATCGTGCTGTCCGTGGTGGTGCCGCAGGAACGTGCGCAGGCGTTCGAGTCGCGGGTGGTGGAGACGTTCAATGCCGCGGTGGAGCCGCGGTTGGTCGGAACGTCCAATCGTCCGGTGAAGATGTGATGTCCGGTCGGATGGTTTTCGACGGTGAAGCGTGAGACGGTGTCGTAAGGTGGAGAGCATGAGCGAGCAGGCCGAAAACATGACTGAAAACATGACTGACGATGCGGTTGCGGTTGACGATGCGGTTGCGGATGTAGTTGAAGACGTGCAGGGCGGGGATTCGCAGCAGAATAGCGGGATTCCTGCCGATTTCGAACCATTGACCACAACATATGAACGACTCCGCCATTCGACCGACGCGCAGGAGCTCAGCGAATTCGCGAGACGTCCGTTGCCGGATCGTTCCGAACAGGCGGCTTTCTCCCGTGCCACGGCACTGCTTGAAGCCGTGGCGGGTAATCCGAACACCCCTGAGGACGATCGCGTGTTTCTCGCCGAGACGATGCCGTTCCCTAATGTTCTGGTCAAGTTGTCCACCGATTCGTCCGAGCGTGTTCGCAAGGCCGTCGCAGCTAATGAGGACGACAAGAACTGGCTGGTCGGGCGTCTCACCAAAGACGAGTCCGTTCAGGTGCGCGACATCGCATTGCGTAACAAAAAGACATCTTGGAAAATGAGGCTTGAAGGTGCGCAGGATCCGAACATGGACCAGCCCACGCTCGACTTCCTGGGCATTCTGGGAACCGAACTTGAGCCGAAGGCGCCTGCCGTGCTGGCTTCCATGGTCCGCAGGGCGGTCGCCCTCAATCCGAACGTTTCGGATGAGATGCTGAACAAACTTGCGCAGGACCCCTCTCCGGAAGTGGTTCACGCCGCACAACGGAGGCTGTCGGAGAAGTAGGGCATGCGCTGACCCTTTGCGGTGAGTCTTGTGGGCTGTTCTCCGGTTCGGGCATAAACTGTTACGTATGACAGAACAGACCGAAAACGCAACGCGTCTCGCACGTCCGCTCATTCGCTTGGCCAAGCTGGTCGGTGTTGCCACCAGCTATGTCGGCATGAGCCACGACTACCATGAAATCGAAGATAATGTTCTGGTGGCAGTGCTCAAGGCGCTTGGCATCGACGCCTCGACCGAAGAGGCCATCGACCAGTCCATTTCGTCCATCATCCGCGAACGCCGTGTCCGTGTCGTGGCTCCGACCGTTCTTCATGTTGTCGGCAAGGAAAGCCGTGTTACGGTGCACGGTGGCATGTTCGACATTCCCAAGGCTTCCATCGCCTTGGAGAACGGCGATTCCTTCACTGGTGAGATCGTTTATGAAGCCAGCGGGGAGACCGCGTTCGAAGCGGATGGG
This sequence comes from bacterium, assembly GCA_963595445.1. Lineage (GTDB taxonomy): Bacteria > Actinomycetota > Actinomycetes > Actinomycetales > Bifidobacteriaceae > Bifidobacterium. The sequence continues at coordinate 320,489 of CAVBHJ010000001.1, forward strand.
GAATTCGTCTTCGCGTCGAAGCTGGTGATTCCCGCGGATTTGCCAGCCGGATACCACACACTCGAAGTCTCTATGGGAGACAAGTGCGAGACCGCGACCCTGATCAGCGTTCCTGAAAAGATCGAACTGCTTGACGACATGAAGCAGGGCTCGCTGTGGGGTTGGATGAGCCAGTTGTATTCCATCCGTTCCAGCGGATCATGGGGCGTGGGCGACTTCGAGGACCTCAAGACGCTGCTTGTGGAGTCCAAGAAGAAGACCGGCGCGGATTTCATGCTCATCAATCCGATCCATGCCGCCGATCCGGTGCCGCCGCTGACTCCTTCCCCGTATCTGCCGATCTCCCGCAGATTCATCAACTTCACGTATATCCGTCCGGAAAGCATGCCGGAGTATGCCGCGTTGTCGGCGGAGGTCAAGGCGCGTGTCGACGATTTGCATGATCGGGTGGAGATGCTCAACGGCGACTCCCAGATTATCGATCGAGACAGCATGTGGCGTGCGAAGATGAACGCGCTGTGGATCATCTACAAAGCCGGGCTGAGCGCCGAACGCCGTAGCGAGTTCGACCGTTATCTGGCCGAATGCGGAGACGAGATCGAATCCTACGCAACCTGGTGCCTGTGCTACGACAAGTGGGGCGTGCCCACGGAAGGGGCCGGCAGCTGGGTTCGCAAATACAATCGTGATTCCGGCGAAGTCGCACGGTTGCGCGGACAGTTCCCCGATACGCTCGAGTTCTACCGCTGGCTTGAATGGATCGCCACGGAGCAGCTCCATGCGGCCCAGCAGGCCGCGCGTGATGCGGGAATGAAGATCGGCATCGTCTCCGACATGGCCGTTGGCGTGCATCCCGCCGGTTCCGACGTGTGGTGGAATCCAGAACGGTTCGCCAAGGGCGCCACGGTCGGCGCGCCTCCGGATATGTTCAACCAGCAGGGCCAGGATTGGAGCCAGCCGCCGCTGAGCCCGATTTCGCTGGAGAACACCGGATACAAGGTGTACCGAGACATGGTGCATGGCATGTTCTCCAACGCCGGAGCCGTTCGAATCGACCACATTCTCGGCCTGTTCCGTCTGTGGTGGATTCCGGAAGGCAAGAAGGCCACGGAGGGCACCTATGTGCATTACGATTCCGACATCATGCTCGGCATCCTCGCCTTGGAAGCGTCCCGTGCAGGCGGCGTGGTCGTGGGCGAGGACCTCGGCGTGGTTCCGGATTACGTGTCCAAATCGTTGTCGGAACACGGCATTCTGGGATGCGCGGTGGAATGGTTCGAGCAGTTCGACGGCGAGTTCCGCGCGCCGAAGAATTGGCGACCTTACGCGCTTGCGTCGGTCAACACGCACGACATGCCTCCGGCCGCCGGCTATTTGGAATACGGTCATGTCAAGCTGCGTGAACAGCTTGGTCTGCTGTCGGGGCCTGTCGAGGAATTCCAGGCTTCCGCCACCGCCGAGCACAACGCCATGTTGAACATGCTCGTCGAGGAAGGATATCTCGACGAGAGCGTCCTGCAGGATGAGCTCGCCAACGAGGACGAGATCATCAACGCGCTGTATCGCGGTCTTAAGGGATCGCCATGCAAGCTCCTGGCCGCGTCCATCGTCGATGCCGTGGGGGAGAAGCGCACGCAGAACCAACCCGGCACCAATAACGAGTATCCGAACTGGCGAATCCCGCTGGCGGACGGCAAGGGCAACGTCGTGACTCTGGAAGAGCTGTTCGACAATCCACGTCTGCAGGGAATCGCAGGCATTATGCGTGGCTGATCACGCTTTCAAAGCCAGGGGCGCTCTCCGGTTGCCTTCCGGGGAGCGCCCCTGGCTTTCGTGTTGCCGAATGTCAAGGCAGGCGATACACTAGAGGATTGTTGTGTTTCCCTACGGGGTCCTTCAAAGCGCTTTTCCCACTCGCCATCGAGGACTTTCAGGGAGCCCACGGATAATGAGACCTGAAAACGGCACCATTGCAACGCCTAACCAACGTTTGGCGCGGTTTGATGGTCCGGAACACAATATACAGAAAAGGTACATCGTGAAAACTTTCACTCCGAAGCCAGCTGATCTGACTCACGACTGGTACGTCATCGACGCCACCGACGTGGTGCTCGGCCGTCTCTCTTCCCAGGCAGCTCTTCTGCTGCGCGGCAAGAACAAGCCGACCTACGCTCCGCACGCCGATTCCGGCAACCATGTGATCATCATCAATGCCGACAAGATCGCTCTGACCGGCAACAAGATGGGCAAGGAACTGTACATGCACTCCGGTCGTCCGGGTGGCCTGCGTCGCGATAGCTACGCTCAGCTGCTCAAGACCAACCCCGAGCGCATCATCAAGTCCGCTATCAAGGGCATGCTGCCGAAGAACCGTCTGGCCAAGGTCCAGCTGGATCGTCTCCACATCTTCCGTGGTGCTGAGCATCCGCACGCAGGACAGCAGCCGCAGGTTTTCGAGATCGCTCAGGTCTCGCAGCAGGCTAAGTGAACCGAAGGGAGATAAGAAACATGGCTGAAAACACCAACAACTCCGCGGTTCTCGAGACCGAAGAGGAGCTCACCTCGTACACCACCGAGACCAACGCAGGCGCTGGCACCGGTACTTCCGCTATCGCTCCGGGCTACGGCACCGGTCGTCGTAAGGAAGCCGTCGCTCGTGTTCGCTTGGTTCCGGGCACCGGCAAGTGGACCATCAACGGCCGCACCCTGGAAGAGTACTTCCCGGCCAAGCTGCTGCAGCGTGAGGTCAACTCCCCGATCGTCCTGCTCAAGCTCGAAGGCAAGTTCGACGCTATCGTCCTCGTTGACGGTGGCGGCACCACCGGCCAGGCTGGCGCAATCCGCCTGGGCGTTGCCCGCGCTCTGAACGCCATCGATCGTGATGCGAACCGCGCCACCCTGAAGAAGGCCGGCTTCCTGACCCGCGACGCTCGCGTCGTGGAACGCAAGAAGGCTGGTCTGCACAAGGCACGTCGCGCTCCGCAGTTCTCGAAGCGCTAAAGCTTTATTGCTGCTTATTCGAAACCCCTCGAATGTTCGCCATTCGAGGGGTTTCCTTGTTTATACCGTTTATTTGTGCCGCTTGCATGTCGCTTGCATATGCCGGGCATACTTGCGCGCATACGTCCGACTGGTGATCGCCGACTTAGGCAAAACGCCAGCCGGACGTTGCGATCGGCTGTTGATGAAGGATTATGCCGGAATCTGCTTCATCACGCTGATGCTCAGAGACGGTATGGTCCAGATGGTCGGGTCCGGTTCCGGCACATCCTCCTCGAGGGGCTCCACGGCCTCTTCCGCATCCTTCTCCGTATATTTCAGATACATCATATTCAGTCGATGCAGATGGTCCTGAAGACGGCCCGCGGGCTTTTCCTTGGATTCCTCCTCGAGTTTGACCACGTGCTCGACGGTTTCTCCCTGCCCTGGATATTCTCCGGAGATTTCGGCGGACGACCAGACCAATTCCCATTCCATATTCGCCGGCAGGTGGAATTGCGAGACCTCATCGGATCCGTTGATCAGAATCATCAGATCCGGTTCGTCGTTGGAAAGCAGCTGCATGGCGAATGTTCTTATCTGCGGGTTCGTCCAATCGGAATCATGCGGCGCTTCCCCATCGGGCATGTACCAGCGCACACGGTCGGATTTCTTCAGCAGACCTATCTCGCTGAGTCTGGTGAAGAAATCCTCATGATTGTACGAATTGCGTGACTTGCGTAGCGAAATCAATCGTGAGATAAGGTCGAATCGTTTGAATTCAGGGGTCTGTTCGGTGCTGTACAGCCAATCCCAATCCAACCATGTGGTTTCATTGTCTTGTGTGTAGGCGTTGTTGTTGCCGTTCTGCGAATTACCGAATTCGTCGCCGGCCAGCAGCATCGGCGTACCGAGGGACAGCATCAGCATTCCCAGCATGTTCATTGACGCACGCTCGCGCTGGGTGTTGATGATCTGGTTGTTGCTCGGACCTTCATGTCCGAAATTCACCGAAAGGTTGTTGTCGGAGCCGTCTCGATTGCCTTCGCCGTTCTCCTCGTTGTGCTTTCTCTTATACATGGTCAGGTCGGCGGTGGTGAAGCCGTCGTGGCAGGCCACATAGTTCACGGATGCGGTCGATCCACGGCCGGGATCCGTTGCGAACAGATCCGCCGAACCGCACAGTCTGGTGGCCAATTCCTGCATGGTCATTTCGCAGGACTGTCCGCTTCTGCTGCGTTCCACATCAGTGAGCCAGAATCTGCGGCTGCAATCGCGGAAACGGTCGTTCCACTCCGCGAAGGGAATGCCGAACTGGCCGGTCCGCCATCCGTTGGGGCCGATATCCCAGGGTTCCATGATCATTTTCAGGTTGCCGAGCCAGATGTCCGATCGCAAGGCGTAGAGGAACGGATGATGGTGGGTGAACTCGCCGTCGAGTCGGGCCAGTGTGGCGGCAAGGTCGAAGCGGAATCCGTCGATGCCGATTCGTTTCGCCCAGTATCGCAGCGAATCCACGGCGAACGTCGTAACGTGCGTGTTCGTGAAGTCGAACGTGTTGCCGCATCCGGTGGTGTCGTACAGGCGGCTGAGGTCCTCTTTGGTGCGCCGGTAATAGGAGAGGTTGTCGAGTCCTCGCCAGCAGATCGTCGGTCCTTCCGGCCCCGATTCGCAGGTGTGGTTGTACACCACGTCCATGATCACTTCGAATCCCGCTTCGTGGAGGGCCCGCACCATGTCTATGACTTCCTGACGCACGGCCGCGGCTCCGGCGATCTGCGCGCGTTTGGTGGCATATGAGGCTTCCGGCGCGAAATAACCGAGTGTGGAGTATCCCCAATAGTTGTTTCGTCCGCGTTCCTGCAGGAACAGTTCCGGCTGTTTTGCCTGGATGGGAAGCAGCTCGATCGAGGTCACGCCCAGATCCTGCAGATACGAAAGCGTGGAAGGATGGGCCAGGCCGGCATAGGTGCCGCGAAGCTCCTTCGGCAGCCAAGGCGCGTTTGCGGTGAATCCCTTGACGTGCAGCTCGTAGATGACGGTTTTGCTCCATGCCACATGAGGATGTTCCGGATCCGTATCATGCTTGTTCGCGTCCCGATCGTCGATCGCCACGGATACGGGCACATGCCCGAGGGAGTCCACGGTGCTCATCTCGCCGAAGGGGGATCCCTTGACCTTGCCGTTCACAATCTTGCACTCGTAGGCGAAGGCTCCCGGATGAAGTTTCATTTTGCCTTCGATGCCCTTGGCGTATGGGTCGAGCAGCAGTTTATACGGATTGAAGCTCACTCCGTGGTTCGGATCCCAGGGACCGTCGACGCGGTATCCGTATTGCATGCCGTCCCATGCTTTGGGCAGGTGCACATACCACAGGCCGTAATTGGGGCCATCCATGAGGAACAACGTCTCACGAAGATTGAGTGAGGGGATTCTGCGTGTGCAGACCGGATGCTTCTTCGCTTGATCGATGAAGGAGTCGGTGGAGTCGTCGAACAGACGTGTCGCCTCGTTGTAGAAGAGGCTGGGGTGGTCGAGGGGCTCCAGAACGCAGAACCATGCCTGGTACGCGGACTCGGATCGGACGACGGCGTCCGCTCCTCCATCTTCGGTGAAATACAGTCCTGGGCGTGTTGCGTATCGATGCAGAGGCGGATTTTTCATAGACCCAATTGTAAGACGCCGAGCGTCAATCTGTTGTTTACGCATTGTTAGGAGTTTCCTTGCCTCCGCGCCTTTTGTCGCGTGTCGATGGCGGACTGTTGGGGTCTGGTTGCGATGTACGGATTCCTGTTTTGTGATGATGGATGCTTTCTGCGTCAGAGAATCCTTGATATTTCGCGCGACACACTATGTAAAACACTTTAAGAAAAGAAATTTGTAAAACTTTTTAAAAAAGCGTATAGTGTGAGCCATCACGCAGAAGGATCTGCGGGAGAGTAACGAAAGAACGCAAACTTTCAATGCGGAAAGGAACAGTCATGAAGGCTCTGGTGCTTACCGGCGTAAAGGAATTCGAAATTCAGGACTTGGATACTCCTGAGATTCTGCCGAACGAGGTGCTGATCAACACCGCGTATGCGGGTGTATGCGGCACTGATCACGATCTGTATGCAGGTCGTCCGGGCTCGGCTTCCGCGATTCCGCCGATTGTGCTTGGCCATGAGAACTCCGGTGTCGTTGCCGCGGTCGGTTCCGAAGTCACCAACGTCAAGGTCGGCGATAGGGTGGCGGTTGACCCGAACATCTACTGTGGCCAGTGCGAATACTGCCTTACCCAGCGTCCGGAACTGTGCGATCATCTAAGCGCTGTCGGCGTTACCCGTGACGGCGGCCTGGCCGAACAGTTCACTGCTCCGGCCACCGTGGTCTACAAGCTGCCCGATAACGTCTCCCTGCGCGATGCTGCCGCCATCGAACCGGTTTCCTGCGCCGTGCATGGCCTTGATCTGCTCAGGCTGCGCCCATACCAGAAGGCCCTGGTCGTCGGTGACGGCTTCATGGGCCAGATCTTCGCCCAGCTGCTGCAAGCGTACGGTGTACACCAGGTCGATCTGGCGGGCATCTTCGACGAGAAGCTGGAACGTAACAAAGAGCAGTTCGGCGTCACCGAAACCTACAATACGACCCGCGAACAGATTCCTTCCGACGCCTATGACGTCATTGTCGAGGCGGTCGGGCTTCCGGCGACGCAGGCGCAGGCTGTCTCCGCCGCCAAGAAGGGAGCTCAGGTGCTGATGTTCGGCGTCGGACCGCAGGAGGCCCATTTCGAGATGAACACCTACGACATCTACAAGAAGCAGCTGACCATCCAAGGGTCCTTCATCAACCCGCTGACCTTCCGTGACGCAATCTCGCTGGTTTCGTCGGGCAAGATGAATATCGGTGGATTGATCAGCCACGAGCTTGGACTTGAAGAAGTGCAGGATTTCCTCGATGGCAGGATTTCCGGTGTTTCCAAGGCCGTCGTCAAGATCGGAGACTAACCCTGTAAGAGGGTATGGCTCCTGGTGATTATGGCCGCCGTCCATGCTCTTCTGCGGCGGCCACCCATACAAATCAGGTGCCACGGCGATGAAGCCGTGGTTTCCTCATCCAAACCCTTAACGATGTTCGGACGATTTCCTCAATGCTGAATGGAAATCGAGTAAAGGCGCTCACATGATCAGAATTCTTGAACGACTGGGTGTTCCCCGCTCCTTGATGCTTGGTTTTCTTGCCGTCGCGATTTTTATGACCGGTGATGGCTTCGAACTGACGTTCCTGTCGAAATTCATGGTGGACCAGGGTTTCACCTCATCACAGGCCTCGCTGTTGGTCACTGTATATGGCCTGTTCGCAGCGCTTGGCGGCTGGTCGGCCGGCGTGTTGGCCGAAATGTTCGGCGCGCGCAGGGTCATGATGTTCGGTGCATGCTGGTGGATCGGCGTGCACCTGCTGTTCCTCGGCGTTGCCATTCCAAGCCATATCTACCTGTTAATCCTTGGCCTGTATGCCTTGCGAGGCATCGGCTACCCGCTGTTCATCTACAGCTTCGTGGTATTGATGGCGCAATACATCTCTCCGGCCAGACTGGCTTCGGCCACGGGCTTCTTCTGGACCTGCTTCTCCTTGGGTATCGGTGTGTTCGGTGCCTATCTGCCGAGTTTCATCATGCCGGTTTTCGGCGAGTATAGGACCTTCTGGTTCGCGTTGCCCTTCTCCATCGTCGGCACCGTCATGTGCTTCTTCTTCGTGCCGAAGAACAAAGTCGTCAAAGGTGAGGGATTGAGTCGCAAGGAGCGGCTGAGGGAGCTGACCGCAGGGGCCACCATCCTGGTCACGAATCGTAAGATTCTCATCTGCGCCATCATCCGCATCATCAACAATCTGCTGCTGTACGGCTTCCCAGTCATCATGCCGCTCTACCTGTGCACCTCGCACAACGGTGGCATCAACATCTTCAAGACCGAGGAATGGATGCGTATCTGGGGATTCGTATTCGTCGTTACCCTGATTTTCAACACTTTTTGGGGTTGGTTTATGGATCGCTTCGGCTGGGTCTGGCCGATGCGCTGGTTCGGGTGTGCGGTGCTTGCCGTCGGTTCGGTCGCTTTCTATTACATCCCGCAGTGGTTTGGGGCGAATGCGCTGATGATGATCGTCGCATCGGTCATTGTGGGCATCGGTACCTGTGCCTTCTCGTCCCTTCCGACCATCATGACGCTGTATGCTGGCGAGGGCAAGCAGGGTGCGGCTCTTTCCGCATATAATCTCGCGGCCGGCCTTACCACGTTCGCGGGCCCTGGCATCGCGACGATACTGCTTCCAACCATCGGTTACGGTGGCGTGTGCTGGGTCTATGCCGCACTGTACGTGCTGGCGTTCGTGCTCACATTGTTCATCCGCCCCGAGCAGCCCGGATTCGATGAGAGCGGTCGCCGTATCAAGTCGGCGGGGCAGAGTCAGAATCTGATTGATTCCGCGCGATAGAATACCAGTGATCAAACAGGCCGTACGGCGTTGCGCCGAGGCATGTGTATGCATATTCGTTATATTTATCCAAATTGCATTCAGAGGAGAACCATCATGAGCAAACCCATGACCGCATTCACCACGGATCTGCAGCATTCCGGCATGATTGCCAAGGATCTGGACGAGACTATCGCCTTCTACACCGAGAAGCTTGGCTTCGAGGTCGCCGGCATCTTCCACAATGGCGAGAACCGTTGCGCGTTCCTGCGGTACGGACATCTGACCATCGAGACCTGGGAGGGTGAGCCGGCGCCGATGACCACCGGTGCCATCAACCATTGGGCCTTCGATACCCCGGACATCGAAGCCGCATTCGAGAACGCCAAGGAACTCGGATTGAACTTCAAGGATACTGAAATCCAGCATATCGACAGCTTCTGGAATCACGGTATCCGCTATTTCAACGTGTACGGTCCTAACGGCGAGACCATTGAATTCTGTCAGATCGTCTGAGTTTTTCTCGACTGATACCAGTGAGGGTGAGAGCTCCTGTTCTATGCATCAGGGGCGCTCGCCCTTCATTGTTTATGGACGGCTGCGCACAAGTCCGAGAAACGGTCGTAATCTCGAGTTGTGCGCGGATATCGTGGATGAAGAACGCGCGCGGGCAATGGAAGGACCTGCAGTGTGCCGCCGTCCGGCGTAGCGCATTGGCGCGTTTTCGTCAGGCGTCCACGTTGCAGATTTCGTTGACGTAGGATTGCACGAATCTGAGTGCGGCTCCGATGATGTTCTGATCTTCCGCGCACAGGCTTTTGCGCATGATGAAGTCGTCGTTCTTGAAAGGGGTTTTCCTTTCGACTCGTTCCCTGAGGTCGGCCATATCCTCGTCACGGAGATATTGTGCGGCCTCTCCGCCGATGATGATGTCGCCGGCAAGCAGTGCGCGTACGTTACTGATGGTCTGCGCCACGTTGTTGAGCCAAATATTGAATCGCTGGCGATGCTCGGACTCGCCTTGCCTGAGCACGCTGAAGAAGCCGGAAAGACTTTCGCCATCCTCCATCAGCGCTTCGGGGGAGCAGTAGGTGTCCATGCAGCCGTGTTGCCCGCAATAGCATTCGTTGCCGCCTGGTACCAGCGTCATATGCTCGATGACTCCGTTGCGTAGATTCGGGCCTTGGTAGAGCTGTCCGCCGACTATCACCGCGCCGCCCGGGCGCATCTCCAGATACACGCAGACCGCGTCGTTGAGCGTGTGATCGAGCCAGAGTTCCGTCATTGCCGACGCGTCGGAATCATGAATCATGATGCTCGGATAGGGTACGTTCTGTGCGATGGTCTCGAGTTTGAGACCTGTGTTGTTCATGATGTTGCCGAAGCTGATGGTTGTGCCGTCGGCGGAGACAATGCCTTGGATGGTGAAGGCCACGCCGAGTATGCTGGTCCCGTTTCGTTCGGTCTTTGCTGCGAATGCGCTGATGAGGTCTCCGATTCGCCGATAGTACGCGTCGGTGTCTTGATAGTGGAGCGTGATGCGCTGCTTCGCGATGACGTTGCCATGCAGGTCGATCGCGCCCAGATTCAGGTCATTGGGCCGCATGGCAACGCCGATGGCCGCTTTGCATCGGGACTCGAACACGAAAGTCTGCGCTTTTCTGCCTCCGGTGGATTCCAGTTGTTCGCCTTTGCCTATCAGGCCTTCCTTTTCGAGAATTCGCAGATTCTGGGTGATTGTCGGCAGGCTTAGACCGAGATCCCTTTCCATCATCCGCTTGGTGGCCGGGCCATGCATATACAGGTATTTGGTCAGGGCCCTTTTATTGAGTTCCTTCATGACCATGGCCGGCGTGGCGTTCATATTTCGCTCCTTTTGCGGGTGGAAATGGGCTTCCTTCCAATTATACTTTATAAAAGTATTTACATAAAGTTTGCCTGAAAATGTAACTAAACAAAAGAGCTTTAATAAAAGTACTAGGTAGAATTGATTTCAGACTGTTCGTTTAGTGGACTTAGAGTGAACAAAAAGCGTCAAAATAACTATTTTTTTCTAAAAAATGTGCGAAATTAAGCATTAATCAAACAAAAAAAGATAAAAAACTAACACTAAACTCACGACACGACGAAGAATATACAACGCGTTTTTTCTCGAGTATATTGTGACTCAGGTCACAACATGTGCCCAGCAACGCGTCCGCATGCCATTGAGGCAGGCGGGAATAAATGAAAACTACTTTGCAACCCCCAAGAATCGAGGAGGACTTCAAGTGGCAGACGCAAAGAAGAATGAAGAGCCGACCAAGCCGACTCCGGAAGAGAAGGCAGCGGCCGCACAGGCCGAGGTCGACGCTCTGGTCCAGAAGGCTCTGAAGGCTCTCGACGAGTTCGAGAATCTCGATCAGAAGCAGGTTGACCGCATCGTGGCCAAGGCTTCCGTGGCCGCGCTCAACAAGCACCTGGTGCTCGCCAAGATGGCAGTGGAAGAGACCGGCCGTGGCCTGGTCGAAGACAAGGCCACCAAGAACATCTTCGCCTGCGAGCATGTGACCAACTACCTCGCCGGACAGAAGACCGTCGGCATCATCCGTGAGGACGACGTGCTCGGCATCGACGAGATCGCCGAACCGGTGGGCGTCGTCGCCGGCGTGACCCCGGTCACCAACCCGACCGCAACCGCGATCTTCAAGTCCCTGATCGCGCTGAAGACCCGCTGTCCGATCATCTTCGGCTTCCACCCGGGCGCTCAGAAGTGCTCCGTCGAAGCGGCGAAGATCGTGCGTGACGCCGCAATCGAAGCCGGCGCTCCCGAGAACTGCGTTCAGTGGATCGAGCATCCGTCCATCGAAGCCACCGGCGCGCTGATGAAGCACCCCGGCATCGCCACCATTCTGGCTACCGGTGGTCCGGGCATGGTCAAGGCCGCATACTCCTCCGGCAAGCCGGCCCTCGGCGTCGGCGCGGGCAACGCCCCGGCCTACATCGATAAGGATGTCGACATCGTTCGCGCCGCCAACGATCTGATCCTGTCGAAGCACTTCGATTACGGCATGATCTGCGCGACCGAGCAGGCCATCATCGCCGACAAGGACGTCTACAATCCGCTCATCAAGGAATTGAAGCACCGCAAGGCGTACTTCGTGAACGATGAGGAGAAGGCCAAGCTCGAGCAGTACATGTTCGGCTGCACCTCCTACTCCGGAAACAAGCCGGTCCTCAACTCCGTGGTTCCGGGCAAGTCCCCGCAGTTCATCGCCAAGGCCGCAGGTTTCGAGATTCCCGCCGACGCCACCATCCTCGCAGCCGAATGCAAGGAAGTCGGCGAGAACGAACCGCTGACTATGGAGAAGCTCGCCCCCGTTCAGGCCGTGATCAAGAGCCCGAACAAGGAAGAGGGCTTCAAGATGTGCGAAGAGATGCTCAAGCACGGCGCAGGCCACACCGCGGCCATCCACACCAACGACCAGGCCTTGGTCCGCGAGTACGGCCAGCGCATGCACGCATGCCGTATCATCTGGAACTCCCCGAGCTCCCTGGGCGGCGTGGGTGACATCTACAACTCCATCGCACCGTCCCTGACCTTGGGCTGCGGCTCCTACGGCGGAAACTCCGTGTCCGGCAACGTTCAGGCCGTCAACCTTCTCAATATCAAGCGCATCGCTCGAAGGAACAACAACATGCAGTGGTTCAAGATTCCGGCCAAGACCTATTTCGAGCCGAACGCGGTCAAGTACCTGCGCGACATGTACGGCATCGAAAAGGCCGTCATCGTGTGCGATAAGGTCATGGAGCAGCTCGGTGTGGTCGACAAGATCATCGACCAGCTGCGCGCGCGTTCCAACCGTGTGACCTTCCGCATCATCGACTACGTCGAGCCGGAGCCGAGCGTCGAGACCGTCGAACGCGGTGCCGCCATGATGCGCGATGAATTTGAGCCGGATACCATCATCGCAGTCGGCGGTGGTTCCCCGATGGACGCGTCCAAGATCATGTGGCTGCTGTACGAGCACCCGGAAATCTCCTTCTCCGACGTTCGCGAGAAGTTCTTCGATATCCGTAAGCGCGCGTTCAAGATCCCGCCGCTGGGCAAGAAGGCCAAGCTCGTGTGCATCCCGACTTCCTCCGGCACCGGTTCCGAAGTCACCCCGTTCGCAGTGATCACCGATCACAAGACCGGATACAAGTACCCGATCACCGACTACGCCCTGACCCCGTCCGTGGCCATCGTTGATCCGGTTCTGGCCCGCACCCAGCCGCGCAAGCTGGCCTCCGATGCAGGCTTCGATGCGCTGACCCACTCCTTCGAGGCTTACGTCTCCGTGTATGCCAACGACTTCACCGACGGCATGGCTCTGCATGCGGCCAAGCTCATCTGGGACAACCTGGCTGAGTCCGTCAACGGCGAGCCGGGCGAAGACAAGACCAAGGCCCAGGAGAAGATGCACAACGCCGCGACCATGGCAGGCATGGCCTTCGGTTCCGCGTTCCTTGGCATGTGCCACGGTATGTCCCACACCATCGGCGCACTGTGCCACGTGGCCCACGGCCGTACCAACTCCATCCTGCTGCCGTACGTGATCCGCTACAACGGTTCCATTCCGGAAGAGCCGACCAGCTGGCCGAAGTACAACAAGTACATCGCTCCGGAACGCTACCAGGAGATCGCCAAGAACCTCGGCGTCGACCCGGGCAAGACCCCGGCCGAAGGCGTGGAGAATCTGGCGAAGGCCGTCGAGGATTACCGCGACAACAAGCTCGGCATGAACAAGAGCTTCCAGGAGTGCGGTGTGGACGAGGATTACTTCTGGTCCGTCCTCGAGCAGATCGGCATGCGTGCCTACGAAGATCAGTGCGCACCGGCGAACCCGCGTATCCCGCAGATCGAGGATATGAAGGACATCGCCATCGCCGCCTACTACGGCGTCAGCCAGGAGGAAGGCCACAAGTTGCGCGTCCAGCGTCAGGGCGAGGCCGCCACTGAGGAGGCATCCGAGCGCGCATGAGATTCATGCAGGCCGTGACCTGCGGAATCCTGACGATGATGCGGCGCACATGATGTGCGGCCTCATATATAGGGAAACATAAGGAACGGTCCGCAAGGAGCCCGGTCGGGAATATTCCCGGCCGGGCTCCTTGCCGTTTATGGGGGCTTAGCTACGGCAGGTCTGGATTTCGCCGTTGTTTTTTCGTATCGTGTCTGCATGAACGAAATTGCGAATCAACGACCTGTCCAATCCCGAAGAAGGGGAGGGATGAGAGTCTGGCTGCCTGGGCAGCCAGGGGCGATGGTGATGGCGCTTTCGCCGGCCATTGCGGGAATACTGGTGGCCTGGATGCAATCGGGATTCTCCTGGACGCCGTGGTGGCTGCTGGTCTGCTGGCTGCTGTGCTATTGCGTGCAGTTCTCCGCCGCACGCTGGTTCAAGTCACATTGCGCCCGCCGTTGGATGATGCAGCCGCTGGCATATTGCATCGCGCTCAGCCTGGTCGGACTGCCGTTCGTGGCGCTGCATCCGGGAATCCTCGCATGGGCTCCATTGTTTGCGATTCTTGCGGCGGTTTCGTTCTACGCCTCATGGATTCGCAAGGAACGTTCGCTGTGGTCGAATGCCGTTGCGGTGATGGCCGCCTGCCTGATGTCGATATTGACGTTCTGCTATGGCGTGGATTCACCTCATGTTCCATATTTCGCTGCGTCGGGAACAACGCTGTTCCTGATGTTCCTCGTGGTGCAGTTCGGTTCGGTGCTGTTCGTGAAGACGATGATTCGTGAGCGGGGCAGATGGCAGTATGTCGCGGCTTCCTGGATCTGGCACATTGCCGTACTGTCATGCTGGATCGTTGCCGGCAACGGATATATGGTCACGCTGGCTGCGATACTGCTGGCACGTGCGGTCGCGTTACCTATGATCGCGGCGCGTGGGCATGCGGTCAAACCGTTGGTCGTAGGCCTGACCGAATTCGTGACAAGCGTCGCGGCGCTGGTGCTCAGCATCTGCGCATTGATCTGACGATATACCGCGACACGCGCGGAATTACTTATGTTCACACCTGATGCTTAAATAAAGAAGTTGCCTGATTTTAGGGCTCGCAAATTGGAATTAAAAAAGCGAGCGCGGCACGGAACATCACTTGGGTGATGGATCGAATGGCTGCGCACTGATGTGGTATGGCCACGGAACTTCCACGGTTCCGGGGGTCTTCTGCGCCGGTGCCCTTTGATAAAGCAGGCTGGTAAACAGTAACTAACGAATCGCTAGAAAGGGCGGAAGGCAATGGCGGGACAGAAAATCCGCATCAGGCTTAAGTCCTATGACCATGAGGTCATCGACCAATCGGCGAAGAAGATCGTCGAAACGGTGACGAACGCGGGTGCAACTGTGGTTGGCCCGGTTCCGCTCCCGACTGAGAAGAACGTGTTTGTTGTTATCCGTTCTCCTCACAAGTACAAGGATTCTCGCGAGCATTTCGAGATGCGCACTCATAAGCGTCTCATCGACATTGTGGACCCGACCCCGAAGGCCGTGGACTCCCTCATGCACATTGATCTGCCCGCTGATGTGAACATCGAGATCAAGCTGTAAGGGAGGAGGGAACCATTATGTCTAATCGCACCGCACTGCTGGGCAAGAAGCTCGGCATGACTCAGGTCTGGGACGAGAACGGTTTCTTCGTTCCTGTGACCCTCGTTGACGTCTCCACCAACGTGGTGACCGCTGTCAAGTCCGAAGAATCCGACGGCTACAAGGCCGTCCAGCTTGGCTACGGCCAGGTTGACCCGACCAAGGTGACCAAGCCGCTCGCCGGCCACTTCGCCAAGGCTGGCGTCACCCCGCGTCGTCACCTTGCTGAGATCCGTACCGACAACGCCGAAGAGTTCGAGCCGGGTCAGGAACTGACCGCCGAACTGTTCCCGGAAGGTGCTGTGGTCGATGTGACCGGCACCACCAAGGGTAAGGGCTTTGCCGGTACCATCAAGCGCTGGGGCTTCAAGTCCTATCGCCGTTCCCACGGCTCTCACAAGAACGAGCGTCGTCCTGGCTCCGTTGGCGCATGCGCTACCCCGAGCCGTATCCTCAAGGGCAAGCGTATGGCTGGCCGCATGGGTCATGCGACCAACACCACGCTGAACCTCACCATCGTTTCGTCGGATGTTGAGAACGGCGTTCTCGCCATCAAGGGCGCCATTCCGGGCCCGAAGGGCAGCATCGTTCTCGTCCGTTCGGCAGTGAAGGGAGCCTGATAAATCATGGCAAACGTTACTCTGAACGTTACCGATAACCAGGGCAATGCAGCCGGCACCGTTGAGGCCCCGGCTGAGATCTTCGGCTTCTCCGCCGAAGAGGTCCAGTCCCGTATCCCGCTGATCCACCAGGTCGTGGTGGCTCAGCTCGCTGCTGCTCGCCAGGGCACCCACGCCACCAAGACTCGTGGCATGGTCTCCGGCGGTGGCCGCAAGCCGTGGAAGCAGAAGGGCACCGGTCGTGCTCGTCAGGGCTCCATCCGCGCACCGCAGTGGTACCACGGCGGCACCGTGTTCGGTCCGCAGCCGCGCGACTACTCCCAGCGCACCCCGAAGAAGATGAAGGCCGCTGCTCTCAAGTACGTGCTTTCCGATCGCGCCAATGCCGGTCACGTGGCAGTCGTGGACTTCGGTGTCTCCGAAGCCCCGTCCACCAAGGCCGCCATCGCCGCTCTCACTCCGGTGACCGAGAACAAGTTCACCACCGTGGTGCTCTCTCGCGAGAATGTGAACGAATGGCTGTCCGTCCGTAACATCCCGACCGTTCACCCGATCTTCGCCGATCAGCTCAACACGTACGACGTGGTCACCGCTCAGTACGTTGTCTTCTCCAAGGAAGGCTTCGACGCCTTCATTGCCGCGAAGACCGAGCCGGCTGCAAAGGAGGCCTGATTTTCATGGTCGCTATCCACAAGCCCGCATACGACGTCATCCTCAAGCCTGTCGTTTCTGAGAAGAGCTACGCTCTTTCCGATCGCGGTCAGTACACCTTCGTGGTGGCACCGAACGCGAACAAGGTTCAGATCAAGCAGGCAATCGAAGAGATCTTCAATGTCAAGGTGACGAACGTCAACACCCTCAACCGCGCCGGCAAGCGTCAGCGCACCCGCACCGGTTTTGGTCAGCGCGTCAATCAGAAGCGCGCCATCGTGACCGTTGCCGAGGGCCAGACCATCGACATCTTCGGTAACTGAAGGCTAGCCGAGAAAAGTTAAAGGAAGAACTAGATTATGGCTATCCGCGTTTATAAGCCGACGACTGCAGGCCGCCGTAACGCGTCCGTCTCGGACTTCTCCGAGCTTACGCGTTCCACGCCTGAGAAGTCGCTGGTACGCAAGCTCAGCAAGACTGGCGGTCGTAACTCTTACGGCCGCATGACCTCCCGCCATCGTGGCGGCGGTCACAAGCGCCAGTACCGTCTCATCGACTTCAAGCGTTGGGACAAGGACGGCGTGCCGGCAAAGGTCGCTCACATCGAGTACGACCCGAACCGTTCCGCCCGCATCGCACTGCTGCACTACGCAGATGGTGAGAAGCGCTACATCATCGCTCCGGAAGGCATCAAGCAGGGTGACGTCATCGAGACCGGCGCCCAGGCCGATATCAAGCCGGGCAACAACCTGCCGCTGCGCAACATCCCGACCGGTACCGTGGTTCACGCCATCGAGCTCCGCCCGCTGGGTGGCGCCAAGATCGCCCGTTCCGCTGGTGCTTCCGTGCAGCTCGTCGCTAAGGATGGCGCTTACGCCCAGCTGCGTATGCCGTCCGGCGAAATCCGCAACGTGGACGCTCGCTGCCGCGCCACCGTTGGTGAGGTCGGCAACTCCGACCACGCCAACATCCAGCTCGGCAAGGCAGGTCGTGCACGTTGGATGGGCAAGCGTCCGATCACCCGTGGTGAGTCCATGAACCCTGTCGATCACCCGCACGGCGGTCGTACCCGCGGTGGCAAGCCGCCGGTTTCTCCGTGGGGCAAGGGCGAGGTTCGTACCCGCCGTCCGAAGAAGGCTTCGAACAAGATGATTGTTCGTCGTCGCCCGAATGGTAAGAACCGTAAGTAAGGGAGTGTCGAGTAGATGACTCGTAGCATCAAGAAGGGCCCCTTCGTCGACGCCCACTTGCAGAAGAAAGTCGACGAGCAGAACGAGAAGGGTACGCACAACGTCATCAAGACGTGGTCCCGTCGTTCGATGATCACCCCTGATTTCATCGGACACACCTTCGCCGTTCACGATGGCCGCAAGCATGTTCCGGTGTTCGTCACCGAATCCATGGTTGGCCACAAGCTCGGTGAGTTCGCCCCGACCAAGACCTTCAAGGGTCATGTGAAGGACGACAAGAAGGCACGCCGCTAAAGGAGAGTAAGGACACATGGAAGCTAAAGCAATCGCTCGTCACGTCCGCGTGACGCCGCGCAAGGCTCGCCGTATGGTCGACCTCATCCGAGGCAAGAAGGCGACCGAAGCCATCACCATTCTGAAGTTCGCTCCGCAGGACGCATCTCTTCCGGTGCGTAAGGTCCTCGAGAGCGCCATCGCGAACGCTCGCGTCAAGGCCGACAAGGCCGGCGAACCGTTCCGCGAGAACGACCTGGTCGTGAAGGAGACCTATGTGGACGAAGGCGTGACGCTCAAGCGTTTCCGCGCTCGTGCACAGGGCCGTGCAGCTCGTATCAACAAGCGCACCAGCCACATCACGGTCGTCGTCGCTAACAAGGAAGGAAACCGCTAAAGATGGGTCAGAAGATCAATCCGTTTGGCTACCGCCTGGGAATCACTGAGAACCATCGTTCCAAGTGGTTCTCCGATTCCAACAAGGTCGGCGAACGCTACCGCGACTTCGTTCTCGAAGATGACGCCATCCGTAAGGCCATGAGCAAGGATCTCGAGCGTGCGGGCGTGTCTCGCATCGTCATCGAGCGTACCCGTGACCGCGTGCGTGTGGACATCCACACCGCTCGTCCGGGCATCGTCATCGGCCGCCGTGGAGCCGAAGCTGAGCGCGTTCGCGCCAAGCTCGAGAAGCTCACCGGCAAGCAGGTCCAGCTCAACATCTTCGAAGTGAAGAACGCCGCACTGGACGCCCAGCTCGTCGCACAGGGCATCGCTGAGCAGCTGACCAACCGCGTGACCTTCCGTCGCGCGATGCGTAAGGCCCAGCAGGATGCCATGCGTGCAGGCGCCAAGGGTATCCGCATCAAGCTCTCCGGCCGCCTTGGTGGCGCCGAAATGAGCCGTTCCGAGTTCTACCGCGAGGGTCGCGTTCCGCTGCAGACCCTGCGTGCCCTCATTGATTACGGCTTCTTCGAGGCCAAGACCACTTACGGCCGTATCGGCGTGAAGGTCTGGATCTACAAGGGCGATATGACCGAGCGTGAGTTCGAAGAGCAGCAGGCACAGCAGGGCAACAACCGCCAGGGCCGTCGCGGCGATCGCCGTCCGCGTCGTGGCCAGCGCAACGCTGCCCCGCAGCAGAACGCAGCAGCAGAGGCTCCGGCCGCCGCTGAGGCTCCTGCCGCAACGGAAACGAAGGAGTGAGCTGAGAAATGCTTATCCCAAAGAGAACCAAGTATCGTAAGCAGCACCGTCCGGTCCGCCGTGGCATGTCCAAGGGCGGAAACGAGATCGCATTCGGCGATTTCGGTATCCAGGCTCTTGCTCCGGCTTATGTGACCAACCGTCAGATCGAGGCCGCTCGTATCGCCATGACCCGCTACATCAAGCGTGGTGGCCGCGTGTGGATTACGGTCTTCCCGGATCGTCCGCTGACCAAGAAGCCGCTCGGCACCCGAATGGGTTCCGGTAAGGGTACTCCGGAATTCTGGATCGCAAACGTCCACCCGGGTCGCGTTATGTTCGAGATCGGTGGCGTGTCCGAGGAAGTCGCTCGCGAGGCTCTGCGCCGCGCAATCGACAAGCTCCCCATGAAGTGCCGTGTTATTGCTCGTGAAGGCGGTGACATCTGATGGCAGTCGGAACTGCAGACTACACCATGAAGAATCTGAACGAGAAGACCAACGAGGAGATCGAGGGCTTCCTCAAGAAGTCCAAGGAAGAGCTGTTCAACCTGCGCTTCCAGTCCGCCACTGGTCAGCTCGAAAACACCGCCCGCCTCAAGGCGGTCAAGCACGACATCGCCAGGATGTACACTGTCCTGCGTGAGCGTGAGCTCGGCATCAGCCAGGCCCCCGAGGCGACCGAAACGAAAGCTGAGGAGAAGTAATGGCTGAAGAGCGTAACTTCCGCAAGGTTCGTCGCGGTTACGTCGTGTCCGATAAGATGGACAAGACGATTTCCGTCGAGCTCGAGCAGCGTTCGACCCACCCGCTGTATGGCAAGGTCGTTCGTTCCACTCGTACGGTCAAGGTCCATGATGAACACAACGAGGCTCACATTGGCGACCTCGTGAGTATTATGGAGACTCGGCCCCTGAGCAAGACCAAGCGTTGGCGTCTCGATACCATCATCGAGCGCGCTAAGTAAATAAGTTCGGCAAGGCTCCGTGAGTCACCCCGCCTGCTTCAAGCAGGCAGGCGGGGTGCTTGGGGAGAACCAGCTCGGCTAAGGAGAATCAATGATTCAGCAGGAAACGCGGCTTCATGTCGCCGACAACACGGGTGCGAAGGAAATCCTCGCCATCCGAGTGCTCGGCGGATCGAAGCGACGCTATGCCGGCATCGGCGACGTGATCGTCGCCACCGTCAAGGACGCCATCCCTGGCGGGTCGGTCAAGAAGGGCGACGTCGTCAAGGCCGTCGTCGTCCGTACCGTCAAGGAACACCGTCGTGTGGACGGCTCCTACATCAAGTTCGACGAGAACGCCGCCGTCATTCTCGGCTCCGGCCGTGACCCGAAGGGCACTCGTATCTTTGGACCGGTCGGTCGTGAACTGCGCGACAAGCGCTTCATGAAGATCGTGTCCCTCGCCCCGGAGGTGATCTGACATGGCAGCCAAGATTAAGAGCGGCGACCTGGTCAAGGTCATCCGCGGCAAGGATCGCGGTAAGGAAGGCACCGTCAAGCAGGTGCTCAAGGATGATCGTCTGATCGTCGAAGGCGTGCAGATCGTCAAGAAGCACGTGCGTGCCACGCAGCAGGGCCAGCAGGCCGGCATCGTGGCTGTTGAGGCTCCGATCCATCGCTCCAACGTGATGGTCATCGATCCGGAGACCAAGCAGCCGACCCGCGTTGGCATCATCGAAAAGGAAGAGGCTCGTGACGGCAAGGTGAAGACCGTGCGCGTGCGTGTCGCCAAGAAGTCCGGAAAGGAGCTGGCATGACCGATACCACTGTCGAAGCGCCGGCAACTCCGCGCTTGAAGCAGAAGTACATCGAGCAGATTGTGCCGGAGCTGGAGAAGGAATTCAACTACTCCAACCCGATGCAGGTCGCTCGTGTCCAGAAGGTCGTCGTCTCCATGGGCGTCGGCGCTGCGGCTCGCGACTCCAAGCTCATCGAAGGCGCCGTCAAGGACCTCACCCTGATCACCGGCCAGAAGCCGAAGATCACCAAGGCCAAGAAGTCCGTCGCACAGTTCCATCTGCGTGAAGGCCAGGCCATCGGTGCTTACGTCACCCTGCGTGGCGAGCGCATGTGGGAATTCCTCGACCGCCTTCTGACCACCGCTCTGCCGCGTATCCGCGATTTCCGCGGCATCAACGGCAACCAGTTCGATGGCCAGGGCAACTACAACTTTGGTCTCACTGAGCAGTCCATGTTCCACGAGATCGATCCGGATTCGATCGATCATCAGCGTGGTATGGACATCACCGTGGTGACCAGCACCAAGGACGACAAGGAAGCTCGCGTGCTGCTTAAGCACCTCGGCTTCCCCTTCAAGGAGAACTGATATGGCAAAAACCGCTCTTAAGAACAAGGCGGCCGCTAAGCCGAAGTTCAAGGTGCGCGCTTACACGCGTTGCCAGGTCTGCGGTCGTCCTCACTCCGTCTACCGCAAGTTCGGCCTTTGCCGCATCTGCCTTCGTGAGAAGGCCCACCGCGGCGAGCTGCCCGGCGTTACGAAGTCCAGTTGGTAAATATCGACGCTGAAGGTCCGCGGCCCGATCGCCATTAAGGCGTGAGGGCGGCGGAAACCATGGCGAGAAAGGGCGTTAGCCCAAATGACAATGACAGATCCGATCGCAGACATGCTTACGCGTCTGCGTAATGCGAGCGCGGCAAAGCACGAGACCGTGGATATGCCGTACTCCAAGTTCAAGGCGAACATCGCCGAGATCCTGAAGCGTGAAGGCTACATCAAGGACTTCACCGCCAAGGAAGCCAAGGTCGGCCAGACTCTCGAGGTCACCCTCAAGTACGGTCCGAACGGCGAGCGTTCCATTCAGGGCATCAAGCGCATCTCCAAGCCGGGCCTGCGTCGCTACGCAAAGTCCGACGCCCTGCCGATGCCGCTCGGTGGCCTTGGTATCGCAATCATCTCGACTAGCTCGGGACTGCTGACCCAGAAGGAATGCCTCGACCGAGGCATCGGCGGCGAAATCGTCGCTTTCGTTTGGTGAGAAAGGAGAGCTGAAACATGGCATCGCATATTGGTAAGCTCCCCGTCGCCATTCCCGCTGGCGTGGAAGTCAAGATCGACGGTCAGTCCTTCAGCGCCAAGGGCGCCAAGGGCACTGACACCTACGAGATTCCGGAAGGCATCACCGCTCAGGTCGAAGGCAACGAGATTATCCTCGTCCCGGCTGATGACCTGCGTCCGACCCGTGCAAAGCACGGCCTGGCTCGCTCCATCGTGGCAAGCAAGGTCAAGGGTGTGCACGAAGGCTATGCAAAGACCCTGGAAATCATCGGTACCGGTTACCGCGCTCAGATGAAGGGCAAGGGCATCGAGTTCTCCCTCGGTTACTCCCACACCATCACCGTTGAGCCGCCGGAAGGCATCGAGTTCGAACTGCCGAACCCGAACCAGGTGATCGTCAAGGGTATCGACAAGCAGGCTGTCGGCCAGTGCGCCGCAAACATCCGCAAGCTGCGTGCTCCGGAACCGTACAAGGGCAAGGGCATCAAGTACTCGGATGAACGCATCCTGCGCAAGGCTGGAAAGGCTGGTAAGTAATGAGCGTCCAGATTTTCGGTAAGGGCAAGAAGGTCGCGCTCCAGCGCCGCCACGCTCGTCTGCGCAAGCGCATCAAGGGCACCCCGGAGCTCCCGCGTCTGGTGGTCACCCGTTCCAACCGTCACATGGTTGCCCAGATCGTTGACGACACCAAGGGCATCACCCTGGTGAGCGAATCCACTCTGATGAGCGATTTCGCTGGTTTCGAAGGCACCAAGACCGAAGCCGCCAAGAAGGTCGGCGAACTGATTGCCAAGAAGGCTCAGGACGCAGGCATCACCGCGGTCGTGTTCGATCGTGGCGGCAACAAGTATCATGGCCGCGTCGCAGCTGTCGCTGAAGGCGCCCGCGAGGGAGGTCTGACACTGTGAGCGACAACGAAAAGGAAACCCAAGTGGCTGAAGAAACTCAGAACACTCAGGCTGCCGCCGAGGCTACCAACGAGGACCGCAAGTCCCGTCGTGGTCAGCGTGGTGAGGGTCGTCGTGGCGAGCGTCGCAACCGTCGTGAGGAATCCCACGAGAACGAGCTGCTCGATCGCGTCGTGACCATCAACCGTGTGTCCAAGACCCACAAGGGTGGTCGTACGTTCAGCTTCGCCGCCCTCGTGGTGGTCGGCGACGGCAACGGCACCGTGGGTGTCGGCTACGGCAAGTCCCGTGAGGTCCCGGCTGCAATCGCCAAGGGTCAGCTGGATGCCAAGAAGCACATGTTCACCGTTCCGCGCATCAGGGGCACCGTCACCCACCCGGTGATCGGCCACGATGCCGCAGGTACCGTGCTGCTTCGCCCGGCTGCTCCGGGTACCGGCGTTATCGCCGGCGGCGCTGTCCGCGCCGTCATGGAATGCGCTGGCATCACCGACGTGCTGACCAAGTCGATGGGCTCCGCCACCGCCGTTAACGTGGTGCGCGCTACCGTCGACGCCCTCAAGAAGCTCGAAGAGCCGGAAGAGATCGCCGCTCGTCGTGGAATGTCCCTCGAAGAGGTGGCTCCGGACGCACTGCTGCGTGCTCGCGCCGCAGGCATCGCCGAGGCTCGCAAGGCTCGCGAAGAGGCTCAGGCTGCCCAGAAGGACGGTGAGTGATGACTAACCTGAACATCAAGCTGCACCACGGTCTGGTGAACTCCACTCCGAAGCAGCGTGCTGCGGCTCAGACTCTGGGCCTGAACAAGATTGGCAAGACCGTGACTCGCGAGGACACTCCGGCCCTTCGTGGCCAGCTGCTGGTTCTGCGTCACTTGGTCACCGTTGAGGAGGCTGACTGATTATGGCAGATATCCTGCAGATGCATGACCTGAAGCCGGCTCCGGGCGCCAAGAAGGATCGCATCCGCGTTGGCCGTGGTGAAGGCTCCAAGGGTAAGACCTCGGGCCGTGGCGACAAGGGCACCAAGAAGCGCTACCAGGTTCGTCCGGGCTTCGAAGGTGGCCAGCTGCCGCTGTACATGCGCCTTCCGAAGCTGCGTGGCTTCAAGAGCCCGTTCAAGAAGGAATACCAGGTCGTCAACATCGCGGCTCTTGCGGAACTGTTCCCGCAGGGCGGCGAGATCACCGTGGCAGATCTGGTTGCCAAGGGTGCCGTTCGCAGCGGCTACCCGGTCAAGGTCCTGGGCGACGGCGAAACCTCGGTTGCTTTCACCATCAAGGGTGTCAAGGCTTCCGCTTCCGCCAAGTCCAAGATCGAGGCTGCTGGCGGCTCCATCTCCGAGGACTGATTTCCGCGGAAAAGTAGCTGACTTAAGCTGATTGTGAGGCTCCTCCCGCATGGTCGGGAGGAGCCTCATCGCATATAGGGGCCAAATAGGACCGATGGCGGTCACTGGCCATACCCCTTCAAAGGGGGTTTACTGAATATTAGGGTCTTAATAGAGCCGACAAGAATTGACACAACAGTAAAAACAGGCAAAAAGTGGTAAACTCCACTATCGGTAGACAACGTACGCTAAAGTGGTGCGTTAGAGTCTGTTTTGCATGGGTGCGCGGGCGCGCATATCAATGGAAGGAATCCCAGGTGAGGACGTTAATCCAGGCCTTGAAAACCAAGGAGTTGAGGAATAAAATCCTCTTCACCCTTGGTATGATCATCATTTATCGTATTGGTTCGTTCATTCCGACCCCGGGTGTTGACTATACAGTTGTTCAGGAATGTGTTGGCACCATGAGCAGCACTTCCGAGAACTTCATCGGCCTGGTGAACCTCTTCTCCGGCGGCGCGATGCTGCAGCTGTCGATCTTCGCACTGGGCGTCATGCCGTACATCACGGCGTCCATCGTCATCCAGCTGCTTCGCGTGGTGATTCCCCGCTTCGAAGCGTTGCATAAGGAAGGTCAGTCCGGCGAAGCCAAGCTGACCCAGTACACGCGTTACCTGACCATCGGTCTTGCCGTGCTGCAGTCCACCACCATCCTGGTGACCGCACGTTCCGGCGCACTGTTCAACTACCAGTGCTCCCAGGTCGTGCCGGACGGTTCCGTCTGGAACCTCGTGGTCATGGTTCTGGTCATGACCGGTGGTACCGGCCTGATCATGTGGATGGCCGAATTGATTACCGACAAGGGTCTCGGCCAGGGCATGTCCATCCTTATCTTCATGTCCATCTGCTCCGGCTTCCTGCCGCAGCTGTGGGAGATCGGCTGGGGCACCGACGGCACCGATGGCGATTGGGCCAAGTTCGCCGCCGTCATCAGCGTCCTGCTGGTCATCATGATCCTCGTCATCTACGTCGAGCTTTCCCAGCGTCGAATCCCCGTGCAGTACACGCGCCGTATGATCGGCCGTAAGATGTACGGCGGATCGTCCACCTACCTGCCGCTGAAGATCAACATGAGCGGCGTCATCCCTCCGATCTTCGCTTCCTCCATCCTCGCGATTCCTACGCTGATCGCGCAGTTCGGCGATTCCGACCAGTCCTGGGTCTCTTGGATCAACACCAACCTGGCCGACACCACCTCCGTGTGGTATATCGCACTGTACGCGCTGATGATCGTCTTCTTCTGCTTCTTCTACACGGAGATCACGTTCAACCCGGACGAGACCGCCGACAACATGAAGCAGTACGGCGGCTTCATCCCCGGCATCCGCGCCGGCAGCGCCACTAGCCGTTACCTGAGCTATGTGATGAACCGTCTGAACACCGTGGGCGCGATCTACCTGCTGTTCGTGGCCCTGATTCCGACCGTGCTCATCATGGCTCTGGAACTCAACAACAAGCTGCCGTTCGGCGGCACCACAATCCTGATCATCGCCGGCGTAGGCCTCGACACTCTGCGTCAGGCCAAGGCCCAGACCGAGCAGTTCCAGTACGCCGGATTCCTGTTCGCAGGCACCGATCACAAGGAAGGCAAGTAAAAGCCTGAATCGTAATACCGCTCCCAGTGGGCGGTATTACGATTTTTCATTGCAAGACAAGTACCGGAAGTCTCCAGCGTGAGACTCAATGAAACGGAGCAATAACATGCGACTGCTGATTATGGGACCCCAGGGCGTCGGCAAGGGAACCCAGGCCGCTCTGCTGAGCGAACATTACGGTATCCCGGCGATTTCGACCGGCGACATCTTCCGCTATAACATCAAGAACAAGACCGAGCTTGGTGTGGAAGCGCTCAAGTACATCGACAAGGGCGAGCTGGTTCCCGATGAGCTGACCAACAAGATCGTCAAAGATCGTCTGGCGATGGACGACGCCAAGAACGGCTGGATCCTCGACGGATACCCGCGTAACGCATCCCAGGTCGAAGCCCTCGACACCATCCTGTCCGAGCTGGAAACCCCGCTCGACGCCGTGGTGGCCCTCGACGCCGACCATGACGTGCTGATGGAGCGTATGAAGAAGCGCGCCGAAATCGAAGGCCGTTCCGACGATACCCCGGAAGCCATCGCCAAGCGACTCGACGTCTACGCCAAGGAGACCGCTCCGCTGCTGGCCATCTACCAGGAGCGCGGACTGCTCAAGACCTTCAACGGAGTCGGCTCCGTCGAAGAGATTCAGTCCACCATCGTGGCAGAGCTTGGCTGAGGCCGATAGCGCTGATAGCATAGACCATTCGAAAACGGGAATTGCGACACGCCGTATTGTGTTGTAATTCCCGTTTTCGTGTATTCTTGCAAGTTGGTGTGTCTTCGGGCACGCATAGTAATCGCCAAGGAACGGAACGAGGCTCATGGCTAAAGACGGTGTGATTGAAGTCGAAGGACAGGTGGTGGAGGCACTGCCGAACGCGATGTTTCGTGTTGAACTCGAAAACAAGCATATCGTGCTCGCGACCATTTCGGGCAAGATGAGGAAGAATTACATCCGCATCCTGCCGCAGGATCGCGTCGTGCTGGAAATGAGCCCGTACGATCTGAACCGCGGCCGTATTACGTACCGTTACAAGTAAGGTACACAAGCAAAGGAAAACCATGAAGGTCAGCCCTAGTGTGAAGAGGATCTGCGAGAACTGCCGCGTGATCCGTCGTCACGGCCGCGTCATGGTGATCTGCGTCAACCCGCGCCACAAGCAGCGCCAGGGCTGAGAGTAGATCCAGCGGCATAACAGTACAGGCGCTGAGTCACAGCTCGCGGATGCGAGATGAACCCCGGGAACGCAGGCCCGGGCCGGGAAACCGGACGACTCGGTGCAAGACCTGCGGAAGACAGAAGGAATCGCAATGGCACGTCTTGCCGGAGTCGACATCCCCAATGAGAAGCGCATCGAGATCGCCCTCACCTACATCTTTGGTGTGGGTCGCACTCGTGCCAAGGAAACGCTTGCCGCGACCGGTATCAGCCCGGACATTCGCGTCAAGGATCTGACGGATGAGCAGCTGATCACGCTGCGTGATTATCTCGAAGGTAACTACAAGATCGAGGGCGATCTGCGTCGTGAAATCGATGCGGATATCCGTCGTAAGATTCAGATCAACTGCTACCAAGGCCAGCGTCACCGTAAGGGACTTCCTGTGCGCGGTCAGCGCACCAAGACCAACGCACGCACCCGCAAGGGCCCGAAGCGTACGGTCGCCGGAAAGAAGAAGGCCACCAGGTAATCGGTGGCTGTCAGTCTAGACCACGAGACGTTCGTTCTCATCGCCTAGACAACAAAGCAAATTCGTTATTAGGAAACGAGGGTCAATGGCAGCTCAAAAGCAAGCCGCGCGCAAGCCGCGTCGCCGCGACCGTAAGTCGGTCCCGGTTGGGCAGGCGCACATCAAGTCCACTTTCAACAACACCATCATCTCCATCACCGACCCGTCCGGCGCAGTTGTGTCCTGGGCGTCCGGTGGCGATGTCGGATTCAAGGGCTCCCGTAAGTCCACTCCGTACGCCGCTGGTATGGCCGCTGAATCCGCCGCCCGCAAGGCCATGGAACATGGCCTGAAGAAGGTCGACGTGTTCGTGAAGGGCCCGGGTTCCGGTCGTGAAACCGCCATCCGTTCCCTGCAGTCCGCCGGACTCGAAGTCGGTTCCATCACCGACGTCACCCCGCAGGCACACAACGGCGTTCGTCCTCCGAAGCGCCGTCGCGTCTGAGCACTAGAAAAAATCATCAATCCAAAGCCGCTTATGGGGCCGGTGAGTGCACCACCGGTCCGAAGCTGAAAGGATAACCACAGTGCTTATCGCACAGCGTCCGACACTTACCGAGGAATCTCTCAACCCTCAGCGTTCCCGCTTCACCATCGAGCCTCTCGAGCCTGGTTTCGGCTACACGCTTGGCAACTCGCTGCGCCGTACCCTCCTGAGCTCCATCCCTGGAGCGGCTGTGACTTCGGTGCGTATCTCCGGTGTCCCGCATGAGTTCACCACTCTGCCGGGTGTTGAAGAGGACGTTACCGAGATCCTGCTGAACATCAAGGGCATCGTGCTCACCAGCGAATACGATGAGCCGGTTGTCATGTATCTGCGCAAGAGCGGCAAGGGCGAGGCCACCGCGGGTGATATCACCCCGCCGGCCGGCGTTACCATCGCCAACCCGGATATGCATATCGCCACTCTCGCTGAAGATGGCGAACTCGAGATCGAGTTCACCGTCGAGCGCGGCCGCGGCTATGTGCCCGCCCAGATGAACAAGCAGGATAATGCCGAGATCGGCCGTATTCCGGTCGACTCGATTTACTCCCCGGTGCTCAAGGTGAGCTATCGTGTGGAAGCCACCCGCGTTGAACAGCGCACTGACTTCGACAAGCTCATTCTGGACGTGGAGACCAAGCCGGCAATCTCCCCGCGCGATGCCGTCGCATCCGCAGGTTCCACCCTGGTGGAGCTCTTCGGCCTGTGCCGCGAGCTCAACACCCAGGCCGAAGGCGTTGAGATCGGCCCTGCCCCGGTTGCAGAGGAGACCAACCCGGAGATGGCCGTTCCGATCGAGGATCTCAACCTCACCCAGCGCAGCTACAATTGCCTGAAGCGCGAGGGCATCCACACGATCGGTGAGCTGGTCGCCCACACCGAGCAGGATCTGCTCGATATCCGCAATTTCGGTATGAAGTCCATCGACGAAGTCAAGGAAAAGCTTCAGGCTCTCGGCCTGGCTCTCAAGGCTTCCCCGCTGGGCAGCTTCGATACCAATAACCTCGAAGGTGGCACCTTCTTCTCGCCGGAAGACGAGTGATTCGCCACTTTTGACCTAACCGCTTCGTCGGATTCGGACGTTCGGGCCACTGCCCACCTGAATCCGACGGGGCTTTCAAGGAGAAACAATGCCTACACCAAAGAAGGGTCCGCGTC
The DNA here is from genome assembly GCA_963595445.1 of bacterium. Taxonomy (GTDB): domain Bacteria; phylum Actinomycetota; class Actinomycetes; order Actinomycetales; family Bifidobacteriaceae; genus Bifidobacterium. Next base: position 349,730 of record CAVBHJ010000001.1, read on the forward strand.
TGGCCTCCAGCCCGGCTCATGAGCGCCTGATGCTCGCGAACATGGCCACCAGCCTGTTCCAGCACGGCCGCATCACCACCACCCTGCCGAAGGCCAAGCGCCTTCGCCCGCTGGTTGAGCGCCTGATCACCATGGCCAAGCGTGGCGATCTGCACAGCCGTCGTCGCGTGATGCGCGTCATCCGCAACAAGTCCGTTGTGCACAAGCTGTTCACCGAGATCGCTGAGCAGATGGAGCAGCGTGAGGGTGGCTACACCCGTATCGTCAAGATCGCTCCGCGCCGCGGCGATGCCGCTCCGGCAGCAATCATCGAACTCGTCACCGAGCCGGTGAGCCCGAAGCAGGCCGTGGTCAAGGAAGCTGAAGCCGCAACCAAGGTTGCCGCTGAAGAGGCTCCGGTTGCTGAGGAAGCTCCGGTCGCCGAGGCTCCGGAAGCCGCCGTCGAAGAGGCTACCGCCGAGAACGCCGAGTGATTTGGCTTTTTAGCGTATAAGAGGGTCGGGAATCGAAAGGTTCCCGACCCCCTTGTCATATCCGATCAAATACCGTATCCGACCGAAACATAGCGGAATACGCATCCGTGCGGTTGCCGAAGCACGGCGTATTTGAAGGATGCCACGGACAGCCTTTGCTAAGCTCTATTGCGTGAGATTGCGAATCGACTTGGCATATGACGGCACCGAATTCTACGGATGGGCGAAGCAACCCGACATGCGTACGGTGCAGGGGGAGATTGAACGCGTGCTGCACACCGTGCTGCGCGTGCCGGAAGACGATCGGACGGAACCGCTGCGATTGACGGTGGCCGGTCGTACCGATACCGGCGTCCACGCATCTCATCAGGTCTGCCATCTTGACGTCAACGAGGAAACGCTGCAACGCTGCGTCGGACATATGGACGTGCCTGCACACATCGCGCTGGAACGTCGACTGCAACGTATGCTGCCGACGGACATCGCCATACATTCAATACAGATCGCTCCGAACGGTTTTGACGCGCGTTTCTCCGCGCTCGAGCGCACGTACGTGTACCGCATAGCCGACAGGTCGAGCGAAGTGGACCCGCGAAGCAGGAACTTCGTACTGCATATCGACGATCATCTCGATATCGAATCCATGAATCAGGCGGCTGCCATGACGATCGGACTGCATGACTTCGGATCGTTCGCAACACCCAATCCGGGCGGCACCACCATACGCGAGGTGAAAACCGCATACTGGAGAAGAATCGGGGAACGGCCACTCGTGCCGGACGACATGACGATGGGGGAGCGGTACCGCACTCCAGCCTTGGAATCCGGGCTGCTTTGCTTCACCATCGTGGCGGACGCCTTCGCCCGCAATATGGTCAGATCGCTGGTCAACGGATGCGTGCAGGTGGGTGTCGGCAAACGTTCCGTCGAATGGTTCGCCGAGAAGATGGCGACACCGTTGCGTGAAGGATCGACCGGGCCGATCGCGCCGCAGGGATTGACTCTGGAACATATAGAATACCCGGAGGACGGCCTTCTCGCCGCCCGTGCGGAAGCGATCCGCGCCAAGCGCACGCTCGATGTATGACGTGGATGTTACGGCATTTTGACGTGTCCGTATACGTGACGTCGCCGTAACATAAGCGCCGGATTGCGGTAATCAGCCGACATTAACGTCTCTTCCATTGTGGAGGTGTGCCCCGGGGGACACCTGTAGTACGTGGTGGAAGGAGTGTGGCGATGATCGAGTCAGCGGCACGTAAATTGGCGACGGAACTGGTCAACCGTAGAGAGTCGATCAATCGCGAGCTCAGCCGAAACGGCGTGCGCTTCGGCATTTACAAGAACGGCGAATACCATGATCGCCTGTTCCCCTACGATCCTGTGCCGAGAATCATCGAATCGAACGAATTCGACGAGATGGAAGCAGGCCTCAAGCAGCGTGTCAACGCGCTGAACGCCTACCTCAGGGACGTCTACTCCGACAAGAAGATCATCAAGGACGGCATCATACCGGAGGAGTACGTATACACGTCGGCGGGATACTTCCCCCAGGTCAACGGCGTAACCCCTCCGGGCGGCGTGTTCGCGCACATCGCCGGTGAAGACCTCGTGCAGGGCCAGGACGGCAAATGGTGGGTGCTGGAAGACAACCTGAGGATCCCCTCCGGTGCAAGCTATCCGCTGTTCGCACGAGACATCGAACGCAGAATCACCCCAAGGCTGTTCCGTGACGTGCATGTGCGGGACAATCGAGACTATCCGCGACTGCTGCGCAAATCCATGGATTTCGTCTCCACCGAAGGCATCGCCGTGGTGCTGTCTCCCGGACGATACAATTCCGCGTTCTTCGAGCACGCGTATCTGGCCGAGAAGACGGGTGCCGCGCTCGCCTTCCCGGAAGACCTCGAAGTGGTCGACAACAAGCTGTTCTTCCTCGACTATTCCGGAAAACGCCATCGTGTGGGCGTCGTGTACCGCCGATTGTCGGATGAGTATCTCGATCCGTTCGCGTTCAATCCCGATTCCGTGATCGGCGTTCCGGGAATCCTTTCGGCCTATCGCGCCGGCAATGTGGCGATCGTCAACGCTCCCGGCAACGGAGCGGCGGATGACAAGGCGATCTACTATTTCGTTCCAGCCATGATTCGCTACTATCTCGGCGAGGAACCGATTCTGCAGAACGCCCCGACCTACATGCCGATGTTCGAGAACGACCGCAAGGAAGTGCTGGACAGGCTCGGCGAGCTCGTGATCAAGGATGTGGCGGAAGCCGGCGGCTATGGCGTGGTGTTCGGCTCTTCCCTTGACAAGGCCAAACGTGAGGAGCTTGTCGACCGCATCAAGGCCGAACCACGCAGATTCATAGCCCAGGAGGTCATACAGTTCAGGGACATCGACGTGGTGGACCCGCAGACTGGTGAGATGAGCCCGCGCAAGTGTGATCTGCGCGCCTTCGTGGTGACCGGCAAGAACACGCATGTGTGGTATTCGGGCCTGACCCGCTACTCGTCGGTACCGGGGCAAATGATCGTCAACTCCTCGCAGGGCGGCGGATTCAAGGACACATGGGTTCTGGCCAAGGACACCGGTGTGGAACATGACAGCGCCCCGGGATCCGAAAGCATCAATCTGCTGGCGCAGTCCCGCAAACATTCGCTGGCGCTCGTCACCGCGTCGAAGGCGGACAACCTGTTCTGGCTCGGCCGTTACACGGAACGCGTGTTCACCACGCTCAACCAGTTCTTCCCCTTCTACGACCGTGTGATGGATACCGACGTCGACGCGTTCCGTCCGTTCGCCCGCGCACTCGACCTGCCTGAGGACTTCGAGGATTTCGACGCCTTCATCCAAAGCTTCCTGTACGACGAGAAGAACCCGGATTCCGTGCGCAGCGCAATCGTCTATGCGTTCAACAACGCCGTGATCCTCCGTCCCGAATTGAGCTCCCGACTGCTGCAGTACGTGGAGTTGGCCATGAACTCCATCGTGGAGGCGGCCGATCGGGCGGCGTTCGATGAAGACATCTACAAGCATCGCGATATCGCCGACAACATGCTCGCCTTCTGGGGCGGCGTGGAGAACTCGCCGGTGGACCCGACTCTGAAGTCGTTCATTTTCGTCGGCAAGTATCTGGAACGAATCGACCTGTATACGCGATTCGGCTATTCGATGGAGGAGCTGAAGGCTCCGTTGAGCAAGCTGGCCGGCTACATCATGCCGTTGGAGGGCCTGCCGGTTCCGCAATGCTTCGCCGACACCTTGCGTTGGCTGGTCGGACAGCTTCCGCAAAGGAACTATGCGCAGCTCGCCCAGAAACTCGGCACGCTGCTCGACGATTTCGACGATCGCATCTGCACGACCGAGCTTAAGGATCTTGGTATGCTCAACGCCATGAACATGGACGCCAAACGCATCTGACGGGTGCGGCAGGCGCGAAAAACGCAACGGGGTGAACAGTCGGTTGCCCGGAACCGCTCAAGTCGTGTATAACGGCTTGAGCGGTTCTTCGTGGTAGTGTGAAGAAAACCTTTCATTGAGGAGACGATGTGAAGAAACTGGTGTTTGACTATGAGATGAAGCTCTCATTCAGCTCGCCCGTAACCGACCATCGATTCCAGCTTCGCTGTATTCCCGCCACCGGCCCACGACAGCAGGTGGTGGACGTGGAAGTGAGAATCGAACCCGAGGTGGAGCTGTTCACCACCATCGACTCCTTCGATTCCGTGGTGATGACCGGTTTCATTCCCGAACCGCATACGATGTTCAACTATTCGGTGACTGGCATCGCGTTCGTGGACAACGACCACATCAAGCCGGAAATCTACAAGCCGCTCTACCGTTTCAATTCGGCGCTGACCGTTCCCGGATCTGCGGTTGAGGCGATGGTGGATGTATGCAGGCGTCGTCTTGACTCGTTGCCGGCGGACAGTACTCCCGTGGAACAGGCGCGTGAGGTGATGGACGAGGTGTTCAAGGCGTTCGTCTACACGCCCGCGTCCACCACGATTCGTACCACCGCGGAGGAGGCGCTCGCGCAGCATAAGGGCGTATGCCAGGATTACGCGCATGTCATGCTGTCCGTATGCCGTCATGTCGGTCTTACGGCAAGATATATCGCGGGTCTGCTTGATGGCGAGGGAGCCACGCACGCATGGGTGGAGGTCTATCACGATGGTCGTTGGATCGGTCTGGATCCGACACACAACCGCATGGTGAATGACAACTACATCACCATCGCGCATGGGCGTGACTACCGTGACTGCATGCTCGACATCGGCATCTTCTCAGGCAACGATGTGAAGCAGAACCAGTGGGTGAACGCATCCGTGCACGAGCAGGAACTGTAACGGCCGCGTGCTTTTCGAAGGGGAAGCGGTCCCGTGTCATCCGGCGGGACGTGCCGGTGACTATGATCTCCTGATTACAGCCGGTGATTCGGCCTATTTCCGTATACACGGCTTCGGCCATGCAAAAACAGTGTCTGCGGATTCTCGATAGGTTGTGCGGATTGCTCGCGGCTCAAAACCGTCCGAAAATGGTCTTTTTAGGGCTAAAAGCCGCCGATTCCGGTCCCATCCGTCAGAAAATCCCCATGACGAATCCGCACAAGTCCTCAAAAATCCGCACGATTGGCAGAAAACCCGCACGGCAGTCCTTTTGCGATATAGACCGCGAACGGTTTCTTCATACATCGTGTGAAAGCAACGGACTCCGACAACGTGTATCCCTTTTAAGCCACAACCTGCAAGAAACGCCCGTATCTTCCAGTTGTGTGCAACACCTATGAGGGCCCACTGCAGCGCGCGAACCTCGAATCGTTGGAAAATGGCCATTCTCAAGCGGAAAGAAAAAGACGGAGCGTAGCCACCGGCACCCCTTTTAAGCCACAACCTGCAAGAAACGCCCGTATCTTCCAGTTGTGTGCAGCGCACGTATCAGCCACCTCAGCACATAGGTCTTAAATCGTTGGAAAATGGCCGTTTCTGGATTATGTGAGGAATGCGGGATACGATGAAACGCACCCACTTAGGCCACAACCCGCAAGAAATACCGCTATCTCCCAGTCGTGTGCGTGGGGTGCGCCGAACCCATGCGCACAATCGCATTCGCGCGTGGGAAAGCGGAGTTAGGTTTGCAAGACAAAGAAGAGGAGGAAGATACGCATCCGTATGGGGAGGCGGAGGATGGGCGAACTCTATAACCCTGAGCTGTGAGAGGTTATTCAGGAAACGGCGGAATTCCAACGTTCTTAATGAACAAGGGAATAAACAAAAAGGTTGAAACGCCATTGTTTCAACCCTATTGTGGCGGATAAGGCGAGATTCGAACTCGCGGAGGGTGTTGCCCTCACACGCTTTCGAGGCGTGCTCCTTAGACCGCTCGGACACTTATCCATTCGCTGCTTGCGAACAAGCAACTTCACTATTGTGCCACAGCATCGGGGATTGTCAAATCCGTAAGGGTATGGCGTCGGCGTGTCGGGGATGTTCCCTGTGGGCTGCGTGTGTGGAATTCCTACTCGAACAAAGCCTCGTCGAAGGTTGGATAGCCCCATTCGAACGCCAGCTCCACGCGGTCGGCGATCAGCGAGGAGAGTGTGGCAAGCGTTTCGCTTCTCGACTGCTCGCTCGTCGACTGCGATGCCGTGCTGCCGGCAACGGCTTCAAGCTCGATTCGCGCGCAACTCATTTCGATGATCGCTGAAATGGGTGCGGAAATTCCGTTCGCGTCGTCTACCGCGGTTTCGGAATACGCGAGCAGTTGCTCGGTATCGTAGGTCTTGTGACGATTGTCTTCCTGGCCGGAAAAGGAAACCAGACGCTGCGACGTCGCTTTGTGACGGTCGCTGACATCGAGCGTCACCGAACCTACGGATCGCGCGGCGAGCACCTGCGTGGCGAAACCGGCCTCATCCTCGGCCTGGGCCATCGCATAAGCCGAATCCGCGTCGATATCCAACGATTCCACTCCATCGAAACGCGACAATGTGACGGCACCCGTTTCCATCTTCATACGGGACGCCAACGAGCGTGCCACGAACCGCGATTGTGCGGCATGCATCGTTCCGTCCGCGAATCTGGAAGGGCATTGCGCGGCGGTCTGCTCCCATGCCGAGGCCGCGTTGCTGGCGGCCAGATAGCGGATGATGACATGCAGGGAAAGATTCGACATGGTCTCGGAATTCGACATGGCGCTCGAATATGCCTGTTCGCAAGGGCTTGCCTGCTGTTCGGCCTCCGCGCGGCCGGAAATGCGTGGTGTGGAGCAGGCGGCCGGAACCGTTGCGATCGCACATATGCAGGCTATGGCGCATGCTCGCCTGACCCAAGATAAAGACGGTCGAAGGGCGTGGAAAGGTGTCTGCATGAAACATTAGACTAATCATTGACTGTGACCATTTTGGGCCGAACGCTCGGATAACTTCATATAGGAGGTCTTGAATATGGAACTGGACCTGGCAGGAATGTACCAGCTTGCAGCTGATCAGGGAATTGACTCCGAGACGTTGGACGCCGCGCTCTCGGAAGCGTTGCGACTGGCGTATCTGAAAACTCCGCATGCCGCGAAGCACGCTCGCGTGGAACTCGATCAGCGTGCAGGAAGCTTTACCGTTTGGGCCCAGGATGAGATTCCGGGAGAACCGACCGAGGAGAATCCGCACCCCGCGCCGACCCTGGGCGAGGAATATGATGATACGCCTCGAGATTTCGGCCGTTTGGCGGCGGCGACGGCACGTCAGGTAATCAGCCAGCTGTTCCGCAAGGCTGAGGATGACAAGGTGTTCGGCGCGTTCTCCGGCCAGAAGGGCAAGCTGATTACCGGTATCGTGCAGCAGGACGCCAAAGACACCGCCAACGTGCATGTGGCAGTCGGCGATGTGGAGGCGTTGCTGCCCCGCCGCGAACAGGTCCCGGGCGAGCGCTACCGTCACGGCGAGCGCATCCGCGTGTATGTGGTCAACGTCGGCCGTGGACTCAAGGGACCGGAAATCGTCGTCTCCCGCTCCCATCCGGAGTTGGTGCGCCGCTTGTTCGAACGTGAAGTGCCGGAACTGGTCTCCGGTGCGGTGTCGATCATGGCGATCGCGCGTGAGGCCGGCGCCCGTACCAAGATCGCGGTGCGCGCCAATACGGAAGGCGTCAACCCGAAGGGCGCTTTGATCGGCCCCGGCGGCGCTCGCGTGCGTGCGGTCATGGAGAACCTCGGACCGGAGAAGATCGATATCGTCGATTGGTCTTCCGATCCTGCGCAGTTCGTTGCGTCCGCCCTGTCTCCGGCGGTGGCGACCGGCGTTCAGGTGATCAGCGAGAAGAACAAGACCGCAATCGCCTTCATCCACGACGACCAGCTTTCCCTGGCCATCGGCAAGGAAGGACAGAATGCGCGTCTGGCGGCCAAACTGACCGGTTGGAAGATCGGAATCGAATCCGCTGAGGCTCATGCCAAGAAGATGGCGGAATCCGCCGAATAAACAACGTTTCATCATGCTCGAGCCCGTGGATGTACAATCCACGGGCTCGAGTATGCTGGATTCGACAATCCAAAGCATGGCGATTCGTTTCATCATGCCAGGGAAAAGACGAGGTATCACGAACATGGTTGCACGATGAGAAGGACCAAGCTCGCCGTGAATCAGTAGAGGTTGCGCACGTATGCGCGGCCCGGGATAGGAGAAATTGAGTGCCGAAAGCACGCGTATATGAACTTGCCAAGGAACTTGGCGTAGATAGCAAAACCGTTTTGAACAAACTTGAGGCGATGGGCGAATTTGTGAAGTCCGCATCGTCCACCGTTGAACCTCCGGTCGCCCGCAAGTTGAAGAATGCGTTCGCATCCAATGCGCAAGGCAATGCTTCCGAAGCCAAGAAGCCGGCCGCACCCGCTCCGGCTGCGCAGGCCCCGGCCGCGCCGAAGCCAGCCGCACCGAAGCCTGTGGCCAAGCCGGCTGTTCCGAAGCCGGCCGCGCCGGCAGCCCAGTCTTCTCGCACCGACGCTCCCAAGCCGGGTCAGCGTTCGGCCCGTCCGGGCGATTCCCGACAGCATGGCAACCGTTCCAACGGCAATGCTCCGCGTCCGCAGGGTCAGACGTCGGATCGTCGCGCATCCGGCAAGCCAGCTCCGGTTCCGGGCCCGCACGCTCCGCGTAACAATTCCCAGCAGGGCGGCAATGCGGCCAACAACGCCAAGCCGCACACCCCGAGCCCGCGTCCGGGCAATAATCCGTTCAGCCGCAAGCAGGGCATGCGTACCCCCACCCCGGGAGACATTCCGCGTCCTCATCCGATGAATCGTCCGAACGCCAACAACACTAATGGCGAAGGTCGTCGTGGCGGTCGTCCGGGCCAGGGAACCGGCCAGCGTGGCGGCTTCCGTGGTCGTCCGGGCCAGGGAACCGGCGCGAAGCCGGGCCAGTGGGGACAGCATCGTCCGGGCCAGGGAACCGGCCAGCGTCCTGCAGGCGGCGGCAATCGTTTCGGTGCCGGCAACAACAACGGCGGCGGCTTCCAGAACGGCAACAACGCTTCGAACAACGCTCCGGCACGTGGCGGCGGCCGCGGTCGTGGCGGCACCGCTGGCGCATTCGGTCGTCAGGGCGGAAAGTCCTCGAAGGCACGTAAGAACCGTCTTGCGAAGCGTCAGGAATTCCAGGAGATGAAGGCTCCGGTCATCGGCGGCGTGCGCATTCCTACCGGCAACGGACAGACCGTCCGTCTGCGTCAGGGCGCATCCCTCGCTGATCTGGCCGAGAAGATCAACGTCAATCCGGCGGCACTCGTCACCGTGCTGTTCCATCTTGGTGAGATGGCCACGGCCACGCAGTCCTTGGACGAATCCACGTTCCAGATCCTCGGCGAGGAAATCGGCTGGGACATCAAGGTCGTCTCCGCGGAAGAGGAAGACAAGGAGCTGCTGCAGCAGTTCGACATCAACCTTGATGAGGAAGAGTTGCAGGAAGATGAGGATCTGCAGCCCCGTCCGCCGGTCGTCACCGTCATGGGCCACGTCGACCACGGTAAGACCCGACTGCTCGACACCATCCGCAGCACCAACGTCATCGACCGTGAGGCCGGTGGCATCACCCAGCGTATCGGCGCATACCAGGTGACTGTGGATCTTGAGGGCGAACCCCGTAAGATCACGTTCCTCGATACCCCGGGTCACGAGGCCTTCACCGCCATGCGTGCCCGTGGTGCGGAGCTCACCGACGTTGCGATTCTTGTTGTGGCGGCCGATGACGGCGTGATGCCGCAGACCATCGAAGCCGTGAACCACGCGCAGGCCGCGAACGTGCCGATTGTGGTGGCCGTGAACAAGATCGACAAGCCCGGCGCGAACCCGGACAAGGTCCGTGGACAGCTCACCGAGTACGGTCTGGTTCCGGAGGAGTACGGCGGCAACACCATGTTCGTCGATATCTCCGCGAAGCAGGGTCTGAACGTCGACAAGCTGCTCGAAGCCGTGCTGCTCACCGCCGACGCGGAACTTGATCTGCGCGCCAACCCGGATATGGACGCCCGTGGCGCCACCGTCGAAGCCCGACTCGACAAGGGCCGCGGCGCTGTGGCCACCGTGCTGGTCCAGTCCGGTACGCTGCACATCGGCGACGCCATCGTTGCCGGCACCTCGTACGGCCGCGTCCGCGCCATGCTCGACGAGAACGGCAACCAGATGAAGGAAGCCAAGCCGTCCACTCCGGTGCAGGTGCTTGGCCTCACCTCCGTTCCGACTGCAGGCGACCTCTTCCTGGTGGCGTCCGACGACCGTACCGCACGTCAGATCGCCGAAAAGCGTCAGGCGACCGAGCGTGCGGCCCAGCTGGCCAAGCGCCGCAAGGTCGTTTCCCTCGAAAGCCTCAAGGAGCAGTTCGCCAAGTCCGAGGTCGACATGCTCAACATCGTCATCAAGGGCGATTCCTCCGGTTCCGTCGAGGCGCTGGAAGATTCCCTGATGAAGATCGAGGTTTCCGACGAGGTCGGCATCCAGGTGATCCACCGCGGCGTCGGTGCCATCACCCAGAACGACGTCAACCTGGCCACCGTCGACAAGGCCGTCATCATCGGCTTCAACGTTCGTCCGAACCGTCAGGTGGCGGATCTGGCCGAACGCGAAGGCGTGGAAATCAAGTACTACTCGATTATCTACAAGGCCATCGAAGACATCGAAGCGTCCCTCAAGGGCATGCTCAAGCCGGAATACGAGGAGGTCGTCACCTCCCACTCCGAGATCCGCGAGATCTTCCGTTCCTCCAAGTTCGGCAACATCGCCGGCGTCATGGTGCAGGACGGCGAAGTCAAGCGCGGTACGAAGTGCCGTATCCTGCGCAACGGCATCGCCACCGTCAACGATCTTGAGATTTCCTCGCTGCGTCGTTTCAAGGACGATGTCAACTCCGTCAAGGAAGGCTACGAGGCTGGCATCAACCTCGGCTCCTTCAACGACATCGAGCTCGGAGACATCATCGAGACGTTCGAAATGCAGGAAATCGAGCGTAAGTAATCGCCTACACCGGCAAACAAGCCGTCATATGAAAAAAGGGAACGCCCACAGCTGACCATGGCTGCGGGCGTTCCGTGATAAATCACGAAACTTGAACTCCCGTAAGGAAACCAATGGCAGGCACCAACCCCCGCGCCGCACGAATCGCGGCATTGATTCAGCGAGTAATCGCTTCCTCCATGGAAGCGCAGCTGCACGATAAGCGACTTTTCAACGTGACCATCACCGAAGTGCGCGTCACCAACGATCTGCAGCTCGCCAAAGTGTATTGGACCCAGCTTGGCCACGACGGCCACGAGCAGGGCGAACGCAAGCGTGCCCAGCAGGCGCTCAACCAGGCGAAAGGCCGTTTGCGTTCCTTGGTAGGCACCAAGGCGGGACTTCGCCTGACCCCGCAACTCGAATTCGTGTTCGACGAAGTGCCGGGAGAGGCGCATGAAATCGAAGACATCCTCGCCATCGCGCGCAAGCGTGACGAGGAACTCGCCAAGGCCCGTGAAAACGCCCAGTATGCGGGTGATGCCGACCCGTACAAGCATGACGACGATGAATCCGACGAAGATTTCGAAGACGACGACATCGAAGTCGAAGACTGGGACGATGACGAAGAAGCCTGAGCAATCCGGACTGCTGGTTATCGACAAGCCGCAAGGCGTCACCAGCCATGACATCGTCGCGGCCGTGCGTGGCGCCCTGCACATGAAGCGTGTGGGGCATGCCGGCACGCTCGATCCGATGGCCACGGGTGTGCTCGTGGTCGGATTCGGCAATGCCACACGTCTGCTCAACTACATTGTGGAGCACGACAAAACCTATCAGGCCACCATTCGACTCGGCCAACGCACCACCACCGATGATGCGGATGGCGAGATCATCAACGGCGAATCGCATCCGTTCGACTTTCCCTCACGCAACACGGTGGAGCAAGCAATCGCGCAGCATTTCACCGGCCGTATAGAACAGGTTCCGAACTCGTATTCCGCCATCAAGATCAACGGTCAGCGAGCCTACGATCTGGCTCGTGAAGGCAAGGACGTCGCGCTCAAGGCACGTCCGGTAACCATCCACGAATTCACCGTGAACGACGTGCGCTATGGCAACACCCTTGCCGAAACAGCCGGCGCTCCTTTGACGGACATGATCCGGATTGAAGCCGGAGAAGACTGGCAGGGTGGAAAAGAGACGGTCGGTTCGGCAGCAATCCAAGGATCGGGCGACGAACAGCCGGTCATGGAACTTGACGTGACCGTCACCTGCTCGGCGGGAACATACATTCGCGCACTTGCCCGCGATTTGGGGGAACAGCTCGGATTGGGCGGCCACCTGACCATGTTGCGCAGGACCAGAATCGGCCGTTTCACGGTCGACGGACCGAACGTCATGACCGCGCATACACAGTCGAAGACCTTCACGAACCGCGACGGCGTGGAAGTGACACGCAACCGCGCGGTGCTTGACGACGCCGACCATGCTTTCGATCACGCCATCGGCATGGTCGAAAGCGCGGCGGAATCCATGACCATGCTGTCCGTCAGTGAGCAGGAAGCCAAGGACCTGCGGTTCGGACGCAGAATCGCGCATGACATACACGGCACCACGGCGGCGTACGTGGCTGAGACCAACGATCTGGTGGCGATTCTGGAACGCGCCAAAAAAGACGAGGCGAAGCCGGTGGCGGTCTTCAACTGAACGATACGAACACTGTAAAGAAGGACACGATGAAAACAATCACGCTTACGCCCGACGCAAGCGGCATGGTGGATTGGCCCACTCTGAGCAACAACAAGAAATCCGTGGTGACCATCGGCTCGTTCGATGGCATGCATCAGGGACATCAGGCGGTGATACGCCGAGTGGTGGAGCTTGCCGGCAAGGAACAGTCGTTCTCCGTGGTGGTGCTGTTCGACCCACGACCGGCATTCGTCCACGGGTATGCGGCCGAACATGACGGTCAGGATCCGCAAGAGAGCGAACTCGACAAAGCCGCTTTGACGGGCGTGGACGAAAGATTGCGGGCCATCAGCGATTTCGGTGTGGACTACACGATCATCGTGCGCTATACGATGGCGTTCGCCGCGAAATCATACCGTTTCTTCCTTGGACAGATGGTCGGCAAACTCGGTATGCGCGCGCTGGTGCTCGGTTCCGACGCGGCTATGGGCGCCAAACGAGCGGGCGACGTCAAAGCCATCGAAAACCTTGCGCTGGCCACGGGCGTGTTCCAGCTGGACGTGGTTGACGACCTCGGCCCGGGGGAGACCCGCGTTCCTACGAACGTCAAACCGACCATGCCTACGGAATACGGCGAGCCCGTCGACCCGCTGTTGAACGCATCCAAGGCCGAACGAAGGGCATGGAGCAAGAAGAACCAGGCCAAGGCAGTGCGCGCGTGGAGTTCCACGAACGTGCGCTATCTGCTGGGGCAGGGAAGAATCAAGGACGCGAACGCGATTCTCGGACATCCGCATGGCGTGGAAGGTTCCGTGGTACATGGCGAGGAACGTGGACGCACCATCGGATTCCCGACCGCGAACCTGAGTGAGAACGTGTCCGGATACCTTCCGGTCGACGGCGTCTATGCCGGCTGGCTAATCGATTTGGGTACCGCCGAGCCGCAGGATGACGAGCCGACTGAAGGAATCGGACAGCCGTATGACGCTTCGTCCGTGCAAGCCCGCATGGCCGAGCATTCGCCGTACCGTTGGCCGGCCGCTATCTCCATCGGCACCAAGCCGACCTTCAACGGAAATGAAGCCGAGCGGGTCGTGGAAGCCTACGCCATCGCGGACGATTGGATCGACCTGTATGACCATCAGGTACGTGTGGAATTCGCTGGATTCATCCGTCCTCAGGTCAAATTCGAATCAGCGGACGAACTTGCGAACGAGCTCAAGCGCAACGTTGAGGAAGTGAAGCGACTCACCGCGTGAATCGCTTCGTGTGAATCGCATTGCGCATGAAGCGCATCACGTGACTGTATCGCATTGCGTAACGAGGGGCTGTACGACTTTTTCTTTCGTGCGGCCCCTCGTCGTATATGACCCGTGGTTAAGGGCGGATGCGGATAAAGTGCGGTAATAAGCACGGTAGGGAAGCGGATATGAAACGGCCGCGAACCGACATGCGATCCGCGGCCGTCATCCTACGTTGTTTCGACTGAAATCACTTCAGCGTGGGAACATCGGTAGTGTACTCGGCAAGCCACTTCTCCTGCAGCTCCTGCAGAGTGCCGTCCTCGATCATCTCATTGATTGCCTTGGTCACCTTGTCGGTGAGGGCGGAATCCTTCGGCAGCACGATACCCATGCCCTGAGGATCCTCGGTATCCGGAATCTGGCCGACGACCTTGCCGTCGGTCACCTGTCCGGAAGTCGCCACGTTGACGGCGGCCGGAGTGTCCATGACCAGCGCGTCGATCTGGTTCGCATCAAGCGCCTGAGCGAGCGTCGCGTTGTCGTTGAACGTCTGAATCTTGGAATCGGAAAGCTTTTCCGTTGCGAAATCGTAAGCAAGCGTGCCAACCATCACGCCGATGGTCGCATCCTTGAAATCAGAGACGGCGGTCGCGGAAGCATACTTGGAATCGCCGCGAACCACGATGGCCTGCGTTGGATTGTAATAGCTCGGGGAGAAGTCCACGGCCTTCTTGCGCTCGTCGGTGATGCTGAACTGCTGGATGTTCATATCCCAATCCTTCGCGCCCGGGGCGATGGCGGCATCGAACGTGGTACGGACCCACTTGACCTGATCCTTGGAATAGCCAAGCTTGTCCGCCACAGCGTACGCCAGTGCGGCCTCATAGCCTTCACCCTCTTCCGGAGCGTCGTTCAGAACCCACGGCTCGTAGGACGGCTCGCCGGTGGCGATGGTAAGGGTGTCGGCGGTGACGGTCTCCTGGGAGGAGTCGGAGGATCCGGTGGAACCGCAAGCCGTAGTGAAAGCCAGCGCAAAGGTGGTCAGCAGAGCGGCGCCACCGCGGAAGAAGCGTGATGAACGCAAAGACATGGGACTCTCTCTTTCTCTTGGGTGTATTGGATGGATATACCGGCACCCTATTTCAGCACATCAATGAAAACTCGGCATGAAACATACACAATGCGATATGCATTTTTTCTATAACGCGTTAGCGATTGGTCGTAAGTTTTCCGAAGATTGCCGAAACCGGGATTTTTTGTCCGAACGTCAGCACAGAATCGCGCTTATGGGAAGCAACATCACAGTGGCGGTGGAGTGTGCGCTCGCCAAAGAGACCAGACCATTCATCGACGTCATGGACAATGCGGAACATGTGCGCCGCAGCGGCGTCGACATAACCGTAGGGGAGTACCGGGGAATTCGGCTGGTGGTCGGCGAAGGCGGCATGGGAACGGTGAGCGCGGGAGCGGCCGCACAGCTGCTTATTGACCGTTACGAGCCTGACTATCTGATATTCAGCGGTATCGCCGGCGGACTGAATCCGGGATTGCAGGTCGGCGATATCGTGCTCGGCGGCCAGCTGCACTATTTGGAGACCAATACGCCGATCATCGCGGAATGCGCCCCTTGGCTGGAACATTTCACTTCGGACAGCGAACTGATGGACATTGCGCTTGGCGTGATGCGTGAGCATGGTTGGCGCAGAATCCCTTCCCTTCGGGAGAAGGCGGCCATGCCCGATTCGGCACGGTCCGGTGAGCGCGGAGCCGACATCGATGCGACGGCCGCCGATGTGACGAACGCTGGTGCGACGGCCGCCGAGGAGAAGAACGAGCATCGATTCGTGTACGGGACCATCGCCACCAGCAACCAGTTCAATACCGATCCGGAGATTCTCGAAACCATACGAACCACCGTGCATGCGGATTGTGAGGAGATGGAAGGTGCCGCGGTGGCCCATATCTGCGCCAAAAGCGGAGTGCCGTTCCTTGGAATTCGTGCGCTCAGCAACCAGTGCGGAGAATCGTACGAATCGTTGGACGATCATGAACACGATTTGTACGCCGCCGCGAATGCCGCTGCATCGATCGCATTGGGCGTCATCGATACGACCGCACGACGCTGATTTCCGTAACTATCGATCCGAATCGTGATTCGAAGAACGATTCGAATAGCAGAAGGAACGATTCGAATAGCAGAAGGAACGATTCGAATAGCAACAAGCCCCGAAAAGGCATCTGCCGATATCTGGCCGTATGCCGTTCCGGGGCTTGCGTCGTTCCGGACTGGTGTTTTCCGGCTTTCTTCGCTTGCTAGTTACGGAAGTGGGAGAAGAATTCCTTCGTTTCCGGATCCTGCGATTCATCCATGACTTCCCGCGGAGTGCCGTTCTCGGCGATCACGCCGTGGCGCAGCAGCACGATACGGTCGGCCGCGTTGTGCGCGAAGCTCATTTCATGCGTCGCCATGAGAATCGTGGTGCCCTGCTCCTTCAATTCGGAAACCATATCGAGCACTTCCCCGACCAGCATCGGGTCGAGCGCGGACGTGATCTCGTCAAGCAGCAGCAGTTCGGGATTCGTCATCAGTGCGCGGGCGATCGCCACACGCTGTTGCTGGCCGCCGGAAAGCTGATCCGGATAGGAACCCGCCTTGGCGCGCATGCCGATGCGGTCGAGCAGCTCCAGCGCGCGAGACTCGGCCTTGTCTTTGCTCCAATGATGCACTTTGATGGCGGCCAAGGTGACGTTCTTCATCACCGACATGTGCGGGAACAGATTGAACTGCTGGAACACCACGCCGACACGTGAACGAATCTCATCCTGGGATGCGCGCGGATCGGTGATGTCGGTATCTCCAAGCCAGATCTGGCCGTCATCCACCTGTTCCAGAAGATTCACGCATTTCATCAGCGTGGACTTTCCGGAGCCGGAAGGGCCGAGCAGCGCCACGACCTCATGCTTGTTGACGTCGAACGAGATGCCCTTGAGCACTTCGTTGCCGTTGAAGGACTTCCGGATGCCGTCCAATCGCAATACCGGAGTGTTCATATCGCTCATACCGTGCCTCCGCTCAATTCGCGCTTGCGCAGACGTGCCGAATACCAGTCGTTAAGCAGAATGAACGGCACGCTCATCAGGATAAACAGCAGGCTGGCCACCACATAAGGGGTGAAATTGTAGGTGCTGGCCACTTCGATCTGAGCCGCACGGACCGCATCCACGGCACCCAGCACCGAAATCAGGCCGACGTCCTTCTGCATGGAGATGAAATCGTTCATCAGTGCAGGAGCCACCTTGCGCAACGCCTGCGGAATGACGATCATGCGGGTGGTCTGGCTGGCGGTGAGGCCCAATGAACGCGCGGACGCGCGCTGGGACGGATGTACGTCGTTGAAACCGGCTCGCAGCACTTCCGCCACATATGCGGAATAGCCCATGACCACGGCGATGGTGCCCAGAATCGATGGGTCGATGCGGCCGAAAATACCCAGACCGGGGATGCCGAAGCCGATGAGATAGAGCACCACGATCATCGGTATGCCACGCATCACCGTGGTGTACAGCGCGGCCAGGGCGCGCAGCGGGAACAGTACCGGATTGTTGCTGGTGCGCAGCAGCGCGAGCAGTGTGGCGAAGATGGCCACACCGATCACTGCCACGACAAGCACCTTGACGTTCAGCCACAGACCGTCAAGAATCGAGGGGAATGACTTGATGAAGTATTCGGAGGAGAAGAACGTTTCCTTGACTCTCGGCCAGCCGGGGGACATCTTCAGCCCCGTCACCACGATGACCGCCAGCACGATGGTGCTGACGAGACTGGTCACCACGGACTTCAGCTGCTGCTGTTTGCGGTATGCGCGCCGGGAAAGCTCAACCTCGCTGACCTGCTGGCCAGCGAGGTTGTCCGGACGGTTATCCGAAATGCTCATGGATTGAATTCCTTGAATTGTGTTGGTGGATTACTCGAGCTCTGCCAGATCGGTGGTGTACTCGGCCAGCCACTTGTCCTGCAGGGTCTTGAGGGTACCGTCGGACTCCAGTTCTTCCACGGCCTTGGTGGCGGCGGAAGTGAGCTTGGAATCCTTCGGCAGTACGATGCCCATGCCGTTCGGATCGGTGGAGCCGGCGATGCGGCCAAGCACCGTGGCGTCCGTGACCTGTTCGGACTGGACCATGTACACGCATTCGATGGCGCTGGTCACCAGCGCGTCGATCTGTCCGGCGTCGAAGGCCTGGGCCACGGCGGCGTCGTCATTGAAGGTCTGCACGTCGTCCTTGATCTGCTTGGCGTACTTGTAGCCTTCGGTACCCACCATCGCGCCGATGGTGGCGTCCTTCAGCTCGCTCAGGCTCGTGGCCTTGGCGTACTTGCCGTCCTTCTTGACGATGACGGCCTGGGAATCGTTATAGTAGCTGGAGGAGAAGTCCACGGCCTTCTTACGCTCGTCGGTGATGCCGAACTGCTGGATGTTCATATCCCAATCCTTGGCGCCCGGCGCGATGGCGGTGTCGAACGTGGTACGGGTCCACACCACATCGGACTTATCGAAGCCCATCTTCTCGGCGACGGCGTAGGCCACGGCAGCCTCATAGCCCTCACCGGATTCCGGATCGTCGTTCATGACCCACGGTTCGTAGGCGGGTTCGCCGGTGGCGATGGTCAGCTTGCCGGGAGTGACGGTCTGCTGCGTGATGTCGGAGCTATCGGAGCTGGTCGATTCGGAAGTGGAACCGCATGCGGAGGACAGCGCCAGCGCGGCGATGGATACCAACGCAGCTGCGCTACGCATAAATTTTCTGCTCGAAAATGCCATTTTTCTTTACCCTTGTCTTCTTATCGCGTGTGAAACGCAATTCTTCCACGACGAACGTGCGCCACTATAACCTATCGATGTTTCCGAAATGGCGCATGCGATATCGCATTATCGGACAACGTGTTATCGAATAATGCATTGCCAGACAACGCCCGTTACTCGAGCGTGAATCCCTCAAACACGAAACCCGGACTGACCACGCAGGAGACGAGCGCGTCGCCCTTTCCGGGAACGGTGCGCTGCCAAACCCCCGCAGGCACCACCGCATGGCCGACGGGAGTTCCCGTGGTGCTGTTCGCGGTGAGCGCGGCACCCAGCGTGATGGACTCCACCTCGTCATCGCCGGCCGGCGAATCGCCGGAACCGCCCAGTTGCAGGGTGACCTGGGCGGGGCCATGCCACAACCAGATCTCATCGGCGTCCACCTTATGCCAGGCGCTCATGTCTCCCTCAGGCAGAAGGAAGTAGATCAGTGAGGAAAGGGGACGGCCCGAAGCTTCATCCGTCTGCGGTGACTGCCAGTCGCGCACATACCAGCCGCCTTCGGGGTGGGCTTCGAGGCCCAGTTCGGCCACCACGCCACGCGCATAGTCGCTCATCTGGTCAAGTGGAACGCTCATGATATTCCTTTCGTTTGTTCTCTGCGCCGTTCGCGGCCGCAACACCGTGAATCCGGTCTTTTCCGTTCTGTTTTTCCGTGCCGCGACGCTTTTCCGCACAGTTTTCCGTGCGGTGCCGTTTTTCCGTTCCGTTTTCCGTGCCGTCAGTCGAGGTCGAATGCGCCGTCGTTGTAGACGATGTTGCCAGAAATGATGGTGGCCCGGTTGGTGCCGGCTCCATGACGGACGAAATCCTCCAGGGTCTGTTCGATGGCCTCGGGCGAATCGGTGCCGACGGGAACATCGAAGAACGCCAAATCGGCCGTGGCGCCGGCGTTGATCTGACCGATACGGCCGGCACCCACGTGCATGCCCATCTCCTCGGCTCCGCTGAGCGTGAGCATGCGGATGATGCGGTGCGTCAGATCGTCGCGCGTGTATCCCTGTTCGCGTGCGAGGTCGTAGATCATGGCGGCGTCGTCGAGCACGTCCAGGCTGGGGGAGCTCGACAACGAGTCGGTGCCGATGGCCAGAAGGTTGCCTTCCTCCAGATATTCACGGATCGGAGCGTCCTTGCCGGTCACGGTGATGCGGTTGGAACGCGGGCACAATGCCACGCCGACTCCGCGCTGCCTGAGGATTCTGCGGTCCTCGACGTCCGCCCACACGCCGTGGGCGATATGTACGTCGGGGCCGAGGGAGCCGAGCTGGTCGACGAACTGAATCGCCGAGGCGCCTTTGCCCGCGTCCTTGAGCTGCCGGTAGCTGGCCCATTGGCCGTCACGCCAGTCGGCCGCCGAATATGTGGTGAGCGTGGTATCGCGGCTGCCGGCCTCCATCGGGGTCTCGGCCAGGTGGATGTGCAGGCGCATGTCCAGCTGTCGTGCGATATCGGGCAGATCCACGAAAGGCTCGGATTCCAAGGTGTACGGCGCATGGGGGCTGATGCCGATGCTGGGCAGGCCCTCCTCATGCATGCGGCCGAGATTGTTGAGCAGTTCCTGAATGCCTTCGGTCTTCCAATCGTCGTTATGCCAGCCCATGACCTCCCAGTAGGCGATGCCGTGCATGCCTTGCGAAGCGAGGGCTCCAACGGCCTCCGGGTCGGTGACGATATCGGCCGCGGCGGTGGTGCCCGACTCCACCAGCATGCGGGCACCCTGATATGCGGATTCCTTCCAGGGGCGGGTCTCCTGCAGCTTCGCATATACGGTGTTGAAGCCGATCTCCCATGCGCGGAACCGGTCGTAGGTGCCTTGCCCCACTTCCGCCATGTTCGTATATTGCAGATGGGTATGAGCGTTGATAAGCCCCGGAGTGATCAGACCATGCCAGCGGTGTTCCGTGATTCGACCCGATGGAGACATGTCTCGCTTCAGCGCATCAAGCACCCATGAGCGCGTGCCGACATGTACGACGCGGTTGGCGGCGACCGCCACGGCACCATCGATGATGACCGGTCCGGTGACGGGAATCACCATGGGGGAGCTGTACACGGTCACCGATTCCAGAGGCTTCGGATGTGCGGCAATCTGCAGTGGGTTGTTCAAAGTCAAGGGAATCACTCTTTTCCATCCGCCGCTTCGTTTTCGGCGAAGCGGGTCAGCGTCCAATCGTATCCGTTGTCGGCAACGGCGTGGCTGGCCTGGTATCCGCGTACGTGCAAGGCGATGTCTGCGATATGCCGGTCCACGCTGCGGTCCAGCCGCTGCAATCCATGTGGCAGGGTTCCGCGATGCTCAAGCAGGTGCGTCACCGCCGATGCCTGCACTGCGAAGCTCAGGTCCATGATTTCGATCGGATTGCCGCCGCCCACCGTGTAGTTGACGCCGTCGCCCTCGCTGATGAGCCGGATCACCGGACCGTCGGGAACGGTGAGATCGCGGATCTCACGTTTGTTCTCGGCATGGAAGCCGGGAACGTCATCCAATGCGATTTCGTTGGCGATGCCTCCGATCACGGACAGGACGGCATGCTGGCGCATCGCCTGCATATGCTGCAGCGTGATGGTGTGGCGTACTCCGGTCGCGGAAACGACCATGTCCGCCGTACGTACGGCCTGATCGATGTCGAGCGCGCGGAAGCCGTCGAACACCGCCTGCAATGCGACGACCGGATCGGTGTCGCAGATGGTCACGTCCGCACCCAATGCGCGGATGCGACGGGCGAAGCCGCATCCTACCGGGCCGTATCCGACCACGGTCACGCGGGCGCCGTCGAATGCGTCCGCCCCGAGGATTCGCTGCATGGTGGTCACGCAGGTCTCGCCGGTGCCGTGGGCGTTGTCGAAGCCGGTTTTGAGCATGCTGTCGTTCACCGCGATGACCGGGAACGACAATGCGCCGGCGTCCTGCATGGCCTGGAAGGCGCGCACGCCGCTGGTGGTCTCCTCGGCCACGCCGATGATGTTCGCCATGAGTTCGGGCCGCTCCATCGCGGCGAGACGTGCGAAACTTGCGCCGTCGTCGATGATGATGTTCGGCTTGAGCTCGTCGAGCAGGTCCAGTGCGCCCTGATGCGCCTGCGCCGGCGTCCATTCCGGATTGAACGCCACGGAGATGCCTTCGGAACGCAGCTGTTCGGCGACGCGTTCGTCATTGGCTTCCGCGCCGCAGTATGCGCCGACCTTCGCGCCCGCGGCTTTGAGTTGGCGCAGCAGCACGGCGGTCTTCGGCTCGAGAATCAGGCATACGGCGATGCTGATTCCGGTGAAGTCCACCCGCTCGCGGGCGTCCCGCATGAGTGCGTCGAGCACCGGCATGTGCTGCTGGGCGAAGTCCACGGCCTGCGCGCCGGACAGTTCACGTGCATCGGTGACGTCATCCACGGGAATGGTGGCGTCGATCGCGGATTGCGTGTTGAGATCACCGGCATCCTGCGGGTCGGAAGACATGACCATGCCCCAATCCTGCGCGAGCAGGCGTTCGGAATCCTCGAACGTCCCGTCGGCGACGTGCAGTCGGGACCCGGCCAGCGAACGATTGGTTTTCTGCGAATACTGTTCCGCCCAGGCGGCGAATCGAAGCCGTTCCATCTCACCCTCCTCGATCGGTGAACGGAAATATTATTGCCTATAAAGGTTACGGTGCGAATTATGCCATCCTCCGACGTCAGCGCAGCATCGCCGACAACGCGTCCCGCAACGTGTCCACCTGTATGACGGTGAGCCCCGTCACCGCAACGTTCCTGCGCAGCGTCGGCACCACCGCGGTGGTGAATCCCAGACGGGCCGCTTCACGAAGCCGGTATTCCAGACGCGGCACCGGTCGCACCTGGCCGGTCAGCGAGATCTCGCCGATGGCGCATGCGGTACGTGGCACGGATTTCGATTTTGCGGCACTCGCCAATGCGGCCACGATCGCCAGGTCACAGCCCGGTTCGCGTGCCTGCCCTCCGGCGATTGTGGAGATGTACAGGTCGTTTGCCAGCAGATTGATGCCCCCATGCCGGTACAGCACGGCCACCAGCATGGCGATTCTGTTGGAATCCACGCCGTTCGCGGCCCGTCTTGGTGTCGGCAGCACGGATTTCGTCACCAGCGACTGCACTTCTATCGGCAGGCTGCGGTGCCCGTCCAGCGTGAAGGTCACGCAGGTTCCCTCAACGGGAGCGTCGCTTCCGGGTGTAGCGGTCGATAGGAACAGTCCAGATGGATCCGTGACTTCCTCGATTCCTTCGCCGCTCATGTCGAAGCATCCGACCTCGTCGGTCGGTCCGAAACGATTCTTCACCGCGCGAAGCATGCGCAGCGCGGTCTGGGAATCGCCTTCGAACTGGCAGACCACGTCAACGAGATGTTCCAGCGTGCGTGGTCCGGCAATCGATCCGTCCTTGGTCACGTGGCCAACCAGCAGTACCGGAATCTCAAGCGTCTTCGCGGTGTCGATCAGCGCGCTCGCCACTTCGCGCACTTGCGTGGAGCCGCCGGAGATGCCATCCACATCCCGGGAGATTATGGTCTGTGCGGAATCGACGATCACCAACGCGGGTTTGGCCTGTTCGATCAGGGAGAGCGCGGTGCCCAGGTCGGTGGTGGCCGCGAGCAGCAGATTCGGTTCGATGGAGCCGATGCGGGACGCCCGCATGCGTACCTGCGACTGCGATTCCTCTCCCGAGATATACAGCACGGTGTTGCGTTCCGCCCGTGCCGCGGATAGGCGGGCGACATTGCCCGCGGTCTCCAGCAGCAGCGTCGATTTGCCGATGCCCGGCTCGCCTGCTATCAGCGTCACCGATCCCGGTACGATGCCGCCGCCGAGAACGCGATCGAATTCGTCGAATCCGGTGCCGATTCTTGCGACGCTTTCCGTGCGCACGTCGGTGATCGGCGTCGCGGCGGCGGATACGACCTGGTCCGACCGCGATCGTGACGTTCTTGAGGAAGCCGATGCGCGCGTCGATGCGGATGGTCGGGCCTCGTGAAATTCCTCGACCGTGCCCCATTGCCGGCATTCGGGGCAACGGCCGTACCATTTCGACCCGTTCCACCCGCATTCGGAGCATACAAACTGTGCGGACGTCTTTGCCATACCGCCGACAATACGGATGTTTTACGACAACATGCTTTGCGGTGGGAAGGTGTGTTTTGCGGTGGTCTGGCCGCTTCGCGTAAGGGCGAATGGCTCTTCGGCAGAGTCTTACGGCTGTGAAACAATGAGGGTCATGTCTAATACGCAAACATCCTCTTCTCATGGCAAACTAATCGTTTCCGTTGCCGCTGCCGTCGTCGTCGTGGTGCTCGCTCTGGTTTCCGCCTTCATCTGGCCGGGCTGGGCCCTGAACGGGAGCGCCGGAACCGCACAGGAGCAGCAGAGCGAAGTGCAAGGCGCCGAGCCGACCACGCCGTCCATCGACGCCGAGCCGACCACGCCGTCCATCGACGCCGTGGCGCTGCCGGATGATGCCAGCGAGCTGCTTAAGGCGATGCCGGATTCCGTGTTGAATTTTGCGCGTACGAATGCGGATGCGAGTGTTTCCTGGGGTGACGCATCACCTTTGGAGGAGTACACGTTGACCTATTCCACCGGCACGGATGGCCAGGAGGTCACGCTTGTGGCCGCGCAGTGGTCGCAATCCGATGATGCGAAGACCCAATATGATGCGCTGGCCGCGGCCATGACGGGTGAGGAGCTGGGTAGCGGCAACGTGAAGGTTTCCGGCGAGACCACCGGCGCCTATAGCGTGAAGACCAATCCGGATGACGAGAACAAGGCCGTTGCGCTTTGGCAGAACGGTACGGTGGTGTTCCAGGCTACCGGTTCCGTGGATTCGGTCCAGCGTTTCTATCAGGAGTTCCCGCTGTAGGCAGAGCCGCGAGCCAAGGTCGGGGAAGCCATTTGCCGGGGTGCATGATCGTGCCGTTTGCGGAAACGCTTTGAAACGGCGTACTTCCAGCATATGAGTGCGCGTGCGCGCGTTCGTCCGAGAAACGGTGTAGTATTGGGCAAGTTGCAAACTTTTACCCTTTGAATTCAAGGAACGGAGGCTGAGATGGGCTCGGTCATCAAGAAGCGCCGCAAGCGCATGAGCAAGAAGAAGCACCGCAAACTGCTTCGTAAGACTCGCCACCAGCGCAAGTAGTCTTCAGGGCGCGTTTGAAGCGCTCGGCAAAACAAAATCCCGCATCTCCTTTTTGGAGTGCGGGATTTTTGCTTATGTCCTACGGTCTTTGCCTAAAATCCTCAGGGGTTTCAGGCAAAGACTACAGGACGGGGATTCCGGTTTGGGAATCACTTGTTGGAGTTGGTCATGACGCGCGGACCGTTCGGATCGCCGACGATGACCTGATCCACCATGTGCAGGAACAGGCCGTGCTCGACCACGCCGACGGTGTTGATGAGGTCGTCGGCCAGATCCTCCGGATGGTCGATGCGCTCGAGGTGCAGGTCGACCACGTAGTTGTTTTCGTCGGTACGGACCGGCTGGCCTTCGGCGTCGAGACGCAGCACCGGCTTGTAGCCGCGGGCTTCGAACTTCTTGACAACCTGGCCTGCGCCGAACGGAATGACCTCGACCGGCAGCGGGAACTTGCCGATGGTGTCGACCACCTTGGATTCGTCGACGATCCAGACGATCTTGTCGGAGTTGGTGGCCACGATCTTCTCCCACAGCAGGGCGGCGCCGCCACCCTTGATGCCGTTGAAGTTGTTGTCCACTTCGTCGGCGCCGTCGATGGTCACGTCGATGTGGTCGACTTCGTCGATGTCGACGATCTTGATGCCGTAGCTTTCAGCCTGTTCCTGGGTGCGGCGGGAAGTGGTGACGCCGGTGAATTCCAGGCCCTCCTCCTTCACGCGGCGGCCGAGCTCGTCGACTAGGAAACGCACGGTCGAGCCGGTGCCCAGACCTGCGGTCATGCCATTCTGAATCAGCTGCGCGGCTTCGATACCAGCCGCCTTCTTCAGGGCGTCCTGCTGTGCCTTGTCCATAATGCTCCTTCGATATGGGGTTAAGACCGTTCCCATATTATCGGATACGTTGATTTTTGTGCGATTTCAGGCATATTGTGTTGCCGAAGGCGCATGCTGTGCCGTCATTATGGCAACAATCGTGTTTCACGGATTGTTTCACGCATGTTTGACGGCGAACGGCGCTTCATCGAGCACCAGGATTCCATCGCCGGTCACATAGCCTTCCACGGCTATATATCCGCGAATCAGGCGTGGATCGCCATCGAAGGTGGGGCTGGAGTTCGGCGGGGGAGTGAATCGCACCGTTCCGGAAACCGACAATCCCGACGGACTGGGGCGATGCGGCAGCTTGGGCAGGTCGGTAAGGTCGTCGCGCGATTCCGGCTGTGTTTGTTCCGGCTGTTCCGGCTGCGATTTGGACCGCGGCGATTGTGCATCTGCTTGCGTGTGCCGTTCGTCCCGTCGTGCGTCGGAAGTGGGATTCTGCGTGGCGGCGCTGCTGCTTTCGTTGTTCTCGCCGTCGACGGGGCTTTCGATTCCCGGCTTCCCGTCCTCGCGCGGAAAGTAATCGGGCTTGACCAGCATCTGCGCATAGGACTTATGCACGCCGTTGACCGGCAATACCCTGGTCGGCTCGGTTTCCAGCACGGCAGTGGCTTCCAGGTCGGGATTGTTCGACGTCGTATTTTGCGCGGGACGTTCGGGAATGCCGTATCCTTCCGGCTCGGCCAGCATTTCGGTGATGGAACGGGCGTGCGTCTCCGGATCAGAGACTCTCAGCAACTCGTCCTCAAGGGAAGTTGCAGACTGGATCTTCGCGAATTCCCCTGTGGGATCGGAATCCTCGGAGCGGCCCAGATGGTATTCATCCGTGGAGATTCTGCCGTCCAGCAGCATTCTGGCGTCTTCCGGAACATCCGTGCCCTGCGAGTATTCGGACGCGAGCAGCGACTGCCATCCCTCCTTCGGCAGGTAGCCGTCGCGCGCCTTGGATCGGCAGTCTCCGGCATAGGTGCGCGCCAGCTCGTCCACCTTCTCATTGCCGGCGTTTCCGGCATGCCCCTTGACCCACACGAATTGAACGGATCCGGTGCGTTTGGAAAGCTCATCGTCGATCGCGCGGATAAGCTCGGCGTTCTTCACGGGCTTCTTCTGCGAATTCTTCCAGCCGTTCTTCTTCCAGCCGTGCACCCATTTGGTAGAGCAGTTGATCGCATACTGCGAGTCGGTTTCAATGATCAGCGGTTCGGAACCCGGATGCGCGCGCAGCGCTTCCAGCACGGCGCAAAGCTCACCAATCTGATTGGTGCCGTTCGTGGCGCCGCCGGCATCGCAATCGCCGGCATGCCTGTGCCCATCGCCGGAGGGGGCGTTGTGGTCGGCCCAGGCCCAACCCATCGGACCGTTTGGATTGCCAAGCGCGGAACCGTCTGTAGAAACCGTAATCGTCATGCTTCTACCCTACGGAATCCGCGCGACTCGAAGGAAATCCGGCAATGGAACCGGCAATGAAAAATCCCACTATCTCCTGAATCCGATGAATCCAACAAATCCAAAACGGAATTCAGGCGAAGGTGGGATCTGACTGCAAATCCTCGTCAAGCGACGTTCATGTGCGGCGACGCTGCATAGACGTCACCGCACATGACGGACGTCACTCGGACAGGGCCTTGTCCACAACCTCGGTGGCTTCGGCGAGCACCTTGTCGAGGGCCTCCGGGGATTCGAAGGACTCGGCGTACACCTTGTAGATGTTCTCGGTGCCGGACGGGCGCGCCGCGAACCAGTTGTTCTCGGTGGTGACCTTCAGACCGCCGATCTTGGCGTTGTTGCCGGGGGCTTCGGTGAGCTTGGCGGTGATGTCTTCACCGGCGAGCTGCGTGGCATCCACGTCGTCTCCGGAAAGCTTGCCGAACTTGAGCTTCTGCTCGAGGGTGGTCGGGGTGTCGACGCGCTTGTACCAGCTTTCGCCGAAACGCTCCACCTGCTCCTGATGAAGCTGGGCCGGGTTCTTGCCGGTCTTCGCGGTGATCTCGGCGGCAAGCAGATCGGGAATCAGGCCGTCCTTGTCGGTGGTCCACACGCGGCCGTCCTTGCGCAGGAAGGACATGCCGGAGCTTTCCTCGCCGCCGAAGGCGACTTCGCCCTTGAACAGCGGATCCACAAACCACTTGAATCCGACCGGAACCTCAACGAGCTTGGCGCCGATCGAAGCGGCCACACGGTCGATCAGGGAGGAGGAAACCAGGGTCTTGCCGATTCCGGCACCTTCCGGCCAACCCGGACGGTTGCCACCGAACAGGTATTCCACGCACACGGCGATGTAGTGGTTCGGGTTCATGACGCCCCAGTTCGGGCACACGATGCCGTGGCGGTCGGCATCCGGGTCGGTGCCGCCAACCAGATCGTACTTGTCCCAAGCGCCGTTGTTCAGGGAGTCGACCAGACCCTTCATGGCGTACGGGGAGCTCGGATCCATGCGGATCTTGCCGTCGTGGTCGAGGGTCATGAAGTCCCAGGTGGGCACGACCTGAGGGCGGACCACGTCGATGGTCAGATTGAACTTCTCGTTCATCAGCGGCCAGTAGTTCACGGAAGCGCCGCCGAGCGGATCGATGCCGAGACGCACTCCGGAGGAGCGGATCACATCGAAGTCGATGACGTTCTCCAGATCGGAGACGTAGTGGTCGCGGAAGTCGAAGCGCTCGACCAGGTCGGACTTGACGGCCTGCTCGAAGGGAACGCGCTTGATGTTCTTGAAATCGCCGAGCAGCTCGTTGGCACGGTCGGCGATCGCATTGGTGACGTCGGCCGGAGCCGGGCCGCCGGTGACCGGATCATACTTGAATCCGCCGTCGGTGGGCGGATTGTGCGAAGGGGTCACGACGATGCCGTCGGCCAGACCCTCTCCGGAGAAACGCTGGGTTCCATCGGCGGCGCGATTATGCGTCAGGATGGCCTGGGAGACGACCGGGGTGGGGGTGAAATCGTCGCGCGAATCGATGCGCACGTTCACGCCGTTGGCAACGAGCACTTCGATTGCGGTCTTCCAAGCAGGCTCGGACAGCGCGTGGGTGTCGCGGCCGATATACAGCGGGCCGGTGACGCCGGCCTTCTTGCGGTATTCGGCGATGGCCTGCGTGATGGCGACGATATGGGCCTCGTTGAACGAGGTCTTCAGGGACGAACCGCGGTGTCCGGAAGTGCCGAAGGAGACGCGCTGTTCCGGAACGCTCGGGTCGGGGACGACGTCATAGTACTTGCCGATGACCTCGTCGACGTTGATCAGATCTGCTGGGGTGGCGGGCATACCCGCATTGTTTGCAACCATAGACCCATTTTGCCACGTCGACAGGTGGAAGGCGGGCAAATCGGCGGTTTTTGCTCGCTGGGTTTCCCTGATGCGCGGAAGTCGGCGTCAGGCCGCGGTTTTCCGCGCATCGGAAGCGGCAGAATCCGAAGCGGCCGTATGCTTGCTGGTTTCCGTATGTTTGCCGGTTTCCGCCGGTGCGGTGGAATTTGTCGACGTAGCGGGATCGGCGGACGCGGTGGGATTCGCGGAGTTCAACGCGAGGATGCCCGTATCTTCCTCGGAAAGTTCCGGCACGCGAACGCACAGCGACTGACGTTCCACACTGAAGCGGATATGTTTCGTCCGGGGAAGCATATCGCCGTCCACCTGAGCCAGGGCGGACTTCTCCAACGTGATCTCCGCGCTTACCCCCTGAATCTGATCCACGGTGGAATTCGTGGATAGCGGGCTCTGCTGCGCCTTGCCGGTAATCGTCTGGTGCAGCACGTCTCCAAACAGATTCGCCCAACCGATGATGCCGCCGGAAGTGTCGATTATCTCGTAATCAAGCACGCCATCGTCGTAGGAGGCGTCCGGCATCAGCGAAAACATGGGAATCTGACCGCAATTGCCGGCCATGAACGTGCGGAACGACAGACCGTGGATGGCGTGGGTGGAGCCGTCCTCACTGGTGATGACCACATCACCCTTGTATTTCGGGGCGAACAGGTTCTTCACGCCGGCCACGAAATAGGCGAGCCAGCTGATGTTCTTCTTCAGTTCCGGATCGGTCTCGTCGATCATCATCGCATCGAAGCCGATGCCGGCGATGATCAGGAACGCATGGCCGTGGTCGGTGGTCTTGTCATCCAGCAAGGTAAGGCGTCCGACGTCGACCAGCTTCGAACCGTGGGAGGTGGCGACGGTCAACGCGGCGTCGATATCGTCCACAGGAATGCCCATATTGCGGGCGAACAGATTGCCGGTGCCGGTCGGCACAATGCCCAACGCGTGGCCGGTTCTCGAAAGCGCGCTCGCCACGGTGCGTACGGTGCCATCGCCGCCGACCGCCACCACAACGTCCGCGCCATGTTCCAAAGCCTCAAGCGCGCATGCACGCCCGTCCTTGTCGAGCTGTGTCTCGATGAACTCCACCTGCGTGAGATTCTTCGCCTCGCAGAACTCCCTGATATGCTGCGTGCGCTGCTGGGCCTGCGGTTTCGAAGGGTTGACGATGAACGCATAGTGGACCTGATCGTCATCCCGCTTGTCGATATGCTCTACAAGCGTGCGATGCTTGTGCTCGCGCCAGGCGAAGAACGCGACGGCGCATACGAGCGCAACACAGACAACAAGAAGAAGAATGATCAGTGGCATAGACATGTTTCTTATTTTCAGCACAGAAAGCGAAAAAACGCGAATTGAGAACGCTAAATTCGACGATTCCTGCACGTCGTGCCCCAAAATCGACGGAAATGGAAAAAGCCGGCGCTGTGTCGGCTTGCGGCACTAGTCTAGGAACCATGCTTGATATCCAATTCATTCGTGAACATGCTGACGTTGTAAAGGAATCCCAGCGTAAGCGTGGCGAATCGGTCGAACTTGTCGACGAGGTGCTGCGCTCCGACGAGGTTCGTCGTTCCTCTCTGAAGGAATTCGAAGCTGCCCGCGCGCAGCAGAAGGAAATCGGCAAGAAGGTCGCCGCGGCTCCGGCCGAGGAAAAGGCCAAGCTGATCGCCGAAACCAAGGAACTGTCTCAGAAGGTTTCCGAATACAAGGCCGCCGCCGATGCGGCCGCCGAAGAGTACACCACCGCCATGTGGAAGCTGTCCAACATCGTTGAGGACGAAGCTCCGGAAGGCGGCGAGGATGATTACGTGGTGGTCAACAAGGTCGGTGAAATCCGCGACTTTGCCGCCGAAGGCTTCGAGCCGAAGGACCACCTGACCCTCGGCCGTGGCGTTGCCGGAATCGACATGGAACGCGGCGTGAAGGTCGGCGGATCCCGCTTCTACTTCCTGCGCGGCCAGGTGGCCCGCATGCAGATCGCCATGCTGACCATGGCCGTCGACCAGGCTGAGGAGCACGGCTTCACCCTGGCCATCACCCCGACGCTGGTCCGTCCGGAAGTGATGCGCGGAACCGGCTTCCTCAACTCCCACGCCGACGAGATCTACCGTCTGCGCGAGCCTGATGAGCAGTATCTGGTGGGCACCTCCGAAGTGGCGCTCGCCGGCATGCATGAGAACGAAATCCTCGATCTGTCCGACGGCCCGCTGCGCTACTGCGGCTGGAGCTCCTGCTATCGCCGTGAAGCCGGCGCCGCTGGAAAGGACACCTCCGGCATCATCCGCGTGCATCAGTTCGACAAGGTTGAGATGTTCGTCTACACCAAGCAGGAGGACTCCTTCAAGGAGCATGAGCACCTGCTGGCCATGGAGCAGGAGATGCTCGGCAAGGTCGAGGTGCCATACCGCATCATCGACACCGCAGCCGGCGATCTTGGTTCCTCCGCGGCCCGCAAGTTCGACTGCGAGGCTTGGGTTCCGACCCAGGGCCGTTACCGTGAGCTCACTTCCACCTCCAACTGCACCGAATACCAGGCCCGTCGTCTGAACATTCGTGAGCGTATGGAGGATGGTGGCACCCGCGCTGTCTCCACTCTGAACGGTACTTTGGCCACCACCCGTTGGCTGGTCGCCATTCTGGAGAACCATCAGCAGAAGGACGGCTCCATCGTCATTCCTAAGGCCATGCGTGCCTACATGGGCGGCAAGGAAGTCATCGAGCCGACCAAGTGGGAGGCCTGATTCGCTGGACGGCTGAATTCGGCTTGTGATGGTCGGTTCGGCTGGTGATTATGCTGTGAAAGCGGCGTCGACGTGATGTTGGCGCCGCTTTTTGTGTTTTTGGCTTGGTGGTTTGCGTTGTTTTGGGGATAGTTGGGTTGGTGGAGTGTTCCCGTGCGTCCGCATTCGGCCTGTGTTGCGTCGTTTTGGGAATAGTTAAGTGGCATTTGACGGCCAATGATGGCGATTTATGTCGCGCAATGCCGATGATTTCCGAATGCTGTGCTATATTGACGTTTCGTGCGTTGTGCACATTGGACAGATGTCTGAGCGGTCTAAAGAGACGGTCTTGAAAACCGTTGAAGGGCAACCTTCCGCGAGTTCGAATCTCGCTCTGTCCGCATTCAGGGCTCCGAGGGGAATCTCGGAGCCCTTTTTTGTAAAAGCATGATTCGAAAGCATGGTCTGATTCGGAAAACTGGTTTGGAAAGTCGGCTTAAAAACCTACTGTGGAATGCCGATTCGAAATGTTGGCTTGAAAGCCGCAGTGGAAGACCGTCGCGGAATGTCACCCTGAAAAGCCGATTCGGAAGCTGAAATTCATGATTTTCGCCGTATTGGCACCCAACCTGTATAAACCTGTGCTATCCTGTACATAGTTGTTTAATGATGACAACGGAATCATCCCATCGCAACGGGAGTGTGCAATGACCGCATATACGAGAACGGAATATCTGGGAAATGCGCTGGCCGCGCAGATTAAGGACGGAACGCTCAAGCCGGGCGAGAAAATCATGTCCGAATCCCAGTTGGCCGAGGAATATCAGGTTTCCCGCGGAACCGTGCGCAGGGCTCTGGAAATGCTGAAAAGAGCCAATCTCATCGAAACCCGAATGGGATCCGGCAGCTATGTTGCGTTCCATGGCGGCAATATGAACGGCTCCGACGGCTGGACTTCGGCGTCGTTGCGCTCCGGAGTGCCGACCACGACCGAACTGCTCTCGGTATCGCTGGTGGAACGTCCAGAAATGCTCGATGACGAGAGCGGTTGCGCAATGTTCTACGAAATAGCGCGGCGGAGACTGTTTCGGTCTGTGCCGGTGTCGTACGAAACCTCCTATCTGCCTGCCGTCGAATCGTTGCGCGATGTCATCGAACATGCGGAAGGACTGGTCAATGGTTCCGTGTCGCAGACCATGCGGAAAGCGGGACTGACCGTTTCCTCCGGATATATGGACGTCTCCGCGGACCGTCTGGGATCCATCGCGGAAACGCTTGGAAAGACTGAAAACTCGGTATTTTTGCTTTCCGAAAGACACAACTTCAACGAGGATGGCGAGCTGGTGGAATACGTGCGCTCGTTCCTCGACCCAAGCCACTTCACGCTGCATGTTGCCACGAGAGGAGAACGATGATGACCGATGAACGACTGCTGGACCACGCCCGCGGCGCGATGCTGGGACTTGCGGTGGGAGACGCGCTCGGAATGCCGACGCAAAGCATGTCTCCCGCGCAGATCGAGGAATACTATGGCGGTCCAATCGATGCGTTGCGTGACGCCGTCGCGCAACAGCCGATCGCACCGAACATGAAGGCCGGGGCGATCACTGACGATACTGAACAGGCATTCGTGCTGGGCGAACGGCTAATCGCCGACGACGGACTGGTCGACAACGACGCCTACGCCAAGGATCTGCTGCAGTGGGAGGCGAAGATGAAGGCGAAGGGTTCCCTGGACCTGCTCGGCCCATCCACGAAAGCCGCCTTGCAGGCTCTGACGGATGGCGTCGATCCGGAGGAGACCGGCAGGTTCGGCACCACGAATGGCGGTGCGATGCGTGCCACTCCGGTCGGCATCGTGTTCCGTCCGGGCGAGGCGCTTGCCGATGCGGCGTGGCGATCCTGCGTGGTGACGCATAACACGGTGCAGGGCATCGAAGCCACCACTTTGGTGGCCGCCGCGGTGAGCTACGCGATTGAAGGCGATGGCGATTTTCTACGCAAGGCATTGGCGTTCGTGAAATCCATGCCTCAGCGTGGCAACTGGTCCGCGAAGGCGTCGGTGAGCGCGCGTGTTCAGCGATTCATGGACTGGAGCGAAGGGGAGGGAAAGTCTCTTTCCGATGAGGAATTTGCCCAGGTCCTGCGTAGTGATTGCGGCACCAGCGTGGAATCCAACGAATCCGTGACGGCCGCTTTCAGTGTTGCGAGCCGATTCTTTGACGAGCCTACGAAAGCATTGTGTTTTGCGGCTTCGCTGGGTGGCGACACGGATACGATCGCGGCCATGACCGGCGCGATGTTGGGCGCTTGGCATGGCTCGAACGGCTTCGACGAGGGTATTGCGGATCAAGTGGTGCGCCAAATGAAGGAAGACAGCCAGCTTGATCTGGATCGAACCGTGGCCGCGCTGTGTGCAATGCGTCGGGATTGAGTGCGGGGGAACCTATGGAAATGCGCAATGATGGCAAGGTCATCTCGCTTGGGCAGGTAATAGTCGATTTGACCATGAAGGTACCCCAGGTGCCGCAGGCGGGGCAGGATGTGTTCGCTGAAGACGTCGAGACTTCCGTCGGGGCGAGTTTCAACATGCTGCATGCGGTACGTCAGATGGGCGTCGTTGCCGAGCATGCGGGCGTTCTCGGCAACGGTCCGTGGGCAGATATGATCCGCGATGCGTTCGCCGCTGATGGCGTGCGTCATGTCGGAAGGTGCGCCGCCGACCGCGATTCCGGTTTTTGCGTGGCCCTGACGGATGATGATGCCGAACGGACGTTCATCTCGACGAGGGGCGCGGAGGCGTTCGGCGATGTCGATGCGTTCGCCGATATTCATCCGAACGATTGCGACGTGGTGCATATCAGCGGCTACACGCTGGCTCACAAGACCGGCTCGGCTTTGCTGGAATTTATTGATAGAACCGTGGAAAACCACCGTTTTACGGCTTTGTTCGATCCTTCTCCGGTAATCGGGCAGATTGACGACGACGTTTTCGGCGCATTGATGGAATACCGTCCGATATGGTCGTGCAACGAACGTGAGTCATTGCTTGTGGCGCGTCGTCTTGGCTTGGCTGCGTCGACTGATGATTTTCGCGCTTTGGCTGCGATGCTGGCCGACGCCTTGCGTTCGACGCTGGTCATGCGCGTCGGCGGCGATGGTGCCTGGCTGGCCGAACCCGGCGTCGAGCCTGAATTGATTGCCGGATATCCGGTTCATGCGGTCGATACCAACGGTGCCGGCGACTGTCATGCGGGTGTGCTGTGTGCCGAACTGAGCAGGGGAGTGGCTCTTGGGGACGCGATTCGGTTCGCCAATGTGGCCGCGGCTGTTGCGGTGACGAGGCGAGGTCCTGCGACCTGCCCCACGCGGAAGGAGGTCGAACGGTTTCTTCTGATGTGATTTTTCCGACGGGAAATAGTTTTAGTCTTAATGACTATAAGTTGAGTTATGATGTGCATGCCGCGGCTGAGGGATTGGAAAAACAGCACGGCCATGCACTGAAACCAGTGCAATGAAGCAAGGGAGAACTTTAATGAGCAAGGAAAAGAATGCTCTGAGCGTCGAGGAACAGGGCATAGACACCATTTCCGAAAGCGAACGCAAGGGTACGCCATCAAGTCTGTTCTGGCCGTGGTTCGCGGCGAACATCTCCATGTTCGCAATGTCGTATGGCGCATGGGCTTTGGGATTCGGCATTTCCTTCTGGCAGGCGACGGTCATGACCATCATCGGTGTGGTCGTCTCGTTCCTGCTTGTGGGAATCATCTCGATCGCGGGCAAGCGAGGCAACGCGCCGACCATGGTGCTTACCCGCGCCACCTTCGGTGTGGAAGGTGCCAAGGTTCCGGCCGCGTTGAGCTGGATCGCCACGCTGGGTTGGGAGATCTCGCTGACCACCACCGCGGTGCTCGCAATGTCGTCCACCATCGAAAAGCTCGGTTTGGGCTCCGGAGCCGCACCCAAGATCATCTCCACCTTCATCGTGGTCGGACTGGTGGTCGTGGCCGGCATTTTCGGATACGACCTGATCATGCGCTGCCAGCAGGTCATCACCGTCGTGACCGGTGTGATCACCGTCGGCTTCTTCATCCTCGGTTTCGGCCACATCGACTTCTCCGCCATCGGACAGATCCAGTCCGGAAGCCTGCCGGCCATGCTCGGCTGCTGCTTCTTCGTCATGACCGGCTTCGGCTTGGGCTGGGTGAACATCGCAGCCGACTATTCGCGCTATCTGCCGCGTAAGTCGTCGAACGGCGGCATCGTGTTCTGGACCACATTCGGCGCGTCGATCGCCAACGTGTTCCTCATCTTCTACGGCCTGCTGCTGGCCGCATCCAACGCCGACCTTGCGGAAAACGTGGGCAACGACCCGATTGGCGCGATCGCATCCATCCTGCCGACCTGGTATCTCATCCCGTACACCCTCGTGGCGGTGCTCGGCCTTATGTCCGGCGCCATCATGGACAACTATTCCAACGGTCTGGCCTTGCTGAGCTTCGGTGTGAAGCTTCCGCGTACCGTCGCAGCAGCCCTTACCGCGGCCCTCACCGTGCTCGGCGTGGTCTACGTCACCTTCTTCTCCGACACCTTCATCGGTCCGTTCCAGGGATTCCTTACCACGCTCGGCGTGCCGATGGCCGTATGGGCCGGCATGTTCGTGGCCGACGTGATCATGCGCAAGAAGGACTACAGCACCGCCGACCTGTACGATTCGAACGGCCGCTACGGCAAGTGGAACGTCAAATCGTTCGCGATCCTCGCGGTGGGCACGCTGCTCGGCTGGGGACTCGTGGTGAACACCGCGGCCACCTGGCTCACCTGGCAGGGCTATCTGCTCGGCCTGATCGGCGGCAAGGACGGCAGCTGGGCGTCCGCAAACCTTGGCGTGATCGTGGCGCTGATCGTCGGTCTGGTGGGTGCGCTCGTCCTCCAGCGTTCCGACATCGCCAAGCAGGAGGCTGATCTGCCGAGCGGCGAAGTCGCCGCCGAGTAGGCCGAGTAATACGCGATTCTCGCGGAAATTCAAGGAACTCAAGGAATTCAAAGAGGATTCCGCGAAAAAGTTCATGGAAGGAACGATGATGATTGCCGAAGACGAATGGTTGGTCGTGATCGACCGTCAGAAAGTGTTCGCACAAAGCGAGTGGTCCACTTGGGCCTGTGTGGACGGCACCTATTACAACACGGACGAGCCTTTCAAGCGATTGGCGGAGGCGTTCGGAGACCGCGTGGTCTACACGCGGTACGTCGCTCCGGAGCCGCCGAAGGACGCGTGGGTGGAGTATTTCAAGGATTGGCCGCAATTCCTGGTTCCCAACGATAATCCGATGTACGATTTCACGGACGAGACCGCGGTCCTGGCGCAAGGACACCCCGTGGTCAACCGCGATACGTTCGGAAAATGGGGAGCGGAGCTCGTTGAGGCGATTCAAGGGGCGAAGAAGATCGTGGTGTGCGGTGTGGCCACGGACTGCTGCGTGCTCACCACGGTGCTGGCCGCCGCGGACAGCGGCGTGGCGGTGCGTGTGCCCGCCGACGCCTGCGCGGGAAGCACACCGGAGAATCAGGAGCTGGCGTTGGATACGATGCGCCTGTTCGAACCGTTGGTCACGGTCACCGATACGGACACGATCCTGAACTAGCCGGATTATTCTAAACCAACCGGACTGGCTGCGGCCGGCCCGATTCCCCGAAAGCCATCCATCCGCCGTCTGCAAGGCGACAGACGATTCACCTGCAACGCCAGCAGCGGATGGATGGCTCTTTTATTGCCGTCGTCATTCCATGAAAACCGATATCTTCCCGCTTTCGTGCAACATGAAAATCGCATCGATACAGGGGTATAAACAGGCAGCGGTAACTCACCATTAATGTTCTGGGGAATTTCTTTACTGCCATGTAACAGTGAAGTGGCGAGTGGCGAGTGACGTTTCGGCACAATTCTTGGTAACGCGAATCAGGCGATTGCATAGAAGGCTTTGTTCTGACGATCGCTTTCGAATCAGAGGACCGAGGTTGCCGTGGTACAGAAAATCTCCAGTTTGCTCGATGAACCGACGCAGTCTGTCAGTCTCGATACGTTCAGCGGTCTGACCA
Source organism: bacterium (assembly GCA_963595445.1). Taxonomy (GTDB): domain Bacteria; phylum Actinomycetota; class Actinomycetes; order Actinomycetales; family Bifidobacteriaceae; genus Bifidobacterium. The sequence continues at coordinate 387,627 of CAVBHJ010000001.1, forward strand.
AGGGGTGTCCGGCTCCGTTCTGGCTGTTCCAAGGCGTTTGCGCGGCTTGGGGCATCGACCATTCCCGGGCCCGGCTCAATCTCATCACCGTCTCCGAAAACGCGACGTTCCTTCTGCTGCTTGACGGTGAGCCGCAAGGCGTGGTTCGCGTCTCGCAACCCGGCTATGTGGGCGGTCCGGAAGCCGTGGCGTCGGAAATCAGCTGGTTGAACGCGTTGCATGACATCGACGGCATCAGCCTGATCAATCCGGTTCCGACCGTGCGTGGTACGTTCGTCACCAAAATCAACGATCTCAACGGCATCGGCTGGACGGTGATATCAACCAAATACGTGGAAGGAACCGTGCTGGAGGATCTCGACAATCCCGCGCCCTACTACGAAACCATCGGCCAGTGGTCCGCGAAATTCCACGAACAGGCCCGCTCCTGGAGCAAACCCTACGGCTTCACCCGCTTCAACTGGGACCTTTCGAACATGGTGGGGCCATCCCCGCGTTGGGGACGTTGGGAAACCGCGCCCCTCTCCGAGAGCGAGAAGACATTGTGTGAAACCGCCCTGTGGAAGGCCATGGACGTGGTGATGAAAGTGCCCCGCACCAACGAAACCTGGGGATTGATCCACGCCGACCTGCGACCGTCGAACGTGATTCGCGGCAACGACGGCAGTCTGACGGTCATCGACTTCGACGATGCCGGCTACAGCTGGTATCTCTACGACTACGCATCCTCGTTGAGCTTCATCGAGCATAAGGATTACGCACCCGACCTCGCCAAGGCATGGGTGAAGGGCTATCAGGCCGTTGCGGGAGAGTTCAGCGACGACGAACTCCATGTCATGTCCGCGCTGTCGATGATCCGCCGCATGCAGATGCTCGGCTGGACCATGAGCCACCGTGAAGACGCCCTGCCGGACGGATTGGCGTCCGAACAGGCATCCGGTAGCGTGCTGTGCGCCAAGCGGTACCTTGACGATCCGCTATGGCTGTTGCGCTGAACGTGCATCATGCCAGTAAATATCCGATGACCAACCAGAACGAAAGCTGATGGGCGGAATAAGTCGGACTTCGTCGCGACCTGCATGACAATCGTGCGGCATTTCCGATGGAATGCCGCACGATTTGTTTTTTCTTGGCGATTTTCCGGAAACGATGGCGGTTGCCCCCGTCTGTTTCCCTATTGTTTCCACTTCGTTTACGTTGACCTTTTTTGTGGATAACGGTGTAAATGGTTGCCGAACGGCCCGTTTCCAAAGGCAAATAGGCGTTAATGCCGCGTATCTAGCATGAAATCGGTTCCTGGAAATCGAGATTCCCGTTCCGGGAGAACGGAACCGACACCCATTGGACGGAAGAAAGCTGAGTGAGTGTGATGAAGAGCATCAAGATGTGGAAGAAGACGATTGCCGTTACTGCATGTTTTGCGATGGGTATGTCCGTGGCCGCGTGCGGATCCTCCTCCGGAACGGTGGATGAAAAATCGAAGACGGCGACCAGCGCCGAGGATTTCGGAGGTATGGACGGCCTGGTGGAGGCAGCCAAGGCTGAAGGCGCCCTCACCCTGATCGCATGCCCCGACGATTGGGCCAACTGGGGAACCATCATCAAGAACTTCGAAAGCAAGTACGGCATCGAAGTGAACTCCACCAATCCCGAAGCCTCCAGTGCTGAGGAGATCAAGGCGGCGAAGGATCTGAAGGGACAGAAGAACGCGCCGGACGTGTTCGACCTCGGTGCCACCGTCGTGGCAACCAGCACCGACTATTACGCCGCCTACAAGGTGGAGAACTGGGATGACATCCCTTCCTCCAACAAGGAGGAATCCGGCCTGTACACCAATGACTACACCGGTGTGGTGTCCATCGGCTACGACTCGTCCAAGGTATCGGCTCCCGAATCGGTCGACGATCTGCTCAAGGACGAATACAAGGGCAAAGTCGCCATCAACGGCGACCCGACCCAAGCAGGTGCGGCGCTTGCGGCCGTCGCATGGGTCACCCTGCAGGAAGGCGGCAGCCTCGACGACTTCTCCACGGGCGTCGATTTCTTCGCCAAGCTGAAGAAGGCCGGCAACTTCCTTGCGGTGGACGCGACCTCCGCCACCATCGCATCCGGTGAGACGCCGGTGGTGATCGACTGGAACTACCTCAACGTCGCAGCCGCCGAACAGAACGCGAACTACAAGACCATCGTGCTCTCCGACAACGCGTACGGTTCCTACTACAGCCAGGCCATCAACAAGGATGCCCCGCATCCGGCGGCCGCCCGCCTCTGGGAGGAATACGTGTTCTCCGATGAGGTACAGAACCAGTTCCTGAAGGCCGGAGCCCTTCCGGTGCTCGCCAAGACCATGCAGGACGAAGGCACCATCGACGAAGACGCTCTGGAGAAGGCCGGCGGTCTGCCGGACAACATCAATCTGGCCACCTCCGACCAGATCGATGCGGCGAACACGCTGCTCGCCGAGAAATGGTCCACGGTCAGCGCGTCCTGACCGATGCGCCACGCGGTGTGCGGTGGGCCGATTCGAACCCGCCGCACACCGCGATCGCATGTAACCCGCACATAGGTGGAAAGGAGTCGTGATGACGAAAATAAGCAACGGCATGAGGCTGTTACCTTTCGCGCTTTACGTTCTGCTCATGTTCGTACTGCCGGCGGTGCTGGTCATCTCCAGCGCGTTCCAAGCGGATGGCGGCGGCTGGACGTTGGAGAACTTCAACATATTCTCTCGTCCGGGAGTGGGAGCCGCGTTCTGGAATTCCTGCTGGCTTTCCGCGCTTACATCCTTGGTCGGAGCGGTCATGGGCGCGGTGGTCTGCTTCGCGCTGCTCGGCTGCAAAGAGGATGGCGTGGTCCGCAGGTTGGTGGATTCCGCATCGAGCACGTTGTCGCAGTTCGGCGGCGTGATGCTTGCTTTCGCCTTCATAGCCACCATGGGCAATCAGGGACTGATCACCCTGCTGATCAAGAACCTGCTTCAAATCGACATCTACGCGAACGGCATGTGGCTGTACACGCCGGTCGGCCTGATCCTGCCGTATCTGTTCTTCCAGATGCCATTGATGATCATCTCGTTCTATCCGGCGATCGCAAGGCTTTCCGGCAATCTGGCCGAAGCCGTGGCCATGCTGGGCGGCAGCAAGGCCGAGTATTGGCGTTCCGTCGGCATTCCGGTGCTGTTCCCCTCGTTCATGGGCGGATTCCTGCTGCTGTTCGCCAACTCCTTCTCCGCATACGCGACCGCAGCGGCACTGATCAGCCAAGGTTCGCAAATCGCCCCGCTGCAGGTGCGTGCGGCCCTGATCAGCGAAACCGGCTTGGGAAGCGAAGGCGCAGCGGGTGCGCTCGCGGTCGGAATGCTGGCGATTATGGCGTTCGTCGTGCTGACGTACGCGTTGGTGGAAAGGAAGGCGTCCTCATGGCTCGACTGAATCAGCAATCCGTGTGGAAGCGGTACGATCGTCCCTCGAATGCGGTGCGCAACGTCATTCTGACGGTATTCGCGCTGTTTCTGGCATTGCCCATCGTGGGAATGCTGTATTTCACGTTCCGTTCCGCCACGGGCGGTTTCACGCTGGACCATTGGCTTGATCTGTTTACGGGGGAGGGCTCGTCTTCGTGGTCGGCCCTTGAAGACGGTCTGATCAATTCCATAGTGCTGGTGCTGGTGACAATCGCCATCGAATATGTGATCGTCATTCCGGCGCTGGTGCTGATAGACGTACGTTTTCCCCGAATCAAGCGGTATATGCGTATATTCATGCTGCTTCCGATAGCGATTCCGGCGATCATTCTGGTGGTGGGATTCGCGCCCATCTTCTCCGTGCTTTCGAATCTGTTCAGCGCGGACGTCTGGACGCTGGCCTTGGCATACGGCATCATCGCGCTTCCGTTCGTATACACGACCATCGAGGCGGACCTCAGCGGTATGAACGCGGCCACGTTGGCCCAGGCCGCGGAATCGTTGGGAGCGGGATGGTGGCGCATCCTCGTTTCGATCATGCTGCCGTGCCTGAGAAAAAGCATCGTCTCCGCAACGTTGATCACTTCGGCCATCGTGCTGGGAGAATTCACCATCGCATCGCTGCTCAACAGGGAAACCCTGCAGACGGACCTCATCGTCATCTCCAAAAGCGACGTCTACGTATCGGTCATTATCACGCTCATCGTACTGGTATTGACCTTCATCGCGCTGTTCTTGGTGAGCGGTGCCGGCAAGAATCATAAGGAAAGGAAGCAATCATGAGCGCTGCGGCCATCGACGGCAAGACGGTAGGAGGAGAATCCGTCGTTTTCTCCAACGTCACCAAATCATATGGCAACAAGGAAGTGTTGCATTCCTTCAACTTCGATATCAAGGCGGGGGAGATGATCTGCCTGCTGGGACCGTCCGGATGCGGCAAGTCCACGGCCTTGCGCTGCCTGTCGGGATTCGAGAGCATCACCCAAGGCGATATACGCATCGGAGAACGTTCCGTCGCGGGAGTGCCTCCACAGAAAAGGGGCATCGGCATGGTGTTCCAGCAGTATTCGCTGTTCCCCAATATGAACGTGCTCGACAATGTGGCGTTCGGTTTGAAAGTGAAGAAGGTGCCGAAGGACGAACGCCGTACGAAAGCCCGGGAAATGCTGAAGATCGTAGGGCTTGAGGACTATGCGGAGTCGTTTCCGAACAGATTGTCCGGCGGCCAGCAGCAGCGTGTGGCGCTCGCCAGGGCGCTGGTCATGAACCCGAGCGTGCTGCTGCTTGACGAACCGCTTTCCGCATTGGACGCCAAAATCAGGGTGCAGTTGCGCGACGAAATCCGTGCATTGCAGCGCAAGCTTGGTATCACCGCGATTTTCGTGACGCATGATCAGGAGGAGGCTCTGGCTGTGGCCGACCGCATTGCCGTCATGCATGACGGCAATATCGAACAGATCGGCACGCCGAAGGAACTGTACCTCACTCCGGCCACACCGTTCGTGGCCGACTTCGTGGGGCAGTCCAACAAAATCGAAACCACGGTTCAGTCCAACGGCAAGGTGAACATATGCGGTTTCGAACTGCCGTTGAGCACGCCTCTGCCGGCCAACACGCTGGCCACGGTGTTCATCCGCCCGGAGAACGTCCTCATCGAACACGACGGACAGAGCCGGTTCGAGGTCAGCCATACGAGCTTCCTCGGATCCATCGAACGCACCTCGGTGCGCGCCGACAACATCACGCTGGTATCGCAGCATGCGCCTATGGAACAATATGAAATCGGCGACCATGTTCGTCTGACGATTCGTCCGGAAGTGGTCGTCGCCGAGCCCATCGACCTGCGTTGGGTCCAGGACGCGATGTCAAAAACAGGTGAGACGGATTCTCCGAAGGAGGCTTGAATCCATGAGTGATACCAAACGCTTGAAATTCCGGAAAGATGGCACGTTCCGTGTGCTTCAGCTGGCTGATGTTCAGGATGGTCCCGAGGTAAGCCGGGATGCCATCGATTTGATCGAAGCGGCGGTGGCGCAGGCCGATCCCGATCTGGTGGTGTTGACCGGCGATCAGATTCGCGGATACGACCCCGCCTACATGAGCACGTTCCTTTCGCGAAGAGGCTCGAAATACGGGGATGACATACCGGTCGGCATCAAATTCGAAAAACTGTTGGGCGGCACGTCCTACGCGGAGACGACGCATTATGGTGAAGGACTCGAAGGCGCCCGGCAGAAAGTACGCGACACCTTCGCGCAATTCCTTGGACCGATCGTGTCCAGAGGGATTCCGTTCGCGGCCACATATGGCAACCATGATTTCCAGTGCGGCATTCTGCCGGAGGAACAGGACGACATCTACCGCGAATTCTCCGGATGCCTCAATCCGAAGGTCGATGATTCGGGACAGGTGCAGGAGGGTGGAATCGCCTGCGAGGCCGGCACGTTCGCGCTGCCGGTCGAATCTTCGGACGGAACCCGTACGGCTATGGGAATCATGATGGTCAACTCCGGCGATTTCGAACCCGGCGGCGGCTACGGGGCGCCATCCGAAACGGCGATCCGCTGGCTGAAAGACGCGGAGGACGCGGTAAGCGAGCCGGGAAGCAGGACGCCATCGATCGTATTCCAGCACATTCCCGCGCAGGAATTCTATCAATGTCTCAAAAAGGTATCCCCGTTCACCCCATACGCGGTGGAGGGATATCGGGCGTTCTCCGACTCCTGCTACGTGGTCAATCCCGAAATCTGCCGACCGGGTTCGAAGCTGGGCGAAGGCCCGTGCTGTTCGGAGCGCAATGTCGGCGAGGTCCAGCAAATGCGCGACGCGGGCGGATATTTCGCGTTGTATTGCGGCCACGACCATAAAAACACTTTCATCGGGCATGTGGACGGTCTCGATCTGGGATACGCGCCGACGTGCGGATTCTGCTCGTACGGTCCCAAGGCCGAAGACCATGCCCTTCGGTTGTTCGTGTTCCACGAAGACCAGCCGCAACGATATGAGACGAGACTGCTCACCTACGGCGATCTGATCGGCAGGACGGTACGCGATCCGGCCCGTCTTCTTGCCGGCGAGTACATGATCTCCGACATGTCCAGCGTGAGGAATCTGCTCCGGCGTCCGGGAGTGGCTTTGGGAGCGCTCGTCATCGCCGGTCGACTGGCCGCGGCTGTCGTCAAACATGTGGCCGGCAAACGCGCAATCGGTAAACGTTCGGCCGGCAAACGCGCAATCGGCAAATGCGCGGCCGGCAAAAGGTAACCAAATAAACGAAAAAGAGCGGAAATGGTTTGTTTCCGCGTCGTATCAGCCACTCAACAAAGCGGCGCTACCGTATGCGTGACGCCAAGGGAAGCAAACGAAAGAAGGAATCATGGCCACTCGATCAACCATCATGGACACCAACAGCTTCCGTCCGGAAATGGCGGCCGCGCTCGATCCGGCAACGCGTAAGCTCACCGAGGAGCGAGATGTGCTTGGACCGGCCTACCGCCTGTTCTACCGCAATCCCGTGCATCTGGTGAAGGGCGTCGGCTCTCATCTGTGGGACGCCGATGGCGAGGAATATCTCGATGTGTACAACAACGTGGCATCCGTGGGGCACTGCCATCCGCGCGTGGTCGAGGCATTGTCCAAGCAGGCTTCGATGCTCAACACCCACACCCGCTACCTGCATGAGAACATCCTGCATTACGCGGAGGATATCCTCTCCACCATGCCCGACGAGATCGACCGCATCATGTTCCAGTGCACGGGCTCCGAAGCCAACGATCTGGCCGTTCGTGTGGCACAGACCTACACCGGCGGCGAAGGCGTGATCGTGACGCACGAGGCTTACCACGGCAACTCCGCGCTGACCTCCGAACTGTCTCCGGCGCTCGGTACCGCGCAGACGCTGGGGCTCAAGATGCGCATGATTCCGACGCCCGACACCTACCGTCTCGAAATCGACGGCAAGGCCGCGTCCGAATGCACCGCCGAGGAATTCGGCAACTGGATGGCCGGCGAGGTGCGCAAGGCCGTGGCCGATATGGAACGTCACGGCATCAAGTTCGCGGCATTGCTCGCGGATTCCATCTTCTCATCCGACGGCGTGTATCCGGATCCGGTCGGCTATCTGAAGCCGGTCATCGACACCGTGCATGAGCTTGGCGGTGTGTGGATCGCCGACGAGGTGCAGCCGGGCTTCACACGTACCGGCGACGCTTTCTGGGGCTTCGGACGCCAGGGCATCGTGCCGGATCTGGTCACTTCCGGCAAGCCCATGGCCAACGGTCTGCCCACCTCACTGATGGCGGCCCGCCACGAGGTGCTTGAACCGTTCGCCGGCTCCATTCCGTATTTCAACACGTTCGGCGGCAATCCGGTGTGCATGGCCGCGGCCCAGGCGGTGCTTGACGTGATGCGTGACGAAGACACCATGGGCAACGCCAAGCGTGTGGGCAAGGTGTTCAAGGATGCCGTCGCGTCGCTCATGCCGTCGCATCCATGCATCGGCGATGTGCGCGGCACCGGTCTGTACATCGGCTGCGAGATCGTCAAGCCGGGCACCAAGGAACCGGATCAGAAGGCTGCGCTCGACATTCTCGAAACCCTGCGAGACAACCACATCCTCACTTCGGTATGCGGCCGTTACGGCAATATCCTCAAGCTGCGCCCGCCGCTGGTGTTCAGCGAATCCGACGTGGACTGGTTCATGGATGGATTCACCAAAACGCTCGAAACATTGAAGCTGTAGAACGAAGGGAGCTGCAGTAAGGAGGGCGCGGATATGGAAACCAACAACGAAGCTGGGCGTAGGAGAATCACGACAGGCGAGTTGGTCCAACGTATCCGCGCCCTCATCCGCGTTCAGGAACTGCAGCCGGGGGAGCGACTGGGCTCGGAACGCGCGCTTTCCGAATCGATGAACGTCAGCCGATCCGATCTGCGCAATGCGTTGGCCGTATTGGAGACGTCCCATGAGGTCATCCGGAAAATCGGTCGGGCCGGAGGCGTGATCGTCTCCGATGGTCGGCTGGAACGCAACATCAACACGATCGAATCACTGCCCACGATTGCAAGACGGCAGGGGATGAGGGTGTCGTCGAAGGTGCTGCAGGCCGTGATCGCCCCGGCGTCGCCTTCCGATATTCGATTGCTGAAACTGCCCGGCGAGCATCCGATGATCTACGACATCACCCGATTGCGCCATATCGAAGGGCGTCCGCTGTCTTTGGAACGTTCCCGACTGCCCTCGCATCTGTTTCCGATGTTTCTGACGCGGGACCTGACCACGCCGTTCTACACGATGTTCGAACGTGATTATGGCATTCGTCCGTACAGTGTGGACGAGACGCTCGAATCGGTGATCGGAGACGAGCGGGAGAACGATTTGCTGGAAATCGAGTCGGAAACGCCGCTGATGCGCATCCACAGAATCGCCTATACGTCGGAAGGCGTCCCGTTCGAACGTGCGATCGACGTGTACATAGCCGACCGCATGCGTTTCACCATGCATCACTCCGGATACGTGCGGCTCTCAGCCACGCAGGGGCGGTGAAATGGTCGAATCCGGAAGATTCGTTTCGATGTGCTTCGATTCGCTTCGACCATTTCACGGCCGGTTCAGACGATACGTCGGTCGGCGGCCCAACGGGTGAGTTCCGTACGATTCGAAAGCTGAAGCTTGCGCAATACGGAACTCACATGCGTTTCCACGGTCTTGATGGAGATGAACAGCTCGGCCGCCACCTCCTTGTACGTGTATCCACGTGCGATCAGCCGCATGACCTCCTGCTCGCGGTTCGAAAGCCTGTCCAATTCATCATCCCGAATCGTCCCGTCCGCGCCCACGGCGCCCGAAGGCGCGTTCTGGAAGGTGGACAGCACGAATCCCGCCAGTTTCGGCGAAAACACGGCGTACCCTTCATGGACCTGCTTGATGGATGAGATCAGATCGTCGCCGGAAATCGTTTTGGTCACGTAGCCTTGCGCGCCGGCGCGAATCACCGAACCGACGTCTTGCGGCGAATCCGACACCGACAATGCCAGAAACACCGTGTTGGGGGAGTAGGCGCGGGAGCGTATGAGGATTTCCGCGCCGCCGCCATCCTCGCCGCCGGGCACATGCACGTCCAACAGCACCACATCCGGCTTGGTCTGTGCGATCATGGCAACCGATCCTTCCACGTCCGGCGCCTGGCCGACGATGTTGAAATGCGGTTGCAGGGTGGCGATCACGCCCGCGCGGAACATCTCATGGTCGTCAACCACGGCGATGCGGATCGGCTGCGATTGCTCGTTCATTGCTGCTCCTTGGCTTGGTTTGCGTTGGACTCATTGGTTCTGGCGCGTTTTGCGGATATCGGCATGTGCATGCGCACTTCCGTGCCCCACTTCGGCCTTGACACAATCTCCACTGTACCGCCACGACGTTTGATTCGCCCGATGATCGACTCGCGGATGCCAAGTCGATTGGGAGGAATCGACTTGATGTCGAATCCTTCTCCATGATCTCGTACAAACACTTCGACCAGAGTGTCACTCGCCTCGCAATACACGGAAACCGGCTCTCCGCCGTGCGTCACGGCATTCACCAGCGCCTGCTGCGTGGCGTCGAGCAGCGCATCGGTCTGAGCGCTGGGCCTGGCGTCGCCCACCGTCACCACCTCGATTGGCTTGCCGTGGGAATCCTCGATTTGCGCGGCGATGTCCTTCAGCCCCGCGCTTACGGAACGGTCCGAGGTCGTACGCTCCTGATACAGCCATTCGCGAAGCTCACGCTCCTGCGATCGCGCCAGAGAGAACACGGTCTGCTGGTCGTCGGCATGCAACTGAATCAGCGCAAGTGTCTGCAGAACGCCGTCATGCAGGTGCGCGGTCATATCGGCGCGTTCCTCCTCGCGTTCCTTCAACGCACGTTCCGTGCCAAGATCGCGGATCAGCGCGACTATCCACGGCACAATCGCAAGAATCACACCTACCAGCAGCGCGAATCCGGCCACGATAAACGTCAACGTGGAATACTCGACTCCTGAAAGAGGATGCAGGACGGAACCTATGTACATCGCATAGCTGACGAAAATTATCGTGATTCCGCCGATCATCGTCCTGAGCTGTCCGTCTTTGGCGTTGTACCGCAGCCAGGAAACCCCCACGCCGACCATGCCGGTCAGCAGAGGAAAGACGAGTGCAGGGGTGATACCGCTGGAAAGCATCAGGCAGGCGGCTGCGATCAATACCATGCCGATCATGGCCAGAAGCGCCGGTTTCGGTGCGGTTTTGAGTACGTGCCCCAGACTCTCGCCATTGGCATGCGCGTTGTTTTCCGTAAGAAAATCGGCTTCCTGCGATTGCGGGATTGAGCCCGGCCCATACGTCCCGTACGGTGCGTTCCCCTTGGCGAGCGGGGATTGCGATACCGGTTGCCGGCTCGCCAGAGCGTACGCCTGCCATACGGGATCTCCCACAGGAACGATCATCCATAGGAACATGTAGGCGATCAATCCAGCCCCGAACATGAACGACGCCGCAAAAAAGAACAGTCGGACCAGCGCCACGGAAATACCCAGATGCATGCTTATGCCCTTGCATACGCCTGCGAACCAGCGCCCATACTGCGGTCTTGCCAACGGAAGCCGTGCCATGCTGGTCGGTATCGGTTCGCCGGGTTCAAGGCGATTCACGCGGTATTGGAAGTATTGCGCGCTCGCAAGGTCGTACTCCTGCTGCGTGTATATGGGGTTTCCGTAGGACTTCATGCTTCCATTGTGCCTTTTCGGGGATATCAAATCAGTGTTTGCGGATGGTGTTCAGGGCAGATTCAGGGTGTTCCCCGATACGACGGGGAACTTCGCTCTGCTGTAATGGAATCATGAGCAATGCAAATTTTGATTCGAGGATTCCGCAGCCGCCGGAATCGCAGAAACCGGGTGCCTCCAACAGGTTCTTCGCATGGATTCGGCACAGTCGGATCAGTCGCGGACGTGACCGCTGGGTCGGTGGCGTATGCGACGGATTGGCCCGACGTCTGGGATGGAACGTGGCGCTGGTGAGGGCGTTGGTGATTCTTTCGACGTTCTTCTTCGGCGCGGGCGCCGCCTTTTACGGAATGGCCTGGTTCATCTTGCCGGATGAGACCGATGGCCGGATCCTTTCGGAGGAACTGATCCGTGGAAATTGGGATTGGAACTGCCTGGGCGTGTTCCTGTTCATGGCGGTGGCCATCTGTCTGCCGGGCGCGGGGTGGGTGGCGTTTGCCTTGGCCGCGTTGGCGTTGTGGCTTGTTCTCAACCGGCAAACCTATATGCCGTCCCAGCAGTGGAATCCGTACGGACAGCCGAACCCGTACGGACAGCCGAACCCGTACGGAATGCCACAAGGACGGCCGATGCCTTCCGCACGTGGTCCGATGCCGCAGTATTCGGCGCAGCAGCAGGGCGTTCCCCCGCAGACCACGCCTCAGCAGGGCGTATGGTCTCAGGGTCCGCAATCGCAGGTCCATATGCCTTCGATGGGACAGTCCGCATACCGTCCGGCACAGTCAGGCCCGATGCAGTCAGGTCCGGCGCCGGCAAGTGCGGGGCAAACGATTCCACAGGCGCGCATCAATATGACTCCGCCCCCGGCGACGTTCGCGACGGGCAATGTTCCGCCCACATACACCGCGCAGCCGATGAGCGCGATGGAGCCGCAACCCAGATATGGCCGCCGCAAGTCGGGTGGGCCGGTCGTGGTGCTGCTGGCGTTGGGTGCGTTGCTGCTTTCCCTGGCGCTGCTCATGTTCTTCGGAACCGATGAAACCATCACAAGTGGGAATCTTCAGGAATTCACCATGTGGGGAGGTGTCGTATGCGTTGCGCTCGGACTATTGATCGTGGTGCTTGGCTGCAAGGGAAGACGTGCCGGCGGCCTGCATGCGATCGTATGGCCGATGGTGTACGTGGCGATGCTCTCATCTCTGGGCAACATGGACAACTCCTACTATGCGTACAGGACGGAATCTGCCTCTTCCTCGTATGAATACGCCTACGAGCAGGCTCCCGAGCATGATGTGACCGCTCCGGACGGGGCGTTGCGCAGGTTGCCGGACGAGACGACTGACGAGACGACTGACGAGACGCCTGGTAAGACGCCTGGTAAGACGGCATCCGGCGGCACGTCCTCCCCTATGAACGATGCGGCCCAACAAACGAACCGTGACGGCGATTCGAAAAGCAACTGAAAGGGAATGCCATGAACGACGACAAGACCACGGTATTGCCGAACAAGCGGCAGTATGACGATTCGATAATTCGTCCGTCCGGTCCGTCCGGCTCGACCATAGGCCTGGGCATTGTGATCGCGATTTTCGGGGTGATGGTGCTGCTGTTCTCTATCGATGAAGTGCTGAACGCCATATGGAAGATGTTCTGCGGCGGTTCGGGTCTTGGATGGGCCATCATGGTCGGCGGTTTCGGAGTGTTCCTGATCGCAGTGGCCGGGGCATGGGCGCTGGCCAAGGTTATGCGAGACCGGAAGGATGACGAATCAGACGATACGGATGATGCGGACAATGCCGACGATTCCGCTGATTCCACGGATTCCACCGATTTTGCGAATTCCACGGAACGGACCGAGGAAATCAGAACATCCGATTTCAGCGATTTCGAGAAATGACGGATATCTCGGACGGGTGAGGCGGACGGTCAACGTGGAGCGTTTTTCTCCGGAAGAACAGGATAAGAAACACCCGACAAGCCGAATAGTGGGGAATCCACGAAAAAAGCCGTCCACGTTTCCACATGTGGATATGTGGAAACGTGGACGGCTTTCGGCTGGAAGTCAGAAGAAAATCAGACGTGCACCTCACGCATGCGTTCCAAAGCTCCGGTATTCGTCTCATAACGGCGCGAATACATCACCAGGAACGCGACGCCCAGCATGGTGAACGGCATGCCGGACAATCCCGTGTAATGGTAGTTCATGGCGGATGCGGTTAGCGCCGCGCCTCCGACAATGGAACCTACCGCATTGCCGAAATTGAAGGCGATCTGCACCGCGGCACCGGCGATCAGCTCGCCGCCGCCCTGACCGGCCTGCACCATCAGCAACTGCTGTGGTGCGGAATTGAAGAACAGCGCGAACCCGAGAGCGAACGTCAGCATCGCGGTGGAAACGTAATTGCCGGGAACAAGGAACACCAGCAACAGGCCGCACATGGCGATCGCCTGAGACAATGCGGCGGTCGCGGCGGGCTTCCACAAATCCGTGAGCCTGCCGCCGGCGATTCCGCCAAGCACCATGCCGAAACCGGCGAGCACCATCAGCAGCGGAACCACTCCGGCGGACCATCCACCAGTCTTCTGCAGCCAAGGCGAAATGTAGCTCCACCAGCAGAAAATGCCGGAATTTCCGCAGAAAACGGCCAACAGCACCATCCAGGGGCCAGGCTTGGTGAGGAAACGGAACTGGCCCTTGATGCCGGCATCCTTGATCGGCTCGACGAACGGAACCCACGCGAATACCAGAATCATGGTCATCAGGGCCCATGCCGCGAGAATCGCAAATGCCATGCGCCAGGACAGCACTTCCGAAAGTAGCGTGCCGGCAGGTACGCCCAGCATGTTCGCAACGGTCTGCCCCGTCACCATCATCGACACGGATTGCGCTTCCTTGCCTTTATCGGCAAGAATCTTGGCGATAAGCGTGGCGGTGCCGAAAAACGCGCCATGCGGAAGGCCTGAGATGAAACGGGCCGCCAGCAGCATAGGGGAGTTGAATGAGACCGCGCTCAACGTATTGCCCACCAGCGCGATGATCATGAACAGGATGATGAGGTTCTTCGGCGGCACCTTACGGCCGAACACCAGAATCAGCGTGCCGAAGCAGACTCCGAACGCGTAGGCCGAAATATAGTGCCCGGCGGCGGGGATGCTCACGTTCATCGCGGCGGCGGTCTGCGGCAGGATGCCCATCATCACGAATTCGGCCGCGCCAAGAATAAACGCGCCCGAGGCCAAGGCCAAAATGCTTCTTTTCACCAATCTCTCCTGTGCGTATGGCATATGCGAACGAGGCATGCCAATTGTTTGAACCAACCGATTATTGTAGGGAAACCGTCGAACAGTGCGGGCGCGTCGGCGTCAGTGCCACATTCATGCTTCCGACGGTATATGCATCCGGGAATCCATGGTATTGCGCTATGTTTTCCTATAATGAGTCGGATGATGCACATAGCTGTGGTCGAAGACGATGATGAATGCGCGCGGGTGCTGACGCAATATCTGCAACGTTTCTCGAACGAACGTGGAATCCCTGTGGAAACCACGGTGTTCCGAGACGGCTCGGCGATAGTGGAAGGCTATCGACCAATCTACGATATCGTGCTTATGGATATCGAAATGCCGGGTATGGATGGCATTTCGGCCGCGCAGGAAATTCGAAAAAACGACCGTGACGTGGTCATCATCTTCATTACGAATATGGCACAGTACGCGCTCAAAGGCTACACGGTGCAGGCGCGTTCCTACATATTGAAACCGATCAACTACTACGGTCTTTCCATGGAACTGCAGGAGGCGATCGACTTCATCAACCGTAGTCGCGGGCAGAACGGGCGTGCGTTGCTTCTGCCGAATGGTGGCGGTATCGACAGGGTCAATCTGAACGACATCACCTATGTGGAAAGCCGGCGGCACAACCTGTTCGTGCATACCACCGATGGTGTGCTGCGTGTGCGCGAGTCGATGAACGCCATGGAATCGAAGATCGATGATCCGGCGTTCGTGCGTTGCGGTGTGAGTTTTCTGATCAATCTGGCGCGTGTCAATGGCGTTACGGAAAACAGGGAGGTGTTGGTCGGCGACGACCGGGTGCCGATCAGCCGGCAAAAATACAAGGACTTCATGACGGCATTGAGCGAATATCTGGGAGGAATCCATGAATGACGTGCTGAACATGCCATCGTTTCTGCTGTGCGGCATCGCGGTGGAGATGGCTCTGACGCCCACCGTGCTCCCGGCGTGTGGGGTGCATGACGCGCGCATGGAACGATCGGTCGGCTCCCGTGCGGTATGGCGTGCGGGACTGGCGGTCGGATTGGTGCTGTCCGTGGCCATTGTGGTCTGGGCCAAGATGACGTTGATTGATTTCGATACGAATTCCACCGCATTGGAGGCGCCGATCTGTTTGGCCGTATTGATGGCGTTTGCGGTGACGTCACTGCGCAACGACGTGGCGCGGGGCGTGTATGAGGCGATATGGGCGTTGGTGGTCGCATCCCTGAGTTTCGAATGCATGGATTGCGTGACCATGTGGATTCCCGGCACTGCTCGTCTCGCTATGCTTGGGATTCTTACGCCGTTCATGTGCGTGGCGCTGTTCGTGGTGATACGGATGTGGCTGTTGCCGCAATTGAGAAGCGGACATGGCGAGGTCGTGAGCAATCGCAAACTGTTGTTCGCCGTGACCGTGTGCATCATGTTCCTACTGTTGTCGAATTATCAAGTCATGTTCCTGCTGCTGGGGTCACGCGACTACACCTATATGATTCCCGCATTCCGCATCATGGTCGGATTGCTGGGCCTTATCACGTTGTATCTGCAGAACGACATCGAACAACGGCAGCATGCGCAAATGGAACTCGATCTGGTGCGACGGCTATGGCAAGACAAGCAACGGCAATACGAGATTTCCAAGGAAACGATAGATCTGATCAACCGCAAGTGCCACGATCTCAAATATCAGCTGGCCGCTTTCCGCGCCATGCGGGATGATGCCGACGCCGATCGACGCTTGGATGAAGTCGAGCAGTCGGTGATGATCTACGATTGCGCAATCCATACCGGCAACCGTGTACTCGACGTGGTGCTGACGGAAAAATCGTTGTATTGCGAAGCCGAGCACATCACCCTGACCTGCATGGTGGACGGTACGAAACTCGATTTCATCGACCCTGCCGATTTGTATGCGTTGTTCGGCAACGCGCTTGACAACGCCATCGAAAGCGTGATGAGGCAAGAGGAATCCGACAAACGGGTGATTCAGGTATCCGCCTATCCGGATAACGGTTTTCTGATGATTCGCGTGCGCAATTATTGCGATGAGCCGGTTGCGTTGGTCGACGGCCTGCCTGCGACCAGCAAGAAGACGGACGAAGGCTACCACGGCTACGGATTGCGCGGCATCCGTTATACGGCGGAACAATACGGCGGCACGATGAGCGTGAAGGTGTCTGAGGAGTCGTTCACGCTGCAGGTGGTGCTTCCGATACGTTAAAAGTTGAAAAGTTGAAAAAGGTGCGAACCCGGGGCAGCGGATTCGCACCTATGTTGGTTATGGACTGTCGGAGGGCTCCGTCAGCGCTTGATGGCCTTGAGTATCACGTTTTTCAACATGCAGGCCACGAATACGGCAAGGCAGATGATGAATGCCGTGAGGCACGGCCCCATAATCGCCTCGTTTGTTCCTGAGGTGAGGATGTATCCGATCGACCAGCTCAGTATCTGCACGTTCGTTACGGCGAGTACGTAGATTACGCCGGCGAGAATGCCGATGGAGCTGCTGGCCACGATCAGCAGCAGCCAGATGAGATTGAGGATCGGGGAATCCTCAAGATTGCGTTGCGGATTATGCGTATTCATTGCGATTCCTTTCGAGAAGCCATCGGTTACTTGCCTGAAGTGGTGATGACCGGCTGCTCGGGCGCGCACCAGGCGCGTACCGGCAGGCAGATGAACAGGGCAAGCGTTGCCGCCATGAGGGCCACGTTGCCGACAATCCACATCCATTCCCAATTCACGTCGTACTTGCCGGAAACCTCGGAGGCCTTGGAATTGGCGTACACGTAGAGTATGTTCTTGGCGGCGCGTTGCATGTTGAGAATGCCGGCATCGCTCTTGAGTATGGTGTCGGTGTAGCCGCAGTCGCCGCTGGCGCGGGTGAGCATCATGTCGTTGCCGGCCGTGATGGCATAGTCCGGAAGCATGTAGTAGCTGCCTCCCGGGCCGACGCCGTCGGTGATGATCTTGCCCTTGAAGCCCCATTCCTCGCGTGGAAGTTCGGTGCACAGCGCCTTGGTGGCGGAGCTCCAGGATGTGCCGATACGGGAAAGCTCGGTCATCAGACCGGTGCAGTCGGCGTTCTTGATGGCCAGCTCGAACGGTCGGGCATAGACCTCGCGGAGGGCTTGCTCGTTGCACCAGTTGGCGGCGCCGTCTCGGTTGGTGTCCTGCGTGTTGAGCATGTAATGCTTGGCGTACACGTATGCGCCTTCACCCTGCATGCCGCTCACCTCCGCCGCGGCCAGCAGGCCGGAGAGGGTCGGATCTTCGGAGAAATATTCGAAATTACGGCCGCCGAACGGGGAGCGGTGCGTGTTCATGGCGGGAGCGTAGATGCCGACTATGCCCCAGGAAAGCGCCTCGTCGGCGTAGGTGGAGCCCATCTGCTCGATGAGATCCACGTTCCATGTCATGCCCATGAGCACTTCGGATGCGTAGGAGTTCATCTTGGTGCCGGAGAAGTTGAAGCCGTTGAGTCCCTGAGGGCCGTCGATGTCGGTGGTGGCTTTCTTGCCGACGGATTCGATGGCCGAAGTCTGCCATCCGGCGTTGCCGGTCAGCTCGATGAGTTCGTCGATGCTCATCTGCTGCACGAGTTCATCCCACTTTTCATCGTCATAATCCACGCCGGCCATGTCGTCGACGCTCAAACCATTGTCGGCATCCGTGACGGGCGTTTCGCTGCTGGACGCATCGTCGCTCTCGGAGGTCAGAACGGTGGAACCCGGACCATTTGCTTCGAGACGTTCCTTGACCTCGGTCGGAATCGAAGTCGGATTCAGGCGGCGTTCGACCTTCGGGAAGGTGCCTGCCAGATCCGCGCGCGAGAGGTAGGTCATGTTCGTCTCAAGCGAGCCGGCGTCCTGGAGCTCCTGCTGGGAAGTCGCGGACACCTTGTCGGTGGAACGCTTGCCGTCGTGGTCATCGTCGTAGACGATGGTGTCTTTCAGCGTATAAGTGAAGGTGGAGTTACCGTTCTTCACGGTATGGCTGTCGGTGCGCAGGGTGAAGGTGTAGTCGCCCTTGTCCATCACATAGGCTCCGGCATTCTGGTAGTCGAAGGATGCCATATCGTCGAAGGTCATGGTCAGCTGCACTTCACCGGATTCGCCGGGCTCGAGTTCCTCGGTTTTGGCGAATGCGCCGAGATTCACCGCGGACTTTTCGATGCCGCCCTTGGTGTACGGGGCGCTGTAGTACAGCTGCACCACATCCTTGCCCGCAACGTCGCCGGTGTTGGTGACCTTCACGGTGGCGGTCACTTCGCCGCCCTGGCCATCGACCGTGTAATCCTCAAGCTGCCAATCGAATGTGGAATAGCTCAGGCCGTATCCGAACGGATACTGCACGATGGAGTCGTAGTCGCCGTAATCGTAGACGGTACCGTCCGATGCGGTGATTACGGCCTTTTCGGCTGCGGCGGTCTCATACCAGCGGTAGCCGGTGTAGATATTCTCTTCGAAGTAGAAATATCTGTCGCTCATATCCTGCTGATAGTCGGTGTAGTAGCAGTCTCCCATGTTGTAGTAGGAAGGTGCGCTTTTCACGTCGTAGGCATAAGTGTCCACGAGATGTCCGCTTGGATTGACCTTGCCGAGCAGAACATCGGCCACGCCTCGCATGCCGGTGGCGCCGGGACCTGCGATCTGCAGCGCCGCGTCCACTCCGTCGTCCTCAAGGAAACCGAGTTCCATGGCATGGGACGAATTCACAAGAACGATCACGTGGTCGAAATTCTCCTCCACGGCTTCAAGCAGCTCCTCTTCCGCGCTTTGAAGCTCCAGATAGCTCTTGCCGGAGTCTCCGCCGACCAGTCCTTCGCCGGATTCGCTGTCCGTCACGCCCATGTCCATCGGCAGGTCGCCGCCCTCGCCACCGGCGCGGGAGAATACGACCACGGCGGTGTCGCTGTACTGTTTGGCGTCGTCCATCATATCGAGCACGCCGGTGCACTTCGCGTCGTAGATGTTGTAATCGCCGCCGTTGGGGGAGAATACGTTCCAGGAGCCTGCGTTCTGCGACTGTTCGGTGTAGTAGTTCCACAGATCCTCATTGATGCTGAGGCCCTCGGCTTCGAAAGACTCCTTCAACGTGTCGTTGTAGGATGCGCCTGATGTGGAGCCGGAACCGGAGCCGCCGTACACCAGGTTTACGCTTCCGTATCCGAATACGTTGATTTTGTCGGTGTTGAGAGGCAGCGCATCATTGTTGTTTTTGAGCAGGGTGGCACCTTCTCCGGCGATTTCCTGCGTCAGGCTGCGTGCCTTCTGGTAGATGGTGTCGTCTCCGCCTTCGCTGATCTGCTTGTTGAGATCCAATGTGGACGAAATCGTGCTGGAATATCGGTTGAGTGCCACGTTGGCGACGATCATCACCATGGTGAGCAATACCGTTATCGCCAAACCGAAAACGCCGAATCGCTTCGATATGGGATGGAAGAATCTCCTCTTCATCATCACTCCCTCAATAATTGTTGGATTGTGCTCAGCGGTCGGATCGCTGCTCTGCGTCGTGCGTGGCGACTGCCGCTGATGGGGCACCATTTCACTTGAGGAGTCGTTGCCGTGTGTTCCGGACGGCACGTTCGGTGCGTTTCGCGGCACGTTTGGCGATTGCGGATTCATAGAGGTGCGGTCGAAATGTGCGTCCGGAATTGCGGCTCGGCCCTTGTTGCATAAGGGTTCGGATGGCTTTGGGGAGGTGTGATACCAATACGGTTCGGAGATTGGTTGGAAATACGTGCCGAAGCTGGCTTGAGAATTGAAAGTTGCTTGAGAGCTGAGAAAAAGAAAAGGCGGAACCGAAGTTCCGCCTTTGTTGTGGTCGGGCTGGCGGGATTTGAACCCGCGGCCTCTTCGTCCCGAACGAAGCGCGCTACCAAGCTGCGCTACAGCCCGTTTTGCAACAGTTGGATATATTACACGAGTTGCTGTGTGATGCAAAATCGGCGTGTCGCGTGTTGTGTAGTGGCTTCTCGTTACACTTGGGGCTTATGACTGAGACCAACGAATCGCAAGAAAATCAGAACGAGGAAGCCGCGGTTCCCGCCATGACGACGGTGGAACGCGCGGAAATGCTGCTGCAGCAGGACGCTGCGATCCGCGCCAAGATCGAAGACGGCGCAACCCTCGACGAAGCCGTGGACCCGGGCAACAAGGAATTCGGCCCGCTGGCCCATCCGGAGCAGGTGCAGATGCGCGTGGCCAAGCGTGCGATGATGCTTAAGGAAGGCATCGAACCGTATCCAGTGACGCTCGACGTGACCTCCACCATCGAGGAAGTGCGCGCCAAGTATGACGGCAAGCTGGAAGCCGGCGCCGAAACCGAAGACGTGGTCGGCATCGCGGGCCGCGTGCTGTTCCTGCGTAATGCGGGCGGCCTGTGCTTCGTGCAGCTTTCCGCGGGCGACGGTACCAAGATTCAGGGCATGATCTCCAAGAAGGAGATCGGCGCCGACTCCCTCAAGCAGTTCAAGCAGCTGGTCGATCTTGGCGATCACCTGTTCATCAAGGGCCGTGTGATTGCGTCCAAGACGGGCGAGCTGTCCGTATTCGCCACCGAATGGGCCATCGCAGCCAAGGCCCTGCAGCCGTTGCCGGCCCTGCACAAGGATCTGAACGAAGACACCCGTACCCGCAAGCCGTATATCGGCATGATCGCGGACGAGAAAATCCGCAACATGGTGCGCAACCGTTCCAAGGCCGTCGCATCCCTGCGTAAGACCTTCGCAAACCACGACTTCATCGAAGTCGAAACCCCGATGCTGCAGACCGTGCACGGTGGAGCCGCGGCCCGTCCGTTCACCACGCACATGAACGCTTTTGATCTGGATCTGTACCTGCGCATCGCGCCGGAACTGTTCCTCAAGCGCTGCCTGGTCGGCGGCATTGACCGCGTGTTCGAAATCAACCGTGATTTCCGTAACGAGGGCGCCGACGCCACTCATGCTCCGGAATTCACCATGGTCGAGGCGTATCAGGCCTACGGCAACTACGACACCATCGGCGCGCTCGTCAAGCAGCTCGTGCAGGACACCGCCATGGACGTGTTCGGAAGCCATACGGTGACCCTGCTCGACGGCACTGAATACGACCTCGGCGGCGAATGGAAGACCATCAGCATGTACGACTCCCTGTCCGAGGCTCTGGGCGAGGAAATCGTGCCGAACGGCGGTCCGGACAATCCGGGAACCTCCGTGGAGCATCTTGGAGAGATCGCAGACAAGCTCGGTGTGGAACGTGACGACGTGGAAAACCACGGCAAGCTCGTCGAACACCTGTGGGAGCACTTCTACGAAGACAAGCTGTACGAGCCGACCTTCGTGCGTGACTTCCCGGTTGAAACCTCCCCGCTGGTCAAGGGCCACCGCTCCAAGCCGGGCGTGGTCGAGAAGTGGGATCTGTATGTGCGCGGCTTCGAGCTGGCCACCGGCTACTCCGAACTCAATGATCCGGTCGTGCAGCGCGAACGCTTCGTGGACCAGGCCAAGGCCGCGCTCGCGGGCGATGAGGAAGCGTGCGACATTGATGAGGACTTCCTCGAGGCCCTCGGCGTCGGCATGCCTCCGGCAGGTGGCATGGGCATGGGCATCGACCGACTGCTCATCGCGTTGACCGGTGCCACCATCCGCGAGACCATTACCTTCCCGCTGGTCAAGCCGCTGATCGGCTGATTCGGCTGGGTTTAGCTGAGGTCGGTGCGGTTGGCTTCTGATGAAGTAATGGAGCCGACCGCAGCGGAAATCTGAACATACAGGGCGCTTCCCGATGGAGGCGCCCTGTTGTTGTATGTAGGGCGGCTGTTTGTTTGCGGCGGTTTGGGAATACTTGCGGGCTGCTGGTATCCCCGTACGTCCGCATCTGCATCCTTTTGCGGCGTTTTGGGTATAGTCGTCGTGCGTGGGTATTCCCGTACGTCCGGAATCAGGCCTGTTTGCGGCGGTTTGGGAATACCGCCAACCCGCAAGTATTCCGAAAACATCACAACATGCGGTTCAGGACGGATTAATGCCGTCGGCCGGTCCTGTGCTCCCCCGAACAATCAGGGTGGGTGGGAACAGAAGCTGGCCGTGTGTTTGCGTTGCTCCATCGCTGGAAAGCATGGTATTGAGCGCGGAGCGGGTCATTTCCGCCATCGGCTGGCGCATGGTGGTCAAGGGCGGATTGAGATGGCGTGTGCTGTCGATGTCGTCGAAACCTATGACTGATAAATCTTCCGGAATGCGCAGCCCCAGCTGATGCGCGGCATCGTAGATGCCAAGAGCGTGGGTGTCGCTGCAGGCGAAGATTGCGGTCGGCCGATTCGTCATCTGCAGTAGATCCAGTGCATGTAATCGCGCTGATTCCGACCAGAAATCACCGATGCGTACCATATCGTCGCTCAGCGAGATGTTTTCCTGAGCGAGGGCTGACCGGAAGCCGTCCAGCCTTGCGGGGAAGCAGGTCGAAGAGGATGGGCCGCTGATCACGGCCATTCTGCTGTGTCCAAGTCCGAGCAGGTGGCAGCCAGCTTCGAATCCGCCTGTCCAATTGTCTATACGAGATTCAATGCAATCGCGTGATGGTCTTCCGGATGGGTCTATCACCGCATATTTCACACCGAGTTCTTGGCATAGCGTACGGTCTTTCATAGAAACGTACGCATTGTCGAAAATCACTGCCTGAGGTCGTGCGCGACGAATCGCCTGACGGTACCCGTCGTCGCCTTCGCCATTCGAGGAATGCTTCGCGCATACCGTGACTGTGAGTCCTCGTGCTATGGCCGCGTCCGTCGCCCCCTGCATGATGTCCAGCACCCATGGATTTGCCATGGAATCGAACACCAGAGTAATCGACGTTGATGAAGCATGTTTCACGGGTTGTTTTGAATATTCCAGATCGTTGAGGATTTTTTCGATACGTCGCCTTGTTTCCTCCGATACTCCGGGGCGTCCGTTGATGACTTTGGAAACGGTGGATGACGTCGTGCCGGCCATTTTGGCGATTTGCGCCAGTTTGGGACGTTGTCGGGATGAGGATGATACAGCTGTCATGACGATAATGATATCGAAGAAATTTCTTTCTGTCTGCAAAATACGTTGTGCATAAACGGCTCTGACGATGGTGAAATCTGTTTCTATACGATATTGGCGACGTTGTAATCAAAGAAATTTCTTTATTGTCTCAAGAAAGTTGCTTATCGAAAGCATATGCTGTCTCCCAAGACGTCGAAGGAAAACGAAACCCTGCGATCGTCCGAATGGCCGGCGCGCCACGGCGAAATCAGAGTCCTGACGGTTTTCAACAAAGGAGTTATGTCATATGGACAATGCGAATGTCAAGCTCTCCTTGAGGGAGAAGTTCAGCTACGGCGCCGCGGACTGCGCCTACAATCTCGTGTTCAGCGTCATCACCTCGTTCATGATGTTCTACTACACCGACGTTGCCGGCATCAGCCTGTTGTCGGTCGGCACGTTGTTCCTGGTGGTGCGCATCCTTGACGCAGTGGCAGGTCCGGTCGTCGGTGCGCTCATCGACAAAACCCATACGAAGTGGGGCAAGGTGCGTCCTTGGTTTCTGTGGTTCGCGTTCCCCTTCGCGCTGATTGGAGTCATGACCTTCTCCGTTCCCAATTTCGGCGGTGTAGGGCAGATGGTCTATGTGTACATCACCTACATTCTTATGAATTTTGTGGCGGTGGCCGTAACCACTCCGGTGACTGCCCTCCTGCCGAATCTCACCACCAATACGCAGGAGAGGGTCGAAGCCAACGCATTCCGTAACGTCGGAGGGCAGATTGGCGTCATCGCATCCGGTATGCTCACCCTGCCGTTGGTCAACCTGCTCGGTCGTGGTAACCAGCAGCTTGGATTCACCTTGACTATGGCGCTGTATGGAGTGATTTGCGTGGCGCTGCTGCTGATGACCTTTGCCAACACTCGCGAACGTGTGTTCACTCCGAAATCCGAAGAGCCTCCGTTTCTGAAGAGTTTCGCCGCCATGCTGCGCAATGAGCCGTGGTGGATCCTTACCCTGCTGAACTTCGTGATCTTCATCGGCGTGGTCGCCAAGTCTGCGTCCATCGTGTACTTCTTCAAGTACAACGTTGGCAATGAGAGTCTTGCGTCCATCGCCAATGGCGTCAATTCCGCGGGAATGATCGTGGGTATGGTTCTCGCGCCGGTTTTTGCCAAGTACATGAAGAAGCGCAACATCGCGATTCTTTTCTTCGCACTTGGAATCATCGGCTCCATAGCGTTGTATTTCGGTGCTCAGATAATGTCGCTGCCACTGATTTTCGCAGCCATCGCTTTCGCAGCCCTCACCGGCGCCGGCCAGAGCATGGGTTTCGTGATGCTGGCCGACGTGGTCGATTACGGTGAATGGAAGAGCGGTGTTCGTAGTCAAGGGCTGATCACGTCCTGCGCGGCCATCGGTGTCACATGCGGCGCCGGCATCGCCGGATGGTTGTCGAGCTTCGTCCTGCAGGCCAATGGGTTTGTGCCGAATCAGGAACAGACTCCGGCGGCATTGAATGCCATCATCTTCAACTTCGTATGGCTTCCGGTCATTTGCGGTGTGATTGGCATCGTGCTCATGCTGCTGTACAAGGTCGACTATCGGATTGACGACATTCGAGAGGATCTTGCGGCGAGAAAAGGCTGACGAATCCACGAAAGTTCATTGACTTGGGCCCATTCGGTTTCACATTAAATCCCTTTTTCGAATGGGCCCGATTCCTCCATAGGCTCCATGACGTTTGATGGGAAGTAGATTTCGTTGGGAAATCTAGCTTTTCGTGAAAAGTTACTTTCAGTAAGGAATGAATATGGCGATCCTCGATATCTCATTCGCGTCGAATGCGCTGAAGCGCAAGACGTCGATGAAGGTGATCCTCCCGATCGATCCGTACGATGTCTACAGCGGAAAAGCCGCCGAATACGACGACGAACCGATGAAATCCCTGTACCTGCTGCACGGATACGGCGGGGATGCCACGGATTGGCTGAATAACACTGACATCGAAACGTATGCAGTCAAACACCATCTTGCGGTGTTTCTGCCAAACGGCGAGAACAGTTTCTATGTGGATTCCGTGGCGCGCGGGCCTTGGGAATCATACGTGGCAAACGAACTCGTACCGTTCACCAGACGCATGTTCAACGTGAGTCGAAAAGCGCAGGATACGTTCATAGCGGGCAATTCCATGGGAGGATTCGGCGCGCTCAACCTTGGAATCGGACATCCGGAGACGTTCGGCAAAGTCGCGGCCTTCTCATCGGCGCTGATTTTGCGGAACATCAATGGCATAGAGCCCGGATACAGCGATCTGATCGCCGATTACGACTACTATCGCGCGGTATTCGGAGATTTGTCGTGCGTCGCAGGCGGCGGAAATGATCCTCTCGTACGCATGGATGCGGCACTGTGTGAAAATTCGCTGCAACCGCTGTATATGGCTTGCGGGAGTGAGGATTTTCTTCTTGGGGAAAATCGCAGTTTCGTGAGCGATGCCCGTGAATGCGGCGCCGATCTGATCTATGAGGAACATGAAGGTTCGCACGATTGGACGTTTTGGAACACGCATATCGAGAAAGCCATCGAATGGATGTTTGAAGAGGAGGGAAACTGACGATGATCGTTATGGAGCCGATTGCATTTCAAGTGGATGGCGGTGCACGTGGGACGCTCACTCTGCGCGGTACGAAATACCTGCCGGAAGGTTTCGATGAGCATGGAAAAGCTCCGGTGGCGGTGCTGTTCCACGGATTCGGCGGCAACCGCATTGATTTTTCCGGATTCATCGTGCAGATGGCGCGTGAGCTCGCGTCGCGTGGTTTGGTCGTGGTCACCTACGATCGCGCCGGACATGGCGAAAGCGACGGATCATTCTGCGACACCACCGTTACGGGTGATGTGGCCGATGCCCTGCAGGTTGTGGAATCGGCACGTAACCTTCCCGGTTGCGATCCGGATAATCTGCATCTGGCTGGTCTGAGCCTGGGTGCGGTGATCGCCACATGGGTCGCGCCGAGGCTTGCGAATCAGCCGCGTTCGATCGCACTGTGTTCGATTGCCGCGTCATATGCCGACGAGATTCGTGGCGGTCATCTGCAGGGGCGTCCGTTAAACGTCATGGACGATCTTGGCTACTTCGACTTCATGGGTGTCGCCATGGGCCAGGCGATGGTCGACGATGCGGTTGCCTCCGACCCGTACAAGCAAGCTGAAGGATTCGACGGTTGTGCGAAGTTCATTCACGGTACCGACGACTTTATTCCCATCGAATATGCGCGTCGATATCGGGAGGTTTACGGCGATCGTATGGAATTCCTTGAGATTGATGGGGGCGATCATGGTTTCGGCAACGTGGAGCATCGCCGCGTCGTCATGCAGGCCGTAGGTGAGTTCATTACGTCACAGTCTATGTGATTCGGTGTGTTCAGGGCGCTTCCCGATGGAAGTGCCCTGTTGTTGTATGTGGGGCGGCTGTTTGTTTGCGGCGGTTTGGGAATAGTGGTCGTGTGCGGGTGTTCCCGTGCGTCCGCAACCGTGTCGCTTTGCGGCGTTTTGGGTATAGTCGTCGTGCGTGGGTATTCCCGTGCGTTCGGAATCGGGCCTGTTTGCGTCGGTTTGGGAATACCGCCAACCCGCAAGTATTCCGAAAACACCACAACATGCGGTTCAGGACGGATTAATGCCGTCGGCCGGTCCTGTGCTCCCTCGAACAATCAGGGTGGGTGGGAACAGAAGCTGGCCGTGTGTTTGCGTTGCTCCATCGCTGGAAAGCATGGTATTGAGCGCGGAGCGGGTCATTTCCGCCATCGGCTGGCGCATGGTGGTCAAGGGCGGATTGAGATGGCGTGTGCTGTCGATGTCGTCGAAACCTATGACTGATAAATCTTCCGGAATGCGCAGCCCCAGCTGATGCGCGGCATCGTAGATGCCAAGAGCGTGGGTGTCGCTGCAGGCGAAGATTGCGGTCGGCCGATTCGTCATCTGCAGTAGATCCAGTGCATGTAATCGCGCTGATTCCGACCAGAAATCACCGATGCGTACCATATCGTCGCTCAGCGAGATGTTTTCCTGAGCGAGGGCTGACCGGAAGCCGTCCAGCCTTGCGGGGAAGCAGGTCGAAGAGGATGGGCCGCTGATCACGGCCATTCTGCTGTGTCCAAGTCCGAGCAGGTGGCAGCCAGCTTCGAATCCGCCTGTCCAATTGTCTATACGAGATTCAATGCAATCGCGTGATGGTCTTCCGGATGGGTCTATCACCGCATATTTCACACCGAGTTCTTGGCATAGCGTACGGTCTTTCATAGAAACGTACGCATTGTCGAAAATCACTGCCTGAGGTCGTGCGCGACGAATCGCCTGACGGTACCCGTCGTCGCCTTCGCCATTCGAGGAATGCTTCGCGCATACCGTGACTGTGAGTCCTCGTGCTATGGCCGCGTCCGTCGCCCCCTGCATGATGTCCAGCACCCATGGATTTGCCATGGAATCGAACACCAGAGTAATCGACGTTGATGAAGCATGTTTCACGGGTTGTTTTGAATATTCCAGATCGTTGAGGATTTTTTCGATACGTCGCCTTGTTTCCTCCGATACTCCGGGGCGTCCGTTGATGACTTTGGAAACGGTGGATGACGTCGTGCCGGCCATTTTGGCGATTTGCGCCAGTTTGGGACGTTGTCGGGATGAGGATGATACAGCTGTCATGACGATAATGATATCGAAGAAATTTCTTTCTGTCTGCAAAATACGTTGTGCATAAACGGCTCTGACGATGGTGAAATCTGTTTCTATACGATATTGGCGACGTTGTAATCAAAGAAATTTCTTTATTGTCTCAAGAAAGTTGCTTATCGAAAGCATATGCTGTCTCCCAAGACGTCGAAGGAAAACGAAACCCTGCGATCGTCCGAATGGCCGGCGCGCCACGGCGAAATCAGAGTCCTGACGGTTTTCAACAAAGGAGTTATGTCATATGGACAATGCGAATGTCAAGCTCTCCTTGAGGGAGAAGTTCAGCTACGGCGCCGCGGACTGCGCCTACAATCTCGTGTTCAGCGTCATCACCTCGTTCATGATGTTCTACTACACCGACGTTGCCGGCATCAGCCTGTTGTCGGTCGGCACGTTGTTCCTGGTGGTGCGCATCCTTGACGCAGTGGCAGGTCCGGTCGTCGGTGCGCTCATCGACAAAACCCATACGAAGTGGGGCAAGGTGCGTCCTTGGTTTCTGTGGTTCGCGTTCCCCTTCGCGCTGATTGGAGTCATGACCTTCTCCGTTCCCAATTTCGGCGGTGTAGGGCAGATGGTCTATGTGTACATCACCTACATTCTTATGAATTTTGTGGCGGTGGCCGTAACCACTCCGGTGACTGCCCTCCTGCCGAATCTCACCACCAATACGCAGGAGAGGGTCGAAGCCAACGCATTCCGTAACGTCGGAGGGCAGATTGGCGTCATCGCATCCGGTATGCTCACCCTGCCGTTGGTCAACCTGCTCGGTCGTGGTAACCAGCAGCTTGGATTCACCTTGACTATGGCGCTGTATGGAGTGATTTGCGTGGCGCTGCTGCTGATGACCTTTGCCAACACTCGCGAACGTGTGTTCACTCCGAAATCCGAAGAGCCTCCGTTTCTGAAGAGTTTCGCCGCCATGCTGCGCAATGAGCCGTGGTGGATCCTTACCCTGCTGAACTTCGTGATCTTCATCGGCGTGGTCGCCAAGTCTGCGTCCATCGTGTACTTCTTCAAGTACAACGTTGGCAATGAGAGTCTTGCGTCCATCGCCAATGGCGTCAATTCCGCGGGAATGATCGTGGGTATGGTTCTCGCGCCGGTTTTTGCCAAGTACATGAAGAAGCGCAACATCGCGATTCTTTTCTTCGCACTTGGAATCATCGGCTCCATAGCGTTGTATTTCGGTGCTCAGATAATGTCGCTGCCACTGATTTTCGCAGCCATCGCTTTCGCAGCCCTCACCGGCGCCGGCCAGAGCATGGGTTTCGTGATGCTGGCCGACGTGGTCGATTACGGTGAATGGAAGAGCGGTGTTCGTAGTCAAGGGCTGATCACGTCCTGCGCGGCCATCGGTGTCACATGCGGCGCCGGCATCGCCGGATGGTTGTCGAGCTTCGTCCTGCAGGCCAATGGGTTTGTGCCGAATCAGGAACAGACTCCGGCGGCATTGAATGCCATCATCTTCAACTTCGTATGGCTTCCGGTCATTTGCGGTGTGATTGGCATCGTGCTCATGCTGCTGTACAAGGTCGACTATCGGATTGACGACATTCGAGAGGATCTTGCGGCGAGAAAAGGCTGACGAATCCACGAAAGTTCATTGACTTGGGCCCATTCGGTTTCACATTAAATCCCTTTTTCGAATGGGCCCGATTCCTCCATAGGCTCCATGACGTTTGATGGGAAGTAGATTTCGTTGGGAAATCTAGCTTTTCGTGAAAAGTTACTTTCAGTAAGGAATGAATATGGCGATCCTCGATATCTCATTCGCGTCGAATGCGCTGAAGCGCAAGACGTCGATGAAGGTGATCCTCCCGATCGATCCGTACGATGTCTACAGCGGAAAAGCCGCCGAATACGACGACGAACCGATGAAATCCCTGTACCTGCTGCACGGATACGGCGGGGATGCCACGGATTGGCTGAATAACACTGACATCGAAACGTATGCAGTCAAACACCATCTTGCGGTGTTTCTGCCAAACGGCGAGAACAGTTTCTATGTGGATTCCGTGGCGCGCGGGCCTTGGGAATCATACGTGGCAAACGAACTCGTACCGTTCACCAGACGCATGTTCAACGTGAGTCGAAAAGCGCAGGATACGTTCATAGCGGGCAATTCCATGGGAGGATTCGGCGCGCTCAACCTTGGAATCGGACATCCGGAGACGTTCGGCAAAGTCGCGGCCTTCTCATCGGCGCTGATTTTGCGGAACATCAATGGCATAGAGCCCGGATACAGCGATCTGATCGCCGATTACGACTACTATCGCGCGGTATTCGGAGATTTGTCGTGCGTCGCAGGCGGCGGAAATGATCCTCTCGTACGCATGGATGCGGCACTGTGTGAAAATTCGCTGCAACCGCTGTATATGGCTTGCGGGAGTGAGGATTTTCTTCTTGGGGAAAATCGCAGTTTCGTGAGCGATGCCCGTGAATGCGGCGCCGATCTGATCTATGAGGAACATGAAGGTTCGCACGATTGGACGTTTTGGAACACGCATATCGAGAAAGCCATCGAATGGATGTTTGAAGAGGAGGGAAACTGACGATGATCGTTATGGAGCCGATTGCATTTCAAGTGGATGGCGGTGCACGTGGGACGCTCACTCTGCGCGGTACGAAATACCTGCCGGAAGGTTTCGATGAGCATGGAAAAGCTCCGGTGGCGGTGCTGTTCCACGGATTCGGCGGCAACCGCATTGATTTTTCCGGATTCATCGTGCAGATGGCGCGTGAGCTCGCGTCGCGTGGTTTGGTCGTGGTCACCTACGATCGCGCCGGACATGGCGAAAGCGACGGATCATTCTGCGACACCACCGTTACGGGTGATGTGGCCGATGCCCTGCAGGTTGTGGAATCGGCACGTAACCTTCCCGGTTGCGATCCGGATAATCTGCATCTGGCTGGTCTGAGCCTGGGTGCGGTGATCGCCACATGGGTCGCGCCGAGGCTTGCGAATCAGCCGCGTTCGATCGCACTGTGTTCGATTGCCGCGTCATATGCCGACGAGATTCGTGGCGGTCATCTGCAGGGGCGTCCGTTAAACGTCATGGACGATCTTGGCTACTTCGACTTCATGGGTGTCGCCATGGGCCAGGCGATGGTCGACGATGCGGTTGCCTCCGACCCGTACAAGCAAGCTGAAGGATTCGACGGTTGTGCGAAGTTCATTCACGGTACCGACGACTTTATTCCCATCGAATATGCGCGTCGATATCGGGAGGTTTACGGCGATCGTATGGAATTCCTTGAGATTGATGGGGGCGATCATGGTTTCGGCAACGTGGAGCATCGCCGCGTCGTCATGCAGGCCGTAGGTGAGTTCATTACGTCACAGTCTATGTGATTCGGTGTGTTCAGGGCGCTTCCCGATGGAAGTGCCCTGTTGTTGTATGTGGGGCGGCTGTTTGTTTGCGGCGGTTTGGGAATAGTGGTCGTGTGCGGGTGTTCCCGTGCGTCCGCAACCGTGTCGCTTTGCGGCGTTTTGGGTATAGTCGTCGTGCGTGGGTATTCCCGTGCGTTCGGAATCGGGCCTGTTTGCGGCTGTTTGGGGATACTTGCGGGCTATGAGTATTCCCAAACAGCCGGAATCCTGCCGGTTCGCGGTGGACTGGGTACCATGGCGGATATGAAAATGTCGATTTGGATTCGCGGCGCTCGCCTGAAGACCCTGCCGTTGGCGCTCTCTCCGGTGATCATCGGAACCGCGCTGTCGGGGAAGGATATGTTTGCCGATTCGCAAGGCGGCGACGCGCTTCCCATGCAATCTCCCGTCTGGTTTGTTGTGGTGGCGATTCTGTGCGGATGCGTGGCATTGTTTCTGCAGATTGCCGCGAATTTTGCAAACGACTACTCCGATGGCATACGAGGAACGGACGAAGGGCGGACGTCGGATATGTCTCCGGGGGAGGATTCGGACGAAATACGTCGGGTCCGTGAGGGTCCGCATGGCCCGATCCGTTTGGTGGCGTCCGGCGTGAATCCAAGGAAAGTGCTGGCGGCGGCGGGAATCAACGCGCTGATCGCTTGCATCTGCGGTCTGGGCATCATCGCGCTGACGGGCTACTGGTGGCTGGTGCTGGTCGGTGTCGCATGTCTTCTGGCCGGCTGGTTCTATGTCGGCGGCAGGCATCCTTACGGCTACCACTATCTGGGTGAGGTGTTCGTATTCGTGTTCTTCGGTCTCGTTGCCACCTGCGGAACCATGTTCGCACTTACCGGAACGATCTCAGGTTCCGGCATTTGGGGCGGGAGCGCCGCAGGTTGCATCGCGGTGGCGGTACTGTGCGTCAATAACCTGCGGGATGTCGAATCCGACCGTTTACATGGCAAACATACGTGGATGAGCGCTATGGGTCGATCGAAGGGAACGATTTTCACGATTGTATTGATTGCGATGTCCGCGATTATGACGATGCTCTATTGCGTTGCCGTCCTGCGGAATGCGCACATTGCAAGTATTTCGATGGCGGGATTTGCGCTGATGTCCGTCATCGTGCTGTTCATCATGTGCGTGATGCACGTTCTGGCCGTCGCTGCGATCGCAAGAAACGATTACAAAACCGCGCTGCCGTTGTGTTCGTTGTGTTCGCTTGTTCTGGCTGCGGCATTCGCGGTGTCGTCGATTTCCCTGTGATCGATTTTCATGGCGGATTACTTTCGTGGATGCTTTTCGTCCGCCGGTTTTCGCCTGCGATGAAATGACGGTATTCCGCTGAAGTGACGGTAGTGCGGCGGCTATGTGGCAGGCAACGCGATGGAGTTGCGGGATTCGCGCCGAATCGTCAATCGCATGGCGGGCATGGGGTGAACGTGGGCGGCGGCATGGGGCGAACGCGGAATGTTGCACAAACGTAACCAAATAATCGTCGAACAGCTCGTTTTTGGACGTGCAAGGCGGTAGACTGGCAAGCATGACTTACAAACTAGTACTGCTCCGTCACGGACAGAGCGCATGGAATAAAACCAATCAGTTCACCGGCTGGGTCGACGTCCCGCTGACCGAGCAGGGTGTCGAGGAAGCCAAGAACGGTGGCCGCCTGCTCAAGGAGAAGAACGTCCTTCCGGATATCGTCTTTACCTCGATGCTGCGTCGTGCCATCAACACCGCCAACGTGGCTCTGGACGAGGCTGATCGCCTGTGGATCCCGGTTCAGCGCAGCTGGCGTCTGAACGAGCGTCACTATGGCGCTCTGCAGGGCAAGAACAAGACTCAGATCCGCGAAGAGTACGGCGACGAGAAGTTCATGCTGTGGCGTCGTTCCTACGCGACCCCGCCGCCCGAGATCGATCCGAACGATGAGTACGCCCAGAACGGCGATCCGCGCTACACCGGCGATCCGGTTCCGGAAGCCGAGTGCCTGGCCGATGTGGTCACCCGCGTTGAGCCGTACTTCAAGTCCGACATTGAGCCGCAGCTCAAGGCCGGCAAGACCGTTCTGATCGCAGCTCACGGCAACAGCCTGCGCGCCATCGTGAAGATGCTTGACAACCTCACTGAGGAAGAGATCGCCAAGGTCAACATTCCGACCGCAATGCCGCTGCTGTACGAGCTGGATGAGAACTTCAAGCCGATCAAGCCGCGTGGTGAGTACCTGGATCCGGAAGCCGCCGCTGCCGGTGCCGCCGCAGTCGCAGCTCAGGGCCAGAAGTGATTTCACGCCTGAAGTAACAACGTCGGAAGACGTTGGACGATAGGAGGGTGGTAGTCCGCACGAAGTGGACTGCCGCCCTCTTCGTGTCTTTGCGTTTTTAGGCCTTTGCATCTTTAGGCTTTGCGTCTTTAGGCTTTGCGTCTTTGCGTTTTTCTTGTGCCTTGCCGAAGGTGAAAGATGCTGAAGGAAAATATAAAAACGGACGGTCCGAATTTTCATCGTGACCGTCCGTGCTGTAAGGATCGAGGCACGCGGTTGGTTGCCGGTTCCTGAGAAAGATGCTCAGCTGATGTCGGCGCCTTCGTCGCGGGTCGGCTCCTTGGAGGGGTCGAAACCGGAGACGATGAACACCACGCGACGTGCCGCTGCGACGGCATGGTCGCCGATACGTTCCATGAAGCGTCCGATGAGCACCACGTCGATGAGCTGCTGGTTGGTGCCGGACCAATCCTCAGCCTGGGCGAGTTCGAGGGTCTTCTTGTGGAGCGCGTCGAGCTGGTCGTCCTCAAGAATGGTCTTCTCCGCAACCTTGGTATCGCGGCCGGAAAGCATGGTGACGGTATTGTCGGCCGCGTTGTCGAGGAATTTCTGCATTTCGGCGAACAGCGGCTGCGCGTTCTCCGGCAGCGGGGATGCCGGGTAGGTGCGGCGTGCGGCTTCGGCGACGTGACGTGCCAGATCTCCCATGCGCTCAAGCGTTGAGGCCAGACGCATCGTGGAAACCACCACACGCAGATCGGTGGCGACCGGACCCTGCTTTGCCAGCAGCTTCACGCACTGGTCAAGAATGCTGGATTCCAGTGCGTCGATTTCGATGTCTCCGTCGATGACTTCCTGTGCGGCTTCGAGGTTCTGATTCAGCAGCGCGTCTCCCGCACCGTTGATTGCCTTGCGCACTCCTTGGGCCATGCGGTCAAGGTCATCGGAGACAGCCTTGAGCTCTTCGTTGAAAATAACGCGCATATGACTTGCCTTTCAATAACTCCACACACGTTCAGGTCTAGATAACCTCTCTTAAGTCTATTAGCAAAATACGGTCGGCATAGCCGTCTTCCAAGTTGTTTCGTCAAAGTTCACCGACGCGTTCACCAGTGTTCATGTCTGTGGGTTTGCCGAAGTGTGCAAAAATGAAATCATGGTTGAATCTTTGGACTCCCTGTGGCGCAAGCTGACGCATCGTGACGATGAACGGTCGGACGATGAGGATTACACGGTTGACGATTCCACGAACGCATTGCTTTCCATGCTGCCGCTGATCTCTATCGTTGTTGACGATTCGGATGAGGTCGTTCGCGCGCATCCCGCAGCCTACTCGCTTGGAGTGGTCGTTGATGATGCGATTGTGGACGAGACCGTGTTGAAGGCCGTGCGCGAGGTGCGCGAGCAAGGCGGGAAACGTCAGTTCGATCTGACCACGACCACGGCCGGCGCCGCGCAATTTGTGCCGAAGGCGGGAAAGCCCACGCTTCGTGAGACGGCCAAGCAGTCGTTGCTGGGGCAGTCGAAAGACAAACCGGTCGCCACAGTCTCTCGTCCGAACTGGCTGAAGGTGATCGTCGGCAAACTCAACGAGAATCTTGTGGTGGTACTTCTCTTCGACGTGAGCGAAACCGTGCGTTTTGCCCAAACCAGGGATTCGTTCATCACCAATGTTTCCGAGCAGCTGCTTAAGCCTACGCAATCGTTGCGGCAGCTTGCCGACGCCCTGGAACAGGGGGGTGTCGATGCGGATGGTGTCGAGAGTCAGGCGGCTCAACTGCGTGGTTCCTGCACGCGTCTGGAGCGTATGGTTTCCGATTTGCTGTTGCTGATCAAAGCACAGGAGCCGGTTCTGCCGACCACGGATAATCGTATCAACGTCATGGCTCAGGTTTCCGCGGCTGTCGAGAAGCGTCGTGCCGACGCGATGTTGAGGGATATCCATATCAATGTTGCCGGGGATGAATCGTTGGAGATTAACGGCGAAGCGGAGCAGATCGAAACTGCCGTGGGCAAGCTCATCGACAACGCCGTGGTGTATTCGCCTGACGGTACCGATGTGAATATTTCCGTCAGGCCCGATGAAGACAATGCGCAAGCGGTGATTCGCGTGCTCGATAGAGGCGTGGGCATCGCCGAGAAGGAGCAGGGGCGCGTGTTCGAACGATTCTATCGGGCTGACAATCAGAACGAACGTTCCGCGGACGGCATTGGCTTGGGATTGGCCATTGTCAAGCATGTTGCGTTGACCCACCATGGTTCGGCTTCTGTATGGAGCAGTCCGGGACAGGGGAGCACCTTTACTCTCGCCTTGCCTCTTGCCAGCGACTAAGATCTGCATCCGCTCGGCTGTCGATTCGAGGCAGGGCGGGCGTTGTGAATGTGAATAAGAAAGGTGGGTTGCGGAACCGTTGAGGATTCCACGCCCCACCTTTTTCTGCGTCGTACCTGCGGTGTCGCACCCGCGGTGTGCCGGTGTATTTTCGAGGGTTATTCCCCCAAGCGCCGGTAGTTCCAGCGGTCGAAATGCTCCCAGATCAGCATGAACACGCCGATTACGGTGCCTGCCGTGCATATGGTCTGCGCGCGTTCCGCCTGGATGCCGCAGGCAGTAAGAACCATGCATGCCATCAATGCGATTGCCCATACGACGGTTCCGAACAGAAAAACCTTGCGCAAGTCAACTCGCACGGGTTTCGGGGATGCTTTCCTCGCATTCGGGTCAATAATCGGGGCGAACTTCATACCGGACACCTTACAACGCGGGGGAAACACATCATAGATGTTCGACCACGTAATCCACACAATTCGTCAACGCATCCACGTCGCTCGGGTCGACGGACGGGAATACGCCGATTCGCAGCTGGTTGCGGCCAAGCTTGCGGTATCCGTTGGTGTCCACGATTCCGTTTTCGCGCAATGCTGACACCACCTGCGCGGCATTGATGCTCTCGTTGAGATCGATGGTCACCACTGCGTTGGAGCGTGCGTCCGCATCGGTTACAAAGGGGGTGGCATATTCGCTTTTCTCCGCCCACTCGTACAGCAGGGATGCGGATCTTGCGCATCGTGCGGTCGCCCATGCAAGGCCGCCATTGTCGTTCAGCCAGCGCACCTGGTTCTCAAGCATGATCAGCGTGGCCACGGCAGGGGTGTTGAGCGTCTGGTCTTTGCGGGAGTTTTCAATCGCGGACGTAAGCGAGAGGAACGGTGGAATCCATCGAAGCGCTCCGGGAAGGTCCACGTTCTGCTGAATGCCGTATGCGCGTGCCACCGCCGCAGGAGAGAGCACGGCCACCCATAATCCGCCGTCGGAGCCGAAGGCTTTCTGCGGCGAGAAGTAATAGGCGTCGGTCTGGCTGATGTCCACGGGCAGAGCGCCGGCGCCGCTGGTGGCGTCTATAAGTGTCAGCGCACCCTGTTCCTTAGAGCCGGGGATGCGCTTGATGGGGGCGGACACGCCGGTCGAGGTCTCGTTGTGCGCCCAGCAGTATGTGTCCACATATTCGGTAAGTTCCGGAATCCGGTAGGTTCCCGGTTCTCCCTTGAAGATCTCCGGTTCTTCGAGGAATGGTGCCGATTGGGCGGATTTGGCGAATTTGGAGCTGAATGATCCGTAAGTGCCGAAGGCGGCCTTGCGTGTGATCAACGATGCGCAGGCGATGTCCCAGAACGCGCTGGCTCCACCGTTGCCCAGAACGATTTCGTAGCCGTCGGGGATTCGGAAGAAATCGGCCAGGCCTTCACGGATGGAGCCCACCACCTGCTTGATGGGAGTCTGGCGATGCGATGTGCCTAGCAGGTTTTGTGAGCCTTCGAGGAGCGCCTGCGCCTGCTCTGGTCGGATTTTGCTTGGCCCCGAGCCGAAACGTCCGTCTTCCGGAAGCATGTTGGAGGGAATGTTCACAGTGTTCGTCATGGTCTCTAGCCTAGCCAGTTCTCCGGATTGGCTTGCCGTGTGACCGTTTGGCGGACTTCACGTTACTCCCTCCGAAGGCCGGAAAGCTTCTCCTGTCATGGATTTTGTGCGTTTGGAAGCTTGCGAAAGTAGGGGAATTCAATATGCCCCAAAGGGCGTTAGGGGGTATGGGTGCTTGTCGAAATCCCGGAGTCGGTGTAGCGTTTCATAGCGTGACGGTTTTGCAAACCATGTGCGGTCACAAGCATAGGTTCACAGTAATACGCAAGGAGTGATTGATATATGAGGCATGCGGCGCATAAAGCTGCCAAGGTTTCCGGCGAACGTTTCAGCGTTTCCAAGGCGCTGTTCGCGTCGAGCCGTGGCTCCCATACCGCAAGAGCCGTGCGTATGGTTCAGCTGGCGAACGGTGATGGCGCGATTGTGGGCCTCGACAGGGCCGTTGTCGACAAGCTGAACGAAATCGCTCCGATGACCCGTCGCTCCATGCGTGAGACGGCACGTGCCGCGGATCGTCATTCCGTATTCGTCGCTTCCGCGTCATTGGCCACGTTGGTAGGTACCGCCGCGGCCGCCATGTCCCTCGGCCAGCATGACACCTCCGAATTGACGTTCGCGGACACCACCACGACCATGCAGGTCAAGCGTGTCTCCGACACTTCGGCGTCCCGTTCCGAGGATCGTTCCGAACTGAGTTCGCTGACCGTCTCCGAAGACAACGGGGAGTGGCAGCTTGGCGAGACCAGCTCGTACCTCGATGTGGATCTCCTTTCCAAGTCTTTGGCCGACAATCCGAACGTTGCCAAGCTGATGAGCCAGGATAGCGATGTTCTGCCCGCAGGCTTTGATCCGAACCACGCCACCGGAGACGAGGGCAATGCGTATCCGTATGGTCAGTGCACGTGGTGGGCATACACCCGCCGCACGGAGCTCGGTCTCCCCGTGGGCAGCCATTTCGGCAACGCCCAGAGCTGGGGAGCCTCCGCGTCCGCGTTGGGCTATTGGGTGGATAACACCCCGCGTCATGTCGGCGATATCGTGGTGTTCTCTCCTGGACAGCAGGGTGCGGATTCGTACTATGGCCACGTCGCCATCGTTGAGAAGGTCAACGAAGACGGATCTATTGAGATTTCCGAATCGAACGTCGAGGGCCTTGGTGTTATTTCCAGCCGTTCCTTCACTGCTGATGAGGCCGGTCAGCTGACGTTCATCCATTACTGATTGTTCGCCGCGGCGGTCAGACCGCCGAACGGTTGTCATTATTGTGTTGCCGGCGTTTGTTTTCCGGCGTGTCGTATACGTTGGCAACGCTTTTGCCTTTTGCTGTCGTTTCGTATGCGGCACCCTACGTGGTAGATTAGTATTTTGATGAATATTTTGAAGCGATCTGTAGTCGTTGCGGCCGCTGCACTGGCCGCCTCTTCCATGTTCTTCGTTGTGCCGGCGGCCAATGCCGCCGACAATGCGAACGGTTCCGTGGTGACCGCTACCCGTTCTTTCCCGAAGACCACTGCCACCAAGCAGAATTTCCTCGCGGAGCATGCCTCCACTGATGTCGAAGGTGACACCGACTGGGGTGGCATCGAGAATCTGGACGTTCCGCAGACCAAGTCCCAGGCCGAAAAAGACCAGGAGGCCGCTGAGCAGAAGGCGAAGGAGGAAGCTGAGGCTCAGGCGCAAGCTCAGACCCAGACCGACACCCAGGCGGCCAGCCGTTCTTCGGAACGTACTTCCATCAGCGTGCCGACCGCTCCCGCGTCCGCGACTGGTCAGGCGCTTGCCGATTATGCACTCCAGTTCCAGGGCTATCCGTATGTGAGTGGAGGCAATACTCCGAGCGGTTGGGATTGCTCGGGATTCGTGCAGTGGGTTTATGCGCAGTTCGGTGTGAGCCTGCCGCACTACTCCGGCGCACAGATGAGCGTCGGAACCGCGGTTGGTAGCATTTCCGAAGCGGCGCCCGGCGATATCATCGTCAACTCCCAGCATGCCGCCATCTACATCGGCAACGGTATGGTCATCAATGCGCTGAATCCAAGCCAGGGAACCCAGATCACATCGTTGGCGGTGTTCACCAGCGATTATGTGATTCGTCGCGTACTCTGATCTGAGAATCTTTTCTCTTAGGGCGTATCCTTCCGGGATACGCCTTTTTACTTGGGTTTTGGCCGTGTCATTGTCTCCTTGCTCAGGTATTGCGCGGTATTGTTAACCTTAGGTGCGACGCGTTGTTGCGTTGCCGTGTGAATTCAGGAGGACGAACATGATTAATGACAAGGCGATCCTCGTTGGTGTTGATGGCTCCCATGCCAGCTACAAGGCCACATGGTGGGCTGCCAACTATGCGAAGCATGCCGGACTGACCCTGCAGATCGTCTGCGCGTACTCTTTGCCGAGCTATGCCGCGGTTTCGTTTGATGCCACCTACACCGCCATGGGAGATGACAATGCCGCCCACAACGATGCCCAGGAAATCCTGTCCAAGGCCAAGGCCATCGCCGATGAGCAGGGCGTGGAAGCGGTGACGCTGATCGTCACCGGAGATCCGGCATCCGTATTCGTCGAGCTTTCCCGCAACTACAATCTCATCGTCATCGGCAACCGCGGCAAGGGCGGTCTGGCGGAACGACTGCTCGGCACCACCAGCTCGAGCCTTCCGGCATACGCATACTGCCCGATCGTGGTCGTGCCCTACACCGACGACGAAGGCAACCTGATGCACCTGAACAACACCATCACCAAGGTGGCCGTCGGCTCCGACGAATCCAAGTGGGGTCTGAAGGCGCTGGAGATCGCGGCATCCTTCGCCGACACGTGGGGCGCCGAGCTTGACGTCATCTCCGCGGTGCCGAGCATGAAGGGCTCCGAGGATGAGGGCGTGCTGGCTTCCTACAAGGAAGACCTTGACGTGCGCATCAAGCCGCTTGAAGAGACGCATCCGAACCTGAAGATCAACAAGCAGATCGTTCCCGGTTCCGCAGTCGGTACGCTGACCCGCGCAAGCTATGACCATGATGTTGTGGTCGTGGGCTCCCGTGGTCGTGGCGGCTTCACCGGTCTGCTGCTCGGATCCACCAGCCAGGGACTGCTCCAGCATGCTGTCGGCCCTGTCTACGTGGTGCCGCGCAAGTATGTGGAAGCCGCGGAGACCCGTCTCGACACGGTGCCAAGCTCGCCTGCCGATGTCAAGCCGAAGTCCATCGACGACATCAAGGGCGTCGAGGAAGTGCCGGTTTCCATGGCTGATCCGGAGACCGTGGAGGCAATCGAAACCAAGATCGATCCGGAACGTCAGTGAGCGCTTGCTGAATAAATGCAGATGAGGCTGGTTGCGATGGGGAATCGCAGCCAGCCTCATTCGTTTATAAGGAAACCTTGCCTTAAGTCAGTGCTTGACGGTGACGCTCATACGGACGGGCGTCGGTTCCACATACGTATGCTTCACCGTGCAGCTCTTGTCGACGTGGCGAACGACGCGCTCCTTGAGCTTTTCGGCGTCTTCATCGCTCAGTCCCGCTCCCGTGGCGTCGATCTCAACCTGCTCGTCGAAACTCAGATAAGCGTCGTTGTCGGCGTCATAGGTGCCGTCCACAACGATCTTCGCGCCCTTGCCCTCACCGAGGGTGTGTTCGATGGCGAACTGGCTCGACAGCGCGGCACAGCCGGCAAGTGCGATCTTCATCAAATCACCGGGGTTGAACTGGCCCTTTCCGTGGCCAAACTTGATATGCGCACCGTCCTCGCTGAACGCATCCCAGGAACCATCTTTGTTGCGCTCCACCCACAGCCTTTTGCCCATGGGGACCTCCCTTTGCATCATTCCGGACACGACGGTCGTGCCGATTCATCAACTAATCTAGCGCATTCGCGGGCGCCAGGGGAGGAGATTCCGCTTGTCGGCAATTGCGTATTATCATTGCGTGTCATCCATGAATTCCGCCTGATGGCGAACCCGCCTGTGAAGATGGGTGGCTGCTTTTGTATGCTGAAGCCTATGGCTTTGACATCCGAACAACTTGCAGATATCCGCACACGTATTCCGGAACGTCCGAAAACCGACATTCCGATGCCCTACGAAGATCTTGTCCGCAAGATTCTGACCGAAGGTACGCTGAAGTCCGATAGGACGGGAACCGGTACCGTGAGCCTGTTCGGACAGCAGATCCGCTTCGATCTGAACGACGGCTTTCCGCTGCTGACCACCAAGAACGTGTTCTTCAAGGGATTGGCGTATGAGCTGCTATGGTTCCTCAAAGGTTCCACCAACGTGCGTTGGCTGCAGGAGCATAATGTACATATCTGGGATGAATGGGCGGACGAGAACGGCGATCTCGGCCCCGTCTACGGCGCCCAGTGGCGCAGTTGGCCGGCACCTACTCCGGAGGATCCGAACCGTACCATCGACCAGATCGCCAATGTGATGAATCTCATCAGGAACAATCCGGATTCACGACGAATGGTCGTGTCCGCATGGAATCCTGCCGAAGTGGAGAACATGGCACTTCCTCCGTGCCATGCGCTGTTCCAGTTCTACGTGGCGGACGGCCGTCTGAGCTGCCAGCTGTACCAGCGCTCATGCGACATGTTCCTCGGTGTTCCGTTCAACATAGCCTCCTACTCGCTGCTTACGCTGATGATGGCCCAGCAGGCGGGATTGGAGCCGGGGGAGTTCGTGTGGGCCGGCGGTGATTGCCATGTGTACGACAACCACATCGACCAGGTGCTCGAACAGCTGGGCCGCGAACCGTATCCGTATCCGCGGATTCGTATTAACAAGGCGGAATCGCTGTTTGATTACGATTATGAGGATTTCGAAATCGTCGACTACCGGCATCACCCCACCATCAAAGCGCCGGTGGCTGTCTGAGCGTCTGCGCCAGACGTTAGACTACTGACCCTAGTTCGACTTCAAGGAGTGAGTGAAATGGAGCACGATAGTAGCCGCAGTGGCTATCACGAACCCGAGCCCGGACTTGCCGGGCTTGAAGGCGAGGAGGATTGGGGGGATGACTTCCCGAAGGTCTTCTCGGTGAATCTGATTTGGGCGCAGGCTTGTGACAAAGAAGGTCATGAGGGCGCCATCGGTTTCGAAGGTGGAATGCCGTGGCATCTGCCTGAAGATATGAGGCGTTTTACGGAGCTTACCGTGTCTCATCCGGTGATTATGGGGCGTAGGACTTGGGAGTCTCTGGCGCCGAAATTCCGCCCGTTGCCCAATCGCGACAACATTGTGATCTCCCGTGATCCGTCATATTCAGCACCGGGTGCGACCGTGGTCGACACTTTGGAGGATGCGTTGGATCTGGCCCGTCAGGAAGCCATTCCGGATGACGGCATGGATCGCAGTGAGATTTGGGTTATCGGTGGAGCACAGATCTTCCGTGAGGCGCTGCCTTTCGCGGATAAGGCGTATGTCACGCAGATCAGCATGCATGTTGACGCGGATACGTATGCTCCCGACATCAAATCGCTGGCCGAATCAGGCGCTTGGCGTGTGATTGAGGAAGGCGTCTGGCAGGGCACTCAGAAAGGTTCCGACGATATTGCCGGATTCCGTTTCATGACCTATGAGAAGAACCGCGAGGAGTAAGACTTCATGTATACCGTGATGACCGTGTGCACCGGCAACATCTGCCGTTCCCCGATGGCTGAGATTGTATTGCGTGCAGAATTCGAGCGTCGTGGACTGACCGATAAGGTCAATGTCGAGTCCAGTGGCGTCAGCGATGAGGAGTACGGCAATCCGATTGATCGTCGTGCCGTCAAGGTGCTCAGGGAGCGTGGATATGAGCTTCCCGCACACCATTTCGCGCACCGCATCACTCGCGATGAGATTGACCGTACCGATCTGTTCCTGCCGATGACCGCATCCCATATGCGTGCGTTGCTGCGTCAGCTTCCGCAAGCCAAACGTGGGAATGTGCATATGTACCGCAGTTTCGATCCGAACTTGGCCAAGCCGGCTGCAGGATACGAAAGCGAGATCGATTTGGTCGATCCTTGGTATGGCGGCGCGCATGAGTTCGAGGTAGCGATTGACCAGGTTGAGGAGGTCGCCCCGTATATTGCCGACTGGGTGGAGCAACAGCTCGAAGCTCTCGACGCGTAAGCGTAAATATGGTGAACATGTACAGGTGCCCTGGCTGAAAAGCCGGGGCATTGTTGCATAGTCGGGTGTCGCTTCCGACATGCAAGGATTCACGAGCATGCATTATGAGATGCCTGAAGGGTCTTGCGTTATCTGATTGTGTGGATTTCGATAGGTTGTGCGGATTTTTGAATGGTCGTGTGGATTTTCGGCCAGTTGTGTGGATTTCTGACCGGTCGTGCGGATTTTCAACAAGTTGTGCGGATTATTCACGGCTCAAAACCGTCCGGGAATGGTCTTTTTAGGGCTAAAGGTCGCCGATTCCGGGCTTATTCGACGGAAAATCCCCATGACGAATCCGCACAAGTCTTCAGAAATCCGCACGGCTGGTCAGAAATCCGCACGGCGGTCCTTTTGCGATATGGGGCGAGAACGGTTTCTTCATGCATCACGTAAAAGATTCGAGGCGCGGCGAGTCTTCCCGCCACAACCCACGAGAAACGTCCGTATCTTTTAGTTGTGTGCAGCACTCACGCGGACCTATCAAGGCATGTAAATCTCAAATCGTTGGAAAATGGCCATTTTTGAGTGAAAAGAAAAAGGCGGAACGCAACCATCGGTACCCTTTGTAGCCACAATCCACAAGAAAGGGCCGTATCTTCCGGTTGTGTGCGTAAACGGGCAGGCGGCAAACCTGTGTGCTTAATCAAATCCGTGCACGGGAAGGTGGGGTGTTGTGGGTGTGGCCTGCGAACGTCCGTAACGGATCGAATCCGTGCATGGGAAGGTGGAGGCGAGTAAGCCCCATAACCCTTTTGTGGATGATTGCTGTTGCCCTGATGTGGAATCGCAAGAGTTTTCGGGAAACAAAAAAC
Source organism: bacterium (assembly GCA_963595445.1). GTDB lineage: Bacteria > Actinomycetota > Actinomycetes > Actinomycetales > Bifidobacteriaceae > Bifidobacterium. The sequence continues at coordinate 432,365 of CAVBHJ010000001.1, forward strand.
CCAGCTGAATAGCTGGGTTTTACTAGCGACCCCGGCCGGACTTGAACCGGTGACCTCCGCCGTGACAGGGCGGCGCTCTAACCAACTGAGCTACGGGGCCGTTGCTGCCTGTCTTGCAACCGGCAACAGAAAGATATATTACGGCAAAGTCCTATTTGTGCAAATCACGGCGTGTCTTCGCTGGAATAAGCCTTTTCGTAGGTGTCAGGTGAGGTCGTATTCCTGGAGCAGCCTGTCGATGTCGTCGGGGTCGGAGAGCTGTGAGTAGTCGTTGTTCAGATACTGGCTGATGTCATGCGGGTTCGTCATTGCGGAGACGCCGATGGCGAACAGGACAACCAGAAGGAGTCCGATCAGCATGTTGAACACGCTGACGATGATGCCGGCAATGGCCAATCCCTTCGACTTCTCTCCGGACCTGTTGATCTGGATTACGGCGATGATTGAGCAGATCAGGCCGGCCGGCGCTACCAGGAACGATAGGATGAAGCCGACGATGCACAGCGTGTTCCAGCGCTGGTATGCGGGCTGCGGATAGTAATAGCCCTGCTGGGGGTATGCGGAATACTGTGGTTGCGAGTAAGGATTGCCCTGCTGCTGAGCGTAGGGATCGCCTGCCTGCTGGGCATAGGGATTGTTCTGCTGTGTGTAAGAATTGTTGTCCTGCTGAGCGTAGGAGTTTGTGTAGGGGTCGCCCTGTTGCGCATAATTCGCGGCGTTGGCATCCTGCTGCGGCTGCTGCGCTTCCGGGGTGTTTTGGAAATCACTCATGGTTCGCAAGTTTAGTCGCATGCGAATCGGACGGCAAACGGGAGGATGGTGAATAAGAAACAGCGGCCGGGTTCATGAGGGGAAAACTTCCCATGAACCCAGCCGCCGTGTGTGCGGTGCCGCGTTGTCGCCCGCGGCACTACGAATCAGCGATCAGTCGGCCTGCTTCCAGGTGTCGACGTCGATATGGTGTTCCGGATTGGCCTGCCATGCTTCCCAAGCGGACTTCACAATGTCTTCGACGTTGTACTTGGCGTGCCAGCCCATCTCTTCGTTGATGCGCTTCGGCGATCCGATCAGATGCGGCGGATCGCCTGCGCGGCGTGCCATGACGGTCTCCTCGAACGGCAGTCCGGTGACCTTCTTGACCTCATCCACGATCTGGCGTACGGAAGTGCCCTCGCCGGTGCCGACATTGAAGGCGTCGTATTTGCGTTCGTCGCGGTCGAGGTACTTCAGTGCCGCGATGTGCGCGTCGGCAAGGTCGGACACGTGGATGTAGTCGCGTACGCAGGTGCCGTCGGGGGTCGGGTAGTCGTCGCCGAAGATCGCGGGCGCCTTGCCCTTCTTCAGGCGGTCGAACAGCATTGGAATCAGGTTGAGGATCGCCGGATCCTCGAGTTCGACCGGGCCGCAGCCGGCAACGTTGAAGTAGCGCAGGCCGCAGAAGCGGATGCCGTACGGCTCCTCGCAGGCGCGTGCCATCCACTCGCCGAACAGCTTGGTCTGTCCGTACGGGTTGATTGGCAGCATCGGCACCACGTCCTCCGGCACCACATCGACCGGCGGAACGCCGTAGGTGGCCGCGGAGGAGGAGAAGACAAGCTTCTTGGCGCCGGAATCGCGCATGCCGATGAGCACGTTGAGCATGCCGTTGATGTTCTGCTGGTAGTACCACAGCGGCTTCTCGACGGATTCGCCGACCTGCTTGCGTGCCGCGAAGTGGATCACGGAGTCCACGTCTTCGGCCTTCATGATTTCGGCGAGTCGTTCGCCTGCTCCGGCTGCGGAGATGTCCATGCCGTACAGACGGGATCCTTCGATGCGGGTGGGTTTTCCGTAGCTCAGATCGTCGACTACGACGACCCGTTCTCCTGCTTCGTGAAGAGCGTGGACGACGTGGGCGCCGATATAACCGCATCCACCGGTGACGAGAACTGTCATGTTCTGGCCTTTCCTCCAAAATGAGCTGTGAGTCGGGTTGTGTTAGGACGGAATTTCGTCGAAAGACAACTATTGTTCACTTTTGCTCAGGTTTGTTACCTTTTGAACAATTTGAGTATATCACATGAACACGAACGCACATGGCTGTTTCGTTCCTGTGTTTCCTCTATAAATTAGGGTATGCAAGATGTAGTGAACACGCCGGTCGAAGGCCGTGAATCTGGTGTAAACATTCAAAATGAACAAAACGAACAGCGTCCGGCGCTCTATGGACGCAAGGTGCTGTCGTTCGTCCGCAGGTCCGCAAGGCTTGACGCGCGGTTGCAGCGTGCATGGGATTCCTATGCGCAGATGTATCTGCTTGGTGTCAATGCAGGCGAGGGTTCTCTCGATGTGCGGGATGGTCTCGTGTTTGACGACGCTTTCGTTCGTGAAACCTGGGGCAATAACCATCCGCTGGTCGTTGAGATCGGCTCGGGGCAGGGTGAGAACATCGTGGCTGCCGCGCAGGAACGTCCTGATGTGAATTTCCTTGCTTTGGAGGTATATGATCCGGGAGTGGCGCACACGCTGCTGCTTGCCGGAAAGCAAGGCCTTGAAAACCTGCGCATCGCCCAGGTCAACGCGCCTGAATTGTTCAAGCATGCGGCGGATGGCGTATTCGAGGAGGCGTGGACGTTCTTCCCTGATCCATGGCCGAAGATGCGTCATCATAAGCGCCGCATCGTTCAGCCTGAGCTTGCCGCGGATATACGCCGCGCATTGAAGGCTGGGGGAGTGTGGCGAATCGCCACCGACATCGAGGACTATGCGTTGCATGTTCATGAGGTCATGGACGGCATCGATGGTTTCCGTAATGAAGGCACGCTTACGGTGAGTTTGCCCGTCGAGCATGTCGGCAAGGGCAATGCCGATGAGGCGGCGGGTCTGCGCCATGCCGATTTCACGGAATCGGAGCGATTCTCGGGACGTGTGCTCACCAACTTCGAGAAGAAGGGGCTTGCCGCAGGCCGGGTCATCCATGATTTCACGTACGGCGCGATGTGAATGATGCTCAACGTTTTTGCGTGGCGATTTGAGGTGAGGTTGCAAATCGTTGAAATTTCAACGATTCACAGCGCGACACGCCGAGACTTGCGCATCTCTGAGAATCGCGTATAGTTAATTGAGTTGTCACGCGGAAACGCATGAAAGCGCCCCCTTCGTCTAACGGTTAGGACACCAGACTTTCAATCTGACAACGAGAGTTCGACTCTCTCAGGGGGTACTTACCTTGGTAACAAGGTGGCAATGGCCCCGTAGCTCAGTTGGTTAGAGCGCCGCCCTGTCACGGCGGAGGTCACCGGTTCAAGTCCGGCCGGGGTCGCTCAGACGGATTGTCTGTTTTATGGCTCTGTAGCTCAGTTGGTAGAGCGAACGACTGAAAATCGTTAGGTCAGCGGATCGATGCCGCTCGGAGCCACCATGGTTAAGCCCGCGTTTGCGGGCTTTTTTTGTTCCTGATGAAAATCCGATGAAAAATCTGCGAAACGCAACGATGCAGCGGTGTGGGAACGCTCACAGAAAAAATGTGTCGTTGGTCAGGTTTCTACCATAAACGGGGATATGATGAATCTCGTTGGGCTTCGACCTGTGCCGGAACCCTTGAAAACAGAACCGTTGCTTAAAGGAGAGCATCAGATGGTCTATCGCATGATTTTCAACCAGAACGCGTATTTCGGTCGTGGCGCCATTCAGGAGATTCCGGGAGTCGCCAAGTCCCACGGCTTCACCAAGGCGTTCATCGTCACCGATCCGGTGCTGATTGAGACCGGCACCGTCAAGAAGGTCACCGATGTTCTCGACGCCGCAGGCATGCCGTATGAGGTGTTCAGCAATGTCAAGCCGAATCCGCCGGTCGAGTGCATCCAGGACGGTGTCGCCAAGTTTGCCGAATCCGGCGCCGATTTCCTGATCGGTCTCGGTGGCGGTTCCCCGCAGGATACCTGCAAGGGCATCGGCATCATCACTGCCAATCCGGAGTTCTCCGACGTTCTTTCCCTTGAAGGCGTGGCGGATACCAAGAACCCATCTGTGCCGATCTTCGGCGTGCCGACCACCGCAGGCACCGCATCCGAAACCACCATCAACTACGTGGTCACCGATACTGCCAACAAGCGCAAGTTCGTGGCTGTCGATCCGCACGACATCCCGATCGTCGCGTTCGTGGATCCGGATCTGACCGACTCCATGCCGCGTGGCCTCAAGGTCGCCACCGGTCTGGACGCCCTGACCCACGCCATCGAAGGCTACATCACCCCGGGTGCGTGGAGCCTGTCCGACTGCCTGTCCATGCAGACCATCCGCATGATCGCCAAGAACCTCGCCAAGAGCGCCGATGGAGATGTTCCGGCTGGTGAGCAGATGGCCTACGCCTCCTACATCACCGGTATGGCCTACTCCAACGTTGGTCTCGGCCTGGTGCACGGCATGGCCCATCCGCTCGGTGGACGTCTGGGCGTCGCCCACGGTGTTGCCAACGGCATCCTGCTCGCTCCGGTCATGGAATACAACAAGGATTACACCGGTGAGAAGTACCGCGACATCGCCGATGCCTTCGGCGTTGAGGACGCCTACACCGGCGACCTCGACAAGGTGCGCGAAGAGGCCGTGCAGGCAGTGCACCAGCTCACCGTCGACCTGAAGAACCCGACCACCATTTCCGAAGTCGGCGCCACCGAAGCCGATCTGGAGGGTCTGGCACACGACGCCTTCCACGATGTGTGTACCCCGGGCAACCCGCGTCAGGCCACCGAGGAAGACATCCTCGCCATCTACAAGAGCCTGATGTAACGCCGATTCTCCGGATACATGCCGCCAAGCGGCCAAGCACTCGGGGATGATTCCGCAGAAAAAGCGATTCGAAACGCCATCCGCATGACACCTGTCTTCTATGAGAGGTGTCATGCGAATGGCGTTTTTCATTCGAATGTCGCAAGTGATGTTCGATTCCCCGTAACGGGTTCTTGTCGTTCTAAACTTGAGTAAACGTTTAGGAGAGGGATGAGGACAAGATGAGGCGACATCGATTGCGTGGCATCGTCGCGGGTTTTGCAGGACTCGCGATCGCGGCCGTGACTGTTTTTCCGGCGGCGACGGCGCTTGCCGACGAGACCGTGACGGAAGCGACAACGGTCCAACTGGTGGGAATCACCGATTTTCATGGTTCCATCAACAATGGCGTGTACCTGACATCAGCCGTGAAACAGGCCAAGGAAAACAATCCGAACACCTTGGTCGTGGGTGTGGGCGATATGGTGGGGGCTTCGATCTTCGCCTCGTCCATCAACGAAGACAAGCCGGCTATGGAACAATTGAAGAACATGGGCATGACGCTGACGGCGATCGGCAATCATGAATTCGATAAAGGCCCCAAGGATATTACGGGCCGCATCCTTCCCGGAATGAGCCCGATCGGCTATCTGGCCGCGAACGTCAGCGGATTGGACGGAGTCGAACCGTACAGGATCGAAACTGTGGCGGGCAAACGCATAGCCTTCATCGGTGGGATCTACGGCAATATAGGTGAATCGTTGTCTCCCGCTCAATCCGCCTCAGTGACGTTCGGCGATCCGATTAAGGCCGTCAACCGAATCGCCGATCAACTGTCGGACGGCGATGAATCCAACGGAGAAGCCGACGCGGTCGTGGCGTTGATCCATTCCGATGCCGATACGCTGCTTGACCTGAACGCCAATGTGGACCTGGCCCTTGGCGGGCACAGCCATAAAGACAAACTCATGACCACCAATGCCGGCAGGCCGGTTGTGGAATCGGCGAGCGGCGGAACCGATTTTTCGCTATCCACCCTTGTATTTGACGACGACGGAAGCGTGACGGCCAGCACGAGTATCGAGCCCGTATACGACTCCACCGGGAAAACGCCGCTGTACGAGGCCGACGAGCAGGCCCAACAAATCTATGAGGATGCGCAGGAGAGCATGCAATCAGCAGGAAAGAGAACGGTGGGGACCGTCGCCCAAGGCTCGTCGTTCAACAGGGGGAGTTCCTCAATTGGGCTGAACAAAGGCACGGAATCCACCCTTGGACGATTGAACGCCGACGCGGTGCTATGGGGATTGAATGAAATGGGTGTGAAGGCGGATATCGGAGTGACCAATTCCGGAAGCCTGCGCACCGACCTTGATGCGAACGACGACGGAGTGATCACATATATGGAGATATACGAATCGACGCCGTATGGTAATACGGAAATGGTGACCACCTTGACGGGGGCGCAGCTCAAAGCCGTACTTGAGTCGCAATGGCGTGACGTGCCGGAAGGCGAATGGGACAGCGTCAAATGGTTGGGGATATCCAGCAACGTCACCTTCCACTACGAAGTGACACGTACCACATCGACGGATGAGTCGGGAACGGAACAAACCTATGCGCATGGCCGTGTATTCGATTTGAAGGTGAATGGTGAGGCGGTGTCCGACGAAGATACGTTCCGGGTCGGCGGAAACAACTACCTGTTGTCTGGCGGAGATGGATTTGGTGTGTTTGGCGAAGGCGCGGATTCCCTGGACACGGGCTATGTGGACATCGATGTGATGTCAAGCTATCTTGAGGCGCACCAGAATCTGGAATCCGCCAGAGAGCGCGCCAGCACAGGCTTCTCCGATTTGAAGATCGACGGCAATACCGTCAGCTTCACCGTGTCCGGTATGTCGTTCACCACGGATGAAGCCAAACCGATCGCAGTGGATCTGCATGTCAACGGCGTTGATTTCGGTGTAGCGGAGCATATGGACACCAGCGCCGTGCCTAACGTGCCGGCAGCCGGCAGCGTGCAGGTGAGCCGTGAGCTTACCACTGAGGAACTGGCGACGTTCCTTGCCTGCGGCGAGACCTTCGCGAGCGCGCAGGTCAAAGTACTGTTCACCGACGAGGAAGTGGCCGCGGCCAAGGCATCACGGGAACATCATGATTCCGATTCCGGTTCCGACTCGGGCTCTGATTCCGATGCCAAGGATTCCGGCGAAACCGATACCACGAGCGCGGGCAGGGTATCGTCTGCTAAAACCATAGCCAGGACCGGCTCGAATGTATCCATGATGACGGTGCTGACCGGCCTGCTGCTGTTGTGCGGCGGATTCAGCCTGATGATGAGACGCAGGGACCGTTAGCGGAATCTCGTATTCTCCGCCATCAGGGCTTTCGAAGTAATTCGAAAGCCCTTTTTTCATGCCAAAAAATGGCTTCTTTTCAGT
>CAVBHJ010000002.1:0-156135 GCA_963595445.1 bacterium
CATGGTCGGAGCCTCATCGCTTTTCGGGATTACATGTTTATGTATGGGATCTTTCTGATTGTGTGCATGTTTCCATGCCGTGCGGAAGGTCTTCATTCGCAGGGCAGTTTGTCGGACTGTTCCTTAAGATGGATTTTTTCGGTTCCTGCTTCAATGGCCGTCTCGTAGTACCAGCATTTATGGTTGATGAAATTCAATGTTTCCTGCAGTTCGGATATTTGAGATTCGACCGCGCGCTTTCTTTCCAGAAACATTTCATGGCGTTCTTGTAAGGAATCGTCGCCCATGAGTACCCACTTGGAGAATTGGCGAATGTCTTTGATGGACATGCCCGTTTTCTTAAGGCATTCAATCACTTTCAACATGGCCATGTCCGTGTCGGAGAAAATGCGATAGCCGGACTCCTTGCGTTCCATGAAGGGAAGGAGTCCTTGCTTGTCGTAGTACCGCAGCGTGGTTGGCGTCACGTTCATGATTTCGGCGGCTTGTTTGATTGTGTAGGGCATGTGAAAACCTCCTGAGTTCCTATTGACCTTAACCTTAAGGTTAAGGTTACGATAATGCTCAACGAAAGTCAAAAGCGACATTCAACGCATTGATACGGGAGAAATTACTCATGTGTGAATCCAAGGTAGTGGTCATTACGGGCGCATCCAGTGGAATCGGAGAAATGACGGCACGTCTCCTTGCCGAACAGGGCAACAAAATAGTTCTCGGGGCGCGACGTGAGGAGAGACTGAAGCAAGTCGTATCGGAAATCGTGGCCAATGGCGGACGCGCGGTCTACTGCGTTGCGGATGCGTCAAAAGCGAATGATCAGGAGGCGTTGGCTCGCAAGGCAATCGAAACCTACGGAAGAATTGATGTTTGGGTGAACAACGCAGGTATCATGCCGCTGTCTCTGTTCTCTGAGGACAAAGTGGAGGATTGGGATAAATGCGTGGATGTGAATCTCAAGGGTGTTCTGTATGGCATACACGCCTGTCTGGGAATCATGCGCGCGCAAAAGAGAGGACATATCGTCAATATCGGCTCCCTTTCATCCCATCAGACGGGCTTGACGTGCGGTGTCTACGCGGCCACGAAGTTTGGGGTCCGGGCTATCAGCGAAACGCTTCGTGAAGAGGAGGCTGCCGTGGGATCGGGAATTCGCGTGACCATGCTGGCACCGGGAATGATCGCAACGGAATTGCCGCAATCGTTGACTACGCAGGAAGGCCGCGACGGTATGCAGGCCGCGTATGACGCGCTTGCGATTCCGGCGGAGTCTGTGGCACAAAGTGTTGCCTTCGCGGTGAACATGCCGGAAAACACCTCCATCAACGAGATTATTATTCGTCCGACGGCACAGCAACTGTGATTCGCTTGCTGCCGTTCCTCCGAACCTGATGGTCGGGAATGTGGGATCTTGCCACGAACGGCAGGCGTGCCGCGACTACGTGGGTCGATTGCGATGCGGGAGAAATAACGATGGGGTATTTCATGAAGACGAAAAAATATGTTTGCATTGCGCTTGCGCTGTCGTTCGTGCTTGCCGGATGTGGTACGTCCGATACGGCGAATCAGAGTGGTGGGACAGTTATATCGGAGGAAAGCGGCATCGCAAAAGAAAGCAAGCCGTCAATTGAAAGTGAAAACGGGGCGCAGGAAGGAGCCTCTCATGCCGAAACCGACATTGATATGAAAAACATCATGTTGCGCGTCGTGCCTGATGGGTATTACGATGAAGCCGCGCATCGGGGCACGTTGGACTCCTTCACGTATGACACCAAGGATTATATCGGCGATGGCGAGGTCATTCGGCGTCAGGCGACGGTATATCTGCCGTACGGATACGACCAAAACGACAATGAAACCAGATACAACATTCTGTACCTTCAGCATGGGGCGTACGGAGACGAACGCACATGGATGTACGAATACGGTGACGGCTTCAACAACATGATCGATCACATGATCGAGGATGGATTAATTCCCCCGCTGATCATCGTCATGCCGTATCTGGCTCCAGGTAATGAGTGGTATCACGACACCACGCCGATTTTCTATTCCGGTGAATTGAAAAATGATCTGATGCCGGCCGTGGAAAGCCGCTATCACACCTTTGCTGTCGATGTGACTGATACGGGATTTGAACAGTCGCGCGACCATCGTGCGTTCGGAGGGTTTTCCGCCGGCGGAACCACCACATGGCGGGTGTTCCTTGAGGGCATGGACCGTTTCGAGTATTTCATGCCCATGAGTGGCGGTCTGGCTCTCGGTGGGGACGGCTCGACGGATATGGCCGATGCCACCGAACTTGCGAATGCCGCGGCGTCATCCAGCTATGGCAAGCGTGAATACTACGTATTTGCGGCGACCGGCACGCGCGATCTTGCGTACCGAGGCTTGAGCGCGCAGATCGAATGCATGAAAACACTGACGAATGCCTTCGACTTCACGCAGAGTGGATTCGAGGATGGCAATCTGATGTACTACACCGTTGAAGGCAACAGGCACGATTACCAGTACACCTACGAATATGTTTTCAACGGTTTGCAGTGCCTGTTTTCGTGGTATGTCGGAGAGTGAAGGAGATTAAAGGGATTGAAGCCGCGCGGCACCGCCTGAAAGAAAGAATCGTCCGCATGGACGAAATCTCGTTGCGCCTATACGGTTCCACGGTTTTTCGCAACGTTGAGAGAAACCGTGATAACGCTTCATAATCAACGTCTATTACGATTCGAGCCTTCCATAAAAAGCGCATATAGCCACGCCGTCATACGCTCTGTAATTTGCCGATATCTTGTGATTGTCCGTTTGAAAAGACGTGAGATACAACAACATGGCACATAAAAAAGAGAGGGAATGTGACATGAGATATGCGGTGATTGGCGCTGGTGGAATGGGTATCCAGTACGGTGTCCTTCTGCAGGAATTCGCCCATAGGGACGTGGATTTCATTGATACGTGGAAGCCGAACGTCGAAAAGATTCGTGAACAGGGCGGCGCCTACGTTTCCCAGGATGGAGAGGATCGCCATCTTGTTCCGATCGACATCTACTACCCGGAGGAATACACGAAGGAACCCGACGTGTGGATCGTGTTCCTCAAGCAGATGCAGCTTGACGGCGTGCTCAAACGCTGCGCTCACCTGTTCAACAACCGGCAGATCGTGTTCTCCGCGATGAACGGGTACGGCCATTTCGAAAAACTCAACGAATACTTCGCCAAAGACCGCATCTACGGCGGCACAGCCCTGATCGGGGCCTACGTATACGGGCCGGGCGACTTCAACTTCACCGGCGGAGCGCATGCCAAGGCCATGAGCCTGTGCGCCTACGCCGACGAGGTGACCGAAGGCGTGAAAACCGCCGAACAGGCGCTGTTCGAAGACTTCAAGGCGGCTACGCTCAATCCGACCATCGTGGAAAACTTCATCGGCATGTGCATGGCGAAGATCGTGTTCAACTCCGTGCTCAACACGCTATGCACCATGTATCAGATTCGATTCGGCGAATTTCATGCGCATCCCGACGTCCGCTGGCTCACCGAACAACTGGTGGACGAAGCCTACGGAGCTGCGGAAGCCGCCGGATACGAGCTGCTCGGCACCCGTGAGACGGAAGTCGAAACCATCCTGCATACGGCAGGAGTGGCGCATCCGCTGCACTACCCGTCCATGTACCAGGATCTGACCAAAGGACGTCCGACCGAAGTCGACTACATCAACGGCTACATCGCGAAAATCGGTCGCGAAAACGGCTACGTATGCAAGCTGCACGAATTCCTCACCCGGGAAGTGCACCTCGCCGAACGGGCCTTCGCCATCCACAATCCGCAAATCGTTGAGGCTGCGCAGGCCGAAGCCTGAACCATAACAGCCTGAACTGCAACATGCTTGACAGGCGAGTCGCCTGTTGAAAAAAGAGAGGGAAATATCATGACCATCAACACCAACAAGTTCCACGTGCTCAAACGTGCCGCGGCAGTCGTGCTTGCCGCCGCGGCTCTTGCCTCCGCAGCGGCCTGCGGATCGAACTCCGGATCGTCGGCAAGCCTTGATGCAACCGACGGCAAGACCACAGAAATCACCATCGGCGTGTGCGCCGGCCCATACGGAGACATGGTCGAGGACGTGATCGCGCCGCTGCTCGAAGACGACGGATTCGAACTCAAGACGAAGCTGTTCAACGATTACGTGCAGCCGGACAAGGTCTTGGCCGCCGGTTCCATCCAAGGCAACCTGATGCAGCACATCAACTATCTGAACAAGTTCAAGGAAGACAACAACCTTGACCTGACATCCGTCGGCCAGGTTCCGACCTTGGGATTGGGCGTCTACTCCAACACCTACAAATCCATAGACGACATCGAAGACGGCGCAACCGTGGCCATCGCGGCCGACGCGTCCAATCTGGCACGCTCCCTCGGCGTGCTCGAACAGCAGGGACTCGTGACCCTGGACGGCGAAGTGGACGCCACCAAAGCCAGCGTGAACGACATCAAGGACAATCCGAAGAACCTGCAGATCAAAACCATCGAGGCCGCGCAGCTGGCCCGATCGCTAAGCTCGGTGGACGTATCCCTGGTTCCCGGAAACTATGCGTGGGCTGCTGGACTCAAGCCGGCTGAGGCGCTCGCCATGGAACAGCAGGACGAAGGCGTGATCAACGTGTTCGCGCTGCGTACCGAAGACGTCGACACCGACTTCGGCAAGGCCATCACCGAGCTGCTCGCAAGCCAGGAATTCAAGGACGCCATCGCCAAGAGCGAATTCAAGGATTTCGGCAAGCCGACCACTTGGTGACGAACGACGAAAAGAGCAAGCCAATGAGCGTCATCGAACTCAACGACGTGTCCGTCGCCTTCCATGAAGGCGGACGAACCGTACAAGCGGTCAAACACGTGAGCCTGAACGTCGAAAAAGGCGAGATCTTCGGCATCGTCGGATTCTCCGGAGCGGGCAAATCCACGCTGGTGCGCACCATCAATCTGCTGGAGCGACCAACCGGCGGCCAGGTGCTGATCGACGGCAAAGACATCACCAGCATCAAAGGCGCCGAACTGCGAGAGCTGCGCAAAAGCATCGGATTCATCTTTCAGGGGTTCAACCTGATCGGCAACGTCACGGTCGGCAAGAACATCGAATTCGCGCTCAAAGCAGGCGGATATCCCAAATCACAATGGCGGGAACGCACCCGTGAACTGCTTGCGCTCGTAGGACTCGAAAACAAAATCGACAGCTATCCGTCCAATCTTTCGGGTGGGCAGAAGCAGCGTGTGTCAATCGCGAGGGCGCTCGCCAACAAACCGGAGATTCTGCTGTGCGACGAGGCCACCAGCGCGTTGGACCTGGAAACCACGGAAGGCATTCTGGCGCTGCTGCAGCGCATCAACCGCGAATTGGGCATCACCATCGTGTTCATCACACATCAGCTGGATGTGGCCAAGCAGGTTTTCGACCGCGTGGCCGTGATGGAAAACGGCGTGGTGGTGGAGCAGGGCAGCACGTTCGACGTGTTCAGCGCGCCGAAGCATCCGACCACCAAGGCGCTGGTGGAACGCTATCTTGGCATCGCGGTACCGCCCCAACTGGTGCCGTCGCTGCCGGCCGGAACCATAGTGGAACTGCGATACAAAGGCGATGCGGCGCTCGATCCGCTCATCAGCCGGGTCGCCCAGGAGTACGGTGTGAGCGTCAATGTACTGCATGCCAATGTGGAATACTTCGGTTCTCAGGCCATCGGCATTCTCATCGTGCTGGTGACGGGTGCCGGCGAGCCGTTGGTGCAGGCGCTGAACCAGTTGAGGACGCATGTGTTCTCCTATCGGGAACTTGACCGCGGACAGCTGGCCGTCGCTTCGGAAACGGATGTCCCTGAAGCGTCCGCTCGGACCGAGGAGGTGTGAAAGGTATGGAAGAAACCATTGAGATCCTTCAGGAGAATCTCGGCCAGGCGCTGTTGGACACGGCGTACATGGTCATTATCTCCACCATCATCGGCGTGGTGTTCGGCACGCTGATCGCGCTGCTGCTGTATTTGACCGAAAACCGTCTGTTCAAGCCGAATCGTGTGGTCAACGCCATCATTGGTTTCGTGGTCAATGCCATCCGATCGCTGCCGTTCCTGATTCTCATGGTCGTGCTCATTCCGGTCGCCCAACTATTGCTTGGCGATCCGTACACGCCGACCGGCGGTGCGATCTCACTGTCGATCGCCGCGGTGCCGTTCTTCGCCAGAATCGCCCAAAGTGCGTTCTCCGAAGTCGATTCGGGCCTACTGGAAGCGGCGATCTCCACCGGCGCCACCACCAGGCAGATCATCGTCGATGCGGTGTTTCCGCAGGCGTTGCCGTCGTTCATCCGCGGTGTGGTGCTCACCATCATCTCGTTGATTGGTTATTCCGCGATGGTCGGCACCATTGGTGCAGGCGGGATTGGCGACATGGCCATCCAATATGGCTACAACCGTTACGAGACCGGCGTGCTCGTAGCCATCGTGGTCATTCTGATCGTCATCGTGCAGATCATTCAGTGGATCGGCGATGCCATTGCCCGAGCGGTGACCCACTGAGCTTCAATGTAACAAGGATTGATTGCGCACGTGGCAGACTGGAGCCGTTTTCGGCTTCGCTGCCACGTGCGCGGCAGTTTTGTCAAAGTAGGTGTTTTTCATGACTGCATATGTTTCTCCGGTCGCGTTCACGCAGGTGGCGCAATCGATTCCGCCGAACGTCTTCGCCGACATGGACCGTAAGGTGGCTGCGGCTGTTGCGGGCGGAGCCGACGTGATCGATCTGGCGAAAGGCAATCCGGACGCTTTTCCGTCCGACTTCATCCGGGATGCCGCCAAGCGGGCCGTCGACGATCCCGCCAACGCCCGGTATTCGCCGTTCGATGGCAAGCCGGATTTTCTTGAAGCGGCCGAACAGTGGTACCGCAACACGTATGACGTTGACCTGGATTGGAAGACGCAGCTGTTCGCGGTCGAGGGGGCCGTGGATGGTTTGGCCGCGCTGTTCGCGGTGCTTGTCTCCGCGGGCGACGCCGTTGCCTACGCCGATCCGTATTACCCGTCATACCATTGCATGACGGTGATGAGCCGTGCGGAGGAGATCCTGCTGCCGTCGCTGCCGGAACGTGGTTTTCTGCCAGACTTGGATGCTGTTCCCGACGAGGTGTGGGATCGTGTGAAGGTCCTGATCCTCAACTATCCGAACAATCCGACCGGCGCGCACGCGCCTCGAGGGTTCCTGGAGAAAGCTGTCCGATTGGCCCATGAGCATCGGTTCGCGATCGTGCAGGATTTCGCCTACGCGGGATTGGGAGTGGATGAACAGCAGATCAGCATCCTGTCGCTGCCCGGGGCTCTCGACGTTGCCGTGGAGGTGTGCTCGCTTTCGAAGATGTACGCGATGGCCGGCTGGAGGGCCGGATTCATCGCAGGCAACGACGACATCGTCGCACATGTCAAGCAATACCACTACCAGATGGGGTCCATGGTGACCGGCAGCGTGCAGGACGCCGGCACCGTGGCGTTGCGTTCGGATCAGAGTTGCGTGGCCGAACTGGCGTCGCGATACGCGCTGCGGCGTCGGATCGTGGCAGACGGATTGCGTGAGGCCGGTTTGGATGTGTTCGATTCGGACGGCGGCATCTATGCGTGGGTGCATGCGCCTGAAGGATTGACCGGCGAGCGCTTCGCCGATCTGCTGCTGGAACGTGCCGCGGTGGCCGCTTTGCCGGGTACCTGTTTCGGCAAGGTCGGCGTGGATTACGTGCGATTCAGCCTGCTGAAGTCGGAGGAATTGTTACGTGAGGCGGTACGTCGTATAGCAGCCGTGTTGTAATCGCTGTAGTCGCCAATGGTCGGGCGGTCGTTTTCCGAGTGGGAATCGGCCGCCCGTTTTTTGTTGTCGTGCGATTGCGTGCTTTCGTATGCGCGGCCATGAGCCGGTATGAGAAAAATCAATAGCGCTTTCAAGAACCGCGCGATTTCGCGCGGGTGGCAAAAGACCATAAGCAAAGCCTATAGGCAACGCCGTGTTTCGTGCGTTCCGATGGTGTTCAATGAGGGTTAAGTTCAACGGAACGAAGCATCGCATTATTCAGAAAACATCATTTTTCAAGGGGATACATTATGACCAGCAACCGTCGTCAGGCCTTCCATGACATCGCACGCCACCGTTCCACGGACGTGCCGTACCTCGTGGCCGCATGGCAGCATCTGATCGGACACGAGTACGGTGCCGACGAATTCGCCGATGCCTACATCGACTTCGTGAAGACGTGGGATTGGGACTGGGTCAAGATCAATCCGCGCGCCATCTACTATTCCGAGGCGTGGGGCTCCAAGTACGATCAGAACGACTATGCGGGATATGTCATTCCGCGCAAGCTGCAGGATGCCGTCACCACGGTGGACGATCTCGCCAAAATCGTCGAACTTGATCCGAAGACCAACGAAGTGTTCGGCCAGCAGTACGCTTCCGCGGCCAAGATTCGTGCCGCGTTCACCGATCGTGCTGTGCTGCAGTCCATTTTCAATCCGTTGAGCGTGCTGCTGCAGCTGGCCGATGTGCCGCTGTATCCGGGAGACGAATACGCCACTCCGTCGCTCACCCGCGATGAACTCGTGTTCGAACACGCCGGGGAAGCCAAGAAGGCGCTGGGCAACATCGCCAATACACTGGCCGCATACGCGGCCGCACTGGTCACGCCGGTCGAACAGGGCGGCGCGGGACTTGACGGCATCTTCTTCGCACTCACCGGAACCGTGAGCGAGGGATATTTCACCAAGGAACAGTATGCCGAGTTCGGCGAGCCCTACGATCGCATCGTGCTCGACGCCATCAAGAAGGCCAATCCGGATGCCGAAGTGCTGCTGCACACCTGCCGTGCCTTCTCCAATCCGGACTGGTTCGACGATTACGGCGTCGAAATCGTTCAGTGGGATCAGTATCTCGACGGCAACCCGCAGATCGACGCGCAGCTCAAGGTCGTTCCGGTCGGCGGTCCGAGCTTCACCGATTTCGCCCAGGACGGCGACGCGCAGATCGTCAAGTCCGATATCGACAAGGTCATCAAGCTGCGTGAAGGAAAGCCGTTCCTGCTGGCACCGAGCTGCACCGTGCCGACGCCCGCAAGCGAGCAGTCGCTCAAGGCGCTCGCCGACGCCCGCGCATAAGCCGGCGAAACCATAGAAGCCAACAAATCCATACGGTCTGAAATCCGTCAACGTCAATAACAGCGAAAAGCAAAGAAGAGAGAGGAACTTCTTATGTCTTTGAAATCCAAGGCAAGAAGGTTTTTGGTGGTGCTGACCACCGCTGGTCTGCTTTCCAGCCTGTCCGCATGCGGTCTGGGAGGAGACAATGCGTCGTCCGGTTCGAACGATTCCGACACCGTGAACATCGGCGTGCTGTATCCGAAGACCGGCCAGTATGCCGAATACGGCAAGATGTTCCAGCAGGGATTCGATCTTGCCGTCGAAAAGGTGAACGCGGACGGCGGTGTTGACGGCAAGACGCTTGGACTGAAGTATTACGATACGCAGTCCGACGCCAAGCAGGACGCGTCGGTCGCACCGAAGATCGCATCCGACAGTTCGATCATCGCGGTCGTGGGCGATTACGCGTCCCCGGCTTCCGCGGCGGCCTCGCCGACCTTCCAGCAGGCCGGTCTCGTGCACTACGGTTTCAACAATTCCGCGCCGACGTTTACCGATACCGGCGACCATGTGTGGACTCCGCAGATTGGCCAGGACGTGTATCAGACGGCCAACGCCGACATCGTGGCGCAGAAGGCCAAGAAGATATCGGTGGTCTACATCGAGAATGATTGGGGCAAGCAGGCCTACGAGTATTTCAAGGAGGAAGTCGAGAAGAAAGGCGTTGAAATCGTCTACGAATCCTCGTATCTGGCGGATTCCACCGATCTTTCCCCGATTCTGATTCCCGCGCGTGACGCCGAACCGGATGCGGTCGTCGACATCGGTTATGGACCTGATGGCGCTCTGGTGCTCAACACCCTGCGTGACAAGCTGGGTTACACGGGAGAATTCTTCGGGGGCCAGGAAACGGACGAGTTCCTCGAGCTTGCGGGAGATAATGCCGAAGGAACCATCATTACCGGAAGCTTCTCGGCCACCGGCACGAAGGATGAGAAGGCCCAGCAGTTCGTCAAGGACTTCAATGCCAAGTACGGCAAGAATCCGGGCAACTTCGAAGTGACCGCATATCAGGCGATCATCGACCTCGCCTATGCGGCCAACAAGGAGGGCGCGACCCGCGAAGGCGTTCAGAAGGGTCTGCAGACCATCACCGACTTTCCCCTGTATCAGGGCAACGGCGGCACCTTCAAGTTCAACCAGAACACCCGTCGCGCCGACAACATCGATCCGATTCTGCTGATCGTCAAAGATGGCGAGTTCGTTCAGTACGACGGCGAGTGATCCGATGCGGGCCAACGTCGATTGCCGGCGCTGGCCCGCTTGCTTGACGATTGACGAGGAGAGAACCTCAATATGATAGATACGTTATTTTCAGGGCTGATTCACGGCAGCGCCTATGCGCTGGTGGCCGTCGGCATGTCGTTGGTGTTCGGCGTCGCGAACGTCGCTAATTTCGCGCAAGGGTCGTTGGTGGCCGTCGGTATGATGACGGCATGGTGGCTGGGCTCGTCGCTCGGCTGGGGCATCGCGTCCACGACCATCGTGGTCGTGCTGGTCACCGCACTGCTGGGATTGGTGCTCAACGTCGCCGTGATCTCGCCTTTGGAGGGGCGCAAGCCGATTGCGGCACTGTTGGCCACCATAGGCGTCGGCCAGATTCTCGACAACGGATTGCAGATCATCTTCGGTCCGCAGACCCGTCCTTTCCCGAAACTGCTGAGCACCTATAATCTTCAGCTGTTCGGAGTGCGATTCGGCACTTCCGACATCGTGATGGTCGTGTTCGCCGTCGTTTCCATGATCGCGTTGTGGGCGTTCCTCAAATACGGCAAGATCGGTCAGGCGATTCGCGCCACGTCGCAGGATCCCGATGCCGCGCGACAGATGGGCATTCCGGTCAAATCCATCCGCAACGTATCCTTCATCATCGGATCGGTGCTCGCCGGCGTCTCCGGTATCTTCGTCGGACTGTTCAATGGCAACATCAATCCGTCGAACGGCTCGACCATCGGCATGACCGCGTTCGTGGCGGCCACCATCGGCGGATTGGGCTCCATTCCCGGAGCGCTGGTCGGAGGGCTGGTGCTCGGCGTGGTGGAGGCGCTGGGTATCTCCTGGCTGGGTGACGGCGCCCATGATCTCATCACCTTCGGCGCGTTGCTCATCATCCTCATCGTCCGTCCGCAAGGCCTGCTCGGCAGGAACGTGGATGTCAAATCCGAACCGCTTACGGGAACGTTCCTAGGTGGAGGCCGCCCGATCACCCTGCCGTGGTGGGGCAACGTGGTTGCCGCGGTGGTGTTGCTTGCCACGCCGTTCTTCTTCAACGACTACCTGTCCGGCATAGGCACGCAGGTGGCCATCTATGCGATCGCCGCGGTTGGATTGACGCTGATTTCCGGCTCCGCAGGGCAGACCATCCTTGGCATGGCCGGCCCGTTCGCCGTCGGAGCCTATGCCTCGGCCATCCTCACCACGCAATGCCACTGGCCGTTCCTGCTCGCACTCGTCGCTGCCGGTCTCATCGCGGCCATCGCCGCCAGCGTGCTTACGTTCCCCGTATGGAAACTCGCCGGACATTACGTGGCGATCGCCACCATCGGCGTGGGATACGTGATGGTGGCCATCATCCGTTTGGCCGAGCCGCTCACCAAAGGCTCCCTGGGCATTCAGGGCATCGCGTTCCCGAATGTGTTCGGACAGTCGCTGTATACCCAGCAGATGCAATACCTGCTGGATCTGGTGGTGCTCATCTTCGCGCTGGTGGTGGTGAGCCGTATCCGCGCATCCCATCTAGGCCACGTGTTCGAAGCGGTCGGTTCCGACCAGGACGCGGCCGAAGCGTTGAGCATCCGCACCAGCGCATACAAGGCGCTCGCCTACGCGCTGGCGGCGTTCTTCGCGGGACTCGCCGGCTCACTGCTGGCCCACCAGTACACGTACATCGATCCGACCATCTTCAACGTGAACATGTCGATGCTCATCCTGACGATCATCGTGATGGGCGGCATGAACTCCCCGCTTGGAGCGGTGTTGGGGTCGGTCATCCTCATCGGAGCGCCGGAACTGCTGCGTTTCGCGTCCGACGCCCGCGTATTGCTATACGGCGTGCTGCTGGTCCTCGTCATTCTTTTCAGACCGCAGGGTCTGTTCGCAAGGAAGGTGTGAGCAATGAGTCTGCCATTCAACGACGCGGCGGTCGCGCAAACCGTCAAAAACATACCGGTCGATGAATACGACCTGCATGGCGAGGCCGACATCATGGCATTCGCCGCCGAACATCGCAGGGCGGTGCTGGAAGCCCCCGCGGTATTGCAGGTGCGTAATCTGAGCAAATCCTTCAACGGATTGAAAGCCGTCAACGACATATCCTTCGACCTGCATCAGGGTGAGGTCATATCGATCATCGGACCGAACGGTTCCGGAAAATCAACCACCATCAACCTGATCTCCGGTTTCATCAAACCCGATTCCGGCCTGATCGACCTCGACAGCGAATCCGTCGCCGGACTGAGCGTGCCGGACATCTCCGAACGCGGCCTCGCACGCACCTTCCAGAACGGACGAGTGTTCGGCGCGCTGACCGTCGACGAAAACGTGGCGCTGGGATTCCATAAACGACTCAACGCACAGCGTCCGTTCAAGGAACTGCAGCGATATCCGGTCATCCGCTGGCTGTCGTTGCTGGGGGAGACGGCGCTCTCATTGGTTCCCGGTCCGAAAAGCCAACGCGAGAACCAGGACGTCGCTGAGCGTGTAGGCAATGAAATCGACCGTTTCAAGGAACGTCTCGGCACTCGACGCGGCGACTACACGTATACGCTGTCGTACGCGAACCGACGCCGTACGGAAATCGCCCGCGCCCACATCAGCGAGCCGAAACTGCTGCTGTTGGACGAGCCGACCGCCGGTATGAACCAATCCGAAACCGCCGAAGTGCTACGGCAACTGCAGCATCTGAAGGCGCAGGGACATACCATCCTGCTGGTCGAGCACAAGATCGAACTGGTCACAGCGCTCTCCGACCATGTCATCGCCATGGACGGAGGCAGGATCATCGCGTTCGGAGAACCCGATGAGGTGCGCAACAATCCGCAAGTGGTTGAGGCGTATCTGGGCAAACGTCGTGAGATCCGCAAAACCACGGTCGCGGGCGGTCAGAAAGATATCCTCGCCAAACAGAACGCTATCGAAGCGGCCGATTCCATTGCGCGTGTGAGCGAATCGCAGAAGGCGCAAGCGCAGGATTCCAAGCATTCGGCCCTGTTGACGCTCGATAACGTCGATATCTACTACGGGCAGGTGCACGCGTTGCAGGGCGTGTCCATCGAAGTGCCGAAAGGCGCCATCGTCTCGCTGCTCGGCGGCAACGCGTCCGGCAAGTCGACGACGATGAAGACCATTCTCGGTCTGAAGAAGGCGACCAACGGCACGCTTACCTATGAGGGTCGCGACATCACGTCGCTTCCCACACGTCGCCGCGTGCGGGACGGTATCGCCGCGGTGCCGGAGGCCCGACGCATCTTCCCGGCCATGACGGTGGAGGAGAATCTGCTGGCCGGCGCGTACACGCGTTCCCGCGGCAGCGATGTGGCCGGCGATATTGAACGGATGTATGAGCGTTTCCCGCGATTGAAGGAACGGCGCACTCAGCAGGCCGGAACCATGAGCGGCGGCGAACAGCAGATGCTCGCCTTCGCACGCGCGCTGATGAGCCACCCGAAAATCATCTGCATGGACGAGCCGACCATGGGATTGTCTCCGAAACTGGTCGAGGACGTGCTTGAGCAGATCGCGCGGCTGCGTGACGAGTTGGGCGTGTCCGTGCTGATGGTGGAGCAGCAGGCCGAACTTGCGCTGTCGATCGCGGATTACGGCTATGTTCTGCAGAACGGTCGCATCCGACTGCACGGCAAGGCTTCCGATCTGCTGCATAATCCCGCCGTTCAGGAAGCCTACCTCGGCGGAGCGGTTAAGGAGTGATGCGTCACGCCGCGAAAGAACGGTCAAATAGGTGAACGGTGCCGTCCGGATGTTGTTCGGACGGCACCGTTTTTCGTATGTGAAAAAGCCGGTGTTGGTGCGCCCTATCAATTGAACTGATAGGCGTTTGCACGCCCTATAACCAATGTCGATAAGAAGCGGCGCGTGGCGGGAACGGAACCGGGGTTAAGTAGGAACCACCGACCGCGTGACGGGCACGCGGCATGATCTCTTAACCCAAGGGGGGTGCGCCATGGCCAGATTCAACACTCAGCTTGTCCACGGACTGCCGGTGAACGACAACAACACCGGAGCCGTGAACCCGCCGATCTACAATTCTTCCACCTATGCTTTCGAATCGGTGGACTCCATGCCCCGTTGGGACTACGCGCGCAGCGGCAACCCGACCCGGGAATTCCTGGAACGGCAGATCGCTCAGCTTGAACACGGCACGCGAGGATTCGCCTTCGGATCGGGACTTGCCGCCATCCATGCCGCACTGTCGATTTTCAAGCCCGGAGACCGAATCGTCGTAGGAAAAAACATTTACGGCGGCACATATTCGCTGCTCCACGAATACTTCGAACGTTGGGGCGTGATCGTCGAGGAGGCGGACACCGCGGATTACCAGACGCTCGACGACGTTGTCTCCGGGCGCCACGTAGAAGGCGCAGCACAGGGAATCCCGGCCAAAGCCGTGTATTTCGAAGTGCTCACCAACCCGCTGTTGCAGGTCAACAACGTGACCCGCATTTCCGAAATCGCGCATCAGTATGGTGCGCTGTCCATCGTCGACAACACGTTCGTGACCCCGTATCTGCAACAACCGCTTGATCTTGGCGCGGACATCGTCATCCATTCCGCCACCAAATACCTGGCCGGACATTCCGAAGTGAACGCCGGTCTGATCGTGGTCAAGGACGACGAGCTCGGCAAGAGAATCTACTTCGCACAGAACCGTCTCGGCGGTGTGCTCGCACCCGCCGAATGCGACGCGGTGCGACGCGGCATCCAGACGCTTGCGTTGCGACTCGACCGCCAACAGGAGAACGCACGAAAGATCGCCGGCTATCTTCTGCTGCACCCACTGGTCAAATCCGTGCACTACCCGGGGCTGCCCGGCCACGAATACGAACTGGCGTCCAACGGGCTCAAAGGCGGCGGCGCGGTGCTGAGCTTCGAAGTCGTGCCCGGCGTGGACCCCGCCGACGTGCTCGACAATCTGCATATCTTCCGACTTGCCGTCTCCCTGGGCGCGGTGGAATCCCTTGCCGAACTGCCATGCCGCATGACCCATTTTGAATTGCCGCGCGAGGAACGGCTGAAAGTCGGCATCACCGACGAACTCGTCCGTCTCGCCATCGGCATCGAAGACAAATCCGACCTGATCGAAGACCTCGGCCAGGCCTTCGACATCGCCTACGAACGCTACCTGCAGCGTCATGCCGGCGACGACCTGTTCGCGCTGGCACAACACGTGTACGCGTAGACGATTCCCGACAACACATTGCAAACGAGGAGGAAACCATTGACCGCAACGACGCAGGCCGGCTGTTTCGAAACCAAAGCCATCCACGCCGGATACGATCGTCATCTCAACGCCGACGCGGTAAACGTGCCCATCTACGCGTCAGCCGCATTCGATCTGGAGAACGCCCAACGCGGTGACGCGCTCGCCGGCGGCTCGATGCCGGGATTCGAGTACTCCCGGGTAGCCAATCCCACAGTGGACGCTCTGGAACAGAGGCTTACCGCATTGGAAGGCGGCGTCGGTGCGGTCGCACTGTCTTCCGGCATGGCCGCGGTGAGTTATGCGCTGATGTGCGTGGCGGAGGGCGGCGGCCGAATCGTCGCGCCGGCCAATCTCTATGGCGCATCCGTCGACGCGCTTGGTGATTTCCTGCCGAATTTCGGCATTCACGGCGATTTCGTTCCGGACATCAACGACCTTGCCGCCGTCGAAGCGGCGATCGGGCCGCAGACCAAGGCCATCTATACCGAATCCGTGGCAAATCCAAGCACCGCGGTGGCGGATATTGAAGGATTGGCGTTGTTGGCGCACCGGTATGGCATTCCCCTAATCGTCGACAACACGGTTCCCACCCCATATCTGCTGAGGCCGATCGAATTCGGCGCCGACATAGTGGTGCACTCCACCACCAAAGGCATCACCGGTCACGGCAACGCGCTCGGCGGCGTGGTCGTGGATGCGGGCCGTTTCGACTGGAACAACGGCAAATTCCCGGCGCTCACACGCGAAGAGCTGGTCATCAGCGACCAGCACGCCGGAAAATGGGAAAGCTTCCACAGCCGTTTCGGCGCTCAGGCGTTCATCAAACGCATCCGCATCAAGTATCTGCGCACGTTCGGCGCCGTGCAAAGTCCGTTCAACGCGTACCTGCAACTGATCGGACTGGAGACGCTGGCGGTGCGTGAACGGCAGGAAGTCGCCTCGGCGCGGGCCATCGCCGAACACCTGTCGACCCTTGAACACGTCGTCTCCGTCAATTATTCGTCCTTGCCGGACGCTCCTACCCACGATCTGGCATGCAAATATCTGCCGAATGGCGTCGGCACGATCCTATCGTTCATGGTGGAGGGAAGCGAGCGCAACGTCGAACGCATCATCGACGCGGTGAAGGTGTTCTCCTACGTGCCGAACATCGGGGATTCGCGCTCGCTTATCGTCAATCCGACCAAAGTGACGCATCGTGAGGTGCCGGCAGAGTATTACGATGCCGCGGGTGTGGGCGGCAATCTCATTCGGCTGTCCATCGGTTTGGAGAACGTCGACGATTTGATCGCCGATCTTGATCAGGCGATCGCAGGAGCGTACTGACTTCCGAAATTTCTCAGGGGGGGGGGATTGTCGGCTTCGTGGAAAGTGCGGGAGGAGTATGGAGGGCAAGCCTTGTCACGCTTTGGTTTTGCTTGCTTGATGGGGTATGCGGGCGATGCGATTCTCTGGTACCGTGATATGCGGATGGACGTGATGGCCACGCCGTCCGCATACATCAGGAAAACCTGAGGAAGAAGTGAAGCATGGGATTTTTGTATTTTCTCTTCATTGTCGCGCTGATCGTCGCGATCCTGTTCCTGTCCACGTTGTTCATCGTGCCCCAACAACAGGCCTACATCATCGAACGGTTCGGTAAATTCAACAAGGTGCAGTTCGCGGGCATCCATATCCGCATTCCTTTCGTCGACCGCATCGCCATGAAGACCAACATGCGTGTCAACCAGCTCAACGTGCAGTTGGAGACCAAGACGCTTGACAACGTGTTCGTCACCGTGGTGGCTTCCACGCAGTTCCGCGTCAATCCGGAGAACGTGGCCACCGCATACTATGAGCTCCGTGATCCGGCCGACCAGCTGCGCTCCTACATGGAGGACGCGCTCCGCTCCGCCATTCCCGCCCTGAGCCTTGACGATGCGTTCGCACGCAAGGACGATGTGGCCTTCGATGTGCAGAAGACGGTCGGCAATGAGATGTCCCGATTCGGTTTCACCGTGGTCAAGACGCTGATCACGGCCATCGACCCGAGCCCGCAGGTCAAGAACGCCATGGATTCCATCAACGCCGCCCAGCGTGAGAAGGAAGCCACCCGTCAGCGTGCCGAAGCGCAGCGCATTCAGATCGAGACCCAGGCCGCCGCGGAGGCCGAGAAGACCCGTCTTCAGGGCGAAGGCCAGGCGAACTATCGTCGTGAGATCGCGAACGGTATCGTCGATCAGATCAAGAGCCTGCAGGCCGTCGGCATGGATATCAACGACGTGAACAATGTGGTGCTGTTCAACCAGTATCTTGACGTGATGCGCTCGCTCAGCGAGTCGGACAACACCAAGACCGTCGTGCTGCCGGCATCCACCCCCGGCGGATATCAGGAAATGTACAGCCAAATCACCCAAGCCATGATGACGGCCGGCGAAAGCAAGTGATGAACCACTCCGTATGATCCTTCCCTCTGCCGGTGGGCTTTCCATCCGGCAGTGGGATTGTTTTCTTCGAAGGTGTAGAATCCGTAAAGGAATCATTGTTGTCGATGCACTTGCGGAAAGGCGGGGCCTGTGACTGCAATAGGAAGGCGGCAGTCGGGTGGGACTGCGGAGCGTCCCGTCATCGAAGTACGTAACCTGCGTAAGGAATATCCGGTGTTGGACGAGACTGTCGTGGCGTTGGAACGGGTGAACCTTTCCATACCAAGGGGGCAGATCTGCTGCATCTACGGTGAATCCGGTTCCGGCAAATCCACGTTGCTCAATCAGCTGGCGGGTATGGAACGCCCCACCAAAGGCGGGGTCCTCATAGGCGGTGTTCCGATCTCCAAGCTGGGCGAACGCGGATTGGCCGAGTTCAGGCAGAAGCATCTGGGTTTCGTATTCCAGTCATACAATCTGCTGCCCAGCCTCAACGCGGTCGAAAACGTGGCGATGCCGCTGATGTTCCGTGGCGTGCCGAAGGAAAAACGTGAGGCGATCGCCAGAAAAATGCTGCAAAGGGTCGGTCTCGGCAAGCGCATGGAACATTATCCGACGCAGATGTCGGGTGGACAGCAGCAGCGAGTCGGAATCGCCCGCGCCTTCGTGGCCAGACCCCAGGTCGTGTTCGCCGATGAGCCGACGGGAAACCTCGATTCCAAAACGAAAACCGATGTGATGGATATGATCTGCGCGTTCGCACGTGACTTCAATCAGACCATTGTGCTCGTCACCCATGATGACAACATGGCCCATTACGCGGACCGCATCGTCACACTGCTCGACGGCCGCGTCGTCGGCGATCTGCTCACGGGAAACAACCTTGGCGGAACGAACGTCGGAAATCCCACGCGGTGAACACGCCGCGTGATTCGCGTCATGCAATGTACAACAGAGAAGAGAAAGAACAGTAAAGGGTCGCACTTATGACTTGCAACAATCGAAAGACACGGTTCATCAATCTGCTGATCGCGGCCATTGCGGCGTTGACGATCGCATTCGCCTGCTCGGCTCCGACTGCGTTCGCCGAGGACGATGTCAATACCACGGATTCCTCATCCACGGTCACGACCCCGCAGGTGGCAGGTCCCGTGCCGAACGTCATCATCACCAACTTCACTTATGGCGATGGCGCGGTGGCGGTCGGCAGCAACTTCGACCTGGGCTTCACCTTCCAGAACAAGGGCACCGTCGCGATGCAGAATATGGTCGTGACCGTGGACGGTGGAGAGAACTTCGCCATTTCCGGCGGTACAAACACGTTCTATTTCGATTCGCTGTGGGCCGGCTACTCCCTGACCCAAACCGTGCCGATGCAGGTGCTGTCCAACGCGACGAGCGGCGCGAAGGGCATCACCATCAATTTCAAATACGAGTATGTGGAGAACGACTCGCGCAGCACCAGTACCTCCGACATCAAGATTTCCGTGCCGGTTACCCAGCCGGACCGTTTCGAACTCGGCGAACCGTCCCTTCCGGACGTCATCACCGTAGGTGAGGATGCCGCCATCACCATGAGCTACGTGAACAAGGGCAAGGGTGAGATCTCCAACGTGGAAGCCTCCATTGAAGGTGACGGAATCACCAGCAGCCAGGCTTCTCAGTACATAGGAAACGTGGCGTCCGGCGCTTCCGGATCCATCGGCTTCCCCTTCAATGCGACCAATGCAGGTTCCACCGAAGCCACGCTGCGCGTGACGTATGAGGATTCCAACGGCCAATCCCAGACCAAGGAGTTCACTGTGACGCTCGACGCCCAGGAGGCGGTGGCCCTTCCCACAGACGTGCCGGACACCGAAACTCCCGAAGAGGAAAGCGTTCCGACGTGGATTCCGGTGACGATCGCCATCGTGGTCGTGGTTGTCATCGTGGTGATTGTGCTGCTGGTGCTCCGTCGTAGGAAGAAGTCGAAGAAGGAAACTTCCGATGACGAGTGGGACAATTGGGATTCCGGCAACGATTCCGCCGACTCCGCGCAGCACGTCGACGCTCCCACGCAGGTTATCTCGCCCGTCGCGGACGGCACTGTTTCCGGAACCTCCAAGACCGCGGACGGTTCCGCCAAGGGGCAGTCATGAAACTATCGGATATCCTGCATACCTGCAGTCAGAATCTGATTCGGCGGAAATCACGTACCTTTCTGACAGTGCTCGGCGTGATCGTCGGATGCTGTTCGATCGTGCTGATGATCTCCTTCGGACAGGGCAGCCAGGAGCGGAATGAGAAAATGCTCGCGGAATTGGGTGACCTGAACAACATCACCGTTTCGGTCGGCGGCAACGACTCGGGCATCGGTTCGTCATCCGGCACGGGCACGTCGGAGAAACTCAAGCTGAACGACGATGCCTTGGCTACGTTCAAGAGCATCGAAGGCGTGCAAGGCGTCCTCGCTACAAAGAATCTTCCGTATCAGGGGGATGTCTCGGCCGGTTCCGGAGCACGTTATGTGGGGCCCTACATGTCCATCACCGGAGTCGATACCAAGCAGTTGGAGAATTCCGGATATACGCTGTCAAGCGGACGCTTGCCGGTCAAAAGCGGGGAAGTGCTTGTAGGCGAATACACAGCCTATGGTTTCATCGACAAATACGCTCCAAAGAGCAAGAACACCCGTTCCGCCGCCGGAGATTACGTGTGCGACGAAAATTATATGTGCGGCCCGGTCGCGCAAGGCGAGGATCCGTTCTTCGATCCGTTGACCATGGACTTCACGATATACACCGGCACGAGCTATCAGAGCGCTGAGGATTACACCAAAATCGGCGCGTCGGCGTCTTCCAGTTCCTCGGGGGATTCCTCGGATTCGGGGAGCGCATCGGGCGGTACCTCCCAGAATCCCAATCTGACGATTCAGGTCAAGCCTGTGGGTGTCATCAAATCGGCGAGCAACGACGGCACCGCGTTCACCAGTGGCATCGTCATGACGATCGACGATATGAAGGCGTTGATCGCCAAAGCCACCAATACCAGCGAGGCCGTGGTCTCAAGCAGTTTCGTCTATGATCAGGTGACGGTGCGTGCGGAAAAACTCTCGGATGTCGAAACCATCGAAACGAAGCTCAAGGAAGCCGGATACCAGACATCTTCTTTCAACACGATCCGTCAGAGCATTGAAAAGCAGGCACGTAGCCAGCAGCTGATGCTTGGTG
Organism: bacterium; assembly: GCA_963595445.1. Lineage (GTDB taxonomy): Bacteria > Actinomycetota > Actinomycetes > Actinomycetales > Bifidobacteriaceae > Bifidobacterium. The sequence continues at coordinate 21,266 of CAVBHJ010000002.1, forward strand.
GCATCGGCGCGGTGTCGTTCATCGTGGCGGCCATCGGCATAGCCAACACCATGATCATGTCGGTTTCGGAACGTACCCGCGAAATCGGCATCATGAAGGCGCTTGGCTGCTATGTACGGGACATTCGCATGATGTTCCTGTGTGAGGCGGGCGTGATCGGTCTGATCGGAGGTGTTGTAGGCTGCGCGATTTCGATAGTCTCATCATGGTGCATTGACATGGTGACGATGAATGACATCAGTCTCAATGGTCTGCATACGGCCATATTCGGAGCGGAGACGATCAGCAGAACATCCGTGATCCCGTGGTGGCTGCCCATCACAGCAATCCTCTTCTCGATTGCGATAGGCGTGCTCGCCGGTTTCGGGCCGGCCAACAAGGCCGTCAAAATTCCGGCACTCGACGCCATCAAGAACAATCAGTAAAAACTGACGGACGACGATCCGTTCCCGACGAAACGATGAGTGGGCATCCGCATGTTGCGTGGATGCCCACTCATCGTTTCGCCTAGTATGTGCGGTATGCGCGGTATGTACGCTCCGTGAGCGGCACGGGCCGTACAATGGTCACTCACAGGGTCGCGAGCGACCGTTCGATGCGCGAGACAATCTGTTCGGGAGTCAATCCGTAACGTTCGTCGAGTTCGGCGAGTGGCACCCGATCCGTGAATTCCTTGGCCGCTCCGAAATTCAACACCCGTACGGCATTGGCTTTTTCGTTGCGCGCGTTCGTGTAGAAGGCGGAGATCTTATGCCCCCAACCGCCTTCCAACTGTCCGTTCTCCAGCGTCACCACAATGCGATGTCCGCTTGCCAGCATGGTCAGGGCCTCCTCGTCAAGCGTGGAATACTGCGCCGCCGACACCAGCGTGGTGTTGTGATGCTTCGGATCGTCATCCAAAAGTCCGGCCACTTGCGCGGCGAGCGCCACGGAATCGCCCAGGCTGAGAATCGCTATATCCTTGCCGGCCTTCAGAATCTGGTAGTGCGTGAACGGGCATGACTCATCCGATCCGGTCGCGGGAATGATCGGTTCATAGGAGTAGGCGCGTTCGACCGGATCGAATGCCATGAGGGAATCGCGTTCCATCTGAAGGATGGATTCGCCGGGCATACGGATGGCCACGACACCATGTTCGGCCGGCCCTGTGGCCCATGCGAGCATGTCGAGCATTTGCTCTCCACTGGTCGGGGCAAGGCAGGTCATGTCCGGAATGTTGGAGAACTGCGCTATGTCGAAGGCTCCGGAATGCGTGTTGTCGGTGCCGGAAATGCCGGACCCGAAAATCAGCAGTGTGGCGGGAACGTGGTTCAACGCGAGTTCCTGATGCAACTGGTCGTACATGCGTTGGAAGAACGTCGCCGAAGTGGCCAGCACGGGGCGGCCTCCCGCCTTCGCGATTCCCGCGGCGAACGCGGCCGCGTGCTCTTCCGCGATTCCGGTGTCGACGTAATGGTTGCCGGCGCGTCTGCGCCAATCGCGCGTGATGCCGTTCGAGCGTGGGGTTGCGGGGGATATGACGGTCAGTCCCGGCTCCTTTTCGAACCGGGCTTCAAGTGCGGCCATGGCCATCTGCCCGTAGTATTTGCGCGCACCCAACGGCTTTGCGAAATCGCTTTGCGGATCCTGCCAATGATTGGCTTCGCAGCGGCCCGCATACGGCAGGTGGCTGGCCGGATCGCCATCGCCGCAATCGCCTTGCGTTTCCGTGGCTTCGGCGAAGCCCAGACCTTTTTCGGTATGGACGTGCAGCACGATCGGATGGTCGATGTCTTTGATGCCGCGAAGCTCTTCGACGAGCGTGTTCACGTCATTGCCGCGCTCCACGTACCGGTAGTCAAGGCCGAACGCTTCGAACAGGTTCGGTTGCGCGGTGCCGCCGGATCGGCGCAGTTTTGCCAGCGGGCCGTACATTCCGCCGAAATCCTCGGCGATCGACATTTCGTTGTCGTTGACGATGATGATGATGTTGCCGCCCTGTTCCGCGGCGTTGTTGAGGCCTTCGAAAGCTGTCGCGGAGCTGAGCGCGCCGTCGCCGATGATGGCGACCACATTGCCGATTCCGCTTGGTTGCGCGGTGCCGGCCATCAGGTCGCGTGCTTTCGCAAGTCCGCATGCCAGGGATATCGAGGTTCCGGTATGGCCCAGCACGAATGAATCGTGCTCGCTTTCCTCGGGGTTGGTGAATCCCGTGACCTCGCCGAACCTCGTTTCATCGGTATATGCGTAGGCACGTCCGGTAAGCATCTTATGCACGTAGCTTTGGTGCGACACGTCGAAGATGAAACGGTCCTTCGGCGAGTCGAACACATGGTGCAACGCCACGGTGAGTTCGACGATGCCGAGATTCGAGCCAATGTGCCCACCGTAGGCAAGACCATAATCAAGCAGAGTGGAACGAATCTCGCCGCATAGGGATTCGAGCTGCTGTGGTGAGAGCGCTTGCACATCCGCGGGGGAGTGTATCGATTCCAGCATGCCGACGGTCATATTTCGCAACTACCCTTCCTCTGCCGTGCCGTATCAACGGCGAAATACTATCCCACCATAGGCCATTTTGGGGGCGCTTACGGGTAAATGACTGCAAAGTCTTCTCAACTAGGGCACAATGGAAACGTTGGAATACCCTGTTTGAACGAATCCACAAAGGAGCGGAACCATGAAAGCCGTATATGCCGCAGGTGTGAACAATGCCGATCCGTTGAGCGTACTCGAGGTGGGCGAACTGCCGGAACCGCAGGCCAAGCCGTTTTGGTCCACCATTCGTGTGACGTCGGCGAGCGTGAACCATCATGATGTCTGGAGTCTGCAGGGTGTGGGGCTTTCGGCTGAATCCACCCCCATGATCCTCGGCACCGACGCGGCAGGCGTGCTGCAGGACGACATCCCTGTGCGCAACGGACTCAAGGCCGGCAGCGAAGTGGTGCTGTACACTTTCGTCGGAACGGACGGCTCGGGTGTGATGCCGGGTGAGCGGCGCACCATTCTTTCCGAAAAATATCCCGGAACCATGGCCGAATACGTTCAGGTGCCCAGCGCCAACGTGTTCGCCAAGCCGAAAAACCTCAGCCTCGACGAGGCCAGTGCGTTGGGTACCAGCTGGCTGACCGCATACTCGCTGCTGTTCACGTCGGCGAACGTCAAACCCGGAGACACGGTGCTCATCCAGGGTGCCGGCGGAGGCGTGTCCACGGCGGCGATCCAGCTTGCCCATGCGGCAGGGCTGGAGGTGTTCGTCACGTCGCGCGATGAACGCAAGCGGGAAAAGGCCCTGCAGCTCGGGGCCGACGCGGTCTTCGAATCGGGTGCCCGGCTGCCGCGCAAGGTCGATGCGGTCATCGAATCCGTGGGGGCGGCGACGTGGAGCCATTCCGTGAAATCGGTGCGTCCGGGCGGCACCATCGCCATCTGCGGCGCCACCACCGGAGACCAGCCGGGAGCGGAGCTTACGAGGATTTTCTTCCAGGACATTCGCGTGCGGGGCAACACCATGGGCTCGCGTGACGATTTCGCCCGACTGCTCAGATTCGTGGAGCATGCCGATCTGCACCCCGCCATTGATTCCGTCTATGCGGTCGATGACGCTCCCGCGGCCTTCAAAAAGGTGGTTGACGGCGATGTTTTCGGAAAGGTCATTCTGCACATCTAGCCGATTGCGTAAAGTAAGCGGTGTTCTGGAACATGTTCTATTGGATTCTTTCGGAGGTCCTTGATGGCAGACAATAAGCCCGAAGTCGCGGTGATCATGGGATCGGCGAGCGATTGGGAAACCATGAAGCACGCTTGCGAGATGCTCGACAAGTTCGATGTGCCGTATATGAAGCAGGTGATTTCCGCCCACCGCACCCCTGAGCTCATGGGTGAGTTCGCGCATGAGGCGCGAGCCAACGGTCTGAAGGTCATTATCGCCGGCGCAGGCGGCGCGGCCCATCTGCCCGGCATGGTGGCCGCCCAGACCACGCTGCCGGTGATCGGCGTTCCGGTGCGTTCCCATGCGCTTTCCGGATGGGATTCGCTGCTGTCCATCGTGCAGATGCCGGGCGGCATTCCCGTTGCCACCACGGCTGTCGGCAATTCCGGCGCCACGAACGCCGGTCTGCTCGCCGTCAGCATCCTGAGCACCAACGACGACCGTCTGGCCCAGGCTTTGCAGGAATACCGTGACTCCCTGAAGGAAAAGGTGGCTGAATCCAATGCCCAGCTTGTCTGAGGAAACCAACGGACGCGTCGAACGTCTGATGCCGGGCTCCACCATCGGCATCGTCGGTGGTGGACAGCTTGGCCGTATGATGGCACTTTCCGCACGCTACATGGGCTTCCGCGTGGGTGTGCTTGATCCGACTCCGGATTGCCCTACCGCGCAGGTGGCCGATTTTCAGGTGACCGCTGACTACGATGACACCGCGGCCATCCGCGAGCTCGCCGAAAAATCCGACGTGCTCACCTACGAATTCGAAAACGTGAACGCCGACGCCATCGACGAAGTGCGTTCCCTGGCATCGGCTCCGCAGGGCACCGATCTGCTGCGCGTCACGCAGGACCGTGTCAACGAGAAGCAGTTCATCAACGATCACGGAACGCCGACCGCGCCCTGGAAGGCCGTCAACAGCGTTGAGGAGCTCGAATGCGCGCTGGAGGAGATCGGCTATCCGGCCGTGCTGAAGACCCGTTCCGGCGGCTATGACGGTCACGGACAAAGCGTGCTCAAATCCGCGTCCGATCTGGAGCAGGTGCGCGCCCAGGCCGTTGCCGAAGGAGCGTTCCCAGCGAGTATTCTTGAGGGATTCGTCGATTTCGCGTTCGAGGCCAGCATCCTCGTCGCCGGCAACGGCGTCGATTACGTGACGTTCCCGATCGTGCGCAACGAGCATCGCAACAATATTCTGCACATGACCATCGCTCCGGCGGAAGTGAGCGACGAAGTGGCCAAAGATGCGCGTGAACTCGCGTTGCGACTGGCGGAAGGCTTCAAACTCGCCGGTATCCTCGCGATCGAACTGTTCGTCACCGAGGATGGCAGGGTCATCGTCAACGAGCTTGCGCCGCGACCGCACAACTCCGGCCATTACACCATCGAAGCCTGCTCCTTCGACCAGTTCGACGCTCACGTGCGCGGAATCTGCGGATGGCCTTTGACCCAGCCGCAGCTGCTCAAGCCGGCGGTCATGGTCAACGTGCTCGGCCAGCATGTCGAGCCGACCCGCGCGCTCATTGCGGACCATCCCGAGTGGAACGTTCACGATTACTGCAAGGCGTCGGTGCGTCATGACCGCAAGATGGGACACATCACCGTGCTGACCGACGACACCGCGCGGACCGTGGCCGATCTTGAGGCCACCGGTTGCTGGGACGATTTGAAGAAGGACTGACCCATAGCCGATGAGTGAACATGTAGTGCGTCAGACCCGCCAGAAAGACGCCATCCGCGAAGCTCTGAAAGACAATGACGAATTCATTTCCGCCCAGGAGCTGCATCGTCGGCTGGAGGATGACGGCGAACATATCGGTCTGGCCACTGTATACCGTCAGCTGAATGCGCTGGCCGATTCGGGACGCGCCGATACGGTGCGTCTCGACGGCCAGCAGCTGTTCCGTCTGTGCGGGGACGACGGGCACCACCATCATCTGGTATGCACGTCGTGCGGAAAAACAGTGGAAATCGATCCTCCCAGCGAGGATTGGCTGCGTGGCATAGCCAACAAACATGGGTTCTCCATCGAATCGCACACGGTCGAGGTATTCGGATTGTGTTCGGATTGCCGCGGCGGGGAAGGCCGGTAGCGTCTCGGCGTTCGGATTGCCGCAGGCGAACACATTCGGAAGAATCGAAAAGAAAATAGCGGACGTATTGCCTTCTCTCAGATACGTGTATGAGAATAGGGCTTTGCAGACGGACGAAAGTTAGGAATATTGCGTGACGGAAGTGAATGTGAGCGACGAGCGTGTTGAAGAACTCACCGTAGCCGCAGCGGATTCGACTGCGGTGAAGAACAAGCATAGGGAATTCGTATGGTGGGTGTACGTGCTGCTGTTCCTGCTGTTTGATTTTCTCGCGCTTGCCGTATTGCAGTGGGGCGTGACGCTTTCCAGCACACGAGTCGAGCTTTCCAGTCCGCTGAACGGGCTTGGGGACATGCTGCTCAAGATGTTCACGTCATGTAATTTCGTCTTTCTGTTGAACATGATCATGGTCGGGCTCATCTATCTTGTGCTGCTCATGCTGTTCAACCGCTTTTGGGTGGCCACGCCGATACTGATGGGAGTGGCCATCATCATAGCCGTGATCGAACGGTTCAAGGTCGAAATCCGATATGAGGCGATTCTGCCGTCCGATTTGAACTTTCTTGGGTCGAATACCGGCAATCTGATGAGTTTCATGCCGTCGAACGCGCCGATCATGATTGCTGCTGCGATCGGGGTTTTCGCGTTGCTGCTGGCATTGTCGGTATTCCTCAACCATATGGACGGCCGTCATGGCCGTATATTCCGCGGTCCCAATCCGGCTCTTGCGGCGGTGAGCCGACTGCTGCTGATCATCCTGCCGTGCCTTGGATTCGGCTTGTATATAGCACAGGTCGGCACGGTGGATTCCTGGGCGTACACGATGTCCCGCGCGATGGGAGACACACCGTCCATGTGGGATTCCGTATATGACGCGCAGCGCAATGGTCCCGTCGTCTCCTTCGTGCGCCAGCTCAATCCGAAAGTCATGTCGGAGCCGGACGATTACAGCGAGGAGACCATGAAGGAGGTCGCCGCACGTTACGAGAAGGCTGCCGAGGAGATCAACGAGACCCGCAGCGCGAATATGACCGACAGCACGGTGATTTACGTATTGTCCGAATCGTTCTCGGATCCATCCCGCGTTCCGGGACTGAAGGTCAACAAGGACGCGATGCCCAACATTCGTTCCGTGAAGGAAAACACCACGTCCGGACTGATGCTTTCCTCCGGTTATGGCGGCGGCACGGCGAATCTTGAATACATGGGATTGACCGGTCTGACCATGGCGAATTTCGATTCGTCACTGACCAGCCCGTATCAGCAGCTCGTGCCGACCGAGCATTGGACGCCGACCATCAATCAGATGTGGGGGTCCGCGGAGAATTCCATCGGCCTGCATCCGTATGAGCCGTCCATGTACTCGCGTGCCATCAACTATAAGAAGTTCGGCTTCTCCCACTTCTATACGCTTCAGGGCGAGGACATCATCTCGCATCAAGACAAGATCGACGATTCCCCGTACGTCTCCGACGCGGCCACCTATGAGAGCACCCTTGAAGAGGTGCGCAAGACCGACGGAAACCAGTTCCTGCAGGTCATCACCATGCAGAACCACATGCCATACAAGAACTGGTACAAGAACAACGATTTCAAGGTGAGTTCCACGGATTCGTCGCAGCCGCTCGAAGAGGATGAGACCGAATCGATCGAAACCTATGCCAAGGGCGTGGAATTGACGGATAGCGCCACGCAGGACTTCCTCGACGAGCTTGACAAGATCGACAAGCCGATCACCGTGGTCTTCTACGGCGACCATCTGCCCGGAATCTATTCCACGGCCAGTGAGGATGACGACAATTCTCTCGACCTGCACCTGACCGACTACTTCATCTGGTCCAACAAGGCATCCGAATCCGCAGGGAACCAGATCTCCGACGCGCAGTATTCGTCGCCGAATTTCTTCGTGGCCCAGGCCGCCGAGCATATGGATGCCAAGGTGTCGCCGTATCTGGCGTTCCTCACGCTCATGCATTCCAAAATCGCAGCCATGGAGCCGCCTGTCGTCAACAACATTCAGGGATGGGACCGTATCCCTGAAGGCCAGAACATCTATCTGAATTCCGACGGCGAGCCTATGGCCGAATCGGATTTCGATGACGAGACCAAGCAGTTGCTCGAGGATTACAAGCTGATCCAATACGACATCACCACAGGAAAGAACTATCTGAAATCCACCGATTTCATGAATCTTCCGTAGAGATGCGTCCCGCAATGTGATTTATGTCGGCGAAGACATCCTCCCCGTATGCAGTACACTGAGGAAATCAGAGGAGAACGAAGGGGTTGGCATGTCTCTTACCGATCGGGAACGTCAGGTTTTACAGCTGATTGAGCAGAATCCGCTGATCAGCCAGAACGATTTGGCTCAATTGTGCGGAATCACACGTTCCGGAGTGGCCGCGCATGTGTCCAATCTCATGAAGAAGGGATACATTCAGGGTAAGGGCTACGTGGTCACGCCGCCGAGATATGTGGCGGTGATCGGGGCCATCAACATGGATGTGTATGGTCTCGCCTGCAACGATGTGGTGGGGGAGAGCTCCAATGTCGGGCATATAGTCTCCGCGGTGGGCGGCATCGCTCGCAACATCTCGTTCAATCTGGGACGGCTCGGCGTGCGTAATTTCCTGATTTCCGTATACGGGGACGACGAGGATGGCGAGCATGTTCGCAGCGACTCCTTCGCCAACGGCATAGATATCACGCATTGCAAGAGGATTCCGGCCTCGTCGACGTCACGGTACCTTTCGGTGGTAAACGCGGACGGCCAACAGATCGTCGGGCTTGACGACATGGGAATCAGCGAGGGGATCACTCCCGATTTCCTACAGCAGCATGAGCAGGTGATTCTCAAGGCCGACGCGGTGGTGGTCGATTCGAGTCTGCCGGCGGAGACGTTGGCTTGGGTGTGCGGCAAGGTGACCAAACCCATTTACGCGCGCGTCGTGTCCGTGAACAAGGCGGCACGTCTGCTTCCCGTACTCGGGGAGATAGACACGCTGGTACTCAGTGAGGCCGAGTCGCAACTGGTTTCCGGTGTGGCCGTGCATGATGAGAAGACCGCATGCGAATGTTTGGATGCGCTTGCTGATCTTGGCGTGAAAAGCACGATGATGTTCGTCAAGAGCGCCGGACTGATGTATCAAGGTGAGAATGACGTCATCTCGGTGCCATTGCCCGATTCGGATCAAGGCGGTTTGAGATTCGAAAATGGTGCGGCTTCCGGTGCGTTGAGTGCGTTGCTGTGGGCGCGTTGGGAAGGGTTTGATGGCGAGGAAAGCCTGCGACTGGCCGCTTCGGCCGCGTCGTTGAGCATGCGCCAGATTACTTCGGTGTATCCCGAGCTTTCCACGAAGGTTCTGTTGGAGCATTCCGGTGTGAACCGTTAGATTAGAGGGTATATGCGGGGGTACCGCGTGTCGTGATGACACGCGGTTTTTTATTTGGGTTTCGCATGGTTCGCGCGATGAGAAACTCAACAAAAGTTGACTAGTGTAAACAACTGTTGTAATCTAAATCGCAAGATAAAACGCTTCATCAAGTGTGTCGAAGTGGACACGCTTCGCAACAGGAGGAAATATCCATGGCGGATATGGTTTCTAACGTTGCTGTCGACGATCGTTACGTTGTGGTCATTGGCGGCATGAACATGGACATCTGCGGACGTCCGAACAACACCGTGGTCGACCGCGATTCCAATCCGGGGGTCGTCAGCCTGTCAGCAGGCGGCGTAGGCCAGAACATCGCCCAGAACATGGCGCACTTGGGCATGCCGACATATCTGATTACCGTGTACGGCAACGACGAGAACGGCAAAACCCTTGAGGAATGCTGCCGAAAGAACAACATCCATCTCGATTACGCGGCCCAACTGGACGGATACCGTTCCTCCACGTACATGTTCATCACCGATGAAACTGGAGACCTGCTCGTGGCGGTCAACGATATGGACATCTGCAAGCAGATCAATCCGGAATTCCTCGAACAGCGCCTCGACTTCATCAACAACGCCGCGATCTGCCTGCTGGACGCCAACCTTGAGGAAGAGACCATGGCCTGGATCGGCGAGCATGTCACCGCTCCGCTGTTCGGAGATACGGTATCCACTGTCAAGGCGCATCGTTTCAATCCGATTCTCAACAAAATGACCGTCCTCAAGCCGAACGATCTGGAAGCATCCGTGCTTACCGGCATCGGCATCGCCGACCAGTATTCCGCCGGCGCGGCGGCCAAGACCCTGCTCGACAAGGGTGTAAGGAACGTATTCATCTCACTGGGTGCGGACGGCATGCTGTGCGCCAGCCACAGCGATTCCGGAGAATACCGTTTCGAGCACGTGCCGCCGTACCGCACGAAGATCGCCACGGCGAATGGCGCAGGCGATTCCGGTATGGCGGCGATCACATGGAGCTTCTACGACGACCCCGAGCGCGATATCAAGGAAGTCGGCCGCATCGCACAGGCGGCCTCCAGTATCGCGTTGGAATGCACGAAGGCGGTGCCGGATCTGACCATCGAACGCATCAAGGAAAAGATGGGCGCGCAGGTCGAGCCGCTCGTCGGCTGATGAGCGCGGCCCTGAACGCAGACTCGTTCAACCAACATATATAAAGGAGAACACATCAAATGGTAGTCAAGCAGATCTATTCGCTGATTGAATATGACGAGGCCGTCAAGACCATGGATGCCGGCGCCGACAACATCGGCCTTGTGCCGATGCAGAACGGTGGAGTACCGGCCCACCGCGTGCCGATTGAGCGTGTGCATCGTATCTTTGACGAATGCAAGCGTCGTGGCGTGACGTCCGTGGCCATCATGCTGACCAACGATCCGGACGAAATGATCGAACTTGCCAAGGAAGTCCAGCCGGACATCCTGCATATCGCAGGCGACGGCTATGCCGCGGACAAGACGTTCGCCGAACGTCTTCACGAGGCGGTTCCGGGAACCAAGCTCATGCAGGCCGTACTTGTCGACGACGAATCCGCGGTTGACCGAGCCAAGAAATACGCCGAATACTGCGATATCATCCTCACCGATTCCGGACTTGCTCCCGATACCGGCATCGGCGCCAGCGGACTGACCCATGATTGGAACATCGACGCGCGCATCGTGGCCGAATGCGGCAAGCCGGTCATCATGGCAGGTGGCCTCGGCCCTGACAATGTGGCCGAAGCCATCGAACAGTGCAAGCCGTATGGCGTCGATTCCCTCACCAAGACCAGCATCAAGTATGACGGCGGCTACATGGAGAAGGACATCGAGAAGGTCCGTCAATTCTGCGTCAACGCCGATGAAGCCGCGGCGAAGATCGGACAGTGAGCCATGTTGAACGTCAAAATGCTGCAGCCGGTCAAGGTGGTGTGCACCGACGACCTGGGCACATCGTTGGTCGAGATTTGCGGCGCCGAAGGATATGCGCGTCCGCTGATCGTCACCGACTCGTTCGTCGGGTCGATGCCGCTGGTCATCGCGGCGAAGGCCAAACTGGAACAGGCCGGAATCAACGTAGCGATGTTCGACGAGGTTAAACCCGACCCGTTGAGCGGAACCGTCGCGGCGGGCGTGCAGGCCTTCACACAGCATGATGCCGATTCGATTATCGCCATCGGCGGCGGAAGCTCCATGGACGTTGCGCGGGGAATCAACATCGTGCGCGTCAATGGCGGTTCCATCATCGACTACACCGATCCCGAAAAGCCGATCGCGCATTGCGGCGGCATGATCGCGGTGCCGACCACCGCTGGAACCGGCAGCGAAATGTCGAATGCGCTTGTGGTGACCGATGAGTGCAGCGAACGGAAGCTGGCCGTACTCGCCGATCCCGCGATCAGCGAATATGCGGTGCTCAATGCGGATCTCATGCTCACATTGCCGGCGAAAATGACGATCGCCTGCGGCCTTGACGCTTTCTGTCACGCCGCCGAAGGTTATCTGTCGAATATGGCCAGCCCGGTCACCGACGCTATCTGCGAAAAAGTGATGTTCCTGCTGTACAACTATCTGCCTCGCACGGTGGCCGACGGAAAGGACCGTGATGCCCGCGAGCGCGTGATGGTGGCATCCACCCTTGCCGGATGGATGCTCAATAACGCCGGAACCATTGCTGGACATTCCATCGCGCACGTTCTGGGAGCCAAATACCACATCGTGCACGGTGAGGCCGTGGGATATGCTCTGCCATCCGTCATGGAATTCGTCTCTCCGGTCCGCACGAAGAAGATCCGTGAGATCGGCCAGATTCTGGGCGCGGTGTTCCCTCAGGATGCTCCGGATGAGCAGGTGGCGATTATTACGTCCCGTGCATTCAAGGATTTCCGTGATCGCATGCTGGGCTTGCATCCGTTCGAGGATTACGGAGTGGGCGAAGAGGAATTGTTGAGCAATGCGCAGGCCGTTGTGGATGAACGTTTCGCGGGTAATACGCCTCGGACCATCGATCTCGCTGCAGCACAGGAGCTGCTGTCGGGATTCGGCAAACGATGAATGTTGATTATCGGGAAGGAAATAACCATGGCAAGAAAAATCATTCTGGATTGCGACCCGGGGCATGATGATGCCGTTGCGATTCTGTTGGCTGTCGGCAATCTGAATATCGACCTGGTCGGTGTGACCACGGTGGGTGGCAATCAGAGTCTTGACAAGGTCACGTACAATGCGCGTGCCGTGCTGGAGAAGGCCCATGCCACAGACGTTCCGGTGCACGCCGGTTGCGATCGTCCTCTCGTCCGTGAGCAGGAGGTTGCCGCGTCGATTCATGGTGAGAGCGGCCTCGACGGCGTGGAACTGCCGGAACCGACCCGTCCGCTGGATGAGGGCCATGCCGTCAGCTGGATTATCGAAACCATTATGAACAATGAGCCGGGAACCATCACCTTGGTGCCGACAGGACCGTTGACGAACATCGCCATGGCAGTACGTGCAGAACCGCGCATTGTCGAACGTGTCAAGGAAGTCGTGCTTATGGGCGGCGGATACCATGTCGGCAACTGGAGCGCGGTGGCGGAATTCAACATCAAGGTCGATCCCGAAGCGGCTCACATCGTGTTCAATGAGCAATGGCCGGTCACCATGGTCGGACTTGATCTGACCCATCAGGCATTGTGCACTCCCGAAGTGCAGAAGCGCATCGAAGGCATCGGCACCGATCTGGCCATGTTCGTTTCCGGACTTATGGACTTCTTCCGCAAGACCTACCAGGATAATCAGGACTTCATCGATCCGCCGGTCCATGATCCGTGCACGGTGGCGTATCTCATCGATCCGAAAGTCGTGCAGACCCGCCGTTGCCCCGTCGATGTCGAGATCGGCAGTGAGCTGACGCTTGGCATGACCGTGGCCGACCTGCGTGGTCCGGAACCAAGCGCGGAGGAATGCCATACTCAGGTGGCCACGAAACTTGATTTCGATGGATTCTGGAATCTGGTGACCGACGCCATCAGAACCATTGGCTGAAAATTAGAAGAAGAAATCATAAAAGGAGAGACAACGATGTCTGAAATCCAAAGCAACAAGATGCTTGATACGGGCGGCAAGTCCGTGGTCGCGTTGATGGCGGCGTTGATGGCGGCTATCTTCGCGTTCCAGCTGAACGCTTCGATGCTTTCGCCGGCATTGACGACGATGCGCGTCGAGCTGAATACCACCGACGCTCAGATCGGTCTCACGCAGACCGTGTTCTTCACGGCCTGTGCGGTGTTCTCCCTGTTCCTGCCCCGTTTGGGTGATCTGATCGGCCGTAAGAAGGTGCTCTTGGGTATTCTTGCACTGACCGCCGTCGGATGCGTGGTTTCCGCGCTCGCGGTCAACGTGCCGATGCTGATGATCGGCCGTGTGATTCAGGGCGTTGCCGGTCCGATCGTGCCGATGACCCTGATCATGCTGCACGCCAAGGTCACCGAGGATAAGAAGTATGCCAAGTTGATGGCCATCCTGACTTCCGTCAACGGCGGTATCGGTGGCGTTGACGCCATCCTCGGCGGTTGGCTCGCCGGCACGTTCGGCTTCCGTTCCGTTTTCTGGGTTATGGTCGGCGTGGCTGTTCTGGCCATCGTGCTGGTGTTCGTCTATGCCGAGGAATCCACCGCCTCCGAGACTCCGAAGATGGATTGGGCCGGTGTGGTTTCCCTTGCCGCGGCCTTCCTCGCCGCATACCTGGCCATCACCGAGATTCAGAAGCTCGCTTCCGCCAACTGGGCTCTTGTTGCGATTGAAGTGGTTGTTGCCGCCGTGCTGTTCGTCGTCTTCTGGAATATCGAGAAGCGTCAGAAGGCTCCTATGGTCACCACGCATTATCTCAAGCAGCGTCGTACCTGGGGCCTGCTGCTGACCACGCTGCTTACCATGACCGGTGTGTTCGCCATCATGAACGGTATTGTTCCGGCTCTCGCCCAGGATACTGAGGTCGGTGCTGGCATGAGCGCTTCCGTGGTTTCCTTCGCCACTCTGACCCCGTATGCTCTGGTCGGCTTGGCGTTCGGCCCGATCGCAGGTGTGCTTGCCTCCAAGTTCGGCTATCGTGCGGTGTTGCGTACCGGCCTGATTGTTTCCGTGATCGGCGTGGTCTTCGGCATCTACGTGTGCCATGTTCCGAGCATCTGGGCGCTGGTGGTCGTGTCTCTGGCTCTTGGTGTTTCCTACGCCGGTACCGCGAACATCATGCTCAATGGTCTGGGCATCGTGCTCTCTCCGGAAGATAACCCGGGCTACCTGCCTGGTCTGAACTCCGGTGCGTTCAATCTGGGTGCCGGCCTGAGCTACGCGGTGCTGTACGCCATGCAGAATGCGTTTGGTGCTTCCGGTGATGCCACCAACGGCTATGTCGGTGCGATGATCGGCGGCGTGGTGCTGCTGGCCCTCGCGTTCGGCGCATCCCTGCTCATTCCGAAGCCGGGAGAGCAGCAGTAAAGCTTCGCTTGTGTTGTGCGAATAGATAAAACAGATCCGCGGTTCGAATGGTGTTTCTCTCTAGCCATTCGAACCGCGGATCATTCTTTATTCACATGTGGTGGCGAGGCGCACCGAGGGAAGTCGCACAAGGGTATGTCGACCGAGGAGCGACGCTGCCAACACACCATCGCTATGCGTTCAACGCTTTGGCGCCGATGTCGTGGCGATAGAACATCCCCTTGGTATCGAGCTTGTCGATGATTTCGTAGACCTTGTCCTGTGCGTCCTTGATGCTGGGTGCGCTGGTCTCCACGAACAGCACGCGGCCGGAGCTTGCCACGAGTCCGTTTTCTCCGCTGGCCACGCCGGCGTAGTATACGTGGGAGGTTTCGTCGACCGGGATCTGCGGGATTGCCGCGCCCTTGATCACGTCAACTGGGTATCCTTCGGCTGCGAGCACCACGCCGAGGGTGGCGTTGTCACTGTCCCAGGTGAATTCCGGGGTTTCGCCGTTGAGGATCGCATTGATGCCTTCGCCGAGGTCGGAGGTGAGTTTCGGCAGTACGACTTCGGTTTCCGGATCGCCGAAACGTGCGTTGAATTCGATGACCTTCGGGCCGTCCGCGGTGGCGATGAGGCCGGCGTAGAGGATGCCGGTGAAAGGGGTGCCTTCGTCAGCCATGGCCTGAACGGTCGGTTTGACGATGGTTTCGATGGCGGTGTCCACCACGTCCTGACCAATCTGAGGCACCGGGCTGTAGGCTCCCATGCCGCCGGTGTTGGGACCCTTGTCGCCGTCGTAGGCGCGCTTGTGGTCCTGGGAGATCGGCATCGGCCAGAACTCGGTTCCATTGACGAAGCTCATCAGGGAGAATTCCTGACCTTCGAGGAAGTCTTCGATCACCACTTTCGCGCCGGCGTTGCCGAAGCGATGGTCCACGAAGATGTCGTCGAGCGCGGCGAGCGCGGTTTCCTCGTCCATGGCCACGGTGACGCCCTTGCCTGCGGCGAGTCCGTCGGCCTTGATCACGATCGGGGCGCCGTGTTCGCGCACGTAGGCGCTGGACTGTTCGAGGTCATCGAAGGTCTGGTATTTCGCGGTCGGAATGTTGTGGCGTTCCATGAGTTGCTTGGCGAAGTCCTTGGAACCTTCGATCTGTGCGGCGGCTTTGCTGGGGCCGAACGCCTTGATGCCGGCCTGAGCGAAATCGTCGACGATACCTTCGATGAGCGGAACTTCCGGGCCTACGAACACCCAGTCGTAGCCGTTGCTTTTCACGAATTCGATGAGTGCCGCATGGTTGGACGGGCTGATTTGGCTGGTGTGGATGCCGTCGAGTTCCATGCCCGGATTGCCGGGGGCCACGGTGACTTCGCTGACGCTGCCGCCGCGGGTGAGTGCGTGGGCGATCGCGTGTTCACGTGCGCCGGAGCCGATGACCAGGACCTTCATGTTTCCTCCTATATTGCCTTGGTGGCGATGATGCTGGAAGTTGATGAAGGGGTGGCCCATGCATGGTGCCACCCCTGTGATGTTGTGTTACTGCAGTTCGACGTCGTCGTTGGTTTTCTTGACGATGCTGCCGAGCACGTAGCCCGCTTCACCGTTGGACTTGAGCAGTTCCATGGTCTTGTCGGCGTTCTGCGCGTCAACGGCCAGTACCATGCCGATGCCCATGTTGAAGATGTTGAACATTTCCATATGGTCGATTTCGCCGGCCTTCTCGAGAACGTCGAAGATCGGCAGGATCGGCCAGGAGCCGAGGTTGATGTGCGCGGCGAGTCCGTCCGGAATCATACGCGGAATGTTTTCGATGAATCCGCCGCCGGTGATGTGCGCGACGCCCTTGACCACGCCCGCCTTGAAGAGCGGGGAGAGGGCCTTGACGTAGATCTTGGTTGGGGTGAGCAGCACGTCGCCGAGCTTTTCTCCATCCAGCTCTTCCAGTTCGGTGTCCACGGTGTATCCGGCCTTCTCGAACAGGGCCTTGCGCACGAGGGAGAATCCGTTGGAGTGCACGCCGGTGGACGGCAGACCGATGAGCACGTCGCCTTCGGCGATGGTGGATCCGTCGACGATCGCGGACTTTTCCGCAACGCCCACGGCAAAGCCTGCGAGATCGTATTCGTCTTCGTCGTACATGCCCGGCATTTCAGCGGTTTCGCCGCCGATCAGGCCCGCTCCGGCCTGCACGCAACCGTCGGCCACGCCGGACACCACCTGTTCGAGCAGTGCCGGATCGTTCTTGCCGCAGGCGATGTAATCCAGGAAGAACAGCGGTTCAGCGCCCTGGGCGGCGATGTCGTTGACGCACATCGCCACGCAGTCCACGCCGATGGTGTTGTGCTTGTCGGCCATCTTGGCCACGACCAGCTTGGTGCCGACGCCGTCGGTGCCGGAGATCAGTACCGGTTCCTTGTATCCAAGGGAGGCCAGGTCGAATAGTCCTCCGAAGCCGCCGATGCCGCCCACCACGCCGGGACGGTTGGTGCGCGCCACATGGGACTTGATGCGCTTGACGACCTCATAACCGGCTTCGACGCTTACGCCGGCTTCCTCATATGCTTTTGGCATATCAAACCTTTCTAGGTTTTGTTGTTCTTCTTGGGTTTTGAAGCAGTGGAACGGTTTCGCGCGTTTTCTAGCCGTGCGAAACCCGAACGATCATTCCTGTTCCAGCTTTTGGGGCTGTGCCTGGTATTCGTTGCCTTCGTACTTGCTCTTGTACAGGGCGAACTCAGGCAGTCGCACGCGATCCTCGGGGGTGAGGGACTTCAGGAAGTCCTCCTCGTAATCGGCGAGCGAGGTGGGGTAGTCGCCGTTGAAGTAGGCGACGCACAGGCCGCCGTACGGTGCGTCCGCGTTCAGTCCGATGGAATCGACGAGTCCGTCGAGGGAGAGGAACGCCAGGGAGTCGGCGCCGATGAAGTCGCGAATCTCTTCGATGGTCTTCTTCGATGCGATAAGCTCCTTGGTGGTGGAGATGTCGATGCCGTAGAAGCAGGGGTATTTCAGCGGCGGGGAGCTGATGCGCATATGCACTTCGGCTGCTCCGGCTTCCTTGAGCAGCTGCACGATTCGCTTGGAGGTGGTGCCGCGCACGATGGAGTCGTCGATGACGATCACGCGCTTGCCTCTGACCACGCTGTTCACGGCGGAGAGCTTCATGCGCACGCCCTGTTCGCGCAGCTCCTGCGTCGGCTGGATGAAGGTTCGCGCCACGTACTGGTTTTTGATCAGTCCCATCTCGTTGGGCAGTCCTGCGGTTTCCGCGTAGCCGGAGGCCGCGGACAGCGAGGAGTTGGGTACGCCGATGACCATGTCGGCCTCGACGGGCGATTCCTGCGCCAGTCGAGCGCCCATGCGCTTGCGGGCCGAGTGCACGTTCACACCGTAGATGTCGGAGTCCGGTCGTGCGAAGTAGATGAATTCCATCGAGCAGATGGCCAGCTGGGTCTGGTCGGTGTACTGCACGATCTCATAGCCGTCGTCGTTGATCACGACGATTTCACCCGGTCGGATGTTGCGTACCAGTTCGGCGCCGGCGATGTCGAGCGCGCAGGTTTCGGATGCGAGCACGTACGCGCCGTTCTTCATCTTGCCCAGGGAGAGCGGGCGGAAGCCGTTCGGGTCGAGTGCGCCGATCATGGCGTCTTCGGTCATGATCAGGTATGCGAAGCCGCCGTGTACGGTGTTGAGCGCTTCCTTGAGCTTGTCGATGAAGGTGGGCTGCGTGGAACGACGCAGCAGGTGCATGAGCACTTCGGTGTCGGAGTTGGAGTGGAAGATCGCGCCTTCGTCTTCCAGCTGACGCCTCAGGGACGGGCAGTTCGTCAGGTTGCCGTTGTGGCACAATGCCATATCTCCGTCGTGGAAACGGAAGATGAACGGCTGGATGTTGTCGGTGCCGCCGGATCCCGCGGTGGCGTAACGCACGTGGCCGATCGCCCTGGATCCCTTCAGACGTTCGATTTCGCGTTCGTCGCCGAATACTTGGGTCAGCAGACCCTTTCCGCGATGACCGATGAGTTGACCGTTATCATTGGAGACAATGCCGGCACCCTCCTGACCACGATGCTGCAGCGCGTGCAGTCCGAAGTAGGTGAGTCGTGCGGCGTCAGGATGGCCCCAAACGCCGAAAATACCGCATTCCTCGTGGATGTCTTCGAGTTCAGCTGACAAGCCAAAGCTCCTTCCGAAAAACCATGGAGACAAGGGGTTCGCTACCGTTCAACCCTACCAACCGCCGGCTACAACCGACGTTTTGCGGGGCGTCCCGCGCACTGCCGGTCCGGCACTTATTTCGAACACCTGTTCGAAATAAGTGGTATGCTGGAACGAATCGGATCGGTCGGACATTGCTCGATCCTGTGAGGACCTACGGAAGGGGGCATATGGCGCAGCGCACGTATGTCGCCATCGATTTGAAATCCTTCTATGCGTCGTCGGAATGCGTCGAGCACGGTTTCGCCCCGTTATCCACGCATCTTGTGGTGGCGGACGAGCGTCGTACCGACAAGACCATCTGCCTGGCGGTGTCCCCATCGCTCAAAGAATACGGCCTGCCGGGGCGTGCGCGGCTGTTCGAGGTGAAGGCGAAACTCAAAGAAGTCAATGCGGCACGTCGAGCGAAAGCGCCCGGAGGTGTGCTGACCGGCGAATCGTATGATGTTCGCGAGCTCGAAGCCAATCCGAATCTGGCCGCAGGGGTGTTCATAGCGCGTCCGCGCATGTCCCACTATCTCGAAACAAGCGCGAAAATCTACGGCATCTATCTCAAATACGTGTCCGCCCAAGACATTCACGTCTATTCGATTGATGAGGTATTCATGGACGTGACCGGATACCTCAGGGCATACGGCAAAGGCGTGCTTGAGATGACGCGAGAGATAATACGGAACATCCATGAACAGACCGGCATCACCGCCACGGCCGGCATCGGCACAAACCTGTATCTGGCCAAAGTGGCCATGGACATCGTGGCGAAGCATATCGAGGCCGGTGAGGACGGCGTACGCATCGCACGATTGAATGAGGCGTCGTACAGGCAGCTGCTGTGGAACCACCGTCCGCTCACGGATTTCTGGCGCGTGGGTCGAGGATACGCGAGAAAGCTGGAAGCCCAGGGGCTGATGACCATGGGCGACGTGGCGAGATGCTCCATCGGACGTGCCGACGAATACTACAACGAGGATCTGCTGTACAGAATGTTCGGCGTCAACGCGGAACTGCTCATCGACCACGCATGGGGTTGGGAACCATGCACGATCGCCGATATCAAAGCATATGAACCGGAGAACCGCAGCATGAGCTCCGGTCAAGTGCTCACAGGTGCGGTCGGTTTCGAAACGGCCCGTCTTATCGTCAGGGAGATGGCCGACTCGCTCTCATTGGATCTGCTGTCCAAAGGCGTGCGGGCCGGACGAATGGGCCTGATGGTCGGGTATGATACCGCCAGCCTTGACCCGAAACGACTCGGGGAATGCGGAACACCGGAATCGAAGGCGCTCGCGGAACGTGCGTCCGTGCAATATGACGGTCCGGTTTCCCTTGACCGCTATGGCAGGCGAGTGCCCAAGCCGGCGACCGGTTCGGTGGGGCTGGATGGGCATACGTCGTCCACATCCCGCATCTGCGAAGCCGTCGATGAATTGTTCTGTTCGATTGTGGACCGTGATCTTTTGGTGCGACGTTTGAACGTGGTTGCGTCGGAGCTGGTTTCCGAAGGTGAACCGAACGGACGGAGAACGGTTTCCGACTACACCCAGCCTGATCTGTTCTCCGCGGTCCAGGAGTACGAACGTCCGCAAGATGCGGTGAACCACACCGCCCAGAGTGAGTCGAATGCAGGCGAACGCCATGTGCAGCAAGCCATCCTCGACATCAAACGCAAATTCGGGAAAAACGCCGTCGTCAAAGGCATGGATCTTTTCGACGACGCCACCGGACTGCAACGCAACAATCAAATCGGAGGCCATGCCGCATGAGTCTGCAGGACAGCCATCGTTACGACGACATCATCGACATGCCGCATCACCAATCGAAAACGCATGCCCATATGAGTGTGCGCAATCGTGCGGCCCAATTCATGCCGTTCGCCACATTGAGCGGCTACGAGGACATCATCAGGCGGACCGCCGAATCCAGTGATGAAGCCGTGGAACGCGCCAATACTCCTGTAAGTCTTGAAAACGGCTATCTTTCCGCATAAACATTCGCCCGAGTTGTCATGTGCCTGTGCCGGCTATCGTACATCCTCGAACATGTCGTTCGCACAGACGACGGTCAGGTCTGATTCGTGGCGCTCGCGTGCGGCGGATGCCAGCTCGTCGGTCTTGAGGAACAAGGCGTAGTGCCGCTCAGGGTAACCGGATATGAGATCGGCGCGGGAACGTAGTGTGGTGATGGTATCCGCGATGTTCAGGTCGTTCTTCCATTTGCATTCGCCGAGCAGAATGCGCTTTTCGGATTCATTCGCCGCGATCACATCGATGTCGGTCTGCTGCTTGGTTCGTGGGGCGCCTCCCCACCACTTTCCGAACCGTAGGGCAACGAAAGGAAGCCGGTCACTGCCGTTGACGCGCCAGAGCCATTGCATGCAGACGTTCTCGAACTGTTGCCCGATGTACGTGTCAAGAGCCGGTCCGAATACCGTGTGCCGTGCGGTCAGCTCACCTTGGCCGTTCTCCACGTTCACGATGTTGGGACTGACGAATCGGTACCAGAATGCGAAGAACGGGTCGGCCGGTTTCCATAGTCCCTTTCGTGAACGGGAGGAATCCTCTCCGAAGGGGACCTCGCGCTCAACCAATCCCAGATCCTCAAGTACGTGAAGATACTTGCTGAGATTCGTGACCGGCTGTATCCCGGCTTGATCGGCGATTTTGTTCTGTCTTGTCGCTCCGCATCCAATCGCATCCATCACCGAGTTGTAGACGGTCGGGTCGCGCAACTCCTGCCGCAGTAGCATAAGCGGCTCCTCGTAGAGCAAGCCGTTGGGGGAGAACAGCATATTGATCACGTTCTGCTCATAGGACAGGTCTGACCGTATCTGCTGCAGATAATATGGAGTGCCGCCGAATGTGGCATGGTATCTGATGACATCTTCAACTTCTGCAAAGCCGAGCATCTTCGCGGTATCGAACACGTCGAAGGGCTTAAGCCGCAGCTGTCCGGTCCTGCGCCCGTACAGAGGGCTTTTATATCCCAACACTTCGCTTTCCATGAATCCTTCGTTGCTGCCGCACAGCACCATCATGGTGTTCGTATTCGAAAAGCCGTGATCTATGGCGACCTGCAGCACCGACGGGAGTGATGGGTCCGACATGGCCGCATAGGGAAATTCGTCGAATACCAAGAGAAAACGGTCTGTCCGGTTCTTGGACTGCTCGATGATGAAATCGAACGCGTCCTGCCATGTGTCAAAGGAGAACATGCCTTCGGGTAGATGGAAGAATCGCTGGACGGTACGTGAGAAATCGCGCAGGTTGTTCCGCGTGGTCTGTTGACGTGCGGTGAAGTACAGCGTGTCCTTGTCTTTCGAGAACTCATCCAATAGGGCGGTCTTGCCCACGCGTCTGCGGCCGAGCAGCACCATCATCTGGAATGTAGACTGCTCCCACATGGTGTTGAGTGCTTCAAGTTCCTTGAGTCGTCCGATGAACATGAGCCGCATCCTCACTCTATTTGCATGCTTATAAGTATTATGCTTAGAAGTATAATACTTATAAGCATAAAATATGGATGCAGTATTTTGAACTGGAAAATGGCAGTTTTCCGGTAAGTGCCGTTCTTGGGCAAGCATGCAAAATGCGAAGAGGGGTGTGCCGGAACCATCGGATTCCGGCACACCCCTCTTCGCATTTAAGGCTGGCTCACAAGGAACCGGTCTTGTGCAATCAGGCGGTGAAGTACTCCACGCCGGCTGCGAACAGCGGCTGATCCTTCTCGCCGGGCACGTTCACGAACGTGCCGTTGCTGTAGCGCTCGGAGTGACCCATCTTGCCGAATACGCGGCCATCCGGGCTGGTGATGCCTTCGATGGCCAGCAGCGAACCGTTCGGGTTCACATCGAGGTCCATGCCCGGCACGCCGTTCTCATCCACGTACTGCGTGGCGATCTGGCCATTGGCCTTGAGCTGGGCGAGCACATCGTCGGATGCTACGAAACGGCCTTCACCGTGGGAAATGGCGATGGTGTGCATGTCGCCCACCTCGGTCTTGGACAGCCACGGGGAGAGGTTCGATGCCACGCGGGTGCGCACCAGACGGCTCTGGTGGCGGCCGATGGTGTTGAACGTCAGCGTCGGGCATTCGGCGGTCATCGGCACGATGTCGCCGTACGGCACCAGACCGAGCTTGATGAGAGCCTGGAAGCCGTTGCAGATGCCGAGCATCAGGCCATCGCGGTTGTTCAGCAGGTCACGCACCGCTTCGGTGACTGCCGGAGCGCGGAAGAACGCGGTGATGAACTTGGCGGAACCATCCGGTTCGTCGCCGCCGGAGAAGCCGCCGGGGATCATGATGATCTGGCTCTTCTTGATTTCCTCGACCAGAGCTGCGGTGGACTCGGCCACGGCGGCCGGGGTGAGGTTGTTCACGATGAGCGTGCTCACATCGGCGCCCGCGCGTTCGAACGCGGCGGCGGAATCATACTCGCAGTTGTTGCCCGGGAACACAGGAATGATCACGTGCGGCTTGGCGATGCCGGTACCGGTGTACACGGTCTTCTTCGGAGCGTCGAAAGATACGGTTTCGGTGGTCTTGCCCTTGTCCTCGCCCTTCGAACGGTACGGGAACACGGATTCGATGCCACCCTCCCAAGCGTTCTGAAGCTCGGCCAGATCCAGGGTCTCGCCTGCGGCGACGAAGGCATACTCCTCGGTGGTCTCGCCGACCACGCCGACCTCCACCAGGTTGGTCACGGCCGGAACCTTGGCTCCGTCGGCAAGCTCCACAATGAAGGAGCCGTATGCCGGAGCGAACAGGTCGTCCACACTGATGCCGTCGGCCAGCTTCACGCCGATCTGGTTGCCGACCGTCATCTTGAAGATCGCCTCGGCGGTGGCGCCGTAGCCCGGGGTGGACACTGCCAACGCATCGCCGAAGTCGGTGAGCGATTCGATGGCGGAGAACGCTTCGAGCAGCGCGTCCTTATCCGGCGTGATGCCGTCGGAAAGATAGCGCGGGGCGATGCGGACCACGCGGTGGCCGGCGCCCTTGAACTCCGGGGAAGTGGCGCGCTTCATGTTGCCCACGGCCACGGCGAAGGAGATCAGGGTCGGCGGCACGTCGAGCTGTTCGAACGTTCCGGACATGGAATCCTTGCCGCCGATCGCGCCCGCGCCCAGATCGATCTGGGCCATCAGGGCGCCAAGCACCGCGGCCATCGGCTTGCCCCAACGTTCCGGCTCGTCACGCAGCTTCTCGAAGTATTCCTGGAAGCTCAGATAGGCCTTCTCATGCTCGAAGCCGGCGGCCACCAGCTTGGAAAGCGATTCGACCACGGACAGGTATGCACCCGTGAACTGGTTCTTCTCCATGATGTACGGGTTGAAGCCCCATGCCATCGCAGAGGCGGTGGTGGTCTCGCCGAACACCGGGAACTTGGCCACCATAGCCATGTTCGGGGTCAGCTGCTTCTTGCCGCCGAACGGCATGAGCACGGTGCCCGCGCCGATGGTGGAGTCGAAGCGTTCGGACAGACCCTTGTTGGAAGCCACGTTCAGATCGGTGAGCATGGCATGCATGCGTTCGTTCAGCGTGCCGGAAGCCCACGGAGTCTCGTATCCACGCTGCGCCTCGACATGCACCACCTGATGCTTCGGAGCGCCGTTGGAAGCGAGGAATTCGCGGGACAGGTCGACGATGGTGTCGCCGTTCCACGTCATCGTCATGCGCGGCTCTTCGGTCACGGTCGCGATGACTTCCGCCTCGAGGTTCTCCTCCTTGGCGTAACCGAGGAACTCGTCCACGTCTTCGGCGGCGACGTCCACGGCCATGCGTTCCTGCGATTCGGAAATCGCCAGCTCGGTGCCGTCAAGTCCCTCGTACTTCTTGGAAACCTTGTTGAGATCCACGTACAGGCCGTCAGCAAGCTCGCCGACGGCAACGGACACGCCGCCCGCGCCGAAATCGTTGCAGCGCTTGATCAGACGGCATGCATCGCCACGGCGGAACAGACGCTGCAGCTTGCGTTCGATCGGTGCGTTGCCCTTCTGCACTTCCGCGCCGTCGAGTTCCAGAGACTCTACATTGTGTGCCTTGGAGGAACCGGTGGCGCCACCGATGCCGTCGCGTCCGGTGCGGCCGCCGAGCAGGATGATCTTGTCTCCCGGAGCGGGGGTTTCGCGGCGAACGTGATCGGCCGGAGTCGCGGCCACGACCGCGCCGACTTCCATGCGCTTGGCCACGTAGCCGGGATGGTAGATTTCGTCCACCTGACCGGTCGCCAGACCGATCTGATTGCCGTAGGACGCATATCCGGAAGCGGCGGTGGTGACGAGCTTGCGCTGGGGGAGCTTGCCTTCAAGCGTTTCGGCCACAGGAACGGTCGGATCGGCCGCGCCGGTCACACGCATGGCCTGATACACGTAGGAACGGCCGGAAAGCGGGTCGCGGATGCAGCCTCCGATGCAGGTGGCCGCGCCACCGAACGGCTCGATCTCGGTGGGATGGTTGTGGGTTTCGTTCTTGAACAGGAACAGCCAATCCTCGTCCTGGCCGTTCACGTCCACCTTCACCTTGACGGTGCAGGCGTTGATCTCCTCGGATTCGTCGAGGTTCTTCAGAATGCCGTTCTTCTTAAGCCACTTCGCGCCGATGGTGCCCATGTCCATCAGGCATACGGGCTTGGCGTCGCGGCCGAGCTCGTGACGCATCTCGAGATATTTGTCGAACGCGGCCTTCACGGTCGCGTCGTCGATGGTGATCTCATCGAGTTGCGTGCCGAACGTGGTGTGGCGGCAATGATCGGACCAGTAGGTGTCGATCACCTTGATTTCGGTGATGGTCGGGTCTCGCTGCTCTTCGGTGAAGTGCGCACGGCAGAACTGCAGGTCCGCCAGATCCATGGCGAGTCCACGTTCGGCGATGAACTGCTCAAGCGCGGCGTCGTCCATGGAACGGAAGCCTTCGATGACTTCCACCTTGCCGGGAACGGGCACCTGTGCCTTGAGCGTGGTCTTGGTTTCCAAAGAGGCTTCGCGGGCTTCGACGGGGTTGATCACATAACGCTTGATGGCGTTGACGTCATCCTCACCCAGTTCGCCTTCCAGTGCGTAGACTTTGGCGGAACGCACGGTCGGACGCTCGCCCTGGGAGATCAGCTGGATGCATTCGCTGGCGGAATCGGCCCTCTGATCGAACTGTCCCGGCAGATATTCGACGGCGAACACTGCGTCTGAACCGAAATCGGGCAGATCGGCGGACACATCGTCCACCTGGGGCTCGCTGAACACGGTCGGGGTGGCCTGGGCGAACAGCTCCTCGCTGATGCCTTCCACATCGTAACGATTGACGATGCGCACGTTCTTCAGCTGTTCGATGCCAAGAATGGTCTTCAGCTCATTGGCGAGCTGCTGAGCCTCGACGTCAAAGCCGTGCTTCTTTTCCACATACACGCGGAAAACCATGTGTCATCTCCTTCGTATGTCTCAACAGGATTTATTGACGGGTGAATATTGGCGGATAAACAAAGAGAGCCCGCACCGGGCTTTGCGTCTCGATGCGGGCTTTGTGGGTATTATTCGGCTACTTCGAGGCCTTCGGACTTGGCAAGCTGGGCCAGTCGGCTTTCGATCTCCTCATATGCCGGGATGATGTCGCCAAGGTCGCGGCGGAACAGATCCTTGTCGAGATGCTCCACCTTGCCGGACTTGTCGCGCTGATCCCACAGACGGCAGGAATCGGGGGTGATCTCGTCGGCGAGCAGCAGCGTGCCGTCGCTGGTGCGTCCCATCTCGATCTTGAAGTCCACGAGCTTGACGTCGATCTTGGCGAAGATCTCGATCAGGGCCTCGTTGATGCGGCGGGCGAGCGGTGCGATCTCGGCGAGATCCTCGCGGGTGCAGGTGCCGAGCGCAACCAGATCATCGTCGTTCACGAACGGATCGTGCAGGTCGTCGTTCTTCAGGAAGTATTCGAGCACGGGTTCCTTCAGGTCGATGCCCTCTTCGACGCCCAGACGGGAGCAGAAGTGGCCGGCCGCGGTGTTGCGGAGCACAATCTCCAGCGGGAACATGTCGACTTTCCTGACCAGCTGGGAGGTGTCGCCGACTCGTGCCACGAGATGGCTTTCGATTCCGCGGTTCTTCAGAAGCTCGAAGACGAGCGTGGTGATGAGGTTGTTCAGCCTGCCCTTGCCGGCGAAGTCTTCCTTCTTCTCGCCGTCGCCTGCGGTAGCGGAGTTCTTGTATTCGACCCAAAGCACCTCCGGGTCGTCAGTTGCGTACAGTTGCTTGGCCTTGCCCTCGTAGAGCTTTTCCAGCTTCTCCATTACTCGCCTTTCCCTGGGGATGGTAGGTATAGTTTGGTGAACTTGACGGTTACAAGATACCAACGGGAGGCTACAATCGGCGTATTTCAGCGCGTTCCTGAAGCCTGCTCGCCGTGTGGTCTCAAACGACGGACACGTCAAGCGTTTCGGCCACTCGAGTGGCCTTGCCCCGTGCGTCAGCCTCGTCCTTGCCTATCGCCAGCGCCACCGCCATGCGACGGTGTCCGTGGACTTCGGGTTTCGCGAAGATGCGCAGGTCGGTTCCGGCTTCGCGAAGGGCCTGCGCGACGTTGCGGAATTCCGCTTCCCCGTCACCTGCGATTACGATCGCGTGGCTGGCGGCCACGGCACCTTCCGGCAGCGCCAGCGCGACGTGTTCCTGCGTGATCGGAAGGCCAAGGATCGCGCGTGCGTGCAGTGCGAATTCGCTCAATCGCTGCGATGCCATCGTCACCATGCCGGTGTCGTGCGGGCGGGGCGAGACCTCGTTGAACAGCACGGAACCGTCGGTCAGCACGAACAGCTCCACGCCGAACACGCCCCATCCCATCTCGCCGGAGGATTTCGCCTTGGATACCAGGCCTTCCACCGCGGTCCGCGCGATGTTTTGTGCCTGTTCGAGCACGTTGTCGGTGAACGAGGCCGGCTGCCAGGATTCTCGGTAGTCGCCGCTTTCCTGACGCTGTCCGATGGGCGCGCAGGTCACGATTCCGGCGCATGAGCTTACGGTCAGTACGGTCAGCTCATAGTCGAGCGGGGCCAGGGCCTCAACGATTACACGGGAGACGTCGCCCTCATCGTGGGCTCGCCGGCCTTCCTGGGCTTCGACCCATGCGGCGTCGATCGCGTCGGCGGAACGTACGATGGACTGGCCATGGCCGGACGAGCTCATGATCGGCTTGACCACGCACGGATATCCCACGGCTTCGGCTCCCGCGCGAAGTTCCTCCACGGATCCCGCGAAACGATACGGGGTGGTGGGCAGCGCCAGCTCCTCATGCGCCAGAACGCGCAGTCGTTCGCGATCCATGCAGATGGAGGCGATTTCGGCGCTCGGCACCACCTGTACGCCGCGTTCCGCCGCTGCCGCCAGTTCCTGCGTGGCGATCGCCTCCACTTCCGGAACGATGATGTCCGGCTGGATTTCGTCGAACAATGCGCGCAACTGCTCGGCATTCGCCATGTCCAGGGCGCGGCTTTCGTGCGCGACCTGTTGCGCCGGAGCGTTTTCGTACGAATCAGCCGTGCACACCCACGCGCCCAATCGCATGAGTTCCAGCGTCACTTCCTTGCCCAGCTCGCCTGAGCCTAGGAACAGAACGCGGGTCGGATGCTTGCCAAGGGGAGTGCCCAATGCACGATTGTCTTCAGTCATGGTTCTTATTGTGCCATCGGCGTGGGATTCGTCCGCGTTCGAGCGTTCCGGCCGTGTTTAGTTCGTTCAGAGCGGCGCGTTCAGAGCAGTTTGATGAGCTCTTCGACCTGCTCGTCGGTGGTGGCCCAGCTCGTGCAGATGCGCATGACGGTATGCGCATCGTCGGCTTTCTCCATGAACCCGAGACGCACGTCGCGCTGCAGACGTTCGGACGTCTCGTTGTCAAGCGTGATGAATATCTGGTTCGTCGGGGCGTCGAAGGTCAGCGTATAGCCACGTTCCACGAGCACCTCGCGGATGCGGTCGGCCGCGTTGTTGGCCCGTCGGGCGATGTTGAGGTACAGATCGTCGGTGAACAGCACGTCGAACTGCAGTCCGAGGAGCCATCCTTTGGCAAGCAGCGCTCCGTGCTGCTTGACGAGCGTCACGAAGTTCTTCGGCATGTTGCCGTGCGTGAACACCACGGCCTCTCCGAACATGGCGCCCACTTTGGTTCCTCCGATGTAGAACACGTCCGCGACGCGCGCCAGATCCTCAAGCGTCACGTCGTTGCCGGTGGCGGTCAGCGCATAGCCGAGACGTGCGCCGTCGATGAACAGCGGCATGTCGTACTTCACGCATACCTCGCGTATCGCTTCGAGTTCGGCGAGCGTATACAGGGTGCCGTATTCGGTTGCCTGGGAAATATAGACGCTTCCGGGGAACACCATGTGGGTGTGGTTGGCGTCGGCATAGAAGGTGGCGCAATACTCGTCAAGTTCGTCGGCGTCGATTTTTCCGTCATGATGGGGGAGTGTGAGCACCTTGTGGCCTGTCGCTTCGATGGCTCCGGCTTCATGGACGTTCACATGGCCGGTGTCCGCGGCCACGACGCCCGCGTATTTCGGGGTGATGGAGTCGATGACGGTCTGGTTGGTCTGTGTGCCGCCGATCAGGAAGAAGATTTCGGCATCGGGGCATGCGCAAGCCTCCCGGATCTTGCGTTTTGCGCTTTCGCATACGTCGTCGTTGCCGTATCCGGGGTATTGGTCGTGTGCGCTCTGTGCAAGCTTTGCGATGATTTCCGGTGTCGCGACCGACGAATAGTCGTTTTCGAAAGACAGCATGTCGCTCCTTTGCCTTGTGGGTATGTCTTATGGGGTGGATTACGAAACTGTGCGAGGTACGGGAATAGCAAAAAACCTCGGAAGTTCATTCCGAGGTTTTACCGGGGTGGCTAACGCGGCTCGAACGCGCGACCTTCTGAACCACAATCAGATGCTCTACCAACTGAGCTATAGCCACCATGTTTCCACTTCCTGAGGAAGCGCAACAGGTGAATACTATACACGAGATTTGGAATATGTGCACTTCGGCGTGTTGCGGTGTTCAACATACGGGAGCGATACCGAGGCGATACGCATGTTGGCATAGGTTATATCAGGCAAATCAAAACGATGTGGACGCATCGATATGGAGTATTCGCTGAATCGAGAGAGAAATGCAAAAGATCAAGGCGTTTGGTGATTGGCTTACCAAATGGTTCACCGCAATCGTGATCGTATGGGCCGTGTTCAACTATTTCGTTCCCCAGGCCAGCCTGTGGGGCAAATCCTATACGGGTTATTTTCTGGGCATAGTGCTGTTCGGCATGGGCTTGACGTTGACGCTTGACGATTTCAAGCGCATCCTCACCCAGCCGCTGATGGTGGTCGTCGGCACCGTGGCCCACTTCGTGATCATGCCGCTTATCGCGGTGTTGCTGTGCTGGATTTTCCGTCTTGACGGCGCGTTGGCCGTCGGTGTGATTCTGGTCGGCTGCTGCCCGTCCGGCACCTCGTCCAACGTGATGAGCTATCTGAGCCGAGGCGATGTGGCTTTGGATGTGTCCATCGGCATCCTTTCCACGTTGTGCGCCCCGTTCATGATTCCTCTGCTGATGCAGTGGCTGGCTTCCCAGTATGTGACGGTGCCGGTCGGGTCGCTCTTCATCAATGCCGTCAAGGTGGTGCTTTTCCCGATCGCACTCGGCGTGATCTGCCATGCCGTGTTCAAGGAGAAGATCGAGAAGGTCACAGTGGCTTTGCCGATCGTCTCCCAGATCGCCATCCTGCTCATCATCGGTGTGGTGGTCGCGGCCAACGGGCCGAAGCTGTTCGTGGCTTCCTCCCTGCTGGCCATTCCGGTGGTCATGCTGCACAATCTGTGCGGTTACGCACTGGGTTTCGGATTCTCCAAGCTGATGTACAAGATATATCCGAAGGGCTTCCGCTATGCGCAGCAGAAGGCCATCACCTTCGAGGTCGGTATGCAGGATTCCGCTTTGGGCGCCACGTTGGCCCTGACCTCGTTCGCGTCCAATCCGCTGGCCGCGGTGCCGTCGACCTTCTTCAGTGTGTGGCACAACATCTCCGGTTCGGTGCTTTCCAGCTGGTGGCGCGAGCATGATGACAAGCATCAGATCCATCCGGATTCCGATAACGGAGAGAAGGGTTCCGCGCTTGATGCCGCCAAGCCCGTTGAGCCGGAAACGGTGAAGTGACGTCTGCCTGTCGTATGGCAGACGGACGAACATCCTCTGAATCGCGCATAACGATTCAGAGGATGTTCTTTTTTGATGTGTTCATTGGGCTGTGATGTGCACTTCCGTTACTTTCGTCTAAATATGTAAAAACGTTGGGATTGTTGGGATTTAACGCGGTTTTTACAGTGTTTCATGTGCGTTTTTGAGGTATACTTTCCACTGAAGGCCGGAGTTATGGATCGGACGAATCTTCGCCAGGTCGTAACGAAGCGTCATTGGCCTCATGGTTAGGGCGCAACGCCTTCGAGATAACTGAATATGGTGATAACTGAGGAATAACTGAAAAAGCGATTCGTTAGTGCGGCAAAAGGTAGTACGGTGAATGCGCCGGGCCGCGAAATCGGTAGTTTTGAGGACGCGCAAGGTGGCGCGTGATGGATAAGTGGAAACCTCCTTTCCGGGTAGTGGCCCGGCGGCTCGACTGGTCGCCGGGCCACTACCTTGTGTGTCAATTTTCGTGGGCGAAATTTAAAAATTCGCAAGTGACGTTGTCCTCGCAGCCGAATGTGCGGGGATGGGTGGTGAAGTCGGATATGTCTCGATCACGGCAAAGCCGAGACTCCGGTGGTATGGAAGTATTGGCTGCGCTTGACTATTCCCAAACAGCCGTGAACATGAGTCATTGCGGACGTATGGGTATATCCGTCGGGTGTCGGTATGCCCGGAACGCCGCAAGCATGGGGGTTTGCGGACGTATGGGTATAGTCGATGGACGTCGGTATGTCCAAACAGCCACGAATGTGAGCCGCCGCGGACGTATGAGAACAGTGGGGTGGTTGAGAAAAGCGGAAGAATCTTGATTGTTTTGGGATATGTGGTCTGAAACGCCTGGAGTCCCACCCTCGTATAGTGGAGCCATGGTTGAAACATTCACAGTTCGCAATATCGATAATGAAACCTCGTCCGCCATGGTCAGCGATTACGGCGCTCATGTGCTCAAATGGGCTCCGAAAGGCCAGCAGGCTGTGGTGTGGTGTCCCAAGGCCATCTACCTCAACGAAGGCAAGGCCATTCGCGGGGGAGTGCCGATTATCTTCCCCTGGTTCAATTCCGGATTCGAAAACGGCCACGTGGCGTCCAAGAAGCCGAAGCATGGTTTCGCGCGCGTGAGTTTCTGGAAATTCGACGCGGATGGTTCCACGGAATCCAAGCTGCGCTACGAGATGGACAGCAGCCAGGTCGACGAATCGATCCTCTCCCAGTTCGTCTCTGGACCGAATCCTCGATTCCATGCGGTGTACGAGATTTCGGCCACGGAATGCCTGACCATGAGTCTGACCGTAACCAACGATGGAACGGAGCCGCTTGAATACGAGGCTGCCCTGCATACGTACCTGCATGTCGCAGATGTCGAACGCACCCGGGTGACGGGCCTTGAACATGCTTCGTATCTCGATACCACGCTTGACGGGGATCCCCTGTGCGAGAGCGACGGCGAGGCCGTGTCGTTCAACGGACTGGTCGATCGCATCTACTACTCCGAAGATACGCTGGAAGTGAAGGACGACGTGCTTGGTCGCACCTTGGTAGTCGCCAAGGAAGGTTCCGAGCAGACGGTGGTGTGGAATCCGGGGGCAAAGAACGGCAGCGCCATCGGTGACCTGCAGGAAGGCGAGTGGCGTGATTTCGTATGCGTGGAAGCCGTGGCGAATCGTGACCGCTCGATCAACGTCGCGGCCGGTGAATCGCATACCTTGTCGCAGACCATCTCCGTTAAGTAGGCGAGTGGGCGAACACAGCGGAAAACGTGAAAACACGGTGGCGTGGGAAATGTCCCGCGTCACCGTATACTTGTAACTCGTGTGTGCCAACGGCATGCCTTATGTAACAGGCGTGTGGGTTGGGATATCCCGGAACTCGGATGGATCACGTGCAGTAATGCGGCGGTGAGAGAGGGATGGGCCATCGGGCCGGTGGACTGTGGCTATCTTTACGATTCAGTGTCGTGAAGTGTGGGTGCAGTGCGGCGGTCACACGAAGACAAGAGAAATCACTGAATCGGAGAATTCAAGTTGCCTACTATTGAACAGCTCGTCCGTAAGGGACGTCAGGCAAAGCCGAAGAAGTCCAAGACTTTGGCACTGAAGGGAAGCCCGCTGCGCCGTGGCGTGTGCACCCGTGTTTATACCACCACCCCGAAGAAGCCGAACTCGGCACTGCGTAAGGTCGCTCGTGTGCGTCTGAGCTCCGGCGTGGAAGTCACCGCTTACATCCCGGGCGAAGGCCACAACCTGCAGGAGCACTCCATCGTGCTCGTCCGCGGCGGCCGTGTCAAGGATCTGCCGGGTGTTCGTTACCACATCGTGCGTGGCGCCCTCGATACCCAGGGTGTTAAGGACCGCAAGCAGGGTCGTTCCCTGTACGGAGCAAAGAAGGCGAAGTAAGAGATATGTCACGTAAAGGACCTTCCAAGAAGCATCAGCTGCTGCCGGATCCGATCTACGGTTCCACCGTTGTGGCGCAGCTCATCAACAAGATTCTGCTCGACGGCAAGAAGTCGATCGCTGAAGACATCGTCTACTCCGCTCTCGATATGGTCAAGGAAAAGACCGATCAGGAGCCGGTGGCAGTCCTCAAGCGCGCTCTCGACAACATCCGTCCGTCCCTCGAGGTTCGCTCCCGCCGTGTCGGTGGCGCTACCTACCAGGTTCCGGTCGAGGTGAAGCCGGCTCGTGCCAACACCCTGTCCCTGCGCTGGCTGACCGACTTCTCCCGTGCTCGTCGTGAGAAGACCATGGCTGAGCGTCTGGCCAACGAAATCCTCGATGCCTCCAATGGTCTCGGTGCTTCCGTCAAGCGTCGCGAGGATACTCATAAGATGGCAGAGGCCAACAAGGCCTTCGCTCATTACCGCTGGTAATTAGTCGATAACGAGAGTTAAGGAACAATCATGGCACTAGACGTGCTTAATGATCTCAACCAGATCCGTAATATCGGCATCATGGCCCACATCGATGCCGGTAAGACCACCACCACCGAACGTATCCTGTACTACACCGGCAAGAACTACAAGATCGGCGAGACCCACGACGGCGCCTCGACGATGGACTTCATGGCTCAGGAGCAGGAGCGCGGCATCACCATTCAGTCCGCAGCTACCACCTGCTTCTGGAACCGTCAGACCCATGACGAGAAGCAGAAGTTCCAGATTAACATCATCGACACCCCGGGCCACGTGGACTTCACGGCCGAGGTGGAGCGCTCCCTGCGAGTGCTCGATGGTGCTGTTGCCGTGTTCGACGGCAAGGAAGGCGTGGAGCCGCAGTCCGAGACCGTGTGGCGTCAGGCTGACAAGTACGGCGTTCCGCGTATCTGCTTCATCAACAAGATGGATAAGCTCGGTGCTGACTTCTACTACTCCGTCGACACCATCAAAACCAAGCTGGGCGCAACCCCGCTCGTCGTGCAGCTGCCGATCGGCGCTGAGAACGACTTCGCTGGCGTTGTCGACCTGATCCGCATGAAGGCCTACGTCTGGAACGACGTCAAGGGCGACATGGGTGCTCACTACGACACCACCGATGTCCCGGCCGACCTGCAGGACAAGGCCGAGCAGTATCGTGCAGAGCTGCTCGACCAGGTTGCCGAGTCCGACGAAGCCCTGCTTGAGAAGTACCTCGAGTCCGGCGAACTGACCGAAGAAGAGATCCGCGCCGGCATCCGTAAGCTCACCATCAACCGTGAGGCTTACCCGGTGCTGTGCGGCTCCGCATTCAAGGACAAGGGTGTTCAGCCGATGCTGGACGCCGTCGTCGACTACCTGCCGAGCCCGGAGGACGTTCCGTCCATCGTCGGTTTCGACCCGAAGGATGAGTCCATCGAGATCGATCGCAAGCCTACCGCCGACGATCCGTTCTCCGCTCTGGTCTTCAAGATCTCCACCCACCCGTTCTACGGCAAGCTCGTGTTCGTGCGTGTCTACTCCGGTGCGGTCACGCCGGGCGACAACGTCCTCGACTCCACCAAGGGCAAGAAGGAACGCGTCGGCAAGATCTTCCAGATGCACGCCGACAAGGAGAACCCGGTCGACGCAGCAGAAGCCGGCAACATCTACACCTTCGTCGGTCTGAAGAACGTCACCACCGGTGACACCCTGTGCGACGAGAAGGCCCCGATCTCCCTCGAGTCCATGACCTTCCCGGATCCGGTGATCGAGGTCGCCGTCGAGCCGAAGACCAAGGCCGATCAGGAGAAGATGAGCATCGCTCTGGCGAAGCTGTCCGACGAGGATCCGACCTTCCAGGTGAAGACCGACGAAGAGTCCGGCCAGACCCTGATCTCCGGCATGGGCGAGCTCCAGCTCGACATCATCGTCGACCGTATGCGTCGTGAGTTCAAGGTGGAATGCAACGTCGGTAACCCGCAGGTTGCATACCGCGAGACGATCCGCAAGGCCGTCATGAACCAGGAATACACGCACAAGAAGCAGACCGGTGGTTCCGGCCAGTTCGCAAAGGTCCTGATGAACTTCGAGCCGCTCAACACCGAGGAAGGCGAGACCTACGAGTTCGCCAACGAGGTCACCGGCGGCCACATCACCAAGGAATTCATTCCTTCCATCGATGCTGGTGTGCAGGAAGCCATGGAATCCGGCGTGCTCGCCGGCTTCCCGGTGGTCGGCGTCAAGGCAACCGTCACCGACGGTCAGGTCCACGACGTCGATTCCTCCGAAATGGCCTTCAAGATCGCAGGTTCCATGTGCTTCAAGGAAGCTGCTCCGAAGGCCAAGCCGGTCATCCTCGAGCCGATCATGGCTGTGGAAGTGCGTACTCCGGAAGAGTACATGGGCGACGTGATGGGCGATCTGAACGCACGTCGTGGTTCCATCCAGTCCATGAACGACTCCACCGGTGTCAAGGTCATCGACGCCAAGGTTCCGCTGTCCGAGATGTTCGGCTACATCGGCGACCTTCGCTCCAAGACCCAGGGCCGTGCAATGTTCACCATGCAGATGGACTCCTACGCCGAGGTTCCGAAGAACGTCGCCGACGAGATCATCAAGGCCCAGCGCGGCGAGTGACACGCGCTGCCGCTTAAGTGGAAACTGTCTCCAGTCAGCGCTAGTATTTTGTAGCGCTGACTGGGTTCGGGCTCCAAAGTGGCACAAACCCGTCAAACCCAGTAAAATGTAGCGAGTGCCTTGACAATGGTTCAAGGCTTACTACGAGACGTCCAGGAGGACAAAACACATGGCAAAGGAAAAGTACGAGCGTACTAAGCCGCACGTTAACATTGGTACCATCGGCCACGTCGATCACGGTAAGACCACCCTGACCGCAGCCATCTCCAAGGTTCTGCACGAAGAGTACCCGGATGTCAACCCGGCTTACGACTTCAACCAGATCGACGCCGCTCCGGAAGAGCAGCAGCGTGGTATCACCATCAACATCGCCCACATCGAGTACCAGACCGCTGAGCGTCACTACGCTCACGTCGACTGCCCGGGCCACGCCGACTTCGTGAAGAACATGATCACCGGCGCTGCCCAGATGGATGGCGCTATCCTCGTTGTGGCCGCCACCGACGGCCCGATGGCTCAGACCCGCGAGCACGTGCTGCTCGCTCGTCAGGTGGGCGTGCCGCGCATCCTCGTCGCTCTGAACAAGTGCGATATGGTCGAGGACGAAGAGCTCATCGAGCTCGTTGAGGAAGAGGTCCGTGACCTCCTCGACGAAAACGGCTTCGATCGCGACTGCCCGGTCATCCACACCTCCGCTTACGGCGCTCTGCACGACGACGCCGCGGATCACGACAAGTGGGTTGAGTCCGTCAAGGAACTCATGAAGTCCGTCGACGAGTACATCCCGACCCCGACTCACGATCTGGACAAGCCGTTCCTGATGCCGATCGAAGATGTGTTCACCATCTCCGGCCGTGGCACCGTGGTTACCGGCCGTGTCGAGCGTGGTAAGCTCCCGGTCAACTCCAACGTCGAAATCGTTGGTATCCGCGACACCCAGACCACCACCGTCACCTCCATCGAGACCTTCCACAAGCAGATGGACGAGTGCGAGGCTGGCGACAACACCGGTCTGCTGCTGCGCGGCATCAACCGTGACCAGGTCGAGCGTGGCCAGGTTCTGGCTGCTCCGGGCTCCGTCACCCCGCACACCAAGTTCGAGGGCGAAGTCTACGTGCTGACCAAGGACGAAGGCGGCCGTCACTCGCCGTTCTTCTCCAACTACCGTCCGCAGTTCTACTTCCGTACCACCGACGTCACCGGCGTTATCACCCTGCCGGAAGGCGTTGAGATGGTGCAGCCGGGCGATCACGCTACCTTCGGCGTTGAGCTGATCCAGCCGATCGCTATGGAAGAGGGCCTGACCTTCGCAGTGCGCGAAGGTGGCCACACCGTCGGCTCGGGCCGTGTCACCAAGATCGTTGAGTAGTTTCTGCTGAACGTCAGACACGCTTGAACTAGCGTTTTAGGAAACCTCCCAGGGCATCCGCTCCGGGAGGTTTCCTTATATATGGAAGATGAGCAAGCAAAGTATGCACGCCGTGGCATAATAGGCAAGGCTCTTTTAAGCTTTCCGTTAGACGAAGAAATAGGTGAGTTAATTTGGCACAGACTACCAATGACATCAAGAACGGTTCCGTCCTGAATCTCGATGGCCAGCTGTGGGCCGTCATCAAGTTCCAGCACGTCAAGCCGGGCAAGGGCCCTGCCTTCGTGCGTACCACCATCAAGAACGTGCTGTCCGGCAAGATCGTCGACAAGACCTTCAACGCGGGCATGAAGATGGAATTCGAAACCGTTGACAACCGCAACCTCCAGTACTCCTACGAGGACGGCGACAACTTCGTGTTCATGGATATGACCACCTACGATCAGATCTTCATCCCGAAGACCTTGGTCGGCGATCAGGCCAAGTACCTGCTTGAGGGTACCGACTGCGTCGTCTCCTTCCATGACGGCACCCCGCTGTCCGTGGAACTGCCGGCTTCCGTGGTGCTGACCATCACCCACACCGAGCCGGGCCTGCAGGGCAACCGTTCCAACGCCGGCACCAAGCCCGCCACCGTCGAGACCGGCGCCGAGATTCAGGTCCCGCTCTTCATCGGCGAAGGCGAGAAGGTCAAGGTGAACACCACCGACGGCTCCTACCTCGGCCGCGAGAACTGAGAGTAAGGAAGAAAGAAGTTTCATGGCACGTTCCACCGCTCGCAAGAGGGCTCTGAACACGTTGTATGAAGCGGATGAGAAGGGACAGGACATCCTGTCCCTTCTTGCTGAGCGCATTGAGCAGCCCGGCGCTCAGACCCCGTTGCCTGAATACGCCATCGAGATCGTCAGTGGCGTGGCAGAGCATCTTTCCGCCATCGATTCCATGCTTGACAAGCATTCCACTGGTTGGAAAGTCAAGCGTATGGGCGTTGTGGACCGCAATATCCTGCGTATCGCGGTATGGGAGATCATGTTCAATGATGACGTTCCCAACATGGTGGCGATCGACGAGGCCCTGAGCCTTGCGAAGACCCTGTGCGACGACGATGCACCGGCTTTCATCCACGGTCTGCTCAGCGCTGTGAGCGCCGATGCGCCAGCTGTCCAGGCGGAAGAAAAACCGACCGAACCTTCGGCTGAATAAAGCCGAAAGTTAAGCGATTCGGCCGGGTCGCGAGTCCTAACCGGCCGCTATCCTTGGTACGAATACCTTGACTATAAGGGGGTTTTGGTGAACCAGTATGATTCCGAAGCCGTGTTGTTTGACCCTCAGGATGCAGTACTTGTTCTTGAAGACGGACAAGTGTATGTGGGCGAACCCTACGGTGCGATCGGCACGACCAGCGGGGAAATCGTTTTTTCGACCGGCATGACCGGATATCAGGAAACGCTTACGGACCCCAGCTACGATCGTCAGATCGTGGTACAGACGTTCCCGCACATCGGGGACACGGGAATCAACGGGGAGGATCCGGAATCCTCCAGAATTTGGGTCTCCGGATATGTGGTGCGCGATCCCAGCCCGAACGTGAGCAATTGGCGTGCCACCGGCAGCCTTGACGATGATCTGATCTCCAACAACATCGTCGGCATCAGCCATATCGACACCCGCAAGCTGGTGCGTCATCTGCGCTCCGCAGGTGTGATGCGTGCCGCCATCTTCTCCGGCGACGCGCTGCTCGACGACAACGGCAAGCTGCGCACCATCGACTCCATGCTCGATGAAGTCAAGGCGACGCCGCAGATGAAGGGCATGAGCCTCTACGACGAGGTCAGCACCAAGGAAGCCTACACCATCGAGCCTTGCGGCGAATTCGAAGGCAAGGAGCCTTTGTTCACCGTGGCCGCCGTCGATCTGGGCATCAAGGGCATGACTCCGCATCGCATGGCGGAACGCGGATGCCGCGTGCATGTGGTGCCGTCCACCACCACCTTCGAGCAGATCGAAGCGCTCAATCCCGATGGAGTGTTCTTCTCCAATGGACCGGGCGACCCGGAGCAGGCGGATCCGGAAGTGAACCTGCTGCGTCAGGTTCTCGACGCTGGACATCCGTTCTTCGGCATCTGCTTCGGAAACCAGCTTCTCGGTCGCGCGCTGGGCTTTGGCACGTACAAGCTCAAGTTCGGTCACCGCGGCATCAACCAGCCGGTCAAGGACATGACCACCGGCAAGATCGAAATCACCGCGCACAACCACGGCTTCGCGGTGGACGCGCCGCTCGGCGAAACCGTGGACGCACCATATGAGAACGGCAAGTACGGCAAGGTGTTCGTGAGCCACATCGATCTGAACGACAATGTGGTCGAAGGCCTGCAGTGCGTCGACATCCCGGCATTCTCCGTGCAGTACCATCCGGAAGCCGCGGCCGGCCCGCACGATGCCGCATACCTGTTCGACCGTTTCGTGGATCTCATGCGTACCGTCAAGGAGGGAACCCGCAATGCCTAAGCGCACAGACATCAAGTCCGTGATGGTCATCGGCTCCGGCCCGATTGTGATCGGCCAGGCCGCTGAATTCGATTACTCTGGAACCCAGGCCTGCCGCGTGCTTCGCGAAGAAGGCATCAGGGTCATTCTGGTCAACTCCAACCCGGCCACCATCATGACCGATCCGGAAATGGCCGACGCTACCTACATCGAACCGATCTCCACCCAGATTCTCGAGCAGATCATCGCCAAGGAACGTCCGGATGCGCTGCTGCCGACCCTTGGTGGCCAGACCGCGTTGAATGCCGCCATGGCTTTGGGCGAGGCAGGCGTGCTCAAGAAGTACAACGTGGAACTGATTGGCGCTTCCCTCGAAGCCATCGACCGTGGCGAGGATCGCGAGCTGTTCAAGAAGGTCGTGGATGAGGCCGGTGCGGAATCCGCACGATCCGACATCGCCCACTCCATTGAGGAAGTCGACCGCATCGCCGAGAAGTTCGGCTACCCGCTGGTGATCCGTCCGAGCTTCACCATGGGTGGTCTGGGCTCCGGTATCGCGCACAATGAGGAGGAGCTGCACCGCATCGCCGGCGCGGGCATCCATTATTCCCCGACCGACGAGGTTCTGATCGAAGAGGGTATCGAAGGCTGGAAGGAATACGAACTTGAGCTGATGCGCGACAAGAAAGACAACGTGGTCGTGGTCTGCCCGATCGAAAACGTTGATCCGGTCGGCGTGCACACCGGCGATTCCATCACCGTCGCACCTGTCTTCACCCTGACCGACCGCGAATATCAGAAGCTTCGCGACATCGGCATCGCCATCATCCGCGGCGTCGGTGTGGACACCGGCGGCTGCAACATCCAGTTCGCCATCCATCCCGACACCGGACGCATCATCGTTATCGAGATGAATCCGCGCGTGTCCCGTTCCTCCGCTCTGGCATCGAAGGCTACGGGCTTCCCGATCGCGAAGATCGCCACCAAGTTGGCCCTCGGCTACACGCTTGATGAGATCCAGAACGACATCACGCAGTCCACCCCGGCCAGCTTCGAGCCGACCATCGATTACGTGGTCACCAAGGTGCCGCGTTTCGCTTTCGAGAAGTTCCCGGGAGCCGACCCGACCCTGACTACGTCGATGAAGTCCGTCGGCGAGGCCATGGCTTTGGCCGGCAACTTCCAGGAATCCCTCGGCAAGGCCATGCGTTCCATCGACAAGCGCCATATGGGCTTCAACTGGGATGGCGAAACCCCGTCGAGCGAGGAAGTCGAGCAGCTGCTCGAAGCCATCAAGGTGCCGACCGAACATCGTTACCTGCAGATTCAGCGTGCACTGTGGGGCGGCGCCACGTCCGAACAGATCTTCGCGGCCACCAAGATCGATCCGTGGTTCATCCGCCAGTTCGAGCTCATCAATGAGACCGCGCTGGAAGTCAAGTCCGCGGAAAAGCTCACCCGCAAGCTGCTGAAGAAGGCCAAGCTGGCAGGTCTGTCCGATCTGCAGATCGCCCACCTGCGCAAGTTGGGCGATGAAGGCGAGAACACCATCCGCGAGCTACGTTGGACCTACGACCTCCGTCCGGTGTTCAAGACCGTTGATACCTGCGCCGCCGAGTTCGACGCAGTGACGCCGTACTACTATTCCTGCTATGCGGACGAGAGCGAGCTGCGCCCGCGCGACCGCGAGGCGGTGATCATCCTCGGTTCCGGCCCGAACCGTATCGGACAGGGCATCGAATTCGACTACACCTGCGTGCATGCCGTGCAGGAGCTCGGCAAAGACTATGACACCATCATGGTCAACTGCAACCCGGAAACCGTGTCCACCGATTACGACATGTCCGATCGCCTCTACTTCGAGCCGCTCACCTTCGAGGACGTGCTTGAGATCTACGAGGCCGAGAAGAAGATGGGCCCGATCAAGGGCGTCATCGTGCAGCTCGGTGGTCAGACCCCGCTTTCTCTCGCGGCACGTCTGAAGGCAGCCGGTGTGCCGATTCTCGGAACCACTCCGGAATCCATCGATCTGGCTGAGAACCGTGAGCTCTTCGGCGAGGTGCTCAAGAAGGCGGAGATGAACGCTCCGCGTTACGGCACCGCCCTGAGTCTTGACGAGGCCCGTGAAGCCGCTCACAGCATCGGATATCCCGTGCTGGTGCGTCCGAGCTACGTGCTTGGCGGCCGTGGTATGGAAATCGTGTACGACGATGCCCAGCTGCGCAAGTACGTCGACCGTGCACTCAAGGAGGCACAGGCCGATACCGTCGTGTCCGGTCGTCTTCCTTCTCCGCTGCTGATCGACAAGTTCCTTCAGGACGCCATCGAAATCGACGTCGACGCTTTGTTCGACGGCGAGGAGCTGTACATCGGCGGCATTATGGAACATGTCGAGGAAGCCGGCGTGCATTCCGGCGACGCCGCGTGCACCCTGCCTCCGAGCACGTTGTCCGACGATCAGATCCGTCGACTGCGTGAAGGCACCTACGCCATCGCCAAGGGCTGCGGCGTGCAGGGCCTGATCAACGTGCAGTATGCTTTCATGGCCAACACCCTGTATGTGATTGAGGCGAACCCGCGTGCGTCCCGTACCGTGCCGTTCGCGTCCAAGGCCACCGGCGTCGCTTTGGCGAAGGCCGCCGCCCGAATCATGGCCGGCGAGACCATCCAGCAGCAGCGCGACAACGGTCTGCTGCTGCCTCACGGCGACGGCGGAGACATCCGTGGCGGCCAGCAGGTCGCGGTCAAGGAATCCGTCCTGCCGTTCAAGCGTTTCCGCACCTCGCTCGGCAAGACCGTTGACGTGCTGCTCGGCCCGGAAATGCGTTCCACCGGTGAGGTCATGGGCTTCGACCGTGACTTCCCGCATGCGTTCGCCAAGAGCCAGCTCGCAGCATATGACGGTGGCCTGCCGACCAGCGGCAGCGTGTTCATTTCCGTGAACGATACCGACAAGCGTCAGCTGCCTCTGTTCGCGGCCCGCCTCGTCGAACTTGGATTCGACATCTGGGCCACCGAAGGCACTGCATCCGTGCTGCGTCGTTACGGCATCGATTCCAAGATCGTCGATAAGATTAGCGTCCGCATGGATTCCAATCCGGAGGATCCGGTCACTACCTACCATGCGGAAGGCAGCGTCGGCAAGAACGTCGTCGAGCTGATCGAGGAAGGTGCGATCGACCTGATTCTCAACACGCCGAACTCTCGTGGCTCCCGTTCTGACGGTTATGCCATCCGTTCGGCCGCAATCGCGGCTGATCTGCCTCAGTTCACCACCATGACGGAATTCTCCGCGGTGTTGATGGCGATCGAAGCCGTGAGGAATAATGATTATCAGATTATGAGCATTCAGGAACATTCCCAGCAGATGTTCGAAACGGAAAGCTGAGCGTAACCGATGAGTAGCCCCACACGTGAAGAGATGAGCGCGCAGCGTTCGGACTTTGGTCTACGTCTGCGCAATTCCATGGCCAAGTATGGTCCGTTGTGTGTGGGAGTAGACCCACATAGACAGCTTCTTCTTGACTGGGGCTACAACATCGACGCTCTGGGCGCCGAACTGTACGCCATGCGTATGCTTCAGGCGGCCAACGGTCGCGCAGCGGCCGTGAAATTTCAGTTCTCCATGTTCGAGCGCTACGGTTCAAAAGGCATCGCGGCGCTCGAACGGGTGCTCTATGCGGCACGACAGATGGGCATCATCACCATCGTCGACTGCCTCCATGGTGGTCTGCCCACCACGGTCTCCGCATTCGCGGATGCATACTTCAAACCAGGCGCGCCTTTGCTGGCCGACGCCATCACACTGCTGCCGTATTACGGCGCGCGATCGCTTGGCGGCGTCATCAACGATGCGCTCAACAACGGGCGAGGCGTCTTCGTGGCGTCGCTCACCTCGAATCAGGAGGGAGCGAGTCTGCAGACCGCCATACGCCAAGCCGGCGAATACAAGGGCAAAACCGTTGCGTACGGCATTGCCAGCACCGCGCAGAAATTCAACAAGGGCATTGACGGCATGGGATCCGTCGGCCTGATCATCGGTGCGACCATCGGCCAGTGGATCAACGACTCCGGTGTCGATCCATCCAAGTTCACAGGCCCGATTCTGTCTCCGGGATACGGATGGCAGGGTGCGGAGACCCGTGATCTGAAAACCGTGTTCAAAGGCACCAAAGGCAATGTGCTTGTTACGGTGTCACGTTTCATCGCATCCCACGGCCCCGATATCACGGAACTCGCTGCGGCCACGGAATATGCGTCGCTCGACATCCGTCAAGCGCTTATG
This sequence comes from bacterium, assembly GCA_963595445.1. Taxonomy (GTDB): domain Bacteria; phylum Actinomycetota; class Actinomycetes; order Actinomycetales; family Bifidobacteriaceae; genus Bifidobacterium. The sequence goes on from CAVBHJ010000002.1 coordinate 65,535, forward strand.
GAAGCGCAGGCCGAAGGCGCCGATGATGACGATGATCTGATCGACGACGACGAATACTGATCTTTCAAAACATACCGTTTTTCAGGAAGAATGAGGATTTTTGATGACTGATTCCCGTCATGGTCGACTGATTGTGCTGTGCGGACCGGCAGGTGTGGGCAAAGGCACCGTTCTTGGACGGGTACGTGAGGAACATCCGCAGATCTGGCTTTCCGTATCCGCCACCACACGCAAACCCAGGCCGGGTGAAGTGGACGGTGTGAATTACTTCTTCATGACCGAACAGGAATTTCTCGATAAGGAAGCGGCCGGGGAATTCCTGGAAACCGCCGACGTATTCGGATTGGCCCATTACGGCACGCCCGTAAAACCGGTCGTCGATCATCTTGAACGCAACATTCCCGTGGTCCTCGAAATCGATGTTCAGGGCGCACGTAGCGTCAGGGAACGTGCGGGGGAGCTCGGACTCGATGTGGTGACGGTGTTCATAGCGCCACCGTCGTTCGAGGAGCTCAAGCGCCGCCTGATCGGCCGCGGAACGGAAACTCCCGAACAGCAGGAGAAAAGGCTTGAAACCGCGAAAATCGAATTGGCGGCTGAATCTGAATTTGATGTGGTGATTGTCAACGAAGAGGTGGAGGATGCGGTCGAGCAGCTGTGGAACATCATCGCTTCGGAATTCGGATTGTGACATTCTCGTCAGCTCTGGCAATCACAGCGGGGAAGTCGCGTAATCGAAAATAAGAATACTTCAAACAAATAAACAGGAAGGGTGCCGCATGAATCTCCATGCGGCACCCTTCCTGTTTATTTGTTGAAAACGATCAGGCGAGACCGGAAAGCCTATCGATCAGCTCCGGATCGCGGGTCGCGCCCTTGTCGGCGGAACGTGCGAAGGCCGCATACGCCTTGAGTGCCTGGGAGACCTTGCGGTCGCGGTGTGCCACGTAACCGTCTCCAGCCTCAAGCTCAACGCGACGCTGCTCCAGCTCCTCATCGGACAGCTCGACGTCCACGGTACGATTCGGAATGTCGATGTTGATGATGTCGCCATTCTTGATCAGGGCGATGGGGCCCTTGTTGGCCGCTTCAGGAGCGATATGTCCGATGGACAGGCCGGAGGAGCCGCCGGAATAACGTCCGTCGGTCAGCAGAGCCACTTCCTTGCCGATGCCCTTGCCTTTCACGAAGGAGGTCGGGTACAGCATTTCCTGCATGCCCGGGCCGCCCTTCGGTCCTTCGTAACGAATCACCAGAGCCATGCCCGGCTTCAAGGTGTCGTTGAGGATGACCTCGATGGCTTCCTCCTGGGATTCTACGACCAGAGCCGGTCCGCGGAACGTCCAGATTTCCTTCGGCACACCAGCGGTCTTGACCACGCATCCGTCGGGAGCGAGGTTGCCGCGAAGCACGGCCAGACCGCCCTCGGTGACGGCAGGATGGTCGATGTCATGGATGGCGCCGTTCTCACGGTCGTAGTCAAGCGAATCGAACAGCGTGCTGTGCGTCCACGGATCGGGGGAGACGATATGGCCCGGAGCGGCCTTGTACATCTGCTTGGCTTCCTCGGTGCAGGAATCGCGCATGATGTCCCAATCGTTGAGCTTGTCTTCCAACGACTTGTAGTCGACGGAGCACACGTCGCGATGCAGCTTGCCGGCACGATCGAGCTCACCGAGGATTCCGGTGATGCCTCCGGCGCGATGCACGTCGGAAATCTCCCATTCGCCGGACGGCGAAGCCTTGCAGATGCACGGCACGGTGTGGGAGATGCGCTCGATGTCGTCGAGGGTGAAGTCCACGTCGGCGGACTGGGCCATGGCGAGAATGTGCAGCACGGTGTTGGTGGAGCCGCCCATGGCCACATCCATGGTCATGGCGTTCTCGAACGCCTTCTTGGTGGCGATGGAACGGGGCAGCACGCTCTCGTCATCCTCGTCGTAATACTGCTTCGCGATCTTGACGATCTGCTCGGCAGCACGCTTGAACAGGTCCTTGCGGTAGGAGTGGGAAGCCAGAATGGTGCCGTTGCCCGGAAGAGCAAGGCCGATGGCTTCAGTCAGGCAGTTCATGGAATTCGCGGTGAACATGCCGGCGCAGGAGCCGCAGGTCGGGCAGACGGTCTTTTCGTAGGCCAGAAGATCCTCTTCGGTCAGATTGTCGTCCGCGGAGGCGTACATCACGTCGATCAGATCGGTGTTCTTCTTCACGGTGCCGTCGGGCAGCACGGTGGTGCCGGCTTCCATGGGGCCGCCGGAAACGAAGATGGTCGGAATGTTCATGCGCAGTGCGGCCATGAGCATTCCCGGCACGACCTTGTCGCAGTTGGGGATGCAGATCAAGGCGTCGGCGCAGTGCGCGTTCACCTGATATTCCACGGTATCGGCGATGATATCGCGGCTCGGAAGCGAGTACAGCATGCCGGTGTGGCCCATGGCGATGCCGTCGTCGACGGCCATGGTGTTGAACTCGCGCGGAATACCGCCAGCTTCCTTGATGGCATCGGAGATCAGTCGTCCCACCTTGTTCAGATGCACATGGCCAGGCAGGAATTCGTCAAAGGAGTTCGCGATGGCGATAATCGGCTTGCCGAAATCCTTGCCATCCACACCGGCGGCGCGGTAGAGGGCGCGTGCGCCCGCGAATACTCGTCCATTCATAAGTTTTGCAGATCGCATTTCCATACCTACTATTGTGAATGTTGAGCGGGACACGCGTTTTGTCAAGAGTCATTATGTGGAATTTTCCCAAGCCTTACATGCGTTGATTGGACGGAGCCGGCGAATTTCGCCGGTGGAACGAAACAAGTCCAGCAGCGCACCTATACTTACGAGATTGGAAAAGAAGCTTTTGGCTTATCTGATGATTGGGAGATAATCAATATGGCATTCGGCACTCAGCCAACCCCGACCGGACTTGCGGATCCGCCGATCGATGATCTGATGGAGCATGCGGACTCCAAGTACGCTCTGGCTATCTTCGCCGCCAAGCGCGCCCGCCAGATCAATTCCTACTTCACCCAGCTCAATGAGGGTCTGCTGCAGAACGTCGGACCGCTGGTGGAATACCAGAACCAGGAAAAGCCGCTGTCCATTGCGTTCCGTGAAATCGACGAGGGTCTGCTGGAGGAAACCCTCGGCGAGGATGATCTGACCGAAGGCAACTGATCCAAAGGTTCCGAGAGAACCGAATCATTCTTCATTCGCCCCGATACCTGAGCGGTGCGCATTGAATAGTACAAAAGGAAACTATTGATTGCGTCAACGAAAGGCTGGGGCGTTTTTCTTTGCCGCAACAGGAACAGCGGGCGTGGTTCGACGCCCGCGGAAGGAGAAGCCCGAGATGGCTGAACTCAGACTGATTTCCGCGGAATCCGTTACGGAAGGGCATCCCGACAAGGTATGCGACCAGATTTCGGATGCGATTCTCGACGATATGCTCGCTCAGGATCCCCAGTCCCATGTGGCGGTGGAGACCTGCGCCACTACAGGACAGTTCTTCGTCTTCGGAGAGGTCACCAGCGAAGGGTATTCCGATATTCAGAACATTGTGCGTTCCGTGGTACGCAACATCGGCTACACCAGTTCAAGGGTCGGTCTTGACGCCGATTCCTGCGGGGTGACGGTCGCGTTGACCGAGCAAAGTTCGGAAATCAACCAAGGCGTGGCTCGTCTTGGCCGCGAGGAGGAGTCCGAAGCGTCCCGTGAACGTCGTTACGAGGCTCAGGGTGCAGGCGACCAGGGCGTGATGTTCGGCTACGCATGCGACGAGACCGACGTGTTCATGCCGCTGCCGATATACTTGGCGCATCGTCTGGCATACCGGCTCACCGAAGTGCGCAAGAGCGGCGAGGTCGCGCATCTGCGACCGGACGGCAAGACTCAGGTGACCATCGAATACGATGAGAACGACAATCCGGTGCGTCTCGACACCGTGCTCGTCTCCACCCAGCATGATCCGGAAGTGGACCAGGACTGGCTTAAGGAACACCTTGTGGAACATGTGATCACGCCGGTGCTCGACGATGTGCTGGGCCAGCGTGTGGTCCATGACGAATACCGTGTGCTGGTGAATCCGACCGGCTCGTTCGTTCTCGGCGGACCGGCGGCCGACGCTGGTCTGACCGGACGTAAGATCATCGTCGACACGTACGGCGGTGCGGCGCATCATGGCGGCGGCGCGTTCTCCGGCAAGGATCCGAGCAAGGTGGACCGTTCCGCGGCCTATGCCGCACGCTGGGTTGCCAAGAACATCGTCGCGGCCGGACTCGCCCACAAGGTCGAAGTGCAGGTGGCGTACGCCATCGGAGTGGCCGATCCCGTATCCATCAATGTGGAGACCTACGGCACCGAGATCGGTGTGTCCCGCGAACGTATCGCACAGGCGGTGCGCAAGGTGTTCGACCTGCGCCCGGCGGCAATCATCGACGAACTCGACCTGAAGCGCCCGATCTACTCCAAGACCGCTGCCTATGGCCACTTCGGACGCAACGATTTCGACTTCACCTGGGAGCGCACCAACAAGATCGAGGAGCTCAAGGCGGCGGTCGAGGACTGAGCTACCCTTGAACCATGACCAGTGAGGATGCCGAGCAGCTGACGCTTGACGGGCTTGCCCCGAAGAAGCGACGCAAACGCGCGCCCGCGGAAAAAACGCCGGCGGCCCTTCATCCCATAGCCCAGGTGGTGCTGGACGTTCAGGCCACCCACCTGGGGCAGACTTTCGACTATTACGTCGAGGAACGGTATTCCGAAGCCGCCCAGCCGGGCGCGATGGTGCGGGTCCGCTTCGGAGGTCAGCGCGTCAACGGCATTGTCTGGCATCGTGTCGATACCAGCGAAACGCCTGAATCGTCGTTGCGGTACATCGAACGTGTGGTCACCGACAAAGTGCTGGTGTCCGAATCCATGCGTCGTGACGTGACGCTCATCGCCGATGCCTTCGGAGGAACCCGTGCCAATATCCTCAGGCTGGCCATACCGCCACGTGTGGCACGCATCGAGCAGGAACAATCGCGCAATCGTCCGGCCTCACACGAGGCCAAGGCGAAGGGAGAACGCCTTGCGGCAGTGGCACGGGAATCATACGAGTGGTTGGTTCGGCTCTACGGCAACATCAATCTGCTGCGTGACGCGCTGAACGGCATGCGATTCCATTCATTCGTATTCGATCCGCTTCCCGGATCGGACCATTGGCGGCGCTGCGTCGCGTGGATGGTGTCGGAAGCGCTTTCACAGGGCAAACCGGTGGTACTCGTACTGCCGACGGTGCGTGAGATCGAAGACATGACCGAAACCTTGCGGTCGATCGGTCTGAGAGAATTCGCGCCGTCCCAAGCCACCAACGGCGCCTATAGCGGTGATTTCGCCATTCTGAACGCGCAGATGGCTCCGGCGGAGCGTTATCGTGCGTATCTGGCGATCGGCAGTGGACAAGTGCCCTGCGCGATCGGTACGCGCGCGGCCATGTACGCACCTGTGGAAGGCGATGCGCTGTTCCTCATTCTTGACGATGTCTGCTATCAGGACGCCGACGGTATGATGCCCTACGCGAACGCGCGCGGAGTGCTCCGACTGAGGGCCAAATCGCATAATGGCGTGTTTGTGGCCATGGCGAACGCGCGTAGTGTGCAAAGCCAGTGGGAAACCGACTCATCACATGTGGGCAGTACGCAGGTCAGCGGATTCAGCACGCCGATTCATCCGTTGCCTGCCGTGGTCAAGGATGAAAGCCCCTGGATTCGTTGGCTCAACCGTGACGAGCTTGCGCGGCTTGCTGATCCGACGATTGGTTCTCGCGTGCCGCATACGGCGGTGCGGATTCTTTCCAAAGCGCTGGAAACCGGTCCCGTGCTGTTGTCCATTCCCCAGGATGGCATAGCCGAGGCGTTGAGCTGTTCGCAATGCCATCGCCAGGCGCGTTGCCCGCGCTGTGCGGGTCCGTTGGAGCGATTGGTGGACGGAACGGTCCGGTGTCGTTGGTGCGGAGTCGCCACGGTGCAGTGGGCCTGCCCCGCATGCCATAATGAGCGTATGCGCGTGGTAAGGGTCGGCGCCGCGGGCACAGCCCAGGAACTGAGCAGACTGTTCCGGGGCGTGCCGATCGTGCTGTCCACGCCGAATCAGCAGCGTGGCATCGTTCGGGAGGTGGATTTCGCTCCGCGGTTGGTCATAGCTACACCTGGTGCCGAACCCAGGGTACGTGGAGCTTCTCCGTACGAATGCGAATATCGGGCCGTGGCCATCCTCGATGCGTGGACCAGCCTGTATGCGTTCGGCATCGACGCGGGTGTGGATACGCTCACGTCATGGATGCGTGCCGTTTCATTATGCGCGCCGAGAAGCAGGGGAGGACAGGCCCTTCTGATAGGCGAGACCGATCCGACGCTCGCACAATCGCTGATGTTGTGGAATTCGTCGATTCTGGCGCGGACGGAACTTGAGGAACGATCGAAGACAGCACTGCCTCCCGTATTCGCGGCGGCATGCGTATGGGGGCGTCGAAGCGCGGTCAAAACGGCCCTCGAACGGATCGGGGCGTTGAACGATGGCGATTTCGCCACCATCGAAACCACGGAAGGACCTATGCCGTCCGTGCTCGGTCCAGTGCCGATTCCACAGCCGCGCACCATAGATACCCGAGAACTTGAGGTCACGGCGGACAGGGTCAAGGCGATTGTGCGGGTTCCGCAAAGCAGTCGTGCGGAACTGGCCGTTCGGCTGCGCTCGGCGAGCGCCAGGCATATGGCGGCGAGAGAGCCGGGGGAGCTGCGGTTCCAGCTCGACCCGAAGGAGCGCATCTGAATCATGCGGGACGCATGTGTCATACGTGATACATGCTGGTGATGGTGATTGGTATCAGTGCGTGGTGTGAAGACACGTCCCCTCGGCATGAAACACTGAGGAGATCCATACATCCGTCTGAACGAATGGAGGAACGTATGAAAGGTTGGCCGGGCGAGCCCGACATGGAATACGATGTGCTTATGGCCGAGGGTGAGGCCGCGGCCAATGTGGGCAAGCCGATCACCGATGTGATCTTCGATTTCGGCAACGTGCTTGTCTACTGGGATCCGGCGTCCGCCATGATGCCCAGATACAGTGACGAACTGGTCGAAAGGTTCCTCGACAACGACGTTTCCGGTTTCTATGACATCAACAACGAGCTGGACGGCGGCATGTCGAACGACGAAGGCGTGGCTCTGATGCGCGAACGTCATGGCGATGAGTGGGCCGACATGTTGCGGTACTATCTTGACAACTTCGTCGATTCCCTTACCGGCGTCGTTCCGGGCGCCCGCGTGCTCGTCAACGATCTGAAGGCCGCCGGCGTGCGCGTGTGGGGATTGAGCAACTGGCAGAAGGACCTGTTCCCGATTGCGCTCGAGCATTACGATATCCTGCGCGGTCTTGACGATCGTGTTGTGTCCGGGTACGTCGCGTTGCGCAAGCCGCATCGTGAGATCTACGATTACGCGCTTGAACAGTTCGGCATCGACGCGGCGGGCGCGGTCTTCGTGGACGATAAGGCCATGAACATCGTCGGTGCGAACGAGGTCGGCATTCGCGGCGTGCGGTTCAGGGATTCGCGTGCGCTGCGTGCGTTGCTGATTGATGCAGGTGTGGATATTCCCGCGGTCAGACGGGCGTGACCTCGATTCGTCGGGATGCGTGTGGCTGCCGTTGCGTGGCGGTCGTTGGGAATGTTTGAAAGTGTAAGGAGAGACGTTTCATGTTGAAGGTGCTGTTTGCCGGAACCCCTGATGTTGCGGTGCCGTCGTTGAGGAAGCTTGCCGAAGATACCGAGCATTTCGAGGTCGTGGCCGTGCTCACGCGCCCGGATGCGCCGACTGGCCGTGGACGGAAGCTTGTTGCGAACCCGGTAAAGCAGGCGGCCATCGAACTCGGCCTGCCGGTCATCGAATCCGATCCGAACGAAGAGACGTTCGTTTCCGAACTTGCGGCCACCGGCGCCCAGACCGCGGCCGTGGTGGCGTATGGCAACATTCTGAAGCAGGAAGTGCTCGACGCCTTGCCGATGGGCTGGTACAACCTGCACTTCTCGCTCCTGCCGCAGTGGCGTGGCGCGGCTCCGGTGCAGCGTTCGATCTGGACAGGGGATACCCTGACCGGAGCCACGGTGTTCCGCATCGTGCGTGCCATGGACGCCGGCCCCATTCTCGCGCAGTCCACGGTGGAGATCGGTGCGCACGAGACCGCGGGCGAGTTGCTGGGCCGTCTTGCGGAAGACGGCTCGCATCTGCTGGCCGCATCGTTGCAAGCCATGGCCGACGATCAGATCATCCCCGTCGAGCAGCCGGCGGGATCCTATGAGGTCGCGCGGAAGATCACGGTGGAGGACGCACATATCCGTTTCGACGTTCCCGTGTTCGCGGCCGATCGTCAGATTCGCGCTTGCACGCCCAATCCGGGCGCATGGTGCGAATTGCATGCCAGCGGCGATGCCGAGCCGACCACATTGCACGTGCTTCGTGCGCAGCCTGCCGACAAGGAAAACCCGAACGCTCCGACGTCGCTTGAACCCGGACGCATCATCGCGGGCAAGAAGAACGTGTGGATCGGCACCTCAACCCAGCCTCTCGAACTTCTCGAGGTCAAGGCGCAGGGCAAGAAAGCCATGCGCGCCGCGGATTGGGCTCGTGGAGCCCGTCTCGACGGCGCGTACTGCGTGTGACCTTGGATGTGTGGCCACGGGCGGAATCTATTTCAGGAAATCGAGGATTTTGACCAGATTCCGCTCGTTCAGGCAGTGCTCGGCTTCCAACTGGACCTTCGGCTTCGCGCAGAACGCGACGCCGAGTCCGGCCGCGTGGATCATCGGAAGATCGTTCGCGCCGTCGCCCACGGCCACGGTCTGCGCCATATCGATACCCATCTGGTTTGCCCAATCGCGCAATGATTCCAATTTGACGTCTTTGGTGACTACGCGTCCAAGTACCTGGCCGGTCAGTTCGCCGCCATCCGATTCCAAGCGGTTGGCGATCCAAAAATCCAGACGGGCATCTTGCGCGAGACGGTCCACGACCTCGTGGAATCCGCCGGAAACGACGCCGACCTTCCAATCGTGCGCATGCAGCGCGTCGATGAGGTCAAGCGCGCCGTTCGTGAAATGCACACTGTGATACACCTGGTCGAAAATCGAGGTGGGAAGGCCTTTCAGCAACGCCACACGCGCCTTGAGCGCCTCACGAAAATCGAGTTCGCCGTTCATGGCTTGTGCGGTGACCGACGCGATTTCGGCGCCGACTCCGGCAGCGGCCCCAAGCTCGTCGATGACCTCCTCGTCTATGAGCGTGGAATCCACATCCATGACCAGCAGACCGGGACGGGAAAGCGTTGGAACGGTGATGTTCGGCGATTCTTCTTCAAGCATGATTTCGATTGTCGGAAATCATTAGGACAATGGGTATTCTTATGGTTTGAACCGTTCCTGCCTGAACGGTTTGCGAATGGGGGATGATATGGACGATCCGAACGGTACCATGGAGGCTTTGAGCGAGGCCAACGACCGTCTGATGGCCAAGAACCATGCGTTGGCGCAGGCGCTGAACCGGGCTACGAAGGAGTTGTCCAAAGCGAAGGCGCAGCTGAACCAGCTGGCTGGTCCTCCCATGACCTTCGCCACGATGGCGAGGGTGTACTCATCCCGGACCGATGAACAGGGCGTGCAGCATGCTAGCGCCGAAGTGATCTCCGGAACCCGCCGCATGATCGTGCCGATCGCGGCGACCGTGCAGGCGTCCAGACTCGAACCCGGACGGACCGTATTGCTGAACGAAAACATGGTGCTTGTGGAACAGGCCGACACCGACACGTTGGGTGCCGTCCGTACGGTGAAGCAGGTACGCGATGACGGACGGCTGCTGGTCGCGGATGGCGGTGGCAACGCCACGCTGGTGCGTCGCGCCGGAACGCTGGCCAAGGAGAACATCAACCCGGGCGATCAGATCAGCGTCGATCCGTCGGTGAGATTCGCGTTGTCGGTGCTGGTCTCGCAAGATGATTTCGACTTGGTGCTTGAAGAGGTGCCTGACGTCACCTTCGACGACATCGGCGGCCTCGACGCGCAGATCGAGCGCATCCGCGATGCGGTGCAGATGCCGTTCCAGCATAGAGAGCTGTTCGAACGCTATGATTTGAAGCCTCCCCGAGGCGTATTGCTGTATGGGCCTCCGGGCAACGGCAAGACCCTGATAGCGAAAGCCGTGGCGAATGCTCTGGCGGAAGGCTCGCAATCCGGGGCAGGTGTGTTCCTGTCGGTCAAGGGGCCGGAACTGCTCAACAAGTTCGTCGGAGAATCGGAACGCCTGATCCGCATGATTTTCAAACGCGCGAGGGAACGTGCGGCCGACGGCACTCCGGTGATCGTGTTCATAGACGAGATGGATTCGCTGCTGCGCACCCGCGGCTCGGGCGTCTCCTCCGATGTGGAGACCACCATCGTACCGCAGTTCCTCGCCGAACTTGACGGTGTGGAATCGTTGGGCAACGTGATGGTGATCGGCGCGTCCAACCGCATCGACATGATTGATCCGGCCGTGTTGCGTCCGGGAAGATTGGACGTGAAGATTCGTGTGGAACGTCCGAAATCCAAACAGGCGGCGCAGATCATACGGCATTATCTCACCGACGATCTTCCCCTTGCGGACGGCGTCGACGCGAAAGCCCTCATCAGCGTGCTTGTCAGCGACATCTATGCCACGGACGAGCATCGGCACATGTGCGAAGTGTGCGACGAATACGGGCGTTGGTCCGCGCTGTATCTGGCCGACGTGGTGTCGGGCGCGCTGTTGAAGAACATCGTCGACCGTGCCAAAACCAGCGCGGTCAAGACATCCATCACGACGGGGGAGCCCGCGGCCATCGGCATCGATCTGCTGGCGAAGGCCGTCGATGAGGAATTCCGGGAAACGCGGGACTCGGTGCTGGATGCCGATCCCGAACAGTGGAGCCGCGTCAACGGGTTGGAGGCCGGGCGCATAACACGCATCAGGCCGGTCGAATATCGCGAGAAATAACATCGAAAGAAGGTCTTACATGAGCGTTCGCCGCATCATGGGTACGGAAACCGAATATGCCGTTTCCATAACCGGGCAGCACCATTACAATCCGGTCCAACTGTCGTTCGACGTGGTCGGGGCGGCATCGGACGAACGCACGAGGCATATCCGCTGGGATTACCGGCAGGAAGACCCGGTGAACGATGCGCGCGGAACCAGGCTGGAACGGGCCAACGCCCACCCCGACCTGCTGACCGACGCTCCGCAACTCAACATCACCAACGTGATCGCCCCGAACGGCGGGCGCGTATATGTGGACCATGCTCATCCCGAATATTCGTCGCCCGAAACGCTTGATCCGTTCGACGTGTTGCTCTATGACCGGGCCGGGGACGTCATCATGCGGCAGGCCGCGGCCAAGGCAAGCGAGCGGACCGGTCAAAAGATCGTGCTGCATCGCAACAACGTCGACGGCAAAGGCGCAAGCTGGGGCACGCATGAAAACTACATGATGCTTCGAAGCGTGCCGTTCGATCACGTCGCGAAGCTCATGACCACGCATTTCGTGACGCGCCAGATCTTCACGGGCTCCGGACGAGTGGGAATCGGGGAGAAAAGCGAAACGGCCGGATATCAGCTCAGCCAACGCGCGGACTACTTCCACATGAAAGTCGGTCTGCAGACCACGTTCGACCGTCCGATCATCAACACCCGCGACGAATCGCACAGCACCGACGAATACCGCAGACTGCATGTGATCGTCGGGGATGCGAACCGTATGGACGTTCCCCAGGCGCTTAAATTCGGCACCACCAGCATGCTGCTGTGGCTGCTGGAGCATGCCGGGGATGCGGGAATCGACGTGGATGAGATGCTGGAGAGTCTGACGCTCGCCGATCCGGTGTCCGCTGTGCATGAGGTGTCGCATGACCTTACGTTGGGCGCCGAACTGCCGTTGGAGCAGGGCGGTGCGGTCACGGCATGGCAACTGCAGGTCACGCTGCGTGGATATGTGTATGCGCTGGCCGCGGCCATCTACGGTTCCGACGCGTCCGGCGAGCCTGCCTGGCCGGACCGTTCCACCCGCAACATCATGGCCATGTGGGGTCAGGCGCTCATCGACGTGGCCACGATTCGCCATGCCGATGATGACCAGAGGCTGCTGTTGGACGAGCAGGCATCCCGCGTTGAATGGCTGTTCAAATGGCAGCTTTTGGAGAAACTGCGCCGCAAGGTGCAAGCGGATTGGAACGATCCGCGATTGCGTGCGATTGACCTGAAATGGGCCGCGCTCGACCCGTCCGATTCGATTTTCACCAAGCTTGAATCGCGCACGGAACGCCTGATCACGAAAAGCCAGCTGGAGAAGGCGCGCGCCGAGGCTCCAGCCGACACCCGCGCATGGTTGCGCGCGAAGATGATCGAATGCTTCCCCGAACAGGTGGTGGCCGCATCGTGGTCGTGCATCAGTGTTCATTGTGAGACGACTGGTGATGAAACCGTGGAGAATGCAGTGGTCTCATTCGACATGTCGGACCCTCTGAAATGCAATGAACCGCAGTGTTCCAAGGCTTTTGACGGCGTCCATGATGCGGTGTCCGTTTTGGAATCCTTGCGTTGAATCTCACATTATGCGGGTAACATCCGGGAGTAATGGCGTGACCAGAAGCAAAACGAAATCATTGAAGTAGAGGCTTCGGTGTTATGGAAGAGGACGTACCGAAGCTGGCCAAGAGGAAGATAACGAAAACCCATGGAATTGAGGCAAGCGGCCCTCGAAGTGGCTCGTATCCTGCAGGATGCGGGCAAGCACGCGTTGACGGATCAGACGAATCCGCGTGATATGAAAAGTTTTGAACTGTCGGAAGACCATCTGCATTTCACTTCGGAACTGGACAAGCGTCTGATGCAGTTCGTCAGCAATCGTCTTACGTACGTGAACACGTTCAACGGATTCTGGCATTCCCGTCCGAGCGAATGCCATCCCGGAGAACGGTACTGGTGCGTCAGCGGCATCGACGGTGTGATCAACTTCGCCCGTAGCATGCCCGAATGGACGATTGCGGTCACCCTGTTCGAATTCAATGAGCAGTGTTCGGCCCAGCCGATTCTTTCGGTGGTGCATGCCCCTGCGCTTGGTCTGACGTATCTTGCGGTCCGTGGCCAGGGTGCCATCCGAATCCGCCGTACTCCGCTCGGAGACAAGCGTGAGAAGATCATTCCCTCCACCACGTCGTCTCTGGACGGTGCCGTGGTGAGCTTCGGCATGTCTTACGTGCCGTCGGAATCCAAGAAATCCCTGGACGTGGTGTCCCGCATCGCGGGCCGTCCGGCCGACATCAAACGTGTCGGCCCGGTCTCCCTTGATTTGTGCAAGGTGGCGGACGGCACGTATGACGCATACTTCGAGCCGCATCTTCACAAGTGGGACGTTCCTGCCATGTCCGCCGGGGCCATGGTGGTATGGGAAGCCCAAGGTTGCGTGAGCCAATGGACCGGCGAAGGCGTGCATTGGCGTCAGGAAAACGATATTCTGGCCACCAACGGTCTGATTACCGAAGATCTGAGCCGCTATTTGGCTTGATCGGAATCGTACCGCACCATCTGACATAAGGTATGGTGCGGTACGTTTTTATTGACAGGAAGGTCATTCATGCCCCAGGAGTTTGAACAGGCGCGTTCTGAGGAAGTCTCGTCGCAGATCGACGAAACCGTTGCCGTGCAAAGCGCGGATGTGCAGGACGCGACCGACGTCCTTGACGCGGTGCTTGACGATATCGAATCCGTTCTGGAATCCAATGCCGAGGAGTATGTCGGCAGCTTCGTGCAAAAAGGCGGCGAATAATGCCGCAACTGCGCGACAGCGGAAACCACTCCACCAGCGGCATGGATGAAGCCACGCTGAGCCAGGTGCATTCATTCGCCCGCATCTTCGGCATAGAAACGGAATACGGCGTCAGCGTCACCGGAACGCAATCGCCATGCGATGCGGGGCAGACGGCCATGATGATGTTCCAGCCGATCGTCGCGCAGTCGCGTTCCACGAACACCTATATCGACAATGGTTCCAGGCTGTATCTTGACGTCGGATCCCATCCGGAATACGCCACCGCGGAAGCCCGCGATCCGATGGATGCGCTGGAATTGGACGCGGCCGGCGAACTGGTGATGCGCGATCTTGCGCTTGATGCGCAACGTCGCCTACGCGATGGCGCGGGAGCTGAAGCGGTGGTGCACGTATTCAAGAACAACGTCGACTCCGCCGGCCATTCCTTCGGATGCCATGAGAACTATCTGGTGCGCAGGTATGTTCCATTGGAAACGATCGAGCATGAACTGCTGCCGTTCCTGATTACCAGGCAGATCTTCACCGGCGCAGGCCGGGTGGGGGAGCAGGGCTTCCAGATCACGCAGCGTGCGGACTTCCTTGATGAGGCGGTCTCCTCCGCCACGACCCGGTCACGACCTATGGTGAACACGAGGGACGAACCTCATGCCGATCCCGACGCATTTCGACGTCTGCACGTGATCATCGGGGATTCGAACCGTTCCCAATGGGCCACGATGATGAAACTTGCCACCACGCATCTGGTGCTGTGCGTCATCGAACAGGCCGGTCGGGAAGGCCGTGAATCGGGGTTCGGGAAGTTCGCTTTCGCCGATCCAAGCGAAGCCAACCATGCCGTGAGCCGTGATATGAGCGGGACCGCAGCCAGCTTCGCCATGCTGGACGGCACCACGCTCCAAGGCGGTGCGGTGGCCGTGCAGGAACGGTATCTCGATGCCGTGGAACGATTCGTGAAGGATAATCCGCAGGTGGCGTCATCACTGCCCCGCACCGACGTTCACGAGGCGGTACGTCAATGGCGGCAGGTGCTTGAGGCGTTCAAATCAGGCGATACCGCCGACTGGGCCGACAGAATCGATTGGATCTGCAAGTATCGGCTGTTCGAAGCCTTGCGGTCCCGGGCTGGTGAGGTACCGTCCAGCAAGCTTGAGCAGCTTGATATGGACTACCATGACGTGGCCAACGGATCCGTATATGATGCGCTGTGCCGACGCAAGGGCATGCGCGTTCAGGTGTCGCAGGCTCAGGCCCGGCAGTCGGGAACGCAACCTCCGATGGATACCCGCGCGGCGCTGCGGGGCAAGTTCGTCAGCGCGGCGAAATCGCATGGAGCCCAATATTCCTGCGATTGGACAAGGCTTTCCCTGACTTCCCCGCAACGTATGGAACTGATGCTGCTCGATCCCTTCTCAAGCGTCGAGTCTGAACAATTCCAAGCATTGATGGACGCTCTTCGGTAGCACAGGGGCGGCGGAGAAGATTTTGTTATCTTCTTCCGCCGCCCCTGTGTTGTCTGTGTTTTGTTCTCCGCATTTTTGATATGCCGAAAAACAAAATGATGATTCTTTTCCGATGCCGACCGTATGAGAATCGGCTCGGATCAGATTTCACCTCGATATTTCGCCATCATCTGCGATTGCAGCTGTTGCGCGCTCGGAGGAGTCCATGTGATCGCGTCGGCGCCCGCTTCGATGGTCGCGATGATACGTTCCTGCGAACCGCCGCCCGATGCCAGAATCGGGATTTCCGTGTGATGGGCGCGGATTCCCGCCACGACCTGTGCCGTGCGGGCTCCCGCTGCGACGTTGATGATCGCGGCTCCGGCAAGAATCTTGCATTCGGTGACCTCATCATCTTCCGTGACCGTGGCTATGACGGGAATATCCACCATCGACATGGTGGTTTCGATGGTTTCCGCAGGTGCGGGAGCGTTGATGACGACTCCGGCCGCGCCCTGCATTTCCGCGACCATCGCCAGTTCCGCCACACGCGGACCAGTGGTGGTTCCACCTCCCACGCCCACGAACAGCGGCATCTGGGCTACGGTGAGCAGTGCCTGGGTTATAACGGGTTCGCCGGTGAACGGGTAGACGGCAAGAATGGCGTTGGCGTTGGTATTGCGGATGATCACGGCGTCGGTGGTGTAGGCGAACGATTTGAGCGTATGGCCCTTGACCGTGATGCCGCCGCATTGCTGGGAGATGATCTCCGGAACCCTTGCGCTTGGCGAGGAGAGCCTTCCCTCGACCCTTGCGGTGCCGTATGCGGTTCTGGACACGTGCGGCACCGCTGAATGCTGCTCCACGGCCACCGCCGCACTGGGCGTGAACAGCGAATACTTGTTGATGAAGCCGCCGCTCGCTCCGGTCTGCTGGATCTGTTCCGAGCGGGTTTCGTGATTCTGGGGAACGTTCTCCTGAACCTGCTGCTGTTCGAGACTCATTCCGTCATCTCCTTGCTGGTATGGTTCAGTGCCAGAAACTCGCGTATCGCCTTGCGCCTTTCCGTGAACTCCTCTTCCAGAAGCTTGGTGTCGGCATTGTCGATGATGCGTTGCAGCAGTTCGCTGAGAGTGGAAAGCTCCTCGTCGGTCAGGCAGTCGAGCATATGCGTGGCCGAGTCCTTATGTCCGACGTTCTGTTGTGCCGCGGCCGTGCCGTGATGCCGCGCGGCATCGACGTTGCGTAGACGTGTGGCGGCGCGTAACGCGGTCTGCGTACGGGTTGCCTTGAGTTTGGTATGCAACAGAAGGATGTTCAACTCATGAAGTTTGTTGATGACTTCTTTTTTCTGGTCGGTCATAAAGACTCCCCGTTCCTTTGACATGTTGTCTGGTACGCACAGTCTAACGCAGATGGATGTGTACGGCTTTCGGCAAATGTGTGCAGTGTGCGCAATTAACCGGTATAAACGAAAAGCTCCGACTTTCCAGTCGGAGCTTCATTCGTCTGCAAGATCCATAAAGGCTTACTTGGTGACGGCCTTCTTCAGCAGGGAGCCTGCGGAGATACGCACGCCATAGGTTGCCGGGATCTCGATGGTCTCGCCGGTACGCGGGTTGCGGCCGGTGCGGGCGGCGCGCTTAACGCGTTCTGCGGAGAACAGACCGGTCAGCTTCAGGCCTTCGCCGGACTGCATTGCCTCGACGAACACGTCCTGGAAGGCGTTGACAGCCGCCTCGGCCTGAGCCTTGGTCAGGTTGGACTTCTGGGCGATCTTCGAGACGAGATCAGACTTGTTGTATGCCATAAAGCATCCTTCTTGGATCAGGGGATATCCAGATTACGAACATCCACGTTCACATACGATAGTAGCGCACATTATGGGCAAAAACGGCGTTTTATAAGGGATTCCAGCCTGTTTTTCCCCGAAGGGAGGTGAAATTCCTTATAAAAGGGGGTCGGGTCAGATCAGATTGCGCCGATCAAGCCATTTCATGGCCAACGCACCTACCGGAATACGCAGCCAGTAGAAGGCGATTCGGTAGACGAGAGTAGCGGAAACCGCGATGGTGGAGGGAACTCCGACCGCGGTGAACGCGACGGACAACGCCGCTTCCACCGCGCCCAGACCGCCCGGGGTCGGCACGGCCGATCCCAACGTGTTGGCGAGCAGGAAGATGAACGTGGTCTCCACAGGATTCGTATGGTATCCGAAAGCCAGCAACGCCGCCCAAAATCCCAGACCCGTTGCCACGTTGAGCACAAACGCCCCGGCGATGCCGATCGCCATCTCCTTCGGACGGGTGAGCACGTTGATGAGGTTGCGCGCATACGACTTGACCAACGGCAGATACTTGTCGGTGATCAAGCGTCGTATGGGGCGGATGGCCATGGCCGCCGAAACGATGATCGCGACGATGGCGATCACCATGATCAGCGTGTTCGTGGGAATCATACCGGAAAGCGTGTTGCGTCCGGTAAAGATTCCGATGAACAGCACCAGAAAAACGGTCATGCTGCTTTGCACGGCCCAGACCGCGCTCATGATGGCGGTAGCTGCGGTATTGCGATAGCCGCTTTTCCTCAGGAACTGCAGATTGACGAATGCGGGGCCGACTCCCGCGGGCATCGACACCGCGGTAAAGCCCGCCGCCATCTGCGCACAGTACACGCCAACGGGATTGCGTTTGTTCTTGTCCATGAATCCGAACAACGTCATGGAGGAACCGAACCATGCCACGAATCCGAACATCACGCACACCAGAGCCATGGCCAGATTCGCTTCCCTTACGGCGTTGATCATCTCCGCAGGCTGAACCTGCGTGAACACCACATACACGGCAACGACCAGCAGCGCAATGGCGATGAAGGAGCGCGGACTGAATCGGGAAAGCGGCACTTTTTCAATCGAATCCGCGACTTCCTGAGGAGCGAGCATACTGATGCGGTTGCGCAGATCGGTCGGAAGGCGTTTCTCCCAGCCAGGTAGCGCGCGGGTGGCCGCTGGAACGGCGGCTTTCTGCATGAACGGAGCTAGATCGATCAGCTGTTGGTCTCCCCAGGCTCTTCTGGCGCAGGCCAACGCGCGGTCGGTGCCGTTCAATGTGCTGAGCAATACCAGAAGCTGCACTTTGTCGAGGGCGAAATTGGGGGATGAGCTGCCATAATCGCCGTTCTGCCATCCGGCAAGCACAGGGGTGCCGTCCTCCATGCGAGACAATGTATCCGGAGTGATTCTACGGTGGGTGAATCCATGACGGTGCGCGTCGGACAGGTAACGCATGAACCGTTCCATATCATAATCCGACATGGTGTTCGGATTGCATTCGAGAGGCATTCTGTCGGTATGGAACACAAGGATGGATGACTCGCCGCTGTCGGCCACGCCGTACACGCCAGGCGTCGTCAGTCCCGCATTGGCCATGCCCAGCAGCATAGCGTAATGGTGATGCTGGGCATCGATGGAGGAACGGTCCCTGCGAATGGAAACGCCGGTCAGCCGAATCCATTGCCATAACTGGTTCAAATAGCCTGCCACATGCACTTGATTGTCGAGCACGGAAACGGTGTAGCGCTCGCCGTTGCGGTCGGTGGCATAATAGATGCGCGAATTCTCCGCCAGGTCGTCCGCAAGCGAGGTCCTGAGAACGCTCGAATCATCATACGAATCGAAACCTCGTGTCAGGGATGCCACGTCTATGCCGATGGAGCGCAGCGATTGCGCCAGCTGAAGGCCCCATACTCCGTTGTTGCGCGTGCCGACCGCGAAACGAACCAGCATGCCGATGGTGCGTCCCACGGCGAAGGATACGATCATGCCGGCCAGAGAGTTCCAAGACAGCATCACCAGCAGCACCGCTATCGCATAGAGCACATTCCAACCCCACTTGACCGCGGATCGAAGGCGACGTGGGCCGGCTGTAGTCAAAAACGCGGCCATGGCCGCATAGAAATCAGGAAGCAGTCCGATGCCGATCGAAGTGCCGTTGGACTGCAATGCGATGATGAGCGTGTTGTTTCCCGATCCGCTGATCATCGAGGAAATCACCCAGACCACACCGAATCCAAGCAACAGCGTGAGTGCCGATATCACGCTTTGCAGCCATTCTTTGGCCACAAGCAGCTGCACAAGCACGGTGACGGTGATGGAAACAAGCGCGATCTGCTGCAGAAGGGATGCTGGAACATCCATAAGCCAACCGATGGCCTGACTGACCGATCGAACATCCGATTCGACGCCGGTCGTGGTGCCGTGCAGATAGATGGAGAACAGTCCTACGCCCACTCCGATGAGCAATGAAATGAGCGCTCGCACCAAATCGGCGAAGTCACGGCCGCGTTGCGGCGGCACATCGTCGATATGCGGTTCGGTGGCGTTTGGTTCAAGAACAAGAGACAATATCAGCATGCTCCATACTTACGGGTCGGAAACCGCTGAATGCCGTTTCCTTTCGCTACGATAATACGCCTTGGGGCGGCTGCAACGAAATGCAGCCGCCCCAAGAGAACGTTTTGACGCGTTGCGAAACAGAATGCGTCAGCGGTCGAAATCAACCAGCTTGCCGGCGACTCCAACGTAGGTGGAGGGGGTGAGCGCCTTCAGACGAGCCGCGGTGTCCTCATCGAAGGACTGCTGGTCGATGAACTGTTCGACGGCTTCCTTCGAGATCTCGTGGCCGCGCATCAGTTCCTTGACCTTCTCATACGGCTTGTCCATGCCCGGAAGTCCGGCCAGCTCGCAAGCGCGCATGGCGGTCTGGATCGGCTCGCCAAGAACCTCCCAATTGGAATCAAGCTCGGCTTCGATGGCGTAATCGTTCGGATGAATGGAGTTCAATCCACCCATCAGATTGTTCAACGCCAGCACGGAATAGCCCAAAGCGGAACCGATGTTGCGCTGGGTGGTGGAATCGGTCAGATCGCGCTGCCAACGGGATTCGACCAGCGTTGCGGACAACGTGTCAAGCAGGGAGCAGGAAATCTCCAGATTCGCTTCGGCGTTCTCGAAACGAATCGGGTTGACCTTGTGCGGCATGGTGGAGGAGCCGGTGGCGCCCTTGACCGGAACCTGGGCGAACACGCCACGGGAGATGTACATCCACACGTCCACGCACAGGTTGTGCAGAATGCGGTTGGTGTGGCTGATGGTGCCGTACAGCTCCGCCTGCCAGTCATGCGATTCGATCTGGGTGGTCAGCGGATTCCACGTCAGTCCCATGCGGTTGGTCACGAATTCGCGCGAGACCGCGATCCAATCCACATTCGGACATGCGGCGAGATGGGCTCCGAACGTGCCGGTGGCGCCATTGATCTTACCGAGATATTCCTGGGCCTTGACCTTGTTCAACTGGCGGTTCAGGCGGTACACGTACACCGCGAGCTCCTTGCCCAGCGTGGTCGGGGTGGCCGGCTGGCCGTGGGTCAGCGACAGCATGGCCTTGTCGCGGTATGCGTCGGCCTTCTCCGCCAGATGGTCGACGATCGCCTGGGCGCCCGGAAGCCACACGTTCTCGATGGCGTCCTTGACGCAACGGGCGGTGGACAGATTGTTGATGTCCTCCGAAGTGCAGGCGAAGTGCACCAGCGTCTTGAGGTTCGTCAACTGGGTCTCGTGGCCCAGAACGTCAGCGGCCTTGTCAAGCTGGTCGTCGATGTAGTATTCCACGGCCTTCACGTCGTGATGGGTCTTGGCCTCATGAGCGGCATGCTGGGCGATTCCCTCGGCACCGAAATCCTCGGGAATGGAACGCAGGAACGCCTGCTCCTCTTCGGTGAGCGGCTTGACTCCGGCGACGATGGGCTGGTTGCCGTTGCCTTCGAAACCGTTGGCGAGCAGAATCATCCATTCGACTTCCACGCGCATGCGCTCGCGGTTCAGAGCCGGCTCGCTCATGTATTCCACGAGGGCGGCGGTCTGCGCGTGGTAGCGGCCGTCGAGAGGGGTCAGTGCGATTGCAGGAGAGATATCAGTAAGCTTCATGGGCAACAGAATACTTCGGACTATAGAATTAATGGCTCATACGTCCCTGCCAGTACGTGACCTCCTCCAATTCGCCGTCTATGACTTCCTGAAAATGCCGTTCGTGGGTTTCAAGAGACGCCGATCCCATGTCGAGAGCGTTCTGATACGCGGCTTGATGGTATTTGAGCCAATGGGTGATCTCCTTTTCCTCCGGAGCGTCCTTGACCGGTGTGCCGGCGAACGATGTGCCTCCATCCTGTTCGACTCGGCTTAGCGTTCCGCGTACGGTCAGCCAGTTCTCGGTATTGGGATTGACGGCTCCATCAAGCGCGGCGACAAGCTCATCATCCATTTCGATGCTGGTCACCCATGTGGATTGCGCGATGGGATGATTCGCCACGGGTGAACCGGCGGTGACCACATGTTCGATGGTGTAGTCGTCCTTCAGGTCGGAGGCCAACGTCGCCGCGACAATGCCTCCTTGGGAATGCCCGATCATGGCCACCGGCTCGTTTTTGCCGATTCCCGCCTGCTTCATGGCCTGCGCGACCATGCGTGCGCTGTCGGCCTGCATGCGCTGCTCTGAATCCGAACTCATCAGCTCCACGTTTTGGGGCCATCCGAACGGGGAGTCGGGCTGGCCGTCGGTGCCGGGAATGGTGATCAGCCATGCGTTCGATCCGTCTTTTCTGCGATATTTGCTTATGGCTATCGTGCCGTATTCAAGTCCACTGTCAAGATCGGCCTTGCCAAGCCGCTCCTCGGCCAGACGGCGCAGATCCTCCAACGATTCTGTGACGCTATGCGATTCCCGTACCACTTGGGTTCTGGACTGCACCTGGGTTACGGTAAGTTCATTGCCCTGCCATAGGTTATAGCCGATGCTGCTGCCTGTGGCGATAAGACCCGCGGCTGTGTTCACTTCGTCGGTTTTCAGCAGTCCCCGCAGAGGTCCGGTTCCGCTGATGGTGGCGCCTGCGGCACCCATGATCCCCTCCTGCGCCCAGTCGAGGGAGTCAAGCAGGTATATACCATTCGATTTTCCTTCCTTGATGGATCCGAACAGATATCCGAATCCGCTGATTGCGGCTCCCACGGCGAAGGATTCCCTCGGGAAGGACTGTATGGTCAGCTGCAGCAGCTCGTTCAGCACTCTTCTGCTTGCGTCATCGGCTTGCGAATACAGCGATTGTGCGCGCATGATCAGCAGTGACATCCGTGTGAGATCCTCGGCGATGGCCTTGCATTGCCGGGCATGGTCCTCGCATCGTCCGGCAAGTTGCGAATATGGCAATGTGACATGGTCTGCGGACAGACAGAACGGTATTGGACTGGTAACGGCGGATACCGTAGGCATCACATACTGCCGCATGCCCAGTTGCGCGATGAGCGCACCGAACGCGATTCCCGACAGATTCAGGGACATCGCGGACCCGCCCAACGCTCTGGCCGCGTTTTCATACAGTTGATATTGTGCGGGGGCGAACGCGTGGCCGCCGCTCACATTGGAAGTGACCTGCCAGTTCATGGCGTACCCACAGACCACACTATGCGCGAGGTCGTGTCGATCGCATCGCGCAGGGCGGTGGATCGCCGGCCCAGGTCGATCAATTGGCTCCGATACGATTGCGCGGCCTTGCCTGTCCAGTCGGGCAGGGTATTGGATTTCAGTACGGTGTCGAGGTCGTCAAGATGGCAGAGCGTGGATCGCAACTGCGCCACGATGAGATCCTGATGCACCCGAACCATACCGCGGCATCCGCAGGGTACGCCGGGCACGCAGATGGGATTGGCCAACGTGGCCATCAACGATGATGGCTGATTGTATGCAATTGAAGTGTTCATGATCGTATTCGACCATGTTTGACGGTGCCGATGTCGTGAAAAACGCCCCTGTGGTCGGAGAATGATGCAAAATGCCGTTCTCGGGCGTGTCATCGTTGGAATCATGCGAAAACGGTCGGTCATCCTCTGTGGATAACCGACCGTTCGCCCACCATTCGCTCGTTTCGCTCTGCCCATTACATGAGCGAAACGCATGATGTGTGTCTTTACCAAGGTTTCGCTTGCGTGGAATCGCTTTGATTCTTCGCAGTTCCGGATCCGGAGGAATCATCACCCGTGTCGGATTGTGTGGACGACGTGTTCTGCCTGAGCAGTTCCTCCACCTTCTCGAGCTGTTCGGCGGTAAGGTTGCCGCCTGACGTTCCGGATCCGACGGTTCCTTCGGCGGAATCCTCCGTGGCGTCCGTGGAATCCTGGTCGTCGTTGGCATTGAGTTGCTGTTCCAGCAATTTGGTCAGCTGGCTGGAGATGCCGCTGTTGTAGTCGATGTCTTCTTTCAGACCGGGCAACAGCAGGGCGCCGAATGCGCTGGCATCCTCGAACTGGGCATCGGTCTGCTGCTGGCTGACGTATTGCTTGTCGAGATCCGCATCCTCCTGCTGCACGAGTCTGATGTTCTCATTAAGGCGTTGTGTGGCCTGATTGTAATTGCCCATCGCGGCCAGATTCACTCCGGCGAGCAGGCCGACGGACAACACGGCCACAGCCAGTACGATTAATGCGATGCGGACGGCCAACGGGGCTTTCGGCTTTACGGACGTCTTGCTCACAGCAGCCTCCTCGATTGAGCCAGCCAGGATCCGAGCTCCCACGCCAGAAGCACGGCCACGGCGATTGCCAAGGGCCAAACCACGGGAACGGTTCGAACACGTTGCTTGGTTGTCTGCGTCATCCGCCACATGCTGGAAGCCTCCTCGGAAATACCGCCGCTCATGGTGGTCGTGGCGTCCAAGCGCAGGGCGGTCCCGCTGAGTTCGTCCGCGATCGCGCTCATCTGGGCGAAGTCCGCACATGAAACGCCAGGCTCGCCGGTCTGCGGGTCGGTGACCCACTGCTGTCCGTCCGAGCCGGTCACGCCATCGGCGGTTTCGGGGACGTTTCCGCCCTGATCGCTGCCGACCGTCACGGTGAACGCGTCGGACAGGTATCGACGCAACGACGAGAATGTTCTGCGGGTTTTCGTGGAAGTCTGCTCTCCATCGGAAATCAGATACAGCACAATCGCATCATCGGGATGCTGTTCGCGAATCGACTTGCAGGTCAACAGCAGCTGATCAATCGGAACATCCAACGTGGAACCCGCCGAAACCGACGTCGCCTCCGTGGAAAGCGTGTCGGCCCAACCGTCGATCGCATTCGAGTCCGGCGTCAACGGAACATCCAGCGTTCCGGAAGCGCCGAACCGGATGGCAGCGAAACTCGAATTCGGATACAGCGAGGTGATGTCCTTCACCGCCTGCTTGGCCACGTCCAGGCGGCTGCGCTGTTCATCCGAACCATACTGCGCGTCCGTAACGGCCATGGAACCGGTGACATCGACGGCAACGACCACATCCGTGGCGTTGATGGCACGGACGTTCGTGGACGATACCACGCTGGGTGTCAATATCATGACGGCAACAAGCACGCACAGCAACGATCTGCGCGCGCAGGACCACACCGTCTCATCACTGGAGGAATGGCGCCGTACATGCAACACGATCTCCACGAGTGCCGCGGCCACCATGACAACGGCGACCGCAACACCCAGAGGCCATCCCAAAGCGGGGGAGAGCGTCAGACCATTCATCGCCTCAACCTCCAAGCCAATGCCATCCATGCGATTACCACAACGGCCAAAGCCAGAGTCCACCATCCGGGGGCGTCGACCAGAGAGGCTTTGTTCGAGGCGGTGTTCTCATGGTTCCTGTGTGACTCGATCTCCTTGACCAATTCGGAAACGGATGAGCCGTTCGACTGGGTGAGGAACACTCCGCCATGGGATTCGATAGCGGACTTGAACTCACTGGTCGTGGAATCGGATTCGCTCTGCTGAGGGCCGGAGAACAGGCCATCAACGGTTATATCCGCCTGACTTGTCAAGTCCAAAGCCTCCTGAAGCGTGTACGTGGGGTCGCCGGAAACCACGTTATCAGTGGCGAGCACGATGGACGCGGCACGAGGGTTCTCCGAATCACCATCGGAATACGTGAATCCCGGCAGCATGGCAGCGCAGCTCACAACGCCGTCGCCGATCAGCGAGGTCGCCTCCTTGCGGTTCTGCGTGCCATCCAGCCAGTCGGAGATCCTCTGATAGTCGGCATCCTCCATCTCGTCGATGTCGTCCTGCGTTTCGACGCCTTTGAGGATGCTGCTTGCCGTCTCAAGCTGAGCGGCCACCAACTCATAATCGTCGGTCAGTGGAAAAACGGTACGGGACGTGGAATTGAAGATGCTCAGGCCTATGCGTTCGCCTTTGAAGCTGCTCACCAGCTTGCGGTAGGTGTCGATCACCTCACGGTCGTAAGGCAACGTCGAACCGGACACATCGAGGCACAGCACGATGTCGCGGCTTCCGGACCGTTCCTCACCCTCATCTACCTTGCTTGGACGGGAGACAAGCACTATCGCCAGAACGAGGGCCACGGTCAGCGCACATACCGCGATTCTCGTCAGCACACGCCACATATGGAACATGCCGGCGGCGGATTCGGTGCTGATGTCGTCTTCGAGGCTGAATACCCGGGCCTCGTCGGAAAGATCGCAATCGCGTTTGGACGAAACGAATATGATGACGGCGATGATGGCCAGTGCAGCCGCCACCGCCACGGGCGCAGCCCAAGGCCAGTGCCATGACAATGTCATCTATCGCCACCTTTCCACGAGATTCGCCACCCATTGTCCCGCTTGCTCGACGGTCGTCTCACGAGCGGTGTGGTTGTGTTCCGCGTCGGCGAATTCCGGAGGATACAACGATTCGATGGTCTGTCTGAGCAGTGTGAGCCTCTGTTGGTTGCCGGTGGTGCGCGGCGTGGACTTGATATCGGCCAACGTATGGTTGCTGATATCCGCGCCCGTGGACTGCGAAACGTAGTCGCGTGCCAGGGCGGCCAGCTGCGCGAATGCCTCATCGCGGGTTATCCTGCCGCTTTCATGGCTTGACACGATCGCGTCGATGCGCTGATGCCATTCGGATTTGCCGGCGGCTTGGTCATAACGTCCACGGCTGCTGGACTTTCCGCTGGTTTTACGGCTTGGGCGTGACAGCAATACCGTCAGCGCAACAAGCACCGCTGCCATGATCAGGCAGATGACGATCGTTGCGATCAGCCCGGTCTCGATATGAATCTGATCCTTCGTGCGGATCAGATTCTCCGGCAGGACAAGCATTACGATTTGCCTCCCAATGAAAGCGTTGACGGTGTTCTTAACCAGTTGCCGGTGGAACGCGACAATGCGGCGGATACCATCTTCACGAATTCCGAGAACATGCGTTCGCTTGAACCTGCTCGAATCACGGTTGAACCGCAGCGCGCCAACTCCCGCTGTATGGCCGAAGCGACATATTCACGATGTGTACGTACCTCCTGCATCGTCGTCCGCGTGCGCAGGAATGCCGGAACACGGCGGGTTCTCGTTCCGTCAAGCACGATTTTGAACCGTGAGGCGTCGAACGGATTGGCCGTGGCCACGTCGATGAGCACCAGGGGATGCGTCATGGCGATTTTACGTATCGTGTCCAGATGCTTCTGAGAAAGGGCGAGCTCATCCGTGGCCAGAACGATCAGCGACTCGCGATCGCGAATGCGCAGCGCGTATTCCAGCAGCGCGTCGATATTGCGCGGATTGCTCCAATCGCGTTCCAGCGCGTCGTCAATCGCGCGTTCGAACTGGGCAAGACCACCGTTGAACGGCACGTGCGTGATGGATGCGCAATCGCCGAACACCATGGACACCTGGTCGCCACGGCGAATGCTCAACGCGGCGAACATGCACAAGGCGTTGGCCGCGACCTGATAGGCCTTTTCGCCGGAATCGCAGGTGGCGGTCATCTCGACTCCGACATCCGACAACAGCCAGACCTTCGAAGTCGATGGACGTTCGCGCTGCACCACCATAGGGCGCCCTGTTCGGGCGCTGGTCTTCCAGCTGATCCGACGGGCCTCGTCCCCGGCTTCATAAGGGCGGATGTCCATAAGGTCATCGGAACCGAACCGCCTGTTCGACGCGTGGGCTCCTTCGAGAACTCCGAGGGCCTTGCGCACCGTAGGCAGGCTCAGCGAGGTTCCAAAGGTTTCGATTTTTCTGCGAACCGAATCCCCGGAACGGTTGTTTTCGATCATGGAACGGGTACCGCCTGAACGATCGAATCAATGACCTGATCGCTGGAGACGCCGTCTGCCAGGGCTTCGAACGTCAGCAGGACGCGGTGGCGGAGCACTTCGCGGGCGTTGGCCTTCACATCCTCCGGAATCACGTAATCGCGTCCTTGCAGCAGGGCATTGGCCTGGCCGATACGTACCAACGCTATGGATGCGCGTGGCGAAGCGCCGAGCCTCACCAGCGATGCCAATCCCTGAACTGGCTTCGTGCCGGCCCCGCGGGAGGTCGCAGCGATATCGACCACATACTGCATGATCGAGTCGGACACATGCACGCGGCGTGCCGCGGAACGCAGGAATTCGACGTCGCCGATGGATATGACGTTTCCCTGCAGGCTGTGCTGATCGAAAGTGTCGGAACCGCGTTTGGTGAGCATGGCCAGCATGCGCTGCTCCTCCTGCGCGGTCGGGTAGGTCATCACGGCCTTCATCATGAAGCGGTCCATCTGGGCTTCGGGCAGGTTGAAGGTGCCTTCCTCCTCGATGGGGTTCTGGGTGGCTATGACCATGAATGGCTTGGGAAGCGCGATGCGTTGCCCTCCGATGGTGGTGGCGCCTTCCGCCATGGCCTCGAGCATCGCGGATTGCGTTTTCGCGTTGGAGCGGTTGATCTCGTCAAGCAGTACGAAATTCGCGTGTATCGGGCCGATCTGCGTGGCGAACTTCTGCGTGGCGAAATCGAAGACCTGCGTTCCGACCAGATCGGACGGCATCAGATCCGGTGTGCACTGCACGCGTTTGAACGAGCCTGATACCGAAGTGGCCAGTGTTTGTGCCGCGGTGGTTTTGGCGAGTCCCGGAACGGATTCGATAAGGATGTGCCCGCCGGCGACCAATGTGACGATGAGCGAGTCGCGAAGGGAGTCCTGCCCGACCAACGTCTGCGAGAAACGTGCCCGTACCTGTGAGATGAGGCCTTTCGTGCGATTGATGTCTTCAGAAGACAATGCGTTCGTCCGTGCCGTCGTGGACATCGGAACAGGGATATGCGTCGGTATCGAGGTTTTGGGAGGGAATAAAGCCATGGTTCAACTCTAACGGGTCAAGCTGACGGAAGGGACCAGTCCACAGGTTCGACCCCTGCGTCCATAAGTGCCTGGTTGGCGCGGGAGAACGGTTTCGAGCCGAAAAAGCCGTATCGTGCGGACATGGGACTCGGGTGGGGGGATTTGATGATGAACGCGTTGGTGAGCAGTGGCTCCAGCGTCTGGGCCTTGCGTCCCCAGAGAATGGCGACCAGCGGTTTGACGCTTCCGTCGGGGTCGCGGCGGTTGTTGAGCGCCCGTATGGCGGCGTCCGTGACGATTTCCCAGCCTTTGTCTTGATGGCTTCCGGGCTTTCCCGGCTGCACGGTCAGGCATCTGTTGAGCAGCATGACGCCCTGGTCCGTCCATGGGGTCAGGTCGCCGTTGGCTGGCACCGGAACACCGAGGTCGTCCGTCAATTCCTTGTATATGTTGGTCAGGCTTCGTGGAATCGGTTTCACGTCCGGCGCCACGCAGAAGCTCAGCCCCACGGGATGCCCGGGCGTGGGGTAGGGGTCCTGTCCCACAATCAGCACCTTGATGCTGTCGAATGGAATGGTGAAGGCTCTGAGAATGTTTTTGCTGGATGGCAGATAGGTGCGCCCCGCGGCGATCTCCTCCCTGAGAAAGTCGCCCATACGATGCACTTGGGGTTCGACGTCGTCGAGCGCCTGCGCCCATCCTGGTTCCACGAGTTCCTTCAAAGGTTTGATATGCGTCATGCCTACACTGTACGACGGCGTGTTCCCTCCTGCCGAATCTTCCTTCGATGCGCCCTCCGGTCTTTGCGCGCATGCGGTGCTTGTGTGTTGACTGCGGTGGTCGGTACACTGTCAGGGTAAGTGTGTAAGAAACGAGGTTGCGATATGGCTCAGAAGGATGAGGGAACTTACGATTCCTATCAGAAGGACGCGTTTGACAATCCTCCCGCGGGTCCCATGGGAGTCCATCGTGGAGCGCGTTCCGTTGCCTCGCGCGCCACGCCGTATGTGATCGTTGTCATCGTGGCATTGCTTGCAGGACTGTTGTTCTGGGGAATCTATTCTGGTGAGCTGAGCAATCTGAAGATGCCGTGGTCGTCGTCGCAGAGCTCCGCATCGTCCGATTCCTCCACTTCCGATGATTCGACGACTTCCTCCGACACATCGTCTGATACCTCTTCCGACGCGTCCTCTGATACATCTTCTGATGCCTCGGCCGATTCTTCCACCGACGCCTCGTCGGGCGACGCGAATTCGGACGAGGCCGCGACCGACGCCACTCAGCAGACGGATTCGAACGAAAGCGTGAACCAGACGGTGAATCTCAACACGGAGGTGCGCGTGGTGAACGCCACCTCGATCAACGGTTATGCCCAGAGCAAGGCGGACGCGTTGACCCAGGCCGGCTATACGACCGTGTCCGCGAGCAACCCGACGGGCAACGTTCCGTCGCAGACCGTGGTCTGGTATCAGAACGAGACGGATAGGGCCACGGCTGAGAACGTTGCTCAGACCTTGGGTATTTCGACCGTGGAGCAGACCGATGGTCTTGTGACGTCCATCGTTGTGGTCTTGCTCGACTGAGAACACCATGTGAGATACCTGTGAGATTATGGTCCCCGAATCCGTCGATTCGGGGATTTTTCGTTGTGTTTCCGCGGAATTGCAACGTTCGTCCGGTTGTGTTTATGAGTGGAATTCTTGCTGACGGCGCAAAGTATGGGCCCAAGGTTGGCACTCTCGCCATGAGAGTGCTAATCTGCACAATTAGCACTCGATGAGTGAGAGTGATAACCGGCAGCTGACGGCTGGTCCTGGCTCGGCTCTGAGAGTGGGAATAACACCGTGTAGCCATATGTGGAGGAACAATGGCAAAGATTATTGCATACGACGACGAAGCTCGTCAGGGAATGCTCGCGGGCCTCGACAAGCTCGCTGACACCGTCAAGGTCACCCTCGGCCCGAAGGGCCGCAACGTGGTTCTCGACAAGACCTACGGTGCTCCGACTATCACCAACGACGGCGTTTCCATCGCCAGGGAGATTGACCTCGATGATCCGTACGAGCGCATCGGCGCCGAACTGGTCAAGGAAGTCGCCAAGAAGACCGACGACGTTGCTGGCGACGGCACCACCACCGCTACCGTGCTGGCTCAGTCCCTGGTTCACGAAGGCCTGAAGAACGTCACCGCCGGCTCCAACCCGATCGCACTGCGTCGTGGTATCGAGAAGGCTTCCGAGGCCATCGTCAAGGAACTCGTGGCCGCGGCCAAGGATGTCGAGACCAAGGAGCAGATCGCTGCGACCGCGACCATCTCCGCCGCCGATCCTGAGGTCGGAGAGAAGATCGCCGAGGCTCTCGACAAGGTCGGCCAGGATGGCGTCGTGACCGTTGAGGACAACAACCGCTTCGGCCTGGACCTCGACTTCACCGAGGGCATGCGTTTCGACAAGGGCTACATCGCTCCATACTTCGTGACCAACGCGGAAGATCAGACCGCAGTGCTCGAGGAACCGTACATCCTCCTGACTTCCGGCAAGCTCAGCTCCCAGCAGGATGTCGTCCACGTTGCCGAACTGGTCATGAAGACCGGCAAGCCGCTGATGATCATCGCCGAGGACGTTGACGGCGAAGCCCTGCCGACCCTGATCCTGAACAACATCCGTGGCACCTTCAAGTCCTGCGCTGTGAAGGCTCCGGGCTTCGGCGACCGTCGTAAGGCTATGCTGCAGGATATGGCCATCCTGACCGGCGCTCAGGTCGTTTCCGAGGAGCTGGGCCTCAAGCTCGACTCCATCGACGCGTCCGTGCTCGGCACCGCCAAGAAGGTCATCGTCTCCAAGGACGAGACCACCATCGTCGCAGGCGGCGGCTCCAAGGAAGACGTGGCAGCCCGCGTCGCTCAGATCCGCGCCGAAATCGCCAACACCGATTCCGATTACGATCGTGAGAAGCTGCAGGAGCGCCTGGCGAAGCTCGCCGGCGGTGTTGCGGTCATCAAGGTCGGTGCCGCAACCGAGGTCGAGGCCAAGGAACGCAAGCACCGCATCGAGGATGCCGTGCGTAACGCCAAGGCCGCCATCGAGGAAGGCCTGCTGCCGGGTGGCGGCGTCGCTCTGGTCCAGGCTGCAGCCAAGGCTGAGAACGATGTTCAGCTCGAAGGCGACGAAGCCACCGGTGCCGCCATCGTGTTCCGCGCCATCGAAGCTCCGATCAAGCAGATCGCCGAGAACGCCGGCCTGTCCGGTGACGTGGTGATCGACAAGGTCCGTTCCCTGCCTGATGGCCAGGGCCTGAACGCCGCGACCAACGAGTACGAGGACCTGCTGGCCGCAGGCGTCACCGACCCGGTCAAGGTCACCCGTTCCGCTCTGCAGAACGCCGCTTCCATCGCCGGCCTGTTCCTGACCACCGAAGCTGTGGTGGCCAACAAGCCGGAACCGCCGGCGGCAGCTCCGGCCGCCGGCGCGGACATGGGCTACTGATCGAACCGACTGTATGACCCATCGCTGAGCGATTAAGCGACTGAAAGCCCGTTCCCTCATGGATTGAAGCCAGGGGAGCGGGCTTTCGTCGTGTATGAGCCGGCTCAAACCCTATGGTCGGCATGCGTCGTGCGGATGCTTCTCCGTGCGCTCACTGCGAGAAGAGACGGGAGGCTTGCATCTCCGTGTCGGCGTACAGGGTGGATGCCTGCATGAGGGCCTGCTGAATCGATTCGAGAGACCTCTCCATCTGCTGTTGTGCGGCACGCCACTGTTCTGCGACGGCGTTGAACTGCGTCGCCGCGCCACCTCGCCATACGCTTTGCAGATTGTTGAGATTGCCGTACATGCCTTGAACCGCCTGCCTGATGGATTGGATGGAAGCGTTCACCGCGGCGCTCGACGATTGAATCTGCTCGGAATCCACTTGATATTGAGCCATGATGCTGGTCCTTTCTTCTTTGAACGTAATGGAATGCGATTGGTCCGTTGTGCGTTCGTGCTTGACGTAACCGAACGGTAATGTGGAGCATATGTCAGTAGTGAACGTGAGCAGTGGAAAAAAGATGGTTGTGGTCAGAGAACCGCATGAAAAGACGTTCGTCGGCGTGTCGGGCAAAGGATGTAATGTCTCGAATCGTTGGAAAGACGCCCTTGTTGCGCTATTGGTGACGTTGATGTGTCTGTGCGCGGCGATGTGGATAACTCCGTTCGGCTATGCCGAGGAGGATTCGGGAACCGGCATGACCATCACCGACAACATCACGGATACCGAAAACCTGCTTGGTTCGAACGTGGCCGAGATCACGGACGCCATCGAACAGACGAAGACCGACACGGGTGTGACCGTTCGATTGCTGTATCTGGCAAGCTTCAACAGTGATCAGGAACCTGATGTGTGGGCGAGTTCCCTGCTGGAGTCCCTCGACCCGGACCCCAATACGGTACTGCTTGCGGTGGCGTCGAACGACGGCAATCTGGTAGTCGCGGTTTCCTCCAATTCGGATGAATGGCTCAAGAAGACGTCAACGGTCGAAGCGTTGTCCGATGCGGCGCAGAAGCCGCTGATGGAATCCACACCGAATTGGGCGAAGTCGGCCACCGACATGATGGATCAGATCGCACTGGAAAGGCAAACGTCGACGTCGTCGCATGCGCGGTGGCTTGGCATCGGAGGCATGGTTGCCGTCCTGATTTTACTGGTCGTGGTGATCCTCGTGTTCCAGATGCTCAGAAAACGCAACAAGTCGTTGAAGTTCCGTAGGCGCTCGAGCGGGCGTCATTCCGCCGTGCGGGACGTCGAGGATTCCGAGAGCGGCAAGGCCGTGCCGCCGGAGAAGTCGTCGAAGAGCGATGCCGAGACCGGGCCGGCGCCGGCTGAAACGGATTCGGAAGGCGATGACGCAGAGCCTATGCAAGATTCAGAGTCCGTTCAGGAAATATCCAGCGAAGAGCGCGAAGCTTAAAGGCATGAGTAAGCCTATTGAAGCATCCATCGTTGTTGTGGATGATGAGCCGTCCATCCGTGAGCTCTTGGTCGCATCCCTGCATTTCGCCGGTTTCGAGGTGAACACCGCTGCATCCGGTTCCGAAGCCATCGAAGTGATCGAACGTCTGCAGCCCGATCTGATCGTGCTTGACGTGATGCTTCCGGATATCGACGGCTTCACCGTGACCCGTCGTATCCGTCAGGAGGGAATCGCGACGCCGGTACTGTACCTGACCGCGCGCGACGATACTCAAGACAAGATCATGGGACTGACCGTCGGCGGCGACGACTACGTGACCAAGCCGTTCAGCCTGGAAGAGGTCGTGGCCCGTATCCGTGCGATTCTGCGCCGCACCCAGGAGCAGATTGAAGACGATCCGATCATTCGCGTCGGCGACCTTGAAATCAACGAGGACTCCCATGACGTCTCCCGCGCCGGTCAGCCGATCGATCTGAGCCCGACCGAATACAAACTGCTTCGTTACCTTATGGACAACGAAGGCCGTGTGCTTTCCAAAGCGCAGATACTCGACCACGTGTGGCAGTACGACTGGGGCGGAGACGCAGCCATCGTCGAATCGTACATCTCCTACCTTCGCAAGAAGGTCGATGGCATTGTGGTGGAGGATGAGAACGGCGAATCCCGCAAGGTGACCCCGTTGATCGAGACGAAGCGTGGCATCGGCTATATGATTCGCGCTCCAAAGAACTGATTCGGATCCGAATATGAGTCAGGATGCCACCCCAATGGTTCCCGTGCCCGTCCGGAACATGCCGAACGGCGGGCCGGAAGAGCAGCCGAAACAGTCCGTTCCGAACCGTCCGTCGCTCTGGAAGCGATTCGGACGCAAGGTGGATGCGATTCCGTTGAGCACCAAGCTGGTGACCTGCATCATCGTGCTGTTGACGGTGGGAACCATAGGCATCTCGTTTTCCATCCGCACGTTGGTGGGCAACTATCTGCTGCAGAAAACCGATACGCAGCTGATCAATCAGGCCCAGATGATCTTCAACAGCATGGATTCGCTCGATACCAACACGAGCGAAGACGGCCGAAGCCTGATGAACACCTATTACGTCGAGGTTCGGGACAGCAACTACAAAAGCACCGGCGTGGGTTCCGTGCCCATGCTCATGGACGGGGTCGTGTCGGAGCCGAGTCTTCCGGCGGACGGCAGCCTTGACGGTGTGACATTGGGGCAGCCTTTCACCACGAAGGCGGTGGTGCATGTGACCACCAGCCGCACGGCCGACCATTCCATCATGCAGGCGGCACAGGCCCCTTGGAGGGTCGTTGCGCTGCCGTGGAGCGAAACCGGCAAAGATGGTCAGGTGAAAAATAGCGGCGTGGTTTTCATCGGACTGTCGTTGAGTGACCAGATCGATACATCCGATACCTTGACCCGTTTCTGCGCGATGGTGGGTATCGCGGTGGTGCTTATCGGAGCGGTCATAGGAACCATCGTCGTGCAAAGCACGCTCGCGCCGCTCAAGCGCATCGAAAAGACCGCGGCGAAAATCGCGGCAGGTGATCTGAGCCAACGTGTTCCGGAACGTCCGGAGAACACGGAAGTCGGCTCGTTGTCGGTGTCTCTGAACGCCATGCTGACCCGTATCGAGGAAAGCTTCCACGCGCAGGAAGAGACGACGGAGAAGATGAAACGGTTCGTCTCCGATGCCAGCCACGAATTGCGTACGCCGCTCGCAGCGATCCACGGGTATGCGGAACTCTACAAGATGCAGCGTGACATGCCCGGTGCCTTGGAGCGTGCCGATGAATCCATCGAACATATTGAGGCGTCCAGCGCGCGTATGACGGTACTCGTTGAGGATCTGCTTTCTCTTGCCCGATTGGACGAGGGACGTGGCATCGACATGACGCAGCAGGTGAAGCTCACTTCCGTGGTGCAGGATGCCGCGGATGATCTGCATGCTCTTGACCCTGAAAGGGGCATAACCTGCGGGCAGGTGGTTTTGGAGGCGGGAACCGACATGGAGCATCCGGCCAAACTGTCGTTCCAGCCCGGACAGATGCCGCCGGTCACGCTGACCGGCGATGCCTCCAGACTGCGTCAGGTGGTCACCAACATCGTGGGCAACATCCACCGATACACGCCGTCGGACTCTCCGGTGGAGGTTTCCGTGGGAGCGCTGCCCGCGTCCATCAGTCCGGAATCGTTGTCTCGGATGCCGTCCAACGAGCAATCGTTGCACCATCTAGTGGAGGCGATCGAGGTCGGCCAGTCGATGCAGGTCGGTATGAACTATGCGATCGTCCGATTCGCGGATCATGGACCCGGCGTACCGGTCGAAGCGAGATCGAAGATCTTCGAACGCTTCTACACGGCCGATCCGTCCCGTGCCAGGCAGAAGGGCGGCACAGGTCTCGGCATGGCGATCGCGCAATCCGTAGTGAAGGCCCATCATGGATTCATCTGCGCTTCCGGCAGTGAGGGCAATGGTCTGACACTGACGGTGGTCCTCCCCATCGCGCCGGTCGAGCCCAAGCCCGTCGCTCCGGTGCAGGATGAGAAAAAGGGGCGTAAAACCTGGAAGTGACCATCCGGAAACCGGCATTGCAACACGGGTTTCGTCCGTGCTGAACGCGCAAGAAGCGGGGGTGCTCCGCTTCTTGCGCTAAAATGCTTATTTGATTTGAATATTGGCGGATGCCGTTCTGGCGTTCGCGCGAATGTATGTGGATCAGATAATAGTGAGGTGACAATGCCTAGCGGACGCGTTCGTTGGTTCGATACGAACAAAGGCTATGGATTTATCGAAGGCGAGCAGGGGACGGATGTGTTCATGCCGGCCGCCGCGCTGCCTGAAGGTGTGAAGACGCTGCGTAAGGGTGCGAAAGTTGAATATTCGGTGATCGAAGGTCGTAAGGGACCTCAGGCCATGGGCGTCACTTTGGTGGCGTCGGCGCCGTCTCTGGTCAAGGCCACCCGTCCGAAGCCGGACGATATGGCGGCGATTGTGGAGGATCTGATCAAGTTGCTTGACTCTGCTGGAAACCAGCTGCGTCACCATCGTTATCCGTCCTCTGCGGAAAGCAAGAAACTCGCGACGCTGATGCGTGCGGTCGCGGATAATTTCGACGTACAGGAATAATCACATGCCAGATACCACACTGGATCCCAAGGCGATAGCCAAAGCGGTAGCCATCGAAGTGGCCGATGAGGACAATCAGGTCGGAGACTTCGTCCAGGCCATCGAATTGGACGATTGCGTCACCGATTTTCGCTTCGAGACCAACGTGCGCGGTTATGAAGGCTGGCAGTGGTCGGTAACGTTGTACCATGACGTTGAACTCGACCGCTGGACGGTCAACGAATCGTCGTTGGTGCCCACCGAGAACGCGCTGCGTCCGCCGGAATGGATCCCGTGGAAGGACCGTCTCGAACCGACCGATCTTGCGGTTACCGATTCGATAGGAACGGATCCGGACGACCCGCGCATCGAAGAGGGATTCCGCAAAACACAGGCGGAAACCACGGACGAGACGCAGGATGATGCTCGGAACGACTCTGCGCAGGAGTCGCATGCTGAGGGATTACAGGACGGCGAGCCGGATGTGGCGGAATCGTCGGATACGGCATCGCAGGACGCTTCGGAATCGGATGATGCGCACGAGGACACCGAAACCGCTCGGACTTCCGACGAGGACCTTGACGAGGCTGTTCGGGCGTTCGATCTGTCCCGTAGGCACGTGATGACTCCTCTGGGGCGCTCGCAGACCGCGAAACGTTGGTACGAGGGGCCGCGTGGTCCGAAATCGCTGTCCACTAAAACCGCGGATGGTAATCCCTGCTCCACATGCGGCTTTTTCATTCCGCTGAAAGGCGAGCTGAACCTGCTGTTCGGCGTATGCGCCAACAAGTGGAGCCCGGACGACGGCCGCGTCGTCTCCCTCGACCACGGCTGCGGTGAACATTCCGAAATCGATCCTCCGGAACCGTCTCGCCTGTGGGTGCAGTCCAAGCCGGCATTCGACGATCTGCATATCGACATCATCGCGCAGTCTCCGCGAGACGAGCGGGGTTCGGTGGAGCTCATAGAACGGTTGTCCGCTGACGATGATGAGAATCCGAACAACGAAGAGGACGCTTCCGAGGAGGATATCGAAGCCAACACCATAGATGACGACGCCACTCAGGATGAGGTATCCGAGCATACCTCATCCGAGGAGGAGCCCGAGGTGGAGGCGACGGTAGATCTTGGCATGGATGATGATGCGGATGATTCCGAAGATGCCGCCGAGGACATTTCCGACGATGATTCCGAAGAGGATTCTGACGAAGAGGAATCCGAGGAAAACATGCCGGAGGAGATTCAGGAGGAGTCGGTGGAAAGCGTCGCCGACGAATCGCCCGACGAGTCGCAGGAGCAGATGCAGTCCGAAACGGATTCCACGGATGACGACATGACGGATTCCACGCAAACGCAGGAATCCGAATAAGTCGGATAACAAAAATCGCGTGGAAAACCTCCACTCGATGCATAAACGGCATAAACGGCTTGTGGCCATATTCCATCAACGGAACATGGCCACAAGCCGTTTATGGGCTATACCGATGGGCTGAAGCGGTCAGTGCACGACGGTGACGGTGCAGCCGGCGAAATTGATGACCTGCTTGGATACCGATCCGAGAAAATGCGTATCCAAGCCGGAAAGCCCACGGGAGCCAACCACCAAGTGCTGTGCGTAACGGGATGCGGCTATCAACCCCTTCGGCGCGGAAATATGGAACGCGTGCGATTCGATGATGAAATCGTCGGGAATGCCGGCTGAGGGAATGCGGACGGAATCGAGCAGCTCGTCAAGCATCCGTTCCGCCTTCTTCTGCCCTACGTCGATCGGCGCGATCGAATTCTCATAGCCTTCGATGACTCCGAGATCCTTCAGCTGCCAGCAGAACATCACCTGCAGGGGAGCGTGATGCAATGCGGCGAGATTGATGGCGAACAACAGCGCGTTCTTTGAAGCCCGTGAACCATCGACACCGACCACGATCGGACGTTGGTCCTTCGGCAAAGGGGAGCCGGGAAGCTCATAGGCAACAGTGCTGCCGCCCGGAGTGAGCGCATTGGCGATGGCGTTCTGGACGCTCGATTCCTCCTTGTCGGGGATGCGTACCACGGTAACCGGAACCCGGGCCTCCTCCACCAGGGATTCCGATACCGACCCGAGGAACCAGCGCGCCACGCGTCCATAGGAACGCCGGCCCACCACGATCTGCTGGGAATGCTTGCCTATCTCCAACAGCGCAGCCGTGCCGGTGGCCTTGACGGAGGTGAGCTTGACGCAGTTCTCGTCAATGGGCATGCTCTTCGACGCATCAGCCACCCAATCACGCAGCCGTCGGGCTATATCATGGCGCATCTTGGCCCACTGTTCGTCGGAATCGGGTTCCGATCCCATGTCCCACGAATGCGACCATGCGTAAACCGCGTTGACATGCTGCCCGGTCAGCGAAGCCTCGTTCAACGCCCAACGCAAAGCGGCGAAGGACTCGCTCGACCCATCCACTCCGACGATTATGTCTTGCAAGCCGGTGTCCGGCACAGGTAGGGTGGTTTCGCTCATGGTGACCTCCTTTGGTCGTTGCTTACGTTCAAGCATATCCGTTACATTGCGTTGACAGCGCAATTTACGCGCGTGTATATCAAACGTCACCGTGAATCGGTAAAGTGTTTGAGGACTAACAAGAGTGGAAGGACAAGCATGTTCGAACGGTTTACCGACCGTGCGCGGCGCGTGATCGTGCTGGCGCAGGAAGAGGCTCGTACCCTCCAGCACAACTACATCGGCACCGAGCATCTTCTGCTGGGCCTGATTCGTGAGGGTGAAGGCGTCGCAGCCAAGGCGCTCGCATCCAAGGGTGTGACGCTGGACGACACCCGCAAACAGGTCGAAGAGATGATCGGCAAGGGAAATGCGTCTCCGAACGGGCATATTCCCTTCACTCCGCACGCCAGGCAGGTGTTGGAGCTGTCGTTGCGTGAAGCGTTGCAGCTGGGGCACAGCTATATCGGCACCGAGCATATTTTGCTCGGCCTGATTCACGAGGGCGAAGGCGTCGGCACCCAGGTTCTGATCAAGATGGACGTTAATCTTGGCGAGCTCAGGAGCGCCACCATCGATTTGATCCGTGGCAACTCCGGCGACGGCAAGACGGACGGCAAGGGCGATCTGGCCAATGCCGGCGGAGTGCAGGATCGACGCAGCCAGAACGGATCGGCCATTCTCGATCAGTTCGGCCGCAATCTGACCGCCGAAGCCGCATCGGGCAAGCTGGATCCGGTGATCGGCCGTTCGGACGAGATCGAGCGCGTGATGGTGGTGCTCAGCCGCCGCACCAAGAACAATCCGGTGCTGATCGGCGAGCCCGGCGTCGGAAAGACCGCCGTGGTCGAGGGCCTTGCGCAGAAGATCAATTCCGGCGATGTTCCGGAAACCCTCAAGGGCAAGCAGGTCTATTCCCTGGATCTGGGTTCGATGGTGGCCGGTTCCCGCTACCGTGGCGATTTCGAGGAGCGTCTGAAGAAGGTGCTCAAGGAGATCAAGACCCGCGGCGACATCGTGCTGTTCATCGATGAGATTCACACCATCGTGGGCGCGGGCTCCGCGGATGGCGCTCTGGGCGCTTCCGATATGCTCAAGCCGATGCTGGCGCGTGGCGAACTGCAGACCATCGGCGCCACCACCACCGACGAATACCGCAAGTACATCGAGAAGGACGCCGCGCTGGAACGTCGTTTCCAGCCGATTCAGGTACATGAGCCGAGCATCGCGGAGACCATCGAGATTCTGAAGGGACTGCGTGAGCGTTACGAGAACCATCATCGCGTGACGATTACGGACGGCGCCCTGCAGTCCGCGGCCGAATTGTCCAGCCGCTATATTCAGGACCGCCATCTGCCGGACAAGGCCATCGATCTGATTGACGAGGCCGGAGCACGGTTGCGTATTCGCCGCCTGACCGCACCGCCGGAGCTCAAGGAGCTTGATGCGAAGGTGGCCAAGCTGGCCGAAGAGAAGGATCAGGCCATCAAGGACCAGGACTTCGAAAAGGCCGCGGAGCTTCGTGACAAGCAGGAAAAGCTCGAAGCGGAGCGCAAGGAGAAGGAATCCTCCTGGCGCGAGGGTGAATCCGATGTGAAGATGGTCGTGGATGAGGACGTGATCGCCGAGGTTATCTCCCAGACTACGGGCATTCCGGTGTTCAAGCTCACCCAGGCCGAATCCAAGAAGCTCATGAACATGGAATCCGAGCTGCACAAGCGCATCATCGGACAGGACGAAGCCGTTTCCGCGCTGAGCCGTTCCATCCGTCGTGCCCGCGTCGGTTTGAAGGATCCGAAGAGGCCTTCCGGTTCGTTCATCTTCGCCGGTCCGACCGGCGTCGGCAAGACCGAGTTGGCGAAGACCCTTGCGGAGTTCCTGTTCGATGATGAGGATGCGTTGATTCGCGTCGACATGTCGGAATTCTCCGAAAAGTACGCGGCCTCGCGTCTGTTTGGTGCGCCTCCGGGATACGTCGGCTACGAGGAGGGCGGCGAACTCACTGAAAAGGTGCGTCGCAAGCCGTTCTCCGTGGTGCTGTTCGACGAGATTGAAAAGGCTCATCCGGATATCTTCAACACGTTGCTGCAGGTGCTGGACGACGGTCATCTGACCGATGGCCAGGGACGCAAGGTGGACTTCAAGAACACCATCATCATCCTGACCACCAACCTCGGAACCCGCGATATCGCCAAGGCCGCCAATACCGGCTTCAACCTCGGTGTCAACACGGAGTCGAGCTACCAGCGCATGAAGGACCAGGTCTCTTCGGAGCTCAAGCAGCAGTTCCGTCCGGAGTTCCTGAACCGTTTGGACGACATCATCGTGTTCAAGCAGCTGACCGAGCCGCAGGTGCGTCAGATTGTCGATCTTGACGTCAAGCAGCTCAACGATCGTCTGTTCGACCGCCATATGTCGCTCGAGCTGACGGATGCGGCCAAGGACCTGCTGTCCCAGAAGGGCTTCGATCCGCTGCTCGGCGCTCGTCCGTTGCGCCGCGTCATTCAGCGCGACATCGAGGATGCCATTTCGGAGAAGATTCTCATGGGCGACCTCGAAGACGGTCAACGCGTGAAGGTCGATGCCGAAGGCGAAGGCATTCTCGGC
The DNA here is from genome assembly GCA_963595445.1 of bacterium. Classification (GTDB taxonomy): domain Bacteria; phylum Actinomycetota; class Actinomycetes; order Actinomycetales; family Bifidobacteriaceae; genus Bifidobacterium. The sequence continues at coordinate 107,169 of CAVBHJ010000002.1, forward strand.
GAATTCACCTTCACTGGCGAGTCGTTCGAAGAGCCGGCCGTAGCCGATTCCCAGAACGATCCGGCACAGCCTGAAGGCGATGCTGTGACATCCGAGCCGACCGCCTCGGATGAGGAGGCCACAACGCCGCAAGCCGAGTAGATTTCGGCTGACTGACGGTTGACCTGAAAAGCGGCCGTCCAAGACACATTGAACCGCATCCGATTGCCGAACTGAATTTCTTCAGTAGGCAATCGGGTGCGGTTCAACGCTATTGTCTTGGAGGCCGCTTTTTCTTTTTCCGGAGGCGCGCCCAATCAGAGCGTCAGCAGTTCCAGATTGGTGTCGATGGACTCGCTGCTGGTGAACAGCGTGCGTCCCCCACGTACCGAGCGAACCACCGAGCAACGCTCATACACCGCGTCGAACACCGAAGACGCGTTCAGAACGATGAAGTTCGCGCTCTTTCCGGGTTCCAATCCGTAGGAATCGCTCAGACCCAGCGTGGTAGCGCCGTTGACGGTCAGGAATTTCAGCGCGTCGTCGATCTCTTCGAAACTCATCATCTGCGCCAGATGCAGCACATAATCAAGAATGAGCATCATATTGCCATTGCCGACCGGATACCACGGATCCTGCATGGAATCCTGACCCAAAGACACGTTCACACCGGCTTCGGTGAGTTCCTTGACTCGAGTGATGCCGCGACGCTTCGGGAAGGTGTCCTGACGCCCCTGAAGATACAGGTTTTCCGTGGGGGCGCATGCGAAATTGATATGCGCGGCCTTGAGCAGTTTGGTGAGATGGAAGAAATAGGCGTTGTCCGCCGAACCCAGCGAACAGGTGTGGCTGGCGGTGGTCTTCGGGCCAATTCCCGCATGGTAGGCGAGTGCCGACAGCAATTCCAGATATCGTGAGTTCGGATCGTCGGTTTCATCGCAGTGCACATCGATGAGCTTGTCGTATTTCGAAGCCAATTCGACCACGGTGTGCATGGAGCGTTCGCCGAATTCACGGCACTGTTCGAAATGCGGGATGCCGCCCACGCAGTCGGCTCCCATCCTCAGCCCTTCCTCTACCAAGTCGGCGCCGGTCTCGCCGTGAGGTCCTTCATAGGAGTACATGCCTTCCTGCGGGAAGGACACGATCTGCAAGGTGACGGTGTCCTTCAATTCCTCCTTGAGTTCCAGCAACGCTTTCAGGGAGGTGAGATTCGGATCGGTGACGTCGGCATGCGAGCGGATGAACTGCACGCCGTGGCGCATTTCCTTGGCGATGCCGATTTTCGCGCGTTCCTTGATTTCTTCGACGGTCAGGTCGGATTTCGTTTCGCTCCATCGCTGGATGCCTTCGAACAGCGTTCCCGACTCGTTCACGGCTCCCGGTTTGCGGGCGGTGAACACGTAGTCGAGGTGCAGATGCGTGTCGCAGAACGGCGGACAGACCAGTTTGCCGCCAAGGTCGATGATTTCCGCGCAGGACAGGTCCTTGCCCTGTGCGGAGAGTCTGTTCGCGAGGTCCGGCGCGATTTCGGAGAACACGCCGTCTTCGACGAGGATGTCTTGAAGTGGTGTGGTTTCGGCGGCGGTGCTGCCCGGCTTTCCGGTGGCGATATGTGCGTTGGTGAACAGCTGCGTGCTCATGGTGTGCTCCTTCGTTACGGGCTCCGCGCGGACGTTTTGTCATGTATCCATCTGGTTACGGCGGAAGTCGTTGACGTAATCGTTGGCGGTTATTGTCGGCGTATCGCTTTGCAGGAACGTTACTGGATGTGACTTGTGTATTACTTGGGAATGGACGGTTTGTATGGTTGTTACGGTCAGGGATGTGCTTGATGACGACTTGTTCTCGACCGCTTTGCCGTGCGTCGAGGTGGCGTCCGGCGATTTGGATGCGGCGGTGCGATGGGTGTTCACGAATGAGCGTGAGGATGTCGCCTCGTTCCTTACCGGTGGCGAATTGCTGGTGGTCGAAGGGCGATCCTTGGTTGCCGATGGTCGTGGGTCTCGGCTCGACGACTATGCGAAAAGCTTGGTGGAAGCCGGCATCGCGGCTTTGGTGGTGGAGCTGGTCGAGGGAGTGGTCGCCCTTCCGGACTGCTTGGCGCAGGCTGCGCGACGCGAAGGTCTGACCGTCATCGGGCTGCATCATCGTATTCCATTTGTGGATATTTGCCAGCATGTCAATACCATGATCGTTCGCGGGCAGATGCGTATGCAAATGCAGATGGACGTTATGTCCACCTCGTTACGTGCCGAGCTCGCCCGTGCGGGTGATGTTCAGGCCGTCGCCGAAGTGATTGCGCGTTTGTTTGACGAAAACGTCGCCATTTTCGATATGGACGGTTTGCAAGTCGCCCGTGTCGGACCGCATACCAAGGACGACCTGTCCGCGAATGCGGTGCTGGCGCTGTCCGATCAGGCGCGTCCGTTTGGAGCTTTGGAGATATCCCAACACAATACGACGTTCGACAAGCCGATGCGTCGGAAAATCAGTCAGATCGTTTCTCCGGTGCTGGCGCTGTATCTTGACGGCGGAGCCCGTGTGGGCATGATCGCCCATCTGGTGTCCGGTCCGGCCGACCGCGTGCACGTCACTTCCGTGGAAGCCCACGATGGACATGCCATGTTGGACGCTTTGGGATTCGCCGCGGCCAGCGTCTACATGCCGTTCGGTATGCGGCTCAAATCGGTTTCAGACGCGATGCCGGCGATTTCCGCCATGATCGAGACCTTCGAATCGCGTGAGGGATGCGAATCGCTGTGCTTGCTGGAAGGCGACCTGCTGATCGGCTTTTTCGCGGCGAAAGACAGCGGCGGAGACGTGGTCCGATTTTCGGAACACTGCCTGAATGCCTTGCGTGAAACGGTGGCCAATGGTTGCATATATGCGCTGCATGGCCATGTGGCGCTCGATACCATCTCCCTGATGGACGCATTCGGCGCATTGCGCGCCATGCTCAATGTCCGGGAAGACGATGACGGCGGATATCCATACGGAAGCCTTGTCTGTACTGATGCCACGCTGCTCAAACGCATGCTGGATGTGGAACGTACCGATGATGCCGTCCGCATGATCGTCACGCAGACGGTGGGGTATGAGCTGTTGCGCAATAGTGCGCTGATCGACACGCTTTGCGCCTGCTTCGACAACCTTGACAATAAGACCGGAGCGTGCGAGCAGTTGGGCATCCAAAGGCAGACGCTCTACAACCGGCTTGACAAAGTGACGCAGATCGTAGGGATCTCGCCATCCAACAAAATAAGTTGGTCCATGCTGCTGTTGGGGGCAAAACTGGTGCAATCCCAACGGAAACACAGCCCGATGGCCATGGTGGAACTCAAGTAAGGGGAGTTGTGCAAAACGTCAAAATCGCACGGTTGCGGTTTAACCGGCAGTTCACCTGAGTGCAAATACCGCGAACGATAGTCGGAGACACGACGTCCGCAAGAGGAACGACATGGCGGACGGCAGATCAACACAAGAAAGGTCGGCGTCATTATGAGTGTCAGCGCATCAATCGCAACCGCCAAGATGGCTTCCGCGTCTCCGCAGTCCGAGGAACAGGACATGGTCAAGAAGGTGGCCTTCTCATCCTTCCTTGGCAATTTCATCGAATGGTTTGACTACGCATCGTATTCCTACTTCGCAACCACCATCGCCCTTGTCTTTTTCCCGGCCGGCAACCACACCGTCGCCATGCTGCAAACGTTCGGCGTATTCGCCCTTTCGTTTGTGCTTCGCCCGATAGGCGCGCTGTTCTGGGGCAACTTCGGCGACAAAAAGGGACGTAAGGGCGCGCTCGCGATTTCCATCATGTTCATGTCGGGAGCGTCTTTCCTGATCGGATGCCTGCCGTCCTACGCGATGGTCGGCATCCTGGCTCCGGCGTTGCTGTTGCTGCTGCGCATGGTGCAGGGATTCTCCGCGTCCGGTGAGTATGCCGGCGCTGCCACGTTCCTTGGAGAATACGCGCCGACCAGCCGACGTGGCATCTATTGCTCCCTGATTCCCGCTTCGACCGCCATCGGGCTGCTTGCCGGATCCACGCTTGCCACTGTCATGACCGCGTCCATGAGCTCCGACGCCCTGACCTCCTGGGGTTGGAGGGTGCCTTTCCTGATGGCTGGTCCGCTTGGCCTGATCGTGCACTACATTCGTACGAAGCTTGCTGATTCCCCGGTCTATGCTTCGATGACCGCCGCATTGGACGACAAGCAGAAGAACGCGGCCGAGGAGACTGCGGCTTCTCCGCTTCGCGAACTTTTCCAGCATCATTTCAAGGCCCTGGCCATCAGCTTCGGCGCATGCGTGCTCAACGCCGTCGGCTTCTACACCGTGCTCACGTATCTGCCGACGTATCTGAGCGACACCGTCGGTATGGAAGCGGCACAATCCTCCACCATCACCACCATCTGCCTGGTGCTGTATGTCGCATTGGTCTTCGGCATGGGTCATATCTCCGATCTGTTCGGCCGTAAGAAAGTGCTCATCGGTGCCTGCGTCGCCTTCATCGTGCTCACGGTTCCCGCCTTCATGGTGCTGAACACCGCGCAGTTCTGGCCGGTGTTGATCGTCGAACTGGCCATGTGCGCCACGCTGACCGCCAATGACGGTACGTTGTCGAGCTACCTGACCGAGACCTTCCCGACTTCCGTACGCTTCACCGGATTCGCATTCAGCTTCAACCTGGCCAACGCGATTTTCGGCGGCACTGCACCGTTCATCGCCACATGGCTGATCTACACCACCGGCTCGAGCGTCGCCCCGGCCTGGTACATGGTGGCCGTCGCCGCAGTGGCGCTTGTGGCGATGATCCTTTCCCATGAGAACACCGACAAGGATCTGAACCGCATCTGATTCGCATAGTTGTCATCAACGCTTGCCGTTCCTCCCATACCATGGGTGGAACGGCTTCGGAACATAACAAAGCAGGTTCCTTCCAGTTTTCGTAGCGGGAGAGCCATACACAGTAAGGAGCAGAAAATGAACAGCAGCCGTCGTATGGACCACATGACCTGGCCTGAAATCGAAGCGTCGAAATCCAAGCCGGTCATCGTGCCGATCGGTTCCACCGAGCAGCACAGCCAGCATCTGCCGTTGGGAGTGGACGCCATGATCGCCGGCCATGTGTCGGAGGATCTGGCCGAACGCATCGATGGCATCGTGGCTCCGACCATCAACTACGGTTACAAGTCGAAGCCTCTGTCCGGTGGCGGACCGCTGTTCCCCGGCACTATCGACATGAACGGCGTGACCGTCATCAACCAGATGCACGACGTGTTGAGCGAGCTCATCGCGGACGGTTTCACCAAAATCGTCGTGATGAACGCACATTTCGAGAACGAGGCGTTCATCATCGAGGCGATCGACCTGGTCACCCGTGAAACTGGGGGAGTGGCCACCATCGTCGAAACCAATTGGTGGGATCCGCTGCCGCAGGATGTGGTCGAGCGGGTGTTCGACGGTCTTGTGTTCCCCGGTTGGGCCCTCGAGCACGCAGCCGTGACGGAAACCTCGCTGATGTTGCATTACGAACCGGAATTGGTGCATATGGACCGTGTGGTCGATGAGGGCAATGTCACGCCGAAGGCTTACGTACGCTACCCGGTACGCAAGGGGGATGTGCCCGATTACGGCGGATTGGCGACCCCTGCGGGCTCAAGCGCCGAACGCGGCAAGATGATCGTCGACGCTTGCCTTGACGCGGTGGAGGATATCTGCGCCACTGAATTCGCATGACGGAGAGGGTAGGGATCCAAATCTGATTTACACGTCTTCTATGATGTGCAAATCAAGTATTTTCCAACGATTTTGGAATATGAGTCTGTGCCGTTTGACAGGAAGGGGCGCGGTTCATCACATGATGGACCGCGCCCCTTCCTGTCATCTGGTTGTCTTATGCCTTACTTGATGGCGTTCAGCCACTGCTCCTTGGTGGCCTTTTCGGCTTCAAGCTTGGCTTTCTTCTTCGGGTCGGACTCGGCCGCGATCTTGGCGTCGAGCTCGGTCAGCTGTGCGTTGAGCTGCTCTTCGAAGGAGGACTTGCGTGCGTCGGCCTCCGGGTCGGACTGCTTCCAAGCGGCGTCTTCGACGGCCTTGATCTGCTTGTCCACGGCATCGAGGCGGGCCTCGATGCGGCGAACCTCATCGCGCGGCACATAGCCGATTTGGTCCCATTCCTCCTGAATGGCGGCCAGGGCCTGGCGTGCCTGCTTGGCGGCTTCCTCGCCCTTGACCGGAACCAGAGCCTCGGCCTTGACCAGCAGTTCTTCCTTCTTGGCCAGGTTCTCCTTTTCGGAGGAGCTGATCTGATCGCGATCGGCCTGGCGTGCGTTGAAGAACGTGTCCGCGGCGGCACGGAACTGTGCCCACATGGCATCGTCCTCATGGCGTCCGGCACGACCGGCCTTCTTCCAGCGGTCCATCAATTCGGTGAACTTGCGGGAGGTCTCGACCCATGCGGTGGAATCCTTCAGAGCCTCGGCCTCGGCGATGATCGCTTCCTTGGTGCTCTTGGCTTCGTTGCGTTCGAGATCGCGTGCCTGCGCCCACTTGCGGCGGGCGACGTTGAACTTGGTACGGGCAGAGGAGAATCGCGCCCACAGCGCATCCGCGTCGGCCTTGTCGATGCGGACGTTGTTGCGCTGATGCTCCTGCCACTGCTGGAACAGGGAACGGAACTTGTCGGCGGTGGAACGCCAGTTCGTGTTCTCGTCAAGACCATCGGCCAGAGCTTCGGCCTTTTCGACGATCGCGGTGCGTTCGGCGACGGCCTTGGCCAGAGCAGCCTTGCGCGCCTCGTCGATCTGGGACTTCTTGGCCGCGCCCTCTTCCTTCAGCGCCTCGAACTGGGCCTTGATGGCGGCCAGATCGCCGATGACGGCCGGTTTGTCCGTCTCCTCGGCCAAAGACTTGATGGATTCGTCGATCTCACGTGCCTTGATGTTGTTGGACTTGAGCCTGTTGGCAAAGAGGTCCAGCTTGGCCTTGAGGTCGAGGTAACGGCGTGCATACAGTGCCAGCGCCTCTTCCTTGGATGCGTCCGGGAACTGTCCGACCTCGCGCTCCTCTTCGCCGTCCTTGACATACACGGTGCCATCGTCTCCGACACGTCCGAAGGCTTCGGCGGCCTTGATGTCGGCTTCGGAGAAGCCGGTGGAGGAGGATGCGGCGGTGTGCTGCGGGGCCTTCTTGGCGAAGGCTGCGGGGCTTGGCGTATGCGGTTTCATAGCAGCCGGGCTGGGGACGGCCGGTTTGCTGGCCTGGACTGCTGGCGTCGTCGCCTGCTCGTTGGTTTCATTGGTATTCTCGGACGCGGTGACATTCTCGTCGGCCATGGCCAGCTCCTTTAAGTAAGCTTCATGTAGTGCAGAGGCAGCGGTCCACGTCGGCGCTTTCATGGTATGAAAAGCGCGCGGCGTTTTCCGCAACCTCATTTATTATAGGGAACCGTGGCAAAAGGCGCATCTATTTCAGGATTTCCAGAGTGGCTCCCCTCTGAACGTGTTGTGGAGCAGCGTGTTATCGACACGCTCCGTGATGTTTTTGAGCTCAATGGCTTCATAGGCATTGAAACCCGTGCTGTCGAGCAGGGTTCGAGCCTGCTGAAAAAAGGCGAGACCAGCAAGGAGATTTACCTGCTGAGCCGTCTTCAGGAGGTCGGTCATGAGTCCGACACTCCGATTGAGGATCGTCTGGGTCTGCATTTCGATCTGACCGTTCCGCTCAGCCGTTATGTGGTGGAGCATTCGGGAGATCTCGCTTTTCCGTTCAAGCGTTGGCAGATTCAGAAGGTCTGGCGCGGAGAGCGTCCGCAGGAAGGACGTTTCCGCGAGTTCGTGCAGGCTGACATCGATGTGATCGGCAATGGCGATCTGCCCGACCACTACGAGGTCGAGCTTCCGCTGGTCATGGTGTCGGCGCTGGAAAGGCTTCGTGAGTTCGGGCTTCCCAAGGCCACCGTGCATGCGAACAACCGCAAGCTGTCCGAAGGATTCTACCGTGGACTTGGTCTTGAGGATGTCGAGGGCGTGCTGCGCGAGATTGACAAGCTCGACAAGATCGGCGCCGATGAGGTTGCCAAGCTGCTTGTGGAAGGTTGCGGTGCGAATGAGGCTCAGGCCCGTGCATGCCTCGAACTGGCCGAATTGACCGCTGCCGATGGCTCGGAACTCTCTCAGAAGTTCGACGCGCTGTGCGCCAAGCATGCCATCTCCAATGATTGCGAGGCCTATGTTCTGGCCCGTCAGGGACTTGACACCCTGGCGATGATCGTGGACGAGGCCGCGCGCATCCGTCCGGGTTCCGTGATCGCCGATCTGAAGATCGCCCGCGGTCTGGACTACTACACGGGTTCCGTGTACGAGACGTTCCTCGACGGCGCGGCCTCGTTGGGATCCATCTGCTCCGGCGGACGTTATGACAACCTCGCGTCCCAAGGCAACAAGAAGTATCCGGGAGTGGGTCTGTCCATCGGCCTTTCCCGACTCGTCTCCTACATGCTGCACACCGCGGGCGCCCATGCGAACCGTGTTTCCCCGGCTAGCGTTCTTGTGGCGGTGTGGAACGAGTCCGATCGTGGTGCGTCCAACCGCATCGCCAACCAGTTGCGTGCCCGCGGAATCGCAGCCGACGTGGCTCCGACCGCGGCCAAGCTCGGCAAGCAGATCAAGTACGCTGACAAGCTCGGCATTCCGTACGTGTGGTTCCCGGCCGACGCCGCCGAAGACGACGCCCACGATGAAATCAAGAACATCATCACGGGAGACCAGCAGCCGGCCGATGCCCAGTCTTGGGAGCCGGATACTGTGTATGCCCAGCAAACCGTTACCGTAGAAGCCTGAAATAGCAAGGCATTACAGGCATTACAACGAAACAAAGGATAGAGGAAGCATGAGCCAGACGGCTTATAGAACACATCATGCAACCGAAGTGACCGAACAACTCGTCGGTCAGAAGGTGACGCTCTGCGGTTGGGTGGACCGCCGCCGCGACCACGGTGGAGTGGCCTTCATCGATCTGCGCGACAACACCGGCCTGGTGCAGGTCGTCATCTACGACGAGGACATGGCACGTCCGCTGCGTTCCGAATTCGTGATCCAGGTTGTGGGCGAGGTGCGTCTGCGCCCGGACGGCAACGAGAACGAGCATCTGGCCACCGGCAAGATCGAGGTCGTGGCCGAGACCATCGATGTGCTCGCCAAGTCCGATGCGCTGCCGTTCCAGGTGTCCACCGCTCTTGAGAACGAATCCGAGAACAAGCTTCCTGGCGAGGAAGTGCGTCTGAAGTATCGTTACCTCGATCTTCGCCGTCCGTCCATGCAGCGTAATCTGAAGCTGCGTTCCCAGATGTCCAAGGCCGCACGTCACGCTCTGGAGGAGATGGACTTCGAAGAGGTCGAAACCCCGACCATGATCAAGTCCACCCCGGAAGGCGCTCGTGATTTCGTGGTGCCGGCCCGTCTGGTGCCGGGCTCCTGGTACGCGCTGCCGCAGTCCCCGCAGCTGCTCAAGCAGCTGCTCATGGTCTCCGGCGTGGAACGCTACTACCAGCTTGCACGTTGCTATCGTGACGAGGATTTCCGTGCCGACCGCCAGCCTGAATTCACCCAGCTCGATATGGAGATGGCCTTCGTGGATCAGGAGGATGTGATGGCCATGGCCGAAAAGGTCATCGCCGCCATCTGGAAGTCCGCCGGCTATGAGATTCAGCTGCCGATTCAGCGCATCACCTGGCAGGAAGCCATGGACAAGTATGGTTCCGACAAGCCGGATCTGCGTTTCGGCAACCCGCTGGTCGAGCTGACCGACTACTTCAAGAACACCCCGTTCCGCGTGTTCCAGGCCCCGTACGTCGGTGCCGTGCTGTTCAAGGGTGGCGCGGCCACTCCTCGTCGCCAGTTCGACGCATGGCAGGATTGGGCCAAGCAGCGCGGAGCCAAGGGCCTCGCCTACGTGGTGTTCGCCGAGAACGGCGAACTGAAGGGCCCTGTGGCCAAGAACCTTTCCGAAGAGGAACGTAACGGTCTGATGGAAGCCGTCGGCGCGGAGGAAGGCGATGCAGTGTTCTTCGCGGCTGGTCGCCGTACTTCCGCACAGGAACTGCTTGGTGCGGTGCGTGTCGAGCTTGCCGACCGTGCTGGCCTGCTCAAGCCGGACGATTTCGCCTTCACCTGGGTTGTTGACTTCCCGCTGTTCAAGGCGACCGACGATCCGGATGATGACGATGTTGCGGTCGGTCACTCCAAGTGGACCTCCATGCATCACCCGTTCACTATGCCGTCCAAGGATTGGATCGACACCTTCGACAAGGATCCGGAACACGCGATGTCCGACTCCTACGACATCGTCTGCAACGGCAATGAGATGGGCGGCGGTTCCGTGCGTATCCACCGCGGAGACATCCAGGACCGCGTGCTCGACGTTCTGGGCATCTCCGAAGAGGAAGCCGCCGACAAGTTCGGATTCCTGCTTGAGGCGTTCAAGTACGGCGCTCCGCCGCATGCCGGCATCGCCCTCGGATGGGATCGTACCGCCGCCATCCTGGCCGGCGCGGACTCCATCCGCGACGTCATCGCCTTCCCGAAGGCGGGTGGCGGCCGTGACCCGCTGACCGGCGCTCCGGCTCCGATCTCCGCCGAACAGCGCGCCGAAACCGGCGTCGATTACGACCCGGATGAGGACGAGGACTGATCGCAGGCCGATAATCCGAATCGATTGTGATTTCAGGGCCGTCTCCGCAAATACTGTGGGGACGGCCCTTTTCGTGCCCTACCTGCTCCGTCTCGTCTTACGCATCGAATCGACTGACATGAAAACGTCGGATTGAAGTTTCCTGGAATTCACCGTGCGTTCGTCTGAACCACCCCGGTTCTTTCCTTCGCGAATCTATGCTTGCCGCCATGAGAATCCAAGAGATTTGGCAGCGTTGCCTTGAGTTTTATACCGGCAGGGTTCCTGCGAGCGTCACGTATGGGGCTGTTGCGGTGGCGACGGTCGTTGCCGTGCTCGTCATCGAATTGCCTCGTCTCTGGTAGGCGTCCGAACCGAAGCCATCTCATCATGCGGTCGCGATTGTGCAAGTTTCGGGGACACGAAACAAAGTTCCTCTATACTTGCCCGTCATGTCTGATATTAACGAAACCGCAACGCGACGCCCGCTGGTGCCGGGCTTCGGCGATGAGGAGCGTCCTCTCGTCGAACTGACCCATGTCGAGAAGCACTATGGTGACCTGCATGTTCTGAAAGACGTCAATCTTACCGTGAAGAAGGGTGAGGTGCTCGTCATCGTCGGTCCTTCCGGTTCCGGCAAATCCACAATGTGCCGCACCATCAACCGTCTCGAAACCATCGACTCCGGCGATATCCGCATCGATGGCAAGCCTCTTCCCCAGGAAGGCAAGGAACTCGCCAACCTGCGCGCGGAAGTCGGCATGGTGTTCCAGTCGTTCAATCTCTTCGCCAACAAGACGATTCTCGAAAACGTGACGCTTGCTCCCATCAAGGTGCGTCATATGGACAAGAAGGCGGCCGAGGATCTGGCCATGGACCTGCTTGGTCGTGTGGGCGTGGCCACGCAGGCGTCCAAGATGCCGTCCCAGCTTTCCGGCGGCCAGCAGCAGCGTGTGGCCATCGCCCGAGCGCTCGCCATGCAGCCGAAGGTCATGCTGTTCGACGAGCCGACGTCCGCCCTTGATCCGGAAATGGTCAATGAGGTGCTCGACGTCATGGTTCAGCTCGCCCACGAGGGCATGACCATGCTGTGCGTGACCCACGAGATGGGCTTCGCACGCAAGGTGGCCGACAAGGTGGTGTTCATGGCCGACGGCCAGATTCTTGAGCAGAGCACTCCGGAAGACTTCTTCGAGCATCCGAAGACCGATCGTGCCAAGGACTTCCTGTCGAAGATCCTTACCCACTGAGCGATTTCAAGGACAGAAGAAGGATTTTTATGACATCACTTTCCAATAGGGCGAAGCGTATGCTGCGCAGGGCCGTGGCGGCCTTCTGCGCGTTCGCTTGCGTGTTCGCCGTATCCGCATGCGGGTCGGACGCGGCCGACGGCAAAATCCGAATCGGCATCAAATTCGACCAGCCCGGTCTGGGCTTCAAGAAGTCCGGCACCTACGTCGGATTCGATGTGGACGTAGCCAAGTACATCGCCAAGAAACTCGGTTACAGCGAAGATGAGATCGTATGGAAGGAAGCGCCGTCCAAGCAGCGTGAGGCCATGCTGCAGAACGGCGACGTCGATTTCATCGTGGCCACCTATTCGATTACCGACGAGCGCAAGAAGGTCGTATCGTTCGCGGGACCGTATTTCGTTGCCGGACAGGATCTGCTCGTGCGTAAGGACGAGACCAGTATCAACGGTCCGGAGGATCTCAACGGCAAGCGTCTGTGCTCCGTGACGGGTTCGACTTCCGCGGTGACGGTCAAGGAGAAGTTCGCCAGCGAAGTGCAGCTGATGGAGCAGCCGGGATATGCCGAATGCGCCACGGCGCTGTTCTCCGGTATCGTGGACGCCGTGACCACGGACGATATCATCCTCGCAGGCCTCGCATCCGCTTCCCGTGGACGTCTGCGCGTGGTCGGCAAGCCTTTCACCCAGGAATACTATGGCGTGGGCATCAAGAAGGGAGACACCCAGCTGGCCACGAAGATCAACAACGCCATCGTCGATATGATTCAGGATGGCTCCTGGAACCGTGCTATCTCCGACAATACGAAGGGCACCGCGTACTCGCCGAACGCGAAGTACAATCCGCCGGAGCCGACCGAGGGGGAGGAGTAGGCAATGGAAGCGTTCATCTCTCTGTTCAGTGAATACGATGTGCTGTCCGCGTTCCTGGTGAACGTCGAACTGACCCTGTGGTCGGCGCTGTTCTCCACGGTTCTTGGCGTCATCCTCGTGATGATGCGTATCTCGCCGGTATCCTCGTTGCGTACCGTGGCCGGCATCTATGTGGAACTGTTCAAGAATCTGCCATTGACCATCATCATGGTGTTCATGGTGCTGGGTGTCTATGCGCAGCTCAAACTTGGCTTTTCCGATACGTTCGCCACGAATTTCTTCTGGCTGGCGGTGACCGGTCTGAGCATGTACACCGCGGCCTTCGTGTGCGAGGCGTTGCGTTCCGGCATCAACACCGTGCCGCTCGGACAGGCCGAAGCGTCACGAGCCCTCGGCTTGAGCTTCATGCAGTCGGCTACGCAGATCATTCTGCCGCAGGCCTTCCGTGGTTCCGTGGCGCCTCTGGGCAACACGCTGATTGCATTGCTGAAGAACTCCACCGTGGCCGCAGCGGCATCCGTGGCCACCGAAACCTCGTCTTTGATGAGCGAAATGATCGAATACCGTTCCGATGTGATCATTCCGATCTTCCTGATCTTCGCATTCGGCTATGTGATTCTGATCATTCCGATCGGCATGTTGACCACGTATCTGTCCAACAAGCTCGCGGTGAGGAGGTGACGCGCTATGGCAAGCAATGAAAGTTCCGTGCTGTTCGACCAGCCTGGTCCGAAGGGCCAAAAGACCATCCGTATCATCAATTGGATCGCCGGTATTGCATTCGTGATCGCCATAGTGCTGGTTCTCATGCGTCTGCACAATCCGCCGGACGGTGAAAACCAGCTCAGCTGGGAACTGTGGAAGCCGGCGCTTGATGCCGAGGCTTGGACCGATTTCTATCTGCCGGGCTTGTGGGCCACGATAAAGGCCACCGTGCTCGCGGTGGTGGGCTCCGTGGTGTTCGGCCTGCTGTTCGGCATGGGACGAGTCATGCCGAACGCGATCACTCGCGTGATTTCCGGTGCAGTCGTTGAATTCGCCCGAGCCGTTCCTGTGCTGCTGCTCATGATCTTCTTCTGGCGTTGGTTCGCCTTCATGGGCATGTCGAGCCCGGCGTATTGGGCCGTGGTGCTCGCTTTGGTGATTTACAACGGTTCGGTTGTGGCCGAGCTGGTTCGTTCGGGCGTCGGCAACCTGCCGAACGGCCAGCGTGAGGCGTCGCTTGCATTGGGCTTGACCCGCACGCAGTCGCTGATCGAGGTCGAGGTTCCCCAGGCCATCATCGCCATGTTGCCGGCCGCCGTCACCCAGCTGGTCGTGGTGTTGAAGGATACGGCTCTTGGTTCGATCATCATGTACACCGATTTGCTGCAGGAATCCCGCCGACTTGGCTCGATGTACTTCAATATTCTGCAGACGCTTGTGGTCGCCGCGGTCATCTACTTCATCGCGTGCTGGCTGCTGAGCCGCCTGGCCGAATGGCTGCCGGGCCGTATGCAGAGGCATACCGCGGGTCCGGTCGAACCGGAAGCGGTCGCGCCAATCGCCATTATGGATCCGTCCAACGTGAACCAGATCGCAGTGGCTAAGGAGGGTGTGCCACTGGGCGGTGCGCAACGCATCTACCATGTGCACCACCGCGGCTCCAACGCGACCATCCGCAAGTGGCGCCAGACCAGGTACGACCAGGGATACGACGAGACCCATCCGGAAAGCCAGGTCGACTTCGACAAATACGGCAAACCGATCAAAAAGGACAAGTCGAAGAATCCTAAATTCTCCCGTGGGGAAAACGGCAGGGAAAACAAGGAAAGTAAGGAAAACGGTGGTTCGCAGAACAAGTGACCGTTGATTCCTGAAACACTGCGAGGCGGTTGATCGTCGGATGTGCGATGATCAACCGCCTTCGTGTTTATGATGGATGAAAATCCGATTCGGGCAAGGAGGCTTGATATGGCGGACAAAGATAAGATCTCACCCATCGGCAAAACGCTTAACTCGGTGCAGGATCGGGTGCGCAAAGGCATGTCCGGAGACTCCATTGCGGAAAGACTGGCGAATTTCGCCAAGGCGAGCGAATTGCTCAGCTCCATCTGGACGTTGCCGCCAAGCCAGTTGCTGCGGTTCCACCACGACACCGATCTTGCTTCAATGGACGGCGGAGCCACGCCGGGCTTCGATGGTAACAAGGACGATGCCGAACGGTTCATCTCCGTCAGTTCCGCGGAAATAGCCCAATACCAGCGTCTGCTGTACGCCAACGGAGTGAAAGGGTCCCGTAGGAGGCTGTTGATCGTGCTGCAGGGCATGGATGCCTCGGGGAAAGGCGGAATCGTACGTCATGTATTCCGGCAGGGGGATCCGATGGGCATCCATTACCACGGATTCGGAGCGCCCAAAGGCGAGGAGCTCGATCATGACTATCTGTGGCGGGTAAGGCGGGAACTTCCGGAACACGGTTGGATCAGCATCTTCGACCGATCTCAGTATGAAGACATCGTCATGCCGCGTATCTACCAGACGCAGCCGGAGGAGGTGTGGAAGGCGAGATACGACGAAATCAACAAATTCGAATCGGAATTGGTTGCCGACGGCTGCGCGATCATCAAAATCTTTCTGGTGGTAAGCAAGGAGGAGCAGAAGAGGCATTTTCTTACACGCCTCGAAGACCCAACCAAATACTGGAAATTCGATGCGAGCGATCTTGATGCGCGCGCACGTTGGGACGACTACATGCAGGCCTGGCAGGAGGTTTTTGCGCAAACCAGCACGGAACAGGCTCCGTGGTATCTCGTGCCGGCGGACAATCGTTGGTATTCCAGGGCCGTGGTATCCGAGCTGCTGCGTAACACACTCAAAAACATGAACATGATATGGCCGCAGCTCGGAGTCGATGCCGACAGCATGCGTCGTCAGTTGGAGACGCTGTAGTCGAAGAACACCACTTCGCCGCTTGACTGGGTGGCGTCCAGATCGACGACTCCGGTGATGGCCCAATCGTGGTCTCCGTCGGAGTCGTCGATGATCTGACGCACCTTCCAGCTATGATCGCTGTTCTCCTTCGAATCGTCGAGGATGAACAGCTCTCCGCTTCGTGCCTTGGTGTCGATGTTGACGTACTCGTGTTCGTCGTAATAATCGTCGAGCACGTCCTCCCATTCGTGCACGCCGTAGCCCCAGTCCTTGTCGAGCGCGCCCAAATCCTCAGGGCGGTCGAGATCCATGAGCTGCACACGGCGGAACATGGCGTTGCGCACCAATACGGTAAGGCCACGCCGATCCTCCACGACGGCGGTTTTCGTGCCGGGCGCCGCAAGATTCGCGGCGTCCTGCGATACGTCGGAGTCGTTGCCGGCGTTCTCCCATTCGTCCACCAGCGAGGAATCGATGGAACGAACCACGACGCGCAGCCAGGAAATGACGTCCCTCAACTGCTCGTCGCGTTTCTCCGCGGGAACGGTGCGGGCCAAGGCGCGGTAGGCGTCCGACAGGTATCTCAGCAACGTGCCTTCCGAACGGGCGATGTTGTAGCGGGAGATGTAGCCGGTGAAATCAGAGGCCGTCTCGACCATGTCTCGTACCACCGACTTCGGGCTCAGCCAGTAATCGTTCGCCCATGGAACGTCATGGCGGTATTCGTCGAACGCGGCGGAAAGCATGTCTTCCAACGGCTTCGGATAGGTGATCTCCTGCAGCCTGTCCATGCGTTCGTCGTAATCGAGGCCGTCCTCCTTCATCCGGGTCATGGCCTGATCGCGGGCCTGCCGCTCCTGGGCGCGCAAAACCTGCTTCGGATCCTCCAACGTGGCCTCCACCATGGAGATCACGTCAAGGGCATACGTCTCGGATTCGGGGTCGAGCAGCTCGAGCGCCGCCAGCAGGAACGGGCTCAACGGCTGGTCAAGCGCGAAATCCTCCGGAACGTCGACGGTCATGAAATAGTTCATGCCGCCGTCGTCTCGATCCTCCGTCTCGATGACGTTCGTGTCGAACAACGTCTGGAAAATCTCGTTCGCACGTTCGTGCAGCTTGTCTTTCTGCTCCGGCGTCTGGGCCGAATCGTCGATCAGACGATCGATGCGGCGGCGTGCGTCCCCGCCCTGCTCCACTTCGTTCAGCACCATGGAGTGCGTGATCTTCATGTGCGGCACCAGGGTTTCGGGAGCCGCGTCGATCAGCTTGTCGAACGTGTTCTCATTCCAGGTCACGAAGCCTTCGGGAGCCTTCTTGCGCTTGACCTTCTTGAGTTTCTTCGGATCGTTGCCGGCCTTGGCCAGCGCCTTGGCGTTCTCGATCTCATACTCGGGACCCTCCGCTATGACCAGACCTTCGGTATCGAATCCCATGCGTCCGGCGCGTCCGGCGATCTGATGGAACTCGCGTGCGCGAAGCCTGCGCATCTTCGTGCCGTCGAATTTGGTCAGAGCCGTCAGCACGACGGAATGGATGGGCACGTTGATGCCGACTCCGAGCGTGTCGGTGCCGCAGATGACGGGAAGCAGCCCCTGCTGCGCGAGCTGTTCGACCAGACGCCGGTAGCGGGGAAGCATGCCGGCATGGTGGATGCCCACTCCCGTGCGCAACAGGCGTTGCAGAATCTTGCCGAATGCGGTGGTGAACTTCGTGCCCTTGATCGCCTCCGCGATGGCGGCGCGCTGCTCCTTGCTGGAAACACCCGTGCTGGAAAGCGAGTTCGCCGTTTCGAGGGCCGCGTCCTGAGAGAAGTGCACCACGTAAATGGGGGTCTCGCCCTTGTTGAAGGAAAGCTCCACGGTCTTTTCCAACGGGTCAAGCGTGTATTCATATGCCAACGGAACGGGCCGTGGAGCGTCGGCTATGATGTCCACGTCCGTGTCCGTCATGCGTTCCAGCTTGTCCGCGATCGCATCGACGTTGCCGAGGGTGGCGCTCATCAGTAGGAACTGTGTGTTCGGCAAGGTCAGCAGCGGTACCTGCCAGGCCCATCCGCGTTCGGGGTCGCCATAGTAATGGAACTCGTCCATCGCCACGCATCCCACATCCGCACGACGTCCTTCACGCAACGCCTGGTTCGCGAGAATCTCCGCGGTGCAGCAGATGATCGGCGCGTCCGCGTTGATATGCGTGTCTCCGGTGATCATGCCGACGTTGTCTCGCCCGAACGTCTCGACCAGATCGAAGAACTTCTCCGACACCAGCGCCTTGATCGGGGCCGTGTAATAGGACCGACGCCCCGTGCACAGCGCGGCGAAATGCATGCCGAGCGCCACGAGGGATTTGCCCGACCCCGTAGGGGTGTTGAGGATCACGTGGTCGCCGGCGAGCAGGCTCATGATGGCCTCCTCCTGATGAGGCCAGGGCTCCACCCCCTTGACGTCGGCCACCCAAGAGAAGAAACGTTCGTAAATCTCGTCCGTGCTTATATTGCGCTCGCCATCATCCCAGTTCGGAGCCAATTCGCCCAGCGAGCCGTACTTCGTTTCGTCAGTCATGATTGCAAGTCTACCGTTCGGCATATACGCGTATGTCGAACGTGTGTTCGAATCTCCATGCGGGTTGCGGTAAGGTTGACCGTATGACTCAGGATTTGTTTGACGCGGTGGACGCGCCGGAAGGCATGACGCGCCCGCTGGCCGTGCGCATGAGGCCGACGAGCGTGGATGAGGTGCTCGGCCAGTCGCGCGTGCTGGGGGAGGGGTCGCCTCTGCGTCGTCTCGCCAACCCGGCGTCGAAGGGGTCGCTGACCGCCCCGAGCTCCATCATTCTGTTCGGACCCCCGGGCGTCGGCAAGACCACGTTGGCCTATATCGTGGCGAAACAATCCGGCCGTGTGTTCGAAGAACTCTCAGCAGTCACATCCGGCGTCAAAGACGTACGTGACGTACTCGGCCGGGCCCATGAGCGACTCGTATCGGAAGGCAAGGAAACGGTGCTGTTCATCGACGAAGTGCACCGATTCTCGAAATCGCAGCAGGACGCATTGCTGCCGAGTGTGGAGAACCGCGACGTGACCTTCATGGCGGCGACCACCGAAAATCCCAGCTTTTCCGTGATCAAACCGCTGCTGAGCCGTTCCGTGGTGGTCAAACTCGAATCGCTGGAGCCACAGGACCTCAAAACGCTCATAGAGCGGGCCGTGAAGGATGAGCGCGGACTTAAGAACGAGGTGCGTATCAGCGACGAGGCCGTGGACGAGATAGTCCGCATGGCTGGCGGCGACGCACGCAAGACACTGACGATACTCGAAGCCGCCGCCGGAGCGATCACCGGAGACAAAGAACGCAGGAAAGGCGCGAAACGACCTGTCATTACCCCCGAAGTGGTGTCGAAGGTCATGGACGTGGCCACGGTGCGCTACGACAAGGACGGCGACGACCATTACGACGTCATCTCCGCCTTCATCAAATCCATGCGCGGTTCGGACCCGGATGCCACCATGCACTATCTGGCGCGCATGATTCGTGCGGGAGAGGATCCACGATTCATAGCCCGACGCATCATGATCGCGGCGTCGGAGGAGGTCGGCATGGCCGCCCCGCAGATTCTGCAGGTCACGGTCGCCGCAGCCCAGGCAGTGGCCATGATCGGCATGCCCGAAGCCCGCATCATCCTCGCCGAGGCTGCGCTCGCCGTGGCCACCGCGCCGAAATCAAACGCCAGCTACAACGCCATCAATGCGGCGCTCGCGGATGTGGATGCGGGATTGATCGGGCAGGTGCCTCTGCATTTGCGCAACGCGCCCACGGCGTTGATGAAAAGCTGGGGTAATCACGAAGGGTATCGCTATGCGCATGACTGGCCGGGCGCGGTGGCTCCGCAGCAATACATGCCGGATGAACTCAAAGGTCGCGAGTATTACCATCCGAACGATCGCGGATACGAGCATGAGATCAAGCCGCGGTTGGAGAGGATCCGCGGGATTCTGCATGAGGAAGATCAGCCGTCAGCTGAAAATTTGTCGGCATAGTGCACAACCATAATCGATGGGGTTGGCGCTTGTTCCTTGTGTTTGTGCGCCAATCGCGGCGTTGCGCGCGGCCGCGGGAAATAAAGCGCGCAGACAAGGAACTATGGGAAGTAACACAACGAAAAACGCAAACATAACACATGACGCAGCCGAATCCGAACAGATTCCAGGCAAGCTCATCGGAGCGATCGTAGCGGTCGGCTCCCTCGCCTTCATCGGCATCCTCACCGAAACCGTGATGACCGTGCTGTTTCCTGAACTCATGCAGGAATTCGGCGTGGATACCGCAACCGTGCAATGGGTCACCACCATCTATCTGCTGGCGGTGGCATCCACCATGCCGCTTTCCTCATACCTCAACCGCAAGGTCGAGCATCGCGTGCTGTTCCTCGCCGCGGTGACCCTTGCCGTGCTGGGCTCGCTGATCATGATCTTCTGCCATTCGTTCGCGCTGATTCTGGTGGCGCGTGTCATTCAGGGCATCGGTTCCGGCGTTGCCACGCCGTTGATGAACAACATCATCCTTGAGCAGGCTCCGCGTACCAAGGTCGGGCGTCTCATGGGCGTCGGCTCGCTCGTCATCACCGTCGCACCCGCCATCGGCCCTACTGTGGGAGGCGCGGTTTCCAGCATTCTGCCTTGGCGTGCGATTTTCGTGATCGTCATACCGATCGTTCTGCTCGTTTCGCTGCCGGTCGGCATCAAATGCATCGAGCAGCACAGGCCGGTTGAGGAAGCCCACTTGAATCCGCTGCAGTTCGTGTCGATCGTACTGGCCTTGTGCGGACTCGTGATGTTCCTGAATCAGGCCGGCGTCGCCATCGCGTCCGCGGTGGCCGGCGGCGCGTACGTCGTGCCGGCCGTGTTCGCCGCGGTCTGCCTGATCGTCGGAGTGGGGTCGCTGGTGTTCTTCGCATGGTCGTCGCACCGTTCCTTCTCGCCGTTGATTCGTCTTGGCTGGCTGCGCGACCCGCTGGTGCTGCTGCATCTGATTGCCTACATGCTGCTGCCGATCGTCGGCATCGGCTTTGGATACGTGATTACCAACGTGGCCCAGCTTTCGTTGGGAACCGACACCTTCATTGCGGGCCTTCTGGTGTTGCCGGGTGCGTTGATCGGAGCGATTTTCGCGCCGTACGGAGGTGCGCTGTACGACAAGTTCGGTCCGGTGCGTCCGATTCTGGGTGCGTTCATCGTGGCCATATGCGGTCCGATCCTTCTGCTGATCTTCTCCATGCGACTGACTCCGGCGCTCTTGGCCGGATTCTATTTCATCTTCGGCGTCGGATACTCGCTTGGCTTCTCCAACATCCTGACCAATGCGCTGCGCAACGTGGATCCGCAATTCACTCCGGACGGCAACGCCGTGTTCAATACGTGCCTGCAGTTTGGTGGTGCCACGGGAACCACGCTGTTCTCCACGATTCTTTCGGTGGCCCAGGCCGGTGCCGGGGAAAAGGGCAGCGAGACGTTCCGTCATGCGACCGCGGTCGGAGGCGGATGGACCTTCGCCGCGATGGTGCTCATCGTGGCGGTGGCGATTTGCTGTCTGATCACCGCCTTCCGAATCGGGGCAAAGCGTCGATAACCCGTTATAGGAAACGCCTGTAGCGTAATGCGGCAGGCGAGCTTTCGCGGGAAATGTGGAATTGCTAATCTGGCTCTACCACCATATTGAGAGGACGGCAATGAAACCACATTTCCCGCACGACGGCATCGCAGCAGGACCCTTCAAGGCAATCGCGGCAGCGCTTTGCCTGGTTATGATGACGGCGGGATGCGGTTCCGTGGAGGCGAAGGACTCCCCAACCGAAGTCGCCAGCGCCGACAAGGTGATCAGCGTAAACATCACCGAACCGTCCAATGGTCTGTTGCCCAGCAACACCAGCGACATGTCCGGATGGAAGATCGTCAGCCAGCTGTATGACGGTCTTGTCACGTTCGACGCTTCCGGCAATGAGATACTCGTCGAGGCGGAGTCGATTACGCCCAACGAAGACGCGTCCGAATACACCATCGTGATCAAAAGCGGTCTTACCTTCTCCAACGGCGAGAAGATCACCGCCGACACCTATGCGAAGACATGGTCGTTCGCGGCCAATGCGGCCAACGGCCAGGTCGGTGCGTCCATTTTCGAGGACATCAAGGGCTATGACGAATTGCAGAGCAAGGACGTTTCCAAAACCGCTCAGCTTTCCGGCCTGAAAGTGGTTGACGACACCACGCTGAAGGTCACGCTCAACGCTCCCAATTCCGCGTTCCTGTACAAGATCGGAGACATCGCGTTCCTTCCGATGCCTTCCGAAGTAATCGCCAATCCCGACGACTACGGGCAGGAGCCGATCGGAAACGGCCCGTACAAGCTCAAGGCGTACAAGAGCGGCGAGGATATCCTCCTCGAGAAAGACGAGTCATACACCGGTCCGCGAGAGACCAGCAATGCGGGAATCGATTTCAAGGTGTACCAGAGTCTGGACGCAGCCTATTCCGATCTGCTGGCGGGGAACCTCGATGTGCTCGACGCCATTCCGACATCCGCGCTGAAAACCTATCAGGATGAGGATTCCATTACCGCGGTCAGTAAATCCGGCCCCGCGTTCTCCGCTTTTACGATTCCGCAGAATCTCAAGCATTTCCAGGGTGAGGAAGGAAAATACCGCCGGCAGGCCATCGCGCATGCGATCAATCGTGAGAACATCGCGAGTGCGATTTTCGCAGGTACCGTCACGCCGGCCACGGACTTCCTGGCTCCTGTGATCAAGGGATACGATGCCAATCTCGATACGGGCGGAGTGCTTGCCTACGACGAGAAGAAAGCCCAGGAACTGTGGGCCAAGGCCGATGCGATCTCGCAGTGGGACGGTACCTTCCGCATCGCGTACAGCGCGGATGGAACCGACAAGGAATGGGTGGAGGCCGCCGCCAACTCCATTCAGAACGTGCTGGGCATCAAGGCTGAAAGCTATCCGTTCTCCACGTCCAAGGAGCTGAAGAGCGCCATTCAGGAACGCACCGTCAATGCGGCGTTCAAGTCGGGCATGCAGTCGGATTATCCGCATCCGGAAGGATACCTGGTGCAGGCCTACGATTCGTCGGCGGCGGATGGCAAGGGGCTGAACAACGGGGATTACAAGAGCAGCAGCTTCGATGCCCTGATCGATCAGGCTGCGGCCGAGACCGATCTGGACAAAGCCGTGGACCTGTACAAGCAGAGTGAGAAGGTGCTTTTGGAGGATCTTCCGGTGATTCCGCTGTGGTATACGAATGTGACGGCCGCATCGGCGAAGGGTGTGCAGGTGGAATACAACTACATGGGCGTTCCCGAGTACAACACCATCGTCAAGTGATGCGCCGAAACGGAGCCTGACGATCTGACGAAAGACCTGGCCGAAGCCTTTTGGGCTCCGGCCAGGTCTTCTGTAAGCGCAAAAACTCCGTCCGTCGCTTCGAAGCGGTAGGCTGAGGGACTATAGAGAACAACGGAAAAGGAGACAAGGTGAGTAACTTAAGCGCACCACTGCCTGCAATGGCTGGCGAAGACATGCCGGCAGGACCCACCGATCCGATTTTCAACCGTCTGCTGAGGGATCGCATCATCTGGATGGGTGAGGAAGTCAAGGACGATATGGCCAATCGCATCTGCGCCCAGATGCTGATGCTGGCCGCCGAGGATCCGAAAAAGGATATCTGGCTGTACATCAACTCTCCGGGTGGCTCCATCACCGCGGGTATGGCCATTTACGACACCATGCAGCTTATCGAGCCGGACGTCGCCACCGTGGGCTTGGGCATGTGCGCGTCGATGGGACAGTTCCTGCTGAGCTCCGGTACCAAGGGCAAGCGATTCCTGACATCGCATGCGCGCGTGCTCATGCACCAGCCGTCCGGCGGCATCGGAGGCACCGCGACGGATGTGCGCATCAACGCCGAGTTGATCATGGACATGAAGAAGACCATGAGCGAGCTGACTGCCGAACAGACCGGCCATACCGTCGAGGAAATCTACCGCGACAACGAGTACGACCACTGGTTCACCGCCCAGGAGGCGCTTGAATACGGATTCGTGGACAAGCTCGTCTCCACCCACGACACGATGAACGCCACCAAGGGAGAGTGACATGGCAAGCGAAGAAGCACAGTTCGTAGCCCGCGCCGAGCGTCTCGCCGGACCGACCGGGGTGGTCGGCTTCCAGGCGGCGGCCGTTCGTGATGCGGCGTTCGTTCCGCAGAACCGTTATGTTCTGCCGCAGTTCGAAGAGAAGACCCCGTACGGATTCAAGAGGCAGGATCCATATACCCGCCTGTTCGAGGATCGCATCATCTTCATGGGCGTGCAGGTGGATGACACCTCCGCAGACGACATCATGGCCCAGCTGCTCGTGCTGGAAAGCCAGGATCCGAACCGTGACGTGATGATGTACATCAACTCTCCGGGTGGCTCCATGACGGCGATGACCGCCATCTACGACACCATGCAGTACATCAAGCCGGATGTGCAGACCGTCTGCCTTGGCCAGGCAGCATCCGCCGCTGCCATTCTGCTGGCCGCGGGTACCAAGGGCAAGCGTCTCATGCTGCCCAACGCGCGCGTGCTCATCCACCAGCCGGCCATCGGTCAGGGTTTCGGCAAGGCCACGGAGATCGAAATCCAAGCCAAGGAGATGCTGCGTATGCGTGAATGGCTGGAGGACACCCTCGCCAAGCACACCGGCCGCGATGTCGAGAAGATTCGCAGGGACATCGAGGTCGACACGTTCCTCACCGCCCAGGAGGCGAAGGAGTACGGCATTGTGGACGAGGTTCTCGAACACCGTGCCTGATGATCTTCACAGGCCAATACCCTTGCCGGCTTCCGGCAGGGGTATTGTGTTTTTGACGGCTTTTTGTGGACTAAGGGGTTCAAATGGGACGCGTGATCGACTACAGCGATGCGGTGCCGAGGTGCACGTTCTGCGGTAAGTCCGAGAATCAGGTGCGCAAGCTGGTCGCCGGCTCCGGTGCGGCCATCTGCGACGAATGCATCGAGCTATGCGTTGACATCATTGCCGAGGAGCGTGTGGAGGATGCCAAACTCAACATGCTGCAGCTGCCGAAGCCCGCGCAGATCAGCGCGTATCTTGACGACTATGTGGTAGGTCAGGAATCAGCCAAGCGCACGCTTTCCGTGGCAGTGTACAACCATTACAAGCGTGTCAATATGGAGAAGCGCGAATCCGTCGAAAGGGAAGCGAAGAAGTCGCGTGCCTCCCGAAACGACCCTCTGACGGGTGTGCAGGTTGCAAAATCGAATATTCTGCTGCTTGGGCCGACAGGTGTCGGAAAGACCTATCTCGCGCAGACTCTGGCCAAGGTCATGAACGTGCCGTTCGTGATCGTCGACGCCACGACGCTGACGGAAGCCGGTTATGTGGGCGACGACGTCGAAACCGTGCTGCAAAGGCTTCTGCGTGCCGCGGACGGCGATGTGACGCGCGCGCAGCAGGGCATCGTGTATATCGACGAAATCGACAAAATCGCGCGCAAGAGCGGTAAAAACACGTCGATCACGCGCGATGTGTCGGGTGAGGGCGTCCAGCAGGCGCTGTTGAAGATTCTGGAAGGGACCGTCGCCACGGTGCCGATTGAGGGATCACGCAAGCATCGTGAGATGGAGACCGTGCAGATCGATACGCGTGACATTCTGTTCATATGCGGTGGCGCGTTCGTTGGGCTTGCCGACATTGTCGCGCAGCGGTTGGGTGCCCATGAGAGCGGTTTCGGCGCGTCTTGGCATAATCACGAGGTTCTCAAGGAGGAGCTGCTGGCACAGTCGACAGTGGACGATCTTGCGGATTTCGGCCTTCTGCCGGAATTCATCGGGCGGTTGCCGGTATTCAGCGTGTTGGAAGAGCTTACGGAAGATGATCTGGTCGATATTCTCACCCGTCCGGAGAATGCGCTGGTCAAGCAGTACCAAAAACTCTTCGCGGTGGATGGGGTCGAACTTACCTTCACGCCGGGTGCGGTCAGGCAAATCGCGGCCACTTCGATTCGCCGCGGTACGGGAGCGAGGGGATTGCGCTCGATTATCGAGAAGGTTCTCGAGGGCACGATGTTCCGTCTGCCGAGCATGAATGACGCCATTGAGGTAGTGGTCGATGAGGCCTGCGTGGATGGCACCGCGGTTCCGAAGATACTCCGCGCACCCACGGAGGAGATTCCACGCAGACGTACTGCGTGATATGGCTGCGGATGCCTTATTTTCGGTGCGACACGCCGAGATTTTGTTTCGGAGGCGTTTGGGTGTATCTTATTCGAGTTGCCAAAAACAAGACAACGTTGCGCGAGTAGCCCAGCGGATTAGAGCAGCTGACTACGGATCAGCAGGTCGCAGGTTCGAATCCTGTCTCGCGCACAGGCCACAGGTCATCATGTGGCTTAAATAAACAAGATGACGTTGCGCGAGTAGCCCAGCGGATTAGAGCAGCTGACTACGGATCAGCAGGTCGCAGGTTCGAATCCTGTCTCGCGCACATGAACCTCCTTCGCGAATGCGGAGGAGGCTTTCTTTTTGGCTCTGTTAGACCAATTGGAATCATTGCGGACCCGGAATATGAGCCGCAGACCGGAACCGAAGCCGGACCCCGACCATCCGGGCCGTTACCTACGGAACGGGGCGTCCGCGAAAGCGGGGCTGAACCGTGGCATTCTCGCCAACCGTTGGTCCGATATTCACTCCAAACTCGAATACAAGACCCATCTCGCCGGAACACGACTCGTACGGGTCGATCCGGCGTACACGTCCCAAACCTGCAACCGTTGCGGACACGTCGCAAAAGAGAACCGTGAGAGCCAAGCGGTTTTCCGATGCGCCCGTTGCGGGCACGAGGGTAACGCGGACATTAACGCGGCCAGGAACATTCTTGACCGCGCATTAAAACCGAACGGCATGGGCGATGCCGAAAGCGTGGAGGGGCACCCGTCGAACAGGACACGCATCCTGCAAGACGGCCCCGTCGAAACGCCAACCCCTGCGACGTGTGAGGGAAGAGTTTCCAAACAGGAAAAAGTCCCACACACGACAGGAATCCCCCGGCTTTAGCCGTGGGGAGGAAGTCAATACTGGGGCATGTGACGCATGGCTTGAACCATCTTGTGCGTACACTGTAATCACACGGTGAATCAAGGACTGGAGGAAACACATGGCGGGCATTCCCACGACCACGATGCGCATAGACCCGAAACTCAAGGAACAGGCGAACGAGGTGTTCGACGATCTTGGGCTGAACATGAGCACCGCCGTGAACATGTTCCTCAAAGCCGTGGTGCGGGAACAGGGCATGCCGCTCAACCTGCACACGGACAACGGCAAGGACTCACAATCTGCCGAGTCTGACGAGAAGCGATAATCACCGCGCGAAAGCATCCGTTCATGGATAGTATTCCCCATGACGGGCAATTAGCCCGAGGCTGACAACATAACGAGAAGGAACTCTCAAATGGCACTGAAAAACAGGGGGGGATGGCGATAATCGCCATGTAGCCCCGACTGACAGCAGTTTTGCACCGACCTTGAAAAGAGGTCGGTGATGGCGGTAAATCGTTCGCTACAACAAGCACAGTCCGCAAAGAATGATGAGTTCTACACGCAGTTGAGCGACATCGAAGCGGAACTCAGGCATTACAGGAAGCATTTCAAGGACAAGGTGGTCCTCTGTAACTGCGACGACCCGTATGAGTCGAACTTCTTCAAGTACTTCGCATTGAACTTCAACAAGCTCAAACTCAGGAAACTCATAGCTACGTGCTATTCTGGCTCTCCCATCACGGGAGATCTCTTCGAGATGGCTGGCATTACCGACAAGGACACGAGGACTCCGTACAAGGCGGTTATCACCACCGTGCATGACACCAGCGGCGATGGCGGTATTGACATGCTGGATGTTGCTGAATTATTCAAGACCGGCGAGAACGGCATCGAACGCCTTGAAGGGAACGGGGACTTCCGCTCACCCGAGTGTGTGAAACTGCTTGATGAGGCTGACATTGTGGTCACGAATCCACCGTTCAGCCTCTTCCGTGAGTACATTGCTCAACTTATGGAGCATGATAAGAAGTTCGTCATCATCGGTAACCAGAACGCCGTCACCTACAAGGAAGTATTCCCCCTCATCAAAGAAAACCGAATCTGGCTTGGTTGCTATGCGGGGAACATGGAGTTCCGGGTGCCGAGTGATTATGAGGCTCACAGTGAGAACGACAAGCGATTCTGGACGGACGAATCGGGGCAGAACTGGCGAAGCATCGGTACCGCCTCGTGGTTCACGAATCTGGACATCAGGAAACGCCATGACGAGCTTATCCTTGTGAAACGCTATAAGCCCGAGGATTACCCCAAGTATGACAATTACGACGCCATCAACGTGGACAAGGTATCTGACATCCCATGTGATTATGCAGGGGCTATGGGAGTCCCGATTACCTTCCTCTACAAGTACAACCCGGACCAGTTCGAGATTATCGGTCTTGATCGATACACCGTTCCCAAAGAATACCTCGTTGGTGGTCGTGTCGCCATTGATGGCAAACCCAAGTACGCACGCATTCTCATCAAGAACAAGAACCCGGAGGAGGTTAAGTAGATGAAGATTGAAGAGTGCAGAATCAGCATCCGTGAGGTTGCTGATGATTACTTCGACGATGGTGAGCACGGGGTTACTGGTCTTAACGGTCGTCTGAATATTCGTCCTGAGTATCAGCGGGAGTTCGTCTACGGAGCCAAGCAACAGGAAGCCGTGATAAGCACGGTCATGCGAAACCTCCCGTTGAATGTCATGTACTGGTGCAAGACAGGCGTGAACGAGGATGATGAGGAGACCTACGAGGTTCTCGACGGACAACAACGCACCATCTCCATATGCAGGTACGTCGATAGCCAGTTTTCCGTGAACGTGGATGGTCGCACGCAGTACTTCCACACCCTCCCAAAGGACAAACAAGAGCAAATCCTCGATTACAAGCTCCTCGTGTACGTATGCGATGGCACGGAGTCGGAGAAGCTGGACTGGTTCAAGACCATCAACATCGCAGGCGAAAGACTCTACGACCAGGAACTACGCAATGCCGTGTATTCGGGTCCGTGGGTTTCGAGTGCGAAGAAGTACTTCTCGAAGAGCGATTGCCCCGCTGATGGTCTCGGTAGTGGCAAGGGCTACTTGTCAGGCAGTTCGATACGTCAGGATTACCTCGAAACGGCTATCTCATGGATAGCGGACCGTGATGGATTCAACGGTCAGAACGCCATCGACGATTACATGGCAAAGCACCAGGATGATGCGAATGCGCAGCAACTCTGGAGCTATTTCCGTTCCGTCATCGACTGGGTAGATGCCATGTTCCCGACGTGGCACAAGGAAATGAGGGGTGTGCGGTGGGGCTTGCTGTACAACAAGCACGGTGAGAGAACCGACCTTGACGGTGCTGAACTCGATAAGGAAGTCACCCGACTGCTCGGTGATGATGAGGTCACGAAGAAGTCAGGGGTGTTCGAGTACTTGCTGACGGGTAACGAACGGTTACTGAGCATCCGCCAGTTCACGGACAAGGAGAAAGCCGTCAAATACGCTGAACAGGATGGCAAGTGCGCCATCTGCGGGAAAGCGTTCCCCATCGAGAAAATGCAAGGCGATCACATTATTCCGTGGTCCGAGGGCGGTAAGACAACACCCGATAACCTACAGATGCTTTGCACCACATGTAACATCAAGAAAAGTAACCACTGACATCAACGGACAATAGGTTCAGCCCCTCGCAATCCACCGATTACGAGGGGTTGAACTATACCCGTAACCTCATTTTTTGAGAAAAAGGTCAATCTTGGTCTAACAGAGCCTTCTTTTTTCCAGGGCCTTGGCAGGACTGTAACATTCACGCAATACGCTCACAGATGAGATGTGTGAACGTTCATATTTCGGCAAAAACACTCCGGTACGCTAGGTCAAGACGAATTTACGAACGATACGGCTGACAAGGCCATGGACAGGAGCATGATGACCACGCCAAAGAGGGGAATTTGGGCAACCATCAAGAGAGTTGCCGCATCCGACAGAATATCCGGGCTGATTATGCTCACTTTCGCTCTCGCAGGTCTGATGCTTGCCAATCTGCCGTTCAGTGCGCATATCTTCGAACAGATCGAGGATTTCCGAATCGCCATTCCTCATACCAACATCGATATGGGCCTCGGTCACTGGGTGCAGGACGGTCTGCTGACCGTGTTCTTCCTGACCGTCGGCCTTGAACTCAAACAGGAGCTCACCACGGGTTCGCTGTCGAATCCCAAGGCGGCGGCGGTGCCGATGCTGTGCGCCGTGGGCGGCATGCTCATGCCACCGATACTCTTCGTCTCCGTGCTTGCACTGTTTTCGAATTTCGGACCGGGGGGTGCGGGGCAGCTGATCATCGCTTCCGGCACTGAATTCTCCTTCTCTCAGATGGCTCAGGGATGGGCCGTTCCCACGGCGACGGACATCGCGTTCTCCCTTGCCGTGCTCGCGCTGTTCGCCAAGGCCCTTCCAGGCTCGATCCGAGCGTTCCTCATGACCCTGGCCACCGTGGACGACCTTCTGGCGATTATCCTGATTGCGGTGTTCTTCTCGTCCGTGAACGCATGGTACTGGTTCCTGGGCATCGTGGTATGTGCGATCGCTTGGTACTTCCTGGTGCGCATGAAGAAGGTGCCGTGGATCGCCGTGGCCTTGGTGGGCGTGCTGGCATGGGTCATGATGTTCGAAGCGGGTATTCACCCCACACTGGCCGGCGTTTTGGTGGGCCTGCTCACTCCGGCGCATGTGCGTTTCGGTGAGAGCACCCCAAGGGCGGAACGCTACGCCGAAAAGCTCCAGCCGTTCTCCGCACTGCTGGCCCTGCCGATTTTCGCGCTGTTCGCCACGGGCGTGCATTTTGAGTCGCTGACATGGCGGCTGTTCCTCTCTCCTGTGGTGGTCGCCGCGATTGTGGCGCTTGTCGTCGGCAAGCCGCTCGGCATCATGGCCACGGCATGGCTGTCCACCCATCTTGCCGGACTTAAAATGGCCAAAGGACTGCGCGTCCGCGACATGTTCCCGGCGGCTTGCGCCTGCGGTATCGGTTTCACGGTTGCGTTCCTCATCGCGTCCCTGGCGTATTCCGATGCGGAACTGTCCGCGGAATCACGTTTCGGCGTGCTTGTGGCATCCATGATCGCGGCGGTCATCTCCGGTTTCCTGCTCAGCCGCCAGTCGAAGCGATTCGAACTTGCGGCGGCCGCTGAGCAGCATATTGACGACGAAAGCGGCACTGACGAGGTCGAAACGATTCTGGAGGACGGCAGCGTGGCCGTCAGCCAGGTGATCACCACGACGCCGAAAACGGAGTAGGCAAGGGGATTGAACGCATATGGGTGTGCGCCGTACGATGCATGTCGTACGGCGCACACCCATATACGATGATGCGGAAGACTAAAACGTAAGTATGTTGATTCCGGTCAGCCGCGTTTTCAGCGTTTGACCGCTACCAGCAGGCCGGTTCCGGTGGGGGTGAGGGCCGTGACGAACCGTTCGTCGGCTTCCACGGTTTCCACCAGGGCACGCATGGCCAGCGATTTCGAATCTCGATTGGCGGGGTTGAGCACGCCTTCCGCGGCTTGCGCGGGATCGAAGGCGAGTATGTCGGTGAAGACGATCGCTCCGCGCTCGCGCAGCAGTCTCGGAGCCTGCGCGAAGGTCGCGGCGTAATTTTCGGCATCGCCGGCGACCACGATCAGATCATAGGTTTTGGCGTTCAAGCGGGGGAGGAATACTCCGACCGGCGTGTTGACCGCACGTAACGTGGTCTGGATATCGTCGGATATGTGGTTGAACAGGTTGCGAATCAGCTTGATGCCGTGCGAGGAGGAGTCGACCGCGGTCAGCTGGCCGGTATTTTCCAATCCGTTGATCAACTGCAACGTTTCGACCACGGAACCGGTGCCGACCATAATCACGGAGGATGCGTTCATCATATGCACCAGTATGCGCAACAGCTCGGCCTGCGCCGCGGGACCCTGATGGATGCCCGCTTCTTCGGCGCTGGTGCGTATGGCGTTGAGCTCTACGGACTGGTGGGCGAAAGCGTGGTCTTCAACATATTCCCATGCTTTCGCCAGATTTGTGTATGACGTCCCGTCCATAACGTCAGCGCTCCTTGATCTGTGCAATCAGCTGCCAGATTTCCTCTCCGACATCGATACCGCGCGGACATTCACGGGTGCAGGCACGGACGGACTGGCATGCGGCTATGCCATCCGCGGAGTCGATGGTATCCATACGCGCGCTGGCCTGGGTGTCTCGAGAATCGTTGATGAAACGGGACGCGGTGATCAGTGCGGCAGGTCCGACGAACGCTTCTCCACCTGCGTAGACGGGGCAGCTTCCTTCGCACGTTCCGCATGCGATGCAGTTGCTCAGCAGTTCGTATTTGGCGAGCTGCTGAGGATTCTGCAGATACTCGAACGCGTCGATCTTGCCGTCTTCGGTCGTATGCAGATCGCCTCCGGCCTGCAGGTACGGCTTGAGTTTCTTGATTTGTTCGAGCATCTGGTCGATGTCGGCGATCAGATCGCGCAATACCGAGAATCCGGGCAGTGCCTCAAGTTCGATGACACCCAAATCGGCGCTATCGGCGGCCGAGTTGGCGTCGGACGGGTCTTCGGCGTTGCCGGTATGACGGAAGCCCTCATCGTCGACCGCAGCATTGGTCGGACGCTTCGCCCAATCCTTTACCGTGGCCGAGCACAGCAGTGTGGGCGTGCCATTGACCGACACCGCGTCGGAGCCGCAGATGCCGTGGCCGCACGAGTAGCGGAACGCAAGCGTCGGATCGATGGTTCGTTTGATCCTCAGCAGGCAGTCGAGCACCGTGTCTTCCGGGCGTACGGTCAGTGTGTACTCCTGCACCCACTGCTTGCCACGGGGCCTACGGCGTGCGGACGCGCCGGAATCGCCGAACGGCGAGCTTTTCTTCGCGAATGGAGAGCCTGCGCGCTCACGGCCACGGTCTGGACGCGGGGTGAACCTGTTCACCTTAAGCGTCACCGTATTCATGCCGTTTTCCATATCGCTCATGTACCCGCCTTTCCGTTAAAACCGTCAACCAGTTTGCCATACACCGTGCCCATAGGCTCAGTACTCACGGGCCTTGGGAGGCATGTCCACAATGTGCACGTCCTGCCAGGAAACCTGCCCGGAAGCATCCGTCATGGAGTGGGCGAGGAAGTGCTCGTCATCCCTCTGCGGGAAGTCGAGACGCTTGAGCGAACCGCGTGATTCATGCCTTGCGTCGGAAGCGGTCAGCACAGCCTTGCCGAGTTCCAGAAGATGACGAACCTCCCAGATGGCGGTGATCTCCTGATTGAACGCGGCGGAGTCGGAATGCGCGCGCAGGGCCTGGGCTCGTGGTGCGATCTCGTCTCGCAGCACATCAAGCGACTGCGCGATGCTCTGCTCGTCGCAGCGAACGGCCACGGCACGTTCCATCGCATATCCAAGGTCCGCCATCAGCTTGTAGGGATTGTCTTCGGACGACTCGTCATCCTGCGATGGGAGCGACAGCAGAGCTTTCACCTCGTCGGTCCTGACCTGGGCCGCCTTGTCCACGGCGTTGTCCGCATCATCGTCAAACGGCTGGGCCATCGGATCATTCACCGGCGCATCGGCGATGCGGGCCGCGATGGTACGTCCGGATCGGTGGCCGAACAGGCATGCGTCCAGCAGGGAGTTTCCACCCAGACGGTTCGCGCCATGCACGGAGACGCAGGAGCACTCGCCGGCGGCGAACAATCCTTCCACGATGTTGCGTTCGCCGTCAACCCAACGGTAGACCTCGCCGTCGGTCGATATGGGGATGCCGCCCATCGTATAGTGCGCGGTCGGCTTGACCGGCACATAGTCGCGGGTGGGATCAAGGCCTGCGTATTTTTCGATGGTCTCCACCACCTGCGGCAGAACCTCATGCATGTGGTCGGAATCGATGCCGGTCATATCGAGCCATACGCAATCCTTCGGGCCATCCGGGTCCTTGGGATCGGCGACGCCTCGTCCCGCGTCGATCTCGGCCGTGATGGAACGGCTTACCACGTCTCGCGCCGCCAGATCGGCATGCCCCGGCGCATAGCGTTCCATAAAGGCTTCGCCGTCCGCGTTGCGCAGCACGCCACCTTCGGCGCGTGCGGCCTCGGACAGCAGAATGCCGGTGTGGGCCAGTCCGGTCGGATGGAACTGCACGAATTCGCTGTCTTCCAGCTGGAGTCCGGCATCCAGCGCCAGTGCCATGCCGTCTCCGGTCAGATCCCATGAATTCGAAGTGGTGTGGAACAGCCTGCCCGCACCTCCGGTGGCAATGAGCACATTGCGTGCGTGCACGGCATGCGTCTGACCCTTATGGGTGTCGAACGCCACAACGCCCTCCACCTTGGAGCCGTCCTCAGACAGCACCAGATCGGTCACGTACCATTCCTCGGCGAATTCAACGCCTTCGGCCACGCACTGCTGCCATAGCGAGAACAGGATCTGATGGCCGATACGGTCCGCGGCATAGGCCGCGCGGCATACCGGCTCTTTGCCGTAATCCTTGGTATGCCCGCCGAAACGACGCTGTGCGATGCGACCATCCTCGGTGCGGGAGAAGGCCACGCCCGCATGCTCCAGCGCGATCACGATTTTGGACGCTTCCTTGACGAACAGTTCGGCGGCGTCCTGATCCACCAGCCAGTCACCGCCCTTGACGGTGTCGTAATAATGCCAGTGCCAGTCGTCTTTCTCGATATTGCCCAGGCTTGCGGCGATGCCGCCTTCGGCGGAACCGGTATGCGACCTCAGCGGCTGTAATTTGGAAATCACCAGGATATTAGGTTCGATGCCGTTGCTGCGCATTTCCTTCATCTGCTCGCTCTGCAGCAGTCCCAGTGCCGCCGACAGGCCGGCCGCTCCAGCACCGACGATTACCGCATCATACATATCTTCAACATGCTTCGGACTCATAGTAATGATTCTTGCACAAGGTGTGACGAAACGTTTCCTCTCCGCTTGGACTTGTTGATGGTGATGCCGTTCTGCTGGACGCTGATGCGTCCGGCGAGTTCCAGCGCGCCGAGTTCCTGAATGATGGATGCTACTGAGCATTCGCCGTCATGCCGTTCCCTGAGGACGGCGAGGATCATGTCCACATTGGCCATGCCGTTCTGCCTATGGCATTGCCGTATGGCTTTCAGCACGGTTTCACCGTGGGCTGATCGCACGTCGGACTCCGGATGTTTTGGCGGCCGCGGTTCATCGTGCGATGGAACGTCTCCGTTTTCCGGATTTCCGGACTCCGAATACTTGACGACTTCGTCGATGCGCGGCCGGTGCGGTTCGTGGCACAGTTCGTTGGCCGAACTCAGCGAGCAGATGATTGCGGCGCGTCCCTCCTGGATGAGCTGATTGCAGCCGGTATTGTTCGGCATGGTGACGTCTCCCGGCACCGCGTAGAGGGTTCGGTTGAGTTCGTTGGCCCAGCCTGCGGTATTGAGGGCTCCGGAGCGTATTCGGGCCTGGGCCACGATCAGTGTGGACGACAATGCGGCTATCAGCCGATTACGCAGCAGGAAGCGCCTTGCTTCGGGAACGGTTCCCGGGCAGAGTTCGGAGATCAGGGCTCCGGAATGGTTTTCGATGCTGTTGAACAGGTTGTCGTTGGCTTTGGGGCCTATGTGGTTGAGTCCGCCCGCGAACACCGCGATGGTGCGTCCGGATAGCGGAGCGCCGATCTCGTCCATGGCTTCGATCGCGCCCCAGTGGGCCGCCGCATCGGCACCCATCGCGCCTCCCGATACGATCAGATGGCCGGAACGTGCGCATTGTCTGGCAAGCTCGCGCGCGCATTGCCTTCCATAGTCACTTACACCTCTCGATCCGACGATCGCCACGGGATTCGGGCATGACACCAAGGCTCGTGGGTCTCCTTTTCCCCACAGGCACAAAGGCGTGGCCCAGTCGGTTCGCAGGGAAAGATCGGAGAGCTGTTCCGGCCAGTATGGGTGATGCGGGGCGATGATCCACTGCGTGCCATCCACAGTGAACCAATGTTTCAGCTCCTCGGGGTCTTTGCAGGGCAACGATGCCAGTCTTTGCTGCCATGAGGCGAGCGATCCGTGAAACGACGACATTCCTCGTGAATTCACGGTACGGCCCCAACGGGTTATGCCATCAATGAAAGCGGTGTCGAGTGACGCGCAGGCCGCGGCCACCACACCCTCATGGTTGTCGGGACCGCTGTCATGGATGAGCTGCAGGGCGATTGCAGCCGATCCAGTGCCCTTGATCAACGCGTGCATCATCGCATCGGCGCTGTCAAGACAGTAGGTGAGCACCGCGCGGGCAAGGGTCTCATCGTCGATTTCGGTGCGGACTGTGGAAGTTCCGTCGGTCGTCACGTCGGTCATTGCAGCCTCGTTCTCATGGATATGCCCTGCATCATTTCCTCCGGCCCCGGCGAGCTTTTGCCCGACAGATCCGCCAACGTCCACGCGAGCCTCATGGCGCGGTCGGCGCCCCGCAGGCTCAACCGTTCGCTTTTCAACGCATGGTTCACCAATTCGATGGCTTTCGCCGACGTATTGGACCTCAGCCATGTTCCGGTCGCCTGCGCATTGCATGACCATCCATACGTTTTGAAACGTTCCCGGGCCAATTGCCTGGCGACCATCACACGTGTGCGGATCACATGACTGGATTCGCCGGAAGGCTTCGATCCAGCTACGATACGTTCCACGGGAGGCACCTCTATCTGGATGTCGATGCGGTCGAGGATCGGTCCGGAAAGACGGCTGAAGTATTTGATACGGTCCCTTTCCTTGCAGACGCAGCGCTCGCCGTTGCCGTACGAGTATCCGCAAGGGCAGGGGTTGGCCGCCATGATTAGCTGGAAACGCGCCGGATAGTACGTCGTTCCCTTCGAGCGTGAGATCGCCACGTACCCCGATTCCAAAGGTTCGCGCAATGTCTGCAGCGCCCTGGTGGAGAATTCGGGGGCTTCGTCCATGAACAGCACGCCACGATGCGCGCGGGTGATTGCTCCGGGCTGGGCGATTCCGGATCCTCCTCCCACCAGGGCCGCGGTCGAAGCCGTATGGTGAGGGGCCTCGAATGGCGGAACGTCGGTGATGCCGTAACCAGGCAAAGTGCCGCACAGCGAACGGATGGATGCCACCTCAAGCTGTTCGGCCTCGTTCAATGGACTCATAATGCCGGGCATTCGAGATGCGAGCATGGTTTTGCCCGTTCCCGGAGGACCGGTCATCATGATGTGATGTCCGCCGGCGGCCGCCACCTCAAGAGCCCATTTGGCCGAGTCCTGGCCCATCACCTCGCACATGTCACCGGGGTGTTCCCGAACGTCCATGCGCAATGCCGGTGTGCCGACGTCCTGCGAGGCGCCTCGAATACGGTATGTGCTTGTTCCGCCCATCAGTTCTATAAGCTCGCCCACATGCCTCACGCCGATGGCCTGCACGTCGGGAACGAGTTCGGCTTCCTTGAGATTGGATTGCGGGACGATGACCTTGCGGATTCCGCGTTCCTTCGCGTGCAGCATGATCGGAAGCAGTCCGTTGACCGGCAGGACGGTGCCGTCGAGATTGACCTCTCCCAGTACGATCGTATCGGCCAGGCAATCATGCGCGATGGCGTTCGACGCGCTCAGCACGCTCGCGGCGATGGCCAGGTCATGCGACGATCCTTTTTTCGGCATGGATGCGGGAGAGAGATTGACCGTCACCCGCGTTTCCGGCCATTTGAATCCACTGGCCTGGCAGGCGGATTTGACCCTCTCGCGGGCTTCCGAAAGCGAGGTGTCGGGCAGTCCGATGATGGAGAAGTAGGGAAGTCCCGGAGATACGAATGCCTGGATTTGAATGGTGAATGCCTTCAGTCCTATCAATCCAACGGATAGCGCGCCGCCGATAGCCATCAGAACGCTCCTTCGATGCGGTGGACGAGTGGTTTCCCCTCGCGTACGACGACGGTGACGACGTCGAAACGGATGCCTGTATGCGGTGGATGGTGTTCCGGTTCTGCCAGCCATTGCACCGCGGCGTGGCGAAGATTGATCCGCTTGGCATGGGTCACCGCCTCCTGGGGCGTGCCATACCGTAGGGTGCGCCTGGTCTTGACCTCCACGAAAACGATCTGGTCGGATTCGTTGCGGGCGACGATGTCGAGTTCGCCGAACCGGCAACGCCAGTTGCGGTCGATCACACGCCAGCCTTGCGCCTCTAGCCAGGCCGCCGCGTATTGCTCGCCGAGGACGCCGAGCTGATGCGTGCGCAACGTGCCGTCATGCAATTGTTGCGCCAGGGAATCAAGAAGTTGTTCCTGCTGCTTCCGTGCGGCGGGAACGCAAGTTGGGATTGTGACGTTCATGATTCAAGTTCAGCAGAATCACATACCGCGGGGCAAGGGGCGGACGGCAATTGTGGATAACCTGACGGTTTCGGGAGTGTTGTGGATATGAGGTGGATGAATGCGCGTTATGCACACTCATCCACCTCATGGCCCGTGACTACGTTCAGCCGTGTATGAGTTTGGTCATTTCCCCGAGGCTTAGTTCGAAGCTCACGCCGCGTTCATCATGATGCGGCTGGTTTTGCGTATGCTTCATCGCATGGCGCACGAACTCACCTGCGATGGAAGCGGATTGTGCCAGGGACCTGCCGGCCATCAACGCTCCGCACAGCGCCGAGGCGAACGCGTCTCCGGTGCCGTGCGTCATGAACGGCAATTTGCTGTGGGCCAGTTCCTGCTTTCCTTCGGCGCCGGTTGCGCTCGAGGCCACGAAATTGCGGATCATGCCGTCCGAACGGTCTATGCCTTTGAGCACCACGTTCTTCGCGCCCAATCCCAGCAGAGCGTCGATGATGTCGTCCACCTGCTGGTCGGTCAGATTCTGGCCGGGATATTCACGACGCGTCAGGATGGATGCTTCGGTGAGGTTTGGTGTCAGCACGTCCGCACCGTCCACCAGCGATCCCATGGCCTGGCATAGCTCATCCGTATAGGTCGCATAGATGCGTCCGCCATCGCCCATGACCGGGTCCACCAGACGCAATGCGTGGGGGTAGTCCGAGTAAAGCCGTTTGATGATGTCGACCTGTTCGGCGGAACCCAGGAATCCGGAATACACGGCGTCCAGATCGACGTTCTCCTGCTTCCATGCGTCCAGATAATCGTTCAGAAGCTCGGTCGTGTCGTTGAAGGTGAACACCTCGTAGCGGGTATGCGCGGAGAACAGGGCCGTCGGCACGGGGCAGACGTCGCATCCCGCGGCCGAAAGGATCGGGATGGCCGCCGTCAGCGAACATTTGCCGTAGCCGCACATGTCGTGCACCGCGGCCACTCGTGGGATATATAGCGGATCACGGTCGTACAGGATCTCGTCGTTCATGTTTTGAAACCTCTTTTGCGATTGCCTGCCCATGACTTTAGCGTGTGCGTTGACGAATACGCCGACTTATGCCATACACGCATGTTCGACGGGTGCGCGATGGCGTTTTCCAAACGTCGTCCATTGGCGTGTCGCGTGGTTTTCCGCAAGGTTTTTCAGGCATTACGACCTTTTGCGAAGCCAATGATTCCAACGGTTTATAAGCGGGTATAGGCAAGTGCGATAACGTTCGGCTTGCGTGGATCTTGCTTGGCGTCCTATCGTCTCTACCAACACCTGGCCAACCGCCGAACGGCAGGACGGGTGGCCAGTACAGACAATCAACGAACCTTTGGAACAGTAAAGGAGCTAACCGTGGCAGACAAGAACTATCGTTTCGAAACCCTGCAGCTGCATGTCGGACAGGAGCAGGCGGACCCGGCCACCGATTCCCGCGCGGTGCCGATCTACCAGACCACCAGCTACGTGTTCCACAACTTCGACCACGCCGAGGCTCGCTTCGGCCTGGCGGACGCCGGCAACATCTACGGTCGTCTGACCAACTCCACCCAGGGCGTGTTCGAAGACCGCATCGCGGCCCTTGAAGGCGGCACAGCAGGACTGGCGGTCGCATCCGGCGCCGCGGCCGTGGAATACGCGGTGCGCAACATCACCCAGAGCGGCGATCACATCGTGGCTGCCAAGAACATCTATGGCGGCACCTTCAACCTGCTCCGCCATACCCTGCCGCGCGACGGCATCACCACCACCTTCGTCTCCGCCGAGAATCCGCAGGAGTTCGAGGATGCCATCCAGGAGAACACCAAGCTCGTCTACTTCGAGACCTTCGGCAATCCGAACGCCGATCTTCCGGACTTCGAGGCCATTACCGAAATCGCCCACAAGCACCATCTGCCGGTGATCGTCGACAACACCTTTGCCACCCCGTACCTGTTCCGTCCGCTGGAACATGGCGCGGACATCGTGGTTGAGTCGGCCACCAAGTTCATCGGCGGCCACGGCACCACGCTCGGCGGCGTGATCGTTGAGGGCGGAAACTTCAACTGGGCGGAGGTTCCGGGCAAGTTCCCGACCCTGACCGAGCCGGACCCGTCCTACCACGGCCTGAACTTCTACGAGGCCCTCGGCGGCGCGGCGTTCGTGACCCGCATCCGCGCCATCCTGCTGCGCGACACCGGCGCCACCCTGTCTCCGTTCTCGGCGTTCCTGCTGCTGCAGGGCACCGAAACCCTGTCCCTGCGTGTGGAGCGTCACGTCGAGAACGCCCTCAAGGTCATCGAATACCTGAAGACGGTTCCGGAGGTCGAATCCGTCTCCCATCCGTCCATCGAAGGCCGTAAGGACAACGACCTGTACAAGAAGTACTTCCCGAACGGCGGCGGCTCCATCTTCACCTTCGACATCAAGGGCGGCAAGGACGCGGCACGTGTGTTCATCGACAATCTGCACCTGTTCAGCCTGCTGGCGAACGTCGCGGACGCCAAGAGCCTGGTGATCCACCCGGCATCCACCACCCACTCCCAGGAGACCCTGGAGGAGCTGGAGGACCAAGGCATCCACCAGGGCACCATCCGCCTGTCCATCGGCCTCGAGAACATCGACGACATTCTCGAGGACCTCGAAGGCGGCTTCAAGGCCCTGCGTGAGTCCGGACTGGCGAAGTGATCTGAGATCCACCGAATAATCGCGGGGACGGCCCGCGGCTGCGATGTCATGTCGCGGCCGCGGGCCGTTCGTCTATCTGCGGCCGCGATGACGTTCGCATTGTCGGTGATATGCGACGATATGTACCACGGGCGGTATAGGATTCGATTTATCTCAAAAAGCTATACCATATTTTGGTATTTTTAAAACAAATACGTATTTAATATTTCTAAAATGCTGAAATTAAGTCAAAAATTGACTTATCTTGAAAAGAGAGGAACGTGGTTGCCGTGACGGAGAAAATCGGAAACGACATAAAAAAGACATTGCAGGTCAACACCATCCCATTGATCGCCATCATGACGGCGGTCACCACCGTGCTGACCATGTTCGTGAAGATCCCGACCCCGACTCGCGGATACCTCAACCTGTCCGACACCATGATCTTCTTCAGCGCGTATGCGTTCGGCCCGTGGGTGGGAGGCATCATCGGAGGACTCGGACCGGCATTGTCGGACCTGATTTCCGGATACCCGCAGTGGGCCATCTTCACCTTCGTCATCGACGGCGTGCAGGCCGTGCTTGTCGGATTGCTCATCAAGGAATTCAAACCGGCGAACATCATCATCGGCTCGGTGATCGCAGGCGTATGGAAGGTGTTCGGCTACTTCATAGCGGGCGGAATCCTTTCCGGCTTCGGACCCGCGCTCGGCGAAATCGTGGGTAACTCCTTCCAGATGATCGTCGGACTGATCGTGGGCATGGCTCTGTTCTCCGCGGTGCGCAAAGCCTACCCGCCGCTGGTGCGTATGGGAAACCTCGGATTCAAAGTCGGCGAGTGACGTCCGGATGCTGATACAACGGCCCGTGGGTATGCCGCATAATGGCGGTGTCCTCCGGGCTGTTGTGCATGGGCCGTAATATGTCTATCCGTATAAGGTTCCCTGCAGGATTATGGAGTGAGGATGATCACTGTTCGCGATTTGGGATGGAAGTACGCGCCTATGACGGACGGCGGCAAACCCGTCGAAAGTCTCAAGCACATCAGCTTCGACATCCGTTCCGGATCGTTTGTCGGCATCATAGGGCCGACGGGCGCGGGCAAATCCACCCTGTGTATGGCTCTCGCCGGCATCATTCCGAATCTGGCGGACGGAACCATGACCGGAACGGTCATGGTCAACGGCATGAACACGCGGCGCCACTCCGTATCGGAACTTTCCGGACGTGTCGGATACGTGCAGCAGGATCCCGAATCGCAGCTGTTCTGTGCGAGCGTTGAAGATGAAATCGCGTTTCCGCTTGAAAATCACGGTATCGACCCGCGGGCAATCGACCAGCAGATCGACATCATGCTGGAACTGGTCGGCATGACCGGTTACAGGAAACGGGTGCCGACCAGTCTGTCGGGAGGCCAGATGCAGCGCGTGGCGATCGCAGCCGCATTGGCCGCGGAGCCGGACGTGCTCATTCTCGACGAGCCGACGGCTGCGCTCGACCCGGAAGGCGCAGGCGAAGTGTTCGACGTGCTTGACCGTATCAGGCAGACTCGTTCCATGACGGTGATCATGGCGGGGCAGGACGTTGAACACATCGCATACTGGGCCGACCAGGTACTGTTCATGGTCAACGGCGAACTGGTTCGCAACGGCGACGCGGGACTGTTCACCAAGGAAAAAGCGTTGCTCGAATCAGTCGGCGTACGCATCTTCGACGAGCCGATGCCGCAGATCAAAGCGGTCGAAACCAGCAATGCCGCGACACCGGACGCGAAAACGATCATCTCCTTGGAAAACGTGACCTACCGGTACGGTCAGGGAGGCAACGACTCCGTCGCATTGGACAACGTGAGCCTCAACATCGAACAAGGTTCATTCGTGGGTCTGATCGGACGTAACGGCTCCGGCAAGACCACGATGGCCAAGCATCTCAACGGACTGTTGCGGCCGACCTCGGGAACCGTGACGGTCGACGGACTGGATACCGCCCGGCACAGCGTCGGAGCGATGGCATCCCACGTCGGATTCGTGTTCCAGAATCCCGACCATCAGATCTTCTGCTCCAGCACAAAAGAGGAAATAGCCTTCGGTCCCACGGCACTCGGACTCGATGCCGCGACCGTGTTCAAGCGCGTCGACGAAATGATGGCGTTGTTCGACCTTTACGAATACGAAAACGTATCCCCGGCGACGCTCGGCTACGGCGAGCGCAGGGCCGTGGCCCTGGCATCGGTGATTGCCATGCGCACGCCGATTCTCGTATTGGACGAACCGACGGCCGGCCTGGACCACCGACTCGCCACGCGATTCCTCGAAACGGTAAGGAAACTCAACGCATACGGCGTGACCGTCATCATGATCAGCCACGACATGCGGGCCGTATATCATTACTGTTCCCATGTGCTGGAACTCGATGACGGGCGCGTCGTGCAATACGGCCCCATCGACCGTAGCGCAGCGGCGCAAAACACCACCGTGAAACGTAAGACACGTCAGGCAAAGGGACCGGTATCCGCTACACATGCGCTGCTGAAAGTGGCGAACGACGAGGAGAAACGCTGATGGACGCAGACCTGTATGTGCCGGGCGACGGCTGGTTGCACAAAACCGATCCTCGGGTCAAATTCCTCATATCCGTGGCATTGCTGATCCTGTGCCTTATATGGCGCGATTGGGCGTTCATAGCCGGCGTGCTCGTCGTCGAACATATCATGCTGATCACCGACCGCGTTCCAGCCGAACGCATAGCGTGGGTATGGAAGATCCTTGCCGTGATCATAGCGTTCATCGTGGTGCTCTGGCCCATCTTCGACCCAAGCGGAAGCCACGTGCTCTGGCAGTGGGGCTGGATCACGCTCACCCAGGAAAACCTGCTCATGGCCGTGGTGATGGGCCTGCGCATCCCCGCATTGGGATTCGCCTGCTTCCTTACCCTGTTCACCACCAGCCAGACCAAGCTGATCCGTGGACTGACGTCGTTGGGAATGCCCTACAAGGCGGGCCTCACCCTGGCCACGGCCCTGCGCTACATTCCAGTATTCTTCTCGATATTCCAATCCGTGTCGGCGGCCCAACGCGCACGCGGACTCGACCTTGGCGGCAAGACCAACGCCGCGGGAGAGAAGAGAAACGTGTTCGTGCGGATGACGGAACGGTTCAAATCGTATCTGCCGGTCATCATCGCGGTGCTCATCCGTGCCTACAAAATGAGCCAAGGTGTGGGATGGGCCATGGAATCACGCGGGCTGAACCTCCATACGGCACGCACATACCGGGTGAATCTGAGGATGCGCGTCTGGGATTGGATCATACTGTGCGTCACTCTGGCCGTCATCGCGGGCAGTGTAGGGTTGATGCTGTGGCTGTGAGGAGAACACGATGACGCATGACGAAGGAAGCGTGACGGTAACCGCGCGCGATCTGAAAGTGGTCTCGGCGTTGCAATGCAACGGACGCATGACCATGCAGGCGCTCGCCGACAAGGTCGGTGTTTCCGTATATGCGGCGACGGAAAGCTACCGCAGGCTTACGGATGCGGACATCATGGCCGTGGTTCCGGTATGCAATCCGCTGACCTTGGGCAATTATTGCCAGGTGCTGGTGGGATTGCGCGTCAACGGGCGCCGCGAGGAGGCCCTGAACTCGTTGAAGGCCATGCCTCAGGTGACATATGTGGTCTGCGCGCTGGGCGATGCGGACATCATAGCCGAAGCGGTGGTGTACTCCTCCGAGGGGATGGACCGCTTTCTGAAACACGATTTGCGT
Organism: bacterium; assembly: GCA_963595445.1. Taxonomy (GTDB): domain Bacteria; phylum Actinomycetota; class Actinomycetes; order Actinomycetales; family Bifidobacteriaceae; genus Bifidobacterium. The sequence goes on from CAVBHJ010000002.1 coordinate 151,774, forward strand.
TCGTTGCCGGGGCTTACGCGAATCCAGGTCTTCTCATGCGGGCGACTCGTATTGGACGATCACAACGTCGGCGTGGTCAACCGATTGCTTGCCGCATATGGAGAAACGGGGTTCATGACCAAACGTGAGGCGAGCGTCGGCACCGACATACCCGCGCATCGTCTCGACCCACGGTTCGTGCACACGTTCAACGAGCTGCAGAAAGACGGCAGAGCCAGCTATGCGGCCTTGGGGGAGAAGCTGGGCGTGACCCACACCGCAATCCGCGGCCGAATCAAAAAACTGCAGGATGCCGGTGTGATGCGCATCATGGCCACGGTCAGTCCGATGCGGTTGGGTGGTTTCCGGCAGGCGTTCCTCGGCGTTGGCGTCGACCCTCCGTACCGGCTGGACGCCGAAACCCTGCTCGACATCAACGAAGTGACCTATGTGATGAGTGGTGTCGGCTTGAACGGCGCGGACTATCTCATCGAAATCATCGCGGATGATGATGAGGATCTTTGGCGGGTGGTAGACGGTTCCATCCGGTCCATTCCGGGGGTAAGGCAGACTTGGTGGGCATCCACGGTCAGTGTGGAGAAGGAATCCTATTGGCTTGACCCTCCGCGTGAGGGCGTATTGCTGGATGATTGACCGGACCCTTAGGGGTCATCATACTCGAGGATGAGATGAAAAGTCAGACCGGCGCATGATGTCGGGAAACGTCATCGTTCCCTACCTTTGGAGATATGTCCGAGGAAAGGAACAATGACATGGATACCAGGGACGTACTGCAAACCAACGATACGGCCATCGAGGCCGTGGACCTCGTCAAGGATTACGGCCGTGGCGAAAACGTCGTGCATGCGCTGCGCGACGTGAACGTACGCTTCGAGCGTGGCAGGTTCACCGCGATCATGGGGCCGTCCGGCTCCGGCAAATCCACGTTGATGCATACGCTGGCGGGGTTGGATTCGGCCACCGGCGGCCACATCATGTTCGATGGCGACGATCTGACGCGATTGAACGACAATCAGCTCACCCTGTTGCGTCGTCATAAGATCGGATTCATCTTCCAAAGCTTCAACCTGCTGCCGATGTTCACCGCGGAACAGAACATTCTCATGCCGCTTACCTTGGCCGGTGAGAAGCCGGACCGGCAATGGCTGGCCCTGCTGGTCGAGACACTCGGATTGAAGGAACGTCTGCATCACCGGCCGAACGAATTGTCGGGTGGCCAGCAGCAGCGCGTTGCCATTGCGCGCGCCCTGATCACCAAGCCGCAGCTGGTGTTCGCCGATGAGCCGACCGGCAATCTCGACTCCATATCCAGTGCTGAGGTATTGAGCTTCCTGAAACGTTCCGTCAACGAGCTCGGACAGACCATCATCATGGTTACGCATGACCCCGTCGCGGCCTCCTATGCCGACCGCGCCATCGTGTTCGCGGATGGTCGCATCGTGGCCGATGTCGACGATCCGACCGCCGACCAGATGAGTGATCTGCTGATGAAGGAACGAGAGCTTTCCACGCGGAACGCGTCCAATGCACGTCACGCCGGCTGACCGGCGCATTACAACGGTTCAAGAATCTGAAGAAGGAACGACGGCAACCATGTGGTCCATCACAATAAAACTCATGCGCAAAACCAGACGCATGCTCATCCCGGCCGGCATCGCCATCATGATCGGCACGGCGTTCATCGCCAGCACTTTCCTGTTCGGCAACGCCATGAATGATTTGCTTTCCCGCCAGGCGACCTCCATGTTCGGCACGGCGAACTATGCGATCAGCCCCTCCACCGATGGGTTGAGCGAGCAAGCACTGAATGACGTGTATTCTACGACCGTCGGTGACTTCCACCTCGACCGGATGAACGGCATCGAAGGCGTCAACGGCGTGCGGGTCGCCTTGGAAAGCGACGTAACCGTCTCCAAAGCAGGCAACAATGTCAACGGCGAGGCCATCTCCACCGCACGGAACGGCAAACTGCTGCCGGTCGACATCACCGAAGGCAGCCAGCCTATCGACAGCAACGAAGTCGCGTTGCCGAGCAACATCATCAAACAGCTGGGCGTGAACATCGGCGATACAGTGACACTGACCTCGCGTTACGCCACCGACGACGAGGGCGGCAAGGTCCAGGCCGAGAACGTGCGGGTGGTCGGCATCATCTCCGATCCCAATGGCGTCTACTCATATTATGGAGGCGCGATCGTGGCTTCCGACAACCTCATCGCACGGATGCAGGGAGTGAGTGACTTCAATTCCGCAGTAGTTACCATGGTCTACCTCGACCTCGCCAAGGACGGCAATACGGTATCCGCGAAAACCATCCACGAGGTGAACGGGCTTCTGCCGAAGCATTTCAGTCTCATGTCGCGTCAGGAAGTCAGCAGTGCCTACATAAAGAGCATCGGTGTGGGCGAAACCAGCATCGTCACCATCTTCCTGCTGTGCTTCGGCGTGCTGGCCATGCTCGTGGCGGCACTCGTCATCGCCAACACCTTCCAGGTGCTCGTGGCCCAACGTCGCCGTACGCTTGCCCTGTTACGCACCATCGGCGCGAAGAAAGGGCAGCTGTATGCCTCCGTGCTGCTTGAATCCTGCCTGCTCGGCTTGATCGCATCCATGTTGGGTGTGGCGTTCGGGTGCGCGCTTATGGGAATCGTGTGCGCCAGCGGTGTCATGAAGCAGACCATGCATCTGATTTTCTCCTGGCAGGTGTTCGTGGTGCCGATCGCATTCGGCGTCATCATGACCGTGCTCGCCTCCTTGGGTTCCGCACGTTCCGCGACGTCGGTGACCCCTCTGGAGGCGTTGCGTCCGCTCGAACTGACCGATGATCGTCGCTCCGGTCGTGCGCGCGCCATCTTCGGCATGTTGTTCGTCGTGGTTGGTATCGCGCTTGTGACGTTCTCGATATGGCAGATGCAGACCACCGGCGATGTCGATATGCTCAGCGGCAATCGGTTCGTCGTGATCCTGCTTGCCGCCATCGCCGGTGCCGGACTTGTGTTTCTGGGACTCGTGCTTACCGCCGTCTTCTGGCTGCCGATATTCATGAAAGGCGTCGGCGCGCTGGTAGCGCTGTCCGGTCCCTCCGCCAAGGTGGCCCATGCCAATATCCAGAAGAATCCGCGTCGCATCGCCGCTACCGGAGCCGCATTGCTCATCGGCGTGACGCTCGTCTCCACCATCGCCACCGGTGCCGCCAGCGCCAAGGAGACCATGAACGATGCGCTCGCCACCCGCTACAGCGTCGATGTCGTGGCTACGGGAAGTGACATCAGCCAGCAGATGGCCAGCGCCGTCAAGGCAGTCAAGGGCGTGACGGATGTCGTATATGCTCCATCCGCCAACGTGCAGCTGAAAGGCTCCAATGGCAGTGTCTCCGCCAGTACGCTGCTTATCGGCGTGAAGAACATCGGCGAGTTGCAAAACGTGATTCGAGCGGATCTGGGCGACTCCACCATCGATGCCGGTACTGTGCTCATGCCGCAATACAATGCGCAAAGCGGCACACGGATGACGTTCCGTCAGGGAACCGCCACCTTTGGCACTGCATGGGATGAGAACGGCGACACGAAACGCACGCTCGAACTCAAGGTCAAACAGGCCGACTACCGGCGCATCTCCAGCGGGTACGGTGCCGTGGGATTCGTGGATGGGAGCCATTTCACGAATGGCGATCTCGATACGAACTCGCACACATTGCTGGTAAAGATCAACGAAACCGGCACTACGCTCAGCGGTGTATTTGACAGCCTCCAATCCGTACTCTCGAAGAGCACCGACGCAACCGTATCCGGTCCGATAGCCGAACGTGTGCAGTGGGGGAAGACGATTGATTCCATGATGATGCTCGTGGTGGGTCTGATTGCCGTGGCCGTGCTCATCGCACTGGTCGGCGTGGCTAACACGCTGTCGCTGTCCGTGATCGAACGCACCCGTGAATCCGCCACCCTGCGCGCCATCGGCATGACCCGAGGTCAGCTCAGGCGTTCACTGGGCGTGGAGGCGTTGCTCATCTCACTGGTGTCCGGCGTGGTCGGTGTGATACTCGGCACCCTGTTCGGCTGGCTCGGCTCGTATGTGGTGTTCAGCATGTACGGCACGGTGGCGTTCCCGTTCGAATGGACCGTCAACGGCATCGTGTTGGGTGTGGCCGCCGCTGCCTCGCTGCTTGCCAGCGTGTTTCCGGCGCGACGTGCGGTGAACACCCCGCCGGTCGAAGCGCTTGCAGAGGCCTAGGGTCCTCAATGAGCGGTTCTGGCCGTGAAACCGGTCCATAACCACGGAAACCGGCCTGTTTATGACGCAGATATGTCATAAACAGGCCGGTTTCCGTGGTTATGAATCGTTTTTTGCAGTGCCGATGAA
>CAVBHJ010000003.1:0-153589 GCA_963595445.1 bacterium
AACCGACCACGAAACACAAAACCCGGGCGTGTCGAACACAACCCGGGCAAAACAATCAGCGGAACAATCGAACGCAATCACCAACGACGACCACAACGCTTGCCGCCATCGCCGGCTTTGCCGTCCGGCCCCCACGGGCCGCGACCCTCATCACGCAATCGCGAAAGATGGTTCTTCATGGAGACCAGCATGATATGCGCATCCTCCAAACCCAAATGACGTTCCGTCTTGGACTCTTCCAGCGCATCCTGCCGCTTAGCGTAAGCCTCCAACGAATTCTGGCCATAAGGATGATTCTCATCGGGAATCGACCCCTCATCCCAACGTTTGCTCATCGGCATCGTATCGATAATCGTAATGTTGCCGGCACGATAGCTTTCCGCGTATCCGGCAACGTTCAGCATAAAGAATCCGTGCTCGAAGCGAGCGTTGTGCGCAACATACGGCTGCTGCTGCAATCTTTGCAGTAATCCAAGCTGCGCCTCGGGCCATTCGTCGAACAGACGGTAGGACTGAACAGCTGCGCTGCAATCGACGTTGCGATCGGCATCATAATCAGCCGCGGAATCGGGACGTGATTCTTCGGAAGAACCTGTAGAAGAACTTCCATCGCAAATCGGCAGACCGATATCGGCACGGGAACGAACGTCGATTCCTGTCAAATCGAGAATCAGCTGATTGCCGAGAATCGCGTTCTGCGGCGGAACGCCGAACGAAAGTCGCGCCTGACCGTAGGCGTCGCCGGCAACGTAATAATCCTGCTCATAACGGTAATCCGACTGCGTGGCAGAAGGACGCGGCGACACCATGTTCATGAATTCGAAACCCGCGTCGATGATGTACATGCGAGCCGGATCAATACCCGTGGTCTCTATGTCGATGCCCATAACGACATCGACGTCACGGCCAGGAAGGTAGGAATCACGCCAATCCGGCTTGCGATAATCCGCCAGACGACGCTCAAGACCGGAGAGTCCCCCATAGGCCTTCCCGGAAGCCGCATCGGGATCGAACACGGTAGAACCGCCGGGACTGGTGACACCACTCAGATTCGCACGAGACATGGAATAGTCGCTGGCACGCTTCTGATTGTTCTGAGTCTTACGGCGAGCCGCGCGTTCGGCGGCGATATCGGCGGAACGATCCTGAATATCATCCACCCGCACACCTTCGGAAGGCTGCAAAACAGGAACGTTCATGCGCTCCTTGCGTTTCTCGGCAATCGTCCACAAGCCCATTCGCACGCCGATTTGACGCAGCAGCGCGATTTCGTCGCACAGCCGACGATTCGCATAGGCAAGCGCGCGCGGCAGCCGGTAGGATGCGATCAGACGGTCGAAATCCTTCATGAAAACGGTATTGCACTGCGAGATGATCGACTCAAGCTCGTCACGGACGGAAAGATCGTCCTTCAACAGGTCGTGCAGCTTCGCAGGAGACAATTGCGAGGACGATTCCGACGCAACGTTGCAATCCGACGCAGAGTCGGGATCCAATGAGGAATCCTTTGAGGCATCCTCCGCGGCAAGCGCACGGAAAATCGCAAGCAAATCCACGTTTTTACGGCACGCCTTGCCAATGCCATGCTCAAGGTCAAGGGATGAAACCCACTGCCAGTCAATCAGCTGGTCATCCGCATTCTTCGGCATCGATGCCGACCACTGCGCAATATCCTGCTTGGCTTCGTTCAGCCAGGCACGATTAATCGTCGATTCGCTCATACCTCAGCATCGTAGCCCACGAATCGCGCATACTAGAAAACGTCCGCAGCTCCTTATCGCTATTTTCCGGCGATTTATGATTCGGTATCGAAATGATCAGATCCGGATTGCGCACAACCTGGGAGATAGGGCTGTTTCCTGCGATTGTGGCTTCAAGAAGGTGCGCGTCATAGGGTCTTGCTTCTCTTACGCAATACAAAAACGGCGAAATTCCAACGATTCGGGATTCGCACTCTGGGATGATGCGATGTGCATGGCACACACAACCGGGAAATAAGGCCGTTTCTCGCGGTTGTGGCAGAGATGAGCAGCCGCGCACCGAATCCTTTCATGATGCGTAAGGAAGCCATTTGCGATTCATACCATGAAAAGACGGTCGTGCGGATTCTTGGACGGTCGTGCGGATTTTCAACAAGCTGTGCGGATTTTTAGCGGACCGTGCGGATTTTTGAGGACTTGTGCGGATTCGTCATGAAGATTTTCCACCGAATAGGCTCGGAATCGGCGACTTTTAGCCCTAAAAAGACCATTTTCGGATAGTTTTGGGCCATGAGCAATCCGCACAACCCGTTGAAAATCCGCACGCTACATCGAAGCGGACACCGTGCGGCTTCACATGATTCAATTATTGGATCACATTGGATCACATTGAGTTTCAGGCGTTGCATATGCCCGTAAATAACCAATGGGGCGCACGCTACATGAGCGTCGCCCCATCTGGTAAGACTCCCGCATAAACCGGGACCTTTTGTTCAATCAAAGGCAGGATCTACCTCATACGATCCCGTATGCCAGGTCATACATCAAACTGCCATAAGCGACACGAAAAACTAATCTCATATCACCCTCAAGCGAGACGAAATAATCAGAGGTCGAAGCCGAGTTCGGCGGCGGCTTCGGTGGGAACCGGATCCTCGCACCAGAAATCCTCAAGATTCTCGTTCGTGGTCAGACTGCGAATCTCGGCCTGGTCGATGTACAGCTCGCCGCTGAGATGATCCGTCTCATGCTGGAAGATTCGCGCCGGCCAACCATGCAGATGCTCCTCATGCTGGTTGCCGTCCTCATCCTGCCAGCGGGCGGTGATGTCAAGCCAACGCTTGCGCACGGCCTGATATCCGTCAAAACTCAGGCATCCTTCGTAGAAGCTGCGGGTCTCGGAACCGATGGGCTCATAGCTCGGGTTGATGATCACATGGAACGGGAATTCCGCGGCTTCACGCGGGTCTCCATCATCTCCCTCACGCACATGGTCCTCGACCACGGCCATTGCCAGACCAAGGCCGATTTGCGTGGCGGCCAGACCGACGCCTGGAGCCTCCAACATGGTGACACGCATGGTTTCGATGAGCTTGTCGAGGGTCTTGCGGCTCAGCTGGCCTTCATAGGCCGCGGTCTGCTGGCGCAGCACCGGCTCGCCGGCCTGCACGATCGGCAGCAGCTTCTCCTTGCCGCCGGATTTGATGAGCTTCTCAACCTCACGGTTGAGTTCAAGATTCACTTTCGCATTACGTCCAAACATGGTTTCTCCGTTTCGATTTTCGTGTGAAGTATTCCCGCCCGTGCTGGCAAGACCTTGCGCACGAGCGGGACGGGCAAGCGGGTTAATCGGTATTGGGCGGTATTACAGAGCGGTATTACAGAGCGAGCTCCTCCGCCACGACCTTGGCGAGACGATCGCAGACCTCATCGGCCTGCTGCTGGGTCTCCGCCTCGGCCATGACGCGCACCAGCGGCTCGGTTCCGGACGGGCGCAGCAGCACGCGGCCGGTATCTCCCAGCATCTTCTCCTCACGTGCCACGGCAGCCTGCACCTTGGCGTTGGTCTTGGCTGCCAGCTTGTCCACATTCGGAACGTTGATGAGCTGCTGCGGCAGCTGCGGGAAGTCGGAGGCCAGTTCCTGAAGGCTCTTGCCGGATTTCACGATCTCATTGCACAGCGTCAGCGCGGTCAGGGTTCCGTCTCCCGTGGTGGCGAACTCACGATTGATCACGTGTCCGGACTGCTCACCGCCGAGCGAATAGTCGCCGCGAAGCATCTCCTCGAGAACATAGCGGTCGCCCACGCCGGTCTGCACGGTCTTGATGCCCATGGAACGCAATGCCAGCTTCAAACCAAGATTGCTCATGACCGTCACCACGAGGGTATCGTGGTTGAGCTTGCCGGCATTCTTCTTGGCGCGGGCCAGAATACCCATGATCTGATCGCCGTTGACGAGTTCGCCGGCGCCGTCGACCGCAAGGCAACGATCGGCATCGCCGTCGAACGCAACGCCGAGATCCGCGTCGGAAGCCCTGACAATCGCCTGTAGCTGTTCCGGATGCGTGGAGCCCGCGTTCTTGTTGATGTTGTAGCCGTCCGGAGACGCGTTGATCACGATCACGTCGGCACCCGCACGACGCAACGCCTCGGGAGCCACCACGGAAGTAGCGCCGTTCGCGCAGTCCGCCACCACTTTCAGTCCCTTGAGCGGAGTGGCCTGCGACTTGTCGAGATTGACCGGAGCGATGGTCGAGACCAGATGGTCGATATACAGATTGGTTGCTGTCACGGTATCGTGGCTCACACGGCCAACGCCGGCGCCGGTCGGACGATCCCAATCCTGGCCGAGCACGGCTTCGATCTCGTCTTCCTTGGTGTCAGGGAGCTTGAAACCACCACGGGCGAAGAATTTGATGCCGTTATCCGGCATCGGATTGTGGGATGCGGAAATGACCGCGCCCATCTCAACATTGAGCACGGAAGTCAGGTAGGCCACGCCGGGAGTAGGAATGATGCCGGCGTCGATCACGTCGAAACCGCCCGCGCTCAGGCCTGCGGACAGCGCCGATGCGAGAAAATCGCCGGACACTCGCGTATCGCGGCCGACCAGCGCGCGACGACGCCCCTCGAACTCTCCCTTGCCGCCGTCACGTCCCAGCACACGCACAGCGGCATCGCCCATATCAAGCGCCAATTGTGCGGTCAGGTCCCTGTTTGCCAATCCTCGAACGCCGTCGGTTCCGAACATACGTGGCATGAGTCTCAAATCCTCGCTATCTGAAGTTGCTTTTCCTCGCACTATCGTACTCACTTCGAGCCACCGTGGCGCGAATCGGAGCGAAAGATTACGCCGCCTATACGAACGAGGGCGAATCCCCCTATCGGAATTCGCCCTCGATATGCGCCGAATCAACGCATGATGCTCCGGATCAACGCGTCATCAGAGAGAAGCGTTGAAGTCGCGCACCTTCAGCGTGCGGTGCGAGGATTCGACATTGCCGCGCACGATGCGCTTGAACGCATTGTCGGCATCCTCGTGGCTGGCCAGCCATGCGTCGCCCAGCTCGACCAGCTTCGCCGGATCGGCATAGCTCGGGTACAGGCCTTCGAGCAGTGCCTCGGCCATATGGAAGGTCTTGTTCTGCCAAATCCAGTCGGCCACCTCGAAGTACTTCTCGGCGTACGGCTCGGCCAAGTCGGCACGAGGAGTGGAAGCGAAGCCTCCGGCAACGGCTTCGAGCTGCATGTTGGTCAGCTCGCCGTTGTTCAACGCCTCGTTCCAGGCCCAAGCCTTCGCTTCGGCGGTGCCGGCGACGGCACGCGCGCCCAACGCGAATTCGCGGTTCTCGGTGGTATCGCGCTTGGCGAGTTCGGCATCGATCTCATCCTGGCCAATCTCGTTGATGGTGCTCAGCGCGTTGATGATGGTCCAGCGGAAGTTATTGTCGATGACCAGACCGTCGAGGGTGACGGAGCCATCAAGCAGACCCTTCGCATTGGCCACGAACGCTTCGTCTCCGGGTTCTCCGTAGCCGAGGTAGGCGGTGACCAGCTGGAACTGCTCGTCGGAACCGGCTTCGGCGTTATTGGCCAGCTTAAACAGTTCGGCGGCCACATGCTCGACCACTTCGGCGCGGTCGTTCGGAGCGGTGTAATGCCAGGCGGTGGTGCTGATCTGGGCCAGCGCGTAACGGAAGGTGGTGGATTCGTGTTCCGTGGCGAGGGCGGCCAGGGACGTGTCGATGAACTGCTTGGCCGGCAGTTCGCCGTCGCGAGTCATATCCCAGAATGCGAGCCAGATCACGGAACGGGCCAGAGCGTCGCTGAAACGATACAGGTTTTCGGCGGCGAACTTCAGGCTCTTCTCGTCGAAACGCAGCTTCGTGTAGGTCAGATCGTCGTCGTTCACGAGGATCAGTGCCGGACGGGTCTTGCCGGCAGCCTGCTCCACAACCGTGGTCTCGCCGTCGACATCAAGTTCGAAACGATCGGTGCGCACGATGTTGCCGGTTTCCGGATCCTCATTGTAGAAGCCGATGGCGAGACGATGGGAACGCAGCACCGGATGCTCGGCGGAAGCGGACTGCTTGAGCGTGAGCTGCTTGATGGTGCCATCCTCGTTCTCCTCAACCTCGGTGGCGATGGTGTTGATTCCGGCCTGTTCGAGCCACTGCGCACTCCAGGACTTCAGATCACGGCCGGAGGTGAGTTCGAGTTCGGTGAGCAGGTCGGCCAGGGTGGCGTTGGAGTAGGCGTGCTTGTTCAGGTAGTTGTTGATGCCCTTGAAGAACTTCTCACGGCCGACGTAGAACACCAGCTGCTTGAGCACGGATGCGCCCTTGGCATAGGTGATGCCGTCGAAGTTGACGTAGGTGTCGTTCAGATCGTTGATCGGAGCGACGATCGGGTGGGTGGTGCTCAGCTGGTCCTGACGCAGAGCCCAGCTCTTCTCACCGGAGCTGAAGGTCGCCCAAGCATCCTTCCAATCGGTGGCTTCGGCAGTGGCGAGCGTGGAGGTGAACTCGGCGAAGGATTCGTTGAGCCACAGATCGTTCCACCACTTCATGGTCACGTAATCGCCGAACCACATGTGAGCAAGCTCGTGCAGCACGGTGACCACGCGGCGCTCGGCATAGGCGTCGGTGACCTTGGATTCGAACACGTACTGGTCGCGGATGGTGACCATGCCGATGTTCTCCATAGCGCCGGCGTTGTATTCCGGCACGTAAATCTGGTCGTACTTGGCGTACGGGTACGGCACTCCCCAAGTCTTGGCGTAGAAGGCGAAGCCCTTCTTGGTGATGTCGAACAGGTAGTCGACGTCCTTTTCGAAGGCGCTGGCAAGAGCCTGGCGGCAATACATGGCCATCGGAACGGTACGGCCATCCTCATTGGCGTATTCGGTGTGCCACTGCGCATACGGACCGGCGCAGATGGCGGTCAGGTAGGAGCTCATGACCGGAGTGGAATCGAACACCCACAGCTTGCAGGTTTCGGCTTCATGGCTGCCGAGCGTGCCGTCTTCGGTGACGGTTTCGTTGTCGGTCACGCTCACGACCGGCATGTTGGACGTGACGATCCAGGACTTTGCGGCCAGCACGGAGAAATCGAACACGGCCTTCAAATCAGGCTGGTCGAACACGGCGTACACGCGGCGCGCATCCGGCACTTCGAACTGGGAATACAGGTAGATGTTGCCGTCGGACGGATCGACGCTGCGGTGCAGGCCTTCGCCGGTGTTGGAATACTGGCACATCGCCTTGACGGTGACCTCATTGGTTTCCTTGAGGTTCTTCAGTTCGATTCGATTGTCCGCGAACACCTGTGCGACGTCAAGGCTTTCACCGTTGAGCACCACTTCGGTGACTTCCCGCGCGATCAGGTCGAGGAAGCTGGTGGAACCCGGCTGGGCGTTGAAGGTGATGGTGGCCTCGGAACCGAAATCCCTGGCTCCGCGGGTCAGGTCGAGCTTGACCGCGTAATGGATCGGCGCCGAAATAACGCTCTTACGCTCCTCGGCTTCGATTCGGGTGAGGTTTGCTCCTGGCATGTCACTCCTTTGTTATCAACAGGAGACGGCGCAACCAGTTGTGCCGGTTGCGCCGCCTGCTTAATATTTACTGACGATTCTCACGTTGCCTTCAGCTTACGTGAGCCCCATGTCTTACTTCGATGCGTTACTTCGAAGCGTTCAGGCCCATCGAGTCGTCCACATCCTGCGCGATGTCCGCCACAACCGGCACGATCATCGGCTTGCGATGCAGCTGACGGGCCACCCAGCTGCCAAGCGTGCGGCGCATGGTCTGCTGCAGCTTGTACGTATCCTTGGTGCCGGTCATCATCGCATCCTGCAGCTGTTCGACGATCTGGTGACGCACCTTGTCGAACTCGCTTTCATCTTCCGCGACCGCATTGAGGTAGATCTTCGGACCGGACACCACGTCCGCGGTTTCGGTATCGACCACAACGAAGCAGGAGACGAAGCCTTCGGTGCCGAGGATGCGGCGCTTTTCAAGCTCCTCTTCCGTAAGTTCGCCGACGGAATCGCCATCAACGTAGACGTAGCCGCACGGAACGGAGCCGACGACTGCCGCCTGACCGTGGTACAGGTCGACGACATCGCCGTCTTCGGCGAGCACGACGTTCTTCGGATCGACGCCGGTCTTCACCGCGATCATGCCGTTGGCCACCAGATGGCGGTTCTCGCCATGAATCGGCATGGCGCACTTCGGACGGACGATGTTGTACATGTACAGCAGCTCGCCCTCGTTGCAGTGGCCGGAGACGTGCACGGCGGCGTTGTCTCGGTTGACCACGCGCGCGCCCAGCTGAACCAGCTTGTTGATGATCTTGTACACGCCGTGTTCGTTGCCCGGAATCAGGGAGCTGGCCAGAATGACGGTGTCGAACTCGTTGATGGAGATGTCGCGGTGGTTGCCGTCGGCGATACGTCCGAGGGCCGCCATCGGCTCACCCTGGGAGCCGGTGCACATGTAGACGAGCTTGTCGTCCTGCACGTCATGCGCCTGCTTGAGATCGATGACGGTGTCTTCCGGAAGCCTCAGATAGCCCAAATCGGCCGCGATGGACATGTTGCGAACCATGGAACGGCCTACGAACACCACCTTGCGTCCATACTTGTGGGCCGCGTCCACAACCTGCTGCACACGGTGCACATGGCTGGAGAAGCTGGCCACGATGATCTTGCGGCTTGCCTGGGCGAACGCCTGGTCAAGGGCCGGGCCGATGGTGGTTTCCGGCTTGACGAAACCCGGAACCTCGGCGTTGGTGGAATCCATCATCAGCAGATCCACGCCCTTCTCGCCAAGCTTGCCGAACTCAACCAGATCGGTGATGCGATGGTCGAGCGGAAGCTGGTCGAGTTTGATGTCTCCGGTGTCGATCAGGGAGCCGGCCGGAGTCTGCACGAACACGGCCAGAGCGTCCGGAATGGAATGGGTCACATTCACGAATTCCAGGTTGTACGGGCCGACCTTGAGCTTGTCGCGGCCCTTGACTTCGACGAGCGTCGGATTGATGTGATGTTCCTTGCACTTGGCTTCGGCGAATGCGAGGGTCAGCTTGGAACCGATCAGCGGAATGTCCGGACGGAGTCTGAGCAGGTACGGAACGCCTCCGATATGGTCTTCATGGCCGTGCGTGAGCACGAGGGCCTCGACCTTGTCAAGACGGTCCTTGATGTAATGGAAGTCAGGCAGGATCAGATCCACGCCCGGCTGCTCCTCTTCCGGGAACAGCACGCCGCAATCGATGAGCAGCAGATGCCCGTTGTATTCGATCACGTTCATATTGCGACCGATCTCACCCAGACCGCCCAGCGGCACAATGCGCATAGAACCCTTGCGGTACTTCGGCGGAGCGATCAGCACGGCATCCTGCTGAGGCGAGGTGGTCTGCGGGGCCGGACGATTGGTACGGCGATTGCCTGTGGAACGGGAACCGGCGGCCCTACCACGGCCATTGCCGTTGGCGCCGCGAGTGCGGCCAGTGGACTTACGCGTGGTTGCGTTTTCCTTCTTCGCCGCGGAGTCAGTGCGCTTGGCAGCTTTGCTGCCGCGCTTGTGCGTTGTTTTTTTCTTTGTTTCTTCAGCCATTTCCTAGTTGGATTTCTATTGTTAATTGCTTCCGCCTGTGCGGAAACGAGGAATGAGAGAGTCCGCGATTCCGGCATCCAGCACGAAAACGCGGACCGTGCACTGTAACCGTCGTGTCTTGCTCAGAGCAGACCGGAGGCGCGCATGCCTTCTTCCGCGCGCTTGAGTTCCGCTTCGCCCGGGCCGACGTTCGGCAGACGCATGGTGGTGGAGTCGAGGATGCCACGGACCTGCAGCGAGGCCTTGGCCATCACCGCCTGGAAACCGTTGCCGTTCATGGCTTCGGTGACCGGGGCGAGCTGTACAGCGATGCGCTGCGCCTCATGGATATCTCCACGGTCGAAAGCGTCGGCAAGGTCACGCATCGGACCGGCCGCGGCGTGCGCGATCACGGAAATGATGCCGACTGCGCCGACGGAAAGGAACGGCAGGAACAGACCGTCGTCGCCCGAATACCAGGTGAGTCCGGTTTCCATGCGCTTGCGCACCGCGCCGGCGATGTCTCCGGTGGCGTCCTTCACGGCCTTGACATGATCAAGCTCAGCCAGTCGACGGTAGGTTTCCAGCTGGATGTGCAGACCGGTGCGGCCCGGCACATCGTAGACGATGATCGGCTTGTCGGCCGAATCGTTGACCGCTTTGTAATGACGGAACACGCCCTCCTGGGACGGACGGGAATAGTACGGGGCGACCACGAGCACCGCGTCGGCGCCCGCTTCCTGGGTCTGCTCCACCATGCGCACGGTATGGGCGGTGTCGTTGGAACCGGCACCGGAGATGACCGGCACGTCCACGACTTCCTTGACGGCCTGGACCAGCTCGACCTTCTCCTCCATATGGGTGGTCGGGGATTCGCCGGTGGTGCCATTGACCACAATGCCATCGGCGCCGTCCGTCACAAGCTGCTTGGCGAGCTTGCGTGCGGCTTCGAAATCAACGGAACCGTCGACCTTCATAGGGGTAACCATGGCCGGGAGAATTCGTCCGAAAGGAGCGGGATCGAGAAGATGCATCATACCGTCAGTCATGCCTTCAACGCTACTTCCCGCTAAGGACTCGAAAGAACCGAAAACGCGATAAGCGCCGCATTCCGGAACGGAACGCGACGCTTATCGCAGCGGATTCACGAGATCACAGCCGCACACTGTGGTTCATCGGGGAACACAGCCGGCCTTACTTGGCCTTCTTGGCCTTGTAATGCTCCGGATGTTCCTTCTCGTCTTTGGCCCGCTTGATCATGGCGATCACACCGAGCACCACACCCAGAGCGATCACGACGTCGACGGCCACCACACCGACGCGCCACGGCGACATACGGTAGTACATCTTGGCTCCCGGAACCAAGTTGTTGGTCTGGGCGGAATTGGCCATGGTGTACAGGGTGTTCTTCACGGCCCTGCGCAGAGCCATCTTGCCGGTGGCGGTGTCGGTGGAGGTGTAGTTGCCCGGGCTGAGCGTCTTGTCGATCATATGCTGGTCGACGCCGGCACGGACCATACGGTTCACGGCGATGTCGTCGTTGGCGCCGTTGCCCTGATCGTAGTCGGTGATCACGAAGCCTTGGAAGCCCCACTCGTCGCGCAACACGCTGGTCAGCAGGTTGTAGCTGTATCCGGAGTACAGGCCTCCGATGCCGGCCCAACCGCTGGTCATCATGCAGTCCGCAGCACGCATGGTCTTGGTAGAGACCGTGCCGTTGTCGTCGGAGATGTACTTGATGGTCTTCATGGCTTCCTTCACGCCGATCTCGAACGGCTTGAGGTAGATCTCACGAATGGTCTGCTCGGTGGCCCACACCGACGGAATCCACCAGCGCTGCTCCTCCTGGTCGACCATGGCGAAGTGCTTGAACGCGCAGTAGGTACCCTTGCTGCCGGCACCGGCGATGATATTGGCTGCCATCTTGCCGGAGATCAGCGGATCCTCGGAGTAATACTCGTAGTTACGACCGGAGAATGCGGACCAGTGCAGGTTCACGGCAGGCGCATACCAGCCGCCACCATCGATGTAGTAGTTCTCCTCGCCCACGGCTTCGCCCATCGCCTCGGCGAGCTCCACATTGAAGGTCTGCGCCATGGTGGTTTCGGACGGGAACGAGCATGCGTCAACCCAGCTGTTGCCGTTGTTGTCGTTCAGAGCCAGGCCCTGCGGACCGTCATGTTCGGAGGTCGCCGGCTTGCCGACGGAATCGAGCTTGCCGGATGCGTAACCGTTGTAGAACAGGGCGCTGTTGATCTGCTCGTCGTTGTAGTCGAGCTGGTCGAGCAGGTCGTCCCACTTGGAGTCGTAGTAGCTCAGACCACGCATGTTGGAGAGGGTCAGATCGTTCTTCTGGTTGGATGCCGGAGCATCCTCTTCGGAAACGTAGACCTTGCTGTTCTCGTTGTTGCCGAGGACCGGGTCGTTCTCCTCATCCCATTCGCCGTTGCCCAGATCCATGGTGGTGTAGCCGTAGTCCAGCCATTCCTTGACCTGGTCGGAGGCCTGACGCGTCTCATCGGTCGGCGCGCCCGGCTGGGTGGTGTTCCAGGTCTGGCGAGAGAGGATGGTCACATCATTGCCGACGGACGGGTCGGTCATGTATGTGTTGGCGTTGTCGAACTGGTTGGATGCGGCAACGTAGGTGGCATCGGCGTCTTCTTCGGCCTTGGCCGGAGTACCGGTGGAGGTGCCGTCGTCGTTGAGCTTGGACTGCGCGTCCTGCTCGGACTGGCGGATATCGCCTTCCACGCCGTTGTACCAGATGGTTTCGGCGATGGTCGTGGTCTTGGTTTCGATCACATCATGGCTGTTGGAACGCAGCGAGATGGTGTAATCGCCGTTCTCCAGCACATACGATCCGGTGGTGCCATTGCCATTGTCATGGGTGTAGCAGTACGAAGCCATGTCTTCCTTGGTGAAGGACAGCTCCACGGTATCAGACTTGCCAGGTTCGATTTCGGCGGTCTTGCCGAATGCGATAAGGTTGGCGGTCGGCTTTTCGATCTTGTTGTCGATATCGAACTGGGTGTACGGGGCCGCGTAGTACAGCTGCACGACGTCCTTGCCAGCCACGTCACCGGTGTTGGTCACCTTGACGGAGACCTTGATGGTGTCGCCGGAATCGTCGTACTTTACGATCTGCTGGTCGTAGGTGGTGTACGACAGGCCGTATCCGAACGGATACACCACGCCGTTGTCGCGGTTGTAGTACGGGTCGCTCTCGCCTTCCGGCAGATTGGCGGACTCGAAATATCCGACGTCGGAAGCGGTCTCATACCAGCGATAGCCCATGTAGACGCCTTCCTCATACTCACGGAAAGGAGCTTGGAACTGGGCGCCGCCCTTGAACTTGGCCAGCCAGATGTCACGGGTGTATTCGGTGTTCTCGTACACGGTGTTGCCGGTGCCGTTGTTGAAGTTCACGAACGTCGGCTGCTTGGTCAGATCAGAGCTGAAGGTATCGACGGTACGTGCGGAAGGATTGACGGAACCGTTGAGGATCTTGCCGAGGGACTTGAAGCCCATGGCACCCGGAGTGGCGATCTGCATGATGGCGTTGATGCTTTCATCATCCTGAAGTTCCGCCACCTGCATGGTGTTGGTGGCGTTCAGCACCACGACCACGCCCTTGCAGTGCGCCTTGGCATAGTCGAGCATGGCGCGTTCGGCCTTGGTAATGGCCAGCTGATGCGGGGTGCCGTCGTCGTATTCGAGGGCGTACATATCGCCGCCCTCACCGGAAGCACGGCCCAGGAACACGATTCCCACAGTGTCCTTGCAGGAATCGGCCACGGAATCAAGCTTGGAGAAGTCATACTCCTCAAGGTTCAGGCCCGCACCGAGGAAAGCGGTCTGGCCACCCTCGCCGGAAGCGGCAGCCGGAGCCGTGGTAATGGTTTCGGCCTTCTTCATGGCGTCCACGAAAGTGGTGTTCACGTTGGAGAACGCCTCGGTGATGCCTCGTTCGGAGGTATACGCGTAGTCCGCGGATGTGTTGGTGCTGCCGGAGCCGGAACCGCTCATCACGGGATTGACGTAGTCGTAACCCATCGGGGTGACCGGGGTGTCTTTGGTCAGCGGCAGTGTGCCGTCATTCTTCAACAGCACTTCGCCTTCATCGCCGACCTGTTCGGCGATCTTCACGCTGTTGTTCACGGCCTCTTCGGAATTGGACGCGGTGAAATCATAATAGTTCGCGTCCCAATCCTTCGTTCCGCTAGGCGTGGTGTACGCCTTCGAGCCTTTGCCCAGGAACGAGTCCAACGATGGCGTGAAATAGTTGGTGATGGTGGTCAATGCGATTGCGAACACGACGAGAACCACCATAATCGGAATCACGATGGCGCGGAATACTCCGCCGCGCATCTTGAGTTTGTTTTTCTTCATATCATCCTCCTTTGGATAAATCTCACTGTCATTTCTGCTTGAAGATAAGCTTCATGATCGGGTAGAAGACCCAGAACGAGATCGTGCAGTTGATGAGCATGGTCGCAACATCGGCGACCGTCGCCCCCGCGCCGGATCCCATGACGTCTATGCACCAGCCGTACAGCGGAGCCTTGTACAGACCCTGCAATGCCGCCGCACCGATGGTGATGATCACATAGGCGAACACGTACCAGGCGGCCGCCGTCCACACATTGCCGGTGGATTTGAAGGTGACGTTGCGCTGGGTGATGAAATTGATCGTCTGCGCGATGGCCATGGTGATCTCCACCGCAAGGAAGTAGGCAAGGCCTCCACCGCCACCTTCGGAAATCGCGCCGGAAGCGTAGTCGAACATGTAGTAGGTGGATCCGTCGACGTTGTGGCCGATCGGCAACACCTGGAAATTGGTGCTTACCAGCGGCGTGAAGTCGAACACCCATTTGAGCAACGGCATCAGCACCAGCTGCAGTACGGTCACCGCGTTGCATATGACGAAGAACATGATGAACTCAGCCAACGTGTGATGCTTGGTTTCGAATGAGCGCCACGCATTACGGACCGGTTCGACGATTTTCGCGGCCGAACCCGCGTTATGTTCCGTCTGCGGCATCAGTGAACTTCTCCTTTCATGTCGTACCCGATACTGAAATCAAGAAAATCGACGACGCCCTCACCCTTGTAGATGAAGTACAGAGGTGCGATGGCGTTCGGAGAGCGCATCGGCACCGTCTCCGTGTTCTTCCACTCGATGCCCGCCACGTGAATCGGCACCCGTGCCAGAATGTCATCGCCCTTTGCATCGCTGGAAACCACCATCTCGCCTTGCGCCGTTTCCGGAGCCTTGCCACGGCAATGGGCACGTATCGACAACCGTATGGAAAGCTCGGTCTGTGTGATATTGCGGAAATCGAAATATTTAAAACCGGCGGTGGCGCCATCGCGCATGTTCGCGATATGCTGCTCGACGTTGATTCCGCCGGTCACATCGGGATCTGTGTCTTTCGCATCCTGCGTGAAATACGGATGCGCGGCAAGCCTCTTGGCCACTCCGGAACCGTCGTAGCGGCCGGCTCCATCGGCACTCCACAGATTGCAGGCGATACGCGCCTCATACGTTCCCACGACAGCGAGCGCTCCCCTGTTCAGGCCGCAGCTGGTGACTTCCGCCTGACTGAAATGCCAGATGCCTTGCTGGTCTTGATGTGCGTCGAGTTTTTCGGCGCAGGCCTGGCGTGCGTAGGAGCTGCGGTTGGTTTGACGGTGGTAGAAGGTGTAGAATTCGTCTCCTATACGCAGCATTCCGCCGTGCGTGTTTCCGGTGTAGTTGCTGGCGGTCTTCTCGTCTGCATGGCCTTCCAGTCCGACGTCTCCGATCGATACGAGCGTGCCGCCGAAAACATATCCGCTGTCCGGCTTGTTCGATACCGCGTAGCACAGTTCGTGGTTGAGTCTGGATGAGTAGACGAAGTAGTAGTGGCCGTCCCATTTGCGGATGGAGCTTGCTTCGAAGAATTCATGGCCGGCGAAGGAGCCTTCTCCTTCTTTGGGGAACAGGAGTTTTTCCGGGGTTTTGATGGTTTTCATGTCCGGTTCGAGTTCGAGGACGTATCCGCCTTCGAATTTGAGTTTGCGCAGTCCCGTGACTATGGCTGGAACTGGTGTGTAGAAGCCGGAGAACAGGTAGACTTTGCCGTCATCGTCCACGAGTGCGCCCGGGTCGAACGGGAAGGAGTCGCCTTGTTTGCGTCCCCAGACAGTGCCGTCTTTGTATTGGACATGGCCGTGGAATTGGAACGGGCCAGTCGGCGAATCGGCCACGGCCACGCCCATGATTCCCATGAAGTCGAACGCGTAGTACATGTAGTAGCGGCCGTCTTTGCCCTGTATCACGTCGGGGGCAAACAGCAGGCGCAATCCGAGCTTGTTTTTCGGATCCTGTTTTTTACGAAAGACCACGCCTTCGTAACGCCAATCGGTCAGATCGTTGACCGGCGCCGACCAGCAGACGTAATCGTTCACGCAGAACATCGGCGCTCCGAACCGGTCATGCGAACCGTAGATATACACACGGTCTCCGAACACATGGGGCTCTGCGTCGGGGACGTATTCGCCTGCCGGAAGATACGGATTGAATGCCTGCCGCACTGCCACTCCTCTTCGAGAATCTTGGATAGAAGATCATCGCTGCCCTGTTGCAGGATGATGGTTCCATATTCCCGGAAAAGCGCGTTCATGCGATGGCGATTGCATGAACCGTGGTTTTATCGCACGAACGGTCGGAAGAGGGGCTGTTTTAGTCGTGGTTGCCGGATGCGACGGAGGCCACGGTCCTGTCCGGCATGGTTTTGCGCGGCTTTCCGTTGCGTAATCTCAATGGTATGAGCACGCGAAGGTCGAACCAGTGGTCGCGTACCGTCACGGTAAGCGTTCCCCCATACGACATGGCCGTATGACGTATGCTTTTCAGACCGAATCCGTGGTAGTCGGTATTGCGTTTCGTGGTTACCGGCAGTCCGTTTCTCATGATGAACGATTCCGGATTGGTGATGTAGTTTTCCACTCGGATCAGCACGAAGCCATTGACTTGGCTGACCGTTACGTGTATGAGCCGGCGTTCGTCGTCGGACAGGCCGCGTTCGTATTCGATGGCGTTGTCGAACGCGTTGCCCACGAGCGTGCACAGATCCATTTCGCTGATG
The DNA here is from genome assembly GCA_963595445.1 of bacterium. Classification (GTDB taxonomy): domain Bacteria; phylum Actinomycetota; class Actinomycetes; order Actinomycetales; family Bifidobacteriaceae; genus Bifidobacterium. The sequence goes on from CAVBHJ010000003.1 coordinate 16,709, forward strand.
CAGTCGAGCAGGGTGCCGTCGGCCACGCAGGTCAGTTCGATGCCGTCCTTCGCACAGATGAGCGCTTTGCCGGTAAGGATGGTGTCGAGCACCGCATTGCCGGTTTTATATTGCGATTCGTACTGTTTGACGCCCTGTTCGATATCGTCCAGATACGCTTCGCGCTTTCCCGGGTTGCTTTCGTTGCGCAATACCGCGATCTGATGCTTGAGATCATGGTATTTGTGGTTGATGATGGCGATGTTTTCCTTCGACTGCTGATACTGCAGGTACTGCGTCTGCAGAATGTTTCGGATGGAGCCGAGTTCGCGCATGGCATGCTGTTCGCAAAGCTGGATATGGTAGGCGTACAGGAACGCCACACCGCCGAATCCCACCAATGTGCGGATGTTGAACACTTCCGTTCCTATGGCGCTGGTGAACGGCGTCGCCGTGGAGACGTAGCTCAGATTGCTCAATGCGAATGTGGTGAGGGCGATGATCATCGCCGTGGTAAGCTCGCGCGCGGTGATGTTCAACGAGCCCTTGCGCATATCGGAATCCTCCAGGTCGCGCAGATGCCGTAGTTCCAGAAACGCGGCCACGCCAAACGTCACGGCATATACGGCTATCAGCATGACGGACTGTACCGTAAGGGCCGTCGTGCCCGACGTTCCCCAATCGTTTTTTCCTGAAAAGTAGAAGTACAACTGCCAATCCAGTGAGGCCGCGAATTCCGCAAGAAGAAAGGCCCGCATCAGCCAATACAGGCAGGTTGAGATTTCAAAACGGCAGCATCGACGGAACAGGATCATCATGTTCGCCAACGCGACCGCCATCCCAGGCAGCCACAGCGCGACCGGCACCATGCCGATCGTAATCTGCACCAATATCAGCGCAAGCAGACCCGCCAATAGCGCGATGGCTTCTTTGACGCGCGGCCATCTGCGCACGCATACCGAAATGTACATGACGCACGAGCACCATTCGGCGAGCGCCGTATACAGTTTGGGAATGTCTGGAATCACACCGACCGTGTTCATGAAACCCTGCTTGATGTACGTTTTGATGTAAGTCTTGCCGGCAGGCCGCGCCGCCGATGGTCCTATTTGATGGTGTCGCCGAAATATGAGGACAATGCGTCGAGCAGCTCGCGTTGTTTGGCGCGGCTGACCGCCACACGGTCGGAGCCGACTATGGCGTATCCGTTCTCAACGCCCTGAACGTGGGCGAGATTAACCAGATAGCCTTTGTTGCAGCGGAAAAAACCGTCGGGAGCGAGTTGCGTCTCGACGTCTTTCATGGATTGCGTGGTGGATTCGTAAGGTCCGCCTGCGGTGTGGTACGTCAGGCGGTGACCGCTGCTTTCAATCCATTGAATGGAGGAAAGCGGCACTCTGCTGGTGCCGTTTTTCGACGTGATCATCACGTATTTTTCCTCACGTCGGCGCATGCGTTCCATGGCGCGGCCGAGACGTTGGGTGAATGCGAAGTATGAGATCGGCTTCAGCACGTAGTCGAGCGCGTCCACCCGATATCCGCGGATGGCGTATTGGGCCATGTTAGTGATGAACATGATGACCACATCCTCGTCGGTTTCGCGAATACGTTCGGCCGCGGTCATGCCGTCCATCGATTTCATTTCGATGTCCATGAGGATGATGTCGTGCATGCCGGAACGGTAGTCGTCGACGATGTCCTCGCCGTCCGGATATACGGTGATGTCGAATCGTTCTCCGATTTCCCTGCCGTACCGTTTCAGATAGTCCTGCAGTTCGCCGGCATATTCCGATTCATCTTCGACGATGGCAACATTAACGCTCATAACACCTCCATTGGCCTTACGTATATTAGCGCGCTTCCGGATGGAGGACCCTCTTCGAGAGGGTTTACGTCAGTGTGTTTTCGGCGTCTTTCCCGCGAGGATGGCGAAAACACATTGAAGAAACGCCACGAACGTGAACAGCACGAGCGATGCCCGGCATCCGCCGGTAAGCTGCACCACCACGCCGAACGTCAGCGGACCCATTGCCGCGATCAGATAGCCAAGCGACTGCGCGACGCCGGAAAGCACGACGGTTTCGGCGCTGCCGCGTCCTCGCATGGCGATCAGCGCGAGGGCAACGACCAGCGATGCCCCTTGGGCGCAACCGCCGATGACGGCCCATGCGATCATGGCTTTCGGGAACAGCAGCATGCCGAAGCCCGCGACGAGCATGGGAGTACTGGCCGTAAGGGCGGCGCAGATCTGACTGCCGCGCACGTTCATCAGTTTGGGAATGAGCAATCCGGCAAGTATGCCGATGCTTTGGAATACGAACAGGTGCACGCCGGCCACGGACGTGTTGAATCCCTCGGACGTGGAGACTCGGGGCATCCAGTTCGACATGGTGTAGAAGGCGGATGACTGCAATCCCATGAACAAGGTCACATACCAGGTGACCGGACGGCGCAGCACGTGCAGGAACATGCCTTTGGAGGATTCCGACGAATCCGACGAATCCGTCTTGACTGCGGCATCGCCGATTCGTTCCGGCTCGCCGACGGACCGAATGGAGCGCATGACGTTACGGTTGTGCGCGATGCGCAGGAGCCATAATGCCGCAACCATCAGAGGCGGGATCGACCAGAAGGACAGTGACGCCTTCCAATCGCCCAACGTCTGCGAAAGCGGCACTGCGATCAGTCCCGCTATGGACGAGCCTGCGGTGATGCAGCCGGAGTAGATTCCAGTGGCCATCGCAACATGGCCGGCGTAATCGCGTTTGACGATCACCGGCACAAGCACGTTGCCGACGGCAATGGACGAAGCGAAAATCACCGTTCCCAGCCAAATGCCGACGTTACCGCAATAGGAACGTACGAAGTCGCCGAACGCGATGCACAGGAGCGCCAGAAACACCGACCAGTCGGTGCCGATCCTGCGTTCGATGAACGTCACCAACGGGCTCACCGCGGCGAAGGCGATCAACGGTATCGACGTGAGTATGCCCTGCACGCTTTCGCCCCAGGAAAGGTCCGTGCCGATCTGCTCGAGCAGTGGTCCGACCGAGGTGATGGACGGCCGTAGATTCAATGACACCAGGAACACCAGCGCCGCCCACAGACCGGTGGACGGCATATCGCGCCGCCCTGAGGCTTTACCTAGGGCCGTATTCGGCCGAACGTCGTTCCTTGCGTTCATAAAGTTCCTTCTTCTCGCTCCCGACAATGCTTCCGATTCCGCATTGCCCTTCTCAGTAATCCTCAAGTTCGCCGAGGTCGCTGAAATACCCGTTGATCCTTTCGATGCGCGCCGACGCTTCGCCCGTTTCGTTCAGGCATTCGCCCACTTCATCGGCGAGCAGCGCCACGAATGCGAACGCGGCCGTGAAACTCGACAGCAGATGCGAATTCAATTCCACTTCGAAAAAAGTGACGTTGCGCCCGACCAGCGCGGATTTGACCGAAATGTCGCCGATCACCGCCACGTCGACGCCACGTTCCAACAGAACATCGACCAGACTCACGAAAGACGCCGGGCGTCTGCGCACGCCGACCATCACCGCGACGTCCTGCGCGGACAGGTCGGCTATCTCCTCCGCGATGCTTTGCCCCGGATGCGGCAGAATATCGACGTTTCCCCGCAGTTGCAGCAGTTGCTCTCGTAGGTGCAACGCCACCGGATAGCTGTTGCGGAATCCTATCACCGCGATGCGGTGGGCCTTTGCCATGGATTGACACACGCATTCCAGTCGGCCACGGTCGATCCCTTCGAATGTGTGCCGCAGACTTTCCTCGTCTCTATGGAGGTGGTCGTCGAGAAGATCGTCGCATTGTCCGGTTCTTGCGGTTTCCGGGGCTCCGGGCTGGTGCATGCGGCGCACATCATGCCTGAACTCGCTTGCGTTGGCATAGCCGAGTTTGCGGTAGAGACGGCTGAGCGTGGGTTGGGAAACACCGCTGAGTTGCGAAAGTTCCACGGAATTGCACACCAGAACATCGGTGAGATGACCGAGAATGTACCGGGCGGCCTCCCGTTCCGTCGCGGTCAATGTTTCATAGGATTCGCGGATACGCGACACAAGGCCGCGTCCCATGCCGTCTTCGTTTCCCGCATCGCCGGCATTTGATGAAACAAAAATTTCAGCTGTCATACCGTCCATCTTTCCTCAAACTATTTTTTTCGTCAACAACATTCGGCAATCCAGTCGAAATAGTTGAAATTTCAAGTATCATCAACCCCACCGTAAACATTCGTTAACATGAATGAAAAATTTCAGATATGTCTGAATGCTGAAATCTGCCATCAGCACGACGGCATTGAACCAATGCAAATAACGACGCCGCCACGCAACATGCTCACCAACAGGAGATGATCAATCATGGTAGAAGAAGCATACGCCGATCAACCAACATCCAGCATCGAGCCACTTGATCCGCCGCACCGCCTGCTCATGGCCCCAGGCCCCACCAACGTGGATCCGCGAGTGCTGGCCGCGATGGGCAAACCGACGGTCGGCCAGTTCGACCCGTACATGTTCAAGGCGATGGACGAAGTCCAGTCGATGCTGCGCACGATCTTCAAAACGCAGAACAGGCAGACCATGGTCGTGGACGGAACCTCCCGCTCCGCCATCGAAGCCGCGCTCGTGTCGGTGATCGCGCCGGGAGACCCGGTACTGATTTGCTGCGCGGGACGTTTTGGCATGCTGCTCAAGGAGATCGCGGAACGTTGCGACGCCGACGTGCATGTGATCGAACGGCCCTGGGGCGAGGTGTTCCCGATCGAACAGATCGAGCAGGCCATCATCGAGACGAAACCGAAGCTGGTAGCCACCGTGCAGGGCGACACCTCCACTACCATGTGCCAGCCGCTCGAAGGACTGGGCGACATCTGCCATAAATACGGAGCCCTGCTGTACACCGACGCCACGGCTTCGATGGTGGGCAACGACCTGCGCGTGGACGAATGGAGCATCGACATTGCGACGACCGGCCTGCAGAAATGCTTCGGAGGACCTTCCGGCATGGCGCCGATCACCGTTTCGGACAGAGCCGTGGCCGTCATGGAGGAACGCAAGAGCATCGAAGCCGGCGTCGCCGACAGCGCGCGGGAAATCGCCCGGAAACGCATCCGCAGCAACTATTTCGACATGCCGCAGATCTTCGACTACTGGGGACCGAGGCATCTCAACCACCACACCGAAGCCACGCATATGCTGTACGCGGCGCACGAAGCGGCGCGCATCATCGTCAGCGAGGGAATCGACAATGTGATCGAACGCCATCGCGTCAACGGAGCGGCCATGAGCGCCGCGATCGAGGGCATGGGGCTCAAGCTGTACGGAGATCAAAACCACCGTATGAACGACGTGATCGGCGTGGTGATTCCCGATGGAGTGAACGACGCGGCCGTCCGCGCGCAGCTGCTCGACGATTTCTCCGTGGAGATCGCATCCTCGTTCGGCCCGCTCAAGGGCACCATCTGGCGCATCGGCGTCATGGGCTGCAACGCCCGCAAAGACGCCGTGCTCACCTGCGCCACGGCCCTCGGCAACGTATTGGAACGCAGCGGCGTTCCGGTCAACACCGGCAAAGGCATCGAAGCGGCGCTGGCCGTGTATGAGGCTGAGGAAAAGGCCTGACGCAGGAGAGGACCTTTCACCCACATATCGACGACAAGGAGCAATGACGATGAGCTCAGAGGAATGGGCCGCAAGCGCCGCGGAGGAGATTCTCGACCGTTGCGACCAGCTGGCCGAACTGACCAGCATGGAGGACGGCATCGAACGCGACTATCTTTCGCCGCAGATGGCCGAAGCGTACCGGTTGACCGCGGGATGGCTCGAAGATGCCGGACTCACCACATACATAGACCAGGCCGGCAATCTGGTCGGCCGGCTCGAAGGCCGCAGGCCGGGACTGCCCGCGTTGGTACTCGGATCACACTTGGATTCCGTGCCGGACGCAGGCAAATACGATGGCATTCTCGGCGTGGTGACCGCGGTTTCCGTGGCCACCCACCTGGCGAAGACCGGCAAGAACAAGGAACTGCCGTTCGCCATCGAGGTGCTGGGATTCGGTGACGAGGAGGGCGCACGATTCGGCGCCACACTGCTGGGATCCTTCGCATTCGGCGGTGGCTGGAACGACGAGTGGCTGGAACGCATCGACAAGGATGGCGTGACCATGCGTCAGGCGTTCCGCGATTTCGGACTCGACCCGAACAAGGTGGGCGACGCCGCACGCAAACGTGAGGATTACATCGGCTATCTTGAATTTCATATCGAGCAGGGACCGATTCTGGAACAGCGCGACCGCGCGCTCTCCTCGGTGACGTCCATCGCGGCGGCCAGCCGATACATGGTGACGGTGGATGGCATGTCCTGTCATATCGCGACGCCGTACGATCTTCGCCATGACGCGCTGACCGCGGCCGCGGAGCTCATCGAGGCCATCGACGAAATCAGCCAGAACGCCGGAACACGCGCCAATGTGGGCGAAATATCCGCGCAACCGGGCGGCGTGAACGTCATCGCGGGAAAAACCACGTTCAGTCTCGACGTGCGTGCGGGGAACGACCAACTGCGCGATGAGGTGTTCGACCAGATCTGGAGGCGCGCGGACGCCATCGGCGAGGCACGCAAGGTAAGCATTTCGCATAAGATGATCCACACCGCCGACGCCGTGCAGTGCGATGAGTTTCTGCGTTCCTGCATCGAGGAGGGCATCGTTCAGGCGGAGCACAAGGATGCGTTCGGACTGGTGAGCTACCCGGGTCATGACGGCATGGCCGTGGCGAAGCTTCTGCCGATAGCGATGCTGTACGTGCGGTGCAAGGCCGGAATCAGCCATAGCCCCTACGAATCGGTGACCGTGCAGGACGTGACCTACGGCACACAGGCGTTCGAGCAGGCGGTGCTCAACGTGGCGGCGCACATGAACGATCCACGAAGCGCCGACGGCACACGGGAGGTGTGACATGCGCGATTTCACCGACGCAATCAACAACGGTTCCCGGGCCGACCTCGCCATCCACGGAAGCGTACTGCTGCGCGGCACGCGAACGCAAGGCACCGTCGTGGTGAAGGACGGGTTCATCGCGGCCGTAAGCGAGAATCCGAATCTGGCGGCAGGTGCGAAGGAAGACATTCGCCTGAATCCCGAAGAGGTTTTGATTCCGGGCATCGTCGATACGCATGTTCACATCAACGAACCCGGACGAACCGAATGGGAGGGCTTCGAATGCGCCACGTCAGCAGCCGCGGCCGGAGGCGTGACCACGGTGCTGGACATGCCGCTCAATTCCAATCCGCCGACGCTTACCGTGGATGCGTTACGGCTCAAGCGCTCATGCGCCCTGACCAAAGCGCATGTGCAGCTCGGATTCTGGGGAGGCGTGGACGAATCTAATCTCGGGCGCCTTGAGGAGTTGTGGGACGCCGGCGTGTTCGGTTTCAAGTGCTTCCTCTCCCCCAGCGGCGTGGACGAATACGGCTCCCTTCCATACGGCAAACTCGAGGATGCGATGCGCGAAATCGCATCGTTCGACGGCCAGCTCATCTGCCATGCCGAAGATCCGCACGAATTGGTGAGGCATGCAGGCGAAGTCGGCCACACCTACCGCAGCTTCGCGCAGTCACGTCCCGCCGAATGCGAGGCGAACGCCGTGCGCAATGTCGTACGGCTGGCGGAGCTCACCGGCTGCCGCACCCATATTCTGCACGTTTCCAGCGGCCTGACCGTGGACGTGCTGCGCGAGGCGAAGGCCAGGGGCCTGCCGGTCAGCGCCGAGACCTGCCCGCATTACCTCACGTTGGATTGCGACCACATTCCGGATGACGCCACGGCGTTCAAATGCTGCCCTCCGATTCGCGACTTGCGCGAGCAGGACGCATTATGGCAGGGTTTGGCCGACGGCACATTGGATTTCGTGGCCACCGACCACTCCCCGGCCGACGCCAAGATGAAGTCCGGCCCACTCGCCACCGCATGGGGAGGCGTCTCCAGCCTGCAGGTGGGATTCCGGGCGGTGCTCACCAAAGCGTTGGAAAAAGGGATCGACATGACCGATGTGATTCGCTGGATGTCATACAACACCGCGCGATTCGCGCGATTGCACGATCGCGGCGAGATAGCCTCCGGCAAACGTGCCGACATGGCGATCATCCGCCCCGACGAACGGTTCACAGTCGACGCGGCTACACTGAAAAGCCGTAACCCGATCAGCGCGTTCGACGGCATGGTGCTCAACGGCGTAATCACACGCACGTTCGTGTCCGGCAAAAGCACCGAAGCCAGAGAGACCAATCTCATCACGCGACCATAAGCAATGTAAGGGGAATCGATGGAAATGAAGGACGATTTCAACGATTTCGACGTACATGGCGCCGGCAGGCAACACTCGGCATCCGACAACGCATCCGAGACATTGGCCCCGGATCTGTTCGCCGCGATACGCCGATACGAGCAGGCGTTGATGGACAACAACGTCACGACGCTGTCGGATCTGTTCGCGAACGACGCCGACGGCATTCCTTCCGTGCGTTCCGACGGCAAAGGAATGCTTGTCGGGCACGGTGAGATTTCGGCATTCCGATCAAACCGCAGGAGCGCGCCGACCCGCACGCTCCGCCGTCGCGTCGCACGGCAGATGGGCGAGACGAACGCGTGCGTCGTCTCGCAATTCGATAAAGCGTCGGGCGGAAGCGTCATACAGACACAAATCTGGCAGCGCGTCGGGCAATCGGGGGCATGGAAAATCGTCATGGCGCATCTGACGTACCCCACCCCGGCGATTGACCGCAGTATCTGGAGAGTCGTCGGCGCTCCGTTGCTGGAGGCATCGAAACCGGGCCCGCTTTCAGGCATGACCGTGGCCGTGAAAGACCTGTACGCCGTTCGAGGGCAGCGTATCGGCGCCGGAAATCCGACGTTCCTGCGAACCTCACCCGTATGTGAGGAGTCAGCACCGGCCGTGCAGCTGCTGCTCAATTCGGGCGCGCAGATCACGGGAATCGCACAGACCGACGAGTTCGCCTATTCGCTCGCCGGCGCGAACGTGCATTACGGCACCCCGCCGAATCCGAAGGCACCGGGGCGCATCAGCGGAGGTTCATCCTCCGGTCCGGCGTCGGCCGTGGCCTGCGGACAGGTGGACATAGGCCTGGGCACCGACACCGCGGGATCGGTTCGCATTCCGGCTTCGTATCAGGGATTATGGGGCATCCGCACCACCCACGGGCGCATCAGCCGCGAAGCGATCCACCCGCTCTCGCAGTCGTTCGACACCGTCGGATGGATGACCAGAGACGCGCAGACGCTTGAATTCGCGGGCAACGCGTTGATGCCGGACAAAGACACCGTGCAGAATGTGGAAAAACTGCTGATAAGCCCGAAACTCGACGATTGTGTGACCACCGATGTACGAGATGCGTTCCTCCGGTTCCTTTCCACCTCATGTTCCGCGGTGAAGGAAGGCCGGATTCCCCTGCTGAAGGGCATCGATGAGGTGCAGTTCGATTCGCAGATGCTGGATAATCTCCTTTCGATTTTCCAGACGGTCCGCGGGTACGAGGCCTGGCGGAACAATGGCGAATGGGTCGCCGACCACTATGCCGACCTGGCACCGGAGATCGCGGCACGGTTCGAACGCGATTCGCATATCCCACGCTCCCGCTACGAACAGGGACTCGAACATCTGCAGCAGGCACGCTCCGTGGTGCGCAACCTGATCGGAAACAATGTTCTGCTTATTCCATCGGCATCGTCCACGGCACCTTCCGTGGCGCCCCTTGGAGATACGGCAAGCATCGAAAACGCACGCGCCCATACGCTGCGGCTCACGTCGATAGCCGGAATCGGAGGACTGCCCGCGGTCAACATTCCTTTGGAGACCGCCAATGGGATACCGTGCGGAGCCTGCCTGATCGGACCGGCCGGATCCGACAAGCTGCTTATCAGCATCTCGAAGAGACTCTATAGAAACCGCCTATGACGAGGCCGCCTCTTCGAGACGAGCCCTGAAGGAAACACGTTCACTCGGCCAGACGGCCTTCCGCTTCTTGTTTCACAAGAGGAGGAAGGCCGTTTTTCATATAAACCACCACATTCTCTGAAAGAATATTTTCAGAGCGATATTCAATTCGCAGCAAAGAAAAATATTTCGGACATATTAATAAAATCGCGTCATTTCGCGAAAAGTAGCTCGAAAATCGAAGCATTGTGACGAAACGGTTTCCAAAACTTCTATCACGCAATCGATAGGAAATCTAGATTTCCCGCGATATGAAATAAAAATTTCTCTTAATTGACATATCAAAATCCAACCCCGGCAAATCGCAAAAACTTAGGACAAACAGCTAAGGAGACCACGATGACAGCAACGATCATCGACCAAGGCTTCACCCATCCCGCACCGGCGGCGCAGCAACCGAACAAGGCCGCGCAGACCGATCCGGAAACCATCCTCAAAGATGGCTACGATCCGCGCCTGGCCAACAAAGACCTGGCACCGCTGAAGAAGCAGACCTGGTCGTGGTACAACATCTTCGCGTTCTGGATGTCCGACGTGCATTCCGTCGGCGGCTATGTGACCGCGGGAAGCCTGTTCGCATTGGGCATCGCCAGCTGGCAGGTGTTCATCGCGCTCATCGTGGGCATCGTCATCGTGCAGGCGCTCGTCAATCTCATCGCCAAGCCAAGCCAGCGTGCGGGAGTGCCGTTCCCCGTCACCATGCGCTTCGTGTTCGGAGTCAAAGGCGCGAACATTCCGGCCATCATCCGAGGCATCATCGCCGTGGCATGGTACGGCGTGCAGACCTTTCTCGCTTCGGAATCGCTCAACATCATCTTCCTGAAGTTCATTCCCGCATCCCAGACCCTCGCCAGCGATTATTCGTTCCTCGGACTTTCAGCGCTCGGCTGGATCTCATACGGCATCCTGTGGGTGGCGCAGGCCTGCGTGTTCTGGACCGGCATGGACACCATCCGCAAGTTCACCGATTGGGCAGGGCCGCTGGTCTACGCGGTGATGTTCGTTCTCGCCATCTATCTGGTGGTGCGGGCAGGCGGACCTGGCGCCATCGATCTGAATCTGTCCAACTCCGCGCCGCTCGGATTCGCGGAGTCGGTTCCGGTGATGATCACCGCAATCGCACTCGTCGTATCGTATTTCTCCGGCCCGATGCTGAACTTCGGCGACTTCTCCCGTTATTGCGACTCGTACAAGAGCGTGAAAAAAGGCAATTTCTGGGGTCTGCCGGTGAATTTCGTGGTGTTCTCGCTGCTCACCGTGGTATGCGCGTCCGCAACCGTGCCCGTATTCGGCGAACTGATCACCGACCCGATCAAGACCGTGGAACGCATCGACACCCCGTTCGCGATCCTTCTGGGCGGACTCACCTTCGTCACCGCGACCGTAGGCATCAACATCGTGGCCAACTTCGTCTCTCCCGCATTCGACTTCTCACACGTCAACCCTCAGAAGATCAGCTGGCGTGCCGGCGGCATGATCGCCGCGGTCGGATCGGTGATCATCACCCCCTGGAACTGGTATTCGAACGATCAGGCCATCCACTACACGCTTGATCTGCTGGGCGCTCTGATCGGACCGCTCTTCGGCATTCTCATCGCCGGATATTTCATCGTGGCCAGGCAGCGCATCGCTGTGGACGACCTGTTCACCATGGATCCGAAGGGCCGCTATTGGTACCGCAACGGATTCAACCCGAACGCGGTGCTGGCCGTACTGTTCGCAGGCATTCCGTCGATCTGCTGCGCGGTGCTCCCCAGCCCGCTCAATGAAATGGGCATCATCGACATGACCGCATTGTCGAACTTCAGCTGGTTCATCGGCGCCGGACTCGGCCTGGCCATCTTCACCCTGCTGGAACGCAAGCGTCCGCAGATCGTGCAGCTGGCGGATTCCGGCAGCGACCCGAGCGTGAACGACGGAGCGTTGGAGCGGTAGCCGAACAACGCAATCGGATGCAGACGCATCGGGAGGGTTCCCGTGATTTCGCAAGGAATCGTGGGAACCCTCCCGTACGAATATCCGCGAACCAACGAAAGACATAACGATTCCACATATCGGGAGGACTTCATGAAAATCAAGGTGATCAACCCAAATACCACATGGTCCATGACGCGCACCATCGAACAGGCCGCGCGTGACGCGGCAAGCGCGGATGTCGCGATAACGACGGTGAGCCCCGGCATGGGACCGGTCTCCATAGAATCGCACAGCGACGAGGCGCTGGCCGCGATAGGAGTGATGGACGAGGTACGCAAGGGCGAGCTTGAAGGGTACGACGGCTATGTGCTGGCCTGTTTCGGAGACCCGGGATTGCATGCGGCACAGGAACTCGCGCACGGACCGGTGGTAGGAATCGCTCAGGCAGCCTTTCACACGGCGACGCTTGTCGGACGGTCGTTTGCCATCGTCACCACGTTGGGACGTACATTGGGACGCGCACGCGATCTGGTTGATGAATACGGGTTTTCCAAGCAATGCGTGGCCTACCGGGCCTGCGAAGTGCCCGTTCTGGGACTCGACGAGCACCCCGACGCCGCCTATGACGCACTGTTGGAGGAATGCCGCACGACGCTTGAATGCTGCGATGCCGACTCGATCGTGCTGGGTTGCGCCGGCATGGCGGGCATGTGCGAACGTTTGGAAGACGAGCTGCATGTGCCCGTGATCGACGGCGTGGCCGCCGCGACCGCGCTGGTGGAGGGGTTGGTGCGCATCGGCGCGCACACCTCGAAACGTCGCGAATTTGCCGCTCCGCCCGCAAAGGAAGTGGTTGGGGTGCTTTCTGATTTCACCCGCTGAAACGCAACCGGCGCCATGCATCGACGTTGCGCACGCCGCTGTCGCGGGCATTGCGGGTGTGATCCGCTACGTCCGCGACAGTGTAATCGTTGCTTCCCGGGTCAGGCGAGATAGTTCGCCGGATTCTGGCTGAATTTCTCGGCGCAGCCCGGATTGCAGAAGTAGTAGGTGACGCCTTCATGCTCGCGGGTCGCGGCGGCGTTGGCCGGGTCCACGCTCATGCCGCACACCGGATCCTTGGCAAGGTTGGCGGAATCCCCCGCCATGCTTCCGGCGCCCCCGCAATGGCAGGAGTGGCCTGCGCAACCGCCCTCGGTTTTGGCCTTGTGATCGCTGAACAATCCCATGATGGTTCCTTTCCTTTTGTTTCCATTGTTGTTCAAACTTGGTTTGCGTACCTGATATGCGCTCGGCTTGTTCGGGTCGAACAGTCGCAGTCGGCTTGCGTTCGATACCACGCACAGCGAGGAGAACGCCATAGCCGCGCCTGCGATCATCGGGCTGAGCATGACGCCCGTGAACGGATACAGCACGCCGGCCGCGACCAGAATGCCGATGCTGTTGTAGCCAAGCGCGAATCCGAGATTCTGCGCGATGTTGCGCATGGTGGCATGCGTCAGGTCGATGGTATGCACGAGACCCATCAGGGAACCGTTCATCAATGTCATGTCGGCCGACTGTATGGCCACGTCGGTGCCGGTGCCGATGGCGAAGCCGACGTCGGCGCGGGCCAATGCCGGAGCGTCGTTGATGCCGTCGCCGACCATGGCGACCGTATATCCCCGAGATTGCAGTTCGGCCACCGCGTCGGCCTTGTTTCCCGGATGAATCTGCGCCACCACCGTGGTGATGCCCACCTGTGCGGCCACGGCGTTCGCGGTGGTTTCGTTGTCTCCCGTGAGCATGACCACGTTGATGCCGTGCGATTTCAGCATCGTCACGGCTTGCGCGGAATCCGGCTTGACGGCGTCGGCCACGGCGAGGATTCCCGCAAGCTCGCCATCGATGGCGGTCAGGGCCGGGGTTTTCCCTTGGTCTGACAGACGTTGCATGTCGGCGATGATGTTATCGAGATTCTCATTGCCAACGCTCGGCATGCCGACGTCCAGCCGGTCGATCAGATCGGTGTTGCCCACCGCGACGCTGTACGTCGCATACGAATCCGCGTTCGGAGAAAGGCCACGATTCCCGTTGTTTCGTGCAGACCGTGCAGACAACGTGACCTGCGCGGTCACGCCCTGGCCTGCGATGGCGCGGAACTCGCGCACGTCGACGCCCGTGACATCATGCGCGCCGGCTGCGATTGCCTCGGCCAGCGGATGTTCGGAATCACGCTCGGCGGCGGCGCTCAGCAACACCATTGTTTCCGGATGCTCACGCCATTTTCCAAGCGGCAGCACGTCGGTGAGCACAGGATGGCCGGCTGTGATGGTTCCGGTTTTGTCAAGGACCACGGCATTGACCTTTCCAGTGGTTTCCAGCGCTTCGGCGGAACGGATGAGCACGCCCATCTGCGCCGCACGGCCTGTGGAGACCATTACGGAAAGCGGTGTGGCCAATCCCAATGCGCACGGGCAGGCGATCAGCAATACGGACACTGCCGCGACCAGCGCATGCGTGACGCGCGGTTGGGGGCCGAACGCGTACCAGATTGCGCACGACCAGACGGCGATCAGCACGACGAGAGGCACGAAGATGCCGCTGATGCGGTCGGCCAGGCGTTGCACGGGAGCCTTCGAGCTTTGCGCGGAGCGCACAAGGCTTATGATCTGCGCGAGCACGGTGTCTTTGCCGACTTTCGTGGCCCGGTAGCGAATCGCGCCCGATCCGTTGATGGTGGCTCCCGTGACCTCGCTGCCGACGGTTTTGGCGACCGGCATGGACTCGCCGGTGATCATGGACTCGTCGATGTTGGACGATCCGAACGTCACGATGCCGTCGACCGGCAGTTTCTCTCCGGGACGGATGGCGATGACGTCTCCGACCCGAACATCGTCGATGTCGACGCTTTCTTCGACTTCCCTTTCAACACCGCTTTCGACGATGGTGCGGATCACACGTGCCGTTTTCGGCCGTAATCCGGCCAGCGCACGCATGGCCTCGCCCGTGCCGATCCGCGCCTTCGCCTCCAACAGCTGCCCGACGAGCATCAGCGTGACGACCACGCCGACGGTTTCGAAATACGGCTCACGGGCATTGGCCGGCAGCAATCCCGGCGCGAACGTGACCACGCACGAGTACAGGAACGCGAACATGGTTCCGAGGCTTACCAGCGCGTTCATCTCCGGGGAGCGGTGGGTGATCGCGGCGAAACCGCTGCGGAAGATAGGCAACGCCGAATAGCCCATGATCGGCAGGGTGAGCAGCAGCTGCATCCAGGCCGGCATGTGGTAGAGCATGAGCATGGCGGAGCAGAACACCGGAATCGCGCACACCGCCGACACCACAAGACGCGCGACCAGGGTTCTGATTTCCTTGGAATCGGCGGATTTCCCAGTCTCAGCGGATTCCGCAGATCCGTTCGCGCCGAAGGAACCGTCAGATTCGGCAGGCATGTCGGATGTACCGGTCACATCGGTCACGGCAAGAGACGCGGTTTTGCCGGATTCGTCGACCTGTTGCGGTTTTTCGACGTTCGCCGATCGGCCCGGAACCACTTTCAATGTGCCGTGCAGCATGTTCATGCCGCACGCGAACGAATACTCCCCCGGAGCCTGCGGATGCAACGTCAACGTCGTGGTACGGAACGCCGGCAGCGCCAGGTCCACGCCGAAATCCTCGAACACCACGTGAGACGAGCATTCGCCGTCCTCCTTGCGGTCGAACATCAAACGCAACGGCATGCCGGCCTCCGCCTCGACGACCGCGGGACTGTACCCTCCCTTGACTTCGATCACGGCCTCCTGCACACCGCCGTCGATTTTCGCGCGGTACGCCTTGCGCGGCGCGAAGAAGAACCACAGAACGCCCGCGGTCACGACTACCGCCGCAATGATCGCAATAACAGACTGCATGACTCCCATCCCTTTCCCGTACTTCCCGTTTCACAACAGACACAACCATATACCCCTATGGGGTATATTTGCAAGAGTGTAGACGCAAAATGGAAAATGTAACGGACAAGCACAATCAGCAAATGCAATCGCCGGAAGGAGCACGGCAATGAACGGCACGCAACACGGATACGCGGAAGACCAGAAGAAGATCATCGCACGGCTCAACCGCATCGAAGGCCAGGTACGCGGCATCAAACAGATGACGGAGAACGGCGAATACTGCATCGACATCCTCACCCAGATCTCCGCGGCGAACAGCGCGCTCAAATCCGTGGCCCTCCTGCTGCTCGACGACCATCTCAACCATTGCGTCAAACAGGCCATAAGCGAGGGAGGCGAGGTATCCGACGAAAAACTCGCCGAAGTAAGCGCCGCGATCGCAAGACTCGTCAAATAGCGGCCGGACCGCACCGAAGCCCATATGCGGGCTCCCATATGCCGAAGTCCGCATATAGAAGTCCGCATGCTGGCCGAAACGCAATGAATGCCATCAAGAGTCGAAGCGACTCTTTAGATTCGTACCTAGACCCACACCCGACGGCCCGCCCGGGCCCAACAACAAAGGAGCAAACATGATCAAGGTTTCCGTAGTCGGAGCCAAGGGCCGCATGGGCTCTCACGTGGTCGACGCCGTGAACGGCGCCGCCGACACCGAACTCGCGCTCGCGCTCGACGCCGGCGACGACCTGACGCAAATCACCCCGGACAACACCGATGTGGTGGTGGAATTCACCGTTCCGAGCGTATCGCTCGACAACGTGCTGACCTTGGTGAAGCAAGGAGTCGACGTGGTGGTCGGCACCACCGGCTGGACCGAAGACAAGCTCAATCAGGTGCGCGCGGCACTCGCCGAAGCCCCCCGTGCCGACCAGAGCGTGTTCATTGCGCCGAACTTCGCCATCTCCGCCGTGCTGGCCGACTACTTCGCCAAGGTGGCGGCACCGTACTTCGAATCCGCCGAAGTGATCGAACTGCACCACCCGAACAAGGTGGACGCACCCTCCGGCACCGCCTTCCATACCGCGCAGGGCATCGCGCAGGCACGCAACGAGGCCGGACTCGGCCCGGTTCCGGACAACACCGAAACCGACGGCGGCTCCCGCGGCCAGGTCGTTGACGGCATCCACGTCCATGCCGTGCGTCTTCGCGGACTCAACGCGCATGAGGAGGTGCTGTTCGGCAACGCCGGCGAGCAGCTGACCATCCGCGCCGACAGCTTCGACCGCATCTCCTTCATGCCGGGCGTGCTGCTGGCCGTGCGCAAGGTCTCGACCGGAGCCCACCCGGGTGTGACCGTCGGACTCGACAACTTCCTCGACCTGTAAAGAAGGCCATCCGTAGGCTACGCAAGGGCCGCCCACGGACCTCCAACAGGCCGCCCATGCGGAACACGCATAAACGAAACTGCCGACGCCTACAAATCGTAGACGTCGGCAGTTTTGTTCAGCGGAAGACCGGAATCACGCGCGTTTGCGGACCACAAGCCAACCGAGGATCGCGAACGGAATCGAGCACAGCACGAAAATCCACGGCAGCATGAGCGTGGTACTCGGCGTGGCATGGTCGAGCACGATGCCGGTGATCATGGAACCGAACGACGCGCCGACGGTGCCCGCGGTGCTCACCCAGGAAAGCCCCTCGGTCAGCGACTCTTCCGGAACGGTTTCCTTCACGACGATGTTGCCGGATGCGAACACCGGAGAGATCGTCAGACCCGTAAGGATTTCGAAGACTCCCATGACGATCAGGTTCCCCTGGCACATGTGAATGACCACGAATCCGACGGTCATCAGCGCGAGGAACATGATCATGTGGAACCAATGCGAGCCCTTAAGCTCTTTGGAGCCGAAGACCAACGCGCCAATGCACGAGCCGAGCGCCAGCATGGCCAGCTGCACACCGAGCACGGAATCGAGATGCAGGGCCTTCATCACGGCCGTGATGGACGTGTCGAACGCGGTGAAGCTCATATTGAACACGATGAACACGATCAGCAGCGGAATCACACCGGCATAGGTGAGCACGTTGCGCTTGGATTCGCCGCTCTGACGTTTGAGGTTGCCCAATCCGAACGATTCCGCCAATCCCTTGACGGATGTGCCGGCATCGGTGTTGGCGCCCTTCACGTCAACGTCGTTCGAAGATGCCGATACGACCTCGACCGCACGCACGACCGGCGGCTGCGTGTCCTTCAGCGTGAAGAACACCGTGCCGCCGATGGCGGAAGCGAACGTCGGCACGAACAGCTGCGACACGGGATGCACGGAAGCGGCGAGGAAGGCCGAAAGAATCGGTCCGAAGATGAACACGATCTCGTCAATCGCCGATTCAAGCGCGTACGCGGTGTTGAGCATTCCCCCGTTGCCGGTGCGTTCGAGCACGTACGCCCATCGCGTTCGCACCAACGCGCCGAACGAGAACTGCGTCAGGCCCATGACCACGGCCAGCAGGAACAGCAGCGGAATCGGCACGCGCACGAGCGCCGCGAACGCGAATCCCATCATCGCGACGATCTGCACGACGAGAATGACCCGACCCACCTTACGCTGGCCGAAACGGTCGAACAGACGCGCGTACAGGGGTGTGACCGCGGCCGTGGCAAGCACGTAGGCCGCGCTCATCACGCCGGCGATCGTCCAGTTGTCGTACAGATGGTTGAGCGCCAGGATAATACCCAGGCCCATCATGGACATCGGCAGTCGCGCGAGCGCACCCGACGCACAGAACGCCTTCGCTCCGGGAATGGAGAACAGCACCGCGTAAGGCGACTTATGAGCTTTGGTTTCGAGGATTTCGCTCACAGTTGCGCCACCTCCCCACGGTAGATGAACATGTCGTCGTACAGCAGCCCTTCTTCCTCCGGCTCGCCCTCACCGGCCGGCCTGCCGCTTTTGCCCAGATGTTCGGCGATGCGCCGCAAGCCCTTATGGTCGTAGAAACTCACGTCGCAATCGGAGTCGGTGTGCAGATAGAAGGCCGGCACGTTCCATGCCGCGAAATGCTCCTGCATGCGGTTCCACAGCTGCCCGCCCACGCCTTTGCCGCGAATCTCGGGATTCACCATGAACAGCTCCAGCTCACCCATGGTGGTCTCATTGGCACGGCTGCTCTTCTCGAGGTCATGCTGCAGCACGTACGCCTCATCGAGCATCCTCAACTGTTTTGAAGCCTTCTCGTCGGCCATGATGAGACGCGTCACGTCGGCCATTTCCTCACCGACCTCGATCTCATCGAACTGCGGAGCCTCGCCGGCCACACGGATGAACGTGACTCCGGCCAGTGTTCCATCCTGTGTGAAAGCCGCGTTGGCGAACGTTGTCGGATGCAGGTAGTGCAGCACGAAGTAACGCGAGATCAGCAGTGAATTACGTCTGCCGATAAGATTCACGTTCTGCGGCCAGGTACGGTCGAACAGCTCGACCGCCGCATCGATGTCACCCCACGTAAGTGGCCGGTATACGATGTCGGTTTTCGGATTCAGCGCCACGCTTGTTGCGTCCGGCACGTTCACGTCGGTCGAATCAACCGGTGTGTTCGGGATGTTGGTTGCGTCAATCGCAGCCATGATGTTTCGCTCCTTAACTTTCGTTGCGTCCGGCACGTGTGCCCGCCCACACATGCTGCACGAGGGTAGCGGCGTTCCTCCACAACATTACCGCGGTGCGTTCCCCCGCAGGCTTGCCGTCAGGCACGCCGCTGTACGGCGTCGCTTCGGCTTCAGTCGTTGTCGGATTGCTCTGGAATTCCGTAGCTCAACTCGGCAAGGATCTCTTCTTCCGTTTTGTTGGCCGCCTGAAGCATGCGATCGGCTTCCTCGGCCTCACTCAGATAGTAGAGGCACCCGTCGATTGCGTCCAGTGGTACGTCTTCCATCGCCGACAGCAGAATCCGGTACATGTCGAGCTGGGCGAGTTTTTCGTCGATTTCGCTTTGTTTGCGCGGTTTCCGCCCGGTCTTCCAATCGACGATGGTGTAGGTTTTCGTGCTGTCTTCCGGGTTGATGCCTCCGAAGAACACGGCATCGAGTTTGCCGTTGACGATGGTGCCGAGTTGCGGAACATCGACCACAAGCTGCCGTTCGACCCATGCCGGCTTGCGTTTGGCCCACACCGATCGCACAAGACGTTGCTTCCATGCGAGCAGTTCACGCTCCTGCGATGCGTCGACCTCCCGTTCCCGACGTTCCTGGCGTTCCCGGTCAGCGAGCTGCTCCCGGTCAGCGAGCCGTTCCCCTTCGGCCGCCATATCGACAATCATGCCGGCTCTGGATGCCGCGTTTGGACCGATATCACCACTGGCAGCATCGACTTCGGCCAGGATGAACTGCTCCGCCCATGCGTGGAAGCGCGTGCCGAGTTGGGCGCTGGGCGATGACACGTGCGGAATCGGACGAACCAGTCCACGCCAGTATTCCTTGGCCGCACGCTCGCTCATCGCGCCGGCCCGCGCCTGCAGGGATGTCACGCTTTGACGACCGGACGCAAGGATCCGCTCCCCCTTGGCTCTGACGGCCGCGTCGAAATCAACGGAATTTTCGCCCGTGTCAGACATGAGATGCTCGTCCGAGACCAACAGTCGCGCACGCATCAGAAGCGATTCGTCGGCGGGCAATCCGTCCACGGATTCCTCGGACGTTTTCAAAGCGGACGTTTCCGAAGCGCCGATTCCCTTTTCGACGGCCGAACGCACCTGGCTTGCGGATTCGTCAAACGTCCGCTCCATACTGCCACTCAAACCGCAGGGCCACGGCAGCCCGTCCTCCGTTTCCACATCCTCCAACGGGGCGTTCCACGCGTCCGCCACGACCGCGTTCTCGAAATCGCGGGCATGCTCACCCACGAAATAGCCTTCCGGAAGCGACGAGCCAATCGAGAACAGTGTTTCGTAATCGCCATCGGGTTCGACGAGACCCTCCGGTTCACGCACGGCCGACGCGATGCCTGCCATCGAATCGAAAACCTCACTCCAGAAGTTCGACGGCTTCTCCTTTCCTTTGCCCGTCCTCAGGCGCGGATCGCGACTCATGTCGTTCGACGTGCTGTAGGTGAGCAACGCCTCATGGCGGGCTCTGGTCAGTGCCACGTATGCGAGTCGACGTTCGTCGGCATGCAATCTCAGGCCATATTCCTCACGCTGCGTCAGATACAGGGAGGAAGCGTCGACCCCTTCCATTTCGGCGATTCTCATGGAACGCAGAGTTCCATACACTTCATCGTCGATGACTTCCGCATCGTCCAGGCTTTCCAACGCTTCGACCGGATCGCCGCCGATGAGCGCATCATGAGGGAAGCGTGGCAGAATGGCCGCGTCGACACGCACGGGAACGGGTACGGCGGCCGGATTGTCAAGCCATGTTTTGGCCGTCTGGAAATACTCCGGGGGTATCCATTCGCCGTTGCTCAGGCCGTTGAGACGATCCTCGTCAAGGTCGACCGTCAGATTGTCGCCCTGATTGGACGGGAAGGCGCCCTTCCTCATTCCCACCACGGCCACCGCATCCCATTCGAGGCCTTTCGACTGGTGCACGGTCATGAGCACCACATCGACCGGGGTGTCGGGCGCGACGGCGTTCTCTTCGGACGCCTCACGCAGCGAATCAACCCAAGACATGAACGCGCGCAGGCTTGGCGTGCTTTGCGCCGCGATCTCGTTCAGATAGGAGTCGACGAGTTTCATCATGGCATCGAGCGACGATTTGGCGAGCGCCGTATTGGCATGCCTTTTCGGATTGCGCATGCGTTCGGCGAGCGGCAGGTCGATGTCGAGGTTCAGTGACCTGATGGCCGTCCGTATCGTCTCACTCAGCGGACGGCCGTACACGGCCTGCGTCTGGCGCAGGGTTTGCGCGGCGTTCAGCACGGACCGGATTCCGTCGTCGCTGAGCCTTCCCTGGATGAGATTCGGCAGGTCTTCGCGCAGCATGATGTCGATCAGGAAGACCGCATTGGGTACTTGGTCACGGTATTCGCGCACGATGGCCCGGATTTCGGATTCGTCCATCTCGTCGGAACGTTCCGCAATGATGCCGGCCGCCACCAGCGCACGGTAGCGTTGCGCGGTGTTTTCCCGTTCGGCGACGTCGGCGAGCGCCCGAAGGTCGTCCGCTTTGACGCCGAATCGCGGTGTTGCGAGCAGTCTCATCAGCGATTTGCTGTCGGTATGGTCGCAGATGACGTGCAGCAGGGCGAGGATGTCTTGTATTTCCGGTCGTTCCAGTAGTGCGGATTGTCCGATGGTCAGTACGCTCAGGCCTGCTTGCCGCAATGCGTTTTCGTATTCCGGCATGGTCGATTTGGCTCGGAAGAGCACGGCCACGTGCGGTCGGTTGTCTTTCATGCCGTCCGTCTGCTGTTGTGTGGAGGGCGTGTGCAGTGCGATGGCGTGTTTGGCGAATCGTACGACCGCGTCGATTTCCTGGCCTCGTGTGGTGTAGCCGAGCACGCCGATGGTCCCTTCGGGGGCCGCTTCGATGTTCGACAGCGCGGGAACGTCCACTTCGCGCATGAGCGAGCTGCTGCGGCGTCGGGCCGGGATGCGCAATGGTTTGGTGAGGTTGTTCGCCGCTTCGAGTACCAGTCGGGAGTTTCGTCTGGTGACGCTGAGCGCGAATGGTTTGTCGGTTTCGCTCATGCCGAAGTCGTGCTGCAGCATGCGGAACGCGCCCGGGCTGGCGCCGCGCCATGCGTAGATCGATTGGAATGGATCGCCTACCGCGTTGACCGCCGACCTTCGTGCGGAATCGACGTGGAACAGGGTCGTCAGCAGGGCGGCCTGTGTGGTGGACGTGTCCTGGTATTCGTCGAGCAGCACGTGCGTATAACGTTTGCGGTAGGTGGCTCCGATTGATGGGAATCGTGTGACGAGTTGGAATGCGGCTATGGTGAAGTCGCTGAATTCCGCCATATTGTTGGCGCGTTTCTCCGCATTGTAGTCGGCGACGAGGTTCAGGAGCAGGTCGCGCTTGCGGGCCACGTCGGCCAATTGGTTGGCCTTGTAGACGCATAGCGTGCGGCATTCCTCACGGTATCGGCGTTCGCGCGCCTCGAAATCCTCATCGGATTCCTTTTTTGTTCTTTTGCTGAGTTTGGGCGCGGGCTTGTCGGCAGGTATGTCATCGTTTTCGAGTGCTTTCGCCACTTGTTTCACGAATGCCTCGTCCCATGTGCGCACTCGTTCCACGGCCTCGTCGAAGCTGGTGCAATCGCCTCCGATCATGGCTCCCGAAATGGCGTTCGACAGCTGGTACACGTTGCCTGCGAGCGTGTTGAAGCCCTTCAGGTCGCCATCGAAGGCCATGACCTCATCCATATGCTTGTCGAGCACGCTATGGATCAGCTGCATCGCACCCGCTTCGGTGAGCGGCTGGGTGTTCTGGTCGAATCCGACGAGCAGACCGTACTGGCGAACGATGGTCTGGAAGAAGGCGTCATAGGTGGAGATTTCCGGTTTGAGGAACATGGAGGCACGTCCGCTCCGGCTGCCTGCGACTGCCGCCGAAACTCGTGAGAGCAGTTCGGATGCGGCTTTGCGCGTGAAGGTGAGTCCCAGGATCTTTTCCGGCGAGACGCCCTGCTCGATCAGGTTGATGATGCGCCTGGTCATGGTGTAGGTCTTGCCCGATCCGGCACCCGCGACCACTACGACGTCGGCGTATGATGGCGCCTGAATGACGGCCGCCTGTTCGGGACTGTCGGTGAATTTCGGCTTGCCGCTCATGCCGTCCTCCTTTCGAAAACGGTGTTCTGCTCCTCGGCACAGGCCGGGCATACGGACCGGTATTTGCAGTGTTCCTTATGTTCTTTGGTCGGTCTCGCATGGATTTCATCGGATCGGCTCGCTGCGGCCGTGTAGAAGATGCGGGCGATCATGGTCAACGACCACACCGCCATGGTCGGACGCAGTTGCAGGAACTGCTGCCAATGCTCGTCGCTGACGCGCGGCGGTTTTTCGGCACCGTCAAGACCGTCTTTGAATATCTTGTCGAGACCGGTGACATAGCTTCGCGCTACGAAACCACCCGTATTGAGACTTCCCGCGGAGAAGAGCGCCTGCTGATGATACGCTTCATCGCCTTGAACCCCACGTTGCGCCGGCGCGGATTCCTCGCCGACATGGAACAGCGCGCTTTGGGCTATGTCAGGCATGGCCGCAATCGCCTCCGTTCCGCGTTTTCCACCATCCTCGGGGAAGGCGAGGCCGAGCTGGTAGCATACGAGCTGCAAATCGCTGAATAACTGTTCCGCAGCCGGTTTTCCCCCGGTTTTGTAATCGATGAGCCGCACCTGCTCCTTGCCGTTGAGCGTGCGACGGTGTTCCAAACGGTCGATACGTCCGGACAGGCGCACCTTAAGCCGTTCGCTCATGCCTGTTTCGGGCCATCCGCCCACAAGAAGCCCCATGATGTCGATGATCTCGTCCCGCCGGATCGGACTGATGCCATCGATGGCGTTATAGGCGGCGAGAATGTCGTCAAAATCGAATTTTGCCGTGAACTTCAGTTCGACTTCGGCGCTTTCCAACCTTCCGACCTCAAATTTGTCGTTGTTCTTCGCCGGATATCCCGTCCTGTTCGACGTCACGAAATACGTGGCGGCATTACGCAACACTTCGTCCGCATCCCTGCTCTTCCTCAATGCCGCATACCGCTGCGCGGGATCCGATATACCTTCCAAATCGCCGCGCTGCCGACCGTATTCGTCCAACATCCACCGCGTGACCGCTTCGATGTTCGCCACATCGCTGACATCCGTATGCCTGCCGGGCAAATCAAGCCCCTCCTCGGAAGCCTTCCGCAGCACATCGTGAATGACGGAACCGAAACTCGCCGCCACACTGCCCGCCTGCGGACCCGCAAAACGATTCTCCAGCATCCAGCACACCGGACATCCCCAAAGCTTGTCGACCGCCGACGGAGATACGGTGACCACATGTTCACCACGGGAATCATCGGATATATTGTGCGCAGCGCACACCGACCGTGCATCACCGTCGGAACCATGACGCCCCGCAAACGGCCAGCTATTCGGATCGGCGGCCTTGACTCCCCTGGATACCAACAACGCCAACGCTTCGGCAGCATCCCGCGCCTTGGCCGAACCAGCCGGCTCGCAGGCAAGCACGCTTCGCGCCGCCGTGATCAAGCCACGTGAATCGGCGTCAAGTCCTCCGAAATCATCAGCGCCGCCGACCACCGCATATTCGCGGGTCTCCAAATCGGCATCGCGCTCGCGGGAGAACCGTTCCGGCAGATAGCCGTACAGAAAATCGGAGGGGACGGCATCGTCGTTCAGAACGGCGCTCAACATCACACGTTCGTCGGCGCGGGTCAACGCGACCAGGAAACTCTTCTGCTCGGAAGCGAGTACCGCCTCCAATTGCGTATCACGGCGGCCCGCGGACGTAACGACCTCATCGCTCAACCGCTCGTGCAGCATCACGTCAGCAAGGCTTTCCCCTCCGAACAACGTGTTGCGTGGAGTCAGATTCGGCCATTGCCCCTGCTGGACGGAGGGCATGAACACCAGATTCCAATGGCGTCCGGCCGCACCAGCCGGAGTGGTGAGCGTGACGGCCTGGTCTATCGGCGCGGTATGGGCCAGCGAATCGGCTTCGATGGCGAGCGAACGGACCTGTTCCATGAACTCGCCGATGGTACGCGCTGCCATCGTGCCCTTCGAATCGTCGCCCGACGCGTAACTGAACAGACGCATCGCGGCATCCAGACGGTCGTTCGCCGCACGCCCGGCGGCGGAATTCTCCAAAGACATCCGCTGCCAGACCTGGGCCTTGCCGCACGCCTTCCACGCGCAGTCAAGCACATACTGCGGCTCTCGGGATATAAGCCCGGACTCCGCCTCAACGGTTTTATCCAACACCTTCCACAGGCTTGCGAACGCTTTGAATTGCGGATCGTGGCCCATCACGGAAGCAATGGCGTCAAGCACACGTTCTGAGTTTCCCTCCAGCAGCAGCACGTACAACGCACCTATACTGAATTGCGCATCATCCGAATCGTCTGCGGACGGATCAGACGGATCAGACGAGCACGACCGTGCCACATAATCCTCCCAGTCGGCAATCAGAAGCGGCAGCAGCGCCTGATCGGACGCGATGGAGGAATCCTCCGAGCGCAAAACCGCCGCAAGCGAGCTCAACGCGTTCATCGCCGACTCGACCGCGGACAGTCTCGCCGGACGTTCTCCGCCGACCGTGATCAGCGGCGAATCCATGATCAGCGCCACGCGGGAGCGCACATACGCACCGGCAGCGGCCAAGTCCATCTTTGAAGCCGCAATCGTGCGCTGACGTAACTGCGACAATTCGATCAACGCGAACAGACCCTGCACGAACGACTCGTCCTTCAACGGCCGGGTCACGCTCGAATAGCGCACAGGCACGCCATCCGCGCGGAGTCGCTCGCCGAACGTGCGTGCGGTGGCGTTGTCGTGCGCGATCAGCACCATATCGTTCCATTCGCGGTCGCGATGCAGATGTTCCGTCTTGATCTTCCACACCACGTCGTCCAGCTCTTCGGATGCGCTTCGGTACAGCGCGGTCTCCACGCTGCCGTCGTTCGATGGAATATCGGTGGCTGGTGCGATGGGCAGCGCTCCGGGCAGCATCGGCATTTTGCCGGGACGATTCGTGATCGCATCATCCATCTCTTCCATACTGGCGATCGACAGGCTCACTCTGGTCGCGGCCAGCGTACGATACGAGGTACGCTCGTCGACCGTTTCGAAACGTTCCAGCCACGCCCCCAACCGCGATCGCGCGGCGTTGAACAGATATTCCGGATACGATCCGCGGAAGACCTGCACGGATTCGTCCGGATTGCCTACAAGCAGCAGCCGTACTCCCTTGTCATGCAGGGCCGCGAGCATATCGAATCCCGCAAGTGTGGCGTCTTGGAAATCGTCGACGATCAGCAGCTTCGGCAGATCATCATCGTGCGCTTCGCCCACCGACGCGACCGCATCCACCATGAGTTGGGACGCATCAAGACGGTATTCGTCCGGATACGCCGCACGGATCGCATCCTCATATTCGGCACGCAGCACGAATGCAAGACGCCATTGCGTGCGCAGCCGTTCATGCCTCTCGTCAAAGACCGCGTCCCCACTGACGGCCTTGGCGATCAGCATCTCCTCATATTCGGGTTTCGCGCCGATCTCGTTCATGCGGGCGAGCATGTCTCGCAACTGGTCGGCGAAGGCGTCGGTGGAATCGTCGACCAGCATTCCCGACCATTGGGCCACCGCGAAATATGTGCGCAGCAGATCGCAGGTGCCGCATTCGTCGCCACGGTTCACGTGCTCCACATGGGCGGCGAGTACCCGACGGATGATCATGTCCTGTTCGGCGCCGTTGAGCAGTTTCGGCAACGCAAGACCGGCACGGGAACGCACGGCCGTGACGATGCGGAACGCCACCGCCGGCAGCGTGGTCACCGGACGTGCCTGCGAGACCGCGGATAGTTCACGGATCACACGGTCGCCCAGATCGTCGGCTATCTGACGGCCTTGCACCGTCATCACCGCGGAATCGTCTCCATAACGCTTCATCGCGTCGATCAACGTATGCAGTGCGAAATCCGTCTTGCCGCAGCGGGGCGCTCCCGCAACCAACGTGACGGGCGCAAGATCATCCAATTTCATCATGCCTCCCAAGACTACTCGGCGATTGATCGCCCTTCCATGAACCCACCGGACAAATCGCCGACGCTCCGATATGCGCCCCATCCCGACCTGTCCACATCATGACACGCATTTGTCCGTATTCCGACGCAACCCGTCATACCTCGACACACAACCCGGAGATACGGCCCTATATATTGAGTTGTGCGACGGCCAACCTCGGACAAATACCCCCTAACTCAATAAAAACAGAGGTTAGGGGGTGTCTTTTCGGGGATTCACGACGCACAACCCTGAAAATACACGCCTATATCGCAGTTGTGCGCTCCAAAAACCTATCGGGGCAGCCAATCGCCGCCGCGAACACGCACGCCGTTGAATATCGCGCGAATCCCAATGAACACGAGCGTGACGGAACCCCAAAGAACGGCCATGCGCACGGTATCCGACATGGTGTCCGACCTGCCGCACAGCATACCGACACCAACCAGTCCCGGCAGATAGACGCATGCGGTGACGATGCAGGTCACGGCAAGATACCGATAATCGCCGGCGCCGATCAGAATGCCGTCAATCGCCCACATCCAACCGGAAAGCGGCAACGTCACGCCGACAACAAGCATGCCAACCATGATCAGCCGTTGCACCGGAACCGATGTGGAGAACAGCGCGGGTGCGGCCAATCCAAAAACGATCATGCCCACGCCAATCACGATTCCCGCGATAAGCCCGGCCCGGCCGGCCGCCTTGGTCATATGCAAAGCCCGTTGCGGACGATTCGCCCCTATCTCCACCGCAACGAGACTCTGCCCTGCGATGCCGATGGCATCCAGCATGTTCAACACGAAATTCCACGTCGAGTTCACCGCCTGATATGCGGCAAGCACCTGCACACCCATACGTGCCGCCAGCATCACCGTGGCCATCAGGCACGCACGCAGGGCAAGCGTGCGGACGAACAGCATCAGACCGTCACCCATACCGGATTTCATGCTTTGCACTCGAGGCCGCAGCGAGGCGCCTTCCTGACGCGCCCATAGCAGTGCCGGACCAATCAGCACCACCGCCATGAACCATTGCGCGATCAGTGTGCCGATGCCGGAGCCGAACACGCCCCAACCGAATCCCAGTATGAACGTCAAGTCCAGAATCGTGTTCACAACGGCGCCGGCGACCGCCGCCATCAGGGTGATCGTCACCTTCGCGAGGCCACGAAAGATACCGTTCGCGGCATACACCAGCAACATGCCCGGCAAGCCGAATGACACCGCACGCAGATAGACGACCGCATCCTCCAGCACACCGCCGCCCGCACCCATCCACGCGCATATCGGACGCGCGAAAACAAACAGCACCAAGGAAACAACGATTCCGATGATCAACGCCATCCAGAGTCCGCTGACGCCGGCCTCCAATCCTTCGCGCCTTTTGCCGGCGCCCATCAGTCTCGCCACACGGGACGTGGTGCCGTAGGCCAGGAAGACGCATAGCCCAACCACCGTAAGCACTATCGTCGAACCGACCGACAGGCCCGCCAACGCGGCGTCGCCCACATGGCCGACGATGGCCGTGTCGATGAGCACGAACGCCGGCTCGGCGATCAACTGCCCGAATGTGGGAACCGCCAGTGCGAGAATCCTCCGGTTCATCGCTTTGGAATCATCCGAAATTGCTTCATCCGTCATGCAGACCCCTCCCATAGCATCGCCATACTAGCGAACGAAGCCGCAGTATGACGTATGCCGTTCATTTCGCCGTAAGCACAACCCCCGCAAACGGTTACGCTTGATATTGGTTCCACATCCGCATGGATTCCCCGTTCGCTACGGCGCGAGCAGTCGCGCATTCCCCGTGTTCATATCCCCTCATCGATTCGGAGAGGCATGAAAGATCCACCACAGATACCCGGCTACGATTTCATACGTCGGTTGGGGTCGGGTTCCGAAGCGACGGTATACCTGTACCGGCAGCTTTCCCCGACACGACAGGTCGCCGTCAAGGTGAGCGACCGTCCTTGGGATCCTCACATGGCCGCGCAATCCGATTTTCTGGCCAGCATCGGCCCGCATCCCCATATACTCCCGGTTTTCGATTCCGGCATGACCGACGACGGAAACGGCTACACCATTTCCGAATTCGCGTCCGGCGGCAGTTATGCGAGCTTTCTTCGCAGTGCCACGCTCAGCGCCGAACAAATGCTCGAACTCGGTGTCAATCTGGCGAGCGCCGTGTTCACCGCGCATCGCAAAGGCGTCATTCATAGGGATATCAAACCCAGCAACGTGCTCATCAACGGCCAAGGCGTACCGATGTTGGCGGATTTCGGCATTGCCGCATCCGTTTATGAGCATCATGGAACGGGTTATTCCTTGCCGTGGGCTCCACCTGAGGTGATTTCGGGTATGGGTGGAGGCGATGAGGCTTCCGACATTTATTCACTGGCCGCCACGTTGTTCGCGACGATTGCCGGACGCTCGCCGTACGAATACGCTTATCGCGTATTCAACGAGGAGGAATTGGCTGCTGCGATCGTCAACGATCCCCTGCCGAGATTCCATGATTTTGGCTTGCCCGTGCAGGTTGAGCGGGTATTGCGCAAGGCGCTTAGCAAGGATCCCGACCAGCGGTACCGTTCCGCGCTCGACTTCGCCCGAGCCATGCAGCGGATACAATTTGAAATATACGGATACGCCACGCCCACCACGGTGGAGGATCTGCCGAAATATCCGAAAGATCTTTCCCTCCACTGTGATGCGCGCTCCTCACACACTCCGACCGATTCCAAACGCACCGGGGCAAGGGTAAAGCCTCTTGTTGTCGGAATGGCGGCCATGGCGGCCGCCGCGGTCACGATAATGTCGGTGTTCTCCTTTGTGGTGTTTCCACGTATGGATTCCGTTTTCGGTGATACATACGTCGCGAATTCCACCGTGGGGAAACCGGATGCGGACGTCCGTGACGACATCGTCACGGCAATCGTGCCTTCCGTGGAGAATCTCACCGGACGGTACGAAAACGACGTGGTGAGGTTCACGTGGACGAATCCGGACCCGAAAGAGGGTGACTCCTACGCGTGGTCCATCGTCGGCGATTCCGTAGTGGAGGCGAACTCCACAAACAACATGCAGATTGAGGTCCCCGCCACCGACGGCGCACGGACCTGCATCCAAGTAAGCCTGATTCGAGCCGACCGGCAGATGTCGGCGAATCCAACAGTCGCCTGTGCCGCAAGCCCGTAGCACCGGCGGAGAATCGGAGGGATTCGTGGAAAAGCCGAGGTATCCGAAGAGAAGCGCACGCAGACGCAAAAGCGGAGCGATGTTCCGCAAACGCATACCGCCCGGCGGTGGTCAATGGGCCGTTGCGACCGTCATGCTGGCGCTGCTGTTCGACATCGTGGCCGGAGCGCTGATCGTCGGCTCGGTGGTCCAACCGCATGTGCATCTTGACGACGGCACCGTATGGGTCACCTCGTTGAAGGACCGCAAGGCGGTCCGGTTCAATGTGAGGATCAAGGAGGCCAATGCGGCGGTACCCTCGTCATCCGTGCGATTCGACATAGTCCAGCATGACGGCGACACCGTGATTGTGGAGAACACCAAAGCGAGTTACATCAAGGCCTCCACCGTCAATGAAGACGGCAGTGCGGCCATCGCATCGGGCATGCAGACCCTGGTCGGCGCAGACACCATCGCCTTTATCAATACGAAAACCGGCGACGTATGGGCCGGCATCTCGTCAAGTCTCGATTCCATGAATCCCACTACCTCACCGCCGCAGATGGAACTCTCGACGGGCGGCAGAATCACGGTGACCCATGACGGCGCGATCTACGGCTATCAGCAGTCGGACGGCACGGTTTTGAAAATGGACGGACCACAGTCGACTCCCAAGAAGGTGGCGGAAATCGACGCGGGACGGCGATTGCGGGCAGACTCATTCACCGTGGTGGACGGCATACCCGTAATCAGTTCCGGAAACACGCTGTATTGGCCGAACGGCAGCGCGGAAACCTCGATGCAGGGCGGCCTCACCTTGCAGTCCCCGCCGACGGATGGCGAACAGAGAGGCTGGGTGGCCGCCACCAGCCGGCAAGGACTGGTCACGCTCAATCTCAAAGCCTCGAATCCGACCCCTCTGGAAATCTCCAATTCCGGAAGTGGCGAGGCCGCACAGCCATCCTCCACCAATGGCTGCGTGCACGCGGCATGGAGTCAGGAAGCGAACAACTATCTGCGCGTATGTTCGGCGTTTGAGAGCAATCCGCGGTTTGAATCCTTGCAAAACGTGAACGCCACCTCACAACTCGTGTTCCGTGCCAACCATCGTCTGACGATACTCAACGACGTGATCGACGGCAATGTGTGGGATCCGCAGGAATCGGCGAAAACCATCAAAATCCAATGGAACAGGGTGAACATACAACAGGCCGCGCAGCAGGAACCGAGTAGCGACAGCGCCGACAATCAAAACACGTTCAGCGCCACATGTTCGCCGCAGTCCGGTCGGATCATGGCGGAGAACGACACGTTCGGCGTGAGGGCAGGCTCATCGCAGATCCTTGACGTGCTACGTAACGATGGACAGACCGACTGTTCGGTATTGCGCATCACGTCGGTAAGCACCCCTGACGTCGGCGATATTGCCGTATCTCCCGTATACGATGGCCGTTTTCTGCAGTTGGACGCCATTGCCGCCGCTGCCGGAACGACGACGTTCAGTTATGAGATCAGCGATGGGCGCGGGCAGACGTCAAGCGCCACCGTGACGCTGAACATCACCGACGGAGGCAATCTCGCACCGGTCCAGGTTGATACGCCGCCGCAGATCGACGTGGAACAGGGCGCCACGTACACGATGAACGCGCTGGGTGGCTTCGCCGATCCGGATGGCGATCCGCTGACGTTGGTTCGCGCCGTGCCAACCAATACCGATCAGGTGGCGATCTCCACCCGGGCGGATGGACAACTGGTGTTCAACGCCGGTTCGATGACGTCCGGCAGGGCAAGCGTTGAAGTGACCGTATCCGACGGTGAACTGACCGGGACCGGAACGTTGTATTTTTCGGTGAATCCAGCCAATACGCTGGCAGCGGCGATCGACCCCATTCTCAAGCAGACCACTCCCGGCACGCGCACCACGGTGTCGCTCAAACAGTATGTTCATGGCACTTCCGCAACACCGGCGGAGCTCAGCGCGGTGGATGCGCCGAACGGAGCCTCCACCATCATGAACGCAGCGGACATGTCGTTCACGTTCACCGCTTCGAATCCGGGCACCTACTATGTGCCGTACACCGTCATGCAGGGGGCGATCGGCGCGACCGGTCTGGCGCGATTGGAGGTTCAGGCCATAACCGGCGATGCCGCCAAACCGGTGGCCGCCAACGACGTCGCGATGCTCGGAGCGGACAACACCGCCATCGTGGAACCCCTTTCCAATGACGTCGACCCATTGGGCGGCGTGTTGTCGGTCGTTTCCGTGCAGGCCGACGCGGACAGCGGCATCAAAACCGGCGTGGTAGGCAGCAAACGCGTGTATATCACCGCCCGCCGCATACCGACCAGGCCTGTGCGCATCACCTACGGCGTGGCGAACGCGGCCGGAACGTCAACCGGAACCATTGTGCTGCAGCCGCCGACGCAGGCCGTCGAACATTCCGCGCCGAAAGCCGACGACATCGAATTGCCGGTACGTACCGGCGGCATCGCATCCGTCGACGTGCTCGACCATGTCACGTATTCGGACGGCATCACGGTAAGGCTGCGCGACACCCTGCAGTACGACGAAAACACGTTCGAGGGGCTGGCGTTCGTTTCCGGCAACACCGTGCGCTACCAGGCCTCCGACCAGACCGGAAGGTTTCCGGCAACGTATACCGTCACGGATAATCTCGGCAACAGCGCTTCCGGTACGATCACGTTCGATGTGCATGGCAAAGACGCCCACAACAAAAGCGCGCCGACGCCGATGGATGTGGAGGCGCAGGTGGCCGCGGGGCAAAAGGTGCGCATTCCGATCATCCTGACCGGCATCGACCGCGACGGCGACGACGTGCAGCTGCTGGGACTGGGCAATACCGCGCCGCAGTTGGGCCGCATCGTCGAAGTCGGCGCCGCATATCTGATATACGAGGCGTATGCGGACTCCTCCGGCACCGACGTCTTCTCGTATGCGGTCGAGGATTGGATCGGGCAACGCGCGCAGGCGCAGATCCGGGTCGGAGTGTTCCAATCAGGTTCCTCTTCCGGCGTGTACGCACGCGACGATGAGGTCACATTGCGTCCGAACACGTCAGCTTCCGTATCGGTCGCGCAGAACGATATTTCCGGAGACGACGCGGACTTGACGGTCGGACATGACGTGCAGTCGCAGGGTATCGGCAACGTTCGGGTGGATGGCAACCGGCTTACGTTCACCACTCCGGATCAGGACGGAACGTACCATATCGCATACACGGTGAGCAACAAGGCCGGAATCCGCGACACGGCAACGTTGACGGTGAACGTCGATCAGAACGCGATCATCGAACCGCCGACCGCATACGATTACCGGGTGCCGCCCTCCGCGACGATCGACAGACGGTCCGTCGACGTTGACGTATCGCAATGGATATCGAATCCCTCAGGTACCGCCGACGAACTGCAGGTCGATGTGCACCCGTCCGCCGCCGACCACGCACGGATAAAAGACGGCGAATCCACCGTGATCAGCGTGGATCTGACCGACGAGGCCCGTGCGGTGCCGTACACGGTGACGAACACTTCGGAGCACATCACATCCACCGCGTTCATCCAAGTGCCGGCATACGGCGTCTTCCCGCCGATGCTGCGTCCGAAAGCGCCGGCGTTGAGCGTGAATGCCGGCGAGACGATCACCATCAACATCGCCGATCATGTACGCGTCGGCGTCGGCAAAACCGCATATGTGAACGGTACGGACTCGGTAAGCGCCACCAAAGCCGCGGATGGCGACCTGTATGTGGACGATCAGACGCTCAAGTTCAGCGCGCCGAACGATTACGCCGGTCCCGCGTCGATCACATTCACCGCGATCGACGGCAGACGCGACGGCAGCGGCAAGGTGAAGCTCGTCAATTCGGCGGTGCTGACCCTGCCGGTCACCGTGATCGGGCATGACGCGCCCGCACCCACCTTCTCCTCCACCACGGTGGATGTGGCAGCCGGAGAAGACACCACCATCGATCTGACCGCGCTGACGCATACGCAATCCGGATCGCATGACGACGCAAAGACATACACGTATTCATTGAGCGCCCACGCCCAAGGGGATGCGGACATAGGAGCGGACATAAGCGCACATGTAAGCGCGGATGGCATGTTGACGTTGAGCGCCAGCGCGACGGCGACGCCCGGAACCACGACGAGCGTTCCGATCGCCATCGCCTATTCGAAGGGCACCGTGCAGGCCGGGGTGACCGTGCGCATAGTGGCCTCCACCAGGCCTCTGGCGCGCATCGGCGCACAATCCCTGACCCTCAAAGTCGGGGAGAGCGGACAGGCGAACATGCTCGACGGCGCCTACAATCCGTTCCCCGACACCCCGCTCACCGTCACAGGATGCAGAAACGACAACGCCAAACTGACCGTGGATTGCCCCGCCGATGGAACGGTGACGCTCACCGCGGCTTCCGATATCGACGCTGGCGCGAACACCGTGATCGTGACACTGCGTGACGCCACCGACGCCAAAGAGCGCGAAGTGAGCGGAACCATCAATGTTTCGGTTGCGGGCAGGCCCGACGCCCCACTACTCTCCCCCGTCGCCGGAGGCACGCAAAACAACGCGGTGAATCTGAGCTGGACGCCCGGACAAACGAATGGCAGTCCGATCAGCGAATACAAGGTTGTATGGACGGGCGACGAATCCGGAGAACGATCCTGCGGCAACGCAACCGCCTGCCATGTGACGGGGCTCTCCAACGGCAAAACGTATCTGTTCACCGTCATGGCGAGGAACGAAGTCGGCTGGTCGGCTCCCTCGAATACGGTGGAAGGACAACCCGACGCAATACCTTCCGCACCTACCGACGTGAGGGCCGAAGCGGACGGCAATGCGGTGACCATAACATGGTCGGTTCCGGAAGGCGATTTCTCGCAAGTCCTCGAATATGAAGTGACGCTGACCGGCGAAGGCGTATACAGGAAGGAACGTAGCCGCGAGAACGCCATCACCATCACGTTCGACGACAACGCCATCATGGACGGCATGTCCGTCGGCGCGACGGTACGGGCCCGGAACAAGGTGGACTGGAGCCGGCCTTCCCCATCATCGAACACCGTTTTTCCACGAGGGACACCTGACCATCCGAATGTTTCCGCCGTGCAGCAGGGCGATCAGATCATCATCTCGGGCAGGCTGGGCAACATGCGCAACACGCAATGCCAGTCGGTGACCGTGGGCTTCGCCGGCACCGACGTCAGTGCGGAATGCACGTCGTCGGAGATTCGTTCAGTCTTCGACATCGCCGACTCCTGGTATTACCGAAGCTTCATGCCGACCATCACGCTGACCACCAAACATGCAGGAACGCTCATAGCGCAAGGCGATGCCATCACGCCCGACGTCAAACCCGAGAAACCCACCGACGTCACGGTCATGCCGGAAGGCGACCATTGCACGGTCTCATGGCATGCCGTGGGAAGGCATTATGACGGATTCATCGTGAACACGCCGGATCACAAAGAGCTGACGACCACAGGCCTCAGCGTCACGTATCCGCTTGAACGATGGAGCAGCTGCGGCACCGTGACCGTACGGCAGACGTTCAAAGGTCATGCCGGAGATCCGCAGCAGGCCGACAACGACGAAATCGGCAATAAGACCCGGGCGGAAATCACACTGCCCTCACTGCATTGGGACGGCACGACTCCCGACATCCTCCACGTAACCGGCGGCGCGGTGGACGCCTACGGCCAGACCGTGACCACGACCATCGTGCTGACGGACGATTCCAGGCGGCAATACCAGTTCGATTGGCATCCGGGCTTCACCTCCGTATTGGATGCTTCAACATTGCCGCAGGGTTCGTCATATTCATGGTGCGTCAAAGTGGAAGGCGCAGACAAGGCGATCGACAACACACGGTCGAGCCGTACCACACTCAAAGACGGAGACAGGCCCTCGACGGTTTCTCCGGTTTCCCTCAAACCACGGCCGTTCGCCGACATCCGACCGGCAAACGACATCCGACCGGCAAAGGAGTCTCCATGAGCAGCTCATTCAACGACGCCACACGGCTGAAAGGCTTCGACGATGGCACGATACTGACCCCCTACGGCTCAACCACACGCAAAAACCAATCCGCCGGCATACGGCAAACCACCGATGCCGACATCGCACGGTTCCAGGACATGTTCAACGCTTTGACGGAGAACATCTCCGGCGTGGTCGTCGACGCAAGCGACCCGATACGCCTGTGCGTCACAGCCCTGGTGGCAGGCGGCCATGTGCTGATCGAAGACAATCCCGGCACCGGCAAAACGCAGCTGGCACGGAGTCTGGCCAACTCCATCGACCTGTCGTTCAAACGCATCCAGTTCACCCCGGACCTGCTGCCGTCCGACGTGGTCGGCGTAACCTATTACGACCAGCAGCGGGGCGGATTCGAATATCGCGAAGGACCGGTCTTCGCATCCATCGTGCTCGCCGACGAGATCAACCGTGCATCGCCGAAAACGCAATCCGCGCTGCTGGAAGTCATGGAGGAGCGCACGGTCACCGTGGACGGCGTGGCCCATGCGGTACCGCAGCCGTTCATGGTGATCGCAACGCAGAATCCGATCGAACAGCTCGGCACCTACCGGCTGCCGGAAGCGCAGATGGACCGTTTCCTCATCAGAACCGGCATCGGATATCCGAACCGCGCCGCAAGCATCGGCATTCTACGGCAGTCCAACATTCCCGACCGTGCGGCCACCGTGCATCCCGTACTCTCCGGAAACGACGTGCCGTACATGCGATCAGTCAGCGAAACCATACACGTCGACGACGCGATCCTCGAATACATCGTCCGACTGGTCGAAGAGACCCGTCATGACGAAAAGATTCGCGTCGGCGCGTCCATACGCGGCGCGCTCGCGCTCACCCGTTGCACGCGCGTATGGGCCGCTTCCGACGGACGCGGTTATGTAATACCGGACGATGTGAAGGATTTGGCGATTCCCGTGCTTGCGCACCGCATCACGCTCACCGGCGATGCCATGTTCCGCGGGTTCACGCCGCAACGGCTGATCGCGCGGATCATCAAGGAAGTGCCCGCCCCGACTTTGGGAAGTTGAGAAAGGCGATCATGATGCGCAAATCCCGGATCTCGCGGTATTGGAGAATCGTAAGACATCCCCTCCGTCGCGTCAGGCGTTGGTCGAAGCGGG
Source organism: bacterium (assembly GCA_963595445.1). GTDB lineage: Bacteria > Actinomycetota > Actinomycetes > Actinomycetales > Bifidobacteriaceae > Bifidobacterium. The sequence continues at coordinate 54,591 of CAVBHJ010000003.1, forward strand.
CATTCACGGCGTATGTGTCGTCGTTGGGCTGGATGGTGGCCATACTGGCTCTGCTCTCCTTAATCGCATTCACGATGCTCGGCTGGCATGAGCTGTTCGCCACGGCGTCGGCGTATCTGCTGATGTTGGCTGCCTCGATACTGATGTCTTTGGGCAATACGTCGTTTTCCGCTTCCACTCATATATCCGGCAGGTGCATAACTGTGGGAGATACTGTGCGGGTTGGCGTATCCGTCGGCAACGTTGGCATAACACCGACCGTTTCGGCATGTGCGAGTCTGCCGGTCGGCCGCGATTGCGAACGGTTCAGCATTCCTCCGCTTGCGGCCGGTCGGACGCATAGGATCGATATGGAATTCACCGCCGTGGCGCGGTCTGTGCTGCAGGTCGGCCCTCTGTCGATTCGCAAAGGCGATCCGTTCGGTCTGATACGCCGTGAAAAACGGCTTGATGAGCGCACGCAGGTGTTCATTCATCCGCCGATCGTGCCGATCACCATGTCGGATGCCGGCATGCAACATGATTTCGAGGGATACCCAAGCCGTGAAATAGTGAACGACGACCTCGATTTTCAGGATCTGCGCGAATACGAGCCGGGCGATGACCTGCGCAACGTGCATTGGTTGAGTTCCATGAAGACCGGCACGCTGATGGTTCGCCAATATGAGTCCGCACGTCGAAACGACACCGTCCTGGTCCTCGACGTGGATCCCCGCAACTACGCCAATGCGCGTGAGTTCGAACTGGCCGTGTCGGTCCACGCCTCCATCGGAGTGGAATGCCTGTTGCGGAATCGCCCGCTCACCACGCACGTCGGCAATGTTCGCGCCATACCTGTGGATACCATGTCGTTTTTGGATTCCTGCAGCGCCATCGAGCCGGATTTCGACGATGCTCCGAATCCTGCACAAGGTCTGCTCGACCATGCCGGCAATGCTTCGTTCCTTTTGTTCACCGTCGGCCGGTTCAAGGATATCGACGAAATCAAACGCATGATTCCAGCCCTGCCCAGCTTCTCGACCTGCGTGGTGCTGCGAATCGTCGGCGAGCAGCGGTCTGACATCCGCGGATTCCCGGATTTCACTGTGGTCACGGTCGGGAAGCTGGACGATCTTCCGGCAATCATGGGAGCGTTGCCATGGCCATGACATTCCCCACATCCGTCGGCAAAACGCGCCCGTCCATCCCGGTTACCATTCAGGACCGCTCCCCCGCCGACGTCCCAACCGACTTCTCCGCCGATGTTCCAACCGAACGCAAGGACGGGCAAAGGTCTGGACGCTGGGTCGATTCCACGCAGCCGGCGGTCCGGAAGGTCAGTGACGGCCGGACTCAGCTACCGGCCAGCGCACGTCACCCGGCAAAACATCACCCGGTAAAACGACAATCAGCAAAACGTTACCCGGCAAAACGACGAGCGGCGGATCTTCTGATAGTCGCATTGCTTACGCTTGCCATCGCCAGCAATCTCACCGACGTGTACGGATCTCCCGCGGCATGGGCCGTCGCGGCCGTACCGGCCACCATCATCGGCTGTCTTACGGCATTGGCCGGCACCGTGAAATCCTTGCGGGCATGGTGGCAAATCCTGTTCACGGCATTGGCTATAGCATTGGCACAATTCGTGGTGGGACCTGTTTTTCTGTTGAATGAAACCACCATCGCGCACGTCATACCCACATTACGCACGTTGACGCAGGGTTGCACTGCCATGCTCGGCTCGTTCAAATACGTGGTCTCGATCGCTCCTCCAATCGGCACCGCCAACGGCTGTCTGCTTGCCGTGTGGACGATCTGTCTGTGGTCCGCGCTGCTGACCGGCATCTTCGCCGTCTCACAGGAGGGTCGGATTGCCTCGATCGCCGTCGTTCCGGTAATGGCCAGCACTGCGGTCTGCGCATTGCTCGGCACCGCCGACGGCTATCATCGTCCCATATTCGGCACGTTCGTAGCCCTCATCCTAGTGGCGTGGCTGAGTGTTCGCCGCAAATCGTTGGAACCGGAACGCTGGGCGAGCGCCGCTGTCGTTATAGCGCTGTCGGCGTCGCTGGCGGTCGGCGCGAGCCTTGCAACCAAGCCGAACAGAACCGTGCTGCGCGACCATTACGTACCACCGTCGATGGCATACGATTATGCGAGTCCGCTCAGCGGCATGCGATCCTATATCAAGGATCATAAAGACAGCACGCTGCTGACCGTCGCCAATCTGCCGGCAGGTTCCGCCGTCCGTCTGGCCGTGATGGATTCCTTTGACGGCAATGTGTGGAATCTTTCGGCGTCAGCCGGGGATTCAGCCACGGCATCCGATCCGTCAGGCTACCGTCGTGTCGGCTCCGCAATTGGCACCACAATCGACACCGATACCGAAGGCGAGGAGTTCGAAGCCACGTTCACGATTCACGAAGGGTTGCGCGATTACTGGCTGCCGATGGCCGGCACCGCCACAAGCGTGCGATTCGAACATGAGGAGAACGCCGACTCGTTCTATTACAACGCCGATACGCTTTCGGCCATCTATTCGACCGGAACGGACGCGGGCCTGACCTATACGGAAACCGGCATCATGTCTCCAATCCCGACCGAAGAGCAGATAGGCAAAGCCGAAGCATCCCCGATAAGCCAGCCGTCGGCGCAGGATGTTCCCAAAAGCATCGACGAGTTCGCCACTGCGATAGCCGGAGGGGAGGCCACGGGAGGTGCAGCGGCCCTCGCTTTGGCGCATACCCTTAAGGAATCCGGCTGGTTCTCGCATGGGTTGGACGGGAATTATCCTTCTCTACCAGGCCACGGCAACCATCGTCTCGGCCAATTGCTCACCGGCACCGCCATGGTGGGCGATAGCGAACAGTACGCTTCCGCGATGGCTTTGATGGCACGCAGTCTGGGACTGCCCAGCCGCGTGGTTCTTGGATTCCTACCAAAGAACGAGGATGGGGATGCCAGTAGGGAACGCACGGCAACATTCTCGGAAACGACCGTCGTCGAATTCACCGGCAATGATGTAGCCGCATGGGTGGAAATCAGGCTCGACGGCTACGGTTGGGTGGCATTCCATCCCACTCCACGGGAGACGAAGATTCCCGACGACGAGCGCAATCTAGCCCCGCCGAATCCGCAAACGCTGGTGCGCCAGCCTCCCGTACCGCTTGCCGATCCCCTCCATGACGACAATCAGGCCACGGGCAGCTCATCCATCGGCGGCAGCACGGCCAACGAAATCTCCGACAATCCGTTTTCGCAACACTTCATGCGCGTCGTAAAAACGATAGTCATCTGTGCAAGCCCGATTTGGGTGCCGTTCACCGTCTGCATGCTGTTGCTCGGCATCAACGCGATCGCTTTGGCGCGGGCCCGCAGACACGGCGACGCACGTCAACGCATGGCTGCGGGATGGAGGTCCATCGCTCTGCTGGCAAGGCACAGCGGAATCGTCGTCGACGGCACCCGACGCGATCAGGCCCGGATCATCAGCCGTCGGTTGAACATCGATTCCGACATGTTGCTCACGTTGGTCAAAGAAGCCGATTACGCGGCTTTTTCAGGCGATACGATACGCGAAAGCCGCGTACGCAGATACTGGCGGAACGTCGATGAAACCCGCAGGGCCATGCTCGATTCCCTGCCTCCCGCACGCAGATGGAAGGCCAGACTGTCGCTGGAAGGCATGTTCCGTTAAAAATCCTGCGCTTCACATGCAAAAAAGGGTTCGTCCCAATCTTCACAAGATCGGGACGAACCCTTACGGTTCAGGCCGGCTTACCGGCTTGGCCCTTGTGGATCAGAGAGTTTCTCCGAGATCCATCTGGCCGCCGTTGTCGTCAAGAAAATCATCCGGGTTGAAGTCGTCACCGAGCTTCAACTCACCGAAGTCGATGCCGGAGAAGTCCACATCGGACAGGTCGGCATCGAAGGACGCGTCGGCGGCATCCCCACCCAAGCCGAAGTTCGGGTAGATGGTGTCGCGGATGGCCTTGTCGGGCTCCACCACGGCATTGCGGTAACGGGCAAGACCCGTACCGGCCGGGATGAGCTTACCGATGATGACGTTCTCCTTGAGGCCCTTCAGGTCATCGACCTTCTGGCTCAGGGACGCCTCGGTGAGCACTCGAGTGGTCTCCTGGAAGGATGCGGCGGACAGCCAGGAGTCGGTCGCCAGCGAAGCCTTGGTGATACCCATCAGCTCCGGACGTCCAGCAGCCGGCTTGCCACCGTTCTTCACGGCTTCCATATTGGCGGCCTTGAAGCGTGCCTGATCCACGAGCTCGCCCGGCAGCAGCGTGGTGTCGCCGGAATCGATCACGGTGATGCGGCGCAGCATCTGGTGCACGATGACCTCGATGTGCTTGTCGTGGATATCCACACCCTGGGAACGGTACACGGTGTGCACTTCCTCCACGATGTTCACCTGCGCGGCACGCGGTCCGAGGATGCGAAGGATCTTCTTCGGATCAACGGAACCTTCGATGAGCTGGGTGCCGGCCACAACATGCTCGCCGTTCTTGACCAGCATCGGAGCGCGACGGGTCACCGGGTAGACGATCGGCTCGACGGAATCATCGTCCGGAGTCAGGATGACCTGACGGCCACGTTCGGTGTCCTCCACCCTGACCACGCCGGCGAACTCCGCGATCGGAGCCTCGCCCTTCGGGGTACGGGCTTCGAAAAGCTCGGTAACACGAGGAAGACCCTGGGTGATATCGGATGCGGACGCAACGCCACCGGAGTGGAAGGAACGCAGCGTCAGCTGGGTACCAGGCTCACCAATGGACTGTGCAGCCACGATACCGACGGCCTCGCCGACGTCCACCAGCTTGTTGGTGGCCAGAGACCAGCCATAGCACTTGGCGCACACGCCACGCTTGGACTCGCAGGTCAGCACGGAACGGGCCTTGACCTCTTCCACATCATGGGCAACGAGATCGTTGAGCACATCCATGGACAGCGCGTCGCCGGCCTTGTACAGCACGGTCTCGCCGTCAGCCGGATCAATCACGTCGGATGCGAGCAGACGGGAGTACGGACCACCGTCAGCCGCCTTGACGAGGGACAGGTTGCCGTTCTCGTCGCGCTCGCCGACCTTCATCGCCAGACCGCGCTTGGTGCCGCAGTCCTCCTCACGCACGATCACGTCCTGGGAGACGTCCACCAGACGACGGGTCAGGTAACCGGATTCTGCGGTACGCAGTGCGGTATCGGCCAGACCCTTACGCGCGCCGTGCTGGGAGATGAAGTATTCCAGCACGGACAGGCCGTCACGGTAGTTGGACTTCACCGGTCGAGGAATGATCTCGCCCTTCGGGTTTGCCACCAGACCACGCATACCGGCGATCTGGTTGATCTGCATCATGTTTCCTCGTGCACCGGACTGCACGATGATTGCCAGGTTGTTCTTGGAGTCGAAGTGTTCCTCGACGGCCTCGGAAACCTCGCTGGTGCACTTGGTCCACAGGTCGATGAGCTCCTGACGGCGCTCTTCCTCGGTGAGCATACCGATTTCGTAGTTCTCGTTGACCTTGTCTGCCTCGGCCTCGTACTTCGCGATGTACTCGTCGCGTTCGGCCGGCTGGATAACGTCGGAGAAGGCGAAGGACACACCGGACCACGGTGCGCGGGTGAAGCCCATATCCTTCAGGGCGTCCAGCGTCGCGGCGACCTGCGCGGTCGGGTAACGGGTCGCGATGTCGTCGACGATCTTGCTCAGACGCTTCTTCGGCGCCTGGTCATTGACGAACGGATAATCCACCGGCAGGGTGCTGTTGAACAGGATGCGGCCGTAAGAGGTGGCGAACAGCACGGAGCCGTCGTGGAAACGCTCTTCCTTGGCCACGGTCGGTGCGCCCGGTTCCGGATCGACGACCTGCACCTCGCCCGGCTCCCAATCCTTCGGCAGGACGAAGTCTTCGGGAAGGCGAATGAGCACCCTGGCCTGCATGTCGATCTCATGCTTGTCGAGTGCCATCTCGGCCTCTTCGAGCGAGGAGAACACGCGACCCTGGCCCTTGGCACCGTCGATGACGGTGGTCAGGTAGTACAGGCCGAGGATCATATCCTGGCTAGGCATGGTAACGGTGTGGCCGTCGGCCGGCTTCAGGATGTTGTCGGAAGCCATCATCAGGGAGCGGGCTTCGGCCTGTGCTTCGGCGCTCAGCGGCAGGTGCACTGCCATCTGGTCGCCGTCGAAGTCGGCGTTGAACGCGGCGCAGGCAAGCGGCGGCAGGTGGATGGCCTTGCCTTCCACCAGGATCGGCTCGAATGCCTGGATGCCCAGACGGTGCAGGGTAGGTGCACGGTTGAGCAGCACCGGATGCTCGGCGATGACCTCTTCGAGCACGCCCCACACTTCGGAGTCGCCGCGGTCGACGAGACGCTTGGCGCTCTTCATGTTCTGCGCGTAGTTGAGGTCCACGAGGCGCTTGATGACGAACGGCTTGAACAGCTCGAGGGCCATCGGCTTCGGAAGACCGCACTGGTGCATCCTCAGGGACGGGCCGACAACGATCACGGAACGGCCGGAGTAGTCGACTCGCTTACCGAGCAGGTTCTGACGGAAGCGGCCCTGCTTACCCTTGAGCATGTCGCTCAGGGACTTGAGCGGACGGTTGGACGCGCCGGTCACCGGGCGTCCGCGACGGCCGTTGTCGAACAGGGAGTCGACGGCTTCCTGCAGCATGCGCTTCTCGTTGTTGAGCATGATCTCGGGAGCGCCGAGCTCGATTAGTCGCTTCAGACGGTTGTTACGGTTGATCACACGACGGTAGAGGTCGTTGAGATCGGAAGTGGCGAAACGGCCACCGTCGAGCTGCACCATCGGGCGCAGATCCGGCGGGATGACCGGAATCACGTCGAGGACCATGGCTTCCGGCTTGTTGCCGGTGGTCAGGAAGGCGTTGACGACCTTCAGACGCTTCAGGGCACGGGCCTTGCGCTGGCCGGTGCCGGTGTCGATTTCCTGACGCAGCTGTTCGGATGCGGCTTCCAGGTCGAAGTCCTGCAGGCGCTTCTTGATCGCTTCGGCGCCCATGCAGCCCTTGAAGTAGTCGCCGTAGCGATCCTCCATCTCACGCCACAGATCGACGTCGCCTTCCATGTCTCCCGGCTTCAGGTTCTTGAAACGGTCGAACACGGTGCTCAGGCGCTGAATCTGATCGTCGAAACGGGTACGGATGGCGGCCATATCGCGTTCCGCGCCGTTGCGCAGCTTGGCACGGGCGGAGCCATGGGCCTCGCCTGCGGCTTCGAGCTGGGCCAGATCGGCTTCCACCTTCTTGGCGCGCTCTTCGATTTCGGCGTTGCGGCGCTTCTCCAGGTTGGCGATGTCGTTGTCGAACTCGCTCTGCAGGTCCGGCAGATCCTGATGGCGGGCTTCCTCATCGACGCTGGTGACCATGTATGCGGCGAAGTAGATGACCTTTTCCAGATCCTTCGGAGCGATGTCCAGCAGGTAGCCCAGTCGGGACGGCACACCCTTGAAGAACCAGATGTGGGTCACCGGAGCGGCGAGCTCGATGTGGCCCATGCGCTCACGACGCACGCGGCTCTTCGTGACCTCCACGCCGCAGCGTTCGCAGACGATGCCCTTGAAGCGCACGCGCTTGTACTTGCCGCAGGCGCATTCCCAGTCGCGGGTAGGTCCGAAGATCTGCTCGCCGAACAGACCGTCCTTTTCCGGCTTGAGGGTACGGTAGTTGATGGTTTCAGGCTTCTTGACCTCGCCGTGGCTCCAATTACGGATGTCATCGGCGGTGGCCAGGCCAATCCTCAGTTTGTCAAATGCGTTGACGTCCAGCACTCTATTGTCCTGTCTATCGATTCTTAATGCTTAATCACGTTTCGTACGGGCTGCCGCACCGCAGTCGTTCGCGATGCGGCAGCCTTGTGGATCACTGGAATTCAGGGGCTTCCAGGATCTGATCTTCCTTGGCGGAGCTGTCAGGACGAGCGCCGATGTTGAAGCCCAGATCGTCGGAGTTGGAAGTCGGATCGTCGTCCTCGTCCTTCATGTCGATGGCCACGCCTTCGGCGTTGAGCACTTCGACGTTCAGCGACAGGGACTGCATTTCCTTGAGCAGCACCTTGAAGGACTCCGGAATGCCTGCCGGCGGCAGGTTGTCGCCCTTCACGATGGCGCCGTAGACGCGCACGCGGCCGTCGACGTCATCGGACTTGGTGGTCATCATCTCGTGCAGCGTGTATGCGGCACCGTAGGCCTCGAGGGCCCACACTTCCATCTCGCCGAAGCGCTGGCCACCGAACTGGGCCTTACCGCCCAGCGGCTGCTGCGTGATCATGGAGTACGGGCCGGTGGAGCGTGCGTGGATCTTGTCGTCGACCAGGTGGTGCAGCTTCAGCATGTACATGTAGCCGACGGAGATCGGCTTCGGGTACGGTTCGCCGGTACGGCCGTCGAACAGGATCGCCTTGCCGTCATCGCCGACCAGCTTGTCACCGTCGCGGTTCGGCAGGGTGCAGGACAGCAGGCCCTTGATGGTGTCCGGACGGACGCCATCGAACACCGGGGTGGCGACCGGAGTACCCGGCTCGCCCTTTTCGGCGCCCTGCGGAATGAACTTCTTCCAATCGGCGTCCGGAGCCAGGGAGATGTCCCAGCCGGCATGCGCGATCCAGCCGAGGTGCAGTTCCAGCACCTGGCCGAGGTTCATTCGGGAAGGCACGCCCAGCGGGTTGAGCATGATGTCGACCGGGGTACCGTCGGCAAGGAACGGCATGTCCTCTTCCGGCAGAATGCGGGAGATGACACCCTTGTTGCCGTGACGACCGGAGAGCTTGTCGCCCTGGGTGATCTTGCGGTGCTGCGCGATGTAGACGCGGATCATCTGGTTCACGCCGTTCGGCAGCTCGTCGCCATCTTCCTCGGCGTCCTCGCGGGTGATTTCCTTGACCGCGATCACGGTACCGGTCTCGCCGTGGGGCACGCGCAGCGAGGTGTCGCGCACTTCGCGGCTCTTCTCACCGAAGATGGCGCGCAGCAGGCGCTCTTCCGGAGTCAGTTCGGTCTCGCCCTTCGGGGTGACCTTGCCGACCAGGATGTCGCCGGCTTCGACTTCGGCGCCGATGCGGATGATGCCACGCTCGTCGAGGTTGGCGACCGCGTCCTCGCCGACGTTCGGCAGATCGCGGGTGATCTCCTCGGCGCCCAGCTTGGTTTCACGGGCGTCGATCTCATACTCCTCGATGTGGATGGAGCTGAGGGTGTCGTCCTGCACGAGACGCTGGGAGATGATCACAGCATCCTCGTAGTTGTAGCCGTTCCACGGCATGAACGCGATGAGCAGGTTCTTGCCCAGAGCCATTTCGCCCTTCTGGGTCGCCGGACCATCGGCCAGCACAGTGCCGGCTTCCACGCGTTCGCCGTCGTGGATCAGCGGGACCTGGTTGTAGCAGGTGGTCTGGTTGGAACGCATGAACTTGGCCAGCTTGTAGGAGCTGGTGGTTCCGTCGTCGTTCATGGTGCGGATGATGTCGGCGGACACGTAGGTGACCACACCCGGCTTCTCGGCCAGGATGACGTCGCCGGAATCGACCGCGGCGCGCCATTCGGCGCCGGTGCCGACGAGCGGACGCTCGGATTCGATCAGCGGCACGGCCTGACGCTGCATGTTGGTACCCATCAGCGCTCGGTGGCCCTCGTCGTGCTCCAGGAACGGAATCAGGGAGGCACCGACGGAAACCATCTGGCGCGGGGAAACGTCCATGTAGTCGACGGAGCTGACCGGAACGTCGACCGCTTCCTCTTCGCCGACTCGGGCAAGAGCCTGCTTCTGGACGAAATTGCCGTTCTCGTCGAGTTCCTGGTTGGCCTGTGCGATCACGTGCTCGGCATCGCGGTCAGCGGTCATGTACTCGACCTCGTCGGTCACATGGCCGTTGACGACCTTACGGTACGGGGTCTCGATGAAGCCGAACGGGTTGATGCGGCCGAAGGTAGCCAGGGAGCCGATAAGACCGATGTTCGGGCCTTCAGGGGATTCGATCGGGCACATACGGCCGAAGTGGGACGGGTGCACGTCTCGCACTTCCATGGAGGCGCGATCGCGGGAAAGGCCGCCGGGTCCCAGAGCGGACAGACGACGCTTGTTGGTGACGCCAGCGAGCGGGTTGTTCTGATCCATGAACTGGGACAGCTGGGAGGTTCCGAAGAACTCCTTGATGGTGGCATTCACCGGACGGATGTTGATCAGGGACTGCGGGGTGATGGCCTCCGGATCCTGGGTGGTCATGCGTTCGCGGACCACGCGTTCCATACGGCTCAGACCGGTCCTGAGCTGGTTCTGGATCAGCTCGCCGACCTGACGGATACGACGGTTGCCGAAGTGGTCGATATCGTCGACGTCCACACGCAGGTCGACGTCCTGGCCGTCACGCTTGCCCGGGAACTTGTCTTCGCCGGCGTGCAGGGTGACCAGGTACTTGATCGTGGCGATGATGTCTTCGCGGGACAGGCTGCGATCGTTGACTTCCTTCTCCAGACCAAGCTTGCGGTTGATCTTGTAACGGCCGACGCGGGCCAGATCGTAACGCTTGGTGTTGAAGTAGAAGGAATCCAGCAGGTTGCGGCCGGCTTCCGGAGTCGGGGTGTCGGCCGGACGGATCTTGCGGTACAGGTCGGTCAGGGCCTCTTCCTGGGTCTGGACGGTCTCCTTGACGAGCGCGTCCATGACGAGCGGATAGTCCTTGAACGCATCCGCGATCTCATCCTTGGTCATGCCGATGGCCATGAGGAACACGATGGCGGACTGCTTGCGCTTGCGGTCCACGCGCACGCCGAGCACGTCGCGCTTGTCGATTTCGAACTCAAGCCATGCGCCACGGCTCGGAATGATCTTCGCACCGAAGACTTCCTTGTCGGAAGTGCGGTCGCGGTTGCGATCGAAATAGACGCCCGGGGAGCGCACGAGCTGGGACACGATCACTCGCTCGGTGCCGCCGATGATGAAGGTGCCGTGCGGGGTCTGCAGCGGGAAGTCGCCCATGAACACGGTCTGGGACTTGATCTCGCCGGTGTCGCCGTTCTCGAATTCCGCGTTCACGTACAGCGGCGCGGAGTAGGTGTAGTCCTTCTCCTTGCATTCCTGCACGGTGTGACGCGGCTCCTCGAAATACGGATCGGAGAAGGTCAGGCTCATGGTCTGGGCGAAGTTCTCGATCGGGGAGATCTCTTGGAAGACCTCGTCGAGACCGGAGGTGTGCGGCACGGTGTTGGTGCCGTTCTCCAGATCCTCCTCGACACGGCGCTTCCAGCGCTCGTTGCCGATGAGCCAATCAAAGCTGTCGGTCTGTACACCCAGCAGGTAGGGTACATCAATGGGCTCGCGGATGGAGCCGAAGTTCACACGGTCCGACGCCTTATGCAGATCAATGTCATGCTGGTCGGCGCGTGCGATGATGGTGGTGGTGTTCGTCGTAGCCTCAGCCAATGGACGTTCCTTATCGCTCGCTAAATCGTTTCGATATGTTTCCCCGGAAGCGCCCTCAATGGCCACCATATGCCGATTACGCGGGCGCTTCTTCCTTGTCAGCGTGCCCGCTATATGACACGCATGTACGCAAAGTCAACAGAATAGCATAACCTATAGATTTTCCATACTTTGCAAAAACGCGGTGCTCATACTGCGCATACGGTAAAAAGATCCGCGCAACAGCACCGCTCGACAGCGCCGTCCAACGTCGCTACTCGACGGTGATCACAACCAAATCGGACTTCGCGTTCGTTTTGCCGGCAAGCGAGATTTGCGCCGTATACGAACCACGGTCCACCTTCGGCAGTGTCGACTGATCCTCCGCGCACTCATCACCCGTGCGGGTACCCGGCCACGTAACCGTCTGATCGACCTTGTCTCCCTTCGCCAACAGGCGGTAATCCGAATACGCGACGCACACGTCGGAACGCCAGACCACATCATCGCCCGACTGGATTTCCAGAACAACGCCGGAAGTCGAGACGTCAACCAGGCAGCCGATCTCGCTGGAACCGCTATATGCCACGGAAGCCATGAAATCAAGAGAGCCACCGACTGCGAAACTCGACGCGGCCGGAGTCAGCGTCAACGAGACGGTCTTCGCATCGCAATCCGATATGCCGCTTTTCCTTTGCCCTGCCGGAGTGGGAGCCTCCTCACGACTGATCGCATACACGTCGTCATGGTGAATCTGATTGCTGATGGCAACCAATCCTCGAGAAAGCGAATACACGCAGAACACCACGAACACCACCGCCATCACAGCGGCGACGCCTACAACGATCCGCCTGCGACGAAACACATCCTGCTGTTTCGAATCGCGTCCCCTGCCGTTTTTCGTGGAAATCCTCTGCGCCATGGTTCCTCAGTGTAGCGTGCGACGTCCAAAAATCATCTACAAACGGCTCAGGACGGAAAACGCACGCCACCGCCGGGCAGAATCTCGATCAAACCATCCTCGTCAAGGGACGCGACGCAACGGTCGAGCTGCACACGATCCGGCCACAATTCTTCAATCGCCTTGCGCTCAAGCGAAACCACACCATCCGGCAAGCCACGCAACGCATCCAACACCAGACCACGAACCTGCCGATCGGTCCCCTGGAACCGTTGACGCGGACGGGTACGCCGCTGCCCCAACCCGGGCCGGCCACGTTTCCAAAACAGGCAGATCCCCGCAATCGGACACTGCTCACATAACGGATTCTTCGCCGTGCACACCACCGCGCCCAATTCCATCACGGACTGGTTCCACACCACCGACGGACGGTCGAACCGACGTCCTTGCGCACGATCATCATCCGGCAACACATGCTCGGCCAACGCACGTTCCGCGGCACTCGCCGCACCACCCAACGACTCCTCCCCGAGGAACACCCGCGAAAGCACCCGACGAATATTCGTATCGACCACCACGGCCCGCCGCCCAAACGCGAACGACAACACCGCACTGGCCGTATAATCCCCGATCCCCGGCAACGCGGTCAACTCGTCATACGACTGCGGCAACTTCCCCTGGCAATCCTCATCCACCACACGAGCGCACTCCTGCAGGCGCAAAGCCCGCCGTGGATAGCCAAGCCTCCCCCACGCGGCTATGACATCGGCTTTGGACGCCACCGCAAGCGAAGCCGCGTCAGGCCAACGCTCCATCCATTCATTCCAATACGGCACCACACGGCTCATCTGGGTTTGCTGGCTCATCACTTCCGAAACCAGCACACCCCACGGCGTGGTACGCCCGAACCGCCAAGGCAGATCACGCGCGCAGTTCCGCCACCATTCGGCAAGCAAAACACGCGCCTCACCACCGCTTTCCGCAGCAATACGCGCGGCCTGCGCAGGAATATTCGTGTCGTTCATCGTTCCTATTCTTAGCACTTATGACGAATGAAGCACATGCCGGCGAAGCCAACAACACGCAAGCAGCCGAAGCCCAAGTCGAGAAAATGTTCGAATACGGCTACCGCAAATCAAATTACGGCCCCGACGAACTGGTGACCGACGCACACGGCAATCCCATCTCCGTAGTCGACGCAATGCTCAGCGCGGAAGATGCCGCCAAAGCGGAAACCTCCACACCACACCTGTGCTACTACTCCCCCCGAATCCCCGGCAACACCGGATCGGCAATCCGCCTATGCGCGGTCACCGGAACCATCCTGCACCTGGTGGAACCATTGGGATTCAACCTACGAGACACCAAACTCCGCCGCGCCGGCCTCGACTACCACGACATGGCACACGTGGTGCTGCACCCGGATTTCGACAACCTCGTCGAATCAATGCCCGACTCACGCATCATCGCATTCACCGCACACGCCACCAAACTGTATACGGAAATCGAATACAAACCGACCGACATCCTGCTGTTCGGCCCCGAACCGGGCAACATCCCCGACCCGATGGACATCATGGCCGGCCCGCACGTAGCCGAACAGGTACGCCTGCCCATGCGCCCGAGCCTGCGCTCGCTGAACCTGACCAACTGCGCGTCCATCGCCATCTACGAGGCCTGGCGCCAGTTGAACTTTGCCGGCGGCAAGTAAAACCAGTTTGAACTTTGCCGGCGGCAAGTTAGGTAAGTAAAAGGTAAGCAAAAACTGTATATGGACGCAGCAGAGCCCGGCCCTCCGTGCAAGGAAGGCCGGGCTCTGTTTATCGGAGTTGTCGAAGTTGTCAGGAACGTCAGTTCTTGAACGAATGAATCGGCGCGGGGATTCGGCCGCCGCGGGTCACGAACGCCTCACAGGAGGTCTGGTTCACCGGAATGATCGGCGCATAGCCCATCAGACCGCCGAAGTTGGCCATCTCGCCAACGCCCTTGCCTTCGACCGGAATCACACGCACGGCGGTGGTCTTCTGATTGACCATGCCGATGGCGGCTTCGTCGGCGATGATGCCGGAAATCGTCGATGCGGTGGTATCGCCCGGAATGGCGATCATGTCAAGGCCGACCGAGCATACGCAGGTCATGGCTTCGAGCTTTTCGATGGTCAGGCATCCATTGGAGGCAGCGTCGATCATGTTCTTGTCTTCCGAAACCGGAATAAACGCGCCGGAGAGGCCACCCACGTAGGAGGACGCCATGATGCCGCCCTTCTTCACCTGATCGTTGAGCATGGCGAGCGCCGCGGTGGTTCCCGGAGCGCCGACCTGTTCGAGGCCGATCTTCTCGAGCACTTCGCCGACGGAATCGCCTACGGCTGGGGTCGGGGCAAGGGAAAGGTCGATGATGCCGAACGGAACACCGAGTCGGCTGGATGCTTCCTGGGCCACCAGCTGTCCGACGCGCGTGATCTTGAACGCGGTGCGCTTGATGGTTTCGCACAGGAATTCGAAGTTCTTGCCCTTGGCCTCGTCGAGGGCGCGGGAGACCACGCCCGGGCCGGAAACGCCGACGTTGATCACGGCGTCGCCTTCGGTCACGCCGTGGAAGCCGCCCGCCATGAACGGATTGTCGTCCGGGGCGTTGCAGAACGCCACGAACTTGACGCAACCGTAGGAATCGTTGTCGGCGGTGGCGTGCGCGATGTCTTTGATGATGTGTCCGAGCAGTTCGACGGAGTTCATGTCGATGCCGGTCTTGGTGGAGCCCACGTTGACGGACGAGCACACGATGTCGGTTTCGGACAGTGCCTTCGGCAGGGAGCGGATGAGCATCTCCTCGGCCGGGGTCATGGATTTCGACACGAGCGCGGAATAGCCGCCGATCAGATCGACGCCGACTTTCTTGGCGGCGCTGTCGAGCGCGTGCGCGATCTTCACGAAGTCGTCGGAGTTCTTGCAGGAGCTGGCGCCGACCAGGGAGATCGGGGTGACGGTGATTCGCTTGTTGACGATCGGAATGCCGAAGTCGCGTTCGATGGCCTTGCCGGTGGAGACGAGGTCCTTGGCGTACGTGGTGATTTTGTTGTAGATGTTGCTGCAGACCTCGTCGACGCTGTCGGCCGCGCAGTCCAGCAGGCTGATGCCCATGGTGATGGTGCGAACGTCGAGCTTTTCCTGCTCGATCATCTGGTTGGTCTCGTGGACCTCCATGATATTCAGCATAAGCGTTCCTTTTCTCCCCTATCAGACGCGGTGCATCTTGGTGAAGATTTCCTCACGCTGGCAACGGATGCGCACGCCGATCTCGTCGCCGAGCTTTTCGAGGTCGTCGACGGCCGCGCCGAATTCCTTGTCGGCGTTGGAGTAGTCGACAATCATCATCATGTTGAAGAATCCGTCGATGATGGTCTGAGAGATGTCGAGCACGTTGATCTGGTGTTCGGATAGGTAGGTGCAGACGCGTGCGATGATGCCGACAGTGTCCTGGCCGACGACGGTGATGATTGCCTTGTTCATGGAACTCCCTAAACGTTAGGTACGAATATCCAGCTGCTCCGGCGAACGCCGGATGTGACCCCAAGTATAGGAAAGGCACGTGCCAAAACACGTGCCTTTCAATTGTTTGCCTTACATTGTGAGACGGCCTATTGCGCCATGTTCACCGTGTCAGCTTTCGTTCGCCGCCGCGTATTCGGTGGCCCAGCCGTCCACATAGGCGCTTTCGACTTTATCCCAGCTACCGGTTCCCTGCGCGTATTCGAGCAGTGCGGAGCCGAGGTCGTCCTTCCACTGTTCGGACGGGATCATGGTATAGGTCCACGGAACGGATTCCTTGCCTTCCTTCAACGATTCGGAGTAGGCGTCGATCAGCGGGTTCTCCGTCTTGACGTCGGAGAAGGTCTTGAACGGGGTGGAGAAGCCCATTTCGACCGCGAGCGCGTTCTTGCCTGCGTCGGATGTGATCATCCATTCGAGGAAGTCCGCGGTGGCCTGCTTGTCGAGGTCGGATGCCTTGGAGTTGATGCACCAGTAGTTTTCGGAGCCGGTGGTCAGGCCTTGGTTCTCTTCGCCTTCTCCGCCTACGTATATCGGCAGCATGCCCACGTTGTCGGATTCGACGCCCGCGTTGGACAAGTCGGTCCATGCCCATGTGCCGTTCTGGTAGAACACCGCGTCGCCGAATGCGAATTCGGAGTTGGCGTCCTCACCGGTCTTGGAGCTCAGCTGCGTGGGTTCGACGGTGGAGTCGGTGATGTACAGGTCGAAGATGTTTTTGAAGTTCTGCAGTGTGGATCCGGTGATTTTGGCCGGCTGTTCGGTGATGCCGTCGGCCTTGAATTCGTAGTAGAGCGGCACGCCTGCGAGCTGGCTCTTGAATCGCCAGTCGGAGGATGAGTCGAATCCGGCGGAGGTGAAGGCTCCCTGCACGCCGAGCTCGTCCTTGTGCTTCTGGATGCCGTCGGCCACGGATTTGAGTGCCTTGAAGGAATTGAGCTCGTCGATGGATGTCACCTCGGCATCGGAGAGGTCGAAGTACTTCTGCAGCAGCTCCTTGTTGTAGATGATGCCGTATGATTCGACCACGTACGGAACACCGACGATTTTGTCTCCGTCGGTCAACGCCACGCTGGAGTCTTCCAGCTGCTCGTATACCGCGGTGTCCTTCATGTCTTCGCAGTAGTCTTTCCAGCGGGCGTAGCCGACCGGACCGTTGACCTGGAAGAGGGTCGGGGCCTCGTCTTTGGCCATTTCGGATTTCAAGGTCTGTTCGTAGGTGCCGGATGCCGCGGTTTCCACGGTGACCTGCACGCCGGTCTCCTTGGTGTATGTTTCGGCGATCTCCTTCCACTGGTCGGCCGCTTCGGGTTTGAAGTTCAGGTAGTAGACTTTGCCTTTGGACGAGTCCACGTTGGTCGCCGATCCGCAGGCCGAGAGCATGGTCGCTCCCATTGCCAGCGATGCCGCGATGGCAAGCGTGCGTTTGATGGTCTTGTTCATGGTTGTTTTCCTTTCTTTTTCCTTTTCGTTCCGGAATTTCCTTCGTTGGATGGCCCGGTTTTCGCTGTGAGTCTCAGCCTTTGACCGCTCCTGCGGTGACACCTGCGATGATGTGCTTCTGGCAGAACAGGTAGAAGATGATGATGGGGACGATCGCCAGTACCAGGCAGGCCATCATGGCTCCCATATCCACCGATCCGTAGCCGCCTTTGAGGTACTGCACCGCGATCGACATGGTCTTGTATTTGCGTAGGTCGAGGGTCAGGTACGGCAGCAGGAAGTCGTTCCAGATCCACATGGTCTGCAGGATGGCCACGGAAACGATGCTGGGCTTCATCATCGGCAGCACGATGGTGAAGAAGGTTCTGGGCACGGAAGCTCCGTCGATCATCGCAGCCTCTTCGATTTCGGACGGCAGTCCTTTGATCACGCCGGTGAACATGAAGACGGACAGTCCCGCGCCGAATCCGAGGTAGAGGATCCACATTCCCCACGGGGTGTTGAGTTTGAGGGAGTCCGCGAGCTTGGACAGCGGGAACATCACCATTTGGAAGGGGATGATCATGTTGAGCAGGAACATCGTGTAGAGCAGTTTGGCGGACAGGTTGTTCACCCGCACGATCCACCATGCGCACATGGATGTGCATACGAGGATCAGGGCCACCGCACCAACTGTAATGAACAGGGTCCATCCGAAGCTTTCGATGAGATTGGTTCGCTCGATGCCGCGCACGTAGTTCTCGAGGCCCACGAACGCCTTGCCCGAAGGCAGTGTGAACGGCTGTCGTGAGATGTATGCCTTCTGTTTGAAGGAGTTGATGAGCACGAGCGCGATCGGGAAGATCCATATCAGGGAAAGCACCGTGAACAGGACCGTCCAGAGTGGAGCATGCTTCATACGCTTGTTGTCGTTCATCACGCCGTCACCTCCTTGGATGTGGTGAGCTTGTTTTGGATGAGCGCCACGGCCGCGACGATGAGGAAGAAGATCACGGCTTTGGCCTGGCCCACACCTTCGTATCCGACACGGCCGTAGAAGGTGGTGTAGATGTTCATGGCGAGCATTTCCGACATGCGCGAGGGCGCACCGTTGGTCAACGCGAGGTTCTGGTCGAAGAGTTTGAACCCGTTGGTGACGGTCAGGAACGTGCAGACGGTGATGGATGGCATCATCAGCGGAATGGTGACGTGCATCATGGTCTGACGCGGGTTCGCGCCATCCACTTGGGCCGCTTCCATGACATCGCTGGGCAGCGATTGCAGTCCTGCGATGTAGATGATCATCATGTAGCCGATCTGCTGCCAGCACAGCAGTATGACCAATCCCCAGAATCCGTACATGCCGGAGAAGGTGATCGACCGATTCCAATGGGCGAGGATTCCGTTGAGCAGCAACTGCCAGATGTAGCCCAGGATGATGCCTCCGATGAGGTTCGGCATGAAGAACACCGAACGGAACACATTGGCGCCGCGGAAGGCTTTGGTCAGCATGTAGGCCACGAAGAACGCGGCCACGTTGATGATGATCGTCGTGACGATGGTGAAGGCGACTGTGAACCAGAGCGCGTGCAGGAAGGTGCCGTCGGCGAACACTTTCGTATAGTTTTCGAATCCGACGAATTGCGCGTCGGAGACGGTGGTGAATTTGCAGAAGCTCAGATACACGCCGATGGCGAATGGCGCGAGGAAGCCGATGACGAACGCCGCGAAGGTGGGAAGCACGAAGAGCGCCCACCATCTACGAATGGTTTTGCCTACCATGGAAATCATGATGTTGGCCTTTCATTGCAAGGATTTGCAAGGATTCATGAGGATTGTGAGGCCGAACGCATGGCGTTATGTTCCGTTTGCCGGACGCATAACGCCATGCGTCACGTGTGATGATGTCGGGGAGGGAATCAGATCAGTCCCGTCAGTCCGTGGTCCTGTCCGTTGCGGGCGAAGATGGGGACGACGTCGATCGGCGCGTCTACGGTGACGCGCTCGCCGCCCGAATACCGGGCTCCATCGTGCAGATTGGTCCAGGTTTCGCCCGCATCGCCCGGCAGGTAGACCGTGCGTCCGCGCGCTCCCTGTTCGACGACCGGCGCGACCAGCAGGTCGGGACCGAACATGTATTCGTCGGCCACATCGACGGCCTGTTCGTCGTTGGGGAACTCGTAGAACAGTCCTCGGATGAGCGGCTGGCCCTGGGTATGCGCCTGGTCGAACAGGTTCCTGGTGTAGGGACGGAGCCGTTCGCGCAGGTTGATGTATTTGACCATCACCCGTTCGACTTCCTCACCATAGGTCCATGGTTCGTTGTCGACTCCGGACGGGTCTCGCTTCGTGCCGTCCGCCGCCGTGATGGTTTCGTCCATTGAACCGTCCGGCTGGATGCCGAGTCGGTACCCATGGTTGCGCATCACCGGCGAGAAGCACGAGAACTGGCACCAGCGCATCAGCAGCTCTTTGAAGGTGGGATCGTTGACGTCTCCGAGGGCGAATCCGCCCATATCGGTGGTGAACCAGGGAATGCCGGCCATGCCCATGTGGATGCCGCAGGTGATCTGCGCCTTGAGGTCTTCGAAGGTGGAATGCACGTCTCCGCTCCACACCAATGCGCCGTACCGCTGGGCGCCCACCCATGCGCATCGCGTGAGGTTGACGATGTCTCCTTCGCGCCCCTGCTCAAGCTGCCCTTCGTAGAAGGCGTGGTTGTATTCACGCGGATAGATGTTGCCGGTGGATACGTTGGGACCGGAATAGTACCGGTAGTTGGCAAAATCGTAGGTTCCGTACTCGGGTTCGGCCTCGTCAAGCCAGAAAGCGTCGATGCCGAGGTCCGTATAGTTGGTTTTGCACTTGCTCCATACGAACTCGCGCGCTTGCGGATTGGTGGCGTCGAAGAACTGGTTGGGTTCCTGATACATGTTCGCCACGTCGATGCCCCGTTCGCTGCCGACGAGATAGCCGTTTTCGAGCATGGTCTCGTAGTTTTCGGATTTGAGCGAGATCTGCGGCCATACGGATACCATGACTTTGATTCCCATGTCGTGCAGTTCGTCGCACATGGCCTTCGGGTCGGGCCAGAATTCCCTTTCGAAGCGGAAATCGCCCATGTGCGGCCAGTGGAAGAAGTCGATGACGAGCACGTCGATGGGAATGTTGCGGCGTTTGAATTCGCGGGCCACGCGAAGCACCTGCTCCTGATTCCAGTAGCGCAGTTTGCATTGCCAGAATCCCAAGCCCCATTCGGGCATGACCGGTGCGTGTCCGGTTGCGTCGGCATAGTGGCGTTCGATTTCCGCCGGTGTCTCACCGACCGTCACCCAATAGTCGAGTTGACGGGTGGATTCGGCTTTCCAGCTTGTACGGTTCTTGCTGAAGTCCGCGCTGCCGATGGCGGGATTGTTCCACAGGAAGCCGTACCCCGCCGAGGATACGACGAACGGGACGGAGGCCTGCGAGTTGCGGTGCGCAAGTTCGAAGGAGCATCCTTTGAGATCCATATACGACTGCTGGTACTCCCCCATGCCGTAAAGATGCTCGGTTTCGCTCGCCTGAAAGAACGCTTCTATTTTCTGGCTTCCACCGTCCGCCGGGCAGTAATGGCGTGCATGAAGTTTCAACGCGCCGTGCTGGGGCAGTTCACGAAAAAGTTCCACGCCGTCCACCGTGCCAAAGCTGAGTTCGCACAGGCTTTCCGTATGCCCCGCGCCGGGATTCCCCTCGCGGAACATGTGGGCGGTCACCACAAGGTTGCCATTGGTCAGGGTTGCGATGCCGGCATTCTCGTCGATGACTGTTTTGACCGCGTTTTCGGGCTCGTGGTGTTCGTCGAGCAGTCCCCAATTCACGTCATCAATGGGCATTTTCTTCGAGGCTCGGATTCTCACGCTGTCTACGCCCCAGGGTTCGATGCGCAGGGTCTCGCCTTCGCCTCGCCATTCAAGTGCGCGTCCATCGGTTTTCATTCCCATGGAACACCCTCCTTTTTTCGTATGGCTTCTTTGTCCTTGCCGGCCCACCTCTTTGTTGAACCGGTTCACATAACAAAAATAACGCATTACGAAATATGAGTCAAATAAAAAGGTGAACCGGTTCTACATGGAGTGTCGCAAGACGAGAGAACAACTGTTAGCGAAAACAGGAGGTATCAGATTTCCTTCACGGATCCAAGATCGGTCAACGGCTGACTGACCAACCGCGTCACCGACGGCGCGTCGGCATGCTCGATTCTCCGAATCATCGTTTCTACCGCTTCCTGCGCCACCGCCGGAAGATCGATGTCGATCGCGGTATACGGAATGCGCATCTGCTCGCGCAGCACATCGGGAACCACCACCGCCACGGACAGGTCGTCCGGCACGGAAACACCCAACTCAAGCAATACCTGCGGCGTGGAGATGATCGTATTGTCGTCATCGATGATCACACCGGTGATGTCGGGATACCGCTGCAGCACCGCTCTCAGCTTCTCCGCGGGCGGAAGGTTCCAATCCTGCTGCGGAGGCACGTGCAGCGTGATTCCCTTCGCTTCGGCTTCGGCCATCACGCTCCGCCTGAATCTGACCGCGAAATTCGCGCCTTTCCCCGACGTCCCCTCCGGCGTGTGCACCAACGCTATCTCGCGATGCCCCTTTTGTTCGAACAGCGCGATCAGCTCATGCGCGGCACGCTCAAAATCCGTATCGACCTCATCAAGTCCTTTCGGATCCTCCGGAATGCCCAACAGCACCGTCGGCACCTTCGATTCGATCGCCGCATCGATGCGCGGCTCCTCACACGTGATATCCATGAGGATCAGACCATCGACCTTGCCCGCACCTGCGATGTCGCGAATCCCCTTGACCCCGTTGCGATTACTCATCAGCAGCAGGTCATAACCCCGCATACGCGCGAAATCCGCCAATTCGCACAGATAGGCGCCCCGGGTCAAAGACACCTTCATATTCCCCTCGGCATTCACCTGCAGTCCCAGCGTCATGGTCTTCGACGTGGACAGGGCGCGGGCGCTGTGATTCACCGCATATCCAAGCTTTTCCATGGCTTCGCGCACGCGCTTCGCGGTTTCCTCCGAAATGCGGGGGTTGCGGGAAATCACATAAGACACCGTTGTCTTCGACACCCCCGCTTCATGCGCCACATCAGTAATAGTCACCATGACGCCCACTATATCCCATCAGCACTTGTCCAAAGAGCCGTCATTCCCCTCAAGCATCAAAGCGTGCAGACGCCAAGTCTCAGGAAACCCGCTTGAGTCCCGAAGTCCGACGACACTGCAAGCCAAGTCGTCAACATCCACGGAAAACGCCATGCACCCCCTATCCATGACGCACAACCGGCAGATATGGCCGTATTTCGTGAGTTGTGCGCAAACCCATCTCCCCCAATCAAAAAACATCCAATCAAAATTGTTGGAAAATAGCCATTTTGCAAGCACAGGAAAAATCAGAAGAGGAGAATCGGCCCTGAAATCGTGCCCCAACTCAAAAATACGGCCATAAATGCGACTTGTGGCTTGTGGCCGCAAAAGCACCCGCGCCCCAACCGTCCAAGTGTCAAAAAGGCCCGACCCTTCCACAACGGACGAATCGGACCTTCATGAGAGAAACGAGAGTCGTAACCTACTTGCGCTCCGCACGCTCTTCCTTCAGGAAGAAGGAGAACACCAGCACGACCACGATCAGCATCAGGCCGAACACGTAGCCGTAACGGGATCCGGCCACGAAGCCCTCGGCATCGCTCGCGCCGGAGCCCATGCCAAGCAGGCAGGTGGCGATTGCGGTGCCGATCGCGCCGAACACCTGCTGCATGGTGTTGAGGATCGTGGAACCGTCGGCCGCGAGCTCACGCGGCAGACCCCTCAAAGCCGCGGACTGTGCGGACTGCTGCATGAGCGGAATGCCGATCATGAACACCACGTGGGCGAACACGAAGAACGCCGGAGCGGTACCGACTCCGATCATGAGGAACAGCACGGAACCGACGATGCCCACGACCGCACCCGCACGGACCAGCGGACGGGCGCCGATACGGTCGTACCAACGGCCGGTCATGAACGAGAAGACGGCATTGACGATGCCGCCGGCAAGCATCAGCATGCCGGCCACGGACGAATTCATACCGAGTCCGCGCTGCAATTCCTGCGGAGCGAGGAACATGATGGCCAGCGTGCAGGCAAACGAGCAGGTGACCATCAGGGCCGGGGTGCGGAACGTGGCGATGCCCAAGGCACGCAGGTCGAGCACCGGATTTTCGATATGCAGCTGGCGATATGCGTAGAATGCCACGACTACGATGCCGACAACCAGCAGCACCACGACCAGTGCGGAGAAGCCCATGTCGGCCACAAGGCTCACGCCCGCCACGAGGCAGCCGAAACCGACGACGGAGGCGAGCACGGACAGAAGGTCGACCTTCGGACGGGTCGTTTCGATCGGAGTCACGAACGTGACAAGCGTGCAGGCAAACGCCGCAACGGAAACGACCGCGAACAGCACGAAGATGGTGCGCCAGGAGAACGCGCCGATGAGCAGGCCGGCCAGGGTCGGGCCGATCACTGGAGCGAACATGATCACGAGACCCGCCACGCCGTTGGCCGCACCGATCTTATGCGGCGGGAACACGCGCATGATGGCCGCGTACATGGTCGGCAGCACGATGCCGGTACCGACGCCCTGAATGATTCGACCGGCCAACACCAGCGCGAAGGTCGGAGACACCGCGGACATCACGGAGCCCACGAAGAAGCACGCGAGCGCCACGAGCACGAGGGTCTTCGCCTTGACCCATTTGAGCAGGAAGCCCACGCACGGCAGCACGATGCCGATGGCCAGCATGTAGCCGACGACCATCCACTGCGCGGTGCCGGTGGTGATGCCGAACGTGTCGCACAAGTCGGGCAGTGCGATGTTCATGGACGTTTCGGACAGCATGCCGAGGAACGCGCCGATGTACAGGCCGAGCATCACCTTATGCGGGTGCTCGAAATTGGGCTGCTTATGTTCTTGCGATTGCTGCATGGCTGATTGTTGCGCCATTCGTTCTCTTCTCTTTCGTTCATCTTTCGTCACATACGTCTTTTTGGCTCGAAATCCCGCGTTTTGCGCACGCGATCGGACATACGAAAGCCCGGTCCGTACCTGTTCGGATCGGGCTGCGTCGCCTGTTTTTGAGCAAAAGAAAACCGCATGGCTTAAGCCTTGTTGTATCGGCTAAGCCATGCGGTTTTTCAAAACAGCGGTCACGCTATCACGTTTACGATTTCCTCGTAAGTTCGCCCGGCGTGTCGCCTGTGTTTTCCAATGTTTTTATCGGAATGCACCTGCCGGAAACGTTCCTATATGATCGCGGCCTTAGATTTCGCGGCTCGCGGCGGCTGCAGCGAATGCCGGCAGAGCACGCGGGGCGTTGAAGCCCTTGGCTTCGAATTCGTCGGCGATCTTCTGGGCGATCTCATGGCCGCGGCCCTTATCGACCAGAGCGATGATCGAGCCACCGAAACCGCCGCCGGTCATGCGGGCACCGTACGCGCCATTGGCACGGGCCACGTCCACGGCAGTGTCGAGTTCCGGCACAGTAACCTCATAATCGTCGCGCAGCGAATCGTGCGAGGCGTTGAACAGCTCTCCCGCGGTCTTGATGTCGCCCGCGGCGAAGGCGTCCACGAACTGTTCCACACGGCCGATTTCCGTAACCACGTGGCGCACGCGCTTCTTCATGGTCTCGTCTTCCAGCTTGACGAGCACTTCTTCGAGTGCCTGTGCCGGATCGGCGGCGGATTCCACTTCTTCGGCGGTGACGCGCAGATTGGCCACGCCGAGGATTTCGGCGGCCTGCTCACAGGTGGAGCGGCGCTGCGCATACTGCCCGTCGTTGAGCTGATGCGGGGCGCGGGTGTCGAGCACCAGCAGTTCCAGGCCGTACTTGTCGAGGTCGAAATCCTTCGGTTCGACGCTTTCCACGGCCGAAAGTCCCGGCTTGCAGTCGAGACGGATCGCGTGGCCGAGCGAGCAGCGCATGGATGCGTTCTGGTCGAGTCCTCCGGTGGAGGCTCCGGCCATGTCGTTCTCGGACTTGATGGCCGCGTTAATCAGGGTCACACGACCGGCATCGGTGGAGCCGTATCCCAGTGCGTACACATCGTCCAGAGCCAGTGCGGTGGAGCAGGTCATGGCGGCTGAGGAGCTCAGGCCTGAGCCCAGCGGCACGCACGACGAGAACGCCGCATCGAAGCCCTTCACCGCATCGAAGCCGGCTTCCCGCAACGCCCAGGCCACGCCCACCGGATATGCGGCCCATCCTTCCACTCCGCCGGCTGCAAGACCCTCAAGGTCCGCTTCGGTAACGTCCTGCGGCGCCACGTCGGAGACTACGCGCACCTTCGTGTCTTCACGCGGCTTCAATGCGATGAAGGTGCGGTGCGGCAGCGCGATCGGCAGGCACAGGCCCGCGTTGTAGTCGGTGTGCTCGCCGATCAGGTTCACACGGCCCGGTGCGGCCCACACTCCGGCGGGTTCCTCACCATATGCGGTTTTGAACAGATCTGCGGCGATCTTCACGCCCTCGTCATGCGAGAGCGGTTCGATGAATTCAACATCAGTCATTGTTGTTTCCTTATGCTTATCGCTGGGTTTGGGTCAGCCTTCGATGTCGATCGGGCCGAGTTCGTGGAAACGCTTGGCGATGAGTTCCGGCGTGGTGTCGGAGACCCATGCGGCCATGCCGGATTCGGAGCCGGCGAGATACTTGATCTTGTTGGCCGCGCGGCGGAAGGAGAAGAACTGCAGGTTCAGGCGGTAGTTCTCACGGCGAGCGTCGTGGATCGGCGCCTGGTGCCATGCTGCGATGTACGGCAGGTCCATGCCCTTGCCGTCTCCCGTGTCGAAGAACGCGTTGCCGCGCTTCAGCAGGGTGGAGTACATCACGGCCAGATCCCAACGTTCCTGATCGTTGAGCTGGTCCAGCGTGAGCACGTCGCGCACCGGGGCCACATGCACCTCGAGCGGCCAGCGTGCGGCGGCCGGCACGTAGGCGACCCAGCTGTGGTTGCGCATGACGATGCGTTCCTCAGCTTCGATTTCGGCGTTCATGAGGTCCTTGAGCAGGTTGCCGCCAGTCTTCTCATGGTAGGCCTCGGTGTGCTGCAGTTCGGCTTCCATCTTCGGTGCGATGAACGGATAGCAGTAGACCTGTCCATGCGGGTGGGCCAGGGAGACGCCGATCTCCTGTCCGTGGTTTTCGAACGGGAAGATCTGTTCGATGCCTTCCATCTTGGAGATTTCGGCGGTGCGGAAGGCCCATGCCTCAACGACCGTGCGTAGACGGGAGACCGGCAGGTCGGCCGGCAGGCCGTCCTCGTCCGGGTCGAAGCAGATCACTTCGCAGCGGCCCGCGGCGAGTTTCTTCTCCCACAGCGGATTGCCGTCGACGTATTCCACGGCTTCAGAGCGTCCCGGAACGCGGACCATCGACGGGAAGCGGTTTTCGAACACCACAACGTTGTAGTCGGTGTCCGGCACTTCGCCGTCCTGGTACGGATCGCCCGGCTTGCGCGCGGCAAGCGGGTTACCCTTCGCGGTCGCTCCCGGCCCTGCGGTGATCGGGCGGTTCATGCGCGCGGTCGCCATCGGAATCCAATCGCCGGTCAGCGGATCACGGCGCATTTCCGGAGCTGCGTACGGCACTTCCTCACCGGCCGCGTTGAGCTGGTTGGAGAACCGGTATGCCAGTTGACGCGGATCGTTGAGTTCGCGCGTCTTTGCGCCAGACACATACTCCGGATCGTCGTCGAGGTAGAAGAACGCACGACCATCGGCAAGAGTGGTCGGCGTGATACGAATGTGCTCCTTCGCATACTCTCCCGGAGTGTAGTTGGCGAATTCACTCATTGTGATTACTCACTTTCCTGAATCGGCTCGGTCTGGTGCGCCAGCACGAGCTCTTTGACCAAATCCCTTGTTTTCCCAACCGAATCGGGATCGAGCCCATCATCGGTAATGACCGTGTCCACTTGGTCGAAGCGTGCGAAAAGCGACAATGATGTGCAGCTCCACTTTGTGTGATCGGTCAAAATTATCGTGCGATCGGCAATGTCCATCATCGCCATATCGGTTGCGGCCTCAAGCGAGTTCGGCATGAGGAAGCCGCGTGGAATGGACACGGAATGCGTGCCTAGGAATACTGTGTTGACCCGCAGCGACGCCACCACTTTGTCGGCGATCGGACCTACGAGTGAGTTGGAACGGGTGGTCACGCCACCGGTCACGATCACTTCCACATCCTTCGATTCCAGCGCCTGCACCAGTTCCGCCACCGGAATGGAGTTGGTGAGGATGGTGATTCCGGATGATTGCTGCGATTCGAGCAGATGTTGCGCGAACACGTACGCCGTGGTGCCGCCGCCGATTGCGATCACATCGCCGGGCGCCACGTATTTCACGGCTTCCTGCGCGATGGCGTCCTTGAGTCCGATGTCCATCTGCGACTTTACGGAAAACAGCGGCTCGCTGAGCAGCGTGCTGGTGGTGACGGCGCCGCCGTGCACTCGCTTGAGCAGGCCCTTGTCGGCCAGGTCGGCGATATCGCGTCGGATGGTCATGGCAGAGACGCCCAGTTCCTTGGACAATGCCGTGATGCGCACCGCACCGCGCGTGCGTAGACGGCTCAAAATCAAATGCTGACGTTGTGACGATATCATTCGAACATTATCGCACACATTATTTCAAAAGAAAAACCGAGATGAGCGTTTCGCACGTCTTTCACGGTATAAATAACGTAAAAAAGCGTACACCATCAGCGAAACGCACAAAATCGCACGCATGTTGGCAAGGCCATCCAACCCGCCAAACACGCGCTTCAAACGCGCACGTCAAACAAAATCCCACCGAAAAAACGCCCACCCGCCTCTCACATCAACCATTAGACACAGTGCCGCATTTTCTCAGCATCATTCTTGGAATCCACAGCTACAAGTGAGACAATGGGTAACCATGACGTATGTTTCCGAAAATTATTGGCACGACGCGGTGAACAAAGCCACCACCGATCTTTTCACCTTCGGCTACAAGCACATCATCAAGCCCCATTTTGTGTTCAGCCAGACACCCGATGTCGCGCATAGCCAGATGATCGAATTCTGCAAGATCACCAAAAACATCCCCCCGCTGATGTGGTTGTGCCGCGAAATGCTCAACTACACCGACCCGGTTCTCGAAACCAATGTGATGGGCGTTGATTTCGCCAACCCGTTCGGACTTTCCGCCGGCCTCGACAAGAATTGCGAGATGCCCGTCCTCATGGACAACGTCGGTTTCGGTTTCGAAACGGTGGGATCCACCACCTCACGCCCATGCGACGGAAACCCCCGTCCGTGGTTCCACCGTCTGCCGGAATACGATTCGATGGTAGTCCACGTAGGCCTCGCCAACGAAGGTTCCGAAGTGGTGATTCCGCGCGCCGAAGAAGCCTGGACCAAGGCCAAGGACCTCCAGATATCGATTTCCATCGCCCGTACGAACGACAAGCTCGCCGGAGACCTCGACGAAGGCATCGAGGACTATTGCATTTCGATGCGCCGCGCGGCCGGCCACAGCGCCATGGTCGAGGTGAACATCTCCTGCCCGAACACCATGGCCGGTGAACCATTCAATTCAAGCCCAGAAGCGCTTGACCGTCTGTTCACCGAGCTCGACAAGATCGATCGTCCGCAGCCCACGCTGGTGAAGATGCCGTTGAACAAGTCGTGGGAGGAATTCAAGGATTTGCTGGATGTGCTTGCCGAGCACAACGTGCAGGGCCTTTCGATCGCGAACCTGCAGAAGGATCGCACGGGCATGAGCATTCCGCGCGATTGGGCGGGCGGCCTTTCGGGTTCGCCATGTTACGCGGCCAGCAACGAACGCATCAAGCAGACCTACCGCGAATACGGTGACCGATTCGCGATCGCCGGCATCGGCGGCGTGTTCACCCCGCAGCAGGCCTATGAGAAGATTCGTTCCGGTTCCAGCCTGGTCATGTTCATCAGCGCGCTGATGTACCGAGGCCCGCAGCAGATCACCGTGCTCAAGCGTGGTCTGGCCGATTTGCTCAAGAAAGACGGATTCGACCACGTTTCTCAGGCCGTTGGCATCGACGCCTGACACAGGTTGACACAGATTGATACACGCCTGACGCAAAACGGTAGCGGATACGAAGATCGGCTGCGAGCCGGAACGCCCCACCCTGCGGGTCTTCCGGCTCACAGCCGATTTTTCATCGCTTCATAAGCGCCCTTTGTATCAGCGGAACGATCAGCGGAACGAGCCGCGGATATACTGCGGCTGGTAGGGCGCTTCCGTCACGGGGACGCCGAGCTTGTCCGCGGCGCGCAACGGCCAGTAGGGGTCCCGCAATGCGGCACGGCCGATCTCGACCGCATCTGCGGCACCCGATTTCACGATCTTCTCCGCCTGCTTCGCTTTGGTGATCAATCCCACCGCGGTGGTGGCAACGTTGGCGCGGGAACGTATCTGGCCGGAGAAGGGCACCTGATAGTTCGACTTGACCGGAATGGTCACGTCGGGGATGATGCCTCCCGTGGAAACGTCCACCAGATCGACGTCATGCGCCTTCAGAACCCTGGCCAGATCAACGCTTTGGTCGAGATCCCATCCGCCGGCGGCCCAATCGGTGGCGGAGATTCGCACAAGCAAAGGCATGGTTTCGGGAATCACGCCGCGAATGGCGTCAACCACATCAACCAGCATGCGAATACGATTTTCGAACGATCCGCCGTACTCATCCTCACGCTCGTTGACGAGCGGGTCAAGGAACTGCGAGAGCAGATATCCATGTGCGGCGTGAATCTCCACCGCGTCGAAACCAATCTCGGAAGCACGCCAGGCGGCATCCCTGAACTGGTTCACGATGGCATGAATCTCATCCACACTCAGCTCGCGCGGCTTGGCGAGGGAACCGAAGGCGTTCGCGCTCGGGCATACGGTCTGCCATCCGCCGAACTCCTCGGGAACGCTGGCGTTCTCGAATCCGATCGAAAAGCAGCCGGTGGATCCCTTGCGTCCGGCGTGGTTGAGCTGCACCGCCATGGTCGCGCCGGCCTTCTTGGCATCATCTACGATCCAACGCCAGGATGCCATCTGGGAATCGTCCCACAATCCCAGATCACAAGGCGAGATACGTCCTTCCGGAGCCACCGCGGTGGCCTCCACGATAATCATGCCGAAGCCGCCGACAGCGCGGGAAACGTAATGCTGATAGTGGAACGGTGTGGGAAGACCATCCTGCGCCAGCGCCGAATACGTGTCCATGGGAGGAAGCCAGATACGGTTGCGCACGGTGGTTCCACGCAGGGTCATCGGTTCGAACAGTCTTGCCGAACCGTTCTTCTTTGATTTCTTCGACTTCTTTTCGTTGCCGCCCATCGCAACCTCCTTGCAGTCCGCCTGTTGTGGCCGTATCCGGCACTATCTGCATTCTACGATGAACGCCCGTCGCTTGGACGGGCGTTCATCGACTGTTCACATCGGCGCATTATGCGGACTGTAGGGAATCAACGGTTCCGCACGCGGCCGCGCGCCGTTCACTGAATGGACTGGTTCTGCTGCTGAATGATGGAGCTCTGCTGGGTTGTGGCCCTCTGCGAACCTCCGCCGATCCTCGTCACCGTGGAAGATGTCGCGGAATACTTCGACGAAGCCTGTCCATAATCATTATCGATGGCCAACTGCTTGCGTTCCGCATAGGCGTTCATGAAGTCGCGCCATGCCGGAGCCGCGATGGTCGAACCGTCCCAATAGCTGTGGTACTCGCCGTTGATGGTGATGTTCTCGATCGGGTGACCGACCGGGTTCTGCACATCGCCGACCAGCACGAAGGTCGCGATCTCATTCGGAATGAAGCCGCCGGTGGTGACCAGCTGATTTTCATGTGTACCGGTCTTGGCGAACGTCTTTCGTCCGTTGGCCAGCTGCGTCACGGTGCCTGCACCGTCGGACCTGGTCACACCCTGATTCATGGCCCAGGCAAGGGTTTGGATGATTTCCGGGTCGACCGCCTGATGGCAGTTCGCGGAAGGCACTTCGATGTCGTTGCCGTCCGAATCAGTCACCTTCTTCAATGCGATCGGATCGCACTGCACGCCGTTGGATGCGAACACGGCGTAGATACTGGCCATGGTCAGCGGAGACACGTTCACGTTTCCGACGAGCATTGCCGGCACGAACGACGTGGTCTGGTCGAGGGTCTCACCGGTATTGGCGTCATGGTAGCCGAGTTCCGTGGCGGTGTCCGCAACCTTGCACAGGCCGATTATCGTGCCCATGGAGGCCTGCGTGGTGTTGTGGGACCTCGCCAATGCGAGCGCCGGGGTTTCCGGATTCACGGTTCCGTTGGTAAGCGCGTTGGTGACGTTCCATGTTTCGGTTCCGCCTGAATAGCGGTCGCAGCTGAAGAGCGAGGTCGCGTACCCGGTGGTGGTCTGCAGGTTCTCGTTCACGGAATGGCCCGCTTCCATCCATGCGACCAGATTTATCGGCTTCCATGAGGAGCCGATGGAGAAGCCCATGCCGCCGCCGTCGGCCCGGTCCACGGCATAGTTCATGGAATCCTTGGTCTGATCATCCCTCGCGGCTTCGGTGGCGTCGTATGTTCGGTTCAGACCGAAGCCCAACACCTCTCCCGTCCCCGGTTTCACCGACGCCATGACTATTTCCATGCCGGAGGCGTCGTCCGCGGGGATGGTGTTGCGCGCTGTCTCATTGAGCAGGGTGTTGGCGTCGATGTCGAGCGTGGTCACGATCTTGAGGCCGCCTTCCTTCAGCAGCTTCTCTCGCGCTTCCTGGGTCTTGCCGAACTCCTCGGAGTTCAGGATCTTGTGCACCACGTAGTCGCAGAAATATCCGGCATCGTAGTTCGCCGCCATGCAGCCGGTCGAGACGGACTGGATGTCCAGCGTGTCCACGAGCGGGGTGTTGACGGCTTCGTTGTATTCATCGTCGGTGATGAATCCCTGTTCGTGCATCAGCTGGAGCACGATGTTGCGCTGGTTCTGCGATTCCTCCTGATTCGCCTCGACGGAGGGATCGTACGCGTTCGGATTCTTGGTGATCGCCGCGATCGTCGCGGCCTGCACGATGGTGAGCTGGTCCGCGGTGGTGTTGAAGTATCGTTTCGCGGCCGACTGCACGCCGTACAGGCTGTTGCCGCCGAACTGCGCGATGTTCAGATAGCCCTGCAGAATCTCGGCTTTGGAGTATTTCTTCTCCACCTGCACCGCGATCAGCATCTCCCTGAGCTTGCGTGCGATGGTGTCTTCCGAAGCGTGGTACTGGGCGATCGGGTCATCGTCCTGTTCGGCCTGCTGAATAAGCATGTTCTTCACATACTGCTGCGTCAGCGAGGAACCGCCCTGCTGGTCGCCGCCTTTGACGTAGGTTTGGAAGAACGCTCGGAACACGCCCTGCACGTCCACGCCGCTGTGGGAGAAGAATCGCTTGTCTTCTCGTGCCACCACGGCCTGCTGCATGGCTTTGGAGATGTTCTTGAGCGGTACGACCTCACGATTCTGGTCCCAGAATTCCGTTATGACGGAAGTGCCGTCCGACGCGTACAGCGTCGACTTCTGGGGCAGGCTGGTCACGTCGAAATCAATGCCCTCAACCGCCAGCGACGGAATGATGGCCTTCGCCACGTTGTTCACGCCGAAAACGGCGGGCAGCAGAAACAGGCTCGTGGCCACGCCGCCGCCCACGCACAGGGTGATGTAGGCAATCGCAAGCGTAAGCACACGTCGGACAGTCAAAGTTTTCTTCTTGGGCATGCTGACCATTCTAAATTGGCGGGTCTACTAATCAATGACCCGCACATTGCTAACACATGTTCATCACAAAAACGTTGCAAATTCAAGGAATTCTGGAAATAAACCGAAAGATGTCCGAGCTTGCCGAAATGAGGTTCGCACCACCGCCTCACACACCCTTTCAAAGGGGTTTCCAGGTTCCGTTATCTTCTCGACCGGCGAATGAGCATACCCGGCTGGTAGATGATTATGGAACGTCCTTCGCGTGCGATCCAACCGCGATTCGCGAAATCCGTCAGCGCCTTGTTCACCGTTTCCCGCGAGGAGCCCACGAGCTGCGCCATCTCCTCCTGAGTCAGGTCGTGCGGAACCTTCAACCCCTCCTCGACTGGCTCGCCGAACCGTGACGCCAGATTCAGCAACGTTTTGGCCAAACGCCCGGGAACGTCCATGAACACCAGGTCGGAAATGCGCTCGTTGTTGTCCCGCATGCGGTGCGCCAGCACCTGCAGCATGTCCACAGCCACCTGCGGATGCTCGTTGAGCCAGGCGAACAGCGCGTCATGTTCGAGCCAGACGACCCTCGTGCCGTTGGCCATGGCCACGGCAGAAGCGGTTCGCGGCCCTCCATGCGGGTCGAAAACCGGAATCTCGCCGAGCACTTCCCCATAAGCGTGGATGCTGAGCAGCTGCACCCGCTTGTCGGACGACTGCCGGGTCAGTTTCACCCGGCCTTCCTCCAGCAGATACATACGATGGTCGGTGTCCCCCTCGCGGAAGATGTAGTCGCCTTTGGCGTATTCGGCATGCTGCAGGCTTGGCAGCAATTCCCGCGCCTGTTCCAAGGAGACCTGTTTGAACAATGCGGTGTGCAGCAACGTAGCGCTTTCGTTATAGGTTCCGTTCGCTTCGTTCGCAGAATCCACTCCACACACCTCCGGCCTTTCAGAATCCGCCGACCGAGTCCTCCTCGACCGTTCGGGCTACATTGTAACTCGTTCGGCGGCGGCGATCAGATGCGTCACGATGCGCTCTCTGCTCATACCGGTCTGCGAGCGCATCGGATCGACTCGTTTCACCGCCGATTTCACGGCCTTGTCCGACATTTTCTCCCGTGACGTGTTCAATACGCGCGTCATTTTTTCCACGTCGATATCGTAGGCGAGCGTCACATGATGCAGGATCGCACCGGGACCGCCGTTTTTGGGCGCGAATCTGCGTTGTGCGGCACCGCCAAGTTTGCCGTGCTGCGTGGCTATGTCGTTGAGGCCGGAGAATCGCACGTCGAGGCCGATCTCTTTGAGGGCTTCAACCAGCCAGTGGTCGCAGAGTTTGTAGGACTCTTCGATGGTTATGCCGTGCGCGAATTCGATGGGCGCGTACAGCGAGTAGGTGATGGTGTTGCCGGGTTCTATGAACATGGCTCCGCCGCCGGTGCACCGCCTCACCACTTGGAATCCTTCGGCTTGCGCTGCCTGCATGTTGACTTCGTCGCGCAACGACTGGAATCGTCCGATCACCACGGCCGGTGCCGCCCATTCCCAGATGCGCAGTGTGGGTTCGCGCTCCCCTGCCGCCACCTGCCGTGCCCACCGCATGTCGATGTCCATCTGTTCCCGGGGATTGCGCGGGTGGTCGTGCACGATGCGCACGTTGAGGTTTCGCCAGCGCCGCGCGCATTCGTCTCCGCTCGGCACGTTTCCGTTCGGCAGATTTCCATTCGACGGATCTTGTCGCGTTTGCTGATTTCGGGTCCGTGCGGACTGCGTTTGTAAGACTTCCGACGGTGCGATTCCGGTTTGCACACCACGATTGCGGTTGTTCTCCATCGCCCTGTCGAATGCGATTGCGATCCCCCGCGCGCTCATGCCGGTCATGCGCACGTTCGGGAAGCGGCTCATGACCGTTTCGATTTCTTGTTCCACGTCACGTTGCGCGGGTTCGAGCAGCGCCTGCCCACGCAAGACCTGCTCGCGCAACACTTGTTCGATGCCGTGGAGCATCGCCTGCGATTCATCGTCTCCGCCGTCGAGGAAGAAATCTCCGTCTATGGCGCATTCGGCACCATGTCCGCATTCGGCAACATGCGGCGCGCAATCGTCGGCATTGGAAAACCGGACGGAAACTCCCACGAGTTTGCCGCCCGGTTCTTTGTAAAGACCTCTGTACATCAATCCGCCAATTCGACGCCGCGCGCATCCCTATGCCACGGGGAGCCGTAGGTGGAGCAGAGGATGAGGATGGCTTCGATCAGAGCCCAGATGCCGGAAATGATCGGACCGACTATGACGATCCATCCGATCAGGGTCAGCAGCAGCTGCGCCACCGCCTTACCGGTGTTGCCCAGATAGAAGTTGTGCACGCCGAGACTTCCGAGGAAAATACCCAGCAGACCTGCGGCGATCTTGCTCTTCTGGTACTGCCCGGCTTGCATCGGCTGGCCGTCCGGCTGGTAGTACTGCTGCCCATTCGGCTGATAGTACTGCTGCTGGTCGTACGGCTGCTGGCCATTCGGCTGGCCGTACGGCTGCTGCGCATACTGCGTCTGCGTGTAGGCATTCTGGTTGGCGGACTGACCATACTGCGCGTAGGAGTTTTCGGAACCGTACGGAGCCTGTGCCGGCTGGCCGTATGCGTTCTGTGCGTCCTGCTGCTGCGCAGCGTAGAAGTCGGGATTGTAGGATTGCGTGTTCGTGGTGTTCTCGACGACCGGATCGTTGACCTGGCCGGAGTTGTTGTATTCGTTGCTGTGCTCGTTCATGGTTCTACAATATCGCACTGTTTATCTGATTATCAGTGGCGAATCCCTGATAAAGACCCTGAATTTCGCCGCTTCTACCCCGAATAGAAAACCCGCCGTTTCGGCGAAAGCCTACTTCGACGGGTTTCAACGGTTCCAACGCACGTCTTCAGATCATGCGCAGGAGACTCACATCACATAAGTCGTTCACATGCGGGCCAGGATGTCACGGCCCACTTCGTCGGTGGAGCGCACGGTGGAGCCGAGCTCCTCGATATCCGCTTCAACCGCGGTGTCGATGCGAGCGGCAGCTTCGTCGAAGCCGAGGTGACGCAGCAGCATGGCGGCGGAAAGAATCGCAGCGGTCGGGTTGGCCTTGTTCTGGCCTGCGATGTCCGGAGCGGAACCGTGGATCGGTTCGAACATGGACGGATATTCGTCGGACGCGTTGATGCAGCCGGAAGCGGAGTAGCCAACGCCACCGACCACGGCACCGGCCTCGTCGGTGATGATGTCTCCGAACAGGTTGTCGGTAAGGATCACGTCGAAGCGGGACGGATCGGACACCATGAAAATGGTGGTCGCGTCGATATGCAGATAGTCGTGGGAGACTTCCGGATATTCCTCAGCCACCTTGTTGACGATGCGCTGCCACATGTCGCCCGCGTTGACGAGCACGTTCTTCTTGTGCACGAGGGTCACGTGCTTCCTGCGCTTCATGGCCAGCTGGAAGGCGTAACGCACCACGCGCTCAACACCGTAGGCGGTGTTGATGGAAACCTCGGTGGTCACCTCGTTCGGGGTTTCACGGCGAACGGCTCCACCGGCTCCGCAGTACAGGCCTTCGGTGCCTTCGCGCACCACCACGAAATCGATGTCTCCCGGGTTGGCGAGCGGCGAAGTGACGCCCTTGTACAGCTTGGACGGACGAAGGTTCACGTACTGGTCAAGATCGAAACGCAGTTTCAGCAGCAGACCACGTTCGAGGATGCCCGCCTTGATGCGCGGATCGCCGACCGCACCCAGCAGAATCGCATCGGTCTTCTTGATGCGGTCCTCTTCCTCCTGCGGAAGGATCGCACCGTCACGCAGATAACGTTCGGCACCCAAATCGAAATTCTCATATTCGAATTCAGCAACGCCTTCGGCTGCTTTCTCCAAAGCCTTCTGGGCCCACGGAGTAACTTCCTTGCCAATACCATCGCCAGGAATGACGGCGATCGTGTACTTCTTCGTTGTATCACTCATAGCACGCGACTCTAGTCATCCTTACGTAACGCAAGCAAAAAACGCTCAGCAAATGGACATTCCCCGTTGCGTGAACGTAACGATCAAGGCAGCCACCGAAAGCGATCAATGGCGGAAAATCAGCTGGTGATTCCCATGACGCCCAAGCACCAGGCGTTCTCATACGAGACTTCCTGCCACTGCTTATAGCGCCCGGAAGTGCCGCCATGACCGGCCTCCACCTCGATCTTCGCCACCGCATCGACGCCAGCACGCTGCAATCTCGCCAGCCATTTCATCGGCTCGACATACAGCACACGAGTATCGTTCATGGACGTCGTGATGAAGATCTTCGGGAACACCTTCACACGAGGGTCATCACCATTTTCCGGAGCGTTCTCATAAGGCGTGTACCCCTTCATATAGCGGTACACGTCCTCATTATGCAGCGGATCTCCCCACTCGTCCCATTCGGTGACGGTCAACGGCAACGACGGATCGAGAATCGAAGTCAGCGCATCGACGAACGGCACGTCCGCCTCAATGCCGGCGAAGCATTCGGGCGCCATATTGGCCACGGCACCCATCAAAAGACCGCCAGCGGAACCGCCATCAGCCACCGTCCGCGCGGCGCAAGCCAACCCAGACCGTTGCAGCGCACGCGTGGCATCCACGAAATCCTCGAACGAATGCTTCTTGTTAAGCAGATGGCCCTGCTCATACCATGCACGACCCATCTCACCGCCACCACGAATATGCGGGACGGCATACAGCACACCACGATCGAGCATACTGATCCTCGACACGGAGAACCCCGGATCCGAACTGATCTCATACGCACCGTAACCGGTGATGAACATCGCGGAATCACAGGTAGGCACATCCCGCCTCCACACCAGGGAAACAGGAATACGCTCGCCATCACGCGCGGTGATCCATACACGACGTTCCATATAATCACGCGGATTGAAATCACCCAGCACCGTCGCACGCTTCAGCAGACGATCCTCCCCCGTGGCCGGATCGACATCATGCAACTCGCCCGGACGAGTATAACTGGAGAAGGAATAACGCATACGGGGCGCATCATACGAAGGAT
This sequence comes from bacterium, assembly GCA_963595445.1. Classification (GTDB taxonomy): domain Bacteria; phylum Actinomycetota; class Actinomycetes; order Actinomycetales; family Bifidobacteriaceae; genus Bifidobacterium. The sequence goes on from CAVBHJ010000003.1 coordinate 92,744, forward strand.
TCCCACCGCTACCAATCGAATACAGACGACGAGTCTCCCCCGGCATCTCATCGGCAGTGGCACCATCGGACGACGTCATGGCCTTACGAGACACGCCATGCACCGCCGAACCCTCGCCCTGCGCCGCATCCAACAGCATATTCCGTTCCGATTCCGAATCCCCATGCAGATCACGCGCGTGCGGACCAGCCGTATCATCAACGGCAACGGGAACACCATCCACCGCGGCCCACACCGCGGCACGCTCCTCGTTAATCTCGTCAACGGACTCGTCAACATCCCAATCATCCTCCAGCGCATGCGGAACAAGCTCCGTAAAGCGCCACGGACGACCGGCAAGAAAATCCTCGGCCGCAGCCTGCTTGGTCATGACCGCAACATGCGTCAGACTCTCCGCACGGTACTGCAGACTGACGAAATGGCGGTGAATCGAAATCCCCTCGATACCAAGGCCATGCGCACCCTGCAAAATAGCCGGATTGCAAGGATTCGAATACGGCGTGCCAATCGGACGCGCGGACGCACCCGGCTCAACGTCGTTTCCGCGCTCGCAACCGTACGGAGAGCCCACGGCCACGCGCATGCCCTCACCCAAACGGTATGGAGGCTCATGCGAACGCATGTCAATCACGTCTATCTCGAAATTCGGGTTCAACGCATTGTGGTACACCACGGCCAGCGGAATGTCCTCGCCGTTTTCCCCGGCGCCTTCGAAGCATGCGAAGCTCACGTCGTATTCCACGTCGGTCTCACGCGGAATGAACGCATGGAACTCGCCTTCCGGATTTTCGCTGGAGAGCAGCAGCACCTCGGTGGTGGTTTTCGACCCGGTTCCGATCACGATGTTCCGCTCGTCGAAGGAAAGTCCGACGCCGACCCAGAAACGCTCGTCCTCCTCGCGGTACACTTCCACGTCCTGTTCGACCGGAGTGCCGACTTTGTGCCGCATCACCGCGTATGGACGCCATGCTTCGTCGAGCAACGCATAGAACACCCATTTGGCGTCCGCCGTGAAGCAGGCTCCTCCGATGCCGTCGAAACGTTCCGGCAGTTCCTCTCCGGTCGCTATGTCTCGAATACGGAAATCGTAGCGTTCGTCGCCTTTCGTATCGACGCCGTACAGCATCCAGCGGCCGTCTTTGGAGATGTCCATGCCGCCGATTCGGAAGAAGTCGTGTCCTTCCGCCTCGACGTTCGTGTCGAACACCACCTGCTCGCCTTCGAGCGTCACTCCCGGTTCGACGATGGGCGGATCCCAATCGTCCGGACCTGCGATCGGCAGACGGCATTGCACCGCATACTGCTCGCCCTGCTTGGTTCTGGTGAAATACCAGTAGCCGTCCATGCGTGTGGGCACCGACATGTCGGTTTCCTGCACATGCGCCTTGAATTCCTCGAACAATGTGTCGCGCAACGTTTTCAGCGGCTGCATACGCTGTTCGCAGTAGCGGTTCTGCGCAGCCACGTAGTCCTGTACGTCCTGCGATTCCTTGTCTCGCAACCATTCGTAATCATCCACGAACACGTCGCCGTGGAAGACACGTTCCTTGGGTACACGCTTGGCACAGGGCATGTCGAAGAATTCAGTCATGCACGCGATTATACCGTTTCGCGTACCGTCGAATCACTCGCCAAGCTTCTGCTTCAGGTACGGCAGCATGGTCTTCATCAGGTTCGATCCGGTGGTGCCGGTGAACACGGGAACGTCGGTGACCGGAATCGGCTGCGTGGGAACGCGTCCGGTGACCGCGCCAAGATTTCCAGCGACCTCCTTCGGCGAAAGTTGTCGAATGCCGATCGCCAGCACACGTCCCGGATAACGCTTTGCAATCGTGGCGTACGTGGTCGGATCCTTCTGCCCGTCATCGCCTATGAGGATGAACTTCATATCCGGGAAATCGGCCATGAGCTGTTCCGCGTATTCGAGCTTGTGCTGCACGCCGGACGGAATGAACGTTTTCGGACGCGGGTCGAGGTCTCGCAGCAGCAGCGGCCCTTCCGGGTAGCCGTGGTACTCGATGAGGTGGCGAATCGAGCTTTCCACATTCCACGGGGACGTGGAAAGGTAGAAGAACGGCGCATCCGGAAACATGTCGGCTATGCGGTTGAACAGCAGGTTCATGCCCGCGACCGGCACTTTCTTCTTCGGATTGAGCAGCAGCAGATTGTAGGCCGCCTTCATCAGGCTCGGCGCCTCCGTGACCATGACGGTGTCGTCGACGTCGGAGATGACGCCGACCTTGGTGCCGCTGGGAATGGTGAACAGTTTGGCGTTGACCGGCTTGCGGCTGCGCACCCGGTATGAGACGTCGTGGATGCCGGGCTCCAGCGAATGCTCCGCGACGAGATCAAGGTAGCCGGCGGAATCGGACGCCGCGAATTCGCTTGACACCTCACGATTGCTGCCTACCGCGTCGTACACTTCCGATGCGCCCACCTGCACGGTTTCGATCGGCACAGAATCGATGGCGATGCGCACTTTCGTATGTGGAGACGGAATCGTGAGCATGGCACGAATGCCGCGGGTCATACGCCCGGCCTGACGTTTGAACGGTCCGTACACGGTGCGGCACACCAAACGCGAGTAATGCTCGGTGCCGTAGCCGACATACGGTTCCACGCGCGGATACCAGCCGAGTCTACGAACCAGCGTGGTGGAGAATTTCAGCCACACGCTGAAACCCTTGGTGATCGCGCGACGGCAGAAGCGAACCATCGGCGGCTTGGCTTCGATACGCTCATGCTTTGATGCCGCATCGAAGGTGGTGACTACCTTGCGTGCGGGAATCGGCACGGTCGGCATGTCATCGGAGGATATGTACCGTCCCTCCGGCTTGGATTGCGGCAGTGGCTGTGGTTCGCTCATGGTCTCCATGATAGGTGCGGATTAGGATGTGTCCGTTGCCCTCATACGAAAAATCAGGGAACTTTCAGGGTGCGTGCCGCCTCCTACGACCCCGAACCGGACGGCACGCAAACGAAATCCGCGCGAAAAAGCCCTTATTCGGCCAGCTTTTCGACCACCTTGGAATACTCTTCGGCGGACAACAGATCCGGCTCGTCATCCTCAAGTTCGATCTTGAAGATCCACCCTTCGCCATACGGGTCCGAGGTGACGATGCTCGGATCGTCGGCGGCTTCGGAATTCACGTAGCGGATGGTGCCAGCGACCGGCGCGATCAGCGTGCTGACGGCCTTCGCCGATTCGAGTTCCGCCACCTCGTCTCCGGCCTGCACCTGCGTGCCCACTTCCGGCAGATCGACGTACACGAGTTCACCCAGCTGATCCGTGGCGTATTCGGTGATGCCCACCATGGCCGGTTCGACCGATGCATCCACCCACACATGCTCGTCGGAGTATTCGAGATGCTCGGGTACTTCAAGGTTCACTTTGTTGTCTTTGTCTTCGCTCATGCCGCTTATTGTACGGCATGGGACGCTGCCGAACGGCCGGCATTCGCTTACGGAAGTTCGTGTCCGAGCCACTCCTCGATCATGTAGCGTGCGATGGTGGCCTTGCCTGGCGCCTCCATGCGGCCGCAGATCAGCTCGTTCATGTATTCGTCCCGGGTCATCCAGCGCGCGACCAACGTTTCCTTGCCGTCCACGCGCACGTCGGTGGTGTTGGCCACGCCTTTGAACGCCATCATGAGCGATGCGGGGAACGGCCACGGCTGCGAGCCGAGATACTTCAGTTCGCCAAGTTCTATGCCGACCTCTTCCTTGGCTTCGCGGCGGCACGCGTGTTCAAGGTTCTCCCCCGCTTCCACGAATCCGGCGGAGACGGAATACAGTCCGGTATCGCCCCAGACGCTGTTGTGTTGCAGCAGCAGACGGTCGTCACGGTCCACGATCGCGGTGATCACGGCCGGTTCCACGCGCGGGAACAGCAGACGATTGCCGTCCGCCTCATTGCCGCATCGTTGGGCCCATCCGCCGAGCGCGGGCTGCGTGGAAGCGCCGCACGTCGGGCAGTGCCGCTGACGCGCATGCCAGATGCTCAAAGACACGGAAGTCGTTGCCTGTCCGGCTTCACGCGCGCTGGCATGGGGCGCGAATCCACGCAGATCAACCCAGTCGAAACGTTCGGAGGCGCTTTCCAACAGCGATTTCGCACGCGCGTTCCTTGCATTCGTCCCGTTCGGATCATGCTCGCCGAACGCATCGTCGGCCCCTTCGAACGCGCTGTCGGAAACGATGGGTTCGGCCGGCTTCACACGCGTCACATCCACGGCCACCACACGTTCGCCGCGTTGACCTCCGTAGGTTCCGAGGAAAATAGCGAGCGCCGACGGGTGGTTCTTGAGTTCCGCCGCAACATAGGCGCCCGGCAGTTGGGCGAGGCGCATTTTCACGTTCGCATAATCCGCGATTGCGCCCTGGCCGTGCGGCACCGCCACTTTGCCGTCTTTTACGAGGATGACTTTCGTGGTCGGTTCGAACAATACCGTTTCGAACAGGTCGGGCTCGCCACGGCGTGACGATTCGTAGTCGATGTCGCCTTGGGCAAGCGGCAGGAACGGCAGGGTCTGGGTCAGCGCCAGTGGAGAGAACACGCTCATCTCACTCTTCTTTCCGATGGTTGGTATCGTCTTGTTCGTTCGACGGATCTCGTCCGGTTTATGGTCTCAGCCAACACGAGCCGTAAGGTCGGCCAACGCCTTCGCAACCTGCAGCGGGTGTTCGTAGGCGCTGAAATGGCCGCAATCGTCGATCACCGTCAATTCCACGCTCGTACCGGTCATCGCGTCCGCGATAGGACGCATCACGGCGGGCGGACTCGACGGATCCTTATCACCGCAAATCACCGCAACGGGAACGCTTATCTGCGGCAGCACGTCGTTCAGGTCCGGACGGCCGGCCGCCATGCGCTCGCGCCAGGCAATGCCCGCCGCCGGCTGCTCGTTGATCCACTGCGTGAACTGACGCTTGTATTCGTCCGACTGCTTGATGGAGGAATCGGCTTCCGTGGCTTGCGCGAATCCCATGACCGGCTCGCGGGTACCGGTCGACTCGCACTGTTCGGCTATCGCGACGCGATTCAATCTCGTCTGTTCGGAATCGGCGTCGGCCTTCGTGTCGCATAATGCGAGCGCCGCCACTGTTTCCGGGAAGAGCCGCTGAATGTCGAGAATCAGGTAGCCGCCCATCGAGAGCCCCGCCCAGATGGCCTTGTCGAAGCCGGCGGAACGCACCATGTTCACATAGGCCTGGGCCATGAGGTCCATGGCATGCGGGAACGTGCCGTCCTCGGCCATGCCTCCGCTGGCTTCCTCGTTGGGAATCGGACCTTCTCCGGCACCTGGCATGTCCGGAGCCCAAATCGGATGATCACCGACCAGATCGGCCAGTTTTTCGGCGCAGTCGGACCACATGCAGTGGTCGACGGGGAAACCGTGCACGAGCACGATCGGAACGCCCGAACCTTCCTTCAGCACATTGTTTTTCACAGCAATCGTCATATTCGTCTCCATATCGGATGTTTTCAAAGGATTTCAGCGGTTTTTTGATGGTTTCAGATTTTCCGGAGGTCTCATCGGCCCGTCGGAGCCCAACGAGTCTCATTTCGGTCTCTGAGCGGACTTCCGTCCTTGCCTTACCGGCCTGTCTTACCGGCCGGCCCAACACAGCGCCTGACGCACCAACGTTCCGTAGCCGTCCGTCATCTGGTTGATGAATGTGTCGAGGATCTCGCTGTCGGGTTCGACCCATTCCACGTCGAGCGTCTCGTCCTGAGGTTTGCAGTCGCCGGCGATCGGCACCACGTAACATAATGCGATCGCATGCTGGCGGGAATCGTAATAATCCGACAATCCCGGGGTCGGGAAAAATTCCGCCACAGTGAACGGCTGCAGGCTCACGGGCAACTGCGGTAGGGCAAGGTCGCCGAGGTCTTTGGCAACATTTCGGGCGATCGCCTCGCGTAACGATTCGTGATACAGCACGCGGCCTGCGATCAGCGTGCGTTCGATGCCGCCTTCATCGGTCACGCGCAGCAGTGATCCGACCTGGGAGACTCGCCCTAGATCATCCGTGCGGACCGGAACCACCAGCACATACGCGATGGGCATCTCGCCGCGCATACGTTTGATCTCATCGGAGGAAAGCCATCCCGGAGGGTTGCCCGTTCCGCGGATGAACGCTTCGGGCGTTATGCCGTCGAATTCGCCACGGCGGCGGCCCGCGTCGAAATCGTTCTCATCGGGGACTTCATCATTCATCACTGGCATGCTTTCCATTATCACGCATCCCATGTGAATAGACTGGAAAATTCACAACCGGCGAGGAACGTGGCGAGACTTCATGCGCAACATGGCGAGCCCCCTGCGCGCGATTCATCGCGAATACATCGAGTGCGGAATAAACGGACTGGCTTGCGGTTGTATATTGCAAAAATCGACGGTCGGGGTGTCTTAGCTCAATCCCGGCAAAACGCGGACGGCAGGCAATCGCGTGAAGCGTAGCAGCACGGCCTCGCAACGGTACAATCGCAGACAAGAAAACATTCAGCAAGGAGCAACCATGGCGACTCATGCAGTCACTTCCCAGGATTTCAATCAGATTGTGGAGAGCAACGATTTGGTGTTCGTCGACTTTTGGGCAACTTGGTGCGGACCGTGCCGCGCGTTCGGGCCGACGTTCGAGAAGGCGAGCGAATCCAATCCGGATGTGTTCTTCGCAAAAGTGGACATCGACCAGAATCAGGATCTGGCCACCGCTGCCAACGTACAGGCGGTTCCGACCCTGATGGTCATCAAAAACCAGCAGATCGTGTTCCAGCAGGCCGGAGCCCTGCGCGCATCGGATCTCGACGATCTGATCAGCCAGGCCCGCAATCTCGACCTGAGCCAGAAGTCCGAGGAATAGCGAAGATTTGCCGCCCGGATCTGCCGCCCGGCAGAGGTTTATACCGCCCTTTTGGATAAACCTCTGCCGCTTCACGCATCAGCATCGCGCTTCACCCATAACCGCCGTGAACACAGTCGACGATTCCGCTACGACTCAGATACCGCCCCACGATTCGGCCCTCACATTTGTTCCACTTCTTCCCGCCAATGAGGTAGAATCGTAACTTAAGGTGCGCGTTCCGGCGGAGCCTTGCAAAGGCGCGCTCCATGCTCTGTCATGAAATCCGTCGAGGCCCTCGAAAACGCCTTATAGGAGCAGAATGGCTAAGCACGGCAATCGCAAGTCCTCATTCACTTTGAGCATGCCAAGCAAAACTCGACTGGTGAAGCTTGCCGCAGTGGTTGTGGCGGCGGGACTGCTGGCTACCGGCGGCATCGTATCGCGCAATCTGTATGTTTCGGCTTCCGGAACCACGGACGAGCAGCAGGCGACCGCCTTCTCCGTAACCGATTCGACCTCCGAAGCGTCGCGAGGCAACGCCCGAGAGCTTATGGGCGCAGACACTTCGTACGTGACCGTGAAAATCAACGGCAAGTCGCGCGTGGTTCCCGGAACCGATTTCACGGATGTGAAGTCCGTCCTCGAAGCGGGAAACATCACCCTCGATCCGGAAGATACCGTCTCTCCCTCATTGACCACCAAGGTCGATGAAAAGACCGTGATCACCATCGAACGCGCCGCCGCATCCGTCGAAGTGACCGACACGGCGATCGCGTTCAATGTTGTGAAGAAAGAGACCGCCGACCTTCCCCAAGGTCAGGAAAAGGTCGAAACCGAAGGTGAGGAAGGCGTGCTCGAAACCACGAGCATCGTCACCAAATCCGGCGATACGGTCGTATCTTCGAACATGGTCAGCTCGTATGTGAAGAAGGCACCGACCGACAAGGTAATTCTCGTCGGTACCGGTACATCGTCGTCCTCGTCTTCGTCTTCTTCCTCATCCTCCTCGTCTTCCTCCTCCTCGATCGGCACTACCGTGCCGGCCAGCGAGATGCAGCAGTGGGCCCACGATTACCTAATCGCAGCCGGATATACCGAAGCCGACTTCACCGCGACCGTGTACATCATCAACCACGAGTCCGGATGGAGCGTCACCGCGACAAACGCCAGCTCCGGCGCGTATGGACTTCCCCAGGCATTGCCCGGCAGCAAGATGGCTTCCGCCGGCTCCGATTGGGCCACCAACTACCAGACTCAGCTCAAGTGGTTCTGGAGTTATTGCGAACAGCGCTACGGTTCCATTCAAGGCGCCTACACCTTCTGGATCGCCAACAAGTACTACTGATTTCTCTCTAATCTCTGACGCAACACAAAAGGGCTGAGGGTCTGGCAATGGGACTCCCAGCCCTTTTGCTGTGCGGATTTTACGCATGCCTTGCGGATTTATCACTAACTGTGTGGATTTTTTGAATGCTGTGCGGATTCTCAGACCGTCGTGTTGATTTTTGCCATCTTGTGTTGATTTTTAGAGCATCGTGCGGATTTTTTCACTGTTGTACGGATTTAAAAATTCATAGTTCACATACTCTCAAAACAGAATCCTTTATATTCCAACGATTTGTTTTTATATCTTTTAGGTCAAAAGAAAAATCAGCTATTTTACAGCGAAAATAATCCGCACAACTTTAATAAAATCCGCACGGCAGCAAAGAAATCGGTTGTACACATTGAGCTCCAGAGAGACCCGGTTTTCCACTTATGCACAATTTTCCTGTGAGTGGGTGGCGGCGCGATGATGCGCCGCAGTCATCAGCAACACCAGACCCGAACGATTTAGAAATCAAACCTCCGGATTAGCCTTCACATCTCCGGCACACCGGCAATACTAACAGCACCCAGCAGCACCAGCAACAATCAGTAGTTGTAGGTCACATCGTTTTCCAGCTCGCCACCCGGCGTCTGATCAATCTTCAGATCGGCGGTAGCCTGATCGGACACGGTCACATCAAATTCGTACACGACGCTTTCCCCGGGAGCAATGTATGCCATGCTCGAATTGAGCGAATTGCCATCCATGGTAGTGTCGCTTTGATCGCGAACATCCCCACTGACGGTCAGCCCGTCAATCGACCCACCAGCCGGAGCATACAGCAACACGCGCTGCGCCGACGTTCCAGTTTCGGCCACGGGTTTACCGCCAACCCCTTTCTGCGTACCGCCGAGAATGTAGTCCGTACAGGCGTCCATTTCCTCGGACGTCAGCGTATTCGTCAACGTGTATTTCACATGGTAGGTGGTTGTTGACGTCTGGGTCACTTCGCCCTTACGCTCAATGTACCAACCCAGTTTCGAAGGGTTTTGCTCATTGAGGTAGATACCCACTTCCGGCTCGCTTTCGCTGTTCGGAATGGTTTTCGCCAATCCCGCGCCCTGGAAATACTGCACTTCATCCTCATGGAACGTATATGCGTAGAAATGACGGTTTTCCGCCAACTCACCAATGATTCGCACCACTCTCATCAGCTGACCGGCGCTCAAGTTGCTGAACGCATCGTCCATCACGGTTTTCGCAATGTAATTGAAGTACGCATCCTGCTGATCTTCGGGAATTTCCTTGTAAATGGTGTTCAGCATGTATTTCGCGGTGTTCTGCGCCGTAAGCACGGTACCGTTTTCAAGTGTCACATCGCCGGTGATTTCCATCATTTTTTGAATGAACACAGGGTCGATGACAATCAGTCCATCGATGTCACACGCATATTCCGATCGCTGCCAGGACGCTTCGAGCATCTCCGCATTACGCGATATGTCCGGCACCGCAAAGGTATCTCGCGTGTCGAAGGAAAAGCCGAGAGGCTTGGAGAACACGCTTCTTTCCGAATCATTGCCATTGCTACCGTTGATGAATTCCGCGTTGGGATGGAAGTCGCCGACCACGATCTTGCCGCTTTCGGCCGTCATGGTGCTGAGAGACCCGACCAAGCCGCCCATGGATCGCGTTTCGGAGGGGGTCTGCACGGCAAGAAGATATGTGCGCGAACCGTTTTGCCCTAGGAAGGACGGCATCATCTGCAGTGCGCTGTTGACCTGATTGATCAGCGCAGAGACGCTGTTGACCTGTTCCTTGCTTTGTATGTAGACATTTTTTACGACGCTGATTTTGGGATCGGCAAGAGTGTTGTATTTGCCGGCTTGCTGCTTCATCAGCTTGTTGACTTTTGAAAAATCATTTTGAACGTCGACGATCGGTTGCAGATTAAGATGCCCGTCCTCGTCGGAGAGATCCGAATCTGCCAGTCGCTGCATGATGCTGGCAAGCTGTGGCAGAGTCTGCTGCGCCATGCTGTCTATGACTTCCGTCATGCCCTGCACCGTCGCGATGTCGGAACCGACAAACGGGATTTTCGCGGCGATGTTCCACAGTGTTCCATGCGCAATCGATTTTGCTTCCGCGGTTTCGGATTGCGCCTGCTCTATGGCCGCATCCGCGATTTCGGCATCTGCGAGTTTGCCGGTTTCATTGAGGATCGACAACGAGGAGAGCGCTTTCCTCTCGTGTTTGCTCACGGATTGCGCCTGTTTGTAGAATTTCATACCGAACACGGCCGACGCCGCGACCAACAACATAAGAACCACAGCCACAACAAACATGACTTTTCTCATGGCATGTGAGGCTTTTGCATTCACTCTCTTCTTCCGAGCGTCATCGCCTCGCGGAACCTGATTCCACGCATGATAACCATCGTTCCGTTTCACAATATGTCCTCGATGCCTTGTTACTTATGTTTTGACATTCTCTTTGTACCACATCGCAATACCCCTACCTAACAGGGGGGGGAGGAATGTCTCTTTTTCTTGTAAAAATAAGGAAATAATGCCTCCTGCAAACCGTACTCCGATTGTCGATATTGAGAAAATTCAGACCGACAATCGGAGTATGGTTCGGCAAATCAGGCGTCAGCTTTCTTCCGACCCCTCTTCTTCATAACGCCCGGCCTCACACCCAGGGCATCAAATACCGCCACGTTTTCCTCTTCGTAATAGGTTCCGGAAAGCGCAGCATAAGAGATTTCATTTTCAGCCACTTCGTCGGAAAGCGTCACGAATTTCAACGCCACCGACATTACAATCTGATCTTTTAAAGTAACGGAAGCAGCGTTTTTTTCACCTTTTTTGCAGAATTTAATAGCATTGGCATTATTTTCAGCACAGGAGGAAATCGCAATCTGTGAAGTTTTTTCATTGACAAGAAGTCTTACATACTCCGGATTTCCAAGTGCCATGACGGTGGCTTTGTTGAATCGTACCGCATCTTTGGTGATATTCATAGAGAGCTTGCCATGCGGCGCACTCACATTCACTTCTTCGAATCCCTGCAAAACAGACATTTCCACCCCTATTCCAGCATAAATAAAAAATTACAGAATGAGTATACCTCATTCTGTAATTTCTTTTTTTAGGGAGGATTTATACCTTTTATTCACCCCTTATATGTTTAATATGCCCCCGTTCCACGGAACAGCACAAGCACGGTCTTCGCCAAAATTACGATATCTCCGGCAATCGACCAATTTTCAATATAGGAGACATCCAAATATTCGCTCTGCTCCTGGGAAAGATCGGAACGCCCCGACACCTGCCATGGACCGGTGATTCCAGGCTTCACCAACAATCTTGCGGAATAGAGCGAACCATAACGGGCCACTTCTTCCGGCAAGGCGGGACGTGGACCCACGAGGGACATGTCTCCCTTAAGCACATTAAGGAATTGCGGAAACTCATCGAGCGAGGTCTTGCGAATAAAATGTCCGACTTTCGTGATGCGGGGATCGTCCTTCATCTTGAAGATGAAACGGTCGCCCTGGCCGCTCTCCTCGGCGAGTTTCTTCTTCAGTTCCTCGGCATTGGTGACCATGGAACGGAATTTGTACATTTCAAACGGCTGACCATGCAATCCGATGCGCGTCTGCTTGAAGAACACCGGACCACCGTCATCAAGTTTGATGGCAATCGCCACACCGAGCATGATCGGCGAGGAAATAATCAAGGCGCACAGCGATCCGACGATATCGAAAATGCGTTTGACCACATACGTGGCGGTATCGTACTGCGGCAGACTGGCCAACAGTATCGGCTGCTCCGTGGAGTTGCGCAGGTGGAGTCGGTGTCCGCTCACGTCAGCGAGGGACACGGCCAGCGCGAGTTCCATACCCAGGGATTCCACCGCCAGAGACATTCCATGCAACATCTCGGAATCGCGGGAAAGCACGTCGGCAACGTACACTTCCTGCGCTCCGAGGCCTTCGCAGGCACGGGGGAACGCCGAGTTGAACGGCACCACCTTAAGCTTGTCGGCGCCGGGAATATCTGGATCAGGAACATAGGATGTGACCACATACGCGTCATCAGATGACGCAGCTGCCTTAATCGGGCATACCGCCACAGGCTCATAACCCCAGTTCGAGCAATTGCTCATGGTGCGCAACGCACGGTTGATCCCATCGGAGGAACCCACGATCACCGTCTTATACTTGCACGTTCCTTTTCTTCGATTGCCATGCAGACCGCGTCGCATCTGCCACCTCGCCACGATTTCAAGGAAGAAGGCAATGACGGGGGCAACGATGAGCGCAGTGTGGGGCAACGCAAGCTTGAAAATGAACGCAAAGCAACAATAACTGATGATGGTCAGCAGCGACGCATTGATGATCTTCACATACAGCTCGTATCCTTCGGCCATGACATGGCGATGGTAGGCCCCCGTAAAGGCGAGGCACAGCACCCAAACGAATCCGAAGAAAATGAGGAACAGCCAGAATGGCATGTTTTTTTCAATGGTTTCGAACGCGGCCTTGTTGACCAGCAGGCCGATGGTCAACGAGAAGAACATCACAGCCAAATCGACCGCAACAAGACTGGCCACAAAAACATAACGCCATTTCGGCGTGACCGACGCAGACCGACGAGCCCTCTTACCGTCCCCTTCCACACGGAACTGGATGTTGGAAAACGTCATCGGCTCATAACGAGTCCAATCGCGTCCCTCTTGATCCTGAGCATACGCTTGCGCTTCGCCTTGCGCTCCAGAGGAGATCACGTGAATCTCTTGGGGCCGAGCCTCTTTCCGCAAGCTCGTGGCTTCACCTCGCATCAAATCTCTCTTCTCTTTCAAGAATCACTAAAACCACCATCCAAGATACCACACTCCCCCGGTAGGGGGTATATGACCCACCTGACCCCTCGTCGCGTTCGCCACAGGTAATCCACCCGCGAATCGCCTGTGAATCACCTGTGAATTGCATGAAAACAAAAACCACCAATCACCCGCCCGCTTCAGAGACTTTCTCAATACACAAAAACCACAGACAGTTCATTGTCAAGCACCTGCAAAATGTGAATAATGCTGGCCCTTTCCAGCAACCACCACAAGGAACACTCATATTATTATGCTTTTCATAAAGCATAATAATCAATTAAAAATACATTAAATTAATTTGCATTAATAGCATCTTTATGAGATAATTTATATAACATGACGTCATGCCCTGCTTCGCAAATTCCTCACTGCCGAGGATGACCTCTATAATCATTTATCAGTAAATAAAATACGAATATCTAACTTATTACAGTATTGTAATATTCGTATTATTTTGCTATCCAGTAGGAAAGAACTACAATGGCACGTAGTAATCAAGCATCATCCCTGAATGCAAAACTCCGCAAACAGAACCATCCGGCAATGCGATTTCTCAAGGCGTTAACCGCTTTGCTGGCCTTGCTGGGATTCCTCATCCTGCCTTCGTCCGCTTCGGCGCAAGAGAGCCAGACCTCGCCCGCCGCCCAGGTAGGTGACGAAACGTACACAACACTGCAGGATGCGTTCGACCATGTTTCCATGAATCACACTTCGGTAACGTTGCTCTCCGACGTGAGCGAACAGGTGACCGTATCAGCGGCAATGACTCTCGGATCCATCACACTCGATCTGAACGGCCATACGCTGCGTTCCGGCGAGGATTCCACAGCCGCGGCCATCACCATTCCCGCAGAAACATCCCTGACCATAATCGGCCAGGGAACGATCGACGGCGGTCAATCCCCCGCAATCGACTGTTATGGAGCACTGTACACGAAAGGCGGATCGTACGTTTCCAAGTCGACGTTGATGCGCTTTGCGGAAACCGAGGAATCTTCAGCGGAAGGATATTTTTCCGCTGGAACCTACACGGCCCCGACATTGTTTGAAACGCTAGGCTCAGCCGAATACCTGGGATACGTGACTATCCGGGGCGGCGAATTCCACGGTACGATCCCTTCCAGCCTGAACACGCTCGCAATATTGGACGGTTCGTTCTCGGATGCCACGAATATTCCGCACTATCTGGCCAACGGATTCGGCCTGATCCACGACGACACCATGTTCCGTATCGCCGAACTCTCGATCGTCAGCGGTAATCCTTCCGTAGAGCTGATACCTTCGAAAGATCTGCAGTCGCTGAGCAATGACGGTCTGCTCGAATTGACGGGTACCGGATTGAATGCGATCGCCGACTACCGATTGGTTGCCGACAGCCAGCAGCTTCAGCTTGCGAACGACGCGATCAGCACCGCCATACAAGCCGTGCGCGACGGGAAATCCTGCGACTCCTTCAGTCAGGAAATCACCATCACCGCCGTTCGTAATACGGTCGAAAACGCGGACACCGTTAGCATCGAAACGAGATCAGCCGAACATGACACGGTAAGCGCCACCGTACGCGTAACCATCGGAGCGGTAACGGAACAGCATCCACAGGTTCCAAACGAACCGGAACAGTCGAAGCGACCGGAATTGTCAAAGACCGGTTCAGCGGTACTCGCCGTCGCAAGCATCGCCCTCCTGCTGACCATCATCTCCATCGCATGCATGGCGATGATCACGAAGCATCATCTGCAGTGACGCACGTTATGCCTATGCCTCGGCATACGTATAACACATGAAGTCGGTGCCCGAAAAGCCACCGTTCGCTTTCGGGCACCGACCATACAATCACTTCACTTCCAGAGTTGCCAGCAAGGCCTTATGATCGGTGCCGGAAACCGCCGCCGTCGAGATGTCTCCGACTACCACGCCATCGGTATGCACAACATGGTCGATTTCGACGAAGGCCGGTACAATGCCTGTATTCGCCGGATACGTCGGATGGAATCCCGCTCCGGATTGTTCGGCCGCATCCGCGAATCCACTACCCAACATGCTACGGAATCCGGCATGGTCCCATACCGAGTTGAAATCGCCCATCAACACAAGCGAAACGTCACTTCCACTCTGTATCTGGCTGATTGTGCTGAGATTACTTCTCCACAGATCAAGGTTTCCCGGACGGGGAGATTGCAGATGCACCGAACCGAACCGAACCGTCTTGCCGTTCATGATGACGGATGCGGCCGGAATCGGAGAGGTTTTGATCGTTACCAGGTCTTCCGTCTCATCCTGAAGAGGCATGGCGCTCCATAGCGCGTTTTCCCCACCATTGCTGTAATCCGTATGCCGCGCTTCAATCTCATAAGGCAATATGTCTCGCAAACCTGACGATTCCAGGCGCTCGCGCAAACCCCAAGTCCCCTCTTGCAGGGCGAGCACTTCCACATGCTCCTCGCGCACGATCCGCACGATCTCTTCCGCGTCGGCATTACCGTTCTTTGTATTCAACGTCATAATGCGCGCATATCCGTCGGTGATGTCCAACGTGTCGGCGCTGACCGTCTGACGCGCGGTATCGGAAAGTTTCACCGAAGGCACGAAATAGCCCCAATGCCATATGATTTGCAGGATTACGCATAGAACGCTTATCATTGCCGGAAATTTTCTGCGGCCTATCAACGATGCGACGACGAGAACCGCTGAGACCACCGTCAGATAGGGAACGAACGGAGTCAACAACGGGAAAACCCATCTTCCGGATAACGATTCAGGTAAAGCCCGCAACACCATGCATACCACAATGAACGCAGTCAATAGCCGCAGAAGTGCCGCACACACTTTGCCGAAACCCGTACCGGAAGACGTTCCCTCGCCGGAGGATTTCGGCATGACGCGCCTGCCTCGTCTCGAACGAGCCGTGGAAACCTCTTTATCAGCTGTGCGACTTTCGTCAATCATGTGTTTACACATCCTCTTTTCCATGCCCCACGAACCTTGCTCCCCTATATAGCCCACGCGATATACTTAACGCAACTTGTGTTATCCCCCGAAAGTTAAGGTATTTCACGCATGCGCGTTCTGTTCGTATGTACCGGTAACGTCTGCCGATCCCCCCTTGGTGAATTGCTGTTCCGCATGTATACCGCCGGAACCTCCCTTGAAGTGGACAGCGCAGGCACGCATAGTCTGGTAGGTCATGAAATCGATGCGTCAAGCGCATCCCTACTCACCGCGGCGGGCATTGATTCCTCCGCATTCCGTTCAAAGCAGCTGACCCGTCAGATCGCCGATGAACGCGACCTTATTCTCTGCTTTGAAGAAACACAACTGCATAATATCGTCGCCGTCTCGCCGTCCGCTATGCGGTATGCGTTCACATTGACAGATTTTTCGAATATGTGCGCATATTGCGCCCAACAGAACATGATTGAAGGCGTTACACTGCCGGAACGTCTGCAATCGGTAATCGCGCAGGCCATGACGGTTCGACCTATGCTGCCGCAAGCCGGTACGATCGACGATCCGTTCCACAAGGATTTTTCCGCTTTCCGTAAAACCGCGGACGCTACCGACGCCGCTATCCGCAACATCCTGAAGTCAATAAGTTTCGGTACTTCCGCAGCTATTCTGGAGACAGTCGCGTTGACCGACTCTCTTGCCAAGGCTGCGAATCCGCCATATTACCGTGGCGATGTGGCGGCAGGCATCTGGTCTTGGCAAACTATTCCGTTCAGCGATGCCGTAGCACCCGAAGGCGTGGCCGAAAAAAGCGATGATGCGGAAACGTCCACCGACTCGTTGCAGACGACAATCATCAAGCCCGACGGCAATGACACCATCGCTCTCCCGGCTGATGTCATCCCCGCAACCGACCATGCAGTCGACACTGGCACGATGCCGCGAATCACCGAAGACACTTCCGCCCAAGACAAGGCCGCGCTGGAGAAAGCACAGAAGCGCAAGCGCCGCATCATCATAGTCGCGTCGACAGCAGTCGTATTGGCATTGGCGGCAACCGGCGGCGCGGTATTTTGGCATCATTCGCAGACCGAAGCCAATCAGCAGGCATTGAATGCCTGCGAAAAAGCGGCGTCTCGTTATGCAAAAATCAAGAAGCAATATGATTCCGCAATTCAAAGCGCGAATCTGCTCACCGCAATTCCCGCCAGTGAGTTGTCGGACGCAAGCACCCTTGATACGTTGAAGGAGGAGCTTTCCGACACTTACGACTTCATTCCGACAACGCAGTGCGTGGCGTCTCTCTCAGCCGAAAACCTTACCCAAGCGGCAGAGCAGAATACCAAGAACGCCAATGCCATGAAGAAGTCGTTGAAGTCGTTGACCAGCGCTTCCGATGCCGTGACCAAGGCCCACGACGCACAATCCGCCTCCAGTGTGAAAGCCGCCAAGCAAGCCCTGCAAAGCACCGTCGAGCAAGCTACTAAACTGATGGAATCAAGCAAAGACAGCGTGGCTGACGAACAGACTCGCACCGATTTGCAGAAGGCCATAGACAGTGCCAACAGTCTGCTGCAGAATGATGATGCAACCATCAAACAGCTCACTGAAGCCCGCACGGCAGTTGATAAGGCCATGCAGTCCGTCACCCAATCTTCAGCGCAGTACAATGCCGACAATCAGGTGTACGAGAACACCACGCAGCAGAATACGAGCAACGGACGCCAGTACTATTATTACAACCCAAGCAAGTACAGGCAGAGCTCCTCAACGACCAACAGTGGTGGCAATTCCTCCGGCGAATCCTCCGATGGTAGCTCCTCCGGTGGCAACTCAGGTTCCAGCGATAGCTCCGGAACCGATCCGACCCCCACCCCAACACCAACACCGGATCCGACGCCAACCCCAGACCCGGAACCAACCCCAGACCCGGAACCAACCCCAGACCCGGAACCGACCCCGGATCCGACGCCAACCCCAGACCCAGATTCAGGTTCCGATACGGATTCCGGTTCCGACACAGACACGGATTCAAGTGCCCAAACCTCCGCAAACGAATAGTCACGGACACTAAAAGGGGGGTGTGGTTCATTCTCAATAATGAACCACACCCCTTCGGTTATTCGCGCACGATCATTCTTTGGTCTTATCCTCATAGACGATCTGCGGCTCATACGGCACCGGCGTCTCGTCGAGTTTCAGATCAGACGCACCTGCAGCAGTCGTCACATCATATTCCACGACCGCCGTACACCCGGGGTCTATGAATGCGCCAACGTTGGTGTAGTAGTCGCGTCCATCCGACTCAAACCCGCTGAACTGCTCCCCTTCCGGCAAGCTGGATGCGGAGTTGTTGCTGATCTTGATATTGGAAACGCTGCCTCCTGCCGGAGACTCGATCACATAGACATGCCAAAGCGTGCCCGGTTGTCCGGCTTTGCCAATCACTGCGGTCAAAAAGGCCTTTTCCTCATCGGACATGTTACCTTCTTCGATAAGTCTTTCGAAGAAACTTTCAGGGAAAGTGCCTGTGATGTATTTCGGAGTGGATTCCACATCCGCCGGATTCATCGAATTGGTGATGGTGTAGCTCACATGCCATGTAGTGGTGCCGTCTTGATTGACCTTTGTTTTGGTCACCACGGAACTACGCTTGGTATACCAGTCCATCTTCGACCAGCCCATCTCATTGACGAACAATCCGGTTTCCGGCTGCTGCGAATCGCTGGACAATTCTCCATTCCACCCGCTCTTGCCAGAATCGGCAAAGTTGACGTTATAGATATGACGCTGCTGGCCCAGCGTGGACATGGTCTTGACCAAGGAAAGCATATTATCGGCACTAAATGATCCGAATGCCTTCTGCATGATCAGTTGGGCGGATTCCTTAAAGAACGCATCCTGCTCGTTTTGGTCCGGAATATCACGGTAAATGGTATTCGACAGATACTGCGCCGCATTGCTTCCGTCGAGCTGCACTCCGTTGCTGAGGGTCACACCGCCGAGTACACCCAACATGCTCTGCAATGCATAAGGATCGAGAGACATCACACCTTTGATGGTGTCGTTGGCTCCAAAAGACTGCTGGTTCCAACAGCCGGCAACATACTTGGCGACGATTGTGAAGTTTGGAGACGCCGATGCCAGACGGATATCCCCACCATAATTGATGCCGAATTGTGAAATTATATACATCTGACTGATTTGCTCAGTGCCATCTATGTCACCGACAACTTGGAATTCCGAATCAGAATAGAATTCTCCCACGGAGATTTTGCCATCTTTGACTTCCAATGATCCGATGGAACCGGGAACTCCGCCTGCAGCCTGAGTTTCCGCGTTGCTCTGCACCATGATCAGGTACTTTCCCTCGCCGCCATCCACAAGCTGGGAAATCATGGATGCGACCTTCGCCAATTGATCGCTTTGCTCAGCTACCTTGCCAAATAATGTGGTACCCGACTCCAAAGCATCACGGACCTTGCCGATATGCGGTTCCGGAGCGTTCTCCAAAGCCTTGGACTGCTGCTGAATCGATGTATTCGCCTGTGTGATGCTATCCGCCAACGACGATATCATTTCCGCATTCAGTACACCCCCCGATGCAATATCCTGCTGCTGCAGTTTCTCCAATGCATCACTGACGTTGGGAACCACATCCTTGGACATGGTATCTAATGCCGTCACCGCCGTCCGAACTGCGGAAAAATCGTCCCCGAAATAGGGAATCAGCGTGCTTATACGCCACACAATGCCGTCGGTCTGAGACCGAGCGGCTTTGGTTTCAGACTGCAATTGCTCTGCTTTGTCGACCAAAGCAGGCACAGCAGAAGACATGTCCGAGCCAATGTTGGCCGACTGAACAATGGAAACCGCCTGGCTGATATGTCGCTTCACCTGCAATACGCTGCCTACCAGCAATGCACAGTAGATGACGACAACGCCAAGAAACACGGCTACGGCAATAGAGAGTTTCTTCTTCACCGCTCCCCCTTCGCGTTTCGCTAGATAATTAGTCACGTCCAACCATGATACCCTCCTTATGGTCATCAAGCGGTAGCCTCTTATCTAAACAAAAGTGCAACCCCCGACCCAAACAAAAAAACAACCCCCGTTGGATTGGTAATCATTCAGAGAACCAATCCAACGGGGGTTGCACTTCTTAATAAATACAGAACTATGCGTTCACTCGGAAATTGCCGTCGCGCTGTACTCGTCGATGGCCTTCTGCAGCTTGTCAAGCTGGTCCGTATACGTACTTGGGCTACCGGAAGTGGACGTGGTGGCCACCTGCCGGGAATCGTTCAACGCGACAGACAGATCCTGTCGAGCATTCAAATCAGTGGAATTCACATTGGCGAGCACATTCTGGCCTTCGGCGACCTTATCAACCAGATCCGACTTGGCTACAGCCGTATCGCGAGCGGTCTTGGAACATTCGATAGCGGCCTTGGCGCTGAGAATGTCCTCAACCTTGTTTCCCAATTCACGGGTGGCTGCGGTGAGCTTCTCGTCGCTGGCCTGATTGTCTTCAACCGATGCGGAAGCGTCACAGCTGACGTTGATGTTCGTCTCTTCATTGCCCTTGTCTACGGCTTCATGCAAGTCGGTCACGGTCTGCGAATCCAGTACCTGATTCTCCTCGATCTTCAAGTCTTCGTCCACACCGTCAACCGTCTTCTTCAAACGTTCCACACTCGACTGGTAAATGTCGACGGACTGCTGGCAGGAGCTCAACACTGCCTGGCTGTCGATACGATTGCGCAAAACGAACGAAACTCCCGACACTGCGGCCGCAACCAAAGCAATCGAAACCACGGCAACCAGTTCACGACGATACCGATATACGAACCCACCCGGTGTCGCGTTCGCCGCGGCATCCGCGGCACCGCCGATGGAAAGTCCACGAGACGCATCCTCCACATCAGCTTCATTCACTTCCACCAGAGGAAAATCGTAGGTCATCGGTGTCTGACCACCATGAGTTCCACTCGGAGACTGCACTTCCGGCCATTCCTTGAACTCGTTTCCCGCCATACTTCAGCATTCCCTTCCACTATTTCCTGCTATCTTCTCGCATATTATACGTAAGACACGTCATTAAGGGGCAATCATGCACCCAACTCCCCTCATCGGAGAGGGTATAATGGCGCGGGACGATCGCATTACCGCATTCGCGAGAGAGAGTCTCAAAACCACAAGAAGCCAGGGGAACAGCGTGACCGCAGCAAAAAAGAAACTACTTATCGTTCAGGAAGCCATGGGTGGATGCGGGCGCAATGTCGTAGACATCGTCAACGGCATCGACCACAGCAAGTTCGACATAACGGTTGCCTACGGAACCAGCCGAATCGACGACTATTACCGCAAGGCCATCCCTGAAATGCAGAAGCATGCGACGCTCATTCCCGTTCCCGAGATGGTTCGGAGCATCTCCCCGCAACACGACGTCAAGGCCTGGCTCCGCGTACACGGGCTCATCAAACAGATCAAACCCGACATCGTGCACTGCCACAGCTCGAAGGCGGGCATCATCGGCCGCGCGGCCGCCATCGGGAGCCGCGTACCGAAGGTGTTCTACACTCCCCACGCCTACGCTTTCCAGGCACAGGAGTTTTCCGAGTCGAAGAAAAAGGTGTTTACGCTAATCGAACGCACGTTCAGTCGATTGTTCACAACGCTCACCTTCAACGTTTCCGCGGGCGAGCGCGACATCGCTTTGGAACGCAACGTCGACAAGCCGACCAAGTTCAAGGTTGTATACAACGGCATTCCCGATATCGCACTGCCTTCAAAGCAGGAGGCTCTGCACACGCTGGGATTGTCCGACCTGCCGCAGGATGCGATCATCGTCGGCTCAACCGTAAGACTGGCCGCGCAGAAAGACCCGATGACCTTCGTGAAAATCGCCAAAATGGCGGTCGAGCATGATCCGCGGGTGCATTTCGTATGTGTGGGAGATGGCGACCTGCAGGACGACGTCGCAAGGT
Source organism: bacterium (assembly GCA_963595445.1). Lineage (GTDB taxonomy): Bacteria > Actinomycetota > Actinomycetes > Actinomycetales > Bifidobacteriaceae > Bifidobacterium. The sequence continues at coordinate 114,725 of CAVBHJ010000003.1, forward strand.
TCGTTGAGAGCAACGGACTTGCCGGCAACGTGCATTTGCTTGGATACCGCAATGATGCGGAATACGTGGTTGCGGCGTTCGACGTGTATTTGTTGACCTCACTGTATGAGGGCCTGCCGTATTCGCTGGTCGAGTCGTTGCGCGCCGGAGTGCCGATTGTCGCCACCAATGTGACCGGCAGCAATGAGGTGGTGTTACCCGGCGCGAACGGATATCTGTTCCCGGCTGGCGATGTGAAGGAAGGGTGCCGCCGTGTGGAACAGGTCATTTCCGAACGGTCTCACGGAAGCAAGTTCTCCCCTGCCGCGGTACGCAAGACGTATCTCGACAAGTTCACGTCCGCACACATGCTTGGCAGCGTACAGCAAAGCTATCTGGGCTGAATGCTGCCGTCCGTCGTCTCGGTACCACGACAGGAGGGGCCTCTTTACGGGGTAACGAGGTAAAATTTCCCCCCTAATTTATATAGTTGTCATTGGAGTTAGAGAGCACGAAATCATATGGGGGAAGAAATGGCTGATTTAAAAACACGTTCCGAGAGTCGCCAACGGCCGACTATTTTTTTCGTGATTCCTTGCTATAACGAGGAAGAACAGCTTCCTATCACAGCACCGGTATTACGCAACAAGATCGACAGCTTGAAGGCCAATCGTCTGATTTCCGAAGATAGTCGCGTACTCTTCGTCGACGACGGTTCGAAGGACGGCACCTGGCAATACATCAGGCAGCTCCATGATGCCGATCCGTCATTGTTCCACGGTGCGAAGCTCGCTCACAACCGAGGTCATCAGCATGCGTTGCTGGCCGGTCTGATGACCGCTCTGGAAGATGGCTGTGATGCCGCAATCAGCTTGGATGCCGACCTTCAGGATGACATCAACGTGTTTGATGAATTCGTCAAGCAGTACGCCGCCGGAGCTGAAATCGTATACGGCGTCCGTTCGAGCCGAGACAAGGACACATGGTTCAAGCGCAACACGGCACGTGCATTCTACGCACTGAACGCTTGGATGGGAGCCGAAACGGTTCGGGACCACGCCGATTATCGTCTGATGGGGCGGGCGGCGCTTCAAACGCTTTCCGAATATCAAGAGGTCAACCTGTTCCTTCGCGGCATCGTGCCCGACCTGGGCTTCACCACCGCGGTGGTCACGTACGAACGCGGCGAACGCGAAGCCGGGGAAAGCAAGTATCCACTGAAGAAGATGATCAGCTTCGCACTCGAAGGCATTACCAGCTTCTCCGTCAAACCCCTTCGTTTTGTTACCGGTATAGGACTGCTGTCCATTCTCGTCGGCCTTGTCATGCTCATCTATGTAATCGTTTCCTGGGCCAGCAACAGTGTGGTCTCGGGTTGGGGTTCAATCATGTGTTCGCTATGGCTGATAGGCGGATTGCTCATGCTGTCCATGGGCATTATCGGCGAGTACATGGGCAAGATCTATCTGGAAACCAAACATCGTCCGCGTTATGTGATCGAGACCAGAGTATAGCCCAAGCAAAATCCATACAAGGACATGTAGTGATTCAAACAAAAAACGACTTGCAACGGTTCCTTTCCGTGGAACGCGGCGCCTACCTGTATGGTGGCCGTAAGGATACGATTATCGCATATCTCACCGATGATCCGAGGGCCCAGATTTGGCGGTTCCAAAAGCGTCTGCGCATATGCGAGTATCGGTATAACAACCGTCACAGGAGTCCGTTGCACTACATGATGTTCCTGTGGGCCCGTAAAAGGAAAAACAGTTTGGGAATACGTCTTGGTTTCGAGATTTCCGAAAATATTTTCGATGAGGGGCTCCGCCTTTACCATTGCGGCAACATCGTCGTCAACGGGGATTCGCGAATCGGTAAAAACTGCGTGCTTCATGGCGCCAATTGCATAGGAAACGCAGCCAAGGATTTCGCCGCACCACAATTGGGAGACAATGTAGACATTGGTGTAGGCGCTTCCATCATCGGAAACGTAACGATATCGGACAACGTGACCATTGGCGCGGGAGCGGTCGTCACCCGTTCCATAACGCAGAAGAACACTACCGTGGTTGGCATCCCGGCCAGACCCATACGTTAGAAGAGGAGTATATTGACCGCCGTCCGCACTTCACCCATTCCCCAGTCTCGAAGGCATGGGCCGTTGCTCGTTGCCGTTAATTCAGTGGCCGCCATTGCGGCTGTGTTTCTATTCGACCTTTTCTCTCCGTTGCATGGCTCGAATCTGCGGCTGATGCCAGATCAGGACTTCTTCCAACTCGTCGGCAAGGTGTGGGCCGAAGGTGGTGTTCCTTATCGAGACATATGGGATCAAAAAGGACCGTTCATCTTTTTTGTGAACATGCTCGGATGGAAACTGACCGGCAACGGCTATGGCATCGTCATCATCGAATGCGTTTTTCTGCTTGCCACCATGTGGTTCCTATGGCTGACCATCGGCACCATACTTGAGCATGAACGCCACGACAGCAGCGAATCCGCACAACATTACGCAACCAGCATTCTAACGTTGTGGATCTGCGTGCTGTGGATTGCCATATGCATGCCCGGATCATGGAATATGACCGAAATGTTCTGTCTGCCGTTTTTGGCTGCAAGCGCATGGTTGCTGTTGAGGTCGCTGTTCGAATATCAGAACCGTCCCGCGGACCGCGGCACTTGGCATATTCCCGGCATGTGGGCGTACGTTCATGGACTGGCATTCGGTGTATGCTTCATGACCCGCCTGAGCAATGCGATAGGCGTATGCGTGAGCCTGCTGGTATTGACCGTTCTGCTTGTAATGCGATGCGCATGGAAAAATCTAGGAACCTGCATTCTGGGATTCCTTGCGGGCGTCGCAACGTTTTTCGTTCCGTTCGCCATATATTTCGCCGTGCATGGTGTGTTTTACGAGTTCATGTACGGCACGGTGCTGTACAACCTGCATTATGCGGGCGGATTGGGCGCCGCGGCCGGCATCCCCGGGCTCACGACACTCGCTTTGGTGTTCATCGTTCCGGCGGCCATGCTGATGGTAGGCATCGTTCGCACAATTCAGCGTAGGGCAATCACTTGCGGTGCGGTTTTTCTCATGCTCGGTTCCGTTGCGTTCGCCGTTCTGTTCTTCCAGATGTTCGCCATCCAGACCGGATCGTATCTTCATTACACGCTCATCGATGTGGTATTCCTCCCCATGGTACTGATACCGGCTACGTTCTTTCTACGCAGCCAGTGGCCACGCATCGCCGCATTGGTATGCGCAGCCGCTTTACTGCTTGGATATGCCGGCCTGCGCACACGTCAGGTCATGACATGGCCGGAATTCGACAACACGTGGGTCGCCCAGCTAACGGAACAATCACAGGGTTCCATAGCGTTCTACAACATGAATTCACTGGCCTATACGCTCAACGACGTAACCCCGGCCTATCCGTACGCGGTGTTCCAAGACTGGCAGGCGGAATTCAGCAGTGATATGCGAACCAAAATCATCGACTCCTACACACAGCCAAGCACCGAAATACTCGTGGTACAGCAGTACGGCGATCTGACACCGGTGATCACGGACGTGCTGAACGCAAAATATCAATTCGTCAGTTCCATCACCGACGATTCCGGTACGTACAGCATTTACCAACGCATCTGAAACATCCGCTCAATTCCAAGGAAGTGTCAATGACCATTTCAATACCCGGAAACGCAACTCCCACAGTGGAAGCCGCGAATTCCCGACCGACTCGCGCCCATATTGCGCATAGCGCAATTCCGATAGTAGTAAATTCACTATTCGTTGCCGTACTACTCACGCTTACGGACATCCTCTCCCCTATCTACCCATTGTACGAAACCTGGTATTCCGACCAGTACATTTTCGAGCTCACCGGCAAGATGTGGGCCGAAGGCGGTGTGCCATACGTGGACTTCTGGGATCAGAAAGGTCCCATGATCTTCCTGTTCAATATGCTCGGGTGGAAACTCACCGGATCTTCGCTGGGTATTTTCCTGCTCACCATAGTCTGGGCAGTCATCACCATAAACACGTTGTATCTCCTCGCCAAAGAGTTCGCGCCCCAGCAGTGCGGCACGGCGATATCGATAGCCATAGCGTGGATATCCGCCATATGGATCGGCCTCCTCTGCGCTCCTTCCTGGGATCTGATTGAGCCTCTTTGCCTGCCGTTCCTGGCCATTTCCCTATTGATTGCCGTCCGATGGTTCAAGCTGGGCGGCAACGGCATCAAGCCATCGGTACCGTGGTGGCATCCGTTCATATACGGACTATCGTTCAGCGTCTGCTTTCTGTCGCGCTTGACCAATGCGCTGTCCGTTTGCGTTATCGTGCTGGTCATCACCGTCATGCTGATCACATGGAAGCAATGGAAAGAGCTGTTCATGTGCGCTTTGTCCTTCATCGCAGGCGTCGCATTGCCACTCGTGCCCTTCTGCATCTATTTTGTGGTTCATCAGGCGTTCTACGATTTCATGTATGGCACGATTCTGTTCAACCTAAGCTACGCGGGTGGCTCAGAAGGCCTGCTTTCCGCGCCGCTCACTTCCATCACAATCATTCTGTGCGTGCCCATCGCCATGATAGTTGTCTGTTTGGCACGCATGCTGTTCAAGCGCCACTGCAGTCCTATTGACTGCACCTTAGTTCTGTCCGGCCTGCTACTCATCGTACTGTTCTTCAAGATCAACCCCTACCAGCATTACGCCGCAATAGCCGCGATCTTCCTGCCGATTATTCTGGGTATCGTATGCCGATTTGCCAACGAACGCTTTAATGTACGCTGGCAAACTCTGATAGCGTTGGGGCTGATCATGGTTCTGTTGTGCGCGCAACATGCCAAAGTCGACAACAAGCTCATCTGGTCCGAGCGCGTATACAACGAACAGGAATTGGAACAGGTCATTCAGGATGCCCAAGGCGACATAGTGCTGTACAACGTACTTGTCGGCGCGTATCTGAAGTACGATCTGACTCCGATGTACAGGTTCGCCTGGCTTCAGGATTGGGAAGCTTCGTTCAGTGAAAGCTACACGCAACAGCTACGTGACGAATTCGCCACAGCCCGTGCGAAATACCTCGTGGTGCAACCGTATTACACGCTGCCTGAACCGGCCATCACCGAAATCCTCGAAGACCGATATACACCCATCAAGACCATTACCGTGGAAGGAATGGATACCGTTGTGTATGAACGCCGGTGATAAATCCGACGGGATGTTTCAAAGATTGAGCTCAACGTTTTGAACTGCGCCCCGAAAATGAACTGCCTCCCATTTTTCATGTCCAGGAAATGGGAGGCAGTTCATTTTGCGCCAATCTTATTTACGGCTTAAAAATTCCATACATCGTCAATGGCACGAGACACACGACGTACAGCCGAAGAACGCATAACCAATCTGGTGATTGGAGTCACCAAGACAACGTTGATGATTACGGACAACAGCGTCAGAACAATGAACAGCGCCACTATGGCAACCGCATGAACCGCCATCATCGCGGGACCCTCCACGTAGGGGATGCACAGATTCACCGCATACCAGAACGCCACAAAAAAAGTCTGATTTCCATGCAATAGGTACACCCCAAACATTGCCGGAGCGATCAATGAAGACACACGCATCAGTCCGGGGCCACCTGTTCTTACGGGCAATTGCAGCACAGCATAAAAAATACATGCCGCAATAATCATAGGAAGAACAGGAACGCCACCATACATGGAATGCGCAGTCCAGTTAAACCAATCCGCGATAACCCCGTTAGACACAATCTCTACCGAGAAAAGGAAAAGCAATACAGCCGACAAGACAATCACACCAGTAATTTTCAGATACTGGTGGCTCATATGAATTCGATCAGCGTACAAACGAATCCAGGCACCAATCATATAAACAATTGCCGCATACAACAAATAGTTCCAGTACACCGAAAATTTGGAAAACAACTGCCATATGCTCACGCTTGAAAAAACAATGATAATCAACATATGCTGGCGAGCATTAAGATGCGAAATAATTAGATTCAACACCGGCGATATAATCAGCAAAAATACGTAAGCAGTAACGAACCAATACACAGAATTCCACACGGGGAATATCGACTGAAAAAAGGTAGTGGCTTCAGGTAAGGCATGCCACCGCGGAATAATAGAATCCGGAAACGCTTGCGTCACCATCAACACGCAATAGCAAACGCAAAGTATTACGCTATAAATAATCGCTTGAATATCTGTTTTAATTATACGAGCCACTTTAAATGATTTACCAACCATAAAGTAACCTGTAATCATCAAAAAACAACAAACACCAGTTTGACCAGCTAATTTGTCAACCCAATACTTTAAAATATGCGAGAAACCCTCAAGATTTGCAAACCGGTAATTAGATGAAAAATAATGACAAACCACAATTAAAAACATTGAGAATACTCGCAATGCTTCAATGTTCATATTTCGTTTACGATCTTCAACAGCTGACATCGCCATAAATTCTCCATCTCAATATAATATATGCAGTTATTTACTCCCAATTCACGACATGACATACAGCGTATCACTGTCAATATACTTCTCAAACCGCACTTCCACTAAACACTAAACGAACCGAAAAGTACATTTTCGACGTTTTGTTGACAAAATTGAACAGACGTTTAAACACAGCGACCGACATCAGCCAACTTTCATCATCATTCTTTTTATCGGCAACAAAACATCAGACAAAAAACGTTTAACACACCTCCGCAAACACATATCATCCACTCAACATGAACAATCACCGGGTCGATACATTGAAAGCAAAGTCAAACGTATTATTTTCATCGACAGGTCTTCCCATCCCTATAAAATTTAGGGCGAGAGAAGCGAAACCATGGAAATGAAGAAAACTAAAATTATGGATATTAAACAGTCCTCCGCTGAGCCGAAATCGTTTATAAAAGCCACTCAAAAGGCACAGGGCAGAACCTCTACCAGCAGTCATTCGCAATGTTGAAAATCCTGGGCATCCCGCTCGTGATCTATTTCATCTGCACCCTACTTGATTTCGTTCGCCAAGCGTTGCTCTCCATCACCATCGATCGACATCGTGGACACCGGTTCGAACTACTGTGGAGCACAGCTTGCAATCGAACAACAGCCTTCAAAACTTCCACCAATTAAATTCCGATAATCGTGGTGCGGTTCAGGGACCCATCTGATACATGCCGCTGCCGCGCAAAAGAAAGCACAACCATGCATCAACCAATTCAGTCGCTCGGAAATGAGCACGGATTCCTCCGCCCGCAGTCTGTCAGACACAAGAATCGCACCTTTTTGCCTGAATTCTTTTCTCGAGAATGGGGATTCCCCACTTGTCTAGTTATCTCGTTCCTTCCGGTACTGCTTATTTGCATATTTGCGACACCGGCCTTCTATACTATTGATGATGTCATGCAAGCCATGTATCCAGAGGGGGGATATTATGGGCAGACTTCATATCTCATGCTTTTCACACTTGCTCCAATCAGTGCGCCACTCGGATTGCTGGGGAAGATTTTCCCTAATTTACCGATTTTCGCGCTTTGCCAGCTATTTTTCATAGTTGTTTCCACAACATTCATGGTTCGTCTCGTATCTGGAGCGACCAATAGGCCACTCATCAAGCTCTTCCGTGTAACTTTGCTCATTGCCTGTGAATCATTTCTAACAACGTATCTGACCTATACAGCGGTCGCCTTTGTGCTTACTGCCTCCGGCCTATCGCTCCTTGTCACCAACGCGATTAATAGACGTATCCCTCATGTGACAAAACAGGATGTTGCAGGTTCCATCCTGATTTTCCTGGGCACATGTTTACGTCCCGAATCCGGATTCTCCACTTTCATCCTGTTCGTTCCCTTCATGCTTTGGGTTCTTGTTCGCAACCGGCACATATCCTCTATTATTCGAGGAGTAATAGCCTGTATGTCCGCCGGTCTCGCCTATGTGATCGGCATGGCAGCTTACTTGTTCACTCCCGGATGGCAGGAACTCCCACGTGCTCTCAAGGTTGGACGAGCTGTCACTGATACGCCGCCTGTAGACGCATCTAAGATTCAAGAAATTTCCCCGAATCTTAGCGAAAACGATGTATTCATGCTTTACGACTGGTGGTTTGGCGACAGCAGTGTATTCAGTCTCGACGTCTTTCAGAAAGTCTCCACTGCCGTAAAAACATATTCCCTTTCCAATATTCCACTCAACGGCAAACGTAGCCTTTTACTTGCTGGCGTAGCGGTCATTCTCTTGTGCTGCCTCGCATGGCTCCTTACTCACAACACACGTCATATGGATCGGTCTGTCACAGCTCTTCAGATTGGCATCATCCTCTGCTTTATAGCCATGCTTCTTATTCTTGCCCTGCGCGACCGTATGGTTGACAGAGTTATCTTTCCGCTTGTTGTTACTTCGATATACGCTCTTCTCGCCGCCTCTTGTGGCTACGACACGGCAATAGCAGTAACACAGCAACGCAACGTATTTTCAAGACAAGTTTCTAAGGTTATTACGGTTTCGATCAGTATTATCTGCATTATTTTCGCCTTCATTATCCCAGCGCATCATTACGGAAACATCAGAGTTAACGCAAACTGGACGTCCATCAAACATAATCGTGTCCAAGAATATACGTCAAGTCACCCCAATCAAGTTTTTATCCTTGACGCAGTCTGCGATGAACCTTACGTGCAAAACCACAATATATTTGAAACCTTTAAAGCCTGCCAGTACCAGACCAATGAAATCTTTGTCGGTGGTTGGCTGATTTTTGCCGATCCTGATGACTATATCCTTAATCAAAAGAATCTTGATAAATCCCATCGTTATGGCAATCTCATCAATCGATCGAATGTTCGTCTCATCGCTAATGAGGAAACAGCTTATAGGATGCTGACATTCCTTCGCGAACATTACGACTCGCAAGTTACCATGACCAACGAGAATTCCTTCAATGGTTCGAATTTTAGCGTGTATAGATACGACCAAATTTCGGATGCACAGTAGTTAGTCGTAGATATGTAGAACCATATAGCAATCGTTGTCGGATATCGTGAAGTGCCTGGTTTGTCTCCGCCTTTATAGTGCGGAGGAACACAAACCAGGCCACTTCACGCTCATGCCATCATTGGATTTGAATCAAATCATCTTCATTAATGGGTCGAACCACTCTTGCCGGATTACCCACAGCAACTGAATTACTGGGGATCGACTTGCATACCACGGATCCAGCCCCAATAATGACATTGTCTCCAATGGTCACACCGCCGATGACGCTGGCGTTCGCGGCAATATATACATTATTTCCAATAATCGGCCAGTGTCCAGCATTTTGGCCAATCACTACGCCAGGGCCTACCCTCAAGTTCTTACCGGCACGTTGAAGAACGACAACCGAAAAATTATGTGAGACATACAGCCCCCCTCCAATATCTCCAATGATCTCGATGGCCACTGAAGGAGGCATCAACGCTTTGCCCACTTGGCAAAGGAGACGAACCGATTTCTTCCCACTGTAGGACAGCCTATAAACAAGAACATTCCTAAACGAAACCTCTTGCACACAGGCACGTACGCGCACATTATCAGCAGCGTTTCTTTCATTCTCCGGAAACCATTTCATCACGCGATACATATCCTGCAGGATCTGTTCACGTATTTCAGGTTCACATTGACTGAACGCAACTTCGAAAGGCAAGCTTCGGAGACGCCACATAAGGTGATTATTCATGTTCCACCGTTCCAGTAATCATCATGAAAACTCTCCTATTAACTAGTCCTTCTATCGAATCGTGACATATTGCTTACGCAATCAACTTGGTAAGAGGAGCAAACTGCTCAGCGAACCAATCTCCAGGGAATTTAGGATCCGTGACCGTCATTACTTGATCGACCAGTTGCGGAACCTCTTCAACAGTGTTCGCAAAGGCAATATACGGCATATCCTTCAACCATTCATACTCAAAGCCGACTTTGCCGTTTGCATTATTCAATGCAACGCAAGGCGTACCGGTAATAGCGGAAAAAATCATGCCATGCAGACGATCGGTGATGACCAGACGAGCCTTCTTGAATTCCGCCCATTTGTCGGCAACAAGCTGCTCACCGAATTCCCTGGACACCGGATAGTTGTCGTCACTAATGGTGGTATCCGTGTATCGCCACTGCCCGCTCACCGAAGCGGCCACCTCTTCTAAACGGCGGTGCGCCACATCGTCGGAGACCTTCTCCACATCATTGCGCATACACAGCAGCACACCGCTACGCTGCCCAAATGGAGCGTTGTCTTCCCCCTGAATAGACAGCACAATGTCGGGCACAAGTTGCACGTCACAATTCGGATACGCCTCCTTCATTCGTTTGTACGACACCTTTTCACGGGCGAACAAATGGAGGTCCGGATGAGAATTATAGATCTTCTGCGTATGCTTGAGATACCGCTGGCTGCTCTCAGAATCCTCATAGCTTATGGTCTGAGGAAACAACACAATTCGATTACGCTTCATCGATGAGATGAGACGAAGACGATAATCCTCCTCTTTCCGATACAACGTTCCCATATTGCCGCCACCATGCAGATAAATCACATCATCTGGCATGCAGTATTTTTGCAGACATGACAGAATAACGGTGGGATCGCCCTCGAAAGAAAGACACGGACGTTCGCTGGAAGAACGAAGCATACGTCGTTCCGCGACCGCAATCGCGTGATCTCCGATATTACAATGATCCGGACAACACGTCAAAATATTTTTCGGCTTATCCGAAATTGCCTCGAACTGAGGACCATGCAAACGCAGACCTTCCTCGCACATATCGCGATTCTTCCACATACGCAAACGGCCATCACCGATTAATTCTTTTATGGAATAGATAGATTCCATCTTGAGAGACATCAAATTTCCTTTCTGGAGTCGAACAACAAATTAAGCAACATTCATTAAATCAATGATGTAGTTTTTTGATTACCAGTTGTTGGAACTTACGACGATCCGCACCGTCAAACGCTATGAACAGATTGATGGCCCCTGCCACCAGCGAGCATACGCAGGCGGCAATAATGAGCGCCAACCACGAATTAACGGAGAAAACCGCACGGTACGCAAAAGACACCGCTATAACGGTTATCACACATACACATCCGCGGATAATGGCCTTATAGAACGTATGCCAAGGCAGGTTCAAACAATGCGCCGCATACATGGGAGTGAACGTAAGGTTACGGATGAGACCCCAGACCATTGATGCCACCGGAACGGACCATATTCCCATTCCCGTGAATTTCATTAGCAAAATGACAGTCAACACGTATGCGAAACCAAATACGATCCAGGTCAGCGCCGGCACCTTGAGCTTATTGGTCACGGTATACACATTGAAGATGGTGTTGATGCTGCATGTCACCACCATTGGCACCAATGTAAGAATAGACAATCCTTGCAAAAGCTGCGCATCCTGCGATGGGACCCAAATACGGAAAAAGTCCACACCGAATACCATCAGGAAACCAATCGGAAGCATCATCAGGTATCCCATTACCTTAATGGAGAAGTCGATGGAATCCAACAATTCCTTCTTCTCTTTGCGGGCATAATAAATGGTGAACTGAGGAATAAACACTCCTACCAATACACCCACCAAGGATTGGATGAAATTCGGAACCGTTTTCACAATGGAATACTCTCCACTGGCCTGAGCACTGATGAACAGATTCACCAAGTAGATATCCAATGTAGTGAGCAACACCACACTCAGCTGGTTCACTGAATTCCATACTCCAGAACTCAGCATGGTCTTGACGGCCGCGCCACTGAACTTGGTACGATCAATCTTAAATTCCGGTAGAAGCTTACGAGTGTAGTAAATGTTGGCACATGCCAGATAGGTGGTCACAATCATCATTGTTCCGGTGACAAACCAAATTCTTGGTTTGAACGCCGCGAACAGTACCACCAAAATTACCGCACGCAGAACATTGCCTTCGATATTACGCCTAGCGCTCAGCTCCAACCTGTTCTTGATGTAAAAGACATTGCCGAACACGCTCAGCACCAATGAAATTTCCATTCCCAGCAGCGCATAAGCAAACGTCAACTGCACATCGGTCAACAAGCCAGCTGGCACATTCATGAACTTGTCGATGCACAACACGAACGGTACACTTGGAATCGCCAGAATCACTGCCAATACCGTGTTCGCCATTAACACTGAGTTGAAATAGACCTGCGCCTGCTCAGTATGCCCTTGGCTCATTTCTATTGTCAGGAAACGGCTCGCCATGGAATTTAACGCCACAGTGATGATGCTGATATAACTGAGGAAGTTATTGGCAAGAGGCACGAAGCCATAAGCCTCACTACCTAAAGTATTGATAATGTACGGCGTAAGCACGAAATTAATACCAAACTGCACGCCGAACGCAATGACATTAGCGATCATATTGATCGCCAAACGTTTACCATTCCCCACTGATAAAACCTTTCCTTTTGCCGCTACCTCGCCCAGGCCTTAACTGTCTAAAGATTCTTGACTTTTTTCAATACCCGCTCCGTAAGGAACGGAGCGAACCACAATCCGAAGAACTGCAGACGACGCTTGAGAGGCAGAAGGAACCCGGCAGAAAGCGGCACACGCTTCAATTCCTCAAAAACCTTCTCCAGCCTGGCATGAATCTCCCGATCCGACCAGTCCAGACCGGACGCACGATCAAGACCCCAGATGAATAGGTCGAACGTTGATGCCACGCATTGCCGGTAATTCTTGTCCACGCAATATTTCATCCGCCATGCCCAAGCCTCCAAGCAATCGAGGTTCTTGATGCCGAAATCACTGTGCGTGATGCTGCTGTCATTGGCCACGTAATGGTACAGGTCGTCCGGCAACACATTGATGGTTACACATTGGTCCACCACCTGATGCAGAACATACTCATCCTCGTGGATACGGCCGACCGGGAACCGCAGGGATTCCCACGCCGACGCCTTGTACAGCTTGTTCCAAGCCACCTCCAGACGCCAGTCCAACGTGGCCCGATGAAGATACTCCTCAGCCTTGATTACAGTCGGCACATCCGCAACAGCAATGCTTTCCGATTGCGGAATTCCATTGGAATCCTCGCAGATAATGGAGCATACCGACATGTCGGCATCTCCGATACCGGCGTACAGCCTCTCCACATAATCCGGTTCCACATAGTCGTCACTGTCCACGAACGCAACGAAATCGCCACGCATAACATCCAAACCGGCATTCCTGGCGTCCGACAGTCCGCCATTGGGCTTATGAATCACCCGTATGCGTTCATCACTCTTGGCCCACTCATCACACAACCTGGGAGAATCATCCGGAGACCCGTCATCGACGAGGATAATCTCGAGACGCCGATAGGTTTGACTCGTCAAGCTATGTACGCAACGGTCTAAGAATCGCTCCACGTTATACACGGGAACGATCACACTGACCAACGGCCGTTCGTCCACGTTCTCACCTTTTCCATTTCCATACATCGATTTGCGGCCACGAGCCACTGACAAAAAATCCTTCTTTTTGCCGTAGCTCCGCTCTGGCCTTAACTGTCTAAAGATTCTTGACTTTTTTCAATATCCGCTCCGTGAAGAACGGAGCGAACCACAACCCGAAAAACTGCAAACGCCTCTTGACAGGCAGAAGGAACCCGGCAGAAAGCGGTACACGCTTCAATTCCTTAAAAACCTTCTCCAGCTTGGCATGGACTTCCCGATCCGACCAGTCCAGACCGGACGCAAGATCGATGTCCTTGATGAACTCGTCAAAAGTCAAGACCACGCATCGCCGGTAGTTCTTGTCCACGCAATATTTCATCCGCCATGTCAAAGCTTCCAAACGATCAAGGTTCTTGATGCCGAAATCACTGTGCGTGATGCTGCTGTCATTCGCCATGTAATGGTACAAGCCATCCGGCAACACGTTGATAGTGCCGCATCGATCCACAACCTGAGGCATGACATACTCATCCTCGTGGATGAGACCGACCGGAAAGCGTAGGTGTTCCCAAACCGATGCCCTGTACAGCTTGTTCCAAACCACCACCAGACGCCAGTCCAACGTGGCCCGGTAAATGTACTCCTCGGACCTGATTACGGTCGGCTCATCCACGACGGCTTCGCTTCCCAACCGTACAGTCTCATTGGCGTTCTCAGTCCCATCCTCCGACCATGCGATCCCATCGGAATCTTCACAGACAATGGAGTACATAGACATGTCGGCATCGCTGATACCGGCGTACAGCCTCTCCACATAATCCGGTTCCACGTAGTCGTCACTGTCCACGAACGCAACGAAATCGCCACGCATAGCGTCCAAAGCGACGTTCCTGGCGTCGGAAGGCCCGCCATTGGGCTTATGGATCACCCGTATGCGTTCATCGCTCTTGGCCCACTCATCACACAGCCTGGGAGAATCATCCGAAGATCCGTCATCGACAAGAATGATCTCGAGACGCCGATAGGTCTGCCCCACCAGGCTACGCATACAACGGTCCAAAAAACGCTCCACGTTATACACGGGAACGATCACACTGACCAACGGCTGCTCGTCCACATTCTCACCTTTCCCATTTCCACACATCGATTTGCGGCTACAAGCCGTTAAAAACACAGATATTTTTTACCGACCGATCGACACGCGAATTCCAACATGATATAGATTAATTCACCCCGTGAATAACTGCCAAAACAGTAAAACAGCTCTGACATGACTAGATGATATTTTCTATATCCAGAGAAAATGTTTCGTAAGAGAATTCTTACACATTACCAAGCAAGGAATATGTCATGCAATCATCCCGACGTATCGCATGGGTGGATTATGCGAAAGGTCTCGCCATTATCGGAGTCTTCATATTGCATAGCAACGCCCCGGAAAACGTCATTCATGCGATAGACACGTTCTGCATGCCGCTTTTCTTCTTACTTTCCGGATTTGTTTTTTCAATCCGTAAATATCCCTCATTCCGACCTTTCCTGTGGAACAAATTACGAACCTTAATCATCCCGGGAATATTTTTCGCCGTCGTGCCATTCGCCATCGAACGCGTTATAGGAATAATTTCCGGTAATATTTGGACTGCCAGAGCCTATGCGGAATGGTTTTTAGGACTTGCCATCAATCTTCGTGGTCACGAAGGCTTTGGCTCCATTCCGTGGTTCCTTGTGTGCCTATTCGTGGTTGAAATCGGAGGCTATATACTGCTTCGATGCTCCGAACGCTTCGATCTTCCCGAATGGACATTTGTCGGAGTCGGTATCGCAAGCATACTTATCGGATACCTGTACAGCACATTCATCCATATCGTCCTGCCGTGGGAAGCGGATATTGCCCTGTCAATGTTCGGCTATTTCATCTTTGGATATGTAGTACGCGGCCACCATGACGCGCTGGAACGCGCGATGCACCCCGCCACTGCCATTGTCGCAGCGGCGCTGCTAATAACCGCCACCATGCTGAATACACGGCAGCCAGTCAACGTGTATATGAATACGTATGGCAACATCGGATACTACCTAATCGGAGCGCTCTCCGGCATATGGGCCATAATCGCAATATGCATCGGACTAGGACGCATCCATGCCTCTCCACTTTCAGCAATCACCTATTGCGGACGTAACACCCTGGTGTTTTATTGCGTGAACGCACCAATCTACGGCAGCCTGATTCCGCTCATTCTGCGATGGAGCGGACTCGATACCAATGGTGGATCCATAATGAATCAACTGTTATGTATGCTGGTGGCAATTATCATCAATCTGATTATCTGTTCTGCCGTAGCAGAAATCGTGAATCGCTGGCTGCCTGCAGTGTTGGGCAAACCCAAGCCCCGACGCTCCTGAACTCAATCAAGCAAACGACCGGATCATATCGCCTGTTTACACAGGCTCAACTCTGAATTCCGGAAAAGGATGGACATAGCCCGGTCTTGGGGTCGGTTCCGTCACCAAACTGTGAAAAACACAATCGAAAACGGCCGTCGTGTCAATGCCTCGAAAATTTGTGCACTGACACGACGGCCGTTGACTTCCGCTATGTCTCTCGTTACCGTCCGATGGGCAACTTGGACAGAACACGCTTTCGCCAAAACGTCACATCACCTTTAAAGATATCCCAGCGATGACGCACGATGTCCTTCGTTCTCTTCCATCGGATATCAGCAAAGTTGCTTTCAGTGACTTCATCCACTTCAAGAGGTTCGAACGCTCCGGGAAGAATCTTGAACACCTTAGCGGATTCCAACTGGTCCGGAAGACGAACCTCCATATCACGACGCTGAAAATGCATGTACATAAGCTCCGAAGCAACAAAGTTGCCAAGATTCCGGGTGTACCTTGTCAAGACACCATCACGCCATACATATACCGCTTTCGAAGCTTTCTCCGTGCAAAATGTCGTAAGATCATCATTAAAACGGGTGATTTGGAACACCGATTCACGCGCCCGAGGATTAGCCGAATAATCTCTTGTGAACACAGGAAAACCATGTTCCTTGTAAATCATGTTCACATTGGTCGACAGATAACTTTCATCAAAGGTAAAGCCACGACTGGAGCGCAGCACTTCCTTGTAGAGTTCGCGTCCATTCAGAGGAAGCTTGAAGCGCATGTTATTCTCAGCATTGTTCTTAAGAATCGAACAATGTCCGAGCACGAAAAGCTTGTCATATTCCTCAAGCATGGCATCAGTGACGAAATGGTCCAACCGTCCAAACACCATGTCGCAGTCACAGTATCCCCAATGCTCATAGTCCTGCAGATACTCGGCAAACAGATAGCCGTACATTGGTCTTAAATCACATAATTTGTACGGTGCATCCAGCGCGACCGGGAAATCAAACTTATTTTGGGCCCGTTCCTGCATATCTTTGAATGCTTCATAGTGCACATGCACGTTCTGCGGATATTCATATTTCGTGCGGTCATCAGTGAATATCAGCCAATCATAATCCTCATTGGCCGCACACGAATTCAGGAACAACTGGAAGTAATTGCCGAATTTTCCATAGTACGGAAGGATGAATGCACATTTTTTCATCATTTTTCCTCTTCTATTTCGTATGTCCCAGATAGAATCGCTGCAATTCTGCTGCGACATCATGGATGTCGAAACCATTATTCTTAACGGTTGTTGAATAATCCTGACGTTTCTTTCCATCAGACAGCAAATGCCGACATTCTTCAGCCCATTGCCGTGCCGGTTCCTGCAGAGGGACGAATTTCAGCAAATCAGTTACCTTGGCAACTGCCGGAACCGCATCCTTGGTAGCCAAACAAGGCACGCCCGCACATTGCGCCTCAGCGTAGACAATGCCAAACCCTTCGAACAACGATGGCAGCAAAAACAGATCCATCGCTTGATACAAATCAGGCATGTCGGTACGAGCCCCAAGGAACATGACCTTGTCCGTAATGCCGAGCTCTTCCGCTTTCTCGTGCATTTGCCGCTCAAGTTCGCCGATACCGGCCAGCATAAGCTTGGTATCCGCTTCCATACTGGCATACTCGGCAAAAATCTCCAACAGGAACAACGGATTCTTCTGCCGACGGAAACGTCCGCAGAAACCTATGAGTTTGGTATCGTCACCGACTCCCAACTCGGTACGTACTCGCTTACGGACTTCTGGACGAAAAGCGAATTTTTCGGTGTCGATGCCATTCTTCACCCAGGTAAACGGTTTGCCCGGAAACATATAGTCGGCTGCCTGCTGTGAGCAGGCGAAATAATGGGTGGGCGCAGTATCAATCTGTTTGCATACCGCATGGTCACGATACGACTTGAGCGCTGCTTTAAATCCGCTTGGCTGAGGTCCGAATTGCGCACCTGAACCGGTATTATGCGAATGCAGGATGCGTAGAGGAATTCCCGCTTCCTTGGCCACCTTAAGCGGATAGGCATACGGATAATTGGCATTCACATGGATGCCTGCAAATTCCGGATGTTCCCGGAAGAAACGAAGAAGCTCGGAATGGGATTTGATCAATGATTCACGCTGCGAGTACATCACTCGGTAGATGCGTCCACCCATGGCAAGGATCTCATCCTCATAAGCCAGCTTTCCCTCGTTATGGGATTCGAGGAAATCAAACTGGACCTTGCTACGGTCAATATTGCGGTAGACATTCATGATGAATGCCTCTACCCCGCCAAAGCCGCCAAGCATACCCCACTGAAGTATACGAATCGGATCAGCCACCTTAAAACCCTTCTGCTCTGCGCTCAACGATTAGTGAGATAATACGCGTATACAACTCCGGAGCATGCGCCATCATCCATATCTTCGCTTTGCGTGACGCACTCAATGTTCTGTCCTTATAAACCTTCTTCGCGGCGTGGGCCAGTTCCTTCCGCCATACGGCAAGCGCTTCAGCACCCATATGCTTTGAAGCCAGGTCGTAGACGATGTCGTATCTGCCTTGCATGGAGAAGAATGCGAGCGCGTTCCGGTCGGCGTATCCGCTTTCGGCAAGGTATTTGCAGCACTTGTCGGCGATGATGGCACGGTCGAAGCTGCGTTCGTTCAGACTGGCTGTCGTAATGGAGTTGCTGCGAATCCGGTAACGGTACAACGCCTTCGGATTGAAGTAGATTCCGTTCATCGTGCGGTACACGTGGGCGAGTGCGTAGTAGTCCTCGTTATTCAGGCCTTCGGGGAAGCGGATACCGTCTTCTCGGAAGAAACGCGCGTCGAACAGCTTGTTCCATACCGCACTGGCCATACGGTCCCGGTGGTAGAGGAAGGAACGCAACGCCTGGTCGGACGTGAAGATGCGTGCCGGCAGGTGTCCGTCGATATGGTCCGTGCCGCCATTTTCAAAGTTCTTCTCCGTACCGCACATCACCACGTCGACTTCACGCTGTTCCTGCATCCACTGCCACATGGTATGCAGCATGTCCGGATCAATCCAGTCGTCGCTGTCCACGAAAGCGATGAAATCGCCCTGCGCTTGGTCGAGACCGGCATTACGTGCGGAAGACAATCCCCCATTCGCCTTGTGAATGACGCTGATACGGTTGTCTTTCGCCGCCCACGCATCGCATTTGCCGGGGCAAGCGTCGCGGGATCCATCGTCGACGAGGATGATTTCCAGGTTGCGATAGCTTTGCTCGACGATGCTTTTGACGCACTGATCAAGGTAATGTTCCACGTTGTAGACGGGAACGATCACGCTGATCAGCGGCTCATTGGAAACCTCTTTGCTCATGCGTGCACCGTCACAATGCTTTCGGCGTCAAACCGCTTGGACATGCAGGTGTCAACCTCCGGAAGGAAATGTCCGACCGCAATGTACATCACCAGGAATTCGCTATCCGGCAGATTCAGCAGCTTACGGGTGGCTTCGTCTCGCTTCATCGGCAGCATGGTGTTCAAAGGGCATGTGGCAAGCTGCTGTTCTTCAAGAGCCAGCAGCAAAGACATTCCAAACAGTCCGCCATCCGTATAGCCCTCATTACGCTCATCCTGGTTCATGAGAGCCTGATTGTCGGCAGTCAGCAGAATAAGTGCAGGCGGCATCTTATATCCGCGGAATCCACCCTGCAACGGCATCAGTATGGCGATCAAACCGGCATTGGTGATGATGTGCACGCGTGTGGGCTGACAATTGCACACCGAGGGTGTGCGCATGGCGGTCGCCACGGCTCGTTCAATGTCTTCGGCGCTAACCGGTTCGTCACTGAATTCACGTACGGAATGACGTGTCTGAGCCAGCTGGCTATACGTAAGCTCCGCATTATGCGTCTTATCGGCGGCTTTGATGGTCAGCACACCTCCGGCATGACCTTGCGCTTTGCCTATCTCATTCCACAGGTCATCCGAAAAGAGACAACGCATGTATGCAAGATCATAGCTTTCGCGTTCATGCCGCGCACGATATTCGTGCAGCGCGCAAATCGCGGACTGGAAGATCTCATTGTTCGCATATTGCGCGTCGACTTTACGCAATGCCGCCAGCAGAGGAGCGAATTGGGCGAGCACTCCCTTGCCGAAACCGAAGCGAAAATCCCGATGGCTCAATCCTTTTTCAATCTGGTGGGTGAAAAAGATGATTTGGGTCTCCAAATGCGCTTTCCTCATGGAGCCACGCTTGGCGTAGTTCCGCCTGAAACGCCTCATTTGGTGAATGGTTTCATGACTCAGCTTCAAGGATGCCTGCACCCCACACACCCACGAGATCGGTGATTCGAGGACGATGCTTTTCAGTTTCTCTCTCATATTCCCGTTCCTTACTAATCCTTCAGAGCATCACGCAGGTATGCTCTGGAGCGCTCGACTTCACGCCCCAGTTTTTCATTGGTCGAACGATAATCAATGATCGAATCATCCCAGGTCTCACCTTCGATAAGCTGACGGCTGTCCAATCCGCACAGCTTGAGCAGCGAGCTCATGCGATCGTCCATATTGACTTTGCCGTTGTGCTTGCCACGCACCACATAGAACTGCTTCTCGAATTTGATGGAGAATGCCGTGCCGTGGAAGGATGCGGACAGTACGTACTTGGCGTTCTTGATCAGGCTGAGGTAATGGTTCGGCGCGGCCACTTCAAGCAAGTGGAAGCCATACTTCTTCAAACCATAGGACTTATTGCCGGTGAACATCACGTATACCGGCAGACCCTTGCTCTGAGCAAACGCCTGTACCGCTTTGGCCGCGGAATCATTGAGCTCGATGGAATCAATGGCGTAGTAGAAGATGTACGGCTCATCCACCAGCGGCGCATCGGTGATGGGATCATACGCTTCGGCGTCAATCAACAGAGTCGGGTCAAGCACCTGTTCCACATGCTGCGACACCAACGGCTGCAGATACTCCTGCGCGGTCAGTTCGCGCACCGCGATGGACTGGTAGTCGGACAACAGCTTGGCATAATGCTCGGCAAGCGCTTTGTCGCCCTTCTTGTCGAGGATATGGCCACCCATGCTGGAAGCGTAGGAAATCTTACGTCCCTGATGCACGAAGCTCAACAGGTAGGCATCGGAATAGTCCCATGCGTCCGTATTCCAGATCTGATCGCTGCCGGACACGAAAACATCGTATTTACCGTTAAGCTCCTCCAACTGTTCCACGGTCTCGTAGAACTTCGGGGTGAGGCTCAACGCCTTATGCTGCAGATCAACAAAGTCGTCGTGACGCTGCTGAATCAGCTTGTGGTGGAAGAACGCATACAGGTTCTTGGCAATGTCCTTCGGGCCGGACACCTTCTTGTACACGTCGTACAGGTACTGCTGACGCGGCGTGGAGAAATCAATAACGTCGCATTCATGTCCAAACTGCTCAATGGCCTTCTGCGTGGCGAACGCCTGCAGGAACGAACCATTGTTGTGGGCAGCATGGTAGGTAATCAGTGCTATTTTCATCGTGCTTCTCCCTTCACCGCATTCTCGCCGTCATATGACTTACGCTGCCAGAACAGGAACGGGCAAATCCTCGTTCCCAGATAATTGATCTTGTCCTTAACTGGCAGATAACGCATGATGCTCCACGGAAGCGTTCGGAACAACCGGAATAGTTCCTCCAGCCTCTTCCGCACCTGCTTATCCGACCAGTCCAGCTGCCGCGACCTATATATCGAGTCCTTAAGCTGGCTGAAAAACCCCGGAACCAAATCAACGGCGCCCGAGTCCAGCAGAAAACGCAACTTGCAGGTCAACGCCTCGATAAGATCAAGGGAATGCACGTTGTACTCGGAGTGCATGACGCTGCCGTCACGTTCGACGTAATGGTACAGACGTTCGGTCAACAGCACTGCTGTGCGGGCCTGTCCGAAAATCCTGTACGTCACGAACTCATCCTCATAAGCCTTTCCCACGGGGAATCGGATATCATCCCACAACGAACGGTGATAGAGCTTATTCCACACCACCACATTGTCCATGCCGTGCTCGTCTCCACGCTGCCTCAAACAATCCAAGCCCGAGCATGTTCTTCGAACATCCGTAATCGTGGCATACTCCTCGCGCCAAACCGGAGCTGTCTGGGCAATGGCACGACCATCGGCATCCTCATGGAATACCGAGCACATGGCAAGATCCGCCTGGGAATCCCGCACCGCATCCGCCATGACGGCAATGTAATCCGGTTCCACAAAATCATCGCCATCCACGAAGGCGATGAACTCACCGGCAGCCACGTCCAATCCGGCATTACGGGCCGAAGAACGTCCGCCATTGGTCTTGTGAATCACATGAATGCGGGAATCCTTTTCGGCCCACGCATCGCATATCGCCGGACACCGGTCCTTGCCACCATCATCCACCAGAATGATCTCCAGATTGCGATACGTCTGAGCCGCTACACTATGGATGCAACGTTCAAGATACGGCTCCACCCCATATATGGGAATAATCACACTTACCAATGGCTCACTCATATGTATGTCCTCCGTCTTCATCGAGATGCTCCTCTCACCGCATTCTCGCTGTCATATATCTCACTTCGCCAGAACAGGAACGGGCAGATCCTCGTTCCCGAGTAATCGACCTTGTCTTTTGAATCCCACCTACTAAATCCGACATGTATCTCTCACTCCAAGTACAGCTTCCATAAAAAAGGCATGTTCACAACGAACGCGACCTTGGTGCGCCGATCCGAAGCCACGCGCCTGATTTCCCTCAAGTACACGCTGCGATACGGCGACGAAGCTATACACCGGATAAAACGCAATAGCTCCGTTTTATCGGCGTTCCCCGCCGCATTGCCCGCATCGGAGATCGTCCATAACGCATCGTTCGCCAAACGCAGACACAGGCCACGCTTATGCGCACTGCTGATAGGCATGTCCTGGTAGAACGCCAAATGCCTGCCGTGGGAATATTCCAGATCGCGCGCCTTTCCCGAACGGAATCCACGGACCAAACTGTTGGCATGCTGCAAATAGAGGTAAGGGCGCTGTGGTGAGCAAACCATACGAATGCCACGGGCAAGGATGTCCAGGACGAACACCGTATCTTCGCCAAATGAAACATCACGGGCAAATCGCAGGTCTCCTATGATCTCACGTCGATACAGTTTTCCCCAGCACTGATAAAGCAAGCCATCATTGTCAAGGGCACACAGCCGATTCGCCACGCTCCCTTCATGACGTTGATTCGTGTCAAGCATTTCTTCCTGACGTGCGGATTTGCCTTCTCGACTGACGGTACTACCATCGGCAAGCACTTCAATAACGTCGTAGCCGCATACCACCATATCAGCCGAATAATCACGAGCGCATCGCAAAGCTCCCATAACCGCATCGGCACGTAACTGGTCATCACTGTCGACGAACAGTACATACTCCCCCTGGGCGGCGTCCAGGCCGGCATTACGCGCCTCGGACACCCCCTTACAGGTTTGATGAATCACGTGAACACGCTGATCACGCTTCGCGGCAGCATCACAGAGTTCCGATGAACCATCCGTGGACCCATCGTCGACCAGTATGATGTCAAGTTTCGGATAGGTCTGCGAGCATAGGCTGTCTATACATGCCTCAAGATAACGCTTCGCGTTCCATACCGGTACGATAATGCTTACCGAAGGTAAGGAGAGTGCTTCAATGTTGCCCGTCATGATCTCCCCGCGTTCCTTATATAGAATTCCTGCAACTGAGCCGCTACATCGGACATCTCGTACCCTGCGGCCTGCACCTCTGCGGTCCGGTCCGTGCGTTCGGATGCGTTCTCAAGCATGTCGTTGAGTCGTTCCGACCAAATCGCCGGTCCGTTTTCCAATCGTTCGAATTGCATGAGATCGCACACCTTGGCCGACGCCGGAACAACGCCGGCAGAGCCGAGGCAAGGTAATCCGGCGCACTGTGCTTCGATGTATACGATGCCCAGTCCTTCGGCCACCGACGGCAGCACGAAGGCATCCATGGCCTGGTAGAGTTCCGCGGCGTCGGCTCGCTGACCAAGCAACCGCACGCAGTCTTCCAGATTCATTTCGGCAAGGTTGCGTTCAATCTCATCCCGCAGTATGCCCTCGCCCACCAGAATCAACACGGAGTCCGGATGAATGGCGTGGTAGCGTTCGAACATGCTTATCAGGAACATCGGGTTCTTCTGCGGACGCAGACCGCCACAGAATCCAATGACCGACGTGTGCTCGGCGATTCCCAACTCTCCGCGGAGCCTTTTTCTGGTTACGGGGTTATAAGCGAACCGTGCACTGTCTATGCCGTTACGAACCCACGTATAGGGATTATCTGGAAACATGAAATTCGCCGCCAAATCCGAACATGCGAAATAATGGGTGGGATATCGGTCGATATCTTTGGCGATGGCCCGGCCCCGCATGTCCCACAGCAATGCACGCAGCGGATTTTCATGATGCTGGTATTCCTCAATGTTATGGGAATGCAGAATACGCAATCCAATACCCGCACGCTGCGCGTACTTCAATGGCAACGCATAGGGGAAGTTCGCATGCATGTGCACCCCTACGATTTCCGGATGCTGTCGGAAGAACTTCGGCATACACGTACGTGAACGAATCAGGGAATCTCGTTGTGGAACAAGCTCCCGATATACGGTTCCCCCCATGTCTCGAATCTCATCTTCGAAATGCAGCGGACCGTCATGGTGGTCCTGCAGAAAATCGAACTGCACCTTGGTGCGATCCATATGACGGTACACGTTCATGACGAAGGTTTCGATTCCACCCAGACCGGTAGTCATTCCCCATTGGAGGATATGAATAGGCTGCGATCCCATAGCTCATCCTCTCCTTACGTCATCGATCATCGACATCAGATGCCGCACTTGATCGTCATAATCGAACTGTTGATCACGAAGACCTGCGCTCAAAGAGTCACGCAAAGTCTTATCGTCAAGCAGTCGCCCGATTCCTTCAGCCAACGAATTCTCATCAGGGCGAACCAGGATTCCGTCACATCCGTCGGTGATTTGCTCACGGGAGCTTGGTATGTCGGACGCAACGATCGGTTTGGCCAGAATCCTCGCTTCCTGCAATGCAAGACTGTATCCCTCATATCGTGACGGCTGCACGTAGACGTCGGACGCGCTGATATACGGGTACGGATTATCTACACGCCCCTTCAACGTGAAGCATTGCTCAAGTCCGTAATCACGAATCATCGTTTCCAGTTCGGCTCGCTGGTCTCCTTCACCAAGCACAAGCCAGAGGAAATCAACTCCCCGTTGGCGTAATTGAGCCGCTGCCTTCACCGCTATATCGATGCCCTTTTGCGGAAGCAGCCTTCCCAGCGTGACGATTTTGTTTGCATGCTGGGCGAAATCATCAGGCAGTGTCTGAGACGCTTTGCCTCTGATGTCGTCAACATCCAGCACGTTATACAGCACTTCGGCCTTGCCTGCATATGCGGGGGCCAGTTCATCGAATTTGCGTTTCACGGATTCCGAGACGCAGAAGACTTTATCGTACCCACTCAGGTACGGCATGGCCAACGGTAGCCATTCCATACGCTCGTCATGCATCCATGTTGCGCGGAAGCCTGCATCCAAGCGGGTGCCGATGGTGGTGGTCAACGATCCGTAACCTCGAAAATCGAGTACGGCATCGAAATGTTCCCTCGGCAAATCGACGATGCAAGAAGCCGCATGGTCATATACCGCATTACGCTTCTCGTTGCTGCAAAGGGTCAGCAACTTGCGCCCGAATCGATACAGAACACGCTGCACCGTATTGCAGTCGGAAAAATCGTTGACGCCAATGGCATAGGCGAATTCCGAAGTAAAGCGGCAATGTCGAACCGTAACCTGGTCGGGAATCATCTTCAGCAAAGGGCCTTCACGCTCGGCTGTCAGCAAGGTCACGGAGACCCGACTGTAATCCAGCGCACGCAGCAGACGTACCAAAGCGATTTCCATGCCGCCGTCACCGAGACCACACAAAACAACGATGCGCGTACGAGACGTGTCAAGCATAACGTTTCCCCTTCTCGCGATTCCAGATGGGGTAAAACAATGAAGGGCAAAAAACTCCGCCAAGGATACGTATCCAATAGCGAGGAGACCGAAGTCGTTTCAACGCGTGCCACCAATATTTACGCAGAATCGTCAGATATTCGGCACGATGCGTTTCATCATCATTATCGTAAGTACGCAATAGAAGTTCTTCCGCCAGAATCGCATACGATGACATCACCGCAGCCTTTGACTCCTGTGGAACAATCGACATCATGCGTTTGTGCGCTTCCAAGCTTGTCGCCACTGATTCCAGATTCAACTTATGAGAAGCGGAATTGGGATTATTCCGGTAATTGTACAGACAACGATTGGTGCTCACCGTTATCGTCGGCAACAACGCGTACTCCACACTGAACAGCAGATCCTCGCACATGGTGATTCTCGAATCAAAGCGAAGATTTTGCCGCTCTATCAGGTCACGCGAGAAGAACTTGTTCCACGCATACCCTTTCACTCCAGAGTATGCAAGGATGGTAGCCAATGCGTCTTTTCGTGAGAGCACACCTGAAGGAATTCGATAATCGGCCGCTTTTCCGTGAACGGTGGGAGAACTGTCCCAGTCCAGCACACTCCGGTAATTGAATATGGCCATCTGGGCATGCTCGCGTTGCACCAACTCAAGCAATCCTTCGACGGTCTCCTTCTCGAGCCAGTCATCCGAATCCACAAATTCCAGCCAGTCTCCCTTCGCCGCGTCGAGACCGGCATTCCTCGCAATGGAGACACCAGCGTTGGGCTGATGAATCACCATGACGCGGGAGTCCCTACCGGCCCAAGCATCACATAAACCGGCACTGCCATCAGTGGAACCGTCATCCACCAAAATCACCTGAATATTGGCATATGTTTGCTGCAAAATACTATCAACACAAACGTCCAGGTAGTCGTATGCGTTATACACAGGAACGATGATGCTCACCAGCGGATTGGTATCACTATTCATGAACGGCCTCCAGACACCTGTTGTAACATCCTATATGCCCGGGGAGCAAAAGATAGAAGCAAAAATTTAATTTTCCGTGAAACCGGTACCATCGTGTCATGCAACACCGGCCAGAGAAGACGTCTCATTTCGTGTGCGATCCGGCGATATACCGAACGGGGAGCGTCGCTCTGAAAAATATTGAACAGAACATCAGCCCGTCCCTGCAACCGAAAATAGTTCAGAGCCTTCCGATTGGCATAACCGTGCTGAACAAGATAATCACAGCACAGATCCGAAATCTGAATCTCATCGCATGAATGCGCATCGAATACGCTTGCATGCGCGATTGAGCCCTGCCGGATGCTGTAATGGTACAGCGGTTTCATCTGCACAAAAATCTTATTCATCTGCATGAAAACCTGAGTGAGCACATAATAGTCCTCGCTATTCAGCCCTTCATGGAAACGGACGCCATGCTCTCCTGTGAAGAAGCGCGCATCAAACATCTTTCCCCATACCGGCCCGGCCAAAGATATGTGGTACAGGAATTGAACCATCGCCGTTTCGCTGTTCATGGTTCCTTCGGGAGTGCTCCGCGTATCGGCGACTATTCTGCCATCCTCCAAATCATGCACGCATGAACACATCACCACATCAGCGCCGCTTTGCTCGTGCCAACGCAACAGTTCCGATATGTAATTCGGCTCTATGTAGTCGTCACTGTCCACAAAAGTGACCATACTGCCGGTAATAACATCCAATCCGGCATTCCGTGCCGATGCCAGACCACCGTTCTTCTTGTGCACCACACGGATACGGGAATCACGGGTGGCCCACTCATCACACAATCGTGGACAGTCGTCGGGAGACCCATCATCCACCACGACGATATCCAAGCATTCGTAATCCTGCCCCACTACACTCTGCAGGCAGCGGTCAAGGTACTGCTCCACCCCATATACGGGAATGACCACGGAGACCACCGGCTGATCAGTCATCAAACGCCCCTCTTATCCGGCGCGACAGACCTCAACAGTCGTATCCAATCATCACAAATCGCCGTCATACCGTAACGTCCGGCATTGCTATCACTCATACGCGAGTACTCGATACGCCTGGTTCTATCATCAATCAACGCGTTGATGGCCTTGGCCATAGCATCGATGTCTCCCAGCGGCACGACCGTACCATTGACGCCATCTTCAATGACTTCCGACGGCCCGGTCGGGCAATCGAAACTCACCAACGGCAGCAGATGCGCCTTGGCCTCAAGCAAAACCATCGGCAATCCCTCGAAGCGGGACGTCATCACGAACATGGCGGACCGCCGGTAATACGAATCGACGTCGTCCACACGGCCCTTGAGTATCAGTCGGCCATCCAACCCGGCATCATGAA
Organism: bacterium; assembly: GCA_963595445.1. Lineage (GTDB taxonomy): Bacteria > Actinomycetota > Actinomycetes > Actinomycetales > Bifidobacteriaceae > Bifidobacterium. The sequence goes on from CAVBHJ010000003.1 coordinate 142,997, forward strand.
TCCGCTGCTCCAGCGCAGGCCTGTCTTCACCCTCTCCGAGGATCACCCACTGCCAATCCGGATGGCCCGGCAGGACTTTATTCGCAACATCGACCAACAAGTCAAAACCCTTTTGGTACGTCAGTCGTCCGGAACTGAGAATCAAATGAGAATCCGCATCATAGGAAACAGTCTCTTCGGGCATCTGCATGGGATTTGCGATCGCCTTGACCGGGCATTTCAGCGAAAGGTTGCTTTCATAGAGCTTCTTGTCGGTTTCCGTCAACGTAACGATGGCATCCGCACTGCGGGCAGCCCAGCGGCGGGTCAGCTTACGGTATGGGACTCCCGGATTCTGCAGATAGTTGAAATGCTCCCACGACAGCACCTTCACGCCGGTCTTCCTCTTGACGGGAAGGGAATACATATCCAGAATGCCGTCAATATCAATCAATACGTCAATCTGCCGTTCCTCAACGATATTCCGCAGACGTCTGCACGTATCGAAATAATGCTGGATGCCATGCGTGACGGTAGGGTAAACCGTGAATCGACGAATCCTCCCGTCAATCGGGAAAAAAGGATTATCGTTCTCTTCGAACAGGCTGATGAAGGAAATCTCATAATCCGTTCTCGACGCCAGTTCGTTGGCGATCATGACGGACACGTTTTCCGTACCACCTGAACGTGTGATGTCACCGGAGAAAAACCCAATGTACATCAGGACGCCATCCTTTTAATCACATGCGAGTGTCTACCTCTACGTCCTTTGATCTTCTCAATGTCCACCGTCCATTGAGACAGCCGTTGATTCGGAGCCATCACCAACAAATGCAACACAGGGAATGTAGCGGCCTCGTGGCGAACCCACGAACCGAAATCAGGCTCGAACAGCACCGAGGCAAGCACATAGCCCAAGAAAATCGCGATGGCCAAAAACTGCTTTTCGTCATCTATCTCGCCAATCTTTCCGAAAAGATGCGCCAAATATACGGTCACTGCCACCTGGAAACAGAAGAAAGGAATGTACTGAACGCCTTTCACTGCCAATTCGAACGGAATCATCATACGAACCGCATTGATCAGGTAATTCAGCAGGAACAACGGCAGATTCGTGGAATTGTCTCCGCCTACCCAATTCTTGATGATGGTGACGCTGTCGACGTCATCTTCTCGCCCTGCGAGGCTGTAATCACGGATGCCCATGATCTGCTGGTATTCGCCCGGCAGAACCACGCTTGTCGCCACCATCATCACACATACCAGCAGGTACATCGTCACTATCGTGGCGACAATTTTGATCGCAGGCTTCATCTTATACCGACTACGGAAAAACAACAGAATGCAGTAAATGGCGATAACGAGCGCGGCAATCAGCACATAGTATGAACGGAATACCCTGCTTTCAAAATACAGAATCGTCGCCGCGATACCGATTTTCACAAAAGGTATGTCAATCGGTAACAGCAATACCACATACACGCCAAGGAAGAACAGGAACTGGATGGAATCCTTGCCTATGTTGAACACATAGATGTTCAACAGACCAATACATGCCAGGAAAAAGATGCTCTGTATCATATCGGGCTCGGGAAGTCTGAGCAGCATAAAAAACACCAGCAGCGTCAGCACGAGTCCGAGGAAGTAGCTCCATTGATTAACCGTGGTGAAATGGAAAATATTGATGGATTTGAAGAAGTTGGCGGCAACGACGTAAGTACCACCCCATGCCTCCACCCACCTATCGCCAATAGCCATACGCAAGATACGTCTGTTGTCGTAGAAGTATTTCATCGGAAGCATCAGCGTCAATAATTTGGCGATGATCATAACGACGAACATCAGCAGGAGCGTCGCGTTTTTATTTCGATTCTCCCACCAACCGACTTTCTTCTCGAGTTCAAGCTCATTGTCCATGAATTACAACCACCTCAAATACGCGCAGAATCAGCCAGCGCATCCACGTAGAATTTCTGCAGCCACTCCGCATTGGCCTTAATGTCAAACCCCGCATCAGTCACAATATCCGCGCCACTGGCACGGTCCGACTTGTCATGCACGGAATATTGATCCAATATCTTCTTGGCCCATTGTGAAGGCGTATCGTCCAGACCGATAATCTGCACGTTGCCGGTCACATCACACTGCTTGGGCACACGGTCGGAAATGGTGCAAGGCAGACCGGAAGATTGCGCCTCGATCATGGTTACCGGCAAACCCTCATACAAGCTCGGCAACACAAAGGAATCCATGCCCTGCACCAGTCGGTTCACATCGGAGCGCACTCCAAGGAACTTCACGGCATCAGTCAGGCCAAGCTCATTCACCTTGGCTTTGATTTGGTTCTTCAATTCGTCGTTCAGCTCTCCGCCACCCACGAGCCACAGCACACTGTTCGGGTGCTGCTTGTGCACTTCCGCGAAGATATCAATCAGGAACGCATGATTCTTCTGCGGGAAGAAACGTCCCACATGGCCAAGTACAAAAGTATTCGGATCGTTGACGCCAAATTCCTCACGCACCTGCTTGGCGACGGCGGAATCGTAGCGGTAAGCCGACGTATCGATGGCATTGCGCTGCTGAATCACCCTGCCGCGATTCTTCTCTCCGAACAGCCAATTCCCCGCTTCCGTGCCGCAAGCGAACATATGGGTCACATACTTCGGCAGACGCATACGGAAGTACTCGCGGAAAATGGATTTCAGGTTGAATCCGACCGGACGATTGTGCGCATGCGCGATGCGGACTGGAATGCCCTGTTCGGCTGCCACACGCAAAGGAAAATAGCTACGTTCCTCAAGATTCGAATGAATGATCTGATATTCAGGATGCTGCTTGAGGAAATCGCGGAACTCACGCTTATAACGGCCGAAATACTGCGGATACATCGGACACATGCGGTAGATACGACCACCAAGCGCTTCGATTTCGTCTTCATAGGCCGCACGGTAGTCGCGGTTCACCAAAAAATCGTAGGTGACTTTGCTGCGATCAAAATGACGAAGATAGTTCATCATCATGGTCTCGGCACCACCACGATCCATCACAGTGTCGAGCACCAGCACTCGAAGTGGAGTGTTCTCAGCCATGTCGGACCTCCTCCTTGACCAACTGCTGACGCAAACGGATCACAGTATTGGAAGGAATGTTTTCCGCCACCACGCAACCGGCTCCGATTACGCAGTTGTCCCCGATGGAAGCACCTTTGAGAATCGTCACATTGCTACCGATCCAGCAATGCTCGCCAATCACCACCGGTGCGGTGGAGTAGCCCTGCCCTTTGATGGTCTCTTCGGAATCGGCGAAACGATGGTTGTGATCGTACACACGCACGTTCTCGCCGAAAATCGTTTCGCTACCGATTCGAATCTCTTCGATGGCGTGTACCGCGCAATCGTTATTGAAGAAGACATTGTCTCCGATGGTAATGGTTCCACCCATCTCAGCCGTCAGCTGCAATCCTCTGCGGAAATGCAGCGATTTGCCCCAACGGATGGATTTGCCGTAAATGATCTTGTACAAGGCCTTCAGCAGCACACCGGTAAACCGGTACCACAATTTCACCACTACCATCGGATCCTCTTGCTATCTCAGAAACAAGCTGACAATAAGTCAACTAGGTCAACAATCACTTTTCGGAATGCTTGACACGTGACTTATCGCCCGTCTTCTTAGAAGAGGCATCGCCTTCACGGTCTTCGTAGTAGTAGTAGTAGCTGGAATGGTTATCCTTGCTTACGGGAACCATGTTCAGAATCACACCACGAACGGTGGCCTTGGACACACGGAATTCCCTCACCACTTCGCGCAACGAGGACTTCTTTGCAACACCCTGGCCCACAACCAGCAGCAGCACGCCTCCCTGCTTTGCGAAGATAGCGGCATCATTGGACACCGTCATAGGCGCGGTATCAACAATAACGTAATCGTAACGTTCGGCAGCCTGATGAAGCAACTGGTTCATAGCCTCGGATCCCAATATGACGCCAGACATAGTCTTCTGCTCCTCCGCGGGGAGAATATGCAGATACTGCTTCCAGTACGGCTGGATGGCCTCGCTGGCGGACACATTCCCTGCCAAAAGCGAAGACAGGCCAATGCCACTGTTCAGACCAAGCATGCCAGCCACGGACGGATGTCGAACGTCGGCATCGATGAGCAACACGCTCTTTCCCTTTTCCGCAAGCGCGGCGGCCATATTCACGGACATCGTCGTCTTACCCTCACGAGGATTGGAAGAGGTCACGATGATGACGTTTCGCAGGTTCAGATCCTTAGGCGTAACGAAAGAGATGTTTGTAATCAGTCGGCGAATCTCTTCAGAGGCACGGCCACGAGGCTTGGCAATGACCTCAGGAACACCCTTGGTGGTGTCATTCGTCTTCGGCACGGAAGCAAGCACAGGATCGCGAACAATGGAGTGTACCGTTTCAACATCGTTCACATCCTTGGACAGCATCTCACGAATCAGAGCGCCAAGCATCGCGATGATGACAGCCGCGACAAAACCTATGGCAAGGTTCGATTTGACATTTGGCGACGACGCGACCGTGGGCTCCACTGCAGCCTGAATAACGGTAAAAGTGACACCCACACCGGTCTCAGCCATCGATTCAGCCTGATTTCTCAGCTGCCTGGCCAACTCATTGACCTTGTCCACAGCCAGCTTCGGGTCGGAATCATTAGCATAGAAGTACACAATGGACGACGAAGAGTCGACCTGCACGCTGACGCTGGAACGCAACGCCGACACAGTGGTATGAAGACCCAGATTATCTATGACTGCCTGCAAAACATCATCGGACTGCGCAAGATCCGAATACAACGTCGTCGGAGAAGATGTACCACCCGAGGATTGCTGCACAGATCCGGTCACCTCACCACTGGACGAGACGTAATTGTACTGCACAAGAATCTTAGAGCTTGTCGAGTACACCGGTGTGGTGGTGAACGTCACACCCGCGACTGCACCCATCACCACGCAAAACAGTATAATTTCCACAATCCAGTGCTTTTTAACGGCCTTCAGCACGTCTAATATAGTCATGTTCCCTCTCAATCTCATGCCGTAGCAAAAAGCTTCGACCGATGAGAAACGCGTAATCCTTCACAGGCTATATTACCGATTGCCCCGACAAAGGGGTTACACTATCACCTTGCTACCCCCTGACCGTTCCCCTCGAGACGATAAAGGCATCTCACCGAAGCGATTGCGGGAAAACGCATAATTATTCATGCGCCCGACTCTGCATGTCCGAACACCGCACGCGCGAACACCGCACGAATGCCATACGAATGCCATACAGAGGAAAACAGCCAGTCACTGGAGAAAATGCCCCGCCAATATCAGTGAGGCCAACTAAAAGACCAGCCGCCGCAGCGAAAATCAAAAATCAGCTTTCAGGAATGGCCTGCGCAGGGCAATTATGCAGCACCGAAAGCATCGCCTGCTTCTCCTGCGTGGTCACCGTCAATCCGTATTTGTCTTTCACGCCAATCTGACGGGCCACGTAATCGCAACGGTAATCACTATTCGTAGGCAGCCAGTATGCAGCCGACGCCGATCCCTTCGACTGGTTTGCCGGTCCGTCAACGGCCAACAGGTTATACATGTCGTTGCCATACTGGTAACGCTTCGCCTGATCCCACTGGCTCGCACCCGACTGCCAGGCATTCTCAAGAGCCACGACATGATCAATCTGCACCGCGCTTGACGTATCCCGTCCACGCTGGAAATAAATCGTCTGACCAGTATACGGATCATTCAGCACACCCGACTCAACCCTGCAGTCGGATACACCTTTATATTGCACATCCGTAAGATCACGGGCGAGCACGTCCTCACGAACGTCGCAGCCATTACCGTCCTCGTCGGTCTGCCGGTAGCCGAACAGGTCGCGATCATAGCCATCCGTACTGGGCTGATCGTCAATCGTAAGGGTTTCCAACGTGTCCGCAGCGCTGCCAGTCGCCGTGTACTCACCCGTAATCTCACCAACGGTCGTACTGACCTTCGGTGTGAACCAGCCAAGGGAGATGCCCACAACCGCCGCAATCACCAGCAGGCTCAGCAAACGCTCAATCAGACTATTCACTTTGAAACGCTTCTTGCGGAAACGGGACGACTTGCGGCGGCGTGACATACAAAATCCTTGCTGGTGATGGTTGAATCAGGCGTACGTGAAAGTGAGCGGATCATGGCCGGCACGGGTCGGACCATCCAGCTCATCAATCGCGGCATGTTCGGACGGGTCAAGCACAAAGCCGAACAGGTCGAGATTCTGCTTCTGCCTATCCGCATGAACGGACTTGGGAATAATGATCGTACCGTTTTCAATATGCCAACGCAAAATAACCTGCGCGGTGGTGACGTTATGCGCTTCGGCGATGCGTTCGATCACACCGTCTCCCGCATTCAGATCAGCTCCACGGGCCATCGGCGAATATGCTTCGACCGCAATGCCATGCTCCTTGCAGTACGCAACCACCTCACGCTGCTGCCAAGTGGGATGCAGCTCAATCTGGTTGACTGCCGGATATTCACCGGTCTCCGCATGCAGACGGTCAAGATGCTCCGGAAGGAAATTGCACACACCCAACGTTTTCACGCGCCCTTCGGCGCGGAACTCCTGGAACGCCTTCCACGTCTCACCGGAACGCCAATCGAACGGGGTGGGCCAATGCAGCATATACATGTCAACATAATCAAGTCGCAGAAGGCTAAGCTGACGGTCGAAAGCCTTGCGCGCGGAATCATAACCCTGCTCCGAATCACGCAATTTGGTGGTGACCCACAGATTCTTACGATTCTCGCCTTGCGTAAAGCCCATATTCTTCAGAGCACGGCCCACACCGGCCTCATTGTTGTACCCGGCGGCGCCGTCGATGTGGCGATATCCCACCTCAAGCGCACCCTCCACCACAGGCGTCACGCCTTCATCGTCAATACGCAGAACGCCGAGACCGATCTGAGGAATCAGATTGCCGTCGTTCAGTGTAATCATCGGAGTATGGAAAGCGGCCATGGGTTCGCGTCCTTTCACGTCTGGAGTGCTGCGTTACAGCTTAACCCAATTCCGTGCGATTCTCCCTCGATTTATGCATGTTTTCTCCCTATCTGAGGTGCGATTCCCAAATCCGAATAGCCGAAACCCCCTTTCTTCGGCCACAAGCGGGAGATACAGGCATAATCGCCGACTTGTGCGCGCCGTAATCTTCAGCCATTTTTCAAAATCGTTGGAAAATCAAGGTTCTTAAAAATCCAAAACCCAATTCCAACACCCCCTTCCATCCACAACCCGCGATATATACTCATACTTTCGACTTGTGGCACACCGACAAACCCAAGTCGCGTCAGCATACCGGCCCCGGCACACCGATCCGGCCATCCCAAACCTAACAACCCGGAAATCTCAAAACCGGCAATCCAAGGCCTACCCAAGGCCACACAATCCGACGGTCGAAAGGGAAAACACCGTCCCTACACGCAAGTAACAGCACGAGTGGTGGCACGGGCGATGACATGCGACCGGGTAGTAATCAATTCCGGCTCGAGATGACGCCCATCGATACGATCGACGATACGTCCGAACGCGGTGGGCGCGGTCCAATCAAGGCAGGAATCCATAGTGGTCAGCGGCGGCTGGAAATAAGCGGCCTCCTCGATATTGTCGAATCCAATCACCTGCACCTGACTGGGCACATCAATATTATTGGCGGCCAAGGTGAATAAAGCACCCAACGCCAGTTGATCATTGAACGCCACAATGCCATCGAACGGCACACCGGAATCGACGAGCCACTGAGTCACGCGAGCCCCGGAACCAATAGTCCAGTCATAACCGGTATTGCCCAGCAAACGCGAATCAAAGGCAACACCTCGCGCTTCGCACGCTTCAAGCACGCCGCGCATACGCAATTGGGCATTGCCCTCCGTGGAATCAAGCAAGACAGCCAAATCTTCAGGTGCTGTTCTGGCACCCACCACGGCAATTCGTGTCGCACCGCAATCAAACAGGTGTTCCGTTGCCTGCTTAGCCGCCAGCACGTCATCGGGAGTCACATGGTCGGCCCGACCATACGTGCCCCGTGCTCCGACGCAAACAAGCGGATAATCAACGTCGAAATCCTCCGGAGACAGATCCTCCGCTTCGGAGACGGACAGAATCATGCCGTCCGACACAGTGGTGTTGAAACCTTCAAGCAATGTGCGGGCGCCACCGGCAGAGCCTTCCGCGTACGTAGTGACGTAGACGGAATAGTCGTGGAGCCGTGCCGTGTCGATCACTCGGTTGGCCAGTTCAGCCAAATACGGTGCCGTGAGAGTCGGCACGGCCAGTGTGATAAAACCCGTATGCCCACGATTGAGATTACGGGCGGCCACATTCACCCTATAGCCGAGTCGGTCAATGACCTCCCGCACTTTTTCTCTTGTGCTTTCGGACATACGACCACTGTTGTTGATCACATTGGAAGCGGTTTTAAGCGAAACACCGGCCTCTTCAGCCACATCACGCAACGTGATGCGCTTTTTGTCTTGTTTCGTTTCGCTCATTGCAACCCCTCGTTCGCTTTCTCGCTTATAGATGGCGGATTTTTCATCTAGACCGAAATATTACCGCGCCACCATAAGGCCGATACTTCGGTTATTGACGATTCACCCTCCATCTATAAGCGATATGCATCGAACGGACGTCGTCCCTTTGAGACGATTGAGACGATTATGATTGCCGTTTGGTGATCAGCATGCCGTTGCGTCGAATAATATAGGAACCCGATTCCCCTGGCCCCTCTGACTTCTCTGATTCGGCGCGGAATTGACAGATCGGCTCGCCTTCGATACCACGCAATACAACCTCCTTCTTGCCCCGAGGCATATAGAAGTCGAAGACCGCGTCCGCGGATTTGCGCACGGTGTGCAGTACATCATCGCTTCGGATGCCGGCCACATCATCGGACGCTGCAAGGTTGGCGCGAATGAACATGGTCAGATCCGCCACGCTCAAGTCGCACCCCACAAAGTATGCGGTACCGGAACCGTATGGGTTACGGGTGACTGCCGCCACGCCTTCCAATCCCCAATCGTCCGCGGACTTTCCCGAATAGGTGGCAAGAACCTCCACGGAAGGGTCTTCCACGTTCACATCGTTTTGCCACAGGCGGGTCACGGCGCCTTCCATGCCCTCCCCCAGTTCGATTTCGTACGGCTCACCTTCCGCCTCACGCCCGAGAATATTGAATTCTTCACCACGAACGCCAAGCATCTTACGGAGCAGACCGTCGCCTGCGCCTGGATATCCACCAAGCCAAACGTGGAAATGCTCATCAAGCAGACCCGTGGCATAACCGATGACTACTTGACCTCCGGAAGCCACGAAATCGGCAAGTCGTTGAGTATCGGACGCGCTCAGAATCAGCATGCTCGGCAACACCACCGTGGAATACTCGCTCCAGTCGTATTTGAGCGGCACCACGTCGGCCCGCATCCCCGCATCCAAAAAGGCGCGGTACCAATCACGTACGTCATGCCAATGGTTGAGCTTCTGGCTTGGCAAAGTCTCGCAGCGGGTGGCCCATTCAGATTCGGCACTAAACAGAATCGCCGTATCCGAACGCTCGAGCACGCTTCCCGGTACACCCGCGACGCTTAGGTCACCGAGCATTTTCCCAAGCTCGCACACTTGACGGAACACTTTGGAGTCCTCTCCAGCATGCTGCAGCATGGCGGAATGAAATGCCTCAGCGCCGAATGCGGAAGCTCTCCATTGGAAGAAGTTGATGGCATCGGCACCCATTGCCACATGAGCAAGGGAATCGCGTATGATTTCACCTTTACGCTTGCGCACATTGAGGGGTTTCCATTGCACCGCCGAAGTGGAGTTCTCCATCACATACCAGGGTTTGCCGAGAGCAAGCGAATCCATGAGCGCGTCGGAACAGACGAGTTCGTCAAGATGCGACTCACCTTCGTGGAAGTAGTGGTCGTTGGAGACGAAGTCCACTTCCTCGGCCCAATCCGCGTAATCCATGCAGCATTGGTCGGTGGAAACCATGAAGTTCGTAGTGAACGGCTTATCCGGACATATCTCGAAAATCGCATCCCGTTCGGCCTTGTAGAAATCCAGCAAGGAATCATTGCCGAAGCGTTCATAATCGAGCTGCTGGCCGGGATTCACCATGGAATCGGAACCCATGAATCTTGGAAGCAGCACTTCGCCGAAGGAATGGACCTCCTGACCCCAGAAAGTGGTTCCCCACGCTTTGTTGAGCGCATCAATCGTGCCATAACGCGCCTTGCACCATGCACGGAACGCTTCCAAAGCGTCATCCGAGTAATCGTGACGATTGTTCCAGCCATACTCGTTACCCATATGCCATGCGTTCACATACGGATTGTCTCCGTAACGTTCGGCCAGTTTACGGCACATAGTCAATGCGTATTCCTTGAATACCGGACTATTGGGACTCCACGACTGCCGTGCACCCGCGCCGATCACATGACCGTACTTATCTCGCGGAAGAACCTCCGGATGCGATTCGTACAACCATAACGGCGCGGTAGCGGTGGCGGATGCCAGGTCGACCGCGATGCCGGCCTCGCCGAGCTTGCCGATG
>CAVBHJ010000004.1:0-122672 GCA_963595445.1 bacterium
GTCATAAACAGGCCGGTTTCCGTGGTTATGAATCGTTTTTTGCAGTGCCGATGAAACTGTCACACCAGATAGTTTTCGTAGGCGAAGACGACCGCCTGTACACGATCGCGGGCGTTGATCTTCGACAGGATATGCGCCACGTGCGTTTTCACCGTCGGCAGGCTGATGAACAACCGGTCGGCGATTTCCTGATTGGACAGACCGTGTGCGATTTCGATGAGGACCTCACGCTCACGATTGGTCAGTTCATCCAGTTCCGGGTCAGTATATGCCGGCTGTGATGGTGCAGTGTCCGCCGACGCGGGGATGGTGGGGGAGTCTTGATCGGTCAGCCCACCTTCCATCATTCTTTCAATCAGTCGTTTCGCTGCGGACGGTGCGATGATCGCATTGCCTTGGAATACGGTGCGAATCGAATTGAGCAACGTTTCCGGTTCAGTGTCCTTGAGCAGGAAACCGGATACTCCGGCATTGATGGCGGCCATCACGTATTCGTCCAGATCGAACGTCGTCAAAATGATCACACGGGTCCGCCGCGGGTCGGTTTGCGCTCCGGTTGCGGCGAAACGATGTTGCAATGAACTGATCTGGCGTGTCGCTTCGATGCCGTCCATGCCGGGCATGCGCACATCCATCAGCACCACATCGGGATGCAGTGTTTCGGCCAAGGCCACCGCTTCCGCTCCGTCGCGAGCCTGACCGGCGACCATCATGTCGGGCTGCGAGCCGATTACCATGGCGAAACCGGCGCGTACCAGTTCCTGATCGTCGGCGATGATCACGCGAATTCTCTGCTCTTCACCCATGCCTTCCACCTTATCGGCAGCATTGCGCCGTCAGCGTTGGAACATACCCTGAAAAAACCCTGATTTCATCTGTTCGTCCAATGAGGCAGCGGGTTTGAGCCGCATCTCTTCGGACTTGCCGGCATGAGCCTCATCGCTGAATCCGGTCTCGCGCAGTACCCGCAGCAGTTGGCGCATATGGGCCAATGCTTCACGCCCCTGACTTCCGATGGCCGCGAACGCAGACGCGATCGATTCCGCCGAGGGCTCTTCACCGTGTGCCTTGGCTTCATCGAGCATGCGTAATCCGGAGATGGTCTGGTCGATGACGCTGTTAAGCGTGGCGGTGACCTCCGACTGAATGTTCGTGCTGATACGATCCCGTTCCAGATTCGCCGCAAGAATCTTCTGCTTGTCCTGTTCGGCGATCAATGCCTCCTCCCTTGCCTGCAGGACGAGTGCGTTCGAGCAGCTGGAACGGGTCCATCGAGCCATGGCGATGACGCCTCCGCATGTAGCCAGGACAGCCATGGTGTAGACCAGGGCGGTGAATATCGCCCCGGATGCGAGCCATGTGATCCGTCTCGGCTCGTATGTGATGATGCCTTGTATCAGGAAAACCGATATGCTCGGGTAGTCAAGCAGCGACAGCATGACCTTCACGCCGACCAAGAGAGCATTGATGATGGAGACGAGTCCGGTCCAACGCCACGCTCTTTCCCTTCCGTACAGTACCGCCGCATGGGCGTCTTTGCATGAGGAGTGTGAGGACATCGCACTGGCATTCGTGGCGAACGGCACCGTCGCGCATACGGCGAACCCGCCTCCTATCCTCGGGCCGAACGTCACCGATCCTCCCATGGCTTCGATGCGTTCGCGCATGCCTGTCAATCCGTAGCCGGGCGCATGCCCGTCCAATCCGGCCGAAGCGCCACGCCCGCTATCCGTGACGGTCACGGTCAATGTGCCGTCATCCCATGATTCCGTGACATGTACGGTCACCTTCGGTCCCGCATATTTGCGGATGTTCGTCAACGATTCCCGCACCACATGGTAGATGGCCACGCTTGTCCGATCTCCCAACATGTCGGGACGTGCATCTCCGATGATCTCCCGTGTGATGACGGTGTCGGGTGCCACGGTACGTGCCTGTGCGATCAATGTGTCGATATCGGCGTAGTCGGCATGGGGAGATCCGCCGAATACGCCAAGAAGTCTGGTCATGTCATGCAGCGCATGCTCGGATTCATGTCTGATCGTCTCCATGGTGGAACGTGCCACGACGGGATCGTTCGCGCCGGCGTACCGGCCACCGTCGGACTGCACGATGATGATCGACAACGTATGTGCCACCACGTCATGCATGTCCCGTGCGATGCGTGCACGCTCCGCCAGCGCCGCGATATTGCGCTCCTCGACCTCGCGCGCGGCAATCGCGTCATTGCGTTCCTGCATCATCCGTACCGTCATCAGACGGGCACGCTGCCAGTAGGCGATGATGATCGTCGACGCCAAGCACAGCGCGATGGCGACGAACATCATGACCATGTACTGCAGTATCGTATCGGTGCAGTCGTTCGGCAATCCCCGACCGGAATAGACGGTGTTGCAGGAGGAGAGACCATTCAGTACCGTTACGTCGGCGGCGGAGAACTGTCCGGTGCCCACGGCCAGGATCGGACCGACCGTCATCGTCCAGCCCATGATGATTGAGGCTAGGCCATCGACGGCGAATGCCAGCACGATGAACACCTTCGAATTATGCGGGTTGCCGTACAGAATCACCGAATACAGCATGAACGTCGCAAAAAAATCGGTGATCAGCATGCATGGGCCGAACAATAGATGCAGCAGCACCAGTACCACGAATGCCAAGGCACTGATCTGAGGCCATCGCCGGCGCGTGATGAGCGGAACGAGCAACGTGATCGACCAGACCATCTGCACCTGCGCCGGATAGTTATACAGCAGTCCGGGATTGAACTCGATGTTGTTGCCAAGGCCAAACATGAATAGGGCGAGCAATGCGGTGATGATGCTGTCTGCGACGATCACATGGCCGCGAATCCACGAAAACAGGCGCTGCAGTCTAGTCATAGTGGTTCAAGCGTAACGTGCGGCTGGCTATTGCGGTATCATGCGCAGGCATGAGACGGGCCTGCCGTGTATGGTGGAAGATTCAGCGACCCTTTCCGGCGGAAGGCAAGGGTGACGGCGGCGTCGATGGGAGGAAATGAATGCGATCGAACCCACATGCCGTCCTTGTTGACGATGTACCAGCCGTTCCGTTCGCTGCGGAAAGGATATCAGGAAAGGTAGATGCACGATGACGTTGCTGACCAAGTATTATGTGCCGGGATTGTACGTTGAAGACCATTCGATCAGCGTGCCGCTGGACTGGACTGGCCATGAGCCGGGGCAAGGCTTCAACGGTGAGTCGATGAGCCTGTTCTACCGCGTCGTCACTGCGCCGGAACATGTGCATGACGATTTGCCGCTGCTGATTTTCCTGCAGGGTGGTCCCGGAGGCAACGGCCCACGTCCGTTGAATCCCGCTTCCGATGGCTGGATTGAGGAGGCCATCAAGCATTTCCGTGTGATTCTGCCCGATCAGCGTGGCACGGGACGTTCCTCGCGTGTGGATACGCATGTGATGCGTGACATGGATGGCGTTCAAGGCGCCGCTTTTCTGAAGCATTTCCTCGCCGATTCAATTGTGCGCGATTTTGAGCATCTGCGTCGCACGGAATTCGCCGGCACACGTTGGGTGACGCTTGGTCAGAGCTACGGCGGATTCCTGACACTCACGTACCTTTCGCTGTTCCCGCAAGGTATTGCCGCGAGCTTCACCACCGGAGGCATTCCCCATGTGCCGGCCGATGCCGCCGACGTATACAGGCACACCTTCCCCCGTATGGCCACGAAGACGCGGCAGTTCTATGAACGCTATCCAATCGATGTGGAACGCGTATCCGCGCTCGCCGACATTCTGGCATCACGCGAGACGCTGCTGCCCAATGGCGATGTGCTGACCGTGGAACGCCTGCAGTGTCTCGGTTCCGATTTCGGTATGAAACCCAGCTTCGAACGTGTGCATTGGATGCTCGATCAGGCATTTCTGGACTCGGACGGCTCCGCTTCGCGAAATACCGAACTGTCGGATGAATTCCTGTATTCGGTGATGGACGCCACGTCGTCGAGGCCGCTGTACTGGCCACTGCAGGAGTTCATCTACGCCAATGGCGAGCTTGACGAGCCGATTCGTTGGGCCGCGCAGCGGGTGCGTGATGAGCATCCGGAATTCGACGGTGCCAACAGGCCTCTCAACTTCACGGGAGAGGCGATGTTCCCGTGGATGTTCGAACAGGAGAGCGCGCTCCGTCCGTTCAAACCGGCTATGGACGTGTTGATGGAGGACACCTCATTCGGCAGGATCTACGATGAGGACCAGCTGATGCGTAACGAGGTGCCGTTGCAGGCCGCGGTCTATTTCGACGATATGTACGTGGATTCCGGACTTCAGCTCGATACCTTGTCGCGTGTGGGCAACTCGCATTATTGGATCACCAATGAGTTCGAGCATGACGGCATCCACGGCTCCACAGTGTTCAGGCATGTGTTCGATGAAGCACTCAATCGCGGCGATCTCGAAAAGCTGTTCTGAACGGGTTCCCGAAAGTTCCAAAGCTCAAAGATTCTAAGAGAGGGATCAATATGACCAATCCAACCATCGGATTCATCGGATACGGCAATATGGCCCAGGCCATCGCCTCGGGCATGGTCGATGCCGGCGTGGTGAACGGCGATGACATCGTGGCCTGCGCCGCACATTATGACAAGCTTGAGAAAACCACGGCCAAGCTTGGTGCGCGGCCGTTGCACAGTGCGGCGGAAGTGGCCGAAGCTGCCGATGTGGTCGTCATCGCCATCAAGCCATACCAGATCGAAAGCGTGGTCGGGCCGATCGTAAAAAATCTGACCAAGCCGGGCAAGATCGTCGTGTCCATCGCGGCCGGCTGGGATCTGGCCAAATTCCGTGAACTGTTCGGAGCCGACTTCAACGAAGCGCATATCCAATGCACCATTCCGAACACGCCGATGGCCGTCGGCAAGGGCGTGCTCGTCACCGAAGCCGATAACACGCTGACGGTGGAGCAGACGGAGCTCTTCGAGCGGCTGTTCGCACCAATCAGCCTGATCGAACGTGTCGACAGCGCGCATATGGGCATCGCCATGTGCATCGCCGGCTGCGCACCGGCCTTTACCGACATGTATATCGAAGCGTTGGGCGATGCCGGTGTGAAATACGGATTGCAGCGCGCAACCGCATACCGTTTGGCGGCGAAGATGGTGGAAGGCGTCGGCGCCCTGTACATGGCCACCGAAAATCATCCTGGTGCCATGAAGGACGCGGTATGCTCGCCGGGAGGCACCACCATCAAGGGCGTCGCGTCCCTTGAGGAAAGCGCCTTCCGGGGTGCCGTCATCAAAGCGGTCGACGCCATCGAAGCCTGATACTAAGCTAGGGAACCATGTCTCTTACTATTGGAATCGTCGGATTGCCAAATGTCGGCAAATCCACCATGTTCAACGCATTGACCCGCAACAACGTGCTTGCGGAGAACTATCCGTTCGCCACCATCGAGCCGAACACCGGCATCGTGCCGTTGCCGGACGATCGTCTTCCAGTGCTCGCAAAGCTTGTGCACACCGAGAAGATCGTGCCGGCGACCGTCACCTTTGTCGATATCGCAGGCATCGTCAAGGGTGCTTCCGAAGGCGAAGGACTAGGCAACAAGTTCCTTGCCAACATTCGTGAGGCCGACGCCATCTGCGAGGTCGTGCGTGCTTTCGAGAACGACGACATCGTGCATGTCAACGGCAAGGTCGATCCGGCCGACGACATCGACACCATCAACACGGAACTGATCCTCGCCGATCTGCAGACCATCGAGAACGCACTGCCGAAGCTCGAGAAGGACCTGCGCGGCAAGAAGATCGAGCCGTCCTACCTGGAGGCGGTCAAGGAAGCGAAGAGCATTCTCGAAGCCGGCGAAACGATCGACAAGGCTGCGAGGGAAGGACGTTTCGACAAGGAATCCATCTATGATTTGCATCTGATGAGCGCCAAGCCGTTCATCTACGTGTTCAATGTGGACGATTCCGAACTGCAGAACAAGGAACTGCAGGACAAGCTCGCGGCTTCCGTGGCTCCGGCGCCGGCGATTTTCCTCAACGCGCAGTTCGAAGCCGATCTGACCGAACTCGATGAGGAAGATGCCCGCGAGATGCTTGCGGACGCGGGACTGGAGGAATCCGGTCTTGACCAGCTGGCACGCGTGGGCTACGACACGCTCGGCCTGTCCACCTTCCTGACTGCAGGCGAGAAGGAAGTACGCGCCTGGCAGATTCACAAGGGATACACCGCTCCGCAGGCTGCCGGCGTGATCCACACGGACTTCGAAAAGGGCTTCATCAAGGCCGATACCGTCTCCTATGACGATTTCGTCGCCGCTGAAGGATCCATGACGAAGATCAAGGAGGAAGGCAAGCTCCGCCAGGAAGGCCGCGATTACGTCATGCAGGATGGTGACATCGTCGAATTCAAGTTCAACGTCTCCAAGCACTGATTTCAAGACCATGAAAACGGCTTGTTTTCAACGGTTTCGGGCTTTCGAACCGTTGGAAACAAGCCGTTTTTGAATGCATCGGAAAAGGCGGTTTCCGCTATGTTTCGGGTAGCTGTTGCCATCGCTTGAGTGCCTTTAGAGTGCTCTTGCGAGGGCTGCCGGGATGGTTTGCAACTGTGCGAAGTTCAGAAAATCTTCGAGGCGATGAGCTGGCTGATGGCGCGGATATCGACGCCGTTGGTGAATTCAAGCTTGACCTTTCCGAGTCCGCTGAACCACATCTCAAGCTCGCTGTCGAGGTCGAAATGACCGGCGGTCTCCACACTGTACGCCTGAATATGCGAGTATGGCAGTGATGTGAAGTCTCGCTTCTTGCCGGTCATGCCCTGCACGTTCACTGTGATCAGGCGGCGGTCGGTGAACACGACCCAATCACGGATGCCTTTGAATGCGGATTCAATGGTCTCGTCTGGCAGCAGCACGCCGTCGAGGAGCTTGAACGCATCCTGTGGGTTGGCCGCGCCCATCTTCACGAATGAGGAATTATTGAAATCAATCATTTTGGTTCCTTTCCATAAGCGAACGGTCGCAGTCGTACCGTTCTGAAGATCATTTCATTGGTGCGTCGATCCAACGGCATCTTCTTGCCTGATGCAGTTAAGTTGCTGTTTTCTTGAAGCTTCTTGCAATATTATTTCACGATGCTCCGGTCACGATGCTCCGGGACGGCACCAACTGCATCACCACCAGCACCGCCGCGAACGGTCAAGCTCAACGTCTCCAAGCACTGATTCCTGTACTTCGAAAACAGCTTGTCTTCAACGGTTTCGGACTTCCGAACCGTTGAAGACAAGCTGTTTATTATCGAAGATGTTTTCTGAGTACGGCTCATATGCATGAATGGGCCTTACAATATGTGAGGACAATCTTCCGAGACGTTTCTCGTGTGAGAATGGGCAGGTGCGTATGGACGACGAAACCGTTGATAAGCGTTCCAGAGTGCGATGGGGCAGGATTGTGATCGTCGTCGCGGTACTGGCCGTGGTGATTGCCGGTGGCGCGTATGTCTACCATACGAAGCATCAGAAAGCCTTGGCGTCCTGCCGTCAAGCGGTCGCAGAATTCAGCTCCGCGCGTAAATCGATTCTCGATACTTCCGAAAACAGCGGCGAACTGCAGAAACTGTTACGCAATGTGCTTGGCGTCGACAATATTCTCGATGCCTTCTCCGATGCGGCGTCGAGCGCCGAAAGCACCGTCGACACGGAAGGCTGTTCACCGGACGCCACCATCACGCAGCTCAATCTCGTCGCCAAAACGCTGAACAGTGCTACGGACTCGCTGAACGAAAGCCTGAAGAACATACGGAACGAAATCGGATCCTCGGAATCGTCGAGCGCTTCAGAAAGCGATTCCACCGCATCGGGCACATCGAACGGCGGCACGTCAAGCGGCACCGAATCCAGCACGGACGGAACGTCTTCGGCAAATGGCTCCGAATCGAATGACGAATCGAACGGTGAGGATGTGGAGCAGTCCCTGCGTGAGTCAATCGACAAAGGCAAGAAACTTGTTGAAGATCTCCAGGATGACGAGAGTCTGACCCTGACGGGCAGAAAACTGCTTGCCGTACTGAGCAATGCCTTGGATGCGGCCCAACAGTTGATCGACGATAGCGGCGTTACGGATTCCAAGTATTACAAGGCCGCGAAGGTCACGCTCGACGAGGCCATCAACATGGCCGACAATTGGGTGAACAGCCAATCCTCCAAATCCTAGACGAATTCAACGAATCGGGTTGAACGATACCCGAAGGCAAGGCTGCATTCATAACGTGACATGCCAGTTGTTCCCGTGCCGCGGAACCTTGATTCTGCGGTAGACTCACGAAGGAAGTCGCACGGGAGAAGAACGGGTTTCATGAGCAAGCAGGATGCGCAGACGGTGCAATCGCGCAATGAGGGAATAGTCGTGACCAAGCCGGTCGCGCGTGTGATGATGCTGGTCAACGCCATGGTATGGGGTTCCGGCTACACGATGCTCAAGCATGCGCAAGACAATATGCCCACGCAGTGGATGATGTTCTTCCGCATGGGGCTGGCCACGGTGTTGATGGCGGTCGTGTTCTTTCCAAGGCTGCGTAAGATTCACCTGTCCCGTTATGTTGTTCCCGGTCTTATACTGGCGTTGACGTACTGGCTGGGTTTTCTTTTCCAGCTCAAGGGATTGGAGACCACTTCTCCAGGGCGCAACAGCTTCTTCACTGACACGTATTGCGTGATGGTGCCGTTCATTCTGTGGGCATTGACGCGCAAACGTCCCAACTGGCAGCATCTGGCCGCGGCGCTCGTGTGCGCGTTCGGCGTCGGACTGGTTTCCCTGAGCGGTGGCGGCGGTGCGGAACTCCTGCATATGGGTTTCGGCGATGCCATGACGATAATCGGCGCGTTCTTCTTCGCGTTGAATCTGGTGTTCGTCGGATTTCTGGGTAAGGATTTCGATGCTGTGGCGTTGATGCTTGCCGAATTCTTCTGGTGTTCGGTGTTCTTCGGATGCGGTGCCGGGCTGTTTGATGGCATGCCGTCCACGGCGTGGTGCCGTTGGGACATTGTGGCGTGCATCGTATATCTTGCGGTCGGGTCGACGGTGATCGCGCAGGTGTTCCAGACGATTGCGGTGCAGAACCTGCCCACATCGGAAGCGTCGGTGATTCTGAGTACCGAATGCATTTTCGCGATGCTGGTTTCCGTGATTTTCGCGGGGGAGACGCTCACGATTCCGTCAGTCATGGGATTTACGCTGATTTTCGGTGCCATCGTGCTTTCGGAAGTGCAACTGCCGTCGCGTAGAAACAGGATTTCGGCGAACAAGTAAAAACACTATTGATGTGTCGGACCGCCTGTGCCACACTTGACTCTCTGTGAAAGAGTTCTGTGAGAAGTGGTGGCGGCGCATTGCCACCAAGGAAATGGTGTTCATCGGTATCGTTACGCTGGCGGCTTCACTGGTCGCCTCGTGGCTGAAGCAGTTTCCGGGATTCAGCCTGTTCGGCGCGCTGATCATTGCTCTGCTGATCGGTATGGTCGCCCAGTTCCCGATCCGCCAATGGTATGTCGGCTCCTCCATGGAGCACAAGGCCGGAGTGAAGGACGCGGCGGGACTTATCTCCAACAAACTGCTGCGTTTGGGAATCATCCTGCTTGGTTTCAAGCTCAACCTGACCGTCCTGTTCACGCAAGGTGTCAAATGCCTGCCGATTGCCGCCGTCGTAGTGGCGTTGACGATCGTCACATGTTACGGCATCGCACGTAAGCTTGGCGTCGACCCGATGCTGGCGATTCTCGTGGCCGGCGGTACCGGAATCTGCGGTGCGGCTGCGGTTATGGGATTGTCCGGATCGATTAAAGTGTCCGCGGACAAGGAAGATGAAAAAGCCAACGACGAGGTGATGGCCGTGGCCATCATCGCCATCATGGGTACTGTTTTCGCATTGCTGGAAATCGCGCTCGGTCCTTTGACGGGGTTGACCAAGACCCAGCTGGGCATCACAGCGGGCGCTTCCCTGCATGAAATCGCCCATGCCGTGGCAGCGGGCGACGCTTTCGGTGCGGTGGACATCGCCACCATCATGAAACTGTCGCGTGTGCTCATGCTGGTGTTCGCGGCGATCATCATCGCCATCTGGTGGGATAAGCGCCATTCCGACGTGCCTTCGGACGGCAAGCGCAAGGTTTCGTTCCCGTGGTTCATGCTGGGCTTCATCGGCGCGTCCATCATCGGAACGTTCGTGCCGTTCGTCGGCTCCATCGCACCGGCTCTGGTGGATTTCGCCTACATAGTGCTCGGTATGGCCATGGCCGCGCTCGGCATCAACGTGAACTTCTCCGCGATCGCGAAGAAGGGACAGAAGGCGTTTCTGGCCAGCTTCATCACGTCGGTTCTGTTGATGTGCTTCGCCGCGGCGGTGGCGTTCATCTTCTTCTGACGTTCAGCAATCCTGCCAAAGGCAGCAGATACAGGAAACAGGCGAGCAGCAGGCTGGCCGTGGGCGCTCCTACCGATGCGAGCGGCACCGCGCCGGCGATCGACCAGGGAACCAACGGCGCAACCACTACGGCGGTGTCTTCCAGATTGATCGCATGCTTCTGCTCGTCTTGTTCTATATTCCGGCATAATTGGTCCGTGAGCATGATCGACAGCGTCTGATTGCAGGCCACGCAACTCGTCACCATGGACGTGACGAGCGTGGCGCCGAATCTTCCGATTCGTTCCGAAATGCGTTGGATCACCTGATGCGCGCCGTTGAGCAGGCCGGTTTCCTGGAAAATACCGGAATACGATGACGAAATGCACACGATCAGCATCACCTTGATCATGGAGACGACGCCACCGCCGTCGATCAGCGGCGCGACTTGCGCATCCGGACAATGATAGCCGAATATCAACGCACGGCCGAGGGAAAGCCAATCCATATGCTGGATAAGCAGGCATATTGGCAGGGCCGTGCAGATGCTTGCGCCCATCGTGATGCGCACATCCACACGTGCGAGTGCCAGAACGACCAGCACCACGGCAGGCAGCACGCTCACCCAACGCAGGTTGAAAGCCGTTGCGAACAACGTGGAAACATCCATCGACCCGTCTGAGGGATGCGTGCACAACGCCAATGCCGCGTAGATGGCGCAAGTCAGCACGAACGGTACCGCGGCCGTACGCAGCATAAGACGTATGTTGTCGAAGATGTTCGTATGCGTCAGCGTCTTGACGAGCTGGGCGCTTGTGGAGACGGGGGAGCAGCGGTCTCCGAAATACACGCCGGAAAGAATCGCGCCGCCGAGGAACAGAGGCGAGACCTGCATGGATGTTCCGAGCGTCATGGTGATTACGCCCATGGTCGCGGCCGACGCGAACGCCGAACCGGTCAGAAGCGACATCAGGCAGTTAAGCAGGAAGGACAGCAGTATCACCACATGAGGGCGGACCAGCGTTGTGGTGTTGGCCACGATGAACGGCACAGTGCCGGCCGCACGCCATAACGTGGTCAGCAGGCCTATCAGCACGAACGTGACCACCACGATGCTCGCGGCCCGCATGGTGGCAAAACCTTTGCCGAGCATGGATTTCCACGTGTGCCCGGTCAGGCGTCCATGAACAAGGAAGATGAGTACTCCACCGGCCAATGCCGGAACTATGGAGATGTTGGCCGCGATGCATGCTACAAGCGCTGCGCAAAACAGCGCCATGGTAATGATCTCTGCCATGATCCCCTTCTCCCGGCTTGTGAATGGCATGATGCCGGAACTGGATGTCTGAAGTCTCTCCGGCATATGGGCTTAAACGAAACCTCAGCAAGACTAACAGGATTATTACGAAATAATCTGATTCGAGTCACAGGTAAAATACTGTGCATGAATTTCCTGAGCATGGATTACTTCATCATGATCGCCAAGGAGCGCCATCACTGACCTCGCACAAGTGGCTTGTGAGACGTTGGTGGTTTGAAATTGCTTATAGGACGGATGCCGCGACATGGGTGAGATTTGCTTAAAGTCGGCTTTAAACTGCTAGCCTGAATAATGGCAATACCGAAGAATCGAGGACGATTATGACCGAAATCGACACTACCCGACTGGAACGTTTGGAACACCGTACCGACGATCCGCAAGCTCCGGAGGTGTTCTTCACGCCAGTGATCTCGCCGGAAAGCCTGCTCGCCGCCTACCATGCGCTGGGGGCGACGCCGAAAGGCAAGGTGGCCATCAAAATCCATTCGGGCGAATCCGAGAAATCCAACAATCTCAATCCGTCGCTCGTCAAGGATCTCGTGCAGGAGATCGGTGGAACGCTGGTGGAATGCGCCACTGCATACGACGGCAACCGTGAGACTCCAGAGAAAAGCCTCAATGTGCTCAAGGAACGCGGATATGGCGACATCGCGCCAATCCAGATCATGGATATGGGCGGTGAAATCGAAATCCCGGCCGAAAAGCACAAGCACATTGCGTACGACATCGTCGGCATGCACATCGATGATTACGATTCCTTCTTCGTGCTGTCGCATTTCAAAGGCCATCCGATGGGAGGTTTCGGTGGTGCGCTCAAGAATGTGTCCATCGGCATTGCGTCGTCCAACGGCAAGCGTTGGATCCACTCGGCGGGTGTGGCCAAAGACCATTGGGTCACGGCGGAACAGGATGATTTCCTTGAATCCATGGCGGAAGCGGACGAGGCCGTGATCGACCATATGAACGGCAACATGATGTATCTGAACGTAATGAACCGCCTGTCCGTGGACTGTGACTGCTTCGCGACGCCGTCCGAACCGGACATGCATGACATCGGCGTGCTGTCTTCGTTTGATCCGGTGGCGCTCGACCAGGCTTGCGTCGATCTGATCCATGTGGCTCCGGACGGAGCTTCGGTGACCGAACGCATTGCAACCCGTCACGGCGAACACACGCTTGAATACGCGGAAGAACTCGGCATCGGTTCGCGAGCCTACCGCCTGACCGTACTCGAGTAGCCATTCATACGATCACGCTGCCGCGCTGCCGCGGTATGGCAAGCCGTGTAGGGGAGGAAAGATGGAATCCGTGGAAGGCATGGAATCCGCGATCGGCCATGTGGAACGAATGCTGGAGAATAACGAGCGCGCGTTCATCGTCATCGACGGTCCGTGTGCGTCCGGCAAAACCACGCTCGCGGCACGGCTGCACGACCGGTTCGGCGGCAATGTGTTGCACATGGACGATTTCTTCCTGCGTCCTGAACAACGAACTCCGGAGCGTTTCGCGGAGCCAGGCGGCAACGTCGATCGTGAACGATTCGAAGCGGAGGTGCTCAAACCGTTGTCGATGGGAGAGTCGGTGCGATATCGGCCGTGGGACTGCCATACCGGAGACTATGCGGCATCATACGATGTCGAACCGGCCAAGCTCACCATCGTCGAAGGAAGCTACGGCATGCATCCCGCACTACGCGGTTATTATGATCTGACGATCTGCCTCACCATCGATCCGGATGAGCAGCTTCGCCGTCTCGAAGCACGTAATCCCCGCATGTTGCAACGATTCATCGACGAGTGGATCCCGCTGGAAAACCGCTATTTCGAATCGTGCGGCGTACGGGAGAACGCTGATCTTCTCATCGATACCGCCTGTTAAATCACTTTCACAATCCTTCCTCCGGTTGGAGGGCACGCCTCGCAAGGCGCGAGAAGAGCAAAGGAGAACCAATGTCCGCAACAACCACATCCATCGCGCTACGTCGAACCGACCTGCCGCGTCTGAGCCTGACCACCAAAGCCGCCTCCACGGTGCTCGCCATCGTAGCCGCAGTCGCTTTGCCGCAACTATTCCACGTCATCGGCGCCGTTTCCGGACAAGGAACCGCGCTCGGCGTGGCGTTCCTGCCAATGCACTTGCCCATCATCTTTGTCGGCCTGATTGCAGGACCGACGGTTGGAGCTGTCGCCGGTGTCGTGGCGCCGTTGGTCAGCTTCATGCTGTCCGGCATGCCAGGGCCGGCCATGCTCCCGTTCATGATGATCGAACTGTGCGCTTACGGTCTGTTCGCAGGTCTGCTGCGCTATGTGAAGCTTCCAAGTCTGGTGAAGGTCGTGCTGGCCCAGCTGGCTGGACGAGTGGTGCTGACGGCAGCTACCGCAGTGGCCGTATTCGCTTTCAGCTCGGGCAATTCCATCGCAGCCACGTGGACCAGCGATCTTGCCGCAGGCCTGCCGGGACTTGCCTTGCAGTGGGCTCTTGTTCCGCTTGCGGTGTATTGGAGCGAGTCGCTCATCAAACGTTGATAGCCACGTTCTGAACAACATATGACCGACGGGAGCCAAGCCACTAGACTTGGCTCCCGTCATATGTGTGCATATGTGTGAGGTTTCCGATCGAGCGGGATGCAGGGGAGTGCCATGATTGCCGGAGTGTCCGTAACCACGCTGTTGCTTGTTCTGGTGGCCGGTATTGGTGCCGGATTCATCGGCTATGCGGTTGGAGCGTCTTCGCTGATTTCCTATCCGGCGTTGCTCGCGTTCGGCATTCCGCCGGTGTTGTCGAATACGACCAACACAGTCGGAGTGCTTGGTACCGGCATCGGCGGTCTGCTGTCCGCACGTAAGGAGCTTCAGGGGCAGCGTGTCCGCGTGATCATCTATGCGCTGATTGGCTTGGTCGGCGGTGTGCTCGGTGGACTGCTGTTGTTGGGGCTGCCCGCCGAAGTCTTTGAATTCGTCGTACCTCCGCTGATTCTGTTCAGCTCCGCAATCATTGCGTTGAACCCGCGTAAGAAAGCGGCTGCTCGAGATGCCGTGGCTCAGGCGTTGCCGGAATCGAAGCAGGGTGCCCGCGCCGCTCGAATCGCAAGCAAATCGGAGGACGGCAAACTACACGACCCATGGTGGCTGTGGCTCGGCGTAAGTTTCGTTGGCGTCTATTCCGGCTATTTCGGGGCTGCTGCGGGTACGCTG
The DNA here is from genome assembly GCA_963595445.1 of bacterium. GTDB lineage: Bacteria > Actinomycetota > Actinomycetes > Actinomycetales > Bifidobacteriaceae > Bifidobacterium. Next base: position 14,895 of record CAVBHJ010000004.1, read on the forward strand.
GCGTTGGCTGTGCTCGACTTGGGCAAGATCGGTCCGTTCCATCAGATCAACGCGCTGAAAACGGTGGTTGGCTTCGGGGCGAATATATCAGCCGCCATCATGTTCATTGTGAGGGGGTCGGTCTACTGGCCGTTCGCCATCATGATGTGCATCGGTTGTGTGATCGGCAGTGCCATCGCGCCTCCGATCACGCGTCATATTCCGGAGAACATCATGCGTGCCGCCGCCGTGCTGACCGGCATCATCCTTGCCATCAAACTTGGCTGGAGCACCTACTTCTAGATTCCTTTCTGGATTCCTATGGTCGCATGTGTGAGATGCATGGCTTGGGATTTCCGTGAAGGCCGCCTGTGCAAACATATGAAGATGGGCGCGCCGGCTCCTCATACAAGATCTATTGGGCTACTGCCGTGACGAACGTACATATGCGTATGTCGTTGCGTCCAAATCCCTCCACTCACTGGCGGTTTTATTCCGCTGGAGCGCTTCCCCGCGTCCCACTTTCGCCAGTGACTGGAGGAATGGGACGTAGGTATATGTCTGTGCATCCCGAATCATCCAGTGACTGGCGGTTTCTTCCCCCTGAGAGGCGTCTAAGCGTCCCGATTTTGCCACTTACTGGCAGTTTTCGGACACTGAGGGCATTTGCGCGTCCGTTTTTCGCCAGTGACTGGATGAATTATCTCGTTTGGGGATGATTAAGCGGTTCTTTTTCGCCAGTGACTGGCGGTTTTTTCCCTCTAAGCTGTTTTTCAGCGTCCGAATTTCTCCACTTGCTGGCTGATTTCGGACGCCGGGAGGCATTTGTGCGTACTGATTTCGCCAGTGACTGGCGATTTCCGGACGATGGAAGGCTTTGATGTGTCCGAATTCCTCCAGTGACCGGAGAAAATACCCTCATAAAGGGGGTTTGATGGATTATTCCCTCTGCCGGCTGGATATTTTCCCCGGAGAGATTCCGAGCATGAATTCACAAGCATATTCTTGCAGCCGTTGGAGCGTAAAACATCGGCCTGACGGCAGGTGGCTTTGATGACAGGGGTAGGGGTATATAAACATATGTTGTTCTCATAAGTCGGGGGAGACGTCTGTAAAGTTAGACTAAGTTTTTTTGGTGTGGCTTTGTGGCTGTTTCAATCTGAATGATCACTGGAGGCGGTATGGCGGTCGCTAATGGAGCGAAGCGGATAGTCGAGGAGATCGTTGAGTGCCTTGGCGGTGCCGTCAACATTGTTTCCGTTACGAATTGCATGACGAGGCTACGTGTTGTGGTTGGTGATGAGTCGGTCGTGCGGGAATCCGATCTCAACGATGTGAGAAGCGTGCTGGCGTTGGTGCATGACCGGCAATGCACTTATGAAGTGGTGGTCGGGCCCGGCAACAGCAGAATCTACGCGGACATATGCCGTTCGATGGGATTGACGTCGGTGAATGCCGGAAGCAAGCTGGTGGAGAGAGGGCTTCATTCGATAAGGAAGCCGCATATCATCAAAAACTTTCTGAAGGTTCTGGGGGATAGCTTCATTCCCCTTATTCCGGGTGTCGTCACTGCTGGTCTGTGCGCGGGTTTCGCGTCCCTGATTTCGCAGCTTGTGCCGGATTACCAGCACAATTCCGCGTGGTATGTGACGTATTTGCTGCTTTCCATGGTCGACGTGTCATTCATGACGTATATCACGGCTTGGACCGGTTATCGTGCTGGCGAACGTTTCGGTGCGACTCCGATTCTCGGTGGCATGTTGGGCATGATCACATCCATGGCGAACATTGATACGATCGCCGAGCTGCTGGGCATGTATGATAATGCGGTTCCGCTGCGTTCCGTTCTCAAAAGCGGCAAAGGCGGTGTGTTGGCCGTCATCTGCGGCGTTTTCATCATGTCGGTCGTCGAGAAATTCATTCGTAAGCGAATGCCATCCAGTTTGGACGTGATATTTACGCCGTTCCTGGCCCTTCTAATCTGCGCGGTTCCGTACATACTGCTCATCATGCCGGCGTTTGGATACGTGTCGGATGGCATTGTGTGGATGATCGGCCAGGCATGTCTGTCGGGGAACGTCTTCATTCGAGTCGTTGTCGGATATGTGTCTTCTGCTCTGTTCCTTCCTCTGGTAGCGGCCGGCATGCACCACGGATTGGTGGCGTTGTATGCGGTACAGTTGCAGGAAATCGGATATGTGACGTTGTATCCGGCACTGGCTATGGCCGGCGCCGGCCAGGTGGGTGCCGCGATCGCATTGTATGGAAAGGCGAAAAAACTTCATCACAGGAAACTCTGCTCCGTGATAGCGGGTTCCCTTCCCGCCGGTTTTCTTGGGGTTGGCGAGCCGTTGATCTATGGCGTCACGCTTCCTATGGGCGTGCCGTTCATAACGGCCGGTCTTGGCGCGGGGTTCGGCGGAGCGTTCGTGATGGGATGCCAGGTGGCAGCCACCACCTGGGGTCCTTCGGGACTTCTTGGCGTGTTCGTCATGACGGCCGGCCAGGACGGTGCGGTCCGCAGTATGGGCATGTATCTGACGGGATTGGTGATCAGCTACATCATGAGCTATATCATCACGCGCATCGTCATCAAGGATCGTACGGTGGCCGAAGCGTTGGGCGGTATCGAGGAAGAATCTGAGAAGCCTCAGGAGATTGCGCACGATGATGATGCCGAAAACGAGGAACAGTCGGATCCGTTCCATTCGACCGTTGCACATGGCGATTTGGTGAGGTTTGGTGTCGGCACGTCAGTCACTTTCAATCACGTCGTCAAGGATCCGACTGGAATCCATGTCAGACCGGCTGGGGAGATTGCGAAAATCGTTTCCGAATTCGATGCGGACACGACCATCCGCAATGCCGAACATACCGCCGACGCGAAAAGCGTCCTCGAACTGATGCTGTTGGACGCTTCGGAGGGCAGCGACTTGGAGGTTACCGTTACCGGTCCGGAAGCGTGCAAAGCGGCATCGGCTTTGCGTCGTTTCCTGGAATCGAATCTGTAGAGGAGGTCGTGAGATGACAACGTTCGATTGTTCCGTGGCTCAGCAGGGTTTCTATGCGGGTCCCGTGCATGTGATTGATTCCATTGTCCGTAAGTCGGAGACCCGGTATGCAAAACCGGAGGAGGAACTGCTGAAACTGCGTGATGCGGTGGAATCGCTCACAACGGATGTCATGTCGAATGTGTCGGACGGCAAAAGCCAGGATATCCGTGAAACCGTGCTGTCGATTCTGTCGGATGAAAAGTTCGTTCCGCAAATCGAACGGAATATACGGGAACAGGGTTCCGACGCATGTAAGGCGGTGCGTGAAACGTTGCGCGTGCTCGAAGAAGCCTTCGACAAGGTGAATTCGGAGTACATCCGTTCCCGGAAGGACGACGTTCGTGGCGTCGCGAATGAGATCATAGCCAATATCGAGGGAAGAGATGGCGGTCCGGACGAACATTGCGCCATCTGCGCGGATGAGATCAGTCCGGCGCAGCTCGCCTCCATCGACGAGGCTTTGATAGGCGGCATGATCACGGTGAAGGGGTCTCCCAATTCCCATGTCGCGATTCTTGCGGAAAGCATCGGCGTTCCGTACGTGTATGGGAACGCCGATGCCGTAGCGCAAGTGTGGCACGCTTCTTTCGTCATCATCGATGCCGATGGGGCGAAAGGAACCGTGATTGCGGACCCGGACGAGTCGGAAAAGCAGATTGCGCTGGAACGTATGCGGCAGCTGCGCGGCAAGCATGACGATGAATATGCGGATGCATCGGTGGAAGACGGGACGCCCACGCGATGCCGTACGAGAATCTACGCCAATATCAAAAGTCCGCAGGATATCGATGATTTGTTGGCGTCGGGCGCGGATGGCGTGGGGCTTTTCCGAACGGAATTCCTTTTCCTTGGGAGAGATGAGGCTCCGACGGAGGAGGAACAGTACCGGGCCTACACAGCGGTTCTGGAAGCGATGAAAGGCAAGGAAGTCATCATCCGCACCATGGACATCGGTTCGGATAAGAAGGTTCCCTATCTGAACTTCGTTCAGGAGTCGAATCCTGCGCTGGGATTGCGCGGCGCGAGGGTTTCGCTGGAATGGAAGGAGCAGTTTCGCCCGCAGCTGAGGGCGTTGCTTCGCGCCGGTGTCTTGGGCAATCTGAAGGTCATGTTCCCCATGATCACATCCGATTGGGAGATCGATGAGCTCGTAGGACTGCTGCACTCCGTCGCGGAGGAATTGGAAAAGGAAGGCGTGGACTTCCGGATTCCCCAGCTGGGAATCATGGTGGAGACTCCCGCGGCGGCCCTGTGCGCCCAGTCTCTGGCGGACAAAGTGAGTTTCTTCAGCATCGGAACCAATGATCTGACGCAATACACGTTGGCGCTGGATCGTGAGGCGGATGGTCTTGGACGATATTTCAACCCGCATCATGACGCCATATTCAAACTGATTGAAATGACGGTGGAAGGCGGTAACCGTCATGGGGTGGTGACGGGCGTGTGCGGTCAGCTTGCCGCGGATCCCGATGCGGTGGAGCGGTTGATCGAAGCCGGTGTGGACGAGCTGTCGGTGCCGGTGCACAAGGTGAGGCAGACGCGGAAACTGGCGGCTGAAGCCGAACGGAACCTTGCACAGAAGGCCGAGGCCCTTCATCATGACGAACGTGAGGATGTGGATTACGCGGTCGGCGCTCCTGCCGACGGCGAGCTCATACCGATGGCGGAGATTCCGGATCCGGTGTTTGCTGGTGGCAGTATGGGCGAATGCTTTGGTGTGATGCCGAAGAACGGCTGTGTGTACGCGCCGGTTTCGGGTGTGATTCTCGATATCGCGCGAACCGGCCATGCCATCACCATCGAACAGGATGACGGTAGGAAAATTCTGGTCCATGTGGGGATCGATACGGTGAATCTTGGTGGGAAGGCGTTCACGTTGCATGTCAGTTCGGGCAGTCGTGTGAAGATGGGCCGTCTCCTTTTGGAAGCCGATCTTGACATGATTGAAAAAGCGGGATTCTCGCCGATGGTTGTGGTGGTGGCGCTGAAAGATTAGAAAAAAAGATTGTATAATCGTCGTAAGAGCTGGCTGATTTACCAATGGTGGGAGGTCTTATGGCGGTCGTCGACGAAGCGAAGCTGGGATATCTGGATTTCCTTTCGCGGGAAGACCGGGTGCGCCACCATCGGTATGTGGAGGAAATGAAGCAGTATGACATGATGCGCTCCGGCGACATCAACGCCATTTCCGAAAGCACCAGATTATGGGATTCCGGCCTGTACGGTTACCTTTCGGACGATCCGCTGAAAAACGCGAAATACCGGTTCGTCACCACCATCACGCTTGCCACACGATTCGCAATCGAGGGCGGTATGGACGAGGAGGATGCCTACAACGCTTCCGACCTGTATATTCAGGATCTCGACAACTGTCAGACGCCCGACGACGTTCGGCGTCTGCATACCGACATGATGACGTTCTTCACCTGGGCCATGGCCGATATGCAGAAGGTCGAAACGCATTCCAAGGCCGTCAACGAATGCATGGACTACATCCATTACCATCTGCATGAGAAGATCACGGTGCCTATACTGGCCAATCACGTGCATCTGAACCCGACGTATCTGTCGGAGCTGTTCGCGCGCGAAACGGGAACGTCGATATCGCAGTTCATCACCGACAAACGTATGGAAGCGGCCGAAAACATGCTCAAGTATTCGGAATACAGCTTCAAGGAGATCGCGCAGATTCTTGCGTACCGGTCGCAAAGCCACTTCACGAAGGTCTTCAAAAAACACAGTGGCATGACGCCGGGCGAGTATCGGCGTAAGCATGCGCAGACGGGAATCTGGCCCGAATGACGTTTGACAGTGAGGGGTCTATGTGGGGTTTGTGCGGGCAGACGGTAGATGATTCATGAACACAGCGTGAAATGATATGAAACAACACACGCGTATTGCGTGACGATATGTGCCAATGTGCCGTGAGCGCAATCGCATCGGCTACGCTGGTGGCTGTTCAATGACGATACGAGTAGCATAACGACGGAAACGACAAAAAGGAACGATTATGGGAATGCCTTTGGACCTGTATGTGATTCGCCACGGTGAATCCGAGGCGAACGTCATCATCAGCGCAGGTGAGCAGGGGGACAATTCGCTGTTCACCCAAGACAACGTGACCGTGCCGGACCGTTCATGGCGCCTTACCGCGACGGGACGCAAGCAGGCCGACTGCATCGGACGCTGGCTGATCACGCAGCAGCCGTTGTTCGACCGTTATCTGGTTTCGCCGTACGTACGCACGCGCGAGACCGCGGCCACCATGGCGTTGCCGAAGGCGAAGTGGGAGGAGACCCGCGTACTGCGCGAACGATCCTGGGGTGAGATCAGCACCATCACCAAGGAGGATTTCAAGAACAACTATGAGCGCAATTGGATGTTCAAGACAACCGATCCGCTGTACTGGCGCCCGCCGGCGGGCGAATCCATAGCGGATGTGGCCGAAGATCGCGTGCACAATCTGCTTACCTCGCTCAACCGCAAATCCGACGCCGAATCCGTGGTCATGGTAAGCCATGGTGATCTGATGCTTGCGCTCATGCTTACGTTGGAGGATCTTTCCGATGAGGAGTTCATGCGCAGGGCCGACTCCGAAGAGTGGAAGATCACCAACTGCGCATGTCTGCACTATTCGCGGCGCGATCCCATGACCGGCCGTACCCATAAGCGTTTCCGTTGGGAGCAGACGGCACGCCCGGTGTATGACGTCGAAGAGGGACGCTGGGTGGTGCGTGTGGAGGATTGGCGTGAGTTCAAGCGTCCGATGCTTTCCAATGGTGATTTGGTGGATGTGGTACACGCGGTCGACCGCCACCTGTGAAAAGCACAGTATCCTAAGTAGGAAGTGAAAAGGGTGCGTGTCGACGGTGCCGCGCACCCGGTGGAAACCTGGTTCAAGGAGGAGCTATGGTTGGCGAGACGCGGTTCATCGACGTCGATCGGTGGACTTTGATCCCAGAGCCGAAACATTTGATGCTTACCGGAGGCTTGGTGGGGCTGCCTTTCTCCGGGCTGGTCGACGAAAGCGTGGATGTGGGGGATCATGGACGGCTGCTCGCGCACCAGCTGCTCGACGACCTGCGACGGCATGCGGGATTGCACTGGCAACTGTCCTCGCAGGATGGAAAATCGGGCTTCATCAACCTGATGATCGGCAAGACGTACGAAACGGCCTCTGCTGCGGGTTCCTACACGCTGGACATTGAGTCCAAGGGCGTAACGATTCGGGGAGCGGATCTGGAAGGTGTGCGCAACGGAGTGCAGACGCTGCGGCAGCTCATCCACCAGTGCGGTGGCGCGCTTCCGGCGCTCAGCATCGTCGACGTTCCGGCCCTCGTCATGCGCGGTTACCGCATCGATGCCACGCAAGGGCGGGTGCCTACGCTCGATTGGCTGAAAACCTGGGCCGACAAACTGTGCTTCTACAAATACAACCAGCTTCAGTTGAGGACGGAGCACGTGGATTGCGATGGTGGGACGTGGGGGGATTTCCACAATTCCGACAGGCTTACGTCGACCGACCTCATGGAGCTTTCCGAATACTGCGCCGACCGTGCGATCGAGTTGACCGATGCGACGAATGATGATGTGCGGGATGTTCCTTCCGTAACGTGGAACTGCGACACGTTGCTGCCGCGTCTCGCCGATGCGTGGAATGGCATCTCCACCGTGGCCAAGACAGCGCAAGGTCAGAAAGCCCGGGGGTTGACGATAGCCGATTCGGGAGATTGCTGGCAGGTTCGGGACCCGAGGATGTCGGTCCCTGCCATGATCTTCGGCGCACACTGCGCATGGAACCCGGACGCCCATGCCGATGAGACGCGTATGCTTGTGCGGATTTCGCTGCTGGAATACGCGGATCGGACGGGAACGACCGCGCAATTGCTGCGAACGGCATCGCAGGCGGTCTGCTTCAGCTGGAATGCGCTCGACGAATGCCTGAGGGCTTCCGATGGGGAAGGGTTTGATTGCGCTTCCTTGCGTGAAACACTTCGTGAAATACCGGATTCCGGTTCCGCGATGAACGAACAGCTCAAGCTGTGTGCGCTGCAGCTTTCGCCGATCGTCGCGACTGGACGGGATGGTGATTGGCCGTCCGTGCTGGCCACGGCTCTGCGCGGGCAGATGATTATCAATCAGATCGGCTTGTGTCTGGCCGGCCATCCAAGTGGGGGTGACGGGCGTGCGCTGGCCGACGAATTGGAAGGGTGGATGCGCGTGTACGAGCGCCAGTGGATGCAGGTGAGCCGCCCGGCTGGTCTGCATCATATTGGGCGGGTCGTGTGGAAAACCCATGATTTGTTATGGAAACGCGCGTCAATCGTTTGACTTCAAGTGGGGTTGAGGATTTATGATTAAAGCGTTGGGCAACGCAGACAACATCAGGGAGTCAATATGAGCACCGCAGCAGGTAAGAAAATCGCCATCGTGACAGGTTCCGCGCTTGGCCTTGGATTCGAACTGGCCCGTCAGCTGGTCGACAAGGGATGGTTCGTGGCCGGCATCGACTTCAATGCGCGGCGTCAGGCCGAATTGGAGCGAATGTTCGATTCCGGCGATTACCGGGCCTTCGTCGGTGATGTCTCCGACGAATCGTTCGTGAAGGAATCCGTGAGGCAGATTCGTGAGATTGGTCATATCGACCTGCTTATCAACAATGCGGGCCAGCCGTCCTTCAAAAAGCCGGTCGACTATGAAGGCGCCGACGTGGATAAGTGTCTCAAAGGGCTCAAGGGCATGATCCTGTGGAGTGTGGAGACGCTGAAGGCCGATGAAGAGCATGACCTCAAGATCGCGAACGTCATGAGCACCGCCGCCACTCGTGGCAATGCGGGCGAATCCGTGTACTGCGCCACCAAATGGGGTGAGAAGGGCTACACGATGAGCCTCAAAGCCGCCTATAAGGGATCCAGCGTGAAGGTGGTCGGCGTGTATCCGGGAGGAATCGACACGGAGTTCTATCGTGACAGCCATGACTACGTGTCCGAGGAAAAGCAGAAGTCGTTCATGAGTCCGGCCGATCTCGCTCAGGTGGTGCTGTTCAATCTGGTCAATGACGCCAACCTGACCGTTTCCGACATTCTCATCGAGCGTAACTACCGCTGAACGGCGTAACGCGTCGGGTGTGTAAAAGTATCGGGCATGGGCTACTGTTAACAGGTTTGCGCAACGTGCGTAAAGTTTGACATGAAAGGCCACTGTGCCCGATACCGCTTTTGAAGAAGATACCCTCGCAGCCGATTTCGATGAGAACCGCGAGGAAGAGGAACGTCCGTTGACCTTCGCCGAGCTCGGCGTTCCTGGTCCGCTGGTCCGCGTACTGTCGGCCGACGGCAAGAAGACGGCTTTCCCGATCCAGTCCAATACGCTGCCGGATTCGTTGGCTGGCCGTGACATTCTCGGACGTGGCCGCACCGGTTCCGGCAAGACGCTCGCGTTTTCGATTCCCCTGGTGGCCCGCCTCGGTGAGGTGGATGCCGACGATTTCGAGAACATGAGCCAGTTCCGCCACGAGGTCAACCGCGTGAAGCAGGGCCATGCGCAGGAGCGTCGCGAAGAGGATTTCGTTCCGCATCCGCGCGGACTCGTGCTGGCTCCGACCCGTGAGCTCGCGAACCAGATCAACGATGTGCTGATGCCCCTTGCCCAGATTTACGGCATCAACACCACCACCGTGTATGGAGGAGTGCGCTACGCAAGGCAGATCAGGGACCTGCGTGCCGGCGCCGATATCGTCGTGGCATGCCCGGGCCGTCTTGAAGATCTGATCGAACAGGGCGCGTTGACGCTGGACCAGGTGCAGGTCGCCGTCATCGACGAGGCCGACGAAATGGCCGACATGGGCTTCCTTCCGCCCGTCAAGCGACTGCTTGGCCAGGTGTCCTTCGACGCCCAGATCATGCTGTTCTCCGCCACCCTCGACCACGGCGTTGACGAAGTGGTGAACACGTTCCTTTCCGATCCGAAGGTGCACAGCGTCGATTCGGCCACCGCCGTCGTTGACGAAATGACCCACTACGTGTTCGAAACCACGCAGGGCGACCGCCATGAACTGGTACGAACCCTTGCATCCGGCAAGGGACGCCGCATTCTGTTCACTCGCACCAAATTCCAGACCCAGAAACTGGCCAAGGACCTCACCAAGAACGGCATTCCGGCTGCCGAACTGCACGGAAACCTCAGCCAGAACCAGCGAGACCGCAATCTCGCCGCGTTCGAATCCGGTGATGTGAACGTGATGGTGGCCACCGACGTGGCGGCCCGCGGCATCGACGTTTCCGGCGTGGAGCTCGTCGTACAGGTCGAGCCTCCGGAGGATCCGAAGTCGTTCCTGCATCGTTCCGGCCGTACCGCGCGCGCAGGCAACTCCGGCAGCGTCGTGACCGTCGTTCTGCCGAATCAGCGCAGAAGGACCCGTCGTATGCTGCACGAAGCCGGTCTGAAGATCAAACCGATCGAAGTGACGCATGATTCCCCGGAAGTCCTGGAATTGGTGGGGGAGACCGCCGAACCGGTGTTCGGATGGACGCTTGAACAGTCCCAGCCGGCGGGCAATCCCCGCCGTAGGAAGAACGGCAAGGATGAATCCGAACGTTCCGGACGGCAGAACCGTTCCGGCGGCCGCAACAAGGATCGTGGTAAAGACAAGGGCGGCAAGCCGTTCAAGTCGGAACGTGGGGAACGCGCCGAAAAGCAGGTCGAAGCCCGCGAGGAGCGTTCCAAGCCAAAGCAGAACCGTTCCGAACGCCGCGCGGAAAAGTTCGCGAACCGCGACAACCGTGAGGCCATCGCCCGCGAGGAACGTTGGGAACATCCCGAGATTCAGGAGATCCGCCGCGGAGAGCACGAGAAGAAGCGCAATGACAAGCGTCGTGAAAAGTACGCGCGTCTGCATGAGCAGCAGCGTGCCGAGGGCGGTGAATCGCGTGAGCGTCGCGGGTCTTCCGGCAATCGTGACTTCACCGATAGGAAAGCCAAGCAGACCGACAAACGTCAGGGTGGGAAGCAGAACGCGCCTTCCAAGAAGCAGCGCAAAGCCGACGCTCGTGAACAGCGCCGGTTCGCGGACGACCGCCAGAACGGGCGTAACGAACGCGGCGATCGTGATGGTCGGCGCAGTGGAGGCAAGCGCATCCATCGCAAGGAGATTCGCGTGGTGCAGGATGAACGTTCCGAAAACGCAAAGCGCCACGAACGCCGTATGGAAGCCAAGCATGGTGAGCAGCGCCACGACAAGCATGCCGGCAAATCGTTCCACAAGCATGCGAAGATCCGCAAAGCGCCGTTCCGTATGCGCTGATTGCATCTAAGCGTCAAAGATCGACCTGCGCACACTGTGCACACCGGCCGATTGCAAGTGGGGACGTTCATTCTCGTTGGAAAATGAACGTCCCCACTTCGCATATATGGACGGTTGCGCTTCGAACGTCACGCCGAAACGATGTGAAAGAATCAGGCTGACACCGGCTGGTACTGGTCCTCCGAAGTGAAGCAGCGTCTATACACCATGAGCATGATGATGCTGTCGGCCAACAGGGTGAGCGCGGCGATGGCGGCGAGAATCATGAACTGGTATTTCGCCGCGTCGATGGGATTGCCTCCGGCGATGATCTGTCCGGCCATCATGCCCGGTACCGTCACAATGCCGCTGGACGCCAGTGATGCGGTGGTAGGCAGCAATCCCAAGCGAATGGAGGAGATAATCGACGGTCTGGCCGCCTCCCAGGTTGTGGCGCCAAGCGCCAGCAGCGTATCCACCTCGTCGCGACGCTCGTCCATACTCTCGAAAAAACGACTCAACCCCACGGCCAGGGCGGAAACGGTGTTTCCCAACAACATGCCGGTCAATGGAACCACCAGTTGCGGCGCATACCACGGTTGGGGACGAATGACGAGTTCGGTGACCAGGGAGATCATGATGAGCATGGTGATCACCAAGCTTAAAAACACAGGGAAAGCAAGACCCTTCGGCACTCCCTTGGCCCGCGATAATGTGATCTGCACGGCTGCGATCAGCATGAACAGCACAAGCAGCATAACCAGCCATGGATTATTCGAAGAGATGACGAACTCCATGACAAAGCCCATCGCGCACAACTGCAGCAACGCACGACAGGCCGACCACAGCAGCGTTCCGCCGACACCCAGACGCATGATTCCGGCAATGGCCGCGGCAATGGCCACCATGACGAGAGCTATGAGCAGCCCCCAGATATCAATGGAATAGTAGCTTCCGCTCATGTGCTCGTCTCCTTTGCCTGAGTTGGCTTTAGCTGAGTCTCCTTTACCTGAGTCAGACTGCCATCGGCAAGCCGCATGATACGCGTCGCGAGACCGTCGGGCGGACGATGCCGGATACGTATGACGGCCATGCCGTTGTGCGCGGCCTGCAACAGAATCGACGCCACCTTGTCGGCGTTCTCATCATCCAGTCCGGCGTCCACTTCATCGGCAAGCAACACCTTGGGGTCGGTCAACAGTGTACGGGCAAGACTCACACGGGCCGCCTGCCCGCCCGACAGATCATGCGGGGCGCGTCCAAGATCGATGTCGGCGCACCCCATAGCGTCAAGCGTCTCACGAATCCTCTCATCCGGCAGCAGCTCGGTTGGTTTTGAACTCCTGCCGTCGCCCTTCGCAGTGGATTGGCGAATCGCCAGCGTGTAGGGCAGGCGGATGACATCAGCCACGCAATCGCCCGGCAGCACAGGCTTCTGCGGCAGATAGGCGATCAACGCACGCCACTGCTGCGGGGTAAAATCCGAAGCAGCGCGCCCCTGAAGCGTGAAATCGCCATGCGCTCGCGGGTTGAGTCTGGCGAACGCAGTCAACAGGCTGCTTTTGCCGGCTCCGGACGGACCGATCAGATCCACTATCTCACCAGGCTCGATATCAAACGAGACGTTTTGGAAAATCATGCGTGGTCTGCCGTCAACCATGATTTCGCAAGACACCTTCGATGCCGAAAACACGTACTGCATAGAAGAACCATATCGCCGCCCCTCGCAGGATGGCAACGACACGACCGGAAACCGGTGAACATCACGCAAATTTCGTTTCGAAAAATCCGCAAAAACAGCGGAATGACATCTCGGGTATAATCGTGTTTCCCAAACTTTCAAAAAAATCCATCTTGAGTATACGCGTGTATTAACATGCATGTACTACAACTGGACGATGAGAGAGATAGGGGGCCCATGACAATGGGTCGAGTGTCGCCACGGACGAGGGAGGAAGAATGCGCCAGTGGCTGATGAACGTGAGTTTGTTGCAAGGATGGTTTCCTGCGGCGTTGTTCGGGATTACGGTATCGCTGATTGTGATCCTGCTGGTCGGCGCCATAGCATCCATTCGTCGGTCCGGACTTCGCCCCGTGCTTGTGCCTCTGGCGGTCGCCGCGGTCTGCGGTGGCGCGGGATTCGTGATTACCTGGCTGATGTCGGATGTGTTCGTGGTGTTCGGCGTGTCACTTGGTCCCCGTGTGTTCGAGTGGGCGAGCGCCGGCTGCGCGGGTTTGGGTTTTTCCATCAGCCATATCGTTATGCGCAGGCGTGCGAGCCGTGTTCTGGCTGCCATTTTGGCTGTGTTCGTGTTGCTTTCCTCAGCCACCGGCATCAATCAGGCGTATGGCGAATACGCTAGGTTGGGCTCGTTGTTCGGCGAGGATCCCTATAGCGAGGCCGATCTGACCGATATGGCCGACAGTGATGATGGCCTCCTTACCATCGCTCAGTGGAGGCAGGGCGTCGCCGACCAGACCATCCAAGACATACCGTCCCAAGGTGTGGTCAACAAAGTGGATGTTCCGGCGACCAAGTCCGGTTTCGTGGCGCGCGAGACGCTCGTCTACCTGCCGCCTGCCGCGTTGGTCTCCGGAAACAAGCCGGCCCTGCCGGTCATTCTGATGATGAGCGGTCAGCCCGGAAGTCCAGGTCGCGTGTTCGAAGCGGGCGACATCCAGAACATGATGGATGATTATGCCCAGCACCATCAGGGGCTTGCCCCCATCGTCATCGCGGCCGACCAGCTTGGCGATGATATGCATAACACTCTATGTGTGGACTCGCAGGAGTACGGCAACGTGCAGACCTATCTGACGCAGGATGTGGTCGATTGGGTGAAGGATAATCTGCCCGCCGCGCAGGATGCCGCAAACTGGGCCATCGCCGGATTCTCCCAAGGTGGTACCTGTTCCATGCAGATCGGCCCCAACTATCCGGAACTGTTCGGCACCATCATCCCCACCGGCAGTGAGATCGGGCCGACCAACGGTACTGAAGAGGAGATGATCGATCGTTTCTTCAACGGCGATCGTGACGCGTACGAGCGTCAGATTCCGATCAACGCCATCCGCAATCACGCTCCCTCCAATCAGACCCTTATCATGGGTACGGGAGAGAAGGACACCGATTCGCTGCAAAACATCGAAGAGATGGCGCCCGTGGCTAAAGAGGCGGGCATGCATGTCACTGCTGTGGAGTCGCTTGGCAATGCGCACGATTGGCATGCGGTGCACGACACGTTGCAATACGGGCTTGCCGTCTTCGGACACAATACCGGCATGGGCGACGAAGAGCCGAACCTCTCCGACTACACAAATCTTCGTGAAATCGAAATTTCCTGAAAACTCAATCGAAGGCAATGAACATCATGAGTGAAACACAAGTAAAGCAACGGAAGGTGAAATCCTTGTTCGGCTTCCGGGCGCTGTTGTTCGACATCGTGGCCTGGCTGCGTCATCATCTGCTGACAGTCGGCTTCGCGGCATTCATTCTGCTGGTCAATGTGGTCAGCCAGATTGTCTGTGCCGTCGCCGGCTGGCAGTATCCGCCGGATCTGGCCAAGGTGAGTTTCGAGGCGTTGGCGCAAGGCCGTTGGTACACCGTGCCCGTCTCCCTGATGTATGTGTCGCATTTGTGGCGTCTTATCATCGACATTCCGCTGATTTTCATCGCGTTCGGCCTGGCGGAGTCGGTGATCGGCAAGACCAAGACCGTGCTGGTGTCGATCATCACCACGTTGGGCGGCGTTGCGCTTGGTATGGGATTGTGCTCGCTGTTTTCCAGCCACAGTCCGCAATGGAAGGAAATCTCCAGTGACGGCGCGATTCTCGGACCGCTGGTCGTGGTGGCCGGCACTCTGATGTGTGCCAGCGCGTTCGTCTCGATGCTGTGGCGCCGCCGTATTCGCGTGATCGGCTACGCGGTCGTGCTCATCATGTTCCTCTACCGTGGCGAGGCCGGCGACTACTGCCTGCTTTCCGTGACGTTGCTCGGGCATGTGCTCGGCTATCTCATGGCATCCGACAGCCGTGGCGATTCCTACCGTAACGGTGCGATCTATGAGATGCGCCGACTGATCGGCGTTGCGGCAGGTGTGCAGGCCATCGGTTCGTTGGTGGCCGTCTCGTCGCGGCAATCCTTCGGCATGTTGTCGATGTTCGGTCTTCTGACGGGATCCACCGAATTCGACCTTGACGATGTGCTCTACTGCCTGGACGGTGCCACTCGCGTGAGCTGTTTCACGCAATACCGAATGATGCGATTCTCCATGCCGGGCAATTGGCTGGTTTCCGTCATGCCGACGTTGCTGCTGCTGCTCATTGCCTGGGGCTTGTACCGAGGACGCCGTTTGGCGGCGGTGCTGAGCGTCGTCTTCAATGCATGCACGGTCGTGCTGTCGGTTCTGTTCTATTTCGTGATTCCAATGTCGTACGCGATCGATGAGTACGGATTGGGCTCCGGAGAGGCCATGGGCTCGCTGGTCCGGCATGGCGCGTTGCATGCGATGTTCTCCACAATGGCGTTGCCGTTGATTTTCGCAATCGTCGTGATCATGTTCCGACGTTGCTTTACTCGCCGCACCAGGAGGGAGACGCTTTCACGCGATGCCGCGATCGTGCTTTCCGTTTTCGTCCTGCTGGGGCTGCTCTATGTCGGATATGGGTTGAGCGTCCCCACGGACTTCAACAAATCGCCGCAGCTCTTCGACCTGATCGCCGATTACATGCAGCGTCTGCTGCCGATTGGTCTGCTCAGCGGAGTCGAACCGGCCTTCGTTCCGGTCGGCTGGGTGTCTCAGGCCATCTATCAATGCGTTGGACCGGTGTTCTGGGCGGTGGCGTTGTACTGCACGTGGAATTGCCTGCGCGATGCTTCCATGTATAACAGCATGTCCAAGCATCGTGTGGACGAGATCATTCCGCTCGGAGGCGAGTCCATGTCGTTCATGGCCACATGGGATGGCAACGATTACTGGTTCTCCTCGACCGGACGTTCGGCCATCGCCTATCGTGTCTCCTACGGCATCGCGTTGACCGTGACCGGACCGTTCGGCGATCCGAGCGAATACCAAGACGACTTGCGTGCCTTCTCACGATTCTGTACCCGGAATTCCTGGACTCCGGTGTTCTACAGCATCCATGCGGAGCAGCGTGACGCGCTGTTGGCGGCCGGATGGGAATCGCTTGACGTTGGCACCGAAATGATCGTCGATCCGAACGCATGGCAGACGCGCGGTAAGAAATGGCAGGATGTGCGCACCGCCATCAACAAGGCCAAGAGGGACGGCATCACCGACGTGCGCACCACCTTCCATGAGGCCCCGTTCTCCGTGCAGGCGCAGATTCGTGAGATTTCCACGCAATGGGCCGGCGAGAAGGCGTTGCCGGAGATGGGCTTCACCTTGGGCGGTGTCGACGAGCTGGTCGACCCCCGTGTGCAGCTGCTCTATGCGGTCGACGAAAGTGGCAAGGTGCTTGGTGTGACCAGCTGGCTGCCGACCTACCGTGACGGCAAGGTGATCGGCTGGACGCTTGACTTCATGAGGCATCGTACGGACAGCGTCAATGGAATCATGGAATTCCTCATCGCACGTATGGCCGAACGTCTGCGCGATGAAGGCGGAGTGGAATTCATGAGCTTGTCCGCGGCTCCACTGGCCGGTATGGGCGACGATCAGGACGATAGTGAGGAAAGCGCCGTACTGCGCCACGTGCTGCAGATGGTCGCCGACATTATGGAACCCGCGTATGGTTTCCGCTCGCTGTTCCGGTTCAAGCTCAAGTTCCATCCGGAGGAAGCCAAGGTGTACATCTGCTACCCGGACGTGGCCAAGCTGCCGCAGATCTCGCTGGCGGTGTCGCAGGCATACGTTCCTTCGCTCACACCGGCCGAGGCGATGCGTTTCGTCAAGACCATCATGCCCCACGACTGATTCGTCGCACAAGGTCATCCCGAACGTGGATCACAAGGTTTCCGCACCCCGAATAGATAGAAACGGGCGTGCGGAAACCTTTAATGTAATCGCAAGGAATGGAGCTTCGGTCATCATGAAGAAGCTGATGCTGGTCTCGACGTTCAATCCGGTCGGCCGACTGCTGCCTTATGTAGAACCGGAACTCAAGACGAAAACAGTGGCATTCATCCCCACAGCCAGCAAGGGAACGGCCTATTCGTCGGTCGGCGGTCTTACCGAGCTCGCACTGCGCCGCATATGCGCGAACGTGCACAGCCTTGACATAGCCGACGCTTCATGCGGACTCATCCGTGATGCGATCGAAAACTGCGACATCATCTATGTGGGTGGAGGCAATTCCTTCCTTCTGATGCAGGAAATGAGGCGATCCGGGGCCGATAGGATCATCGCCGAAGCCGTGGCGAACGGCAAGCCGTACATCGGCGAATCCGCGGGAGCGGTGGTGGCCGGCCCCGATATCAGATACATCAGTGACATGGACGATGCGGGGGCGGCACCTTCGCTGCAAGATTCGCGAGGTCTTGGACTGGTGGATTTTCGGGTGGTCCCGCATTACCGCGGACCGCTCCTCGGACGCAAGGCCGACGTGATCATCCGCAGACACGCCGATGCGACCGATCTGCGTATCATCACCAACGTTCAGGCCGTCATGGTGCATGGAGACAAGGACGTTACCGTCGGTCGGTAGGCGATCCCGACAAGCGACCTCGAACGATCCTGTCCGCGCCCGAAGTGGGAACGGTAGGATGCCGGCGATTCTTCAGACCTGAGATAAGTAACTACTTTGGTACCATTCGGTACTACACTGAGTAAGACTTATAAAGTACTACTTATTTTGACGGAGGACCAGCATGTCAGCTGAAGCAAACGTCGGTGTGGTCGGCCTCGCCGCTATGGGTGGCAGCCTCGCACGCAATCTCGCCCACCACGGCAACAAGGTCGCCGTGTTCAACCGCTCCTACGGCCGTACCGAAAAGCTCATGAACGAGCACGGCACCGAGGGTGAGTTCTATCCGGCAAAGACCCTCGAGGAATTCGTCGACAGCCTCGTCAAGCCGCGTACCGCCATCATCATGGTCAAGGCGGGCGAGCCGACCGACGCGATGATCAACGCGCTCGCCGATCTTATGGAACCGGGCGACATCATCGTCGATGCGGGCAATGCCTACTTCCCGGACACCATCCGCCGTGAGAAGGAAATCAGCGAGCGTGGACTTCACTTCGTCGGATGCGGTGTCTCCGGCGGTGAGGAAGGTGCGCTGCTCGGACCTTCCATGATGCCGGGCGGCTCCGAGGAATCCTGGAAGACCCTGAAGCCGATTTTCGAATCCATCGCGGCCAAGGCCGAGGGTGAACCGTGCGTGACCCACATCGGTCTCAACGGTGCCGGCCACTTCGTCAAGATGGTGCACAACGGCATCGAATATTCCGACATGCAGCTCATCGCCGAAAGCTACGATCTCATGCGTCGCGGCCTTGGCATGACCCCGTCCGAAATCGGCGACGTGTTCGAAGAGTGGAACAAGACCGAACTGGACTCCTATCTGATCGAAATCACCGCCGAGGTGCTGCATCAGGTTGATAAGAAGACCGGCAAGCCGTTGGTCGATCTGATCGTGGACCATGCCGGCATGAAGGGCACCGGCACCTGGACCGTGCAGACCGCGCTGTCTCTGGCGGTGCCGGTCACCGGTATTGCCGAAGCCGTGTTCGCACGTGGACTCTCCTCCGAAGCGGACCTGCGCGAAGAAGCCCAGAAGCAGGGCTTCGCCGGCCCGGACGGTGAGCTGAACCTGAACGATGAGGAGAGGAAGGCCTTCATCGAAGACATCCGTCAGGCCCTCTACGCATCCAAGATCGTCGCCTACGCGCAGGGATTCAACGAAATCACCACTGCAGCCAAGGAATACGACTGGGATATCGATCTGGCCGCCGTGGCGCGTATCTGGCGTGGTGGCTGCATCATCCGTGCGAAGTTCCTCAACCGAATCTCCGAAGCGTTCGAATCCGGCGAGGCCAATGTGTCTCTGCTGTTCGCGCCGTACTTCAAGAACGCCATCGAAACCGCCGAGAAGTCTTGGCGCAATGTTGTGTCTCAGGCCGCCGTCAACGGCCTGCCGACCCCGGCGTTTGCATCGTCGCTCTCGTACTTCGACGGCCTGCGTTCCAAGCGTCTGCCTGCTGCCCTCATTCAGGGCCAGCGTGACTACTTCGGCGCCCACACCTACCAGCGTGTGGACCAGCCGGGTGCGTTCCACACCCTGTGGGCCACCGAGGAGCGTAACGAGATCGAAGCCTGATTTCGACCTGATATGAAAGAAGTCCCGCGAACCATCGTGATTTGCGGGACTTCTTTCATATTCAACCCTCGTGAGTTTTTTTGGGGTTTCCTCTGCCGACTTTTACAGCTTGGAAGCGGCGCCTTCATCGATAAGCCAGAGCAGTTCCTCACCATCGGCATAGGAGCTCGGTGCATGGGGATTGTTGCGTTGTGCGAAAGCGGCCTTCACCGCGCCGGCCTTGCGTTCCTCGGACGTGAACACCCAGGTGTGCTTTGAACGGGCGATCATCGGCACGGTCAGCGTCACGCGCAGTGGCGGCGGCTTCGGCGAATCACGGACGCCGGCCACCAGCACATGCGGGTCGTCGAGTTCGGCCTCGCCATGGTCGGGGAACAGGGATGCGAAATGCGCGTCGGGGCCCACACCGAACATTGCGATATCCAATGCGGGACGTTCGCCAAGCTGTTCGATGAGCTCCCGCTGGTATTCCGTTGCCGCGGCCGCCAGAACGGCATCCGTCTGTTCGGGGGAGGTGTTGGCGATCTCGTCTTCGTCACGTCCATCCGCTGGCATTTCGTGAATGTTGCAAGCCGGCATGAGGCCATCATCGATGAGCTTTCCGAACCAGGCCTCACGTGCCTGCTTGGCGTTGCGGTCGTCGCTGTCGGCGGCCACGAAGCGTTCGTCGCCCCACCACACATGCACGCGGGACCAGTCCACAGCCTCAGCCAAGGGGCTTTCGCCCATGACCTTCAGCACGCAGATGCCGTCGGTGCCGCCGGTCACGGCGATATCGACACGCTGATGGTTCGGTTCGGCCAGCAGATCGACGATGGTCAGCAGCGTACGTGCGGCTACGGCCTGCGCCAGTACTTCGGGATTCGGATATACAACAGTTTTGCGTTCCGTCATTGAAGGGTTCCTTTGCTCCGATTTGACTCAGCGTTTCAGATTGATGAGGTCCCAGCCCCGCGTCACCACTTCGGCGTAAATCTCGTCGGGGTAGAGACGTCCGAGTTCCTCACTCAGACATTCCTCAATCGTGCGTTCGGGTACGCTGATGGTCTGCGGTGATTGCCCCGGCACGCTCTGAACGGCTATGCCGTCCTCGGTGGAGGGACGTTCCAGGCTCAGTGTGCCGTCGGTGCGGGTCAGGTATACGCCAGTCACGGCCTTCGATCCCGGAACATCCTCAACGACCACCGGCACGTTCAGGCGCAAACGCAGCCATGCTGCCAGCAGATCCATGGGCAGAAAATCCTTCGGGCCCGTCACACGTACGCTGCTGACCGGCAGATGCGGCGGCTGATCGAGCATGGAGGCGAGCATGGCACGCCATACGGTCAGTCGTGTCCACGACATATCCACGTTCTTCGACGACCAGTTACGGTGCAGATCGTCCATCGTGCGCATAGGGTTCGATGAATTCATCGCATCGGTGATGCGGCTGCGTGCCATCGAACCCAGCAGGTCCTTCGACAGATTCGCCGGGGCTTCGTTCGGCCACCAAGCCACGACCGGCGCGTCCGGCACCAGCAGCGGAATCACCAACGTGTCGGAATGGTGCACCAGACCGCCTCGCGGACGCAGCACGATGATCTCACCGGCGCCGGCGTCGGAACCGAATCGCACTTCGGCGTCAAGGAAGGTGCTGTGTCTGCCATCCGCCGATTCCTCGGTCTCCATCCTGCGTGAGCTCGGCGCGATGGCGATCACGCGGCAGGGATGTTCGCGGCTGGCGTTGTTCGCCACCTCGAGGTCATGCTCCAACGAGGATTCGTTCGTTGAAATCAGCAGGGTGAGCACACGGCCCAGCGCCGCCTCGCCGCGTTCTTCGTGCAATTCGTCGATTTTCGCCGAGATTTCGCGGGTTTCGGTATTTTGCAACGTGATGATCATGGCATCCTCCAACGGTGTCCATCGCGGGCAAGCATCTCAACGGCCTCTTCGGGGCCCCAAGTGCCGGAACGGTACGGCTGCGGCTGACCAAGCGTGGACCAGAACTCCTCAATCGGGTCGAGGATCTGCCAGCTCAGTTCAACCTCGCGAGTGGTCGGGAACAGTGGCGGATCGCCCAGCAGCACATCGAGAATCAGGCGTTCGTATGCTTCTGGAGAGGATTCGGTGAACGAGCGGCCGTAGCCGAAGTCCATCGACACGTCACGTACCTCCATGGAGGTACCACCCGGAACCTTTGCGCCGAAACGCATGGTCACGCCTTCATCGGGCTGCACGCGAATCACGATCGCGTTCTTGCCGAGCTCCTTGGTGGCCGTCGATTCGAACGGCAGATGGGGCGCACGTTTGAACACCACCGCGATCTCCGTGACGCGCTTGCCCAAGCGCTTTCCGGTGCGCAGGTAGAACGGCACTCCGGCCCAACGTCGGGTGTCGACGTCCAGACGGATCGCGGCATACGTTTCGGTGGTGGAAGCGGGGTCGATGCCCTTCTCGTCCAGATATCCGACCACTTCATGGGAGCCCTGCCATCCTGCGGCATACTGGCCTCGGGCCGTATGCGCGGCCAGGTCCTTCGGCAGACGCACCGCGGAGAGGACCTTCGTTTTCTCCGCGGTCAGATCGGACGCGGAGAAGGAGACCGGTTCCTCCATGGCGGTCAACGCCATGAGCTGCAGCAGGTGGTTCTGGATGATGTCTCGTGCGGCGCCGATGCCGTCGTAGTATCCGGCGCGGCCGGCCACGCCGATGTCTTCGGCATGTGTGATCTGCACATGGTCGACGTAGTTGTTGTTCCAGATCGGTTCATACATGGCGTTCGCGAAACGCAGCGCCAGCAGGTTCTGCACGGTTTCCTTGCCGAGATAATGATCGATGCGGAACACACTTGACGGGTCGAAGACCTCGGAGACCACGCGGTCGAGTTCCTTGGCACTGGCCAGATCATGACCGAACGGCTTCTCGATGATCACACGGCGCCATGCGCCTTCCGAGGACTTCGCCAGACCACAGTCGGCCAGCTGGCGGGAAACCTGCGGGAACGCGCGTGGCGGTACCGACATGTAGAAGGCGTGGTTGCCGCGCGTGCCGCGGTCTCGGTCGAGTTCGGCCACCGTGTCGGAAAGACGCTCGAACGCCTTCGCATCGTCGAACGTGCCCTGCACGAATCGGATGCCGTCGGCGAGCTGCTTCCAGGTCGATTCCTTGAACGGCGTGCGGCAGTGCGCCTCGACGTTCTCCTTGACGAACGCTTTGAAATGTTCCTCGGTCCAGTCGCGGCGCGCGAAGCCGGTCAGACCGAAGCTCGGCGGCAGCAGGCCTCGGTTGGCCAGGTCATAGATCGCCGGAAGCAGTTTTTTGCGTGACAGGTCGCCGGTCACGCCGAAAATCACGATGCTGCACGGTCCTGCGATGCGAGGCAGACGCAGATCGCGGGGGTCTCGCAGCGGATTCACCCACGCTCCGGCCTCATTGGACGCGGTTGAGACGGTTTCATTCATGAGCCTCATACTAAACCCTGTTGCCGCATATCCGCTGAATATGTTCATTGCTGGCGCATCGCGCCGACGGTGGAACCGATGAATCATGCCGATGAATCATGCCGACAGGTTATCGAATCTGTATGGTGAAAATCATTTGATATCTCCTATGGAGGCTCCTACAATGCCGTCCGGAATATCAAAGATGAGCATGTGAAGAAGAATCATGGGCATTGCACGTAAACAGGAAATCGACATGCTGCACGGGCGCATCTGGACGAAAGTCCTGAAGTATGCGATACCGGTGGCGGCTACCGGCATTTTGGAGCAGCTGTTCAACGCGTCCGGCATTATGATCGTCGGCAACTTCTCTCAAGGCGACGGCACGGCGGCGGTCGCGGCGGTCGGATCCAACGCTCCCGTGACGGGACTGATATTGAACCTGTTCATCGGCATCGCTTTGGGTGCCAACGTGGTCATCGCCAACGCCATCGGGCGTGGCAGCGTTCATGCGGTGCGCAAGGCCGTACATACGTCCATCGTCACGGCATTGGTGGGCGGCGCGGTCGTGGCCGTCATCGGCGAACTGCTGTCGTGGCCTCTGCTCGGCATGCTCAACGTCACTCCGGACGTGTTTCCCTTGGCATTGACCTACCTGCGCATCTATCTGCTTGGCATGCCGGTGATTCTGCTGTACAACTTCGAAGCCGCCATTTTCCGCAGTGTCGGAGACACGCAGGCTCCGCTGCTGGTGTTGACGATTTCCGGCGTGCTCAACGTCACGATGGGGCTGATTCTCGTCGTGCTGTTCCATATGGGTGTGGCCGGCGTTGCCACGGCCACGGTGATCGCCAATGTCGTCAGTTCGGTGATCCTGCTGTATCGGCTCATGCGCACGGACGGCATGCTCCATGTCGATCTGCGGAAGTTGCATGTGGATTGGCTTATCCTGCAGGAGATTCTGCGTATCGGCATGCCCGCCGGTGTGCAGGGAGCGGTGTTCGCGGTGGCGAACATCGTCATCCAGGCCGCTATCAACAGCCTCGGCACCGTGGTGATGGCCGCTTCCAGCGCCGCGTTCAACATCGAGGTCATTGCCTACTATGTGCTCAATTCGTTCAGCCAGGCGTGCGCCACGTTCACCGGTCAGAACTACGGTGCGAAACAAGTCGGACGATGCCGGCGCATTTTGGGGATCTGCATTCTCGAGGATTTCATCGCGACGGCGTCCACCATCGCTCTGGTGTTGTTCTTCGGCCATGATCTGCTGGCTCTGTTCGATTCGACTCCGGAAGTGGTGTCGGTCGGCTATACACGTTTGATTATGGTGTTCTCCGCCTACACGTTCAGCATGCTGTACGATGTCATGTCGGGCTATCTGCGCGGGTTCGGCATCTCGTTGGTGCCGGCACTGCTCACTGTGGTTGGTGTGGTCGGCGTGCGTATCACTTACATCCAGCTCGTGTTCCCGTATCACCGCACGTTCTCCGCGATCATGATCATCTATCCGATCAGCCTTGCGGCGACCGCCGTGCTGATCGGCTGCGCATTGCTGTATTACAAACCTACCAAGCGATTCGGCTAGTCGAGTCTTCTCGGTTTTCCGCCATTCATGAACGCCGCGATTCCACGGGTCGCGGCGCGCGGGAGCATCCGTTCCGCAAAAGCGCCGGACTTCGTGAGCGCGCCATGATAGGCGAGCGTTCGGCCCCGCATCATCTTGCGGTAGGTGTAAGCGGCGAGCTGCCGTGCCGTGGCCGGTCTGATCATGGAGAAGAAGTTGCGTCCGCTCATTTTCGCAGCCTTTTCAAAACCGGTTGTGGTTGGACCGGGGCATACGCAGGTCACGGTCACGCCGGTGCCGCGCAGCTCATATGCCACCGCTTCGGACAACGATCGTACGAACGCCTTCGACGCGAAATACATGGCCATGTACGGTCCCGCCATCATGGACGCGACCGATGAGACGTTGAGGATCCTTCCCGCACCTGCATCGCGCATGTCCCGTCCATAGAGGTAGGTGAGTTCGGCCAGCGCGTTCATGTTGAGCCGCATCATTTCATGCTGACGGCGCCACGGGCCGTCCAGAAAGCCCGTCCATTCGCCGAATCCGGCATTGTTGACCAGATGGTCGACGACGAAGCCGTGCGAGGTCGTGTAGTCGTACAGCTTCATCGGGGCGTCGTTTTCACTCAGGTCGATGGCGAATGTTTCGACGCGCACGTCGTGACGTTGCTCCAGGATTCTCTTGACTTTGGCGAGTTCGGCCTGATTCCTGGCTGTGATCACCAGATCATGACCGTCCGCCGCGAACAGTAAGGCCAGTTCTCTCCCGATGCCGCTGGACGCTCCCGTGATCAATGCATATCCCATGCCAACTCCTTCGTCCGGGTTATCCTGATCGTCGCATCCCACTATAAGCCGGATGGATGCGTTCCTGTATGGTAAGGAAGATGGGTAGGTTTAGAACGCGTTGCGATTCGCCGGTCGGAGACATCACGATGGTTGCGGATGATGGCGCGTTGTTGGAGTTGCGATTCGACGGGCATACGAAAGATACCGACGATGATGATGCGGTATGGATGGATGACCTGCCGGTTTTCAGGCTCGCCTTCCGTTGGTTGGATGAATATTTCGCGGGGCGCAAGCCGGAAGTACATGTGCCGATTCGACTGGAGGGAACGCCGTTTCGTGAGGAAATCTGGGCTCTACTGCGGGAAGTCCCCTATGGCGAGACGGTTTCGTACGGTGAGCTTGCGCACCGGTTGGAGGTGAAACGTGCCGACGGCCGCAAGGTTTCCGCGCGGGCCGTCGGCGGTGCGGTGCACCACAACCCGATTGGCATCATGGTGCCATGCCACCGCGTCATCGGTGCCGATGGCAGTCTCACCGGCTATGCGGGCGGTCTCGATGTCAAAGCCCGGCTTCTCCGACTTGAGGGCGTGCCGAAAAAGCCAGGCCGATGACGAAAGGTCATAGACAGGCTTTCACCAGTGCTCCGGCGTTTTCAGTGACTGGATCGCGTCGAGATCCCTGAGCACACGTTTGGGCTGTGTGGAGAGCGGGAAGTTTGCCTCGTCATGCACGCCGTCGAACGAGCCGGACGCATCCGTCTCCAAACCTTCGAACAGGGGAGTCAGATCGGTTTGCGCCGGACCGCGCTCGGCGATGAGTTCCAATGTCTTGTGGTCAGCCTCGTCGAGACCCAATGCCGACACCAGTACGCGCGCGATCTGTGCTCGTGCGACGGTGCCGTCTTCGGGGCTTGCGTGACGATGCGTGTCTCCCTGCAGGAATACGAGTCGTTGCTGGTCGGAATCGTTGTAATCGAACCAACCGGGGCGCACGATGGTGTATTCGTTGCCGCTGGCGCGCACCAGACGTTCGGAACGTCGCTTCCAATCGTGCGCCTGATAGTCGAGATTGTATTTCGAATCCATGTAGGTCACGCCGATCGCCGTCATCAAGGCAATGCGCACCTTACGTCCTTCCAGGGCGAGCAGGGCGTTGCGCACCGCACCGTAATCGACGTTTTCGATCATCGAGGGGCCGTCGTGCGCGCCCATGGTGAATACGATGCCGTCAATGCCGTCCAATGCGCCTTTCAACGATTCGACGCTGGTCAAATCGCCATCGAACACGTCTACGCGGTCGTCGAAATGAGCGTGATCTGCGTCACGTACCAAAGCGCGCGCCTGATAGCCTTGGGCCAGTCCTTCCGCTACGGCTAATCGACCGATGCTGCCGGTCGCACCGACAAACAACACATGGGTTGGTTTGGTCATTTCGATTCCTCCTCCGGTGGACACTTCGTTGTTGCTGTCATCGTATGGACGGAAGAAAGATATAACAAATACAAATCAGCAATGGTAATTAATCGAGAAAATGCATATACTTGATGTACTTAATGTGTCCATGAACGGCGGGCGGCGGAATGGGGGATTATGGAAATCAAGATATTGCGTAATTTCATCGCGGTGGTGCAGGAAGAGGGCGTCACGGCCGCCGCCGATGTGCTGCGCATCAGCCAGCCGGCATTATCCCGTCAGATCAAGGACCTGGAAGAGGAGATGGGTGCCACGCTGTTCGTGCGTGGCAATCGTGGGCGTGTGCTGGAACTGACCCATGAGGGCCAACTGCTCTACCGGCGTGCGCGCGAAATCGTGGAGCTTGCCGACCGTACGAAATCCGAAATCGCATCCGGCGAGGAGGTCGAGGGTGATGTGCATATCGCGGCGGCTCAATCTTCGGTCATGGACGTTCTCGCCAAAGCGGCCATGCATGTTCGGGAGCTTCATCCCGGCATCCGCGTGCAGTTGCATGACGATTATGGCGAGAACATCGTGGAACGGCTCAACAACGGGCTGGCCGATTTCGGTGTGCTCATACAGCCGACCGATATGAGTCGATATGATCATTTTCCGTTGCCGGGCGGTGATCAGATGGGCATTCTCATGCGTTCGGACGACCCGTTGGCGGGAAAGGACGGCATCCGTGCCGAAGACCTGCAGGGATTGCCGATGATCATGCCGGAGGGTGCTCTGGTCAGGCGTGATCTGTCGGGTTGGTATGGCGCTGATTTGAGACCGTATCGCATTGTCGGAACCATGAATCTGGCATATAACGCCAGCCGGTTCGTACGCGCCGGATACGGCTACGTCATGTGCCTCGAAGGACTGGTGGACACGGGTGAGGGAAGCGGACTGTGTTTCCGTCCGTTCGACCCACCCGTGCATGTCGCGCTCCATATGGCGTGGAAGAAGGATCAGCCGCTCACCCCGTCCGCACGGGCCCTTCTTACCTGTGTGCGCGAGGTGGTGGCGAAGATGGCCGAAGGCTAAGCCTGTTTCCGAGTCGGACGAATCCGCCATCTGGCCGGGGCTACTCCTGCTGCTTGTCCGGATTGAGCATCTTGATGACCCTTGCGGGGGATCCTACTGCGACCCCATAGTCGGGGACGTCTTTGGTGACGACGGCTCCGGCGCCGACCACCGCGTATTCACCGATGGTCACACCGGGGCAGATGGTTACGTTCATGCCAATCCACGCGTTTTTCTTGATGGTCACCTTGCCATAGGTGTATATGGAATGGCGTGCGTTGAAATCATGGTTGATGGTCGCGATGCGAACGCCCGGCGCCACTTGTACTCCGTCGCCGAACTCAATGCTGCCCGAAGCGGACAGGATAGCGGAATGATTGATGAATACGCCTTTGCCGAACGTCACGCGGTTGCCGAAGTCGCAGGTGAACGGCGTCAGGATGCGCACGTCATCGAGCTTGCGGCCGAACAACTCCTCGAGATGGTCAACGTAGCTTGGGTCGTCGGGCAGGGTTGCGTTCGCTTTCGCGCACAACGTACGGGCTCGCATCATCTCGTCGACCGCCTCTTTGAAGTACGGCTCGCGGTTGTCGGTCGGACCGCCTTGTTCCATCAGTTCGTATACATGGCCTTTGCTGTATTCCATCATGAAATCCTTCAAATCATGTTTACCGATGTTGATGCGGACATCATTATGGGACCGAAATCGAATGCAAGCTAATGCGCGTGGTGGTTGCGTTGGCATGTGTTTTATGCATGCCAACGCAACCATGCCCGATGACCGAGGTGGATGTCGGACGAAAGTCAGCCGACCAGCACAGCCGGATATTGGGCGACGGCCTGATCGATCTGCGCCTCGGTGGAGGTGGCGACGCCCTGGATCAGGAACGGCTCGAGATACGTGGCATGCACGTGGCGGAACGTCGTCTCAAACGGGGAGAGCAGTTCCTCCATGGTGCGTACGTGGCTGCCTTCACGGGTATAGGAATCGTCGGGGGAGCCGGTGGAAACGGCCACCATGAATTCCTTGCCTTCCAACGCGCGACCCCCGCCGTACGCCCAGCCGGCTTGCAGCACCGCATCCTCCCATTGCTTGAACAGCGCCGGAGAGCTGTACCAGTAGAAGGGGAACTGCAGCACAATGCGGTCATGCTCTTCGATGAGCTTCTGTTCACGTTCCACATCGATATGGAAATCGGGATATTCGGCGTACTCATCGATTACGGTCACGCCGTCGGTCTTGTTGGCGGCATCCATAAGCTTGCGATTGACCTGTGACCTCTCCATGTGGGGATGGAATACCAGTACCAGCGTCTTCATCGATACTCCTTAAGTTCTGTGAGACTTGACGATGGATTCATATACGAGCATAGTAGAGGCTCCTTTCTTTGAACCCGTCATAAGCAGCGACGATAGTTGACGGGCGTTTATATGGCGATGACGCCGTTAGTGTAGGTTTGATGGGTTCGATGAAGGAGGTGGCGTCGTGCGGCAGCGTGAAGGCGTGAAGGCCAAGGCTTTGAGACTCGCCGTGCCCAAGGTGCTGCCGATCTGCGTCAGCTTCTTCTTTCTCGCCATGTCGTACGGGGTGCTCATGGGAACCCGCGGATTCTCGTTCCTATGGCCCATGTGCATGAGCGCGTTCATCTTCACGGGTTCCATGGAGTTCGTCACCGTGAATCTTCTGGTTTCGGCGTTCAATCCGTTCGCCACGCTGATGCTGGCGGTGATGATGGGCACCCGTCACCTGTTTTACGGTCTGGCCATGCTGGGCAAATTCAAGCATATGGGATTCAAGAAGCTTTATCTCATCTACGCCATGTGCGACGAAACCTTCGCGGTCAACAGCAGTGCGCGGATTCCCGATGACGTGGATCGCGGATGGTTTTACTTCTTCGTCTCGCTGCTCAATCAGGTGTCCTGGGTGTCCGGGGCCACCATCGGCGGCATCATAGGCGGGCGATTGACCTTCAACGTCGAAGGTCTGGAATTTGTGATGACCGCGTTGTTTGTGGTCATTTTCGTGGATCAGTGGATGAATTCGAAGCGTAAAAGCCATATGGCCGCGTTGACCGGCATCGTCGTGCCGGTCAACTGCCTGGCTCTTTTCGGGGCTGACAATTTCATGATTCCGGCACTCGCGTCCATGCTGGTGGCATTTTTCGTATTCCGGCCATATCTGGACGATCTGAAAACGGATGAACGATTCGATGAACAGGAGATGCACGCATGATGACCATGACGGTTTGGCAGGGTGCCGTCACCGTGCTGATGGCCGTGCTCGGCACGATTATCACCCGTTTTCTGCCGTTCGTGCTGTTTCCCGATTCGAAGCGACCTCCGCGAGTCGTGGAATACCTGGGGAAGGTGCTGCCGTACGCCATGACGGGGTTGCTCGTCGTGTATTCGCTGAAGGATGTTGACATGGCCGCACGATGGCATGGCCTTCCGGAAGCGGTTGCGCTCGCGGTGATCGTCGCGCTGCATGTGTGGCGGCGCAACATGCTGCTTTCGATCGCGTGTGGCACCGTCGTATACATGCTGCTGCTTTCGTTGGTCTGAAGTTGCCGTGAAAATGCCGTTCTCGATGGCGCGCTGTCGGTATCTTCCCCGTCATAAATCCACACGTTACTTCGCGAGTCCCATCTCATATTTGAGCGTCATCACGCGAATGGCGGACTGACGTACCTTTTTCGAAAACGCGGAATCCGAGGAGGCTTTCGCATACAGTCCATCCAATATCGGCTGCACGTAATCGACATCACCGATGCATGCCAGATCACCGCCGGCGTCGACCAGACGAACTCCCAGCTCGCTTGGTTCGTATCCACCCAACGCGGTGGCGGACATGGAATCGGACGTCACCACTCCTTGAAATCCGATCTTGCCACGCAGATAATCAGTGATCAGCATGCTGGAGAATACCGCCGGATTGTCCGGGTCTATCGCCTGATAGGTGGCCAGGGACATCATCACCATGGCCGGGTCCGCATCCAGCGAACTGTTGAACGCCTCTATCTGATCGCTGTCAAGCGTGGTCGTGGTATCAAGAATGCCATCAGCGGTGAAATCGGTATTACCTGTCACCGATCCAAGTCCGGGGTAATGTTTGACGACACTTCCCACACCGGCATCATGCATACCTTGGATGAAAGCCTTCGCATGGTTCGCGTTACCTGACGCGTCGAGACCGAAATCACGATCCAACGCACCGATGGGCGCGTTGGAATCACGCGCCACCGTCACGGTTCCCACTACAGGGGCCAAATCGATATTGACTCCTGCGGACTTCAATTGCGAGCCCCAGACGCCGGCGGAGAAACGCAACTGATCAAGACTCATCCCACCTTGGTTGGTGGCAGATGGCATCCGGTCGAAACCATCTCCCTGCAGATGCTGCACCAAACCACCCTCCTGATCGGTGGTCACCAGCAGTTTGTTGTCATCCGGAGCATACGATTGCAGTGCGGACGTGGCCTGGGCGACGCCGTCGACACCGGAAGTCCAATTGCCGATAAGCAAAATCGAACCGACATACGACTCCTCGACAAGCTCCTCCAATACGGAAGGATCGGAGCCCGCATACAACGGCGCCATCGCCAACTGGCCCACGCGCTCCCGAAGCGTCATCGCATCCACGGCCTTCACGGCCTTGTCATAGGACGATTCGTCGGAAACGGAGGGGGCGGAATCTCTGTTCAACGAATCGTGGGAAGGGGCCGAACTCGAAACAGACGTATCCGATGTATCCGACGAATCCGATGGGATGTCTGCGGAACAGGCCGTCAGCGCGAACGGCACAAGTACGCAAACCACAGTCGAACACCGCACGAATATCCCACGCAACCTTCTTCTCATGCCAGCCATTATTCCACGAACATATGGAACCATTCGCATCCCGGACCACTCCGCTGAGACTCCACATCATCCGCAAACATCATGGAGAGGGACCTATGGTCGGCCCGTAAGGAAACATGCCCGACAGCGCCTCAGTTCGTCCGCTGCGGGCATAACGCGTTCCTAGCCTATCTGTAGGCTATTATCATGTCTTTTTTTGATATGTTCGGTACCATGTTCGACCCCGAGGAAGGCTCGAACAGCTCCGGAAAACGCAGGGCAGGCAACGATGACCCCATCGTGCTCAACGTGCAGACGGACGGAGACTCCACCTTCGAGACCCCACGCAACGCCGGCGGAAACATGCCGCCGCGCAAACCATCCGGCCCACGTATCGCCAGCAGGCCGAACAAGCCGCGAAAATCCCACGGAAACAAAATACTGATAGGCGTCGTTCTGACGCTCGCCATCATCGTGGGACTGTTCTTCGCGTTGGCCCAGTTCATCACGGACGTCATGTGGTACGACCAGCTCGGCTTCCAAAGCGTCATCTGGGTGCAGTTGGGCACGCGAATCGGTCTTTGGGCGGCATACGCGCTGCTGATAGCGGCGGTCGGCTTCATCTCCGCAACCCTTGCCATCCGCGCAAGGCCGGACGCATCCGACGGTTCAAAATTTCGCATCAACGGAGACGTCATCGAAGTCGGCAAGGGAGTAAGCTCAAAAACCGCACGCCGCGTGGCCGTGGTCATCTCCCTGATCGTCGGCCTGGTGTTCGGCTCGCAATTCAACGCCAACTGGTCCGAAATCCTGCTCATGTTCAACGCGCAGAGCTTCGGCACCGTCGACCCGCAGTTCGGCATCGACAACGGATTCTACGTGTTCGTCCTGCCCGGACTGGAACTCATCATGTCAGCGGTGTCGCTGCTACTGCTCGCCGGCATCGTCTTCTCAATCGTCGCGCATGTGCTGATGGGCGGCATCAGCATCACCATGCCGGTGAACGGACGCGGACTGTTCCACATAACCAAACGCGCTCGCAGGCAGATCGGCATCTGGCTGATACTTAACATGTTCGCTTGGGCTGCGAACCAGATTCTCGGCGTGTTCTCCCACCTGACCGAAGAGGGAAGCCGTATCACCGGTGCCACCTACACCACGGTGAACGCCACCATTCCGGTGACCTTCGTCATGGCGGCCATCACAGCCATTCTGGGCGTGGTGCTCGGCGTGTGGATCATGAAATCGCACTCTCTGGAAGGAAAGGCGCCAATCGCCGTTCGTGCTTCCGAGGCGTTGAAGGCATGGAAGGTGCCGACCGTGGCCATCGCAGCCTCCGTGGTGGTCTGCCTTGTGCTCACCGTCGCCTGGCCGATGCTGCTGCAGCGCTTCCGTGTCAACCCGAACGCGCAGGAGATGGAATCGACCTATATCCAGCGCAATATCGACGCCACCCGCGAGGCCTACGGTCTGAACAACGTGGAAGTCGAGGAATACCAAGCCACAACGGAGGGTGAGGAAGGCGCTCTGGCCGATTCCGCCGAATCCACCGCGCAGATCCGACTGCTTGACCCGCAGATCGTTTCGCCGACCTTCAAGCAGCTGCAGCAATCCAAGCAGTACTACACCTTCGCCGACACCCTTGCGGTAGACAAGTATGAGGTGGATGGCGTCAGTCAGGATACGGTGATTGCGGCGCGTGAGCTCGACCTCGACGGTCTTGACAGCCGCAACTGGGTGAACGACCACACCGTGTATACCCACGGCTATGGCGTGGTGGCGGCCTACGGCAACAAGGTGACCTCCGATGGCCAGCCGCAGTTCTTCGAATCGGGAATCCCCACGCAGGGCAAGCTTACGGAGTCCGAGCAGTATGAGCCGCGCATCTACTTCTCGCCGAACGCTTCCGAATATTCGATCGTAGGCGCTCCGGAAGGTACCAAGTCCTGGGAGTTCGATTATCCGACCGGTTCCGAAGGCGCCACCAACACCTTCGACGGTGACGGCGGTCCGAAGATCGGCAACATCTTCGCCCGCCTGCTGTATGCCATTCGTTTCGGTTCCGATCAGATCCTTTTCTCCGACCGAGTGAATTCCGAATCGCAGATTCTCTATGATCGTTCCCCGAAGGAACGAGTGGCCAAGGTGGCTCCGTACCTCACTCTCGACGGCCGCGTATATCCGGCGGTGGTCGACGGTCGTGTGAAGTGGATCGTTGACGGATATACCACATCCGACGCATATCCGTATTCGCAGATGACCGATCTGGGTGAGGCCACCAAGGATTCCACGACGGAAACCTCCGAGACGGTGACCGGACTGACTTCGAAGAACGCCAATTACATCCGCAACTCGGTCAAGGCCACCGTCGACGCCTACGACGGTTCGGTGGACTTGTATGTGTGGGACGATTCCGATCCCGTGATCAAGGCATGGGAGCAGATATTCCCGGGGCAGTATCATCAGCTGTCGGAGATTTCCGGTGATCTGATGAGCCATCTGCGTTATCCGGAGAGTCTGTTCAAGGTCCAGCGTGAGCTTCTGGCGAAATACCATGTGACCAGTGCGAGCCAGTTCTTCTCCGGTGAGGATTTCTGGCAGACTCCGGTCGACCCGACCGAATCGCAGCAGGCGCAGCAGGAGGATATTCTGCAGCCTCCGTACTATCTGACCCTGCAGACCGGCGGCTCGAGCGAACCGGTGTTCTCCCTCACCTCGTCGTATATTCCCGCGGGCTCATCCACCCGTGAGATTCTGACGGGCTTCCTGTCGGTCGATTCCGACGCGGGCAATGAGTCGGGCAAGATAGGCTCGAATTACGGAACCATACGATTGCAGGAGCTTCCCAAGGATTCCAACGTGCCTGGCCCTGGACAGGCGCAGAACAACTTCAACGCGTCGGCGGACGTGTCGAAGGAGCTCAACCTGCTTGAATCCGGTTCCACCAATGTGCAGCGAGGCAATCTGCTCACCCTGCCGCTTGGTGGCGGATTGGTGTACGTGCAGCCGGTATACGTGAAATCCTCCGGCTCCACCAGTTTCCCGCTGTTGAAGAAGGTGCTGGTCGCCTTCGGCGATCAGGTTGGATTTGCGGACACGCTCGATGAGGCGCTTGACCAAGTGTTCGGAGGTGATTCCGGCGCATCGGCCGGTGACGCCGAAAACGCTGGCGAGACCAGCACGTCGAGCAAGACGAACTCAGGATCGGATACCAAGAGTGGTTCCACGAGTGGTTTCACGGACGGTTCCACAGACAACCAATCGGGATCCACGGATTCGGGTACCGAGCTCAAGAATGCGCTCAACGACGCGGCCCAGGCCATGAAGGATGCCGATGCTGCGATGAAGAGCGGAGACTGGAGCGCCTATGGCGAGGCGCAGAAACAGTTGCAGGAGGCGCTGAACAAGGCTCTCGAGCTTGAACAGTGATCCTGTTGCGCCATAGCGCATGGTTGGGGGCCGGCTCCTGAAGGGGCTGGTCCCAACCATATACGGGAGTGTTTTGTATGCTTGGCGCCATGAGTGAATATTCCTACCGTCCCGCAGCGCAGACCGACATTCAGGCGATTACCGACATCTACAACGCGGCAGTCGTCGCAGGCGGTTCCTCGGCCGATACCACGCCCCGCACATACGATCAGCGTAAGATCTGGGTCGAATCGCATCATGATCCATATGCGGTGTTCGTTATCACCGCGAAGGATGGCGAAGACGAGCGGATCATCGGATTCGGAGCGCTTTCCGTGTTCTATGATCGTGCGGGGTACGACGGCGTCACTGATCTTGCTTATTACATCGACCCCGCGTGGCAGGGCATGGGTGTGGGAACCTACACGTTGGCAAGACTGCTTGACGAATGCAGAAAACGTAATATGCGCAAAGCCTGCGCGATCATCTTCGCCGACAACGCTGGATCGATAGCGTTGATGAGACGATTCGGATTCACACAGTTCGGTCTGATGCCCGACGCGGCGACGGATTCAACCGGAACGATGCGTGATATGAGTTACTGGTATCTCGACCTGTAAGTACAATACCTTGCGGTCATAAGCAGCATATATGCGCTATATGTGCGCGCAGACAAGCGCGCGGACATGGTACGAACGAATGGAACGACTCCGATGGCATCTGATTTTTGGCTGATTGCAGGATTGGGCAACCCCGGCTCCAAATACGAGGGTACCCGCCACAACATGGGTTTCATGGCGGCCGACCTTCTCGCGCAGCGTTGGTCCGTCAACTTCTCCGACCATAAGGGATTGGCGATGCTCGGCAAGGGCGTGATGAACCTGTCGGGCCGCAACGTCAAATTCTTCCTGGCCAAGCCGCTGACGTATATGAACGATTCCGGCAACGCCATCGCGTCCATCAGCTCCTATTACCAAATCGAACCGAACCATATCGTGGTGATTCACGACGACATGGATCTTGATTTCGGCCGCATCAAAGTCAAGGCGGGTGGTTCCGCGGGTGGTCATAACGGCATCAAATCCATCGATCGTTCGCTGGGAACGCCGAAGTATTCCCGTGTGCGCATGGGTGTCGGTCACGCGCAGCGTGGCGCACGTGCGCACGACAACACCGTGAATTGGGTGTTGGGCGGATTCGGACCGGATCAACGCAAGCAGCTTCCTGAATTCCTTGCCGACGGTGCCGACGCGGCGGAAAGCATCATTTTCGATGGCCTTGCCAAGGCGCAGGAGCAGTTCAATGGCCGCTGAGGCGGCGCAGTCGCCGACAGCCGGTTCCCTGTCTGGCATTCTCGATGTTCTTGAAACGGATGAGATTTTCCGTGAGCTGATTTCCGGAGATGTCGAACCTCCGCAGTCCGATGTGGATCCCAGCATCACCGTAGGGGTACCGGAGGGATTGCGTCCGGCATTGGCCGCAGGCGCGTCCGGCAATCGGACAGTGGTGCTGGTGGTGGCTTCCGGGCGTGAGGCCGAGGAAACGGTCGAAGCGGTTCGTTCCTGGTATGCCGGCGATCCGAACGATGTGGCGCAGCTTGAGGCATGGGAGACGTTACCCCATGAGAGGCTTTCCCCCCGAGCGGATACCGTGGCGAGCCGCATGGCGGTGTTTCGCAGACTGAAGCATCCGCAGGACGGCAGTGCCATGTTCGGCCCCATCCGGATTCTCGTCATGCCGGTACGTTCCCTGATTCAGCCGGTGGTGGCTGGATTGGGCGATATCGGACCTTTGGTCTTCTCCCGGGGTGAGGAGATTGCGCTCGATGAGGCTTCCAGACGATTGGTTGAGAACGCCTACACGCGGGTCGAGCTGGTGATGGACCGTGGGGAATTCGCGGTGCGTGGAGGCATCATCGATGTGTTCCCGCCGACGTTGCCGCATCCGGTGCGCATCGAATTCTTCGGAGACGAAATCGACACGATCCGTGAATTCCATGCATCCGACCAGCGTACGTATGGCGATGACATCGCCACGGTATGGGCGACGCCATGCCGTGAGCTGCAGCTGACCGACGATATTCGCCAACGAGCGAAATCGCTGATCGGTTCCATCGCCAACGCCGATGACATGCTCGAATCCATTGCCAACGCTGTTGTGGTGGAAGGTATGGAATCGCTGCTGCCCGCCCTTGTCGACACCATGGAACCGGTGTGGGGAATGCTGCCGGATGATGCGCTGATCATGCTTTCCAATCCAGAAAAGCTGCGTCGGGCCGCCGACGATCTGGTGAAGACGGCCAACGAGTTCCTCGCCGCAAGCTGGCATGTCGCGGCTTCCGGGCATGGGGCCGGAGCGCCGATTACGTTCGATCAGGCGAATTTCTACGATTTTGAAGAGGCCGTCTCCGCCTTGACCTTCTCCCGTCATGATGTATGGAAGCTCACGGGTTTCGGTGTGGATTCCACGCGGGAGGGTCATGTTCAGCTTGACGCCGCCAGTCCGGGGGAATTCCGAGGCGATGAGCAGAAGGCCGCGTCGGGCATCGAGGGATTGCTCGAAGCCGGTTATGCCGTGACCGTGACGGCCGGCGCGCAGGGCACGCTGGCACGTCTCAAGCGTGCGATCAACGAGACCGGCATCGCCAACTTCGAATGCGTACGATCCCGCGCAATCGACGGTTTCGTCGACAACGCGGCAAAGATCGCCCTGCTCACCGAACGTGATCTGACGGGCCGTACATCGGCGGTGGGGCATAACAAAACGCCGAAACGCCGTCGTAAGGCCATCGATCTCATGGAGCTCAAGGCCGGCGATTATGTGGTGCATGAGCAGCACGGCGTGGGTCGTTTCATCGAGATGCGGCAGCGTACGATCGGTTCGGGGGAGAACCGCAGCACACGTGAGTATCTGGTGATCGAATACGCTCCGAGCAAACGTGGAGCTCCGGCTGACAAGCTGTTCATTCCGACCGATCAGCTTGACCAGGTCAGCAAGTACATTGGCGCCGAAGTCCCGAAACTCAACAAGCTTGGGGGTTCCGACTGGGCCGCCACCAAAGCCAAGGCGAGCAAACACGTGCATGAGATCGCCGAGGATCTGGTCAAGCTGTATTCGGCGCGGCAGCGTACCGAAGGGTATGCCTTCAGCAAGGACACTCCCTGGCAGAAGGAGCTGGAGGACGCTTTTCCCTACCAAGAGACCGCCGACCAGCTCACCACCATCGACGAGGTCAAGTCCGACATGGAGAAGTCCGTGCCGATGGACCGTCTGATCTGCGGCGATGTTGGATTCGGCAAGACCGAGATCGCGGTGCGCGCGGCATTCAAGGCTGTGCAGGATTCGAAGCAGGTGGCCGTGCTGGTGCCGACCACGTTGCTGGTGCAGCAGCATTTCGAGACCTTCACCGAGCGCTTCGAGGGATTCCCCGTGAATGTGGCGGCGATG
This sequence comes from bacterium, assembly GCA_963595445.1. Classification (GTDB taxonomy): domain Bacteria; phylum Actinomycetota; class Actinomycetes; order Actinomycetales; family Bifidobacteriaceae; genus Bifidobacterium. Next base: position 53,417 of record CAVBHJ010000004.1, read on the forward strand.
AGCCGCTTCCAAACCGCCAAGGAGATCAACGAAACCATCAAAGGCCTTGAGGAAGGCTCTGTGGACGTGGTCATCGGAACGCACAAGCTGCTTAATCCGAAGGTCAAATTCAAGGATCTCGGTCTGGTCATCATCGACGAGGAGCAGCGTTTCGGCGTGGAACACAAGGAGACGCTGAAGGCGCTGCGCACGAACGTGGATGTGCTGAGCCTGTCGGCCACGCCTATTCCACGTACTTTGGAGATGGCGGTCACCGGCATACGTGAGATGTCGACTCTGGCCACACCTCCTGAGGATCGCCTGCCGGTGCTGACCTACGTCGGCGCCTATGAAGACGCGCAGATCACCGCAGCCGTCCGTCGAGAACTGCTGCGCGGCGGTCAGGTGTTCTACGTGCACAACCGTGTTCAGGACATCGCGTCCGTGGCGGCGAAGATTCACGAGCTTGTTCCCGAATCGCATGTCGGCATAGCGCACGGCAAGATGGGGGAGAAGCAGCTCGACGGCGTGATCCGCGATTTCTGGCACCGGGACATCGACGTGCTGGTCTGCACGACGATCATCGAAACGGGATTGGATATTTCCAACGCGAACACGTTGATCGTGGACCATGCCGACCGTTTCGGCCTCAGCCAGCTACACCAGCTGCGTGGGCGAGTCGGACGCGGTCGGGAGCGTGCGTACGCGTATTTCCTGTACGATCCGACCAAACCCATGACGCAGCAGTCGCACGATCGTCTGACCACCATCGCCCAGAACACCTCGTTGGGTTCCGGATTCGACGTGGCCATGAAGGATCTTGAGCTGCGCGGCACGGGCAATCTTTTGGGTGATGAGCAGAGCGGGCATATCGAAGGCGTCGGCTTTGACCTGTACGTCCGTATGGTTTCCGAGGCGGTTGAACGTTACAAGGAACCGGAGCGTGCCGAATCCGTCGCGGTCAGCATCGATCTGCCCATCGAAGCGTCCATTCCGGTCGATTACATCGATTCGGACAAGCTGCGTTTGGAGGCCTACCGCAAGCTGGCGGGAGCACGTACCGAGGAGGATCTTGCCGAACTGCGCGACGAGCTCAAGGACCGCTACGGCAAGCCCCCCGTAGAGTTCGAGGCGTTGTTCGATGTGACACGGCTGCGTTTCAAAGCCAGGAAGCTGGGCATAACCGAGGTTATTGCGCAGGGACGTAACGTCCGCGTCGCGAAGTTCGAGCCGCGTGAATCCGTTCAGATGCGTATGGCCAGAATCTACAAGGGCATTCAGTACCGCCCCGTGACCAAGACATATATCATTCCTGCGCCGTTCGCAGGTTCCCTCGGATCAGGACCGATGAGTTCGGATGAGGTGGTCGGCTGGACGAACCAGTTGCTTGATGATTTGGATTGGAAGCCCCAACCGCGTGGATAATGCTTCGGTGGTGTTGCCGACATACAGTGTGTGAGCGCTAACATACGACGTGTCGGAAAAGTTGCCATACGTCCATAAAACGCACTATTCTAGGCAATGTCATCACAACCTAACGTTTATAAAGGAGTAGTTGTGGCAGTAATTGAAAGCGTTTACGCGCGTCAGATTCTCGATTCCCGCGGCAACCCGACCGTTGAGGTCGTTCTCGACACCGAAGACGGTGCTCAGGGCCTGGGCCTCGTTCCGTCCGGTGCTTCCACCGGTGAAGCCGAGGCTTGGGAGCGTCGCGATGCCGACAAGTCCGTGTACATGGGCAAGGGTGTTCTCAACGCAGTCAAGGCTGTGAACGAAGAGATCGCTCCGAAGATCATTGGCATGGACGCTTCCGATCAGCGCGCCCTCGATGAGGTCATGATCGAGCTCGACGGCACCCCGAACAAGGGTCGTCTGGGTGCCAACGCCATCCTCGGCGTGTCCCTGGCTGCTCTGTACGCCTCCGCTGAGTCCGCAGGCCAGCCGCTGTACCGCTACATCGGCGGCACCAACGGCCACATCCTGCCGGTTCCGAACATGAACATCATGAACGGTGGCGCTCACGCTGACTTCGCTACCGACATCCAGGAGTACATGATCTCCCCGTACGGCTTCGAGACCTACAGCGAGGCTCTGCGCGCAGGTGTTGAGGTCTACCACACCCTGAAGAACGTTCTGAAGAAGGAAGGCCTGGCCACTGGTCTGGGCGACGAGGGCGGCTTCGCTCCGAAGATGAAGTCCAACAAGGACTCCCTGAACTACATCATGGACGCCATTTCCGCCGCTGGCTACGAGCCGGGCAAGCAGATCGGCATCTCCCTCGATGTGGCTTCCTCCGAGTTCTACAACAAGGAGACCGGCAAGTACCACTTCGAAGGCGAGGACCGCGAGGCCGGCTACATGCTCGACTTCTACGAGAACCTCATCAACGAGTACCCGATCGTTTCCATCGAGGATCCGTTCCAGGAAGAAGGCTGGGAAGACTGGGCCGCGATCACCGCTAAGCTCGGCGATCGTCTGCAGTTCGTCGGCGATGACCTCCTGGTCACCAACCCGGCACGTCTGGCCAAGGGCATCGAGCTCGGCGCCGCCAACTCCCTGCTGGTCAAGCTGAACCAGATCGGTACCGTCACCGAGACCCTCGACGCCATCGAGCTGGCCACCAAGAACGGCTTCACCTCCATGGTCTCCCACCGTTCCGGCGAAACCCCGGACACCACCATCTCCGACCTGGCTGTGGCAAAGAACACCGGCCAGATCAAGACCGGTGCTCCGGCTCGTGGCGAGCGCGTTGCCAAGTACAACCGCCTGCTCGAGATCGAGGAGGAGCTCGGCTCTACCGCTCAGTACGCCGGCTACACCGCTTTCAAGGCTTGCAAGAAGTACATCGCCAAGTGAGCGTGTGCGCGTAAATAGGCGCTAACGAAAAATACCCGTCGTGTTCCTCGTCGAATGCGACGGGTATTTTCATTGCTATGAGTTCAAAGACACGTAGGAAAAAGACGTCGAGGAGCGCTGGCTCTGGGCCGGTCGCGTTTTTCGTGTCGGTGTTCATTGTGGCTTTGGGAACCATCCAACTCGTTTCCACGTTTCATACATATGCGCTGGATCTTTCCGAGCTGAACGGCCTGAAAAAACAGGAGGCTTCGCTCATAGCGCAAAAACAGGAGCTTGAGAACAACATCGCCCGTTGGGACGACAAGGCGTATGTGACGGCTCAGGCGAGAGATCGACTGGGATTCGTGTTCCCGGGCGAGCAAGCCATTCGTGTGCTGCATTCGGAAGCGGTGACGGGCGAAAGCACGGATACGACCGGCACTTCCGGCAGTGAATCGCAGAAGACGTCGTTGTCGTGGTATGAGGAACTGGACTACTCGTTCAAACAGGCGGACCAGTCGGACGAAACCAGTACGAGCGAGCAGACGGAATCGCAGGAAACCGTTCAGGAAAACAGCCAGAACGACGAACAGAGCGAACAAGACAACGAACAAAACAACGAACAGCAGTCAGGAGATCAGTAAGTGGCACAGGACAAGACCATCATCGAGCAGGCAAAGGAACTGTCGAAGAACATTCTCGCCCATCCGGCCACCGAGGAAGACATCGCAATCGTCGAGAAACAACTCGGACGTTTCCCGCGGGGCATGGTGGCAGTGGGCGCGCGTTGCGTATGCGGCAGGCCATTGGCCGTGGTGACCCGGCCGCTGCTGCCGGGCGGCGTTCCCTTCCCGACCACCTGTTACCTGACCGGTCCTGAGGCGGTCAAGGCGATTTCACACATCGAGGCCGAAGGCAAGATGAAGGAATACAACGATCTGCTGGTCGAGGACGAGCGTCTCAAAGCCGATTATGAACGCGCACATGAGCTGTATCTCGCTTTCCGACATGAAATCGCCGTGGCTATGGAGGATAGCGAGGAGCACATCGAAGGAACCAGCGCCGGTGGCATGCCCGTGCGTGTCAAGTGCCTGCATGCCTTGCTGGCTCAAACGCTGGTGATGGGCGAGGGTGCCAATCCGGTCGGAGATCTGGCCGCGGCCGCCATCAAGCACGAGTTCGATCCGCAGGTGTGCCGATGCGCGATCGAGAATGAAGACTGACCTGAATGCAAGCATCCGTGGAAATCGAATCGGAGGAGGATTGATATGAAGTCCGTTACCGTCGCCGGCATTGATTGCGGTACGAATTCCATCCGTCTGAAGGTGTCTCGGGTAACCGAAGACGGTGTGGAAGACATTGTGCCCCGCATTCTGAGGGTGATCCGGCTTGGCCAGGATGTGGACAAGACCCATCGCTTCGCGGATGAGGCGCTGGAGCGGGCATACGAGGCCGCCCGTGAATTCGCCGACGTCCTTGCCGAGCATCCGGTGGACGGCATTCGTTTCGTTGCCACGTCGGCCACACGCGATGCCGAAAACCGCGAAGAGTTCGAAGACAACATCGAAAAGATCCTTGGCGTGCGTCCGGAGGTGATTCCCGGAACCGAAGAGGCGGATTTGAGTTTCCTGGGGGCGACGAGCATCGTCCGTCGAAACGTCGAAGCTCCGTATCTTGTGGTCGATTTGGGCGGAGGTTCTACGGAACTGGTACTGGGCGGTGACGGCGTGAACCATCCGAACACGCAGGTTCAGGCCGCGTTCTCCATGAACATCGGATCCGTGCGCATGACTGAGCGCCACCTGAAGAACGATCCGCCCACCGAAGCGCAGATCGCGCAAGCCATCGCGGATATCGACGAGCATATCGACGAGGCGTTCAAAACGGTCCCTGCGGGCAAGACACGCACCATCATCGGTGTGTCCGGCACGGTGACGACCATGACGGCCCTGGCCATGGGGTTGACGGAATACGACCATTCCGCGGTGGACGGCGCGAGTTGCTCGTTGGAAGACGCCTATGCGGTCGATGACAAATTCCTGCGCATGCCCCGCGAGGAACGACTCACGTACAAGACCATCCATCCGGGTCGTGTCGATGTGGTGGGCGGTGGCGCGCTGGTATGGAACCGTGTGCTTGCCAGGGTGTCGGAAGCCGCCCTTGCCGACCACAGTCAGAGGATCGATTCGTTCATGGCTAGCGAACACGGTCTGCTTGACGGTATCGTGTTGGATTATGGCAGGAGATTGCTTGCCGCGCGTTGACGTGGCATAATAGCTTCGCGTCGGTCCGATGGGCTGGCGTAAGGCCCCCATGGCGAAATCGGTATACGCAGTCGACTTAAAATCGACCTCTTCGGATTGTGGGTTCGAGTCCCACTGGGGGCACGTGTGCGCGTGCATCGTAATAGCATGCATGAAACAAACCGTTATTACACTGTCGGACGTTGATAACCTCTGAACCCGACTGAACGGATATGACATGGCATCGAAAGATATCAAACCGGTGATTGAGCAGCCAGATACGCAGATTCCCCTGATGCTTTCTCAGGCGATCATCGCGGCCGGGGTGCTGTCCATCGGTGTGATTGTATGCTCCCCTCTGTATTTTACTCTGTTGGAAAGTTCGGTCGCTTTGATTCCGCTGGCTCTGGAAACGGTGTTTCTGGCGGTGGCGTTCACCTTTGTGGTGGGGTTCGCGCTGCTGTGGTGCGCCGAATCGGTCACGATTCATATGAGTGAGAAGTTTCGCCCGTTCGTCTATGCCGCGGTCGGTCTGATCGGTTACGGGGTATGGAATGTGCTGGTGCTCACCACGACCCTCAATTCGGTGCTCATCAAGGTGGGGAGCGATGTGCTGGCGAATGGTCAGGTGGTTTCGTTGGCAGTCAACGGTGCCGCGCTCGGATTCGTGGCGTTTTTGTTTGCTAAGCTGTTCGACGTAAAGCTTGGCAATCGCAAGGGCGCGGCCCTGATCATGCTGGGCGCGGAGATCGTTGCGGCCGTCTTCGGGCTGATCATTATGATTTCCATGTTTTCCGCGCTGTACTGACTCACGCGGCGGCCGTGGTGAGCGCAAAGGAGGCGATTTCGTATGTTCAGTGTTCTTGAGATGTTTACGATTGGAGTCGGCCCGAGCTCATCGCATACCGTCGGTCCAATGGTGGCGGCCAGCAGGTTCACGGCATCGTTGGAAAAGCATGGAACGCTGAACAGGGTCAGTCGCGTGAGGACGGTGCTGTACGGCTCTCTCGCTCTGACCGGCCTTGGTCACGGCACTGACCGGGCCGCTGTGGCCGGGTTGGAGGGAAACGTTCCCCAAAGCGTGGATACCGACCATATGAGTACCATTCGAACGGAATGCGAGCGCAGTGGTGAGCTGATGCTCAACGGCACGCATCGCATCGGGTTTGACTACGCCCATGATGTGGTGATGGATGTGTGGCATCGTATGGCGGCGCATCCCAATGGCATGCGTTTCCAGGCGTTTGATGCGCATGACAATCTGGTCGAGGAGCAGGTGTGGTATTCCATCGGCGGTGGTTTCGTACGTCAGGGTGCCGTCGATGATCTGATGATAGGCATTCATGAGAAACCGCCTGTGGGAACGTCGTTCGCGGATCAGGGTGATGATTCCTCCATCGAGGTTGATTCGCGTGTGCCATATCATTTCACCACCTGTGATGAATTGATTGCTTTGTGCGGCAAGCATCATATGAGCATCGCCGAAATTGTCTGGGCCAACGAGACGTCCATGAGATCGGCGGTGCAGGTTCGCAGCGATCTTGACAATGTCTGGCGTGTGATGCGCCGTTGCGTGCAGCACGGGTGCCATACGAGCCAGACCGTGTTGCCGGGTGGACTTGACGTGCCGCGAAGGGCGCCGAAGATGTATGCCAGGCTTGCCTCCAACAGTGATGTGCTTTCCCGTGACACCCGTCGCGCGGACGCGGTGCTTGAATCGTCCGATGCGGCTTGGGTGGATCTGTTTGCTTTGGCTGTTTCCGAGGAGAACGCCGGTGGCGGTCGTATCGTCACCGCTCCGACGAATGGCGCCGCGGGAATCATTCCCGCCGTATTGCATTACTACTGGCATTTTGTTGACCGGGCCAACGAGGAGGGCGTCATTACCTTCCTGCTTACCGCTGGCGCCATAGGGTATCTGTTCAAGCGGAACGCTTCGATTTCCGGCGCGGAGGTCGGGTGCCAGGGTGAGGTCGGCACGGCATGCTCCATGGCTGCGGCTGGCTTGTGCGCGGTGATGGGTGGTACTCCGCAGCAAGTGGAGAACGCCGCGGAAATCGGCATAGAGCATAATCTTGGACTGACCTGCGATCCTGTGGGCGGCCTGGTGCAGATTCCATGCATCGAACGTAACGCCATGGCCGCGAATACCGCCATCAACGCGGTGCGCATGGCCATGCTGGGCGATGGCACGCATATCGTGAGCCTCGATCAGGCGATCAAGACCATGAAGGATACAGGCGAGGACATGATGGCCAAATACAAGGAGACGTCGAAAGGCGGTTTGGCTGTCAATGTCGTTGAATGCTAGCTGTGTTTGGTGCTAGTCTAGGTGACATTGTGCTTTTAAAGGAGGTTAACCATGGCGTCTGAAATGCCTGTAGTCAACGTTGAATTCGGCGATCGCCCGACCATCGAATTCCCGTCCGAAACGGCTCCGGCCGGCCTGAAGGTCGTGGAGCTGTTCGAGGGTGACGGTCCCATGGTCCGCAGGGGAGACACCGTCACCGTCAACTATCATGGCGTTGTCTGGGGCAAGGAGGATCCGTTCGATTCCAGCTTCGACCGTCACCAGCCGGCAAGCTTTGGTATCGGTGTCGGACAGGTCATCAAGGGTTGGGATCAGACGGTTCCGGGGCATAACGTCGGTTCCCGTCTTGTTGTTTCCATTCCGCCGGAGTATGGTTATGGTTCCCGTGGCGTTCCGCAGGCGGGCATTGGCGGTACCGACACTTTGGTGTTCGTGATCGACATCATCTCCACCCGCTGAGCAGCGGATTATTTCCAAAGTCAAGGAGGTCAACATGGCCGAAGAGAAAACGCTTCTGCTGACGCAGGAAGCTTATGACAAGATGAAGGAAGAACTCGCTTGGCGTGAGGGCGAGTACCGTGACGAGATTCTTTCCAAGGTGGCCGCAGCACGAGCTGAGGGCGATTTGAGCGAGAACGGTGGATACCAGGCCGCCCGTGAGGCCCAGCGTGTGAACCAGGGGCGTATCGAGGAACTGACCGTCAAGCTGCGCAACGCGAAGATTCTGACCGCACCCAAGGAAGGTGAGGTCGCGGACGGGTCGGTGGTGACGCTCGACATCAACGGCCGTGAGAAAGTGTATGTGCTGGGTACCCGTGACCTGTCCATCGCCACGGATTACGACATCATCAGTCCTGAATCCCCGATCGGTGCCGCCATCAAGGGTTCGCATGCCGGAGACACCGTGACGTACACGGCTCCGAACGGTCGTGAGATTTCCGTGACCATCAAGGAATCGAAGCCGCTGGTGTGATGCGCTTGGCCATCTGATGGCCAACGGCTGTGAAAACGATATATAAGGGGTGTTGACGCATCGGAATCATGTGATGCGTCAACACCCCTTTTGTATGTCTGCAGTCTTCTTTTGTACGGTCTTGCGGCGCACGTTCGGCTTGTCTAGGCGACGGCAGGCCACAGCTGCACGATCACCATATAGATGGCGACCATATGGCATGCGTATCCGGCCACGGTTCCTGAATGGAAGATTTCATGGAAACCGAACACCTTCGGCCACGGATCGGGTTTGCGTAACGCGTAGACGATGGCGCCGGCGATGTAGCAGGCGCCGCCGGACGCCAATAGCACCACTACGGCCGGACCGGCGAATGGCGACACCCAGAACAATCCCATGAACGCCACGCCGGAAACGCCGAAAATGATGTAGACGAGCACATACAGCCAGCGTGGCGCGCTAATCCATATGACATGGATGATGAGGGCCACGATGGTGCATGTCCACATTCCGGTGATGATCGAATTACGCCAGAACGGTTCGAGTGCGAAGGAGACGGGAGTGTAGGTGCCGGCTATGAGCAGGAAGATGTTCATATGGTCTATACGTCGCAGCACATCGGTGACTTTTGGAGACCAGTCTCCCAAGTGGTAGCACGCGGAGTTGCCGAATAGCACCAACGAACAGGTCATGAACACTGCGCACGCCCATTTGAGTCCGGCTCCGTGAGCCAGGCAGATGAGCACGATGCCGGCCGCGCATGCCAGGGGAGTGGCCACGGCATGAATCCAGCCGCGCATGGCGGGTTTCGGCCTTCCGTGAACGTCAAGACGGATTTTCCGTTCCTTTTCCGGAAGAGTGATGCCTTCGACCTTCGCTGCACGGAGCTCGCCCTTGGCGATCGCCCTCTTGGCTTTCTCGTCCGCCTTGCGACGAATGTTCTCCGCTTTGTTGCGCGCTTTCACGCGAATCATCTCGGCTTTCGCCTGTGTTGCTTCCTCGTCCATCGCCGCGATGGCGGCGCGTTTCTGCTCGATCTGGGCCTCTGTGGGTTTCGACATGAGCCTTCCTCCACTGTAACTTACGGAACCGTAACCTACGTTACCGTAACTATTGGATATATGACAATCGGTTTTCCGGGAAAGTCATCGTCGTGTCGCACTCATCCTCGCATGAATTGCGTATGATGGAACCTATGGCTGATTTCTCACACATTCTGGCGACGCGCCCTGATTTCGACGACGACGATCGTGAATGGCTCCATCATCTTGTGGCTGACTGGCAGGTGATCGCCGACCTGAGTTTTGCCGATCTGCTGCTCATTCTACAGAACGGCGAAGGCGAATACATCATTGCCGAGCAATGCCGACCATCCACCGTAATGAGCCTGCGCGCCGACGATGTGGTGGGAGAGGTCGTTCCGGATGAGATGAACACGGAACTTGACGCGGCGATGGAATCCGAATCGGTGTTCCGCTCCACGGTGTTGCGTGCAGTGGGAAACTCGACCGTCTGCAACGTGTACGCTCCGGTGCGACATAACGGCAAGACGCTTGGACTTGTGGCCCGAGAGACCAACATGGCCACCCGCGAGTCGAACGGCCGCTACGAATCCGAAAGCATCAGCGCAGGCAAGCAGCTGTACGAAATGATTCCACGAGGCCAGTTCCCGTACCTCAATCCCATTATGAACCAGCGTCACAACGCGCGTGTGGCGGATGGATTCATCGTGCTTACCGTCGACGGCATCGTGCGTTACGCGTCTCCGAACGCGATCAGCTGCTTCCGTCGACTTGGTTCGGTGATCACCATGCAGGGGGAGTACCTGAGCGAAATCGGCACGAAGCTGCTGCATGAGAACGATCCGGTTCTGGAAACATTGCCGTTGGTGCTGAGCGGAAAGGCCGCGGTCGATTCCGAACTTGATGCCAACAAATCGGCTGTGTCCATGCGTTCGTTGCCGTTGATGGATTCGAATGGCAGGGTCGGCAGCATAGTGCTGTGCCGCGACGTCACCGAATTGCGTAGACGCGAAAAGGAGCTGCAGACCAAAGACGCCACCATTTCGGAGATCCACCACCGTGTGAAGAACAATCTTCAGGCCGTGTCGGCGCTGCTGCGATTGCAGGCGCGCAAGACCAAATCCGAGGAGGTCAAGAAGGAGCTCAGGGAGGCGCAACGCCGTGTGCAGACCATAGCCATGGTCCATGAGGGTCTGAGTCAAACCGCCGACGAGATCGTGGACTACGACAAGGTCATTTCAAGCCTGCTGAAGATGGCCGTCGATCTGGCCACCATGCGCGATCAGAACATCGACATCAACTTCATCGGCAAATTCGGCATGATGCCGGCTCAGGACGCCACACCGCTCTCGCTGGTGCTCACCGAACTGATCACCAACTCCGTGGAACACGGTTTCGAGGGGCGCAAGGACGGCCATATCACGATTTCCGTGGGCCGAGGCGGCAATAATCTCAACGTCGTTGTGGAGGATGACGGAACTGGTCTTGATAATGAGGAGCATGACGGCATGGCCCGTTCCTCCGGTTCCGGCTTGGGCACGCAGATCATCAACACCTTCGTCACCAACGATTTCGGCGGTACCGTTCGCTGGTCGCCGCGCCGCGGCGGAGGCACCAGGGTCGTGCTCGACATGAAGCTGCGTGCGGCGCAGGATTAGTTCGCGGCTCGCGAGGCAGTCCGAATAACGATGGTGGCCGGTCGGATTCGTGGATGAATCCGACCGGCCACCATCGTGTAAGTCACTTTTGTTGTTCTCAGACCTGCATCTGCATGGCCTGGGAACGGCGTGCGCGCATGGCACGACGCTTGAGGGCGCGGCGTTCGTCTTCGCTCAGGCCACCCCAGACACCGTAATCCTGGTTGGTGTCGAGCGCGCACTTCAGACATGCGTCAATAACCTTGCAGGTTCGGCAAACGGCCTTGGCTTCTTCAATCTGCTGATAGGCGGCGCCGGTGTTGCCTACCGGAAAAAACAGTTCCGGGTCCTTATCACGGCACGCGGCCTTGGCGCGCCAGTCAAAAGCACTGCTCATGTAATTGCCTTCCTCTTGCCATGCTTGGCATCTGATCTGTTATTTAGATAACCACGAATCGAATGATTTTTCAAGAGTTTTTGGAAAAACAATTCGATGAAACATCAGAACCCTTGAAAACATACACATTGCACGGGACTTGCCGTGGCCTGCCGAATCAGCACACCGCGGCCTTCGATGGAATATTCGGCAGGTGAAAACCCGTCCAGGATCGATCTGGGAATGCCGAGCATAAGATCGTTCGACCGGTCTCCGGAAGGGAACGCTATTCGCGTGTCGCAACGGTCCGTTAAGGCCGACATCGGTTTTTCCACGGCGGCGATCACGGTAATGGACGTATCGGCGATCGCCTTGGCCAGGCTATCCGCTTCAGGGAACGCGGAGAAAGGATTGAGCAGGTCGTCTGCGTCGTCGACGAACCAGATGGTTCGTTCGTGACGGGTAAGTGTTCCGTCGTCGGTGACGTATCGCGCGTCCTCTTTCCGGGTGAATCGGATCGTGCACTGATCGGTGTCATAAAGCCAGCTGGCGCAATGCAGCATAAGATTGGTTTTGCCGCTGCCGTGCCGTCCGATGATCGCGATGTTTCCCTGCGAAACGTTCAGATACGCTGTGGAGATGAGCACGCCGTCGTCTTCGAGTGCGAAGGGAATGCTGTGCCATGGCGCTGTCTGTTCCATATGCAGAGCGTCCCGGTTTACACATCGCGGGAGGGGCTCGGAGAAAAGTAGCGGAGGTCTGACATGACCGCAGAATCGCGCAGCCGTGTTGACGGACGTGACCATATGCGTCACGTCGCGCACTGCGCTGCATAGGAATGCGGTCGTTTTCGATCCGTCGTTGCAGTAGGCCGCTCCGGGAACGTTTGGAGGAATCAGCGCAGCGTCGCGTATGCCGATGAGCTCCGTGGATTGCATCTGGTCGGTCACTCGCAGGCATATGTTCAATGATATGTTCGCCTTTATATCGGAATGAACCTGACCCATGGGATTCTGCGTACAGACGATCAGATGCATGCCCAGCGATCGGCCTAGGGACGCCAGACGGTTCAAGCGTTGCATGTAGTCGGGAAGGAGGTCGCGCAGGGCATGGAACTCGTCGATCACCACCACTAACCGGGCGGGTGGCGAGGGCAGTCTGTCTACGCCGGACACCCGGTGTTCGCTTACCAGGGTTTCTCTGCGAAGAAGCTCATGTTCGATTGCGTTCAAGGCACGTACCGCATGGGAAAGATCCAAATCGCATACGTTGCCCACCGTGTGTGGAAGCTGTTCCAGCGCATTGAACGTGGATCCGCCTTTGAAATCCAGAAATACGAAATGGAGTCTGTCCGGACTGTATGCCGTGGCCAGCGCCATGCACCAGCTGATCAGAAGTTCCGATTTGCCGGATCCCGTGGTTCCGGCCACCATCGCATGGGGTCCCGCACGAGTCAGATCGATGGAGAATTCCGTCCGTCGACCTGACTCCATGTATGTTCCGATGGCGCAGAGCGGATCGTTCCGGAGCCAGCTTCGAACGATGTGCCTCCATGTCGTGGCTTCGATGGGCAGGGCATGGATCTCTTCAAAGCAAGTATGTGCGAACTGGTCAAACGGATATGCAAGCGTATTCGGAAGATCCGACGTATGATCCTGCATGGTGGATGCCGAATCGGTGGAATCGGGATTCCGTACGGTCTGCTGTCTGCTGTTCCGCATTCTGATGACCATTATGGTGAGGGTGATGGCGCTGCCCAGCAATCCTGGCACCAGCATGGCCACATACATCCAATGCCGCTGCAAGCACATCACGACGAGCATGACAAGTTGGGCGATCAGTGGGGTCGACCAACTGATCAGGGACAATTGCCCGTCATCGAACTGTCTGCGGCCTGCGGTGTCGTTGTAAAATCCTTTGGAACCATACATGGCACCAGCTTGAACCAGCGTGAATGCTCAAATCAAGCCGGAACCGCTCCTGTGGTCGGAGGACGTGGGTTATCCACATCCTCCGGAGTATCTCACTGCTGTTCCGCAAGCGTTCCGACGGTACCCGCCTCATGAGTGCCATTGGCAAGTTCGGAGAAGAGCTGAAGATTCCTCTCATCATCGAGGAGCACGCTGGAACCGACGCCATCGACATAATAATCCGGATCCGTCCAATATACGCTTCCGGAAACGCCCTCATCGCCGGAAGCGCTTTTGAAGGCCAACGCCATGTGCAACAGGGAAGAGGTGGACGCGTCCTCATCCACGGTCACGGAGCCCAAGGCTGATTCCGCAATCTTCTTCACCTTGCCGAAATTGAGCAGGGTCTGCTGTGAGGTGCCCTTCTTGACGATCGCGCTGATTACCTGACGTTGCCTTGCCGCACGACCGAAATCCCCTTGCACGTCGGCATAGCGCATTCGGGAGAACGCCAATGCGGTGTTTCCGTCGACGGTGTGGCATCCGGAAGACCATGTCAGACCGGAGTAGGGGTCGTCGACATCCTGGTCGTAGCACAGCTCCACGCCGCCTAATGCATCGACTACGTTGATCAGGCCGCCGAACTGCACCATGGCCACGTGGTCGATTTTCTGGCCGGTGATGTCTTCCACCTCGTTGACCAGTTGTTTTTTGTCGTACAGCTGTGCCACGGCGTTGATCTTCATGTAGGTCTCATCGATTTCCACAAGCGAATCTCGTGGAATGGAAATCAGTGAAGATGGTCCGGACTTCGGTTTGGTGAGTACGAGAATGGTATCCGTTCTGAACCCGGTGACGTCTCCGGTATCTCCAACGGTGCCGTCGCGCTCGTCGGAGCCGAGGACCAACCAGCTTTCTCCGGAGGTGTTCGCCTTTGACGTAAGCCAGGACGTCTTGTTGAGCTGGCCGTCGATCCAATTCCATGTGCAGAAGACGGACAGTCCGAAAGCGAGAAGCAGCGCCATCAGCGTGCAAAGGATGATTTTGCCGATATTGCGCTGTTTGCGCAATACTCCGGCGCCCTTGCGCAGGTTTCCTATATGGGAGGATATGCCGGACCATGCCGTTGTGCGCGGTCTGGTTGTCGTGCGTGAATTGGCTGTTGCACGTGAATTGGTCGTCATGCGTGGCCGGGTGTTGAGATTACGTGCGTTGAAATTGCCAGCGTTGAGATTACGCGCGTTGCTCCGAGATGCCGTCGGCTTCGACGATTGCCTGATCGTGGATGACGATTGTTGCGTGCGCCGTGGTCGCTGCCGTGCCGAGGGCGCGAAGGATGCCGGGGTCTGTGTGCCGCGTGCAGCCGAGGTATTGGAGGAAGGTCTGCTCGGCCGTGAAGGACGCGATGAAGGTTGGAAACTCTGTGGTGCGTCGCTTGCGGCAGACTTCGTCGGAGATGCTTTGGAAACCGATCCGGTGACTTGGGAGGATCGCTTGACGGAAGATTGTCGTGAAGAGGTGCGGGATGGCTTGGTTGCGGGTGAGAAGCTTGGAACTTGCTGCCCGGTGCCGCGTGCGGACGACTGTGACGCGGCCGCTGGCTGTGACGTGGACTTTTTACGTCCTGCAGCCGGCACAAAGCTCGGTGGCGAGCTCATCGCGCCGTCGGTCTCTTCACTCATTCTTCCTCCAAAAAAGTCGTCCCTACACTGTCTACACCGTGCAGGGACGATATCAGTCGGTTGCGGCTCAGTTCTCTGCCGGAACTGCACATACCGTTACGTTAAGGTAACGGTCCGCGATGCCTATGTACTGGCCGGTGATCGCATCGTGGATGGATCCATCCTCCGGATCGACGGTGCCTCCCGTATTCGGATCGATCAGAGTGCCGTCCGCGCGCGTGATCAGTCCGGTATTGGGGTCGGGCGTTTCCGCGGCCTCGGTTTGCGTGTCGGTTCCATCCGTCTGCGTGGATTCATCCGTCGCGCCGGCATCGGCTTCGGTGGAATCCGTGGTATTGTCGGTGGATTCGGTGGAATCCGTGGATTCGTCGGAACCGTAGAGCGGCTTTCCTTCACGTAGCTTGGCCCACAATTCATCGGCGTTGTCGGCCCATACCGAACGGTTCGGATCGGATGGGGCCGCGACCACCGGCACGGTTTGCGAATTGAGGTTGGTCAGATTGAAATTCTTCAGGCTCATGGCGAGTCCGGCCAATGCGGCGGTGTCCGCCATGCCCTGGGAGATGTTCAGCGACTGCAGCGCCGATTTGGCCAGCTGATACAGCTGGGACGCGTCCGTGAACAGGTTCTTGCTCAGGGCCTGGTTCATCAGCTGTTTGATGAGATATTGCTGACGCGTGGTTCTTGCCGTGTCCGATCCATCTCCCAACGAGTAGCGGGTGCGGGCGTACTGCGTGGCCTGAAGGCCGTCGAGATGCTGCAGGCCCTTGGCCAACTGAAGACCGGTGTACGGGTCGTCGATGTCCTGGGACACGCACAGGTCGACGCCTCCGATGGCGTTGACCATCTTGACCAATCCGGCGAAGTCCACGACGATGAAGTTCTGGATGTCGAGACCGGTGAGGCTGTTCACTGCGTTCAACGTGCAGCTGGCCGCCGATGCGAGGTCTCCACCGGTGCTGTAGGCTCCGGCGAATATGGAATTGAACATCACATTGTACTGGGCGGGTATGGTGCCGTTCGAAGTGACGCACTGCGGTACATCGACCAGTGAGTCGCGCGGAATGGAAACAAGATTGATCGTCGAACGGTCCGCGGAAATCTGCACCACCATGGTCGTGTCGGCCTGATGGTTGCCTTCGGTGTCTTCGCCGCCCCCGATCGCCAGGTTTTCCTCACCGTCTCGCGAATCCTGGCCTATTACCACGAATTCGATGGGCTTGCCGGAATTCGGATCGATGATCGACTCATCGGAATTCAGCGAACCCTGGCTGATGACCGCGACCTTGTTGTCCTGAATGATGCTGTTCACATCCATCCATGTGGCCGCGGCCGCGGTTCCGGAGAACACCAGCATTGCGATGATGATGGATGCCACCACGGTTCTGACCTGATGATGCACACGGTAACCGAGGCTATGCCTCGGCTGAACATCACGCAAACCGTTGATATTAGGAAGCTTGTTGCCGGTGGGAGAGTGTGTCACGGTGTTGCCTTCCTGCTTCTCGGATAATTGCGCCGCCAATGGGCGCTCCTAGACATAACAGTACCAAAACAAGGGAATATAAGGGCATTGTCTGAATTTTCACTGAATCCGGCAGGAACTCATGGACGGCGTGCCTGATCCTTAGCATATTTATTGGGCGATATGGGTTATTGACACGGCAAAAACTTGACAAAAGCAATTCGTGTATGTGTAATCTAGTCCTTGCTTGATGTACACATGTAGGAGAGGAAGGGCGCATGTGGGGCGTAATGAATGAGCCTTCCGAAAATCCGCTTGCCGAATTGTGGGGGTTGTTCAAGCGGGATGATGATGTGTCCTGGCAACACAGGGCATTGTGCTCACAGACCGATCCGGAGGCTTTTTTCCCTGAAAAGGGCGGATCCACCAGAGATGCGAAGCGTGTATGCGCGCAGTGCGAAGTCCGCGAACAGTGTCTGGAATGGGCCATCGAACATGATGAACGTTTCGGCATCTGGGGTGGGATGAGTGAACGCGAGCGCCGTCGGTACAAGAAAGAACATAAGGAGCGTGCGTGACGTACGGCAAGGCCCGTGCGTACACTTAAGTCTATGAATTCAATTGCCAGCAGCGATATTCAAAGAATCGTAACCGAGCAGCTCAACGGCAGGCCGTATTCGCATAGGCAGGATGTTGACCCGTCGGTTGCTTCTGTGATCACTGTGCAGGATGATATGCGTTTTCTGCCTTCCACATTCGCTGCGGTAATCGCGCAGCGTGTGTTGCCGGGAACCATCATCGTGGCGGATTGCGCCGGCCATGTTCAGCAGCCGATGGAGCTGACGTTCGAGGTGATTCCCTCTCCGGCGGGCGTCATCACGCGGATGCCCGAAAGCAAAACGGTGCGTGTCGTTCTGGTTGCGGTAAAGGGTGCGGTCTCGTTTTCGGATGCGGTGTCTCGTGCCTTCAAGCAGATTGATCCCGATCACAGGATTCGTGCCTTGTGGACGCTTCATGACGACTCGCGTCCGGCGGATGAGCTGTGCCTTGAACATCTGCTGGACGCATGGAGGAACACGCCGACCGCATCGTTGCTTGGTGCCAAACAGCTGGATTGGCAAGGTGAAAACCTGCATAACGTCGGAAGGTTCGCGGGGCGTCATACCGTCGCATCCTTGGTGGTGGACGGAGAACCGGACCAGGAGCAGTATGACAGCCGTCAGGATGTGATGTCCGTTTCCCTGGCCGGTGCGTTGATTCCGCTCCAGACGTTGCGCTCATGGGAGGGTATCGATTCGTGGTTCGGTACCTTCGCCGAATCCGCTGATCTATGCCGTCGCATCTGCGTGGGCGGAGGCCGCGTGATTGTGGTTCCGCAGGCGCGTATAGCCCATAGGAGGGCGCGTTTCGAAGGTATCCGCACGAAAAACGGCCAGTCGGCCGAAGACGGTAATGCGTGTGTGGATTCGTATATGTCCGTTCTCGATGCGAGGGCGAAATACTACTACACCGATGTGCATCGTTCTTGGTGGCCGTTGCTGTGGCTGTTGTCCATCCTCAAGGCCTTGGGCATGAGCATAGTGTGCCTGATACGCAAACAACCGTACAGGGCCTGCTGCGAGCTTGCCTTGCCATGGAAGTCATTGTTGAACGTTCGCGGTGCGCTACGGGCGAGGGCGAGGCTGCGCAGACAACGCAAGGTCTCGTTGCGATCGTTGTCCGCGTTGCTGGCTTCGCGCCAACAGATTCGCCAATGGCGCGACCGCCGTGACGCGTTCTTCGATCAGCGCAATACCACGGTGCTCAGTCCCCTTGAGAAAGCCCATCTGCGTGCGAGGCGTCTGCGTCGGTGGGGCTTTGCGTCGGGTTCCGCCGTGATTGCGTTCGGATGGGTAGCGTTCACGTATTGGAACGTGTTGCGTTCGGCTGTCTCCGGAGCCTCCATCTATACGCAGTCGTTGCTGCCCACCGATGCGGATTTATCTCAACTCGCGCATGCCGCGACCACTTTCTGGGCCTACACATCCGGAACGGGAATCAGCGCTCCGAGCGCTCCGTGGTTGTTGATGCTGCTGGTGCTTTCGGTGTTCACCGGTGGCCGTGTGGCTTTTGCCGTCTCCCTGGCGTTCTTCATGTCCGCTCCGCTGATGGTGTTGTCGTTCTGGGCATTGGCGGGCGTGTTCACCCGATCCGATGCCGTGCGTTGCGTGAGCGCCCTCACATGGTTCGCCCTGGCGGTTTCCATGGGCATGTACCGGAATGGCGACGTACCGATGATGATGGTGATGATGTTTCTGCCGGCGGCTTTCGCCTGCTCTTTCAGGGCCGTGGGCATATATCGCACCGAAGATCTGATCGTTCCCCACGCATCCGTGCAAAGCGCCGCCATCGCCGCATTGTGCTTCATACCTGTGGTAGCGTCCGAACCGCAGCTGCTGCTGCCGCTGATGCTGACCTTCCTGACGTTTCTGTTGTTTGTGCGTTCCGATCGTGCGTCCCTGCTGTTGATTCCGTTTCCGGCCGCGTTCGTCTGCGCGCCCACCTTGGTCAATGCGGTTCGTTTCGCGGCGGATGGCACCTGGCGTCAGATTTTCGGCAGTGTGATGTTGCCTTCGTCTTCGCATGACGGTTCCCCCGTTGTCGGCAATGTTTCGGAAGTTCTGTTCAGGGCTTTCGGTTTGAGTATGGAATCCGACTTCATTGGGGGATACGTCGCCATCGTGTTGCTGGCGATCGCCGTGCTGCTGGCCGCGGTTTCGCTTTTTCTGCCGTTCGTGCTTCGTGCGTCCCGTATGATGTGGGTCGCTTCGATCGCGGGTTTCGTCACGGCGCTGGTCTCCGAAGGCGTCGCGGTATCGGTGGATGAGTATGGTCCGGTCGCCGGTTCGGTCCTGCCGGGCGTTGCATTTGCGATGCTGGGATTGCTTTCATGCGTCTGCATGGTTGCTGGCGGTGCCGTGCAGCGTTTCGTCATGCTCCGTCAAAGCTCCTCCGGTGATGTTGAGCTCAACCATGACGAGTCTTCCTCATCGACGATGGCTGTCCGTGTCGGGAGGATCCTGTTGGTGGCGATTATGACCATTTCGGTGGTGTTCTGCATGTTCTGCGATTATGCGGTTTTTGACCGTACCCAGGTGAAAACGAGTGATTCCGGACTGCCTATGGTCGCCACGGATTATCTTGCGCAGGATGAGGGACGCCGCATACTTGCCGTGCGCGCGGATGCGGTGGATTCCGTCGATTACAGCATCATGCGTACCAAACGAGGTGACCTGATCGACAGCTCTCCGGCACAACGTGTGGAAATGGTCACCGGACGTATCGACGATTCCTCCGCGACCATAGCCGAGGCTTGCGCGCAATTGTTGTCGAATGCCGATGCCGATTCCATCATCAGCCTCAGCGAATTGGGCTTTGGCGGAATCTATGTTGTGCGTGCCACCGAAACCGAAGCCCAGGAAGAGGCGAGCGACCAGATCAATTCCAATATCAGCGCTTCGGCTGGCACGCAGAGCGTGGTGAGCGCCGACGAAGGCACGTATTATCGGTTGACCGTGCAGAACGCTTCCACCCAACGCATCGACGATTCCGGTCTGAACGCCGCGATGTCGAGCGCATGGCGGTACGCATGGCTGTGGTGCATGGGAATTATCGTAGCGGCGTATTGTCTGGTGGCTTTCCCGCGTATCCGTCGTCGCAAATAGGAGGAATAATGAGCCGTCATTCCCGTTCCAACACGGCCATACGTGTTGTTCTGGCCATTTGCTCCATACTGATCATCGCGGCTTTGGTGATCGGTTCGTGCATATTCAGACCGTCCTGGCTGAAAGCGGATTCCGCGGCGGTCTCCAGCGCGTCCGTGTCCTACACGGTCAGTCCGCGTCAGGTATCGACCTACTGTCCGGCGCGAATGACCATAGCCGACACCGACTCGTATGGAGACAGCGAATATCAGGCATCCAATGGAAACATCGCATCATCGGCCAGATACAGCGCATTCGGTTCGGTGTTCCGCTCGTCGGTCTTCGATTTCGGCGCTCAGGACGATTCCTCCGCTCTGGCAGTGGAAAAACAGGATTCTGACTCCCAGCAGAGTCTGTATATCGCATCGGGGTCGGTCGACGGCGGTTCGCAATTGCAGAACACACGTCTGCTGTCCGCGACGGACGACACCGGTTCCGTGTCTTCGGTGATGTCCTGGGCCACCGACGGAGATTTGAAGGGTGTCTCGGCGGTCTCCTGCATTCAGCCGGAACTGGAGCAGACGTTCCTCGTCGCCGGTACGAAAACGGGAACCACGCAGCAGCTCGTCATGGCCAATTCCTCATCCAAAGCGGCATCCGTGAACGTGACGGTCTGGGGAACGGACAAATCCGGGGCTTTGGCATTGTCGACCGGATCGACCCTGACCGTGGGTGCCGGAACAGAATCCGTCATGAATCTGGCCGCTGCGGCGCCGGATCAGGAAGCCCTGTATGTATCAGTATCGAGCACGGACGCACCCATCGCCGCCGTGGTGAGGACCATCGACATGGATGGATTGACGCCAAAAGGTTCGGACTATGCTGCTCCCAATAACGTTTCCGCCAAAAAACTCGCCCTGTCGGGCGTCTCCGAAGGCGATTCGGCCACCGTGTACGTGTATGCGGACGAAACCACGGATGTGACGGTCACATGGATCACGGAGAAGGGCTCCGTCCAGGCCAACCATCAGACGCTGAAGGGCGGCAGGGTTTCCGTGATCAATCTGGTGGAGGCTCCGGAGGGCGCCGAGGCCCTTTCCGTAAGCGCCGATGAGCCGATTTCCGCCGCAGCCAAGGTCATTGATGATGGCGATGACGATCAGGCGGATTTCGCATTGGTCAATGCTGTGGAGCCAACGACGATCTCCGCCATGGCCATACCGGATCAGGCTACCGCCGTGGTGGATGTGGCCAGCATGGCCGACGATGAGAAAACGGCCACGCTGACCGCGTACAACGCGGACGGCGAGCAGGTTGATCAGCGTGACATCACCCTGAAGTCGAACACTTCCACGATGGTGGATCTCGCCGACATCAATGAAGGGGATGTGGCCGCCGTCAGTCTCGATGATCCGGACGGTGCCATGGTCTGGAACGTGCGCGTCATGCAGCAGGACGTTTCCGAAGCTAAGCTGTCGGGAATCGCCATCCTAGGTGCGGTCAGCCTCAAGGAAGCCCGTGAAACGGTGTTCTCCACCAACGATATGACCGTGGTCCGCTGATCACATGCCCCATTCGGGGTCGATCTCCTCAGGACGGCGTCCGTAAAGTTCAGCCAAGCGCGAAACCACTTCGTCACGAATCGCGAACTGCAGATCCATGCGGCTTCGCGCATGGGATTGCAGGGGCATGCGGTACAGCACGATACGGGGAGGTACGCCGTGTTCGCCAGTGAACGATTGCGATCCCAGTCGCGGTTTCGACTCCCACGGTGCGGGATTTGAGGGCGGAACGTCCTCCACGGCGAACTGGACCGGTGCAATCAGCTCCGGCCAGGCCCCATTGAGCCTACGGATCTGGGCCACCACCATATCGTCGAACATGCCGCTTCTGGTACGGTATCGAGGTAGTCGTGTGCCGAACATGGGTGTTCTCATCCCACGTCCGTGACGGTTTCTATATACGGTGGATTCCCAAGGAAGTTGATGCATGGCTTCTACCATATCAGGGTGTCGCGCGGCCCATAGGATACGATAGTTGTTCATTGGATTCGGGCGGAAGGAACGATCATGGTGGATATTTCGGTGCTTGGATGGAGCGACGTGGATGTTGCCGATTTGTGTGCCGGCGCGCATCTGATCGCCTTCGATCTAGACAACACGTTGGCCCGTTCGAAAAAACCGATGAAAAACGGCATGGCCGAGTTGTTCTCCACATTGACCTCCATGATCGACGTTGCGGTGATCTCCGGTGGAAAATACACCCTTGTGCAAAGCCAGGTGGTGAATATGCTGACGGCGCAAGCCGACAGGTTGCATCTTCATCTCATGCCGACCAGCGGCACCCGGTACTACCGTTGGACCGATGGGGACTGGAACCAGGTCTTCGCACGCGACCTCAGCGAGGAGGATCGGGAAAAAGCCCGGGAATCATTGGAACGCAACGCCAGAGAGCAAGGCATCTGGAACGAACCCGTGTGGGGAGAGCGGATAGAGGATCGTGGAAGCCAGATCACATTTTCGGCATTGGGACAGCTGGCTCCAGTTGACGCCAAAGAGTCGTGGGATCCTTCGAATGAGAAGAAAAAACGGCTCTCACAGGCCGTGTCCGCCGAACTTCCGCATCTTGAAGTGCGCCCTGGTGGCTCCACCAGCGTCGATATTTCCGAGAAAGGCGTCGACAAATCGTTCGCCGTCCGTGAACTTGCGGACATACTCGGCATCAACGTGGACGAAATCGTGTTCATCGGCGATCGCATGACCCCGGATGGCAACGATTACCCCGCAGCCAAAGCGGGCACACGGGCGGTGAAGGTCTCAGGACCGGAAGACACGGAGAGACTGTGCGCCGAAATCATCGACTATCTGCGTAACTGATCGGTTTCTACCATGAATGCGGTCGCAGCGGCCTGTTCGATGGTGGCCAATCTGCTTTTTCCGCGTGGCTGCGCCGGCTGTGACATGCCCGATGAGATTCTGTGCGCCGACTGCAGACGCCTGTTCGCCGATGTGATCGTCATGCCGCTGGATGAGTTGAAAATCGGAGCGTGGTATGCGTGCGGGCAGTATCAAGGCAATGCGAGACGTGCGATTCTATTATGGAAGGACCACGGTGACGAACAGTGCGACAAACCGTTTTCGATGGCTTTGGCTGCGCTTGCCGAAGCGTCGGGCGTCGGTGAGCATATCCGAAGAAACGTTCATGAACGAGGAAGCGTGCTGATCGTTCCCGCGCCTTCTTCGTTGGCGTCGATGCGTAGGCGTGGAAGACGCCATATGATGCCCGTGGCCAGACGATTGGCGGTATCGCTCAGTGGCAGCACCGGACGGCAGGTGAGGGTCTGCGATGCCTTGGAAAGCAGGGGAGTGTCGGGTAGATCGGTGCAGATGAAGGGAACCGCCCAACGTGCGCGACGCTTGAGAGGGCATATCACGGTGCGTTCACATATCGATTTGCAGGGTGCGACGGTGATTCTCATCGATGACATCGTCACTTCCGGCGCGACGATGCGCCGTTGCGTGGATGCGTTGCGTATGGCCGGTGCAGAGGTCGTTACGGTCCTTGCGCTGGCCCACACTCCGGGAGGCAGACCAACGCAAGGTGACGATCATTCGTCGTAGACGTGGTATTTCGGCAGGATGATCTCGAAATTCGCTCCTCGTGGATCATCGACGACCCGCACGGAGCCGCCGTGCAGCTGCGCAGCCCAACGTGCGATCGACAATCCCAGACCGGTGCCGCCTGATTCCGTTCCAGGTCCGGTCTTGCCTTTGACGAAGCGCCGGAAGATATTGGAACGCGCCTCCTGCGGAATCTGCGATCCGAAATTCACAACGTTCGTCACGATTGTTCCGAAATCCTTGTTTTCGTATGTTTCTATGAGCACCTTGGTGTTGTCGGCGGAATGTTTGAGCGCGTTGGAGATGATATTGGTGAACAGCTGGCGGAGCCTATCCTGATCGCCTTCCATCTCGATATCGTCCGGAACATGCATTTCGATATCGTGTGCATGGCCTGCGTCGGCTATTTCCAGTGGTTCGACGGTTTCGTCGATGAATTCGCAGAAGTTGAATGTTTCGATCTGCAGGCTTGCCGCGCCCGCCTCCATCCTGGAAAGGTCGAGCAGGAAGGCTATCAGGTCGGAGAGACGGTGTGTCTGGTTGAGGATGCTTTCCAGATTCGACGGCGTCGGCTCGACCACGCCGTCGACCATATTCTCCACCATCGCCTGCAGGGCGGAGACGGGGGTACGCAGCTCATGGCTGACGTTGGCCACCATGTCTCGGCGCATCTGGTCCGCGTGCTGCAGTTCCTCGGCCATCTCGTTGAAGGTGATCGCCAGCTGGCCCACCTCATCCCGACTGTTCGAATCGATGTGTACGCGGACGGTATAATCGCCATCCGCCATGGCTTCGGCGGCATTGCGCATCTCGCGAAGGGGCGAAGTGAGTCCTCTGGAGAAGAAGTAGGTGATACCCAGTGCCACGGCAAGCGTTATCGGCATGGCCAGCCAGACGCTTAATTCAGCCTTGAGCAGAAACCACGCCATGATGAACGCGATGACGGTGGAAAGAGTGATCAATACGCTCAGTTCGCTTTTCAGCGAAGAGAACAAACCGATAGGGCGTTCGGTATCCAACGGATTGACCGAACGCCCTGGTGTCGGTTTGGACGTCGATTTGGTGGTAGTACGCATACCACCAAATGGTAGCCTATCAGCGCTCCGGCGGTTCGAAGGCGTATCCCACACCATGCACGGTACGGATGGTGCGGGAACCCAGCTTATGGCGAAGCGCCTTGACGTGCGAATCCACGGTACGGGTGCCGGAGGCATCCACCCAGTCCCACACTTCCTCAAGCAGCTTCTCACGGGTGAGTACGGACTTCGGCTTGCGTGCCAACGTGGCAAGCAAATCGAATTCCGTCGGGGTCAGATGCACCTGCTCACCATCGACGGTGACGATACGCTGGGCCGGGTCGATGACCAAGGATCCGAAATCGAGCAGTTTCTCGTTCTCGGAATTCTTGGCGATGACCTTTGCCCTGTCCACGCGGCGTAGCAAAGCCTTGCAACGGGCTATGAGCTCTCTCATGGAGAAGGGCTTGGTCATGTAATCGTCGGCTCCGGCGCCGAGACCAATCACCTTGTCGGCCTCGTCATCGCGCGCCGTCAGAATCAGCACGGGAACCGGGCGTTCCGCGACGATGCGTTTGGTTGCCTCAAGACCATCCATCACGGGGAGCATGATGTCCATGATCACCAGATCCGGCCTCAACTGGGCTGCGGCCTGGACTGCGCTGGCGCCGTCGGACGCGACTCGCGCAGTCCAACCTTCCGCCGTGATGCGCTGCGCGATGGCTGTGGCCAGTGTCGGCTCGTCTTCGACCACCAAAACGGTGCGCGGGGTTACTGTGGTTTGTGCTGATGAGTTGAGCATAGCATTCCGCCTTTCTCAGAGTTCCGGCTTCAAGAATACTGCTCCAAGTGCCGGGACGGTGATTTTCGCGGACCAATCGCGGGAGTGGTACTCTCCTTCGACCGCTTCGAACGTGCCGTTGTGGATGTCGGAACCTCCGTAGATCGCATCATCCGTGGTCAGCACCTCGGTCCACTTACCTCCCTTGGTGAGCGGCACCTGGTAGTCCTGCCACGCTTCGCCGGAGAAGTTCACAACCACGACCAGCTGTTCGTCGTCTTTGCCGATGCGAACGAAACTCAGCGTGTTGTGATCGGCATCGTCGCTGGTGAGCCACTGGAACCCGGCGGGATCGAAATCCTGGCTCCATAGAGCAGGGGAGTCCTTGTACAATGCGTTCAGATCGGCCACGAGTTTCTGCACTCCCTGATGGTCGGGCCACTCGAGGGCCTCCCAGTCAAGGGATCCGTCGTGATCCCATTCGCCGTGTTGTGCCAGTTCGTTGCCCATGAAGGTCAGGTTCTTGCCCGGATGTGCCCACTGGTAGGCGAACAGGGTGCGCACGCCCGCATACTTCTGCCAGTCGTTGCCCGGCATCTTGCCGAAGACCGAACCCTTGCCGTACACCACCTCGTCATGGCTGATCGGCAGCACATAGTGCTCCGAGTAGGCGTACACCATCGAGAATGTGATCTCGTTGTGGTGCCACTTGCGGTTGATCGGCTCCTCATGCAGGTACTGCAGGGTGTCGTGCATCCAGCCCATGTTCCACTTAAGACCGAAGCCCAGACCGCCGGCGTCCGTGGGCGCGGTGATCCCCGGGTATGCGGTGGATTCCTCGGCGATCATCATGATGCCGGGATTGTTCTTGTATGCGGTGGCGTTCGCTTCCTTGAGGAAGTCAATCGCCTCGAGATTCTCGCGTCCGCCGTAGATGTTCGGGCGCCACTGGCCATCCTCGCGGCTGTAGTCGAGGTACAGCATCGAGGAGACCGCATCTACTCGAAGTGCGTCGACATGGTATTCATCAAGCCAGAAGCAGGCGTTGGCAACCAGGAAGTTGCGTACCTCGCGGCGGCCGAAGTTGAACACATAGGTTCCCCAATCCGGATGCTCTCCGCGCATCGGATCCGGATCCTCGTACAGTGGGGTGCCGTCGAAACGTCCCAGTGCGAACGCATCCTTCGGGAAGTGGGCCGGAACCCAATCCATGATCACGCCGATGCCGGCCTGATGCATCTTGTCCACGAGGTACTTGAAGTCGTCCGGTCCGCCCAGTCGGGAATCGACCGCGTAGTAACCGGTCACCTGGTATCCCCAGGAGCCGGAGAACGGGTGCTCCGCGAGAGGCATGAACTCCACGTGGGTGAAGCCTTCCTTCTGAACGTAGGGCACGAGCTCGTCGGCAAGCTCACGGTAGTTGGAAATCTCCTTGCGCCAGCTGGATGCCTGAACCTCGTAGATGCTCACGGGACCGTTGTGCGGGTCGCTGTCCGCGCGCTTCTGCATCCATTCGTCGTCCTCCCAGCCGTGGGACGAGTCCACGACGATGGAGCCGGTGCGCGGAGGAATCTCATGCGACCTTTCCATCGGATCGGCCTTCATCGTCCAGTCGTTGTTGGCGTTGAGGATTTCGTACTTGTAGATCTGGCCTGCGCCGACGCCGGGAACGAAGAGCTCCCAGATGCCGGAGGAACCGAGTTCACGCATCGCATGTGTGCGTCCGTTCCATCCGTTGAAGTCGCCTACCACGCGCACGGCGTGCGCGTTCGGCGCCCAGACGGTGAACGAGGTGCCTTCCAGCTGCTCTCCGGCTTTGCCTTCGGAAGAACCCATGGGGTCGTCGAAACGCAGCACATGGGCGCCAAGGGCTTCCCAAAGACGTTCGTGGCGGCCCTCGCCGAACAGGTACATGTCCATATCGCCGATGGTGGGCAGATGACGGTAGGGGTCATCGGAGACGATCGTGGCGCCATCCTCGTACTCGGCGCGCACGCGGTAGTCGGGAATCCCGAAGCCGTCATCGGTCTTGATGCCTTCGATGACGGCACGGAACACGCCATTGTGTTCATGCTCGGCTTCGGTCTCGCCGTTCTGGGTGATGATCGTCACGGTTTTTGCCAAAGGACGCAGCACGCGGACCGTAACGGCATCCGCATGCTCTCCGGAACCGAGATGCCCGCCGAGCACCTCGTGTGGGTTATAGTGCGTACCGTTGCTTACTGCATCCAGGTCGCCCTGATATACAGGAACGGCAACGACATCTTCATTGATCTTGGATTCTGTAACCATGGCAAAAGTGTAAGCACGAAAAGGCGGAAAATGGCTTCGTGTCGCGCCTTATTTTTGTTTTTTCGCGTGTTTATGGGCAAGTCTGCCCCTAGTGGCATAATAATTCGGGTTTTTGTGTAAGATTTTACGGAGGATTCATGGGTTACAAGGTCGGCGACATGGTCGTCTATCCGCGTCACGGCGCCGCGAAGGTGGAGGCCATCACCGAACGGACTGTAAAGGGAGTGACTCGCGAATATCTGCAGTTGTCGGTGCTGTCCTCCGATGGTCTGGTCATCAATGTTCCGGTGGACAATGCCAAGAAGGTCGGTGTCCGCGACATCGTCGACGCCAACGAAGTGGCGAAGGTGTTCGAGATCCTGCGCACTCCGATCATCGAGAAGGAAATGAACTGGTCTCGTCGTTACAAGCTGAACGTCGAGAAGATCGCCACCGGCGATGTCAACAAAATCGCCGAAGTCGTGCGCGATCTTGCCCAAAGGGACGTTGACGAGCACGGGCTGTCCGCGGGCGAGAAGCGTATGCTCACCAAGGCGCGTAGCATTCTCACGTCCGAGATCTCGCTTTCCGAGGATCTGGACGAGAGCGAGGCGCAGCGTCTGCTCGACGTGAATCTCGGATACGAGCCGGCGCAGCCGGGGGATGAGAAGCATCATACCGAAGCTCCTCAGGAGGCAGCCATGGATACGTTGGCCCGCGTTGAGGCCGAAAGCAAGAAGTCGAAGAGGAAGTAAGGTGTTCGCGATGCGTATCGGACAGGGTTTTGACGCCCATCGATTCGCATCTCAGGATTCAGGCAAGCCGCTATGGCTTGCCTGTTTGCTTTGGGATGGCGTCGGAATCGAAGGCGATTCCGACGGCGATGTTGCCGCGCATGCCCTGATCGATGCGCTGCTGTCCGCCGCGAACCTGGGAGACATCGGCACGTTGTTCGGCGTGGGAGCGTCCTCCGAAGGCGCGGGAAAGCATGGTGATGAGATGCTCCGCACCACGGTCGAACATTTGCGTGCGAACGGATTCAGACCGGTGAGCGCTAGCGTGGTGGTGATTGCGAATCGTCCGAAAATCGGCCGTCGGCGTCTTGAGGCGTGCGAGGCGCTATCGGACGCGGTCGGCTGTGATGTGTCTCTGACCGCCACCACGACGGATGGCATGGGCTTCACAGGCTCGGGCGACGGCATCGCGGCCGTAGCGAACGCATTGGTGGAACCGCTTGAATAAGTGGATTTCCAAGAATCCACAAGGAATCCACGAACGTCGCTCAAGCGTACTCACAGAATAGGGCGTTCCCTCAACGGCCAATCCTTCGCCTTCGTTTCGAAGACCTTGGTGGCGGCCCAGAACAATGTGGAGATCGTCACGATGATGAAGCTCGGGGGAGCGGGGAACATCGCGGAGATCACCAGACCGCCCCAGATGGAGACGAGGCAGATCGCCGTCGAGCAGAGTATGGCCTTGAACGGCGAGCTGGTCATGATGTTGGCCGTCGCCGCGGGGGTGATGACCAAGGCGAAGATGAGCAGTGTGCCAACGGCTGGAACGGCGATGGTGATCACACCGGCCATGATCACCATGAAACAGATGTTCATGAATCCCACGGGAACGCCTTTTGCCTGCGCCACCTGCTCATCGAGGGAGCTGAACAGCAGTGGTCTGTAGATTATGGCCAGCACGATCAGCAGAATCGCGTCGAGCAGGGCGAATCCGATAATCTGTCCGGATGTGATCGTCAGGATCGAACCGAAGAGAATCGACTGCATCTGCTGCGAGGCCGAGCTTGACAATCGCGCGAAGAACAGGCCCATGCCGGTGGCGAACGCGAGTACCGTACCGGTGGCGATCTCACGCTGGCCGGCTTTCTTTCCCAATGCGCCGATCACCAGCGCTCCGCCGAGGGCGAATACTCCGAGGCCTGCGGAGACGGGAAGGCCAAGCAGAACCGCTCCCGTGGCTCCTGGAAGGCCGATGTGGGCCAACGCGTGCGCGGCGAAGGTGGAGTGGCGGGCTATGGTGAAATACCCCATAACTCCAGCAGCCAGTGCGATGCACAGCCCCGCAAGGAAGGCGTTGGTCATGAAGGGCGCGCTGAGAGTGGAGATCCAGTCCGGATCGTAGGAGAAGGAGATGCCTGACATAGCTGGTTTCACGCTTCCTGGGAGTTGTTGTGGTTATGCAATGCCGCGATTTGTTCCACGGGATGTTCGTCAAACGTTCCGTGGGGCTGCTCATGGTCGTTCGGGGTGACGAACATGTCTCCTTGGGGTGTGGTGACCACCTGCACCGTAGTGCCGTACAGATGGGTGAGTAGGTCGGAGTCGAGCACTTCGTTCATGGCCGCGTAATGCGGGTGGCCGTCGAGCAGGTATACGGCTCCGGTGAGGATGTGCAGCAGCATGTTCAGATCGTGCGACACGATCTGGATGGTCATGCCGAGTTCGTGGTTGAGCTTGTCCAGCACTTGCACGGTGGCGCGCTGGCTTGCCAGGTCGAGGTTGGCGAGCGGCTCGTCGAGCATGAGGAGCTTGGGGTCCGAAACCAGTGCCTGCGCTATGGCCACACGCTGGCGCAGTCCTCCGGACAGTTCTGACAGACGGTATCGGGCTTTATCTGCGAGTCCTACGAATTCCAAGGCTTCGCGTGCCTTCATCTTCTGTTTTTTGGTGATCGGATGGATACCGAAGCGTGTTCCCGTCAGCCCGAGCAGCACGGACTGTTCCGCGGTGATGTTCGATTCGATGTCGGATGCGTAGCTTTGCGGAACGTATCCGATGCGATGGTTCATGGTTCCCGCGGGCTTGCCCAACACGGTTATGCTGCCGCTCGAAGTGCGGATCAAGCCCAGTTCGGCCTTCATCATGGTTGTCTTGCCGGCTCCGTTCGTGCCGACGATGGCCGTCACCGATCCGCTGGGAATACTGAACGTGCCGTGTTCCCAGATGGTGGTTCCGCCGCGTCGCACGCAGGCGTCATCGAATACGATGCAGGATTCGCTTTGAGCGGGCATGGCTACTCCTTGATGGTTCTTCGAGTATGGTTGCAAATAGTGTTGACAATCATTCTCAATAAGAAGTCGTCGATATCGGATGTATAGCAAAGGGGCCGCTTTTCGCGTCATACGAAAAACGGCCCCATGCGGAAAGCGGAGTTACGCTGCTACTTGTCGGAATCCGACTGCGGACTGTCGGAATCCGAATCTGATGAGGAAGCGCCGGTGGAAGCGTCATTCGACGTGCCGTCCGACGTGTCGGAGGATTCGCTTTCGGCCTGTTCGTCGAGCAGGGCGGTCAGCGCTTCGACCAGAGAGCTGATCCATGCGGTCAGGCTTTCCTGATCGGATGGCATCTGCTCGGTGACGTCGAAGACGGGAAGCTCCGATTTGTTGGCCGTTCCGGTCAGCATGTTCGTCGAGTCGCTGGAAGCCTGCGCGTTGTTGATGAGCACATCCACTTTGCGTTTTTCCAGCAGCTCTTGGAATTCCTGCAGATCGGCGGGCGCGGGTTCGCTTTCCGACGCGGCCGATTGCAGATATCCCTCAGGGGTCTTATCCTCCACACCCATGTCGCTGAGCAAGTAGTAGGCAACCGACTCGGTGGCTGCGTATGTGGCGTTCGTATGCTTGCTGCTGAACGATTCCATCGCCTGCTCGACCTTGTCCTCGTCCTTCTGCCATGAAGTGAGGTTTTTGGCGAAATAGCTCTTGTGGGACGGCATGATGCGACTGTAGGTGTCGGCCAGTTCCTTCGCCATGGCGTTGCGTGCGTCGTTGGAGAACCACAGATGCGGATTGTCTCCTTCGGAGGCTCCGACCATCTGCGCGGCGGACACCGAAACCGTGTCTTGTTGAAGGTTCTTCGTTGCCCATGCGTCATATCCGGCGCCGTTGGACACTACCACCTGGGCCTTCTGCAACGAGGCCATGTCGGAGGTGCTCGGTTCGAAGCCGTGGGCGTCGACGCCGGTTGACGAGAGGATGGACGAGACGTTCACATAATCGCCGCCGATCTGCTCGGCAAGAGAGCCCCACTGGTTGACCGACGCCACCACTTCGATCGGCTCGGTCTGTTTCGTGGAGGAGGATTGCGCCGAATCGGACTCGTCCGAGGAGGTGCTCCCGGAGCAGGAAGCCGTGCCGAACACCATGCACAGGGCCATGCCTGTGGCAAAGGCCCGTAAAACGGAATGATGATGCGAACGCATGCGGAATCTGCCTTCTTCCTGACTCTCAGGTCATGTTCATCTCATAAATGACGGTGTGATAAACGACTGAAACCAAGATAGCCTACGATACGTGCAAAAGCCAATACAGGCGCACCGAACCAGGGGAAGGAAATCCGCATGGCAGTAAAGATCGACGGAAAGATGGTGTCCGCAAAGATCAAGGAGGACCTTGCCCGCAGGGTCGTGGCGCTCAAGGAGAAGGGCGTGAATCCCGGCCTTGGCACCATTCTTGTGGGAACTGACCCCGGTTCCGTCAAATACGTCGCAGGCAAGCATGCGGATTGCGCCGAGATCGGAGTGAACTCCATCAAGAAGGAGCTTCCCGAGGACGCCACCTTCGAGCAGATCGCGCAGGCGGTACGCGAGCTCAACGACGATCCCGACTGCACGGGGTACATCGTGCAGCTTCCCCTGCCGAAGGGCATCGACGAGAACGCCATCATCGACC
This sequence comes from bacterium, assembly GCA_963595445.1. Lineage (GTDB taxonomy): Bacteria > Actinomycetota > Actinomycetes > Actinomycetales > Bifidobacteriaceae > Bifidobacterium. The sequence goes on from CAVBHJ010000004.1 coordinate 85,887, forward strand.
TGATCGATCCGAAGAAGGATGCCGACGGCATGCATCCGTACAATCTCGGTGAACTGGTGCTGCATGCGCGCGGCGAAATCACCACTCCGTTGCCATGCACCCCGCGAGGCGTGATCGAACTGCTCAATGATTACGACATCGATCTGAACGGCAAGGAGATCTGCGTGCTTGGTCGAGGGATCACCATTGGACGCACCATCGGGCTCATGCTCACCCGCAAGGAGGTGAACGCCACCGTCACGTTGTGCCATACCGGTACCAAGGACGTGCATGAGCACATGCGCAGGGCTGACGTGATCGTCGCAGCCATGGGCTGCGCGGGATTCGTCAAGCCGGAGGACATCAAGGAAGGCGCTGTGCTCGTGGATGTCGGCGTCTCCCGCGTGTTCGACGAGGAAGCCGGCCGCTACCGTGTCAGGGGAGATGTTGACAAGGCCTGCTATGACAAGGCTTACGCATACACTCCGAATCCCGGAGGTGTCGGTCCTATGACCAGGGCCATGCTGCTGGAGAACGTTGTGGAAATGGCCGAACGCGGGTGATTCGACTCGTGACGCAAGGAGCCGTCGACACGCCCGAATTTTTGTGCACGGCTCCTTGTAAACTTAACTTCTGCGTGTGCTGTAGGTACGCGAATAATTGAAGAACGATTTTATCCATCCACTATTTGTAAGAAACCACATTAATGGCAGAGAACAATAACGAAGTCGCAAAGGTCGCCATCAACGACATCGGCACCGAAGAAGACTTCATCCAGGCAGTCGATTCCACCATCAAGAACTTCGATGATGGTGATCTGGTCGAAGGTACCGTCGTCAAGGTCGATCACGACGAGGTTCTGCTCGACATCGGCTACAAGACCGAGGGTGTCATCCCCTCCCGTGAGCTTTCCATCAAGAAGGACGTCGATCCTGACGAAGTCGTCGAGGTCGGCGACACCATCGAGGCTCTTGTCGTCACCAAGGAAGACAAGGAAGGCCGTCTGATTCTGTCCAAGAAGCGTGCTCAGTACGAGCGTGCCTGGGGCGACATCGAGAAGATCAAGGAAGCCGATGGCGTTGTCGAAGGTACCGTCATCGAAGCTGTCAAGGGTGGTCTTATCGTCGACATCGGTCTGCGTGGCTTCCTGCCGGCATCCCTGGTCGAGATGCGCCGCGTCCGCGACCTGTCCCCGTACATTGGCCAGAAGATCAAGGCCAAGATTCTCGAGCTCGACAAGAACCGCAACAATGTGGTCCTGTCCCGTCGCCAGTACCTCGAGGAGACCCAGTCCGAAGTCCGCGAGACCTTCCTGTCCCAGCTCAAGAAGGGCCAGATTCGCGAAGGCGTCGTGTCCTCCATCGTCAACTTCGGTGCATTCGTCGATCTGGGCGGTGTTGACGGCCTGATCCACGTTTCCGAGCTGTCTTGGAAGCACATCGACCACCCGTCCGAGGTTGTCAAGGTCGGCGACAAGGTCACTGTTGAGGTTCTCGACGTGGATCTCGATCGCGAACGCATTTCCCTGTCCCTCAAGGCGACCCAGGAAGATCCGTGGCAGCGCTTCGCTCGTACCCACGTTCCTGGCCAGATCGTCAAGGGCAAGGTCACCAAGATCGTTCAGTTCGGTGTCTTCATCTCCGTCGAAGACGGCATCGAAGGCCTCGTGCACATCTCCGAGCTGGCCAACCGCCACGTGGAGAACCCGGAGACCGTCGTCAAGCCGGGCGAAGAGGTGTTCGTCAAGGTGATTGACGTCGATCTCGATCGTCGCCGTATCTCCCTGTCCCTCAAGCAGGCCAACGACTCCGTCGATCCGGCTTCCGAGGACTTCGATCCGGCTCTGTACGGCATGCCGGCAGAGTACGACGAGCAGGGCAACTACAAGTATCCGGAAGGTTTCGACCCGGCAACCAACGAGTGGATCGCTGGTTACGAGAAGCAGCGTGAGGAGTGGGAGTCCCAGTACGCCACCGCTCACGATCTGTGGGAGCAGCACAAGGAATTCGTTGCCAAGGAACTCGAGAACGCTGAGGCTTCCGCTGCTGAAGACGGCCAGGCTCCGAAGGAAGAGAAGGTCGAAGAGGTTTCCAACTACTCCTCCGAGAACACTTCCACCGGCACCCTCGCCGATTCCGATCAGCTCGCCGCTCTGCGCGATCAGCTGCTCGGCAAGTGATTTCGTACTGAGCTAGAGTTCGATTCGGCTCAGAGCAAATCCTAGGAAAGACCTCGAACCTATTTCGGTGGGTTCGGGGTCTTTCGTATACGCATTAGAATGGCGGATGTGGTGATTCGAGTAGGTTTGACTGGTGGCATTGCGGCCGGCAAGAGCACGGTGTCCGCAAGATTGCAAAAGCTTGGAGCGGTGCTTATCGACTACGACGTGCTTGCACGCCAAGTGGTGGAACCGGGCGGCATTGGGCTTCAACGTATAGTGGAATGCTTCGGTCCCGATACCCTGACCGATCAAGGAGAGCTCAACCGAGCATGGATGGCCGCACATGTGTTCTCCGGTCCTGACTCGGAACGGTTGCGTAAAAAACTGGATGATATCGAACATCCGCTGATTTACGATGTTGCGGGAAGGGTCGAAAGGAAGGCTGTAGCAGCCGATCCGCAAGCAGTGGTGGTGCATGACATTCCTCTGCTTGCCGAAGTCGTCGACAGCATTCCCATCCAATTCGACCACATCATTACCGTCGAAGCGCCGGTTCAGGTACGTGTCGACAGAATGGTGTCATCTCGTGGCATGACGCGGGAGGATGCGCTAAGCCGCATCCGCCATCAATCCAGCTCGGAGCAACGCCAATCTATAGCCGACACGGTTATTGATTCCACGCAGCCAATGGAGCAAATGCTCAAGGCCGTTGATGCGCTGTATGAACAGTGGGCGTCGAAATCATAACCTCATGATGCTCTCAGCAAGAGCCACAGTCTCTTCGCTGAAGTTGCCGATGATGCGATCATGAACGAGGACTCTCTGCAAGACGGGTAATTGGTGACGCAGATTGCAGATGAAAGTTACGGATGACTGTGTGATCGGTAGGAAGACGGCTATTGGAGTTGTCTTGCGTGCGTTCCGATATATTATCGTGATGCAACGTGAATCTGAGGAGAACAGCGCATGAGTTTCAACATTAAGCGCGAGGACAAGCCGTTCGTGGTCAAATCCCCGTATCAGCCGTCCGGAGACCAGCCGAAGGCGATTGAGGAACTTGCGTCGCGTATCGAAAATGGCGAGAACGACGTTGTGCTCATGGGCGCCACCGGTACCGGCAAAACGGCGACGACCGCCTGGCTGATCGAACGTCTGCAGAGACCGACCCTCATCATCGAGCCCAATAAAACACTTGCGGCCCAATTGTGCGCCGAATTCCGCGAGCTCATGCCTGACAACGCCGTCAGCTATTTCGTCTCCTACTATGACTACTACCAGCCGGAGGCGTACATTCCGCAGACGGACACGTACATAGAGAAGGATTCCAACATCAATGACGATGTGGAGCGTCTGCGTCATGCGGCCACGGCCAATCTGCTGACCCGGCGTGATTGCGTGGTGGTGGCCACGGTCTCGTGCATCTACGGTCTGGGAACGCCGGAGGAGTACGCGGGACGAATGCTGTTCCTTGAAGAAGGCCAGCAGATCGACCGTGACGATTTGCTGCGGACCTTCGTTTCCATGCAGTACAAGCGCAACGACATCGCGTTCACCAGAGGCACGTTCCGTGTGCGCGGCGACACCGTCGAAATCATTCCCGTATATGAGGAACTGGCGATCCGCATAGAATTCTTCGGAGACGAAATCGACAGCATCTCCACGCTGCACCCGCTGACGGGAGATGTGATCGGACGTGAATCGCAGGTGCATATTTTCCCGGCATCACATTACGTGGCGGGTCCGCAGCGTATGGAACAGGCGTTGACCACCATTCAACAGGAACTTGACGAACGTACCGCGCAACTGCGCAAGCAGGGCAAGGATCTTGAAGCGCAGCGCCTTTCCATGCGCACGACATACGATTTGGAGATGCTCTCCCAGGTTGGGGTATGCTCCGGCGTGGAGAACTATTCGCGTCATTTCGATGGCCGCGAACCGGGAACGCCTCCCCATACGCTTCTTGACTTCTTCCCTGACGATTTCCTGCTTGTCATAGACGAATCGCATGTTACCGTGCCGCAGATCGGCGCGATGTTCGAAGGTGATGCCAGCCGCAAGCGTACGCTGGTGGAGCATGGTTTCCGTCTTCCGTCCGCGATGGACAACCGTCCTCTCAAGTGGCCGGAGTTTTTGGACAGGGTAGGGCAGACGGTGTATCTGTCGGCGACGCCCGGCGATTACGAACTCGGTTTGAGCGATGGCGTCGTCGAGCAGATTATTCGCCCGACGGGTCTGGTCGACCCGCAGATCGACGTGCGCCCCGTGGAAGGTCAGATTGACGACCTGCTGGCCGAGATAAAGGATCGTGTGGCGCGCAACGAACGTGCGTTGGTGACCACGTTGACGAAGAAGATGGCGGAGGATCTGACCGACTATCTGTTGGAACGCGGCATCAAGGTCGAATACCTGCATTCCGATGTGGACACGTTGCGCCGTGTCGAGCTGTTGCGTGAGCTGCGTGAGGGAAAGATCGACGTCATCGTCGGCATCAATCTGCTCCGTGAGGGTCTTGATCTTCCGGAGGTGTCCTTGGTGGCCATTCTTGATGCCGACAAGGAAGGGTTCCTGCGTTCCTACCGTTCCCTCATCCAGACCATTGGACGTGCGGCGCGAAACGTGTCGGGCACCGTCATCATGTATGCGGACGACATCACCGAAGCCATGCATAAGGCCATCGACGAGACAGGACGTCGTCGCGACATCCAAATCGCATACAACAAGGAGCATGGCATCGATCCGAAACCGCTGATCAAGAAGATCTCCGATGTCAACGACATGCTCGCCAAGGAGGACGTCGATACCCAGACGTTGCTTGGAACCGGATATCGAAACGCAGGGAAGGCGGGAAACTCGCATCTGGGTGTTCCTTCCGCCGATGCGGATGAGATGGGCGGAAGGCACGAGGAGATTCTTAAGGCGGGACTTCCCGCACAGGACCTCGCAGCCCTGATCCGGCAGCTTTCCGAGCAGATGCATACGGCGGCCGAACAGTTGCAGTTCGAGCTTGCGGCGCGTCTGCGTGACGAGATACGCGATCTGAAGAAGGAGCTGCGGCAGATGACCGAGGCGAGCAAATAACGGGCGATCCGAATGAGAGACGTTATTTCGGCGGTCATACGGATTCCGTACCATGTCAGGTATGGCTGAAACCCCTACTACGTTTATGATCGCCACATTCGTGGTGCTCGCTGTTTTCTTCGTCGTCGATCTATTCGTCATAGGGCGCAAACCGCATGTGCCCTCCACTAAGGAATGCGTGCAGCATATCGCGTTCTTTGTGGTCGCGGCACTGATTTTCGGCGCTCTCATATGGTTCTTCGCCGGTTCGAAGCCGGCCATCGAATTCTATTCGGGATGGCTTACCGAATATTCGTTGAGCATCGACAATCTGTTCGTATTCGTGATCATCATGTCGAATTTCGCGGTGCCAAAGGAACTGCAGAAGTTCGTGCTTTCGGTGGGCATCACGGTTGCGTTGGTGCTGCGAGGCTGTTTCATTCTTGTGGGTGCGGCCATCATTTCCCGTTTCACCTGGGTGTTTTTCCTGTTCGGAGCGTTCCTTATAGTCACAGCCGTCAAACTTGTGACCGGTGGCGATGAGGATGAGGAATACCATGAGAACGCCGTGATCCGCGCTCTGCGCAAGGTCATCAAAATCACCGATGGATACGACGGCGAGAAGCTGCGTACCGTCAAGAATGGGACCAAGTATTGGACTCCGATGCTCATCGTGCTGCTGACCATTGGCACCACCGACGTGATGTTCGCATTCGATTCCATTCCGGCCATCTTCGGTTTGACCAAGGATCCGTTCATCGTGTTCACGTCCAACGTGTTCGCGCTGCTGGGATTGCAGCAGTTGTACTTCCTCCTCGGAGAACTGCTCGATAAACTTGTCTACCTGCCGTTGGGATTGTCCATCGTGCTGGGCTTCATCGGCGTGAAGCTGATCATGGAGGCCATGCATGGCAACACGCTGCCGTTCATCAATGGAGGACAGCCGATTTCCTGGGTGCCCGAAGTCCCCACGTGGCTCTCTCTTGCGGTGATCGTGGTCGCCATCGGAGGCGCCGCTTTGGCCAGCGCTTTGAAGATGCGGCAAGTCGAAGCAAGTGGAAAATGACATTGCCGTAAATTGAGATTAAAGGGGGAGTTTTCCTACTCCCAACATGACTGTGAGCGCTCACAACACACCTCGTGCCGAGGTGGAAGTGAGCGCTTTTTGCTAGTAGACTGTCTTGTTGGAAACAGGGTCGCAAGACCCAAGTCACATAAACAGGAATAGGCAGGCATACATGCGTAAAGCCAAGATCGTAGATACCATCGGTCCCGCTACCGAGTCTCTGGAAGGCATCACCAGCCTTGTTGAAGCAGGTATGGACGTCGCTCGTCTGAACCGCTCCCACGGCACCCCGGAAGACCACCTCAGGGTTTACAACAACATCCGTGAGGCTTCCAAGGCTACCGGTCGCAACGTTGCTGCCCTGGTCGACCTGCAGGGTCCGAAGATTCGTTGCGGCTGGTTCAAGAAGAACGCCGACGGCGAGGACAAGGTCCAGCTGACCGAAGGCCAGGAATTCGTCATCACCACCGACGACATCGAAGGCGACGAGCACATCACCTCCACCACCTTCAAGGGTCTGCCGGGCGATTGCCATGCTGGCGATCCGATTCTCATCGACGACGGCAAGGTCCGTCTTGAGGTCACCAAGGTCGAAGGCAACAACGTGTACACCAAGGTCATCGTTGCCGGACCGGTCTCCAGCCACAAGGGCATCAACCTGCCGGGCGTCGCCGTGTCCCTGCCGGCACTGACCGAGAAGGACGAGTCCGACCTGCGTTGGGCCATCCAGACCGGCGCCGACATCATCGCAATGTCCTTCGTGCGTTTCGCCACCGATATCGATCGCGCCCACGAGATCATGGACGAGGAAGGCCGCCGCATTCCGGTCGTCGCCAAGATCGAGAAGCCGCAGGCTCTGGAGAACCTGGAAGAGATCGTCAAGGCGTTCGACGGCATCATGGTCGCCCGTGGTGACATGGCCGTTGAGTGCCCGCTGGAAGAGGTCCCGCTGGCCACCAAGCGCTGCATCGAGCTCGCTCGCCAGTACGCCAAGCCGGTCATCGTGGCAACCGAGGTTCTCGGCTCCATGGTCAGCTCCCCGGTCCCGACCCGCGCTGAGGCTTCCGACTGCGCCAACGCCATCCTCGATGGCGCCGACGCGACCATGACCTCCAACGAGACCGCCGTCGGCAAGTACCCGGCCGTCACCGTGAACACCATGAGCCGCATCTCCAGCTTCGCCACCGAGCACGGCTTCGACCGTATTCCGGAGCTGAAGAACCTGGATATGTCCTCCACCGGCGCTGTGTCCTCCGCTGCCGTCGACCTGGCGGACAAGCTCAACGCCAAGGCGATCGTCGCCTACACCCAGACCGGTTCCACCGTGCACCGCGTGTCCCGCGAACGCCCGGCCACCCCGATCTATGGCATCACCAACAACGAGCATACCTACCACTGGCTGGCTCTGTCTTGGGGCACCGAGTCCTTCCTGGTCGAAGAGGATTACCATGACAAGTCCCGCAAGGACCTCATGATCTACACCGACAAGATCCTCAAGGATGCCGGCAAGGTCTCCGACGGCGACAAGATCGTCGTGCTGAGCTCCGCCCAGGGCGAGCATCAGCCGGGCCGCACCGATTCCATCTACGTCCACACCGTTGGCGCCTGCGACTGAGATGAATAATCGGTCGACAGACTGATTTATTTGGTGAGGACCCTTCCCGATATATTCGGGGAGGGTCCTTCCATTTGGTGCACCAAAAAGATGACAACGCCGAGATTTGCCCGAATATAGAATATGTGGTATATTTGCATAGTTGTGTGCACGCCCCTGTATCCCAATTGGTAGAGGAAGCAGCCTCAAAATCTGCGCAGTGTGGGTTCGAGTCCCACCGGGGGCACGTTACGAAATCTAATCAATCCTGGCCCGGATTGGGCATGTTTAGTCAGGTCCAACTTCGGGTGGTGACACAGCTGAAAGAGACTGACATGGATGAAAAAAAGACTACGGAAGTGAACGAAGTTCTCACCGAAGAAGAGCTTAAGGCCGTAGCGGCTCCTGAACAATCCGATCAGGAGAACGAGTCTCGCAAGCGTACGGTCGTCGTGGCCGAGGACGAGTCCGTGAATCGTATGGATCTGGTCGCCATGTTGGAAGACAACGGCTATGAGGTGGTTGGCGAGGCCGCCAATGGCGAGGAAGCGGTTGACCTGACCCGTAAGTTCCGTCCGAACGTGGTGTGCATGGACGTCAAGATGCCTCGCATGGACGGCATTGAAGCAGCTGGAATCATCTGCGATGAGAACATCGCCCCGGTGGTCATGCTGACGGCATTCTCCCAGTCCGATCTGGTGAAGAAGGCCACCGGTGCAGGCGCTATGGCGTATGTGACCAAGCCTTACGAGGAGTCCAAGCTTCTCCCCGCACTGGAAGTGGCCATGGGCCGTTTCGCCGAAATCAATGACCTGCTCGACAACGTGGAGCGCAGCGAAAACAAGCTGCACGAAACCGAAGAGCAGCTCAGGAAGACCGAAGAGCAGCTGAAGAAGGCGGAGGAAACCCTCGAAGAGCGCAAGCTCGTCGATAGGGCGAAGGGCCTGCTGATGGACAAGGCCGATTTCTCCGAGCAGGGTGCTTTCCGCTGGATTCAGAAGACCTCCATGGATCAGCGTATTCCGAAGAAGCGTCTGGCCATGGCAATCATCGCCAAGTACGGTGAACAGAAGTCGGAAGCAGAGGATGAGCGCTAACACAACGATTGTGGAAGGCACTTCACGCGGAACGCTATTGGTCGTAGACGGCCACTCATTGGCGTTCCGCGCTTTTTTTGCCTTGCCAGTAGAGAATTTCAGTACATCGGCGGGTCAGGCGACGAATGCCGTCTGGGGTTTCGCATCCATGCTTTCGCAGGTGATCGATGCGGAACATCCGGACCATCTCGCAGTCGCATTCGACGTCAAGGGCGGAACATTCCGCAGCCGGATGCTGCCGCAGTACAAAGGAACCCGCGATGCCGCGCCGGAAGAACTGCTCACCCAGCTGCCATTGATTCAGCAGATGCTTTCCGCTCTGGGCGTCACCTTCATCGAAAAACCCGGATATGAAGGCGATGACGTAATCGGAACGTTGGCCACGATGGGCGATCAGGCCGGATACCGTACGTTGGTGCTTTCCGGAGACCGCGACGCCTTCCAGCTGATCAACGACAACATCACCGTACTTTACCCGGGGCATCATTTCAAAGACCTGAAGCATATGACCGCCCAGGCCGTGGAGGAGAAATACCACGTCACGCCGGAACAATATCCGGATCTGGCCGCGCTGCGTGGAGAAACGGCCGACAACATTCCCGGCGTGCCGGGCGTGGGCGACGGTTTCGCCGCGAAATGGATCAATATGTACGGCAGCCTCGACCAGATCATCGAGCATGCCGATGAGATCGGCGGCAAGAAAGGCGAGGCCCTCCGGGAAAACATCGAACAGGTCAAACTCAACCGAGGCGTGAACGCGCTGGTACGGGACCTCGACCTCGACGTATGCCTGGACGACCTCACCTTCGGACAGGTGAACACGGCTCAGCTGGATGAACTTTTCTCAAAACTCGAATTCGGCGTGCGGACCAAGAACCGCGTACTCAAAACATTCAACGCCGGCAAGACAGGCAGTACGCAGACCAGCCAGCAGGCCGAATCCACCAAACTGGAATTGCCTCAAACACAAACCGTGAATAACGCCGAAGACCTGAACGCATGGGTCGAAGCGAACCTTCCTCCCGCTCAGGAACATGACCATAGCGAATGCGCGACATCTTCCGGCAATACGGAAGGTGGATTCGTCATCGGGCATTCCGGCGAGTGCGCGCGAAAGGTATCGCAATCCTGGCTGCTGCATGCGCAAGGCAATGCGAAACCAGGCAAAGCCTCGTTGTCGTCTTTGATGCTGGCGGCACATGGCAAAGCCGTGCGCATCGATGCCGTCGACGCGGCAATGGCGGAAACTTTGCAACGCATAATCGACCTGCGGCATCGCAGCATGACGGTGCACGGGTACAAGGAGCAATCGCATCTGCTGGGCAGTGTCGGGGTTGCTCTGCCGGAACCGTTGTTCGATACCAAACTGGCGGGTTATCTGGTCCATCCGGATTTTCACGCCGAATCCCTCAAACAGTCCGCGGCCCACTTCCTCGACCTCCACATAGAGGAGCAGGCTGAAACCGTTACGCAGGGCATGCTTGATTTCGATGAGCCGGATGATTCCTCAAAGCAGGAAGAAGACGAGCTTCCGCGCGACTGCGCGATCATCGGCATGCTTGCCGAACACCTTTCCGCGCAGCTCGACCGCAGGGAACAGTACGCGTTGCTCGAGTCCATCGAGATACCGGTATCTCGTGTGCTGCATGGTATGGAACACGTCGGCGCCCAAGTCGATACGAACCGTCTGGGCCAGATGCTCGAACAGCTGACCGCGCAGGCCGAACAGGCGCAGGAAATCGCATGGCAGTATGCGGGGGAGCGGGTAAACCTGCAAAGTCCGAAGCAATTGCAGAAGGTTCTCTTCGAAGACATGGGATTGAAGCCGACCAAGAAGACCAAGTCGGGTTCGTACTCCACAAACGCGGCGGCATTGCAGACGTTGCGCGACCGCTCTTACGGCAACGATCGCGCCTGCCAGTTCCTCGACGCGCTGCTGATGCACCGCGAGCACAACAAACTCAAGCAGATCGTCCAAACACTGAGCGACGCGATCAACAAGCGTGACGGCAGAATCCATACCACGTTCGAACAGACGGTGGCGGCAACCGGACGACTGAGTTCCGTCGATCCGAATCTGCAGAACATTCCGAACCGCAATGCGGCCGGACGTGAGATTCGTTCCGCGTTCGTGCCGGGAGAAGGATTCGAATCGCTGCTGAGCTCCGACTACTCGCAGGTGGAATTGCGCATCATGGCCGACCTTTCCGGAGACGAGGCGCTGATCGAGGCGTTCCGTTCCGGCAGGGACTTCCACAAATACGTGGCCAGTTTGGTGTATGGAATTCCCGTCGACGAGATCAGTGCCGACCAGCGCAGCCACGTCAAAGCCATGAGCTACGGCTTGGCCTACGGGCTGAGCACATATGGACTGGCCCAGCAGCTCAAAATCAAGCCCAGCGAGGCGGAAGCACTGAAACAACAGTATTTCGCGACGTTCGGCAAAGTGCACGAGTATCTGGAATCGCTGGTCTCCACGGCCCGCGAAAAAGGCTATACCGAAACCATTTACGGACGCCGCAGGTATTTCCCGGGACTCAACTCGCCGAACCGTGTCATTCGGGAATCCGCCGAACGCGCAGCACTGAACGCCCCGATACAGGGTTCCGCGGCCGACATCATGAAAATCGCCATGATTCGCGCGGAGGAAGCCCTTCGCAAGGCCGGAATGAACAGCCGCATCATTCTGCAGATCCATGACGAACTCGTGGTTGAAATCGCTCCGGGCGAATCCACGAAGGCCTGTGAACTGGTGAAGGACGCTATGGAGCATGCCGTCGAGATGGCGGTCCCGTTGGACGTCTCGACCGGAATCGGCTCCGACTGGCAACTCGCCGCGCACTGACGGCACAATGAACGACAGGGGATGAGATGGCAACGCTGAAGCAAGTGGTCGACGTATTGGAAACGCTGTATCCGCTGCGATACGCCGAAAAGTGGGATGAGCCGGGGCTGATCGTGGGCGACCTCCGCCATGAGGTGAGCCGCATCGCCTTTGCGGCGGACCCGTCCATGGCGGTGATCGACCAAGCCATTGCGGACGGAACGGATCTGCTGGTATGCCATCATCCGTTGTTCTTCCGTTCCGTACATGAGGTGTCCGGCTTGGGATTCCGTGGTGAGATAGTTCGCAAACTCTCCCTCGCCGGATGCGCGTTGTGGGTGGGGCACACCAATGCCGACGCGTCATACCATGGCGTCGCCATGGCCGCGGCCGACATGTTCGGCCTGGTCGATCAGCGCCCGATGGAGCCTATCATCGATGAGCATGCCGAACATGCCGTCGGTCTGGGGCGTATCGGCAGTCTCCCCGAACCGATGCGGCTGCGTGACTTCGCGCATCGCGTGGCGGACGCGTTGCCCTACACCGAACTGGGCGTTCAGGTCTGTGGCGATTTGGACGCGCTTGTTCAGACTGTGGCTGTTCTGCCGGGTTCCGGCGATTCACTCTTTGATGAGGTTCGCGCGGCGGGAGTCGACGTGTATGTGACCAGTGATCTACGGCACCATCCGGTGACGGACGCCATCGAACAGGCACGGTATGAGGCTTCCATGCGAGCCGAAGGAATCGGACTCGGCAATGGGGATGCGCGAATTCGTCCGGCTTTCATCAACACGCCGCATAGTGCCATCGAATCCATGTGGTTCCAATACGCGCTGGAGGATGTTCCCCAAGCCGTGGCCGAATCCACAGGAGACGAGGTGTCGGCACAGTGGATTTCCATGAACACCGATCCATGGAATCTTGTTCTGCCGTCCAGCGGTAAGGAACGTTGAAAAGATGACAGGTCAGGTGAATGGCGCTTTCGTTTCGGCAGGCAAAGTCGATGAATTGTTGAACGCGTCCGGCGACGGCGTCGACATGACCGTTCCCGCCGAACTGCTCAGCAGCGAACAGGTGTACAAAGGTGCGATTTTCAGCGTTGACGACGCCCGAATCGCCTTGCGGATGCGCGACGGCGGGCAAACGGTGATCCGTAGGCAGGTCATGCGTCACGCGCCCTGCGTGGTCATGCTGGTGCACGATTGCGGCAAAGACCTGTATCTGGTCGAACGGGAGTACCGTATCGGCTGCGATGCCTTCGCCTATGGACTTCCGGCGGGCCTCATCGACGACGGGGAAGACGTGGAGCAGGCGGCGTTGCGTGAGCTTCGTGAAGAGACGGGAGTCGCACCAGCAGGGGAAAACGGCATCACCTTCGATCATGTCGGCTCATACTATTCATCCGAAGGAATGACGGACGAGCTGGCACACATCATGATGCTTCATCTGCATGAATGGAACTCCGTGCAACGGCATTTCGATGGCGATGAGCATGTCGAATCGGCCTGGATCACCTGGAATCAACTGCAGGACACCCACATCACGGCATCGAACTCAATGATCGCCATCCTGCATGAGAAGATTCGCAGAATTCAGGAAAATATCGCATCCTGAGCTTTCATTTTGAAATAAGCCCACGGAAGAACACGTCGCTTTCGAATATATGCGGTGGCGTGAGATACTGGATACATGCAAATCAGACCAGGATCGATGTATCCACTCGGCGCAAGCTATGATGGCGCCGGAGTGAATTTCGCCCTCTTCTCCAAAGTGGCGCAAAAAGTGGAGCTCTGCCTGTTCGATGAGGACAACAACGAAACCCGCATCGAAATGACCGAGCAGAATTCGTATGTCTGGCACAACTACCTGCCAGGAATACAACCGGGGCAGCGGTACGGATACCGTGTGTACGGTCCGTACGATCCGCAGCGTGGCCTGCGCTGCAATCCGAACAAACTATTGCTCGACCCCTACGCAAAGGCGATCGAAGGCAACGCGGACGGCGATGAAAGCCTGTATTCGTACTGGTTCGACACGCCGGACGACCTAGGCAGGATGAACGACTTGGATTCCGCCGACCACACCATGAAGGCTGCCGTGGTGAATCCGTACTTCGACTGGGGCAACGACCAGCATCCGAACATCTCGTACCATGATTCGGTCATCTACGAGGCGCATGTGCGCGGCATGACCAATCTCAACATGGACGTGCCGCCGGACATTCGCGGAACCTACGCGGGACTCGCATACCCGTCGGTGATTGAATACCTGAAGAAACTGGGCATCACCGCAATCGAACTCATGCCGATCCACCAGTTCGTCAACGACAGTTTCCTGCAGGAAAAAGGGTTGAGCAACTACTGGGGCTACAACACCATAGGATTCTTCGCACCACACAACGCCTACTCCAGCTCCGGGCAGCGCGGCGAGCAGGTCAACGAATTCAAATCCATGGTCAAGGCGTACCACAAAGCCGGAATGGAAGTGATCCTCGATGTGGTGTACAACCACACCGCCGAAGGAAACGACCGTGGCCCGACCCTAAGCTTCAAAGGCATCGACAACGGCGCCTACTACCGTCTGGTAGACAATGATCCGCGCCACTACTTCGACACCACAGGTACGGGAAACTCGCTGCTCATGCGCTCGCCGCACGCTCTGCAGCTCATCACGGACAGCCTGCGCTACTGGGTCACGGAAATGCACGTCGACGGCTTCCGATTCGATCTTGCGGCAACATTGGCACGCCAGTTCCAGGAAGTGGACAAGCTGTCGGCGTTCTTCGACATCGTCGAACAGGATCCGGTCATCTCCCGGGTCAAGCTCATCGCGGAACCGTGGGATCTTGGCTCCGGCGGATACCAGGTAGGCGGATTCCCATCCAGCTGGTCCGAATGGAACGGACGCTACCGCGATTGCGTACGTGATTTCTGGCGCTCGCAGCCTTCCACGCTGCCGGAATTCGCCAGCCGACTCATGGGCAGCTCCGACCTGTACCAGATGAACGGGCGTCGTCCGGTGGCCTCCGTGAACTTCATCACCGCGCATGACGGCTTCACCATGAACGATCTGGTGAGCTACAACGAGAAGCACAACGAGGCCAACGGCGAAGGCAACAGGGACGGCGAGAGCAACAATCGTTCCTGGAACTGCGGCGTTGAGGGTCCGACCACCATCAAGGACGTCAATGATCTGCGGCGTCAGCAGATGCGTAACATGTTCTCCACACTGCTGCTCAGCCAGGGCATTCCCATGATCTGCGGCGGCGACGAGGTTGCTCGAACCCAGCAGGGCAACAACAACGCCTACTGTCAGGATAATACGATTTCCTGGACCGACTGGAATCTTGACGATGACCAGAAGGAGCTGCTCGCGTTCGTTTCGAAGCTGATCCATCTACGTCTTGAACATCCTGTGCTGCATCGCCGACGCTTCTTCACGGGGCGCGAGCCGGGAGACGGCAGCGATGTGCTTCCACAGGTTGAATGGATGGACCATACCGGTTCCATCATGGACATGGAGGATTGGTCGAACACCCATGCCTTCACGGTGATGATCTACCTCAATGGTTCGGATATTCCCGAAACCGACTGGTATGGCAACCAGATGGTCGACAACGATTTCATTCTGATCTTCAATGCGCATTACGAGCCGATCATGTTCACCTTGCCTGACGAACGGTATGGCAAGAAGTGGCGACTGGTGGTCGATACGCACAATCCGAACGGTCCGGAATTGAATTACGAGGCCGGCTTCATGATTACCGCGCAGTCAAGGAGCTTCCTGCTGCTGATGAGTGATCAGAAACAGCCGAAGAAGTAACGTTTCGCTTGAAGGGGTCGGTATGGCGGTGGCTATACCGACCCCTTTGTGTTTTTGCGCGTGAAGCACGGCCATCATGAGCTATGCTGCGATCGGTTGCTCAGACCTGCGCGGCAAGGCGTGACATGGTCTTTGTTGTTTTTGCGCTGGACGTTGCGCTGTCTTCCGTGGACTTATCCCCATTGGCCTGAGCGAGTACCAGCTGCGTCTGCACGCGGTCCGCTTCGATAGCGGCGATCTGTCGGGAGAAAATGATGAACCAGCCAAGGAACATCATGCCGGCAAGCGCTTCCACATTGGTCAAAGTGTTGTGACCGCTCAGCCATTGATAACCGGCCGCCGCGCCTACGGCAATCGCAAGATCCGATATGACGTAAACCACCTTCGAAAGCTGCGGAGCCAGCCAGGGCAACGCGATCAACAGCACGCTCATCAAACAGGGCAGTCCACGTG
This sequence comes from bacterium, assembly GCA_963595445.1. Classification (GTDB taxonomy): domain Bacteria; phylum Actinomycetota; class Actinomycetes; order Actinomycetales; family Bifidobacteriaceae; genus Bifidobacterium. The sequence continues at coordinate 101,940 of CAVBHJ010000004.1, forward strand.
CGAACACGTTATGCAGAATCGGATGCGGTGTGTAACGGAACATGCCGATGCCGATGAAGGCTATGCCGGCAAGCGTCAACATGAACGCAAGCAGCAGGATTCTGATTTTGAAATGTCTGGATGATTCCGCCAGGCCGGTTTGTATGGATTGCGCCATACGCATCCGATACGTGGTGATGAGTTCGGAAATCGCGAAATAACTGATGATGACGATGCAGATGCCGGCCAACATGAGGGTCGAATTGAACATGCGGGCTGCGAACGTGGTGCGGTCGCCGAGCTGGGAGAAATTGTTGTTGTACCAGTAAGGATCGTCGGAGGTGAGTCCCGCTATGCTCACGCCGGACACCACGAAGAACGGCAGCAGGGAAGCGATGGTCTTCGCATTCATCAACTCGGCCTGCACGAATGTTATATAGCCGACCACGCCCGCTAGAGCGGCGCATAATGCGGGCAGATATCCGTTAAGCGTGCGGATGCCCATCATGCTGTTGATGATGGAAAGCATCATGAACGACGTTACGAAAATAGTGGAGGCATACACCACGGAAAGGGCGAGTATTTCGAAAATACGACGAATCGGAACCAGCCATCCGCGCTTAAGAGTAAGGGAACGTGACTTGCGGGCATAGCCGAAACTGAAGGAGCATACGCCGCAGGCCGCCACGATGGCGGAACAGACGGCGAGCAGACGCTGCGCGACACGCCAGATGGCCGGTGCGGTCTGCATATACGCGTTCATGGCTATCCAAGCGACCAACGCGCAGATCATGAAGGATATGATGCCTGAGGACTCCGCCCGCTGATGCCGACCCATGCATGCCCCTTTCCCGAAACTAATCGTATTTTAGGCCTGTCGTTGTCCAAACGTACGCTACAATGAAATCTTGTGTTCACTTGCCTTAAACGGGAAGAGAATGTGAACGGGCTGTAGCGCAGCTTGGTAGCGCGTCTGCTTTGGGAGCAGAATGTCGCAGGTTCAAATCCTGTCAGCCCGACCGGAAGCCTCTGAAACAACGGTGTTTCGGAGGCTTTTTTGATGTTCCGGGTTTGGGGCAATGGGACGCAATGGCCGCTTGGCTCTGATTCGTGTTTTCTGTTGCGTTTTCTGTGTGCGGCGCGTTATATCGTCTGATCGACGTCTGATGTTCCTCGTTTGCGGCTGTTTGGGTATAGCGACATGCGGCCGCTATCCTTGTACCGCCGCAAACATGTGCGTTTGCGGTTGTTTGGGAATACTAAGGCGCGCCGACTATTCCCATAGCTACGGGAACGGATGGGTTTGCGGTGGTATGAGGATACTCCGGCGCATCAGCTATTCCCATATCGCCGCAAAGAGTCGGGTTTGCGGCGGTACGGGAATAGTCGCGCAGCCCGAATATTCCCAAAACATCTCAAAACGGTAGACGGCGCACGGGAATTCGTGGTTTTTGGATACGATGGAGACTATGAACGCACTTCAAGAGAATCTGTGGCCGGCACCGTCCGCCGGCAAGCCCCTGAACGCCACTGTAGTGGTGCCGGGCAGCAAATCACTGTCGAATCGCTATCTCATTCTTGCCGCGCTTGGCTCCATGCCAGTCCGTTTGGTCGGGTTGCTGCGCTCGCGAGACACCGAACTGATGATGGGCGCGCTGCGTTCGCTTGGCGTCCGCTGCGAAGTCGACGCCGGTACCGACACCACGGTTACGGTCACTCCGCCGTCGGATGGCAGCTTCCGCGGCAATACGAAGGTTTTCTGCGGTCTTGCCGGCACAGTGATGCGATTCGTGCCGGGGCTTGCCATGTTTGCTGACGGTCCGGTTGAGTTCGACGGAGATGAGCAGGCTTACGCCCGTCCGATGAAGCCGGTGCTGGATGGTCTGCAGCAATTGGGCGCGACGATTGACTACCACGGTGAGGAAGGTCGGTTGCCGTTCACCATTACCCCTCCCGCTTACGGTGATGCAGTGCGAAAGACTCCGAGCGTGGTTTCCATTGATTCCTCCGGTTCATCGCAGTTCATTTCCGGCCTGCTGTTGATCGGATCGCGCATACCGGGCGGTCTTGAACTGCATCACACGGGGGAGAAGACTCCGAGCTTGCCGCATATCCGCATGACGGTGGCCGATCTTCAGGGTTCCGGTGTGAATGCCCAGGCCGATGAGGATGCGCGCGTGTGGGCCGTGCAGCCTGGTGCAGTGCAGTTGCCGGATACGGTGACGGTCGAACCTGATTTGTCGAACGCAGCACCGTTCCTTGGCGCGGCATTGATTGCAGGCGGAACGGTTCGTGTGCCGTATTGGCCGGAAGACACCACGCAGCCGGGTGGACTGCTTCCCGGATACTTGGAGCGTATGGGAGCGAAAGTCTCCTTCCCCGAGCAAGACGGGATTCGTTATTGTGAGGTGACGGGAGATGGACATGTTGAAGGCCTTGGGGATTTTGACCTGACCGCAGCGGGCGAAATCGCGCCGTCGCTGGCCGCGGTGCTGGTATTCGCCGATAAGCCGACTCGCATGCTGGGCATCGGACATCTGCGTGGCCATGAGACGAATCGTTTGGAAGCGTTGGTCAACGAGATTGGACGCGTTGGGGGAGAAGCCCACGAGCTGCCTGACGGATTGGAAGTCATTCCTGTGAGCGAAGAGAACCTCCACCCGTCTGAAATGGAAACCTATGCCGACCATCGTATGGCGACGTTTGCCGCCATGCTTGGCTTGCGTATCAAGGGAATCCAGGTTCGTAACGTGGCCACCACCGCGAAGACCCTGCCGGATTTCGTGAATATGTGGGACGGCATGCTCGCATGAACTAGTTTGCGCGTCTGCGGCGGATCCGTGTGACATGGAAGTGAAGTAGCTCTTGGCTCATCATTCGGTTTGTTGAATGATGAGCCATTCTATTAGGGTCTGCAAGAAGGACCGCAAAGAAGCGGATTCGACGTTTGACGCGGCTCATATCTGATGAAGATGGTTTCGGCATACTTGGGCTTCACGGCTATTCCCATAACGACGCAAACCCGTCAGTTTGCGGCTTTTCGGGAATAGTTGCGGTCTTGAACTATCCCCGTAGTGCCGCAAACTGGTGCCTTTGCGTCGTTACGGGAATACCAGACGACTGTCGCTCTACCTGAAACGCCGCATCGGCAAGCGGTCGAACGGTATGTCTCAATCGGCACTACGACCGGGAGAATCGCCAAAATGCCACCAAACGGATTTTCCGTGATCTGTGGTGAAGATTTGACGTCCATGTTTCATCGTAATTGTCCCTCATGACCAGTATAGTCTGAAATCGTACTAAATAGACTGAGTTCGGACTATTTTATGAGGAGGCCATATGACAGACGAAACCTTACCCGCCAAACCCCTTGAGGCACTGTGTGACGCTTCCATGCGTTTGGATGATATTTACAGTGCTTTCGCCAAACGTCATGGAGAAACATATCTAAGCACATGGGCCATCTATGAATTGGGCGGCCATCCGGAAGGACTCACGCAGAAGCAGTTGGCCGGTGCGTTGTATTCACCGAAGCAGACTATCAGCTCCCTCGTCGCGTCCCTTGAACGACGAGGACTGGTGCGTACCGTCTCCTCGGAGAACGACAAGCGGAGCAAAAACCATTTTCTGACCGAACAAGGGGAGCAGCTGTTCCGCGAGATGGATTCGGAACAGGAGGCCTACGAAATCGCGTGCCTACAGGAGTTCGGCAGCGAACGCATGCTTCGCATGATTGCCGACATCGATGCCGTACTTACCTGCATCGAGCGCAGACTCGCCGAAGAAGGAAACAGGGGTGTGACATCATGACCGTTGCGTCGAATGACCGTTCCATGAACGTCGAAGAGCAGTCCGATATCCGTGATGACATACTGCAGGTCAAGTCTGTTCCCTTGGTGTTCGTTGCGCTGATGATCGGCATGGTAGTAAGTTCGCTTGACCAGACCATCGTATCCACGGCATTGCCGACCGTGGTGGGCGACCTTGGTGGCGTGGACCACATGCTGTGGGTGGTCACCGCATACGTTCTGACCAGCACCATCGTCATGTCCGTCTACGGTAAGATAGGTGATCTGCGAGGCCGGAAGAACCTGTTCATTGTGGCGCAGATCCTGTTCATGGTCGGTTCCGCCCTCTGTGGTTTCGCGCATACGATGGTTCTTCTCATCGTCGGCCGTGCCATTGCAGGACTTGGCGGTGGCGGGCTCATCGTGTTGTCGCAGGCCATCGTCGCCGATGTGATTCCGGCCCGCAAACGTGCGTTGTACCTCAACGTCATGGGCATCGGCTGGGCTCTTCCCATGCTGGTAGGTCCGCTGTTGGGCGGTCTGTTCACCGAGCATCTCAGCTGGAGGTGGGCATTCTGGATCAATATCCCATTGACCATCGTTTCGATCGCCTTGTGCGCGTGGCTTCTGCCGAAATATCCCAACCATGCCAGCCTGCGTAGATTCGATGCTCTTGGCACGTGTGCCATTTCCGCAAGTATCGTCACACTCACGCTCGCCACTTCATGGGGTGGCACGCAGTACTCGTGGAACAGTCCGGTCATCATCGGACTGTTGCTCGCCACCGTCGTCTTCGCAGTACTGTTCGTATTCGTGGAGAAACGTGCGGCCGAGCCGGTCATGCCGATGTTTCTGTTCCGCAATCGCAATTTCGTATTGGCTACGGTAGGTGGATTCATCGTCCTTTTCGCCATGATGGCCGCCATGTCGTATCTGCCGACCTATTTCCAGCTGGCGCACGGTATGGGCGCCACCGCGGCGGGATACATGGAAGTGCCCATGTCCATCGCATATCTTGTGGCATCACTGATTTCCGGAGCGTTGATTGCCAAAAGCGGCAAATACAAGAAGATTATGGCCGTGAGTTTCCTCATAGCCACCATCGGCGCTCTCGCCCTGTGCACTTTGCGAGCCGAAACTTCGCCGTATATCGCCTGCGCGTACATGGGTGTGCTTGGCTTTGGCATGGGACTCAGCTTTGAGATTCTGGTCCTCATCGTGCAGAACGAGTTCCCGTCGGCGGTCGTGGGCACGGCCACAAGTGCCACGAACTTCTTCCGTGAGATCGGCACAACGCTTGGCACCTCGGTTGCGGGAGCGATCTTCACGGGCAACCTCACTCGTCTGCTTGCCGAGCGTATGCAGGCGTTCGGCGGGGAGGAAGTGCTTGGCGTTGATGCGAACTCGCTCACTCCGGCGATCGTTCGTGCGCTGCCGGATGCCATACGGCAGACAGTCGCCGGAGCCTACAATGACGCGCTTGTACCGCTGTTCGTGCTTATCGTGCCGCTCGCAATCGTGGCGGGAATCATGATGCTCATGCTGAAGGAGACGCCACTGGCCGAAACGCTTGAAGGACGGTAATCGTAAACGGCATCTGCACGGTGCCGTTTACGATTCTCATATGCGGTTTTTCAATCCGCAGCGGCTACATCGATACGTATTGGCCGTTCTGCTTCATGTCGAGAATGGTGTTCTGCTCGCCACCGGCTTCGGAATACCAATTCTGCTGGTACCATGTCTTGTAGCTGCTCATGAGGTCCTTCGGACTGGTCACGTTGAGATTGATGGTTCCGAACGCATAATATTCGACCTTGGCATACGGTGCGTCGCGTAGCATGAGCCAGATGAAGACAGGAACGTCGGGGATCTCATACATATACAGCAGCTGATCCGAAACCACCTGACCCTTTGCGAAGTTGTACACCTTTCCATAACGTGCGACGACCTTGGTCGTAATGCTCTTGGTGAAGCTGTCTCCATTGCCTCCCCAGGTGGTTTTGGAAACGACTTTGGCATCGTCGGCTTTGAGTACGGTGTACGATTCCGGATCGGGGATTCGGCTGCCGATGTTTACGCTTGAGATGGGTCTGCTTGCGTTGCTTGAGCTGAGTTCGCTTACGTACTGCGTCCTCAGATACGGAGTGCCTTTTTCGGTAGCGTAAGGCGTCAGCTTGAAACCGTATTCGGTGAAGAAATAGTTCCAATTATGGGCCGCGGCCGAATAACGGTCGACCTCATCGGAGGGATTCTCATCAGTGGCGTTTACCGTGGCCCACACCTTGGTGGTGCTTCCGTTCTGCGCCCAGGAATTCTCGTTGACGCTGCCCGTTATCTGCTTCTCCCTTTCCTTCATGGTCGCAGTGTCGATTTGAAGGAGCTGCTTGTTGTATCGGGCGTTTGGATTCGTGCTTTTGAAGCCGAGCGCTTCCATCTCTTCGACGATGTTCTCCACAGGGCGTGTGGTTCCATTGGAATCGGTGATGGTCAGCCTCATGCTCGCAGGCAGGCTGTTGAGACGCTCGACCATGGTCTGCAGCTCGTCGAGGGCGAAGCTGTTCTCGTTTTCCGGCTTCCAACTGTTGTTCGTCGAGCTTTCCTGCTTGCCGGACAGATACACGAGGGCGAAGCACGATTCGTCATACGCGGCGGTGAGCGCATAACTCGAAGTCGAGTATGTTCTCTGGCGCGCCGAGTCGGTCGCGAGGAACGTCACCTTCGTGGAATCGGTATCCTTCGTGGCTTGGATGTAGGCGGATTCCGTATAGTATTTCTCCTTCACGACCTCGTCGAAGGTTTTGCCGGGATTGGCCTTGAGCAAAGCCTCGAGGTCGATGTCGCTCACGGTGTCGGAGGTTCCCTCAGGGTAGTCCTTGGTTTCGCCGGGGTAATCCTCCCTCAGCTGATCCCAATTGACCGTGCCGTAGAGAATCTGCGACATATCGTCGGAATAGCGCTGGAGTTCATCGACGTCGACCTTGATGGCGGCGGTCGTCGCCGCATCGTTGCGCGCCCTGTACATTTCGACGCCAAGTTTCGCGCTGTACAGCGCATAGGCGTTGTTGTACATGACCATGAAACTCGCCAGGAAGGCACGTTTCGCGGACAGGGTCTCCACGTCCCAGTTGTACTCCGTGTTGACGTAGTTGAAGTAGTTGTCGAGTATGTTCTCGCTACCGGCGGCTCCGGGAATGAGCACGTTATGCAGGGTGGTATACGCCCCTCCGATTCCTTTGAATCCCTTGTTCTCCGCGTTTTTCTCAACACGGTTAAGGTACTTTTCCAATGCGTCTATGGCTTCCTCCGGCATTCGCGAAAGCGACGTGGTGCGGGAGCAAGGCGTGGCGGTCTTTTTCCCGTCCTTGTCAAGCTCATAGTATTCGCCTAGCACGGAATCCATGCCGGAAAGTATGTCGCTGGTGGTCTGAGAGCAAAGGAAGCTCTTCAGATTCGTGTAGGTGGCGGCTTCGCTCTTCCATAGAATCTTGTCTCCCTGTTCATCCAGTTTGACATTGATGGTATTCACCGTCGTCTCGATGGAATCGATTTTGTGGTTCATCTCGTCAAGCTTGTTCATGACGTCGCTAAGGGAGTAGTTTTCCGTCTCTTCGGGAAGAAGGTCGAACACGAACACGCCGATCAATCCGGTAATCGTGAAGATCGCCGTCGCGTAGTTGAAGAAGCCTCCGCCGAGTGCCTCTACCAAGTTGACCGCATGATTGATGCCGAGGCCGACGGAAATCGCGCTGTTAAGAACTTTCTTGACTCGGGTGTCCGTCTTCGATTCGCTGGAAGTGTTTTCATAAATCGTGTCCAAGGTGTCGATGATTTCCCCGGCGTTTTTCTTGACATTGGCGCTGGCGAGGGCCAACGACTGATATCTGCACACCATGTCGCTAAGATTCAACGCGATCAGGTTGTTCGAGGTGGCCGCTTCGCCGTCATCGGTAGAGGTGAGGCTGATTGCGTTCTCGTTGTCGGAATCGCCTTCTTCGTCGGTTTCGTCGGTTTCGTCGGTTTCGGAGATCACCGATTTGACGGATTCGCCGTCGAACAGGGCCACGGACATGTCTTGCTCCGGCACGCCGAAAGCGTTGGTCGAGCCGCCGTTCATGCGCAGATCGACGCCGTTGATATAGGTGTACAGAGAGTCGAAGAGCCTGTCTTTGTCATCCTCGCTGAGTCCGAGCAGCTCAACATCGCTGTCGAACTGGTCATTCGGAACGGCCAATTCGATTTTGAACACATTGTTTTCAGCGTCGTACGCCGAGGCTTTGATGTTGTCCGCCAAAGACTGTTCGGATTTGCCGTCTTCGCTGGTTGATGTCTCATAGGCGGAGAATGTCGTGTTATCGGCGATGCTTATGCTGCCTGTCATGTCTTCGCCGTCCGTTTCCTCACTGGAATGGGCTGCGGCCAGATAAGTGATGGTCGTGTTCTGCTCGCCGCGTTCGAGCTGAACGGCCCATGCGAAGGCGATGGGATTCGACTCGGCATATGCGAACGGATCTCCGGTCTCCTCATTTGCAGCACCATCCATGCCGGCAGGATAGACGATGGTGTTTTTGAACGTTGCGGTGATCTGCCCGCCGAAAAGCAGCCCCTGCGAGAGCGCGGTGGTGAGCCTCTTGTATGCGGCGGCGCCGGTATCGCCATTCACTTGGAACGTAAGCCATGTGTAGCCGAGGTCATTGACGCATTCGACGATGCTGATGTTGTAATCGTAGGGAAGCTGAATGTTGGACAGAATATCCTCACTGGTGAAGGTGCGGTATTCGACGCCGTCGATCGTGAACGTGTATCCGGTCGCATATTGTGCGAACTCGGAATCCGAACGGATGGGGAGTCCCACGTTGATGCCGTCGAGGTCCACTGGAATGCGGAACTTGTTGTCGCCATCCCAGTACAGTCCGTTATCAAAGGTGTGCGCTATCACATCGTCACCCATTGGAAGTTCGGAAGTGACCTGCGCGATACTGCCGGCGGAATCCGCATAGCTTACGCAGGCAATTCCATAGTATTGGCTTTCGTCGGCAAACGGCTGATCGGTAAGTTCGATGTAACCGTAGTCGGAATCCTCGCTCGCCACTCCTTCGGCAATGTTGTCGATGGTGAAGCGAAGCTCGTAATGGGTTCGATCCTCCAGACTGTCGCTGTTCTCATCGGTTCCGCCAACCTTGACGGTGTAGGCGCCCGGATGTACAACCGCGCCGCTGAGGCTGCCCGAAAGCGTGATTTTGGATGTGTCGAAAGTCCGCATTTCACCTTCGGTTTCGGTGGAACCTGCGTACGCGGTTTCCGAATTCACGACGACGGTGGTGGTTTCGGCGCCGACGCCAATCGGACGGCTGAGCTCCAGATTGACGATTCCGGCGTCGTTTGTGGCCAGATTGCAGGAAACCGTGGCTTTGATGGAGAGGGTTTCGCCATTGGCGTCAACGTCGACGGTTTTGGTGAGAGCGAATGGCGTATCGAGATCGGCCACGATTGAACCGTCCAAGGCCGTGTCTGAGTCGTCGGTTGTTTGTTCGTCGGCATAGGCCTGCACCGCGCCCGAAGGGGTCAGATTCCAAACGAGCAGAATCGCGAGTATTACGCCCAGAGCGGTTTTCACGCCCTTTTTCTTTGTGATGTGGATGCCTGCGGCGGTGAGGATGGCGAGAGCTGCGATGATGGCGACGATGGTCAGCGTGCTTCCTGTGGAGGGGAGACCTTTATTGCCCTTGGAGCCGCTGGAATTGGAGGTTGCTCCGGGATTGGAATCTTTGCCGGTTTGGTCGCCGGTTTGGTCGGCTTGGGAATCGGAATTCTTGGCGATGACGCCGGTGGTGCTTACCGTTTCGTCATTCTTGGTCGTTTTGGCCTGTGATGTGGCCGATCCTTCGACCAGAGACCAGCCGTCGGGCACGTCGAACGAGACGGTGTGGTCGGCAAGGTCGAGACCAAGCTTGTTCGTGCCGACCACGGTGACCCGGAGTTGATTGCTTGGCAGTCCATCGGTTGACGCGGTGACGTCAAGGGGGAGGTAATCGAAGGGATTGACTTCTGCATTGACATCCGAACTTTCCGCCCCATCGGTAGGATCAGCTTCCTCGGCCCATGAAATGGATGGAGTGAGGGCAAAAGCGAGCAGCAGCGTCGCAACAAGGGGGAGGAGTATCAGATTGGTGATATTTCGCATCAGTACGTTCGGTATGTTTGTTGCGCTTGATGCTTCTGGTGCTTCTGTTGCGTGGCTGATCGTCACTTTGTTCCCTTCCTCAAGGACTAAGCTCCCCTAACACAGAGCGGGCATTTCAGATAATTCTGAGGTATTAAGGCTTGCCCGGGCAAAAATCTTCGTTCTCTATGGGAGAGCTTAGTCCCCGTGGCGGAATTTGTTTCAACGGTTCGGTGCGCTTCCGCCTTCTTTGTTTCCAATTCCTCCAGTGGCTGGCTAAATCATCCCGCTTAATGACGCCTTAGCGGGATAATCCATCCAGTCACTGGAGCTTTCCTCCCTCTGAGATGCTTTTGTGCGGGTTTTTCTTCCAGTGACTGGATGATTTTGTACGCTGAGAAGCTTCTGAGCATTCCTATTTCTCCAGTGACTGGCTATTTCTTCTCTCACACAGGGCCTTAGGCGTCCCCATTCTGCCAGTCACTGGCTAAATCATCCCGCCTGATGGTATTCGGGCGGTATTTTCTATCCAGTGACTGGATAAATTCGGACATGAAAGGGCTTTCAAGCATCCCGATTTCGCCAGTGACTGGATAAAACGTCCCGCTTAATGATGCCGGAGCAGGATAATTCTTCCAGTGACTGGATGATTTTGTACGCTGGGAGGTTTTTGGGTGTCCTGATTTCGCCAGTCACTGGATATTTCGCACCTCTGCCTCTGGAAGGAGTATGTTCCAGAGGTGTAATGAAACCGCTCTACGAAGGCTGTGATTCCCCTCCAATAATGGTTCTCTGATACGATATGACTAGCAGACGGTTTATCTCTTCACTGGCTTTTCAGTTTGCTCCACTTCTGCGGCGTTGCAGATGCGGAGTTGGGATTATCGGCTTTCTCCCGGAGAAAGGATGTGCGCTATGACATCTCAAAGAAAGATTGGCATCATCGGACTGGGACATGTGGGAGCTCACGTTGCGAACAGTCTACTCTTGCAGGGCATTGCGGACGAGCTGTACCTGTGCGGTCTGCCCGACCAGAAAATCATTTCGGAGGCCCAAGACCTGCACGACTCCTTGAGCTTCGTGCCCTACAACACTCGAATAATCAATTGCAACAATCGTTACGAGGATCTCGCGCAGTGCGACATCATCGTCAATTCGGTAGGCAACGTGGCCCAGGTGGCGCAAAGCCGTGACGGCGAGCTTTTCGCATCTACGGAATCCGCCAAAACCTTTATACAGGTTATCGTCGCCGGCGGCTTTGACGGTGTGCTGGTCTCCGTGTCCAACCCCTGCGACGTGGTATGCACCTCAATCTGGCATTTGACCGGTTACAATCCTTCCAAAATCATTGGTACGGGTTGTCTGCTGGATTCCGCGCGACTGCGCAGCGAGATTTCCAAGGTGACCGGCGTGAGTCCCAAATCCGTTCATGCGTACATGATTGGGGAACATGGATTCTCGCAGATAGCCGCATGGAAATCCGCCAACATCGGCGGAAAGTCCATTGATGAGCTCGCCGCGGAAGATCCTGAAAGATACGGCTTCGATCAGGCGGAAGTAGAGGAGCGCGCTCGCAAGGGTGGCTACGTGACTTTCGCGGGCAAGGGATGCACGGAATATGCTGTGGCCAACTGCACGGCGCGTCTATGCGCGGCCATCTTGCACAACGAGCATGCGGTTCTGTCGGCTTCCACTCTTATGACCGGACAGTATGGAGAGGAAGGCGTCTTCGCATCACTGCCATGCCTCATCGGAGCGGAAGGTGTCGAGCATGTCTTCACACCGGAGCTTTCCGATACGGAATTGGAAGGGTTCCACAAGAGTTGCGATCACATCAGAGACAACATCTCACGGTTGCCTTGGTGGTAAGAGGCGTGATTCCGTCCCGCAGCTTCAGGAAAACCGAATGCTGATACTGAACCGCACACCAATTGTTAGGCTGGAGATATTCCAATCAACGATTGGTATGCGGTTCAAAGTAAATATGGTAGAGCGCTTAAAAGCGTTTTTCCATGTCACCGCGAAATGAGAGGGAATCCAGAAGGGGGATTTATGGAGAAGGACGCCGAAGAGAAGAAAACCACTCACTTTGTAAACGTAGCTAAGAAAGTCGCACAAGGTGCTGCGATCGGAATGAAGAGAGTTCATCAATCCTTCGGCGGGGAATATGGGGATACCTTCGGAGGAAATGTCGTCACAGAGGACGGCGAATACATTCTGCCGGTTCCGATGATAGATGATCGTGAGTGCGATGAAATCGGCTTCATCGCCAAACGTTATGACAAAATGACGTCTCCGGGTTTAATCGCAAAAGCAGGCGAGAAGGCCGGCGAATTCGTACCCGTGTCGATCAAGAATATCGCTGGAAAGGTGGGTGAAGCCGCTAAAGACACCTTCGAAGGTCTTACGGAGCAGGAGCTGATGGCCGCAGCCATCAAAAAGGCCGCCGATGGCTTCGGCGAACTCGAGAAGTATGCCGCCAAGGCCAGCGTCTTCAAGAAAGCCCTCACGCAAATCGGCCGGAAGATGACGCTTAAGAACATCGGTAAGTTTGTTCCCGTAGTCGGTGCCGGATTTGGAGCCCTTTTTGACACTGCACAGATGCACTCTGTTCTCGAGTTCGCCGACCTTTTCTATCACAAGCGCTTTATCGTTGAGAAGGAAGAACGAGTGCGAAACCTCACTGGTTGTACGACCGAGATTTCCTGCGTTGCGGAATGGATGTTTTATGCAAAACCGTGACCCGCACGTCTGGAAAATCACCTTGTGACTAGGTAAGGGCTCAGGAAAGTCTACGCAGACGGTTGTCGGTACAGTGCGTCGTAGATGGTTTGGGACTTGCGTGCCCGGTCGAGCGACGTCTGACGGTGGTTTGAGAGTACCGCATCGTAGCCGTACGATGTGATTGCCGGCCATGCGGTTTTGTGATGGTTTCGGAATACTCGAGCTTTACATCTATTCCCGTGCAGCCGCAAATCCACTGGTTTGCGTACTTTCTGAAATAGCCGCAATCTCGGACTATTCTCATACCCACGCAAAGGCACCTGTTTGCGTAGGTATGAGAATACCGGGGCCTGTCGCGCTATCCGGAACTGCCGCTACCTTGGGCTATCTGCGTGATATGTTGCAGCAAAGACATCTTGAGAGAGGATTGAGCTTGGTTGCTGGTTTTGCACGGTGGTCAAGAAGGCTTGTCTCTGCCTTAGCCGTTTTCTTATTGTGCGTATTCGTGTTCGTGCCCCAAGCGTGGGCCGATGGTGCAAAGGCGCGTCCATCCACGACCGGCGCCCTTGCAGTCGAAGGCAGCGCACTCGTCGACTCACAGGGCAATGCGGTGCAGTTGCGCGGCGTCAGTATGCACGGGCTGCAATGGTTCCCCGAATATGTGAACAAACCGCTCTTCAAACAGCTTTCCTCCGAATGGGATACCAACCTGATTCGTCTGCCCATCTATTCGGACGACTATTGCAACGCAAGCGACAAGGATGCGGCCGCCATAATGGAAACGTTGCGCGCCGGTATCGATGCGGCTATCGCGGCGGACATGTATGTGTTGGTCGACTGGCATGTTTTGGAGGAAGGCAACCCCAATGAGCATGTAGACCAGGCTATGGAGTTCTTTAAGCAGATTTCGTCCGAATACCCGCAAAGTCCCAACATCATCTACGAGATCTGCAACGAGCCCAATGGCGAGACCACGTGGACGCAGATCCGCAAGTACGCCCAAAAGGTCATTCCCGTCATCCGCGCGAACGCTCCGGACTCCGTCATCGTTGTGGGAACCCCCAACTATGATCGCGACCTCATGTCCGTTGTGCGCAATCCCTTGAGCCAATACGAGAACATCATGTATGCCTGTCATTTCTATGTGACGACCCACGGGCAGGATCTACGATGGGAACTCAATCAGGCCATAGAAGACGGGCTACCGATATTCATAACCGAATGCGGCCTGTCCGAAGCGGACGGCACGGGCAAAGTTGACTTCGATTCGGCGGTGCAGTGGTTCGACTATCTTGACGAACATAACCTCAGCTATACGATTTGGAGCTTTTCCAACAAGGCTGAGACCTCTGCGCTCATCGCATCCAGCAGCAGCGCCACCGAGCATTTGGACGATGATGACCTGAGTCCGGTGGGTACGTGGGTGCGTTCGCTGCTGCAGGGGGAGAAGCCGGCCGACATCACTGTGCCTGCTGTGGATGGGAATGGCTATCTGGTCGAGAAAAGCACCTTGTGGGAACGCATTACAGAGGGGCTGGACCTGGCACCGGAGTCAGCCTGGTACCGGTTTGCCCTTGGTGCGTTAGCGCTGATTGCGCTTTCCTTGCTGGCACGCGCAGTCATGCGTCACAGTGCGAAGAGGGGCCGCACCTATGAGGACCTGCTGCGATTGGGGGATGATCCCAAACCCAGCAAAGTCGACCCCAAACGCGCCTTCGCCTGCCAGATGGTCATCCTGGCAAGCACGTTCTTCACGTTGATGTATCTATGCTGGCGCGTGTGCTATTCCGTGCCCTTCAAATGGGGCTGGCTGGCAGTGGCCTGCAACATCGTATTGCTTGTGATGGAGATACTGGGTTTTGCGGAATCGCTGGTGCACTTCCGTGACGTGGCGGGCATGCGTGTCCATCCGCTGCCTGCCTGCAAGCCTGAGGAATATCCAGATGTCGATATCTTCATCGCCACTTATAACGAGCCGGACTATCTGCTCGTCAAAACCATCAACGGCTGCAAACACTTGGAGTATCCCGACACCTCCAAGGTGCACATCTGGCTGTGTGATGACAACCGCCGTCCGGAGATGCGCGCTCTGGCCACTCGCATGGGCATAGGCTATTTTGACCGGCCGGATAACGAGGGTGCCAAGGCTGGGAACCTTAACGCGGCCATGGCCCGTACGAGCGCGCCATATGTGGTTACCTTGGATGCCGACATGATTGTGCGGCGGGGCTTCCTGATGCAGACCATACCTTATTTCATCGATTCGCAGCGTCGTAATGCCGGCCTGCCTGCGGAGAAGCAGATCAAGCTCGGATTGCTCCAAACACCGCAATGCTTCCATGATCCCGATGTGTTCCAGCATGGCCTGTATGCGGAAAACAGCATTCCCAACGAGCAGGATTATTTCTACCGCACCGTCGAGGTGGCGAAGACCACGAGCAACAGCGTCATCTACGGCGGCTCGAACACCGTTCTTGCCCGCGAGGCCTTGGAAACGATCGGCGGCTTCTACACGGGATCCATTACGGAGGACTTCGCGACGGGACTGCTCATCGAGTCTGCCGGCTATGTGAGTTTGGCGCTGCCCCATCCTCTTGCGTCCGGCAGTACGCCGCACACGTTTGCCGAGCACATCCAGCAGCGCACGCGCTGGGGACGTGGCGTCATCGTCACGGCACGCAAGTTGGGCATCATGAGGCGTCCCAAGCTGACTCTTGCCCAGAAGACGAGTTACTGGAGCTCGGTGGTGTACTGGTATTCACCCATTAAAAACCTCGTCTATCTGCTTTCGCCGCTGCTTTTTGCAGTGTTCGCCATTCCTGTATTCGAATGCAGCTGGATGGACCTGATCGTGTATTGGCTGCCCATGTTCATCGCCCAGTTCGTGTGTCTGCGCGTGGTGAGCCAGGGGAGGATAACCACCCGGTGGAGCGGCATTCACGAGACTGCGGTCATGCCTCGCTTGCTGATTCCCATCATCAAGGAATCGCTGGGCATCACGCTTTCCACCTTCAAGGTCACGGACAAGTCGGGACCCGCCACACGTCGTGTGACGGATTATCGCAGCATGGCGCCCTTCATCGTGTTGACGTTGCTTTCGGTCATTGGCATCGTGCGCGTCATCTGGCTTTTGACGCAAACGCCCTCCGTGGGTCTGTTCGTGCTCTTGTTCTGGCTGGTGCGCAACCTCTACTTCTTGGGAATGAGCCTGTTCCTGGTGGATGGGCGTGACTCGGATGGCGAAAACGTCAAGGTCAAGACTGGCGCACCGGTTCAGGTCACACTGTTGGAGGGCGTCGGCACGCTGAGCGGACCTGCGCCCGGCACCATCTATGAGGGTGTGGCCACGAAGCTGACCGAACACAACGTATGCGTTCATCTGGAAGATGCGGAACAACTGCGTCTTGGCTCGCAGGTGGAACTCATGGTGGAATATGAGCCATACTGCGTGCAGGTCAAGGGCGTCATCACCGAGGTCACGCTTTCACGCAGGACGACTCAGCATGCGCACACCATAGAGATTTTGGATTACGGCGAACATTGGGGCGAATACCTGCAGATCCTCTACGATCGTGTGCCGTCCTTGCCTCAAAAGCTGATGCATGATCCCGGTCCGATCCGCTACTTCTGGCGCAACCTTGCCGTCCGCTTGAGCCACACCAGATAGGCGTGCCGTGGCCGGTGAGACACTGCTCGAGCACTTCGGTCTCACCCAGGGGTGTCGTCAAGGCCTGTGCTGTCTCGGGTATGATTTTCGGCGTCATGCACATAGTGAATGTGTTTTCGGGCGTTGGTATTCAGGATGTGGTTTTGCAGACTGCGCAAGGGCAGGATTCCGCAAGTGCGGGAGGCCTGGTCGGGTGCGATAGGGGCGACTGCGGCTTCTGCGGATGGAAAGCGATACGAGTCCCTAGTCCCTGTATGAAAAATCTAAAGGCTCCTTATTCAAGAGGGATTTCCTTTTGCGAAGTGCGCGTCTTCGACTTGACTTTTGCCAGGTAGGCAAATGGGGCGTGATGATCATAGTCGGCAGCGCGACACCATTTCCAAAAACTGAAAGAATTGTCGGCGAGACGGTGTCTCCGATTCGCCTGAAAAGGTCAAGACAAACCATTCTGTCTGATTCCTGGGCGCTGGCAAGCGATTCCATTTCGCGGAAACCCTTCGTTTGTCGCGTAATATCCGGCACCATCCACAAAACCCATTGCGGCGACCGAAACAATCATGCACGACAGCGAGTTGCTGAGCAGATAGAACAACACGACAACACCGCATAGAACTACGTAAGCGACGAGGTGGACGGTGATGCTCACGTGGCGACTCACCACAAGGATGCAAACCACGTATAGGAGAACGTCGCTTCGAATCAAGGCTTTGAAAGAGCTCGGGGCATCGGATTTCAGGTCGCTGGTCTTGCCGAGATTTACCAAGAGCTCGCTTTTGTTGGACGAGAGGCAAAGGAGCAGCGACAGGCCGAGGAACGCCGCCGCCATCATCTGAACAAAAGCGAAGCTCAAAACGACGCTGATGACACCGCCGATGATGTTACCGACAACCTGACCGAGCGACTCGCCTGACGAGAACTCAATCTGGCAGCTGTCCTTACGATTAACGTCGGGCAGAAGCGACGAATAGAAGTATGCAAGCATTGTAATTTGCGCGCGGGCAATGTTGAAAATTACTAGTCCTGTGACGAAGATGACGATGTTTGAAGAGACGCCACACATAAAAGAGCCAACTATTCCCATGCACATAACAAGAACCGCATAGGTTTTCACGTTTTTGCACTTTTTCAAAATGCTCGATGAAGTAGAAGACCCGATCACGTTGACGATCATCGTCAATGTGAAGATCGCGCTAATCAGAATCGCGACATTGTCGGTCCGGTAAAACATCGCTACTTGGCGAATTCGCAGGACGTTTACGATGCTATACGCCGACATGCAGATGCCGTTGACCATGAGCACTCTTCGCATACGGTGGTCGCTTGCGGTGAGCGTGACCTCTGTTCCGTGCAGCTTTTGCTTCTTGCGCGTCTTTGCTTGGAATTCGTAAACAAGCATGAAGGCCAGAAGAAGCATGAGCAGAGCTTCGAAAACGGGACTGCGGCACAAGCTGTGATTTCGTTTCTGCTGTTGGTGCCAGAGCCCCGAACCTGCTACCAGTCATTGCTAAGACGTTTGCCGACGAACTGCTGAACTTACGAGACCAGTAACGGCGTTGGTAGCCAGTTGCCGGCTGATTACGGGAGGTCTGGTCGTCACCGTGAACGCCAGCTGATGCGGCATCGTCGTGGGTGCGTTCTTGGAGCTTACCCACGATGCCTTGGGGTCAAGGTGAGGAGCCTAACGGTGGAGAACTCGCTGACGCATGTGGGCCATCATCTGGGGGACCGAGTAGCCGGCCGATTTCTGCACAAGGACCTGCAGGCAGGCTAGCACGGCCGCCGTCATGACGATGCCGACCAGAACGTCAATACCTGTGATGGCGACCGATTGGGCCAGCACAGCGATACACCAGATCGACGCGATGCCCATGGCCCACCCGGTGACGATTCCCGGCGTATACCAGCCCTTGATGCCGCAGATCCATTTGCCCGCAGTGTGGATGACCATCTCAAAGATGCCGAGCAGCATCTTGCGCTGGCTTGTAAGATCTAGGCCCCCAGAAGCCCCGCCGTGATGAGGGCGACGGACAGCATGGTGTACGCCTCCAAGTGGTACCTGAGCGTAAGATTCTTCATGGCTTCCCCTTCCTCTTACCTTACATGGGGTTATTTAATTAGAAACTGCTTCTAATTAAATAGAAGAATGCGGGAAAGGTTTCTATAATGGCAAGGCCGAAGAAGGGCGAAGCGGATGCCCTCGAGCGCGTGCATCCGGGTGCTGAAGGAAAGTGTCTATTGAAGTTTGCAACTTGGGTGGATGGCAAGTAGTGCAGGTCGACTTCTTGAGGTGTTTCTGTGTAAATTACTCCCACGCAGTAATGAGAAACAGATCAGGTGCCCATTTTACTAGGTTTTAGTCTTCAGTCGTAGCGTCCGCGTACAACCATATACAGATTTGACGAACTTGCTGGTAGGCATGTACAAATCCTGGCCCTCTAAGCGCTCCTGCTCGCAAGGTATGCGGAGAGAGACGGTAAGTCCATCGCAGGGCCGTAGAAAATAGCAAAGGCATCGAAAGCATCTCGAGGAGTACGAAGCCATCGTCGGGGTGTGCCTGGCATACCCCGACTGCCGACGACGGAGATATGCCCACCGAAGACTTTCGCACCAAGGAGGCTGGAGTCCCGTATTGGCATCGATACGAATTTCGCACCTCAGGGGGAATTTGATATCGTAGCCTGGTGTCTTCATCATCTATACCAACGACGACGTCCTGGCATCTATTCGCCCTTGTGATCCCCGATGCTCGCCCATGAGCGCACCTGCTCTAGGCGGTCGACCTGCCATTGCGGGATGGGATAAGGGGAATCGGTTCTCTTCAGTAACTGAACGGGGAGCACGACGCTCACGGCGGCGATGAGGGCAAAGCAGGCAACAGCCAGAGCCCAGTCGGTTGCGTGCATCTGGCCGCCTCTGGTGACGACGGCGATGTAGCATACCGAGATGGGCAGGAACAGGAATGCGCTCGTTGCCATGCCGGGGTTGTACCAGGTGCCCATCTTGATGTTCATCTGCAGGCAGTGCCCCAGTACCTGGTACAGGTTAAAGAACATCGTCGCCATGCCCAGCCATGTCAGCTGAGGGAGTATCAGGGCGAGGATATAGAAAACGTACGCCGAGAGGTTCACAACCATGATCGAGTTCCAGTTGCCGGGGTAGCGGCGGTAGTTCTCGGTCTCGCTGTAGAAGTAGCGGTTGATGACCACCGGGCCGCCGCCTGGTAGTGCGTACTCTTCGTACTGGTGAAGCGGGAGCGCCATAAGCGACAAGAGCAGAATCCTCTGTGTCATGTCTATCTCCGGTGCGAGGGCGATAACGGTGACGGCCGCCGCCACGAACGCCACCAGCCCTATCCTGTACCAGTTGTTCCTAATAAATTCCATGCTGTCCTCCGATCCATCGGTGGTTCATCAAAGATGCAATCGCGCCTTGCTGTCACCATACATAACGCGACATACTGTCGCTTTTTATGCTAGCGTGACAGGAGTCGGCGTACAATGTTCAATCATCTACATTGTGTCGAGTTATGGGAGAGGTGATTGGAATCACACGCACACGCAAGGCGGATGACGCTCTCATCAAGGCTTTCTGGGGCATCCTAGGCACCAAGCCCATAGGCTCGATAACGGTGCGTGAGCTCGTATCCTCGGCCGGGGTGCACCGCTCGTCCTTTTACCTCTTCTTCGAGGACATCTACGATCTGCTCGACCACGCCGAGGAACAGATTTTCTTTGAGATAGAGTCGAGACTCGAGGGACATGGAGAGGTCCCGTTATCCGAGTGGATGTTGCCTGCGATGGCCGGCTTCTACGAGGCGAGTGCGGCAAGGCTCACGGCGTTGCTCGGCCCTATGGGGGATCCGTCATTTTCCCGAAAGCTCAAAAAGCATATGGTTCCTATTCTCTGCTCAAAGCTGGGCGTGAGCGCGGAGGATCCCGACGTGGCTCTGGCGATGGAACTTGCGCTGACGCTGATACTCTCGTTTCTGGCAGAGCACTACGGGGAGAAAAGTGCCATGCCTACTATCGAGGAGATGCAGAAGGTGAGCGATGTCCTGTGGCATGGGATCACGCCAACGCTGGAACGGCACTTGGCATAGTTCTGCTCCCAAACTTATAGGGCCAGCCCGTGTTCTTCTCATGTTTGCATATGCGAATCCCAGCTCAAAGACCTCATATCGTCAGCTGGTGATGCAAAACTGTATCAGTCTATGTTCTTGCGTTTTCGCACTCTTTTTGCTTTTGTCGCAGGTCAATCGAATAGTCATAACTTGCAAACCGACCGCAAAGACCGCGTTGCTGTGGGGGTGTTTTGACCCATTTTGATATGTTTTCGCATCTTCGACTTTTGCTTCAAGATATAAAACACCCCCTGAGATGCATGTTCTTAAGGGGTGCTTCAGGTTATGAATTGAT
>CAVBHJ010000005.1:0-109172 GCA_963595445.1 bacterium
CATGAAAAAACACAGGAAAAAAATCAACGGATTGATAGACTTGATGCCACGCAAACGAAGGGGCGAGCATGGCCTACGCGATCCGTCAATATTCCACGAAATCCGGCAAACGCTACGAAGTCAGGTACAGGAAGCCGGACGGCACGGCCACCGGCAAACGCGGCTTCAAGCGCAAGATGGACGCCGATGCGTGGGGTGCCGCCAATGTGACCACCGCGAAAAGCGTCGGAGCCTACATCGACCCACAATCAGGACGCCGACTTGTCGAAGACTTCTGGGAGCCGTGGCTGGCCGCCAAGAAGACCAAGGCGAAGCCAAGCTACGTCGAGACGCTGGAAAGGGCATGGCGCGTGCACGTGGCCCCGAAATGGGGCATGAGGGAAGTGCGGTCCATCACACACGACGAAGTGCAGATATGGGTCAGCGGAATGGAGGATGGGACCACTACGAGTACGAAATGGTCCACGGCGCATAATGAGGAACGCACTTATGATTACCGGCTGTATATGGCGAAGGTGTCCGTCCTTCCTGCGGATTGGCGATCGGATGGCGAGTTCATCGTCGGTTCGAAGCGTTGCCGTTGGATGACTTTGGACGATATGAGGAACGACCCGAAGATTTATGAGACCAACTCCGACGTCATTCAGATGCTCGGCGACCTCATCTGATTTGACCGGATGGTTTTAGGGTCTTCGCCTAGATTGTTTCCCGTTGGGGAATGCCCCTCTCTCGGCGTTGCCGGAGGAGGGGCGTTTTTGTTGTTCGGGGGCTTGTTCCGTGGCGACATTTTGGCAACATTTTTTAGAAAACGACGTGATTTTAGTAATCTCGATAAACGTCGGCAACAGTCGCAAACCGTTGGAAATAAAGGAAAAGCCGCCATTTCTGGCGGCTTTCAATCCGTGGAGATGCGGGGAATTGAACCCCGGTCCGGTAACCGTACCCTCAGTCTTCTACGTGCGTAGTCTGCTGGCCGTGCGGCTATTTTTCTGCCCCCATCGATGTTGCAGACGACTGATGGCGAGCATATCCGCAGTAAAAGTCCCTTGACAGCCCTGTGGCTCAGCCGTCAAAGCAAGTCTTCTAAACGACGCTCAGCATCCTCCCAAAGACGAGGAGGAGTGAACGGAGCGGCTGCTCACTGGTTAATCCTGGCGCGAAGCTCAGGCAGCGAGAGCGAACTCAGTGCGGTTAGATTTAGCACTTATTCTTCTGTAGGGGGCATCCACGAGCGGACCCTACGTTCTCGGCACGCTTCCCTGCGACGAACAGGTCACCGTCGAAACCGATCATCCCCAATCTTGATTTATCAAGCTTCCCTCCTTGCGGACGGACTTTTCATACTACCACGAAAGGGGATGATCGCAAAATTCATCGTATTATCGCTGTACGCGAATATCGAAATAGTCCATGACTAACTCGCAGAACATCATGTTCGCCCAGCTGAACCACGGTCTGGTGTACTGCGTCGGGTCGTTCACGTCAAAACTTTCGTGCATGAGGTGCGTTCCGGCATCGGCTGCGACGAGTTGGTCCAGGATGCGGGCTTTCTCGTCTTTGCTGGTGCTGGTGAGCCCCTGGATTGCCATGGCGATCGGCCACACGTAACCTTCCGGCGTGTGTGGCGAGCCGATTGCGTTCGCGTAGGATCCTTCGAAATAATAGGGATTTTCGCTACTCAACAGGGTTTGCCGTGTCGCAAGATATACGGGGTCGTTCTGATCGCAGAATCCCAGATAGGGTGCCGACATAAGGTTCGGAACATTGCTGTCGTCCATAAGCAACGCGTTGCCAAGGCCGTCCGTCTCATATGCGTAGATGCGCGTTCCGGCGGCGTTCTCGATGGTTCCATGTTCGGCGATGCCTTTGGAGATGCCGTCTTTCAGCTTTGTGGCCCGTTCGACGATCTGTTCGTCATCAAGAATTTCGGTGAAGATTCGCCGCAGATACCCCATGACCACGCATGCGAACATGTTGGATGGCACGAGATACGGGTAGACGCATGCGTCGTCGCTTGGACGGAAACCGGACCAGGTCATGCCGGTCACCGCGAACGGGCCTCCTGCGCCGCCGTTCGGTACGGAGTCGCGTGGGTCGTCGTTCGGGCGGAAGAAGCGATAATGGGAGTCGGCATGGTTCTGCTCGGTTTCGAATACGTCGAGAATGTTGCGCACTCCAGAGACGAACGAATCGTCGAAATGCGACGTCAGACCGGTGTTGACGTACAGGAGCCATGCGAGCTGGATGGGGTAGCACAGTGAATCCACCTCGTATTTGCGCTCCCACAGCCAGGGGCCGAACGAATCGGTTTGATCGTCCGGATCCCATGTTGCGCCGCTCGGCGTCTCATTGAACGCGTTCGCATAGGGGTCGATGTTGATGAAGCGGAACTGCTGCCGTACGAGTCCGGCTATGAGCTCGGCCAGTTCCGGATCGTCCTTGGCTATGGCCAGATACGGTCGGAACTGTGCGGAGGAGTCTCGTAGCCACATGGCGGGAATGTCTCCGGTCAGCAGGAACGTGGTGCCATCTGGATGTCGGCGCACGGTGGTTGCCAAAGTATTGGCGAATCCGGCTTTGAAGTCTTCCGCCCAATCGGCATGTTCCTTGCCGCACAGATCGGTGATCCGGTCCATGAACTCGATGACGGATTGAGGAATCGGGTTGTTCTGGATGGGACTGTTCTCAATAGTCATAGCAACTTCTTCGTTGGTGGGTGAATCAGATAAGTAAATCGATTGACGTACGCAATGATTCTAACATCGGTTACGTATAAGCTGCGTACAAGAAAAGGCCTCGCGCCATGAACGGCACGAGACCCGGTGATGATGAAAAACCAGTCGGTTCCGAATTTTCGGTTCCTAGATTTCACCTGCCGGCTGCGGCGAGGTAGTCCGGAACACCCTCGGTCGGATAGACGGGCCAACCGCCTTCCTTGGTGCACACGTAGGCTGAGGTGTTCACCGCGGCGCGATGCGCTTCCGTCAGGGACGCGCCGACGAGCAGCTTGCCGGTGAAGGAGCCGGAGAAGGAATCGCCCGCACCAACGGTGTCGGCGACTTCGACATGCGGCGTCAGCAGCGTGGACACCTCGCCGTTCTTGGAGGTGATCGTGCTGAAGGTCGCTCCACCGGTCAGAATGATGTAGTCAAGGTCGAAGTTTTCGATGAACCACTTGCAGGCTTCTTCATCGTTGCACTCCGGGATGGAGAACATCTCGCGCATGAGCAGCAGCTCATCGTCGTTGATCTTGAACACGTTGGCGTAGCCGAGGAGTTCCTCGATGAGTTCCTTGGAATAGAAGTCGGAGCGCAGATTGATGTCGAAGAACTTCAGTGCGCCTTCCTTGGTGTGCTTCAGCAGTTCGACGATGGTGTCGTGCGACTGTTCGGAGCGCAGGCCGAGGGTTCCGAAGCACACGGCATCGGCCTTGGAAACGGCGTCCACGAGTTCATCGTCGAGCTTGATGTGGTCCCATGCCACGTTCTTGACGATGGTGTACTCCGGAATGCCGTTGGTCAGCGCCACGTCCACGGTGCCGGTCGGGAAATCGTTGGTTTGCACCAGAGTGTTGATGCCGGCCTTGTGAGCGTCGGCGATCAGTTCCTCACCGAGTTCGTCGTTGCCGACCGCGCTGATGGCATAGCCTTCCGCGCCGTTCTGCGACGCATGGTAGGCGAAGTTGACGGGAGCGCCGCCAGCTCGCTTGCCGGTGGGGAGCATATCCCACAAAATCTCGCCGAGGGAGATGACGATTGGCTTGGACATGGTGTTTCCTTTCTTTTTGTTGGCGGCGTGCCTGTGTTATGCGACGTCGAAGAACATCGAGGGATGTTCCAGAAAATTGGTGATTGCCACGGCCGCGGCGCCGGTTACGGTCGCATC
The DNA here is from genome assembly GCA_963595445.1 of bacterium. Lineage (GTDB taxonomy): Bacteria > Actinomycetota > Actinomycetes > Actinomycetales > Bifidobacteriaceae > Bifidobacterium. The sequence goes on from CAVBHJ010000005.1 coordinate 3,886, forward strand.
GGTCGGTAGTTCGGACAGTGATATGTCGGTCTCGCGGCCGATTTCCGCGATGGTGCGTTCGGCGACGATGGCTCTGACCTCGTCAAGCAGCTGTTGACCGGCTTGGGAGACGATGTCGCCGAGTACGATGTGTGTGGGATTGAAGGCGTTGATGATGGTGACGGCGCCATACCCGATGTACTTGGCGACTTCGCTCACCAGCTTTCGCGCCTTCGCATCTCCGGATGCCGCTTTTTCGAATAATGCGGCACAGGCCTGCGCGTGGGTCATGCAAGGGCTGTGGGGGACAATGTCCTGATTCTCGTTGAGCATTTCGTGAATGGCCACAGCCGAGCAGTAGCGTTCCAGACATCCGACGTTGCCGCAATCGCAGGCTCTTCCGTTGACATCGACGGAAATATGTCCGACTTCGGTGGCCGTGCCGTGCGCGCCATAGTAGATGTTGCCGTCGGTGATCACACCCAAACCGATGCCCTCTCCGAGCAGATAGTAGGCGAGGGAGCCTTTCTGCATTGCCGGATTGAACAGGAACTGGGCCAAAGCGCCGGCTCGCGCGTCCTGCTCCATGAACACGGGCACATTGAACGCGTCACTGAATTCCTTGATGAAGTTGACTTTGCGCCACCCCTGCATGGATGATACGAGGGCGGTATGGCCTTCCTCTATCAGATACGGTCCGGGAACGGCCATGCCGATGGCCACGATGCTCGGATCCTCGTGAATGAGCTGTGTGATGGTCTCGCGGGTCTGCTCGATGGTCTCCGGTATGCGTTCCTCGTTGACGGTAGGCAGGTCGGTCAGGCAGATGCGGTTGCATTTAAGGTCGAATACGGCGATTTGCACCAGGCTGCGGGCGAATTTCACGCCGATGACATGGTATTTTTCGCAGTTGAGGTTCAGTCCGATGGAACGGCGGTTCTTGTTGCCTTCCATGTCGCCGGTTTCCTCGATGACGTTCTGTGACAACAGTTTTGCCGTGATTTTGGTGATTGCCGCCGGCGTCAGTTCGATGGCTTTGGCGATTTGCGCGCGCGAGCTGACGCCGTTGTGGTACAGGTATTGCAGAATCCGTGAGCGGTTGTTTTCGGAGATTGACGATTGCTGAGCGCTGTAACTACTCATGACACCTCCTTGCGCCTGTGCACGGATTCTTTTCTCTCTTTGAACTAGTTGATATATTAACGCTGTTAATGAAAAGCTACAAGCCGCGTAACATCCGCGTGTCGCCGATCGCATCCGCAAAATCCATGCCTGTGATTCACGGCCGGGATAGGGGATTGCGCGTCATATGACGATGGGGGCCGAGACAAAGCGATTGTCTCGGCCCCCATCACCTTATGCCGGAGAGAATTTCAGTGAATCTCGCCGTTGAAGGAGAATTGTGCGTGGGAGTCGCCGAGCGCCTTGTTCTCCAGATACTCACGCACGTAACCCATGCGTTCCACCGTCGTTTCGGCCAACGGTTCGGGCAGGTCGTCAAGGGAGAACCATCCCACACTCAGGCTTTCATCGTCGGCGACATACGGCTGGGCGTTGCCGTTCGGATCCGGCGTGCAGATGAACAGATGGTCCATATACATGGTGTTGTCGCCGTTCGCATACGTGAGTACACGTCGGGACGATTTCACCGATACCAAGTCGGTGACCACAACATCCACGCCGGTCTCCTCCTTGACCTCGCGGGCCACAGTATCGGCCGGTTCCTCTCCCGGTTCGTTGATGCCGTACACCATGGCCCATTCGCCGGTATCGGAGCGTCTTCCCAGCAGCACCCGGCCCTGTTCGTCATGAACGTAACCGGACACGCCCATCAGCCACAGCAGATCGTGGCCGATTTTTCTGCGCAATTGCAAAACGAACTCGGGTGTTGGCATGATTTTCCTTTCCGCAACGTGAGGGTGAACGTGAGATTGAATATGAGACTAGGCGCGGTCCTCGGCCATTTCGGCCATCCATGCCTCAACGTCGTCGATCTGCTTCGGAATGCCGGCGGAAATCCATTCCGGACCATCCTCGGTCATAAGAACGTCGTCTTCAATACGGATGCCGATGCCACGGTACTCCGGCGGAATCAGCAGGTCGTCCTCACGGAAGTACAATCCCGGTTCGATTGTGAAGATCATACCGGGGCGAATCGGCGCACCTTGGTACGACTCGTAACGGGCCTGTGCGCAATCGTGTACGTCAAGACCCAGATGATGCGCCACGCCACAGGCGAGCCAACGGCGGTGCTGCTGGCCCTCGGGGGAGAGGGACTCCTCGACGTCGACCGGAAGGATGCCCCAGTCATGCAGACGTTCGGCGATCACACGCATGCACGCATGATGAATATCCGAATACGTGGCACCCGGCTTGGCCGCTTCGAAGCCGGCCTGCTGGGAATCGAGCACCGCCTGGTACAGCTTCTTCTGGAAATCGGTGAACTTGCCATTGGTCGGGAACGTACGGGTGATGTCGGCCGTATACAGGCTGTTCACCTCCACGCCGGCGTCGATGAGCAGCAGCTCGCCGGAAGAGACGGTACCGGTGTTGCGCATCCAATGCAGGATCGGGGCATGGGCACCGGAAGCGATGATGGTATCGTAGCCGACCTCGTTGCCTTCCTCGCGTGAGATTGCGTTGAAGGCGCCTTCCAGCATACGTTCCGAACGGGGCTTGCCCAATGCGTTCGGCAGCTTGCGTAGAATATTGTCGAAGCCGTGCTTGGTCGCGGCCACGGCCTTGCGCATCTCGCCCACCTCATATTCGTCCTTGCACATGCGTGCTTCGGCCGCGAACTCGTGCAGCTTGTCATCGGACGCGGTGTTGCCGTCACGGTCGGGGAAGCCGTTCGCCTCGCGGATGTCTTCCACCAGCTTGGTGATCTGCGGGTCGGACTCGCGGATCACGCGCACGCGGACGGCACCGGCTTCGGCGCCAACATCCTTGCTCAGGGCGTCGGCGAGCTGTGCGATGTCATTGGTTTCGATGCCCGTCATCGCGGTCATTTCCTTCAAACCGGCGCGTGGACCGACCCAATATTCGCCATAGTGGGCGTTCATGAAGAAATCCTGCGTATAGTGATTGGCGCGCGGCGCCACGAACAACGCCGGAACATGGGTCTTTCCCGCCTTGGCTTCGGGAGAATCGGACGCCACGGGGTTCAATACCAGAACCGCGCCGGCCTCATAATCCTCGCCGAGACCGGTGTAATAGGCGAACGTGGTGTCCGGACGGAATGCGTAGTCGCAATCGTTGCTGCGCACCTTCGGCTGGCCTGCGGGAATCACGATACGCTCTCCGGAGAACGCCTTGCCGAGCGTTTCGAGACGTGCCTGGATATAGGCGGAGGATTCCAGAGGTTCGATCGCCGGCTCGTTGTCGTCCCATCCGGTGGTCATGAACTCCTTGAACGCTTCGGAACGCGGACGCAGGGAACGATTGTTCACACGGTCCTCCATGGCCTGGTTCTCTCCAGAGGCCGCAGCCTGTTCCCGAGCCTCGTATTCCTTGTCCTTATCGGTAATGATTTCGCTCATCACATCTCCTGCATAGGTCTTTTTGAATTCGTACCTGTGAATTCCCGCAAACAATCCTATAACTTTTTCCACCGCGTAACGTTCATGCGCGCATCTAGAATGAATGAGGTTTTAGTGAGTGATTTTCCGAAAACGGAGAGGAAGCCGGAGCAAATGTCATTTGAACATCCGAATCGCAACAATGAACGCATGATCGACGTGGAACGCGACATCATGGGCCGACCTTCGGAACGCAACACCACGAATCTTGATTTGCAACGGATGAAGATGATCCTCGACATCATGGGACATCCGGAGGAATCGTACCGCGTGATACACATCACCGGAACCAACGGCAAAGGCTCCACGGCACGTATGGCGGAAGCCATCTGCCGTGCCTACGGCATGCGCACGGGCCTGTACACCTCTCCGCATCTGGAACATGTGAACGAACGCATAGCCATCGACGGACAGCAGCTTTCCGACGAGGACTTCGTGGATGCGTGGGATCAGATGCGTGATCTCGTCGGCATGGTCGACATGAAGATGGAGGAACTCGGCAAACCGAAGATGAGCTTCTTCGAAGTGCTTACCGCCATGGCCATCTGGAAATTCGCCGACGCCCCGGTTGACGTCGCGATCGTTGAAGTGGGTATGGGCGGCCGCTGGGACGCAACCAACGTGCTCGACGCCGACGCGGCCATCATCGGTCCCGTCGACATGGATCACATGGCATGGCTGGGAGATGCAGTCGAACAGATAGCCTCCGAAAAAGTGGGCATCATCAAGCCGGGCTGCACCGCGGTCATCGGAGTTCAGCCGCATGAGGAAGCGGTCATGCCGATTATTGAGAACGCGGCCGAAGAAAACCACGCCAATCTGGTACGTGACGGTGTGGAATCGGAGGTCGTCACCCGAGTTCCCGCAGTCGGCGGCCAGGTGGTCACCCTGCGTACGCCCAACGGCACATACACCGAGGTTCCCGTCGCGAAATTCGGTGAGCATCAGGCCCACAACGCGCTCGCGGCCCTGTGCGCCGCGGAAGCGGTCATTCCCGTCAACGGCGCGTTGGACGGCGACTTGGTGGCCGAAGCGTTGAGTTCGGTGAAGATTCCGGGACGTATCGAACAGATCCGCAACTCTCCGGCGATCATTCTCGACGGTGGCCATAACGTCAATGCGGCCGAATCCCTGCGTGCAGCGATTGAGGAGAATTACGATTTCCAGCAGATCGTCGGTGTGATCGCCATGATGGCCGACAAGCAGGTCGAGGAGTACCTGGGCGTGCTCGAACCGCTGCTCAGCCATGTGATCGTCACGGAGAATTCATGGCGCGACCGTGTGATGCCCGCCGAGGATCTGAAGAAGGTCGCCGAGCAGGTGTTCGGCCCGGAACGCGTGACGTGCATTCCAGAATTGCCGGACGCCATCCAGGAGGCGGTCAACATGGTTGATGCCGAAGATGAGTTGGGCGTGGGCTACGGCCGTGGCGTGCTCATCTGCGGAAGCTTCACCACCGCCGGCGATGCGCGTCTCATGCTTGAGGAGAAGATAGATCCGGATCTGAAGAAGCCGAAGTCCCAGCGTGTGTTCCAGGAGGTCGTCGAGCCGGAACCCCGCAAGGAGCAGGATGAGGCGGATATCGATTTCGAATCCGACGCGAATCCCGATTTCGATGTCAACGATTTCGGCAATGTCGGCCCCGACACGGACGGGTTCGAATCGGAGGATTCGACGATGTCGGTTGAGTGACGCCGAAAGGAGAGGGTCCGTCGATCGCATGTGGCATACGATCGACGGACCCTCTCCTTTGCGCGCTTTGTTTGGCTACTTGCGCAGCTTGTGCCTCAGGTTCTGCGCGACCCTCAGAGCGTTGTAGAAGGCTTTCTTGACGGGAATGTCACGTCCGGGAGCCACGGCGGTGATGTTCTCGGTGAACTTCGTCTTGAACTCGTTCAAGCCCTTCAAGGATGGGGCGAAATCGCTGCCGATGCCCATCAGGTCGTACTCGGTGATGCCCTGTGCCCCCAGGAGGCAGCATTCGGTGTACAGCAGTTTGTCGGTCACATGGGAGCGCATGGCGTCGGTACGCATGCTGGCATAGTAGCGTACAGCGTGGCTTCCGTTGAGGGTGACGATGGACCACGCCACCACACGCTGTTCGTCTCGGGCGGCAAAGACGCGGCAATGCTCCGGACCGAGCGAAGTGATCATGTCGAGATAATCCTGCATGGGCGCGGGCGCGAAACCATCGCGTTCGCCGGTCTCGACCATCAGCTCGTAGTACTGCGAGAAATCGGTGGTCGCCTGTTCGGTCTCATCCGTGCATTGCGCGGTGCACTCGCGCAGCGCCTTGCGTACGTCGCGGCGGCCGCGCTTTTTCATACGGCTGATGATGGCGTCGTCGCCGCCGGTCACGTCGATGACTACGGTCTGATCGTAGGGAACCGTAGACAGTACGGGGAACGTTCCATCCGTACCATTCAAATCGATGCGCAGGAAAGCCACGTTCTTATCGGCCTCGCTCACGGCCGCTACCAGCGCATCGGTGAACTCGCGCTCTTTGCCCTCATCGGGTTCGACCGTCCACACCGGTCCGTGCATGGATCGCAGATAATGGTATCCGTGCGTCTCGAAGTCGATCAGCGAGATGAAAGCCACGGTATGCCCGTCTTCGGAAGCGATATAGGCTCCCCACGGTTTGCGTCCGTTGATGGTGGTCTGGTACGCGGCCCACACCGCAGTCTGTTCGATGGGGAGCGTCACGTTGAGTCGTGCGGCTTCCGCTTCGATGTGTTCCAGTGTTGCTTGGGTAAGGGTAATCACTTATTTTCAGCCTTGTTATATCGTGGTTGTCGGTTGGATTGAAGGATTGCGTGGAATCAGCTGTTGCGGCTGTCGAACAGACGCTTCACGATGCGGTCGTCACCTTCATAGGGTACATGCTTGCCGTGGTCTTTGAACCAACGTTCCTCGCCTTTGCCGATGATGAGTATGATGTGCGGGCGTCGGGTGTCTTCACGGTCGGCCTGAACGGTCGTTTCCACGGCCTCGGTCCGGTCGTAAATGGTCTTTACGTCGAGCGATGCGTTGGTGACGCTGCCGCTCATGTCCGCGCAGATGCTTTCCACGGGCTCGTCGTCGGTGTCTTCGAACGTGAGCACAAGATGGTCGATCCTGTCCTGTGCGGCCTTGACGATTTCGGGACGCCTGTCGAACGCCTTGTTTCCTGCGGATCCGGTGATCAGTGTGATCTCGGGATCCTCGTTGCCGTAGCGCTGCTGAACATAGTCGAGGAGCGCGGTCACGGACGCATAGTTGTGCGCGTAATCGACGATTGCGGTGGTGTTCGATTGCGGGTCGCGGAAGTGTTCCATACGTCCGGCGATTCGTACCGGTTCCATCGCGCGCAAAGCGTCGCCGGCTGCCGCGGATCGGAAATCGTAGCCGGTTACGTAGGCCACGGCGACCGCTGCCGCTGCGTTGGCGTAGTTGAAATCACCATCCAAGGCCAGATTCAGGGATCCTACGGATGCGCCGTCGATGCTGATGGCGAAACGGCTGTGGAGCTCATTTTCGGGGCTGGCCGTCACGGTGGCCGCCGAGGAGTCTCCCAAAGCGAAGGACGTGACGGCCACATTCGCGAGTTCCGCATCCTGACGGATTAGATTGGCATGGGCGCACTGGTCTCCAAGCACGAGGGCACGGCAGTTCTTCACGATCTGGCGCTTGCAATTGACATAATCCTCGAACGTCGGATGCTCAATTGGGCTGATATGGTCCGGACTGACGTTGAGGAAGGCGGCCACGTCAAACGTCAGTCCATACACGCGATCCACCTTGTAGGCCTGGGAGGAGACCTCCATGACCAGATATTCCATGCCGTTGTCAGCGGCCTGACGCATCATGCGGAACGCGTCCATGGATTCGGGCGTGGTCAAATCGGATTCCTCATAGGTATGTCCGTCGAGGCAGTTGTCCACGGAGGAGAACAGCGCGCATTTTCCTCCCGAACAGCCGTTGAGCATGGCCTGGGTGAGATATGCGGTGGTGGTCTTCCCCTTGGTTCCGGTGATGCCGATGACCTTCAATTCGTCCTGCGGACGTCCGTAGAATTCAGCCGACAGCAGACTCATGGCCTTGCGCGCGTCATCGACGATCAATCCGGGAGCGCTGGTCTGGGAGGAGAAGTCCGTTTCGGCAACGTACGCGGCCATTCCCTTCTCATCGATGCCGTGCAGGTACTCTTCCTTGAAACGGCCTTTGCAGCACAGCAAGGTGCCTTGCCCGACATTGCGGGTGTCGTAGGTGATCGAGTCGAACGGTGTCGCGGCCCCCTGGATATCTTGCGCGTGAAGAGTCCAGACATCTCCTTGGATGATTTCACGCAGAAGTCCGTGTTCGCTGAGCAGACGTGCGGCGGATTCCAGAGTCAAAGCCATATTCGCCCTCTTCCTGTATTCGTTATACCGAACAGCAATTCTACCTGCAGGCATGTGCACGGAATGTGACGTCGATGCGGCTACAATGGGATGCGTGACGGAAGCGCGGACGGAAACCATGGCGGGCAAGAGGGTCCGGTTTGAGCGTCTCGCCATGCCTATCGTCGATTCCCTGTACAGGCAGGCCATGAAGCTGACCAACGATCCGGATGATGCCCAGGATCTGGTTCAAGACACGTTCGAGCGTGGTTTCAAGGCGTTTGATTCCTTCAAAGAGGGCACGAATTTCGCGGCGTGGATGACCACCATCGAACGCAACGCGTATTTCAACCAATATGCGAAAGCCAAGCGCAGGCCGCAGCGCGCCAACGATTCGACCGGTGAATACGATGACTGGGATTTGTATGCGGCGTCCGAACATTCTTCGGAACAGCTCAAATCGGCCGAACAGGAGTACTTGGACGCTTATGCTCCCGAGGAGATCATGGCGGCCTTGGGCAAATTGTCTCCGGAACGCCGCCAGGTGTTCATCGACACAGCCATAGACGGCAAGACCTATCAGCAGGTCGCCGATGAGCAGGGTGTGAAGATCGGAACGGTGATGAGTCGTCTTAATCGTGCGCGTACGCAGCTCAAGAAGGAACTCGCGTCCTACGCGAGCGAACAAGGCTACATACGGTCGGGAAAGGGGAAAGCATGAGAGAATCCGTGGAACGGCATGTTTCCATCACCACAACGACCTGTGACGGAACGGTCACGCGCGTGGTACGTACCAGCGTGCATGTCAGCGAACCTCGTGTTGCTGTGAGTCCGGAATGCTTCGACCCGGAAACCTGTTGCGATGAACGCGAGAGGGCTCTGATCGCGGCCATGCGGGCCTACCTGCGCCCGAGCCATGCCCCGCAAAGCCTGATCGACAGACTTGAAGCGGCCCTCGATCATTGCTGTGAGGAACAGTGAGAGCAATGCCATGAAAATGGAAAACCCCGCGAATCGTAATGATTCCGCGGGGTTTTTGATGCTCTGTGGCGTTATTCACGCCGGCGAGGATCAGGCGTTGGGGCGCTTGCCGTGATTGGCGGCCTTCTTACGACGATCCTTGCGCTTACGTCCGCGCATGCCCATGATTGGACTCCTTTACTTGCGATTAATAAGCCTTCGGGATTATCGCACACCGGCAAGACGTTTGTAAAATCCGGTGTGCGGTATGCCGACTAGTCGAGCGCGCCGAGGAACAGGGAAGTGCTCGAGGTCTCGCCGGGCTTGATGACGATCAGGTCGTTTCCCGTGTTGAACGCATTGGCGTATGCCGTTTGCGGTTCGACAGCCACGCCTGCGGGGTGCTGGAACGCGGGGAACTTGGTGCCGGTGCACACCTGGAACGAGGTGATGGTGTCGTCTCCTCCCACACGGACCTTCTTGCCGTCCGCACGGGTGAACACTGCGGTGACGGAGCCATCCTCGGCGTGTTCGAGATCGGTCCACGCGTCGTCGAACGGCTGCTCGGTGAGCAGGGTGTCCTTGCGCAGGTCGTACTTGGTTCCGTCCACGGGTTCGGTGCCGGTCGGAATGAGATTGCCGTCGACGGTCACATGCGTGTTGGCGGGCAGCGTCAGGCTGCACTTGGCGTTGTGCTCGTCGATTTCATCACCGTAGCCGTTGAGGCTGTTGGCGAGCCACGGATGAATCGCCAATGCCCACGGAGCGTTGGAATCGCCGTTGTTGAAGGCGCTGACGGTCAGGTGCAGGCCATCGTCGGCGAGGCTGTATGCGGCGGTCACGACGATGTCGAACGGATAACCGGCCATGTTGGGGGAGCGCCAGGACAGGGTCACGGCATCCTCCGAAATCGACTCGAGCTTCCAATAGGAGCGGTATCCGTAACCGTGGATGGCGGTGTTGCGCTCATGCTCGTCGATCGGGAGCGTGTAGGTCTTGCCCTCGAAGGTGTATTCGCCGCCTTCGATGCGGTTCGGGAACGGAACGAGAATCTGTCCGTGGCAGCAGTTGACGATCTCATCCGGTCCGAGGGAGACGATCAGGTCGTCGCCTTTGTAGGTCAGCTTGCGCAGCGTCGCGCCGAGTTCGGTGACGATTGCCTTATAATCGCCGTGGGAGATGGAGAATTGCTGTCCGGTACGGGCAGGCAGGTTCTTGCAGGTCATAAGTCACTCCATAGTGCCGCTAAATGTATCGATAACGATTGTTACCGCTAACAGCCAAGTCTACCTTTTCTTTGAAAGGTGTCATGCTCGTTCTCCGGCGTGTTGCGAGTACTGTATCCGACAGAAAGACAATCGTCGGCGATACGCGTTGCGCGATGGGCGCGTACACGTATCGCAGCGCGTTATGAGAATGGTCGTGCTCTAGTATTTGGAGAGAACCTGAATGACATGAAAGGCGGAGACCATGACCAAACGCATCGTATTGGCGGACCCACGCGGATTCTGCGCCGGTGTGGATCGGGCGATCCTTACCGTGCAGACGATTCTGAAGGCTTCGGCTCCAGTTCGTGAGGATGGTCTGCCGCCGGTGTACGTGCGTCGTCAGATCGTGCACAACAAGCATGTGGTCGAGGAATTGTCGGCTCAGGGGGCGGTGTTCGTGCAGGAGCTTTCGGAGATTCCGGATGAGGCCGCACGTGCTGGCATTCCGATCGTCTTTTCCGCGCATGGCGTATCTCCAGCGGTCAAGGCCGAAGCGGAGTCCCGTGGCATGCATGTGATCGATGCCACCTGCCCGCTGGTGAGCAAGGTGCATCGCGAAGTGTTGCGTTTCGTCAAGGATGGCTTCGAGATCGTCTATATCGGTCATAAAGGGCACGACGAGGCCGTCGGCGTGGTCGAAGAGGCGCCGGAGCATGTGCATCTGATCGAGCACGAGGCCGATGTGGATTCGCTCGATTTCACTGAAGACACCAAGTTGGTGCTGCTGACGCAGACCACGCTGAGCGTTGACGAGACCGCCGGCACGATCGCCGCGCTGCAGCGCCGTTTTCCGTGGCTGCAGATGCCGCCGAGCTCCGATATCTGCTATGCCACGTCGAATCGGCAGGGTGCGGTCAAATTGGTGGCCGAGCAGTCGGACTGCGTGGTGATCGTCGGTTCTGCGAACTCCTCGAACTCCGTGCGACTGATGGAGGTCGCGCAGGAAGGACTGAACTCGCGTTTCATGGAGCGTGCCATCGTCGATGGCCGTGGTCGGGCGTACCGTGTCGACGACGCGTCCGAGCTTGATTGCTCATGGTTTGACGGCGTGGAGTCCGTGGGCATCTCCTCAGGAGCGTCTGTGCCGGATGAACTCGTTTCCGGTGTGGTCGAAATCCTGCGGGGCTTCGGTTATACCGAGGTGACCACCGTCGAAACCATCAAGGAGAACATGCATTTCGTGCTTCCATCCGAGCTTCGCAAGACACGGTGACTTTATTCTCGAAGGTCACCAGGTGCCGATGGGAGCGGCCACGGCGTTCAATACCGCGATGAGATCATTCGGATTGATGCCGATGGAGAAGCCGCGCTTGCCTCCGGACAGCAGGATCTCGTCATACTGCAAGGCGCTTTCGTCCAACACAGTCTTGTGTTGCGTGCGTTGACCCAATGGCGAGATTCCACCCACCACGTAACCTGATTCGCGCATGGCCACCTTCGGGTCGGCCATGGCCGCCTTCTTCGCGCCCACGGCGGCGGCCAGCGCCTTCAGATCCATATGGCCGCTGACAGGAACCACGCCGACCACCCGTTCGGAACCGGTGTCTGCCATCAGCGTCTTGAACACCTGATGTTCGTCGAAACCGAGCTTGGTGGCGGCTTCGATTCCATAGCCGTCGTCCATGTGATCGTTTGAATGCGCGTACTCGTAGGTCGTGAACGTGACCCCGGCCTTGTCCAGCTGCACCGTCGCGGGTGTGGAACCGGTGCCCTTCTCGTGTTTTTTCTTGCCCATGGCGTCTCATCATAGGACGTCTATATGTCAGGTTTCAGGCGGGCAGTATGTATGTGGGCATAGGAAAGGGGCTCCCACCATGAGATGGAAGCCCCTGCGAGATGCTTAGGAACCTAGCGAACTAGTCGCAACGGCTCATTCGGAGATCTCAGCGAAGTACAGCAGGGTACGAACCATGTTGCAGGTGAAGCCGTACTCGTTGTCGTACCAGGAGACGGTGCGGACCATGGTCACGCCGTCAACTTCGTTGACATCGGTCTGGGTCGGATCGAACACGCCACCGTGGGTGTCGCCGATGATGTCGGAGGACACGATGCCGTCAGCGTTGTAGCCGTAGAAGTCAGTGGTGGAGAAGGCGTCCTTGAACGCTGCGTTGATCTCGTCTGCGGTGACTTCCTTGTTCAGGACGGTGGTCAGCTCGGTGACGGATCCATCCGGAACCTGGATACGCTGGGCGTGGCCCTGCAGCTTGCCGTTCACGGACGGAACGACCTTGCCGATGGCCTTGGCAGCGCCGGTGGAGTGAGGAATGGTGTTGATCGCGGCGGCGCGGTTGTTGCGAGCCTTCGGGAAGCGCGGGCCGTCGAGGATCATCTGGGTGCCGGTGTAGGCGTGGATGGTGGTCATGAAGCCAGCCTTGATGCCCCAGTTCTCGTCCAGCAGCTTGACCATGGCGGCCATGGAGTTGGTGGTGCAGGAACCGGCGGACACGATGGTGTCCTCAGCCTTCAGGATCTCGTGGTTCACGCCGAACACGACGGTCGGGGTGGTCTCGTCCTTGGCCGGAGCGGAGATCAGGACCTTCTTGGCGCCAGCGTTCAGGTGGGCCTGGGACTTCTCGGCGGAGGTGTAGAAGCCGGTGCACTCGAGCACGAACTCAACGCCATCGTTCGCAACCCACGGGATGTTGTTGGCGTCCTTCTCGGCGTAGACCTTGTATTCCTTGCCGTCGACCACGATGGAATCGTCGGTGGAGGTGACCTCAACCGGGGTGCCATCGTCATGACGGAAGGTGCCATGGGTGCTGTCGTACTTCAGCAGGTAGGCAAGCATGGACGGGGTGGTCAGATCGTTGATTGCTGCGACCTCGATGTCACCGGCCTGGCCGCCACGAGCCTGCAGCTCGAAGATGCGGCGGAAAGCCAGACGACCGATACGACCAAAGCCGTTGATACCAATCTTAACTGTCATGTAATTCTCCCTTTAGGGTAGGCCTCGCATGTGCCGGGCACCGCGCGGCCATTGTTTACCAACACCGCCCACTTTAATGCGTAACCTGTACTTAGGGCAACGTAATCCGCATGTGTGTTTCAGAAAAACATATGATTTTCGTGAGCGTTCACAATGACTTGGGGTACGCCCTCAGCGTACGAGTGCGGAGGAGACGGACGTGTCGAGCCGCCCGAGGTCGCCGTCGAAGGTGTGGAACCGCGTGACGCGGGGGAGAGGTGCCTCCATGGGGAAGGTGACGATCAGCGTTCCGTGCCTTACGCTGATCGACGCTGGATTTCCGCCGGAGAACTCATTGCTCAGCCCGTTGACCCGTATGCTGCTCATCCGTGCATCGTGGATCTCGTACTTGAGGCCGATCTCGTTTACTCCAGTGGAGGAATCGCTGTGGGAGAACACGGAGACCATCCGCCCCGGCTTGACGTCGTTTCGCTGAAAGGATATTTCGCCGTCGCAGATGGCGGTCACGATTTCGCCGTCGCCGTGCAGGTATCCCGAAGCTCCGCGTTCGGCCAAAAGCGCCATGAGCTGGATGTTGGAGATCGTGTGGTCGATCCGTCCGCCCAAAGCACCATATATATGGAACGTTCGCGCGCCGTGCGCCCATCCGATCTTCAATGCGGACAGCAGGTCAGGATCGTCTTTTTCGGGAGGCAGGACGATGGTGCGGTCATCTCCGGACGGGCGTGCGCCGGTGATCGAATCGAAATCGCCGACGACGAAATCGACGTCCATCCCAAGCTCTCGGGCGTGGTCCAGACCTCCATCAGCCGCAACTACAAAGGAATCTCGCGGTATGAATGGCTGTTGTGCGTAGTATTCGCCCGCGCCGAAAATCACGCAGGTGCAGGATGTGCTGGTCATAACCGACCAGTGTAGTGCCCGCTGAGCAATGCCGGACTTTGCGATGTGTGGAATACCGGACGTCCGGCGACACGCCTGGTCCATGGGTGTGGTAGTATCTACAAGGCTTGAGAAATCAAGAAAGCGGGATATCCCCACCTGGAAGCCTTTCATGGCCTCGGGTTCAGGCATGAGCCTCCCGACTGAATACTGTCGGAGACGAGTTTGCATAAAAGCTCGTAGTGGATGATCACCCAAGAGGGGTGTGTCTGCGTATGCCTTGAATGACGAGGGTTTTGAAGTTTCCTTGGAGTGATTCCGCTGAATGGAATATGAGGATTGGAGTCATCATCAGCGACGAACCACGCATTAACGACGAGATTCGCGTCTCCCAGGTGCGTCTGATCGGACCGAAAGGCGAGCAGGTGGGAGTCATCGCGACTTCCGTCGCACTGAACCTGGCAAAGGAAGCGAACCTCGATCTCGTCGAGGTGGCGCCCAACGCGAAGCCTCCGGTCGCCAAGCTCATCGATTACGGCAAGTTCAAGTACAACGAGAAGATCAAGGCTCGTGAGGCACGCCGCAATCAGAGCACCGCGGAAATCAAGGAAATTCGTTTCCGCCTGAAGATCGACGACCACGACTTCGAAGTCAAGAAGGGCCATGTTGTGCGTTTCTTGAACGGTGGAGACAAGGTCAAGGTCACCATCATGCTGCGAGGCCGTGAGCAGTCCCGCCCGATCGGCGGCGTTGAGCTGCTGCAGCGTCTCGCCGGCGAAGTGGAGGAGTACGGCACTGTCGAGTTCGCTCCGAAGCAAGAAGGCCGCAACATCATCATGACGCTTGCTCCGAAGGGCAAGAAGGTCCACACCCAGTCCGAGCAGCGTCGTCGTGGCGACCAGTCCCGTGCCGAACGTCAGGCACGCCAGGCCGCGCGACTGGCGGCAAAGCAGGAGGCCCAGGCTCAGGCTGCCGCCGAAGCCAAGGCCGCAGTGGAATCCGACAAACCAGAGACTTCCGAAACGAAGTAACAAACAAGGAGGGCAGCAATGCCGAAGATGAAAACTAATTCCGCCGCTTCCAAGCGCGTCCGCGTGACTGGTTCCGGCAAGCTGATGCACGCTGGCTCCGCTATGCGTCACAACCTCGAGCACAAGTCCGCTCGTAAGCGTCGTGAGCTGAAGGCCGACGGCGTCGTGGCCACTTCCCAGACCAAGGGCCTGAAGAAGATGCTCGGTCGCTGAGTGCGGCGAGAGTCAACAAGATAAGACTTAACAGAAAGCTGAGGAATCAAATATGGCACGTGTCAAGCGCGCAGTGAACGCCCACAAGAAGCGTCGTGTTGTTCTCGAAAGGGCTTCCGGCTACCGCGGACAGCGCTCTCGTCTGTACCGTAAGGCCAAGGAGCAGCTGCTTCACTCCTTTACTTACAACTTCCGCGATCGTAAGGCTCGCAAGGGTGACTTCCGCAAGCTGTGGATTCAGCGTATCAACGCCGCCGTCCGCGCTGAAGGCATCACCTACAACCGCTTCATCCAGGGCCTGAACCTCGCTGGCATCGAACTCGATCGTCGCGCTCTGGCCGAGCTGGCCGTTTCCGATCCGGAGACCTTCAAGGCCATCGTCGAGCAGGCCAAGGCCGCTCTTCCGGCTGACGTGAACGCTCCGAAGGAAGCCTGAGCTTCTCTTTTCGCGTAAAGCGTGAATCGAAGACCCTCGCCCGAAAGGACGAGGGTCTTTGCGTATCATTCATATGGATGCCGGTATATGAGGTTCCAGTCGTTGCGGACCGGCAGATCGTATGATGGAAAAGGACGTGCATGGAAGACTTGCGGTATCTGATTCGTCAGTTCATAGCGCATATCGACGTGGAGCGGGGGCTTTCGAAGGCCACAGTCAACGCGTATGGAGCCGATCTTTCCAAATACGCGGCCTGGCTGAATGAACAGGGCAAGAATGATCTGAACGCGGTGAGCGCGCAAGATGTCGAGCGCTACATAGCGTTTCTGGATGCCGAAGGTGAGTCGACCCGTAGCAGGGCACGCAGACTGGCCAGTGTTCATGCCCTTCACCGTTTCGCGTTGGGTGAGCATATCGTCGCCGAAGACGTATCGGCGCATGTGAAGGCTCCGAAAAGCGCCGGAACGCTTCCGGACGTTCTTACCATCGACGAGGTAGCGCGTTTGCTTGATGCGATTCCCGTATCCCAGAACAGGCATGATTCCGAAAACGATCAGGGCATTGCGGACGATCCCGTACTGCTGAGGGACAAGGCTCTGCTGGAGTTTATGTATGCCACGGGAGCCCGTGTCTCTGAGGCGTGCGGAACGAACCTTGACGACATCGATCTTGAGGAAGGCGTGGCGAGGTTGATGGGGAAGGGTTCCAAACAGCGTTTGGTACCGGTGGGCAGTTACGCCTGTGAGGCCCTTCGACGGTATCTGGAGAGTGGCAGAGGAAAATTGGAGGGCAAATCAAAAGGGTCGCCCGAGCGGCGTGCGTTGTTCCTCAACAAACGGGGGAAACGGCTTTCCCGGCAATCGGTGTGGGAAATCATAAAGAACGCCGGAGATCGCGCCCATATCGACCGTCCCCTGCATCCGCATACGCTTCGGCACTCCTTCGCCACGCATCTGATTCAGGGCGGCGCCGACGTGCGTACCGTGCAGGAACTGCTTGGTCATGCCAGCGTCACCACAACGCAGATCTATACGCATGTAAGCCCGGAAACCCTTATCGAAGCTTACCTGACGTCCCATCCGCGGGCGAGATGACGGTGTTGCTGTAAGACCGATAAGGAAACTATGGTCTAGCATGGAGTGCAGTGAGATTTTGACACAAGGATGTTGGTAAGGTAAACATATGCCTACGGATTTGCTTGGACGTGATTATGAAACGTTTCCCTCCCCGGAACCGCTGCGGACGCACGGCCCCGCCCGGGTCATAGCCATGTGCAACCAGAAGGGCGGCGTCGGCAAAACCACCAGTTCGATCAATATCGCGGGGGCGTTGAGCCAGTACGGCCGCCGCGTGCTGATTGTGGATTTCGACCCGCAGGGTGCCGCGACCGTGGGATTGGGAATCAACGCCAATACGGTTGAGGACACCGTTTACACCGCGTTGTTCAATCCTCGGATGGACGTGCATGAGGTGATTCACCATACCGATTTTGAGAATCTCGATATCATGCCCGCCAATATTGATCTTTCCGCAGCCGAAGTGCAGTTGGTCACCGAGGTCGGTCGAGAGCAGGTTCTTGCGAGCGTTCTCCGTCAGGTCAAGGATGAATATGATCTGATCATCGTTGATTGCCAGCCGTCGCTGGGTTTGCTGACGGTGAACGCATTGACCGCGGCCGACGGTGTGATCATTCCCGTGGCTGCTGAGTTCTTCGCGCTGCGAGGAGTGGCGCTGCTTATGCAATCCATCGAGAAGGTGCAGTCCCGAATCAACCCGGGACTTGAGGTATACGGGGTTCTGGTTACCATGTTCACCCGTACATTGCATTGCGATGAGGTGTTGCAGCGCATATATGAGGCTTTCCAGGACAAAGTGTTCCATTCCGTGATTTCGCGTTCCATCAAGCTTCCGGATTCCACGGTCGCGGCGGCGCCGATCACCATCTATGCGCCGAACCATAAGACCGCGAAGGAATACCGCGAGGTGGCGCGTGAGCTGGTGGCCCGGGGCATCGTCGCCTGACGGGTATGCGGGATATATAGAATATGCAAGACAGCACTTATGGTCATGTTGACCATAAGTGCTACACTAAGGCCTCGAAACAATTCGGATTGACGAATCGAGGCCGTTATGATCATGGGCAACGTTTCGGAGAGGCGCAAGCAACCTCCGCAGGTCGGTGTCTCCGTGGTGATTCTCGCACTTGGACCATCCGTGCGGGGAGACGACCGGAGCGATCAGGATCGCAATACGTTGTGGATGCCTCTGGTCAGACGCGTGCGTCAGCCGTTCTTCGGCCAGTGGGCCCTACCAGGCGGAGACCTGCGTGCGGACCGTTCACTCGAACAGTCCGCCTACGCGGCGTTGGACTCGACCACATCGCTCCATCCGCGCTATCTCGAACAGCTCTACACGTTCGGCGACCCGTCCAGGTCGCGCGGCGGGCTTCCAATGGTCTCCATCGTCTACTGGGCCTTGGTCGGAGGCGTGGAAGAGAACATCGAATTCGCGGACGGAGACAACGTGTCATGGTTCCCGGTGAGCCAGTTGCCGGAGCTCGCCTTCGACCATCGCGAAATCGTCGATTACGCGATGGAACGTCTACGGGGCAAAATCGAGTATCCCGACATCGTCGCACGTCTGGTAGGCGACTGCTTCACCCTGAGCCAGTTGCATGACGTATACGAAGCAATCGCCGAGGAAAGCATCGATTTGGCGAACTTCCGCCGCAAAATGCTCGCCTCCGGCCTGCTTGAGGATACCGGAAGAAAACTGCGTGTCGGACGTAACCGGCCGGCCGCGGTGTACCGGTACAAACAGGGCGCGATCCAGCCCGCTCCTTGGAACGTCCCGGAAACGGGAGCCGATCCCGCCATGTCCGATATTGATTCACAGGATGATGCGCTTGCCGTTCTGACCACGGCGTGACGTATCGCGTTCAAAAAATGGGAAAAGTAGGAGGGGAACAGATGTCCGCAACGCAACAGGCCGCTGGGGGAGCGGCCGAACTTACCCGAAACGAGCGACTTGACAGGTTGCCGTTCAATAAAGCCCACCGCAAGCTGCTGGTGGCTTCCGGCATCGGATGGGCGTTCGATGCCATGGACGTCGGTCTGGTGTCGTTCGTGGTCGCGGCCATCGCGGCCGACCCGCATTTCAATCTGACGCCGACGGAGAAAAGCTGGGTGCTGTCCATAGGCTTCGTCGGCATGGCTATCGGAGCGGCACTCGGCGGATACGTCGCCGATCGTGTGGGACGCAAGACGGTCTTCTCGGCAACACTGGTGATTTTCGGTCTGGCCAACGGTGGTATGGCACTGTCGTGGTCGCTGGCCGCATTGCTCATCGCCAGATTGATTATCGGACTGGGGCTGGGCGCCGAACTGCCGGTCGCGTCGACGCTCGTCTCCGAGTTCTCGCCGACCAAGCAGCGCGGACGTATGACCGTGCTGTTGGAATCCTTCTGGGCTGTGGGTTGGATCGTGGCCGCATGCATCGGATATTTCGTGATTCCGAACACCGGAGACTGGGGTTGGCGGTGGGCCTTGCTCATCGGCGCGCTGCCGTTGCTGTATGCCATCGTGACGCGTGTTCATATTCCTGAATCCGTACGGTTCCTGGAATCCAAGGGACGTGAGGAAGAGGCCGAACGGGCGGTACGGTATTTCGAACAGGCCAGTGGCGTTGCCCCGGTGGCATCGCCGAAGGGCCGGCCATTGCCGAAGATCAATACCCGCGAGCTGTTCGGCGGCAAATACATCGCCCGTACTGCGGCAATCTGGGCTACATGGTTCTTCGTGAACTTCTCCTACTACGGCGCCTTCACCTGGATGCCGTCGTTGCTGGCCGACCAGTTTGGATCCCTGACCAAGTCGTTCGGCTACACGCTGGCCATCGCCATCGCGCAGCTGCCGGGATATTTCCTGGCTGCATGGCTGGTGGAGGTATGGGGACGCAGGAAGACCCTGAGCGTGTTCCTCGCGGTGTCTGCGGTGGCGGCGTTCGCCTTTTCCCAAGCAGGTTCCGTGGCTGCGGTGCTTTGCTTCGGCATGCTGCTGTCGGCATCGAACCTCGGTGCGTGGGGTGTTTTGTATGCGGTGACGCCGGAGATCTACCCGACCCGGCTTCGCGGTGCCGCAGCTGGTGCCGCAGCCGCCTGCGGTCGTGTGGCGGCAATCATCGCGCCGCTGCTCGTGCCGTGGTTCCTGACGTTGTCCGGCGGCAACAAGACCGTAGCGTTCATCGTGTTCGCGGTGGCGTTCATTCTGGCCTGCGTGGCGGCGCTGTGCCTGCCTGAACGTACCGGTAAGGAATTGGAAGACTGATTATCCGCCATATCGAGTGGGGGGCCGTCGGCATTGCCTGCCGGTGGCCCCTTGTCGTATCTGTCGCATTACTTCGCTAGGATTGGTTCGGTTTGTGTGTAAGTACGGATTTCAAGTACCGATAACCATGTACGTACCGAACGGTTACGCAAAGAAAGTAATACTAAGAGAGGTTTCGATGGCGGTTCGCGGCGATATTCGAAATGTAGCGATTGTGGCGCACGTTGATCACGGCAAGACCACGCTGGTCAACGGCATGCTGGCTCAGTCCCATGTGTTCAATGAGCGTGAGGAAGTCCCGGATCGTGTGATGGACTCCAACGATCTGGAACGCGAGAAGGGCATCACCATCCTCGCCAAGAACACCGCCGTGCAGTACACCGGCCCTCTGGCTGCCAAGTACGGATATCCGGAAGGCATCACCCTCAACATCATCGATACCCCCGGCCATGCCGATTTCGGCGGCGAGGTGGAACGCGGCATTTCCATGGTCGATGGCGTCGTCCTGCTTGTGGACGCTTCCGAAGGTCCGCTGCCGCAGACCCGTTTCGTGCTGCGCAAGGCGCTCGAGGCCAAGCTGCCGGTCATCCTGTGCGTAAACAAGACCGACCGTCCGGACGCCCGTATCGAAGAGGTCGTCGGGGAAGCTTCCGATCTTCTGCTCGGCTTGGCCCAGGACGTCATCGAGGAAGGCGTCGACCTCGATGAGGACGCCCTGTTCGATCTTCCGGTAATCTATTGCGCGGCCAAGGCCGGCTACGCTTCCGAGAACCAGCCGGAGAACGGCGGCCTTCCGGACAACGACAATCTTGAACCGCTGTTCGAAGCCATCATCAAGAACATTCCGGCTCCGGAATACGAGGAAGGCTCCGCCCTGCAGGCTCACGTGGCCAACATCGATTCCTCCGACTTCCTTGGCCGACTCGGACTCGTCCGTATCTACAACGGCACCCTGGAAAAGGGCAAGACCTACGGACTGTCCCGTGTGGATGGCTCCATCGAGAACTTCCGTGTCTCCGAACTGCTGCGCACCCAGGGGCTGGAGCGCACTCCGGTCGATTCCGCCGGTCCGGGAGACATCGTCGCCGTCGCGGGTGTGAACGACATCATGATCGGCGAAACCATCGTCGACCCGTCCGACCCGAAGCCGCTGCCGCTCATCCACGTCGATGATCCGGCGATTTCCATGACGTTCGGCATCAACGACTCTCCGTTGGCCGGAACCGAAGGCAAGGATCACAAGCTCACCGCCCGCATGATCAAGGATCGTCTCGACCGCGAGCTCATCGGCAACGTGTCCATCAAGGTGCTTCCCACCGATCGTCCGGACGCCTGGGAAGTTCAGGGCCGTGGCGAACTCGCACTGGCCGTGCTTGCCGAGCAGATGCGTCGTGAAGGCTACGAGCTGACCGTCGGTCGCCCGCAGGTCGTTACCAAGACCATCGATGGCGTGATCAACGAGCCGATGGAAAACACCACCATCGACGTTCCGGAAGAATACATGGGCACCATCACCCAGCTCATGGCCGACCGCAAGGGCCGTATGGACAACATGACCAACCACGGCACCGGTTGGGTCCGTCTGCAGTTCACCGTGCCTTCCCGCGGCCTGATCGGCTTCCGTACCGCTTTGCTGTCCGCGACCCGTGGCACCGGCATCGCAGCCTCCATCTCCGCAGGCTACGCTCCGTGGGCCGGCCAGATCGTGACCCGTCAGAACGGTTCCATGGTGTGCGACCGTCAGGGCATCGCCACTCCGTACGCCATGCAGCGTCTGCAGGCACGTGGCAACTTCTTCGTCGAACCGCAGTCCCCGGTGTACGAGGGCCAGGTCGTCGGCGTGAACAACAAGCCTGACGAGCTGGATGTGAACATCACGCTCGCCAAGCACATGACCAACATGCGTTCCGCCACCGCGGACGTGCTGGAGACCCTGACTCCGCCGATCAAGATGAGCCTCGAGGAGTCCCTGGACTTCGCGAATGAGGACGAGTGCGTGGAAGTCACCCCGGAATCCATCCGTATCCGCAAGATCATTCTCAACCGTGAGGATTGGTACAAGTGGCGTGCGAAGCAGCGCCGTCAGAACAAGGCCCAGGGCGGCAAGTGATCGTCTGCTGATTGAAGAGGAGATGCGTGCGTCATGCACGTGTCTCCTCTTTTCCTTACCGCGACGATATCCTTCAGACCTTACGCTGTGAGGAAACTGTAAGAAACGGAGGGCATGATGGCAATTATGGCTCAAGATGAATCCCGTGCTCTGCTGCCTTGGTCTCACCGGCTGCCGATATGGGCGCGTTTCCTCGTCGACATATGCGCCGGCGCGGCGGTCGGCGTAATAGGCACCATGGCCCACCGTATGGGCGCATCCATGAACATTCCTTACGGATTGGCTCTGGCATATCTGATCGTGATTCTGTCCACATGGTGTGCGCGTTCAAGGGATGGAATATCAGGACTTGCTCTGCACCTGATTGGCTCATCCCTGATGGTCTGGTCCGTCATGGCAGGTTACGGGCCGGGTGGGGACGTGATCATTCCGGTCGGTTTTGACAGCAGCGCAATGCCGTTCTTCAGCCAGTATGCGGGATATTTCTGGCTGTACGGCATTGTGATCATTCCAGTGCTCATGCTTGTCGTGCCGCGACGTTGGTTCGTGACGCCTCCCCGTACGGACGTGGAAAGCAATACATTAGTGGGATCGGAAAACCTCGAGGAAACCGCGCAAAAGGAAGAGGACAGCTGATATGAGCGCACGAAAACTGTTCTATCTCGGACCGCAAGGAACCTTCACCCACCAGGCCGCCGTCAACGCGGCCGAAGTGCTGGCGCCACTCGAACCGACAGGGTTCGAACTCGTGGCATTGGATGACATCCGCCAGATTTTCGAAAGAAGCTCGAAAGGCGAAGGCTGGGGCGTCGTGGCTTGGGAAAACAACGTGGAAGGCTATGTGGTGCCCAATCTCGACGCGCTCATAGACGAGGAGAATCTTGCCGGATTCGCCAAAGTCAACGTGAACGTGGAATTCGACGCATACGTGAAAAAAGGCACGGACGCAAAACAGGCGCATGCGGCCACGGCCCATTCGCACGGACTTGCGCAATGCAAACGCTATATCGCGGAACATAATCTGGAACAGGTGCCGGCATCGTCCAATGCGGCGGCATGTCGTGATCTTAAGGAAGGTCAGATCGCCTTCGGACCGAGCATATGCGGTGAGCTCTACGGTCTGGAACGCATCGGAACGGCCATTCAGGACTACCAAGGGGCGAACACCGAATTCCTGGTGGTGGCTCCACGAGACGAGGTCTCCGAACTGTTGGAACGTCCCCGCAGCGAGGCAAACATGGAATACGAATCCGTGCTCACCCTCATACCATTGGTAACAGGACCCGGAGTCCTTGCCGACCTGCTTGACGTGTTCCGCGACGACGGACTGAACATGACGAGTTTCATCTCGCGCCCGATCAAAGGCCGTACCGGAACGTACAGCTTCATCGTCACCCTCGATGCGGCACCATGGGAGAGACGATTCAGAGATGCGCTCGTGGAAATCGCCGAACATGGCGACTGGGCCAAAACCCTGGCCGTATACCCACGACGGGAACGTCCGAATCCACCTGTGGATTCATGGATGCTGCCACAGGGCGGAGTGCGGCTCGACAACGGACATCTGCCGGAGGATTGGCAAAACAGCGAAACGGTCAAAAGGGAGTTGATGTGGTGAAAAAGCAGAAAATCGCGATTGTGGGACTTGGCCTCATCGGAGGTTCCCTGGCCCGTAGACTGGTGAACGCAGGATGCGAGGTCACGGCATGGAACCACAACGACAGGCCATACCAAACAGCCGAAGCGGACGGAATCGTCTGCGTACCGACGCTGGCGGCGCTCGCCGATGGCAGGCCGGACGTGCTGGTGCTGTGCAATCCCCTGAAGGCCATGCCGCAGATTCTTGGCGCGCTGAAGCCGCTTATCGACCAAAGCGTTACCACGCTTACGGATGTGGGCAGCGTCAAAGGTATGGTCCGTGACCAGGTCAAAGCCGCGGGATTGGAAGACTGCTATGTCGGGGCGCATCCGATGGCGGGCAATGAAATGTCCGGTTGGGAGGCGTCGAATCCTGCGCTTTACGATGATGCCCTGTGGGCG
Source organism: bacterium (assembly GCA_963595445.1). Classification (GTDB taxonomy): domain Bacteria; phylum Actinomycetota; class Actinomycetes; order Actinomycetales; family Bifidobacteriaceae; genus Bifidobacterium. Next base: position 27,995 of record CAVBHJ010000005.1, read on the forward strand.
GTGACCGTGGATGACTACACCCGATATGATCGATTCCTCGCTGTGTCGACCATGATCGTCGAGCATTGCGGCAATCGGATCATCGTGCTCGACGACGCCACGCACGATCGCTGCGCCGCACTCATCTCGCACATGCCGCACGTGATCGCAACGGCCATGATCAACGAGCTTGTGGCCAATCCGAACCGTAACATCGCGGCCGCTCTTGCCGCCGGTTCATGGCGTGACATGACTCGGGTGGCGTTGACCGATCCCGACCGCACCCGCGCGATGGTGGAGGAAGATGCCGAAAACGTGGAGATGCTGCTACGCAACATGGCCAACAGGCTTACATTGATGGCCAATGTGCTGCACGGTATGGGCGTACGCAACGGCGGCGTGCAGACCGCGGCCACGCAGGAAAGCGACGCCAAGGAGATGAATCGCTTCTTCGCGCAGGGACAACCGTTCCGCGATTACAAGGCCCTGTCGAAGCAGGAGGATTACGCCGACCAATGCGAAACGGTGGATATAGACATTCCTCAGGTCGGATGGCAGCGCGTCTTGTTGGAATCGGCACGTAGGGGAGAGCATATCGTGCGGTTTGACGGCGATCGCAAAGCGGTGGCCCAGATACGCTCCGCAGTGTGACCCGTCAGATTCGTTTCCATACGATTCTTTTTCGGCGGTGTGGCCCGCATATTCACGAGATGCGGGCCACACCGTTTTTCTATGCGCGCGGACGCGTCATGGAACGTTCCGGAACCGGCTTGATCGTGACGATCTCGTCGGCGTGAATGCTCACGCGCTGCTCCGGACGCGACCCGTTGGCTGCGGCGTCTCGGGTCATTTCCAGCGTGAGTCCGTCCCAGGAACGCACATGGCCTACGTAATCGCGGAATTTCATACGATGATCGTCCGGGTCGACGCCTTCGCAGGTGCGCACCACAATGCGCGCGCCGGTGGGAATCTCGTTTGGAATGGTCATGGTGTTCCCCTTCCTTGAGTCGAATCGTCAAATAACGATCGAATCAATGCTGAGCCAACAAAAAAGGCTTTACCTCGAAAAACCGGGGTAAAGCCCAATGGTACTCGCTTTTCACTCGCTTGCGACGGCATCCAGTACAGGTTGCTTCAATGCACGTGATGCGGGGGAGACGCTCGCTATCAGTCCCACAACCACCGACAGCACCAGGAACATCAGCAATTGCGTCCAAGGAATGGCGAGGGTTTCCAGACCTTCGGCCGCGTAGATGCTTCTGATCACCGCGCCGGCGGCCACACCGACGATCAATCCCATCAGCGTTCCGAACACGGATATGATGGCGGCCTCGATGCCAAGCATGCCGCGTATCTGGCCACGTGAGGTGCCGATGGCCCGCAGCAGACCGATTTCCTTGGTTCTCTCGGAAACGCTGAGCGCCAACGTGTTCACTATGCCGAAGATCGCGATGATGATCGACAGCGCAAGCAGCGCGTACAAAATCATGAGAACCTGATCGATCATTGAACTCATCGTGGATTTGTACTCGTCACGGTCGAACACGGAAACGGTATAGTACTTTTTGACGGCTTTCTTGATCCGTTGCTTCACCGTTGCGGTGTCGGCGTCGCTGCTGTCGGCAACGTACGCCTGCATGACGAACATCGTTTGCTTGTTGCCGATTTCCTCAGCCAGATCATCGTTGATGATCAGATAGTTGCGGTATATGGAATTCGAGACGATCGCGCCGACAGTGAGCGTCTTTTCGGTGGTCTCCTTCTTCGTGCGCACCAATGTGGTTGGATCGACGTTCTGCGCATCCGCCACATATTGTTCGATTTCGGAGGCCTTCGCCTGTGCCGCGGCTGCATCTCCGGAGAGAGCCAGCTGCTGGGCCTGGTCCTGCAACTCCTGAACGTGGGATTGCACCTGAGCCTGGTAGTCCGCTTGGGCCTGTGCCGTCGCGTCCTCGTCGATAACGGTGTTTTCGGCCGTGACCTTGACCTTCTGGCCGACATGCCATCCGCGGTCGTCCGCGACGTCCTTACCCACCAGAAGTTTTCCGGAATTCAAGGCATCGACGGCATCGCCCTGCGTGGTTTCCGCCTCGAAGATTTTGGTGAACAGCTCCGGCTGCGTGGCAAAGGTGATTCCGGAAACGGATTCCCCATCGTATTTGACACCAAGCACCACCCGATTGGACACCACATCCTCAACACCGTCGATATCGCGTATGTCTTCGATGGCCTGGTCCGGTATCCGACCGTACGAGGCCGATGCAATCGCGAAGTCGGCCTTGAGCCCGGTGTCGATTAGAGAACTAACCGAAGCCTGCGCCGATGAAGCCACCACACCCAGACAGCTGACGATTGCCACACCGACGAACAATGCGGCTGCGGTGTTCGACGTGCGTCTTTTGGAACGGGAGATGTTACGCGTCGCAAGTCGTCCGGTAACGGGGAACAGCTTCGATGGGAGCCAGCCCAGTACGGTTCCGACGGGGGAGACGTATGCCGGCCCGGCCACAATCACGCCAATGACGGTCAATGCGGCGCCGATGCCCAGAGGCCATCCCGCGCCCATGTCGTTCAGGACGTTCCACGGGGTAGGGCCGTTGCCGTCCGCATTGGCCAACGCGCAGGCGAATGCCCAACATGCGAATCCCGCCACCACCATGATCGTTCCAAGAACACCTCGCGCACGGACCGGCTTCTCCGGATTGACGGTTTCGTTCATTGCCTGGATCGGAGGCGCCAATGCGGCGTTCTTGGCAGGCAGGGCGGCGCCGATCAGAGTGACCACCACGCCGACGACCAGGCCGATGGCCATGTCGGAAATGGTCGGATCGGTGGCGCCGGTCAATGGCATTCCCATGGAATTCAATCCGGATGCGATCAACTTGACCACGCCCCAACCCAGGGCTATGCCGGACGCCGAACCTACAAGTCCGAGTATCAGAGCCTGCACGATCACCGTGGAGAACACCTGCATGGGCGAAGCACCGATGGAACGCAGCAGCGCGTACCCCCGCATCGATTCGCGCACGATCATCGAGAACGTGTTGGCTATGATGAACGATCCGACGAACAGCGCGATCACTGCGAAAATGAGAATCAGCGGTTGGATGAAGCCCAGTGCGTCCTGCGTGGTCTTGGTGGACTCGTCACGATATGAGTCTCCCGTTATGGCATGCGCTTTCGCGCTTTTCGGCAGCGCTTTGTTGATTCGGTCCGCAAGCTGTTGCTGTTGCTGTTCATCCAGTGGAGTGGTTGCGTTGCCGTATACGCAAATCATTGAGGTTTTGTCTGCATCCTCCGATTGTGCGTCGGACTTCTCCTTGGCCACTGCGTTGTCGATTCCGACGATGATGGCGCCCGCCTGACTGGCATCCGTGGTGAAGATGCCGCTGACGGTAACGTCGTGGGGGCCGTCGGAATAGACGATTTTCGCTTTATCGCCGACCTTCAGACCAGACTGTTCGGCCGCGAAGGAGTGCAGGGCGATCTCATCCTCACCTTTGGGATATGTGCCGGATGTGAATTTCGCAGAACGCCATGGCGCCGATTCGGTCATTCCGATGGCGAGGGTCGGCGAACCCATGGTGGACACGGCGTCTCCATTGTCATCGACAAGTACGATTCCGCTCAGAGAATAGCCCACGTGGGCGGAGGCCACGCCATCGACTTCGCTGATCACATCCACCAGATCGATGTCGATGCTGTTGTAGTCGGCGGTGGAGAGCAGTGAAGAGGAATCTGATGTGTTCTCCTCCGAGCCGCGCACATACACATCATGGTCCGCGTTGGTCGACATCATCTGCGAGACCTGATTGTTGAGCATTTCGCGGAAGCAGAACGAGCCGACCACGAAACTCACACCGAGCGCGATGGCCACGATCGACATGATGAAACGGCCGAAATGGCTGCGCGCGTCACGTAATCCGATACGAATCATTTTCTGAGATCCTCCGTCACGATCGAAGGCCTGTCCATGCCGGCATTGCCCGCGATCTCCGTCTCATCGTAGGAGTCGTCATCTCCGGCGAATACCTCAAGAATCTCGTTGTATGTCGGATGGTGCATGTCTTGTGTGATGTTGCCGTCCGCGAGTACCAGCACACGGTCGGCGAAGGACGCCGCCCTCGGATCATGGGTGACCATGACGATGGACTGACCGTAATCGCGTACGGAGTCACGCAGGAATCCGAGCACTTCACGGCTTGAACGTGAATCGAGGTTGCCTGTCGGCTCATCCGCGAAAATCACGGACGGTCGCGCCATGATGGCGCGTGCGCAGGCCACGCGCTGCTGCTGTCCGCCGGAAAGCTGGCTCGGACGGTGGGTCAGTCTTTTTTCCAATCCGACCACGCCGACCACCTGATTAAACCAGTCGCGGTCAATCGGACGTTTGGCTATCTGCAGCGGCAGAAGGATGTTCTCCTCCGCACTCAGGGTCGGTACCAGATTGAAGGACTGGAAAATGAAGCCGATCTGCTCACGGCGAAGATCGGTCAACTGCTTTTGGTTCATGGACGAAACCTCAAGTCCCTCGACGAACACCTGGCCGGAGGAAGGGGTGTCAAGGCCTGCCATGCAGTGCATGAGCGTGGATTTTCCGGAGCCTGAGGGCCCCATGATGGCGGTCATTTCGCCGCGTTTGAAGGAGACGTTCACATGGTTGAGTGCAGTGACCTTGTTGTCTTTCGAACCGTAGATTTTCGTCAGGTCGATCGCTTTGGCCACGATGCCTTCATCAATGGTTCCGCTGTCTGATTGTGTTCCATGCACGCTATGACGAGTCATGATACCGCCTGTTCCTAAGATATGATTCAAGGTTTAGTCTATCGGTGGGTGGACGCATTACGAATGCCCGGATTGTATGTAGGGCTTGGCCGTGTGGTGTGATGGGAGTATCTGGATATGCGGTTCGAGGACTGTATTGACGCGTTTGAGACGTTCCTGAAAGCCAATCGCGGTCTGAGCGAGAATACGCGCAAAGCGTACAGTTCCGATCTTGCGGAATGCATGGAGGAACTCAAGCGGCTGGGCCGTGAGACGTTGGATGATGTGCGTATCGACGATTTGAGGATATGGATGGCGGAATCGTCGAAGCGGCATGCGCGAAGCAGCATGGCCCGCAAAACGGTTGCCGTGCGCGTTTTCTTTTCCTGGGCTTACGAACATGGAATCATCGATTCTGACCCCGCGGCCACGCTGAAGACGCCGAAGATTCCCGATACGCTGCCGACGGTGCTCAACGAATCGCAGGCGGAGCTGTTGATGGATCATGAGGACGCGGAAAGCGACGATTCGCAATCGCAAGAGGAAGCGCCGAAACAACGGGCGGCACGTATACGTGACAAAGCCATGCTGGAACTGTTGTATGCGACTGGCATGCGTGTGGCGGAATTGGTCGGTCTTGATGTGAACGACGTGATATTCCTCAATCGCACGGTGCGGGTGACGGGTAAAGGCAACAAGCAGCGTGTGATTCCTTTCGGAGCCCCTGCTGAGAACGCTTTGCACCGGTGGATGGAGCAGGGGCGTCCGCTGCTGTGCAATTCGAAATCGTCCGATGCGCTGTTTCTGGGCAATCGTGGAGGCCGTATCGATCAGCGGATGGTCCGACGGATCGTGCACGAGCGTGCGCGGGACGCCGGTGTTCCGGATATCGGTCCGCATGCTTTGCGTCACAGCGCGGCCACGCATATGCTCGATGGGGGAGCGGATCTGCGTGAGGTTCAGGAGCTTCTGGGGCACAGCTCGCTGAAAACCACGCAACGCTACACACATGTTTCCATAGAACAGTTGAAATCGAGGTATGGCCAAGCGTTCCCGCGGGCGTGAATCAATCCGGAATGACCATTTTTTTAAGCCACTTATGAGACGCTGCGTTGTTGTCCCTCAATTGGTGAACAATAGATGTCTGCTGGCAAAACGTCGATGGGTGTTGATGCAAAACGTCGATCCCCGTTTCTTTTGCTTTAAGGAGTTTATGAAGCTCCGTACACAATGAATAGGAGAAATGTTCTATGAAGAAGAAAGCTCTGGCTTTCGCTGCCGCGGCCTGCGCGATGGGCATGCTGCTCAGCGGCTGTGGCGCTTCCAACGATACCGCCTCTGACGGCGGCAACATCATCACGGCTTATGCTTCCGAGCCGCAGAACCCGCTCATCCCGGGCAACACCAACGAGACCGGTGGCGGCAAGCCGATCGATCTGCTGTTCTCCCGTCTGATTTCCTTTGACGCCCAGGGCAACGCATCCAACGAGGTCGCCGAGTCCGTCGAAGCCAACTCCGACGCCACCCAGTACACCATCAAGATCAAGTCCGGCTGGAAGTTCACTGATGGCACTGCCGTGACCGCTGAATCCTTCACCAAGGCATGGAGCTACGTGGCCAACGCCAAGAACGCTCTGCTGTGCTCCTCCTTCTTCTCCACCATCAAGGGCTACGACGAGCTGCAGGATGTCGACAACCTTACCGGTGATGAGCAGCTCGAAGGTCTGACCGTCGTCAGCGACACCGAGTTCACCGTCGACCTCAACCAGTCCGATTCCGTGTTCGCCATCAAGATCGGCTACTCCGCCTTCGCTCCGCTGCCGGAATCCTTCTACGACGATCCGGAAGCCTTCGGCGAGAGCCCGGTCGGCAACGGTCCGTACAAGCTCAGCTCCTGGGACCACGACAACGAGATCGTGCTCGTCAAGAACCCGGACTATAAGGGCAACCGCACCCCGAAGAACGATGGCGTTACCTTCAAGGTCTATACCAAGGATGAGGCTGCCTACGCCGACATCCAGTCCGGCTCCCTCGATGTGATGGAATCCGTTCCGGCTTCCGCCACCAAGACCTTCGAATCCGATTCGACCGTCCAGGCATACAACAAGGCCGGCTCCGTCATCCAGCAGTTCACCATTCCGTCCAACCTGAAGCACTTCGAGGCTGGCACCGAGGAAGGCACCCTGCGTCGTCAGGCCATCTCCATGGCCATCAACCGCGAGAACATCTGCGAGAAGGTGCTCAACGGCACCGGCACCCCGGCCAGCGACTTCACCTCCCCGCTCACTCCGGGCTACTCCGATTCCCTCGAAGGCTCCGACAACCTGAAGTACAACGAGTCCAAGGCCAAGGAACTTTGGGAGAAGGCCAACGCCATCAGCGCATGGACCTCCGACGACAAGCTCACCTTCGCCTACAACTCCGATGGTGGCCATGAGACCATCTACACCGCTGTGGTGAACTCCATCAACAACGTCCTCGGTTCCGAAGTCGCCGCCACCAACCCGTTCCCGACCTTCACCGACTACCGCACCGCGGTGTCCAACCGTCAGGTCGAAGGCGCGTTCCGTAGCGGCTGGCAGCCGGATTACCCGTCCGCCGAGAACTACCTGGTCCAGAACTTCTCGTCCGCCGCCGCCGATGGCAATGGCTCCAACGATGGCGACTACAAGAACACCAAGTTCGACGAGCTGCTCAGCCAGGCCGCCGCGGCCCAGACCACCGACGAGGCGAATAAGCTGTACCAGCAGGCTCAGGAAGTGCTCCTCAACGATCTGCCGGCAGTTCCGCTGTACTACGCCAACGCCTATGGTGTGGCTTCCACCAACGTCACCGGTTTCGAGATGAACTGGCAGAACTTGCCGGTCTACGAGAATATGTCCAAGTCCAACTGATTTGAACAAGTAATACGTTCTCGATAACAGCAAGGAAGGAACATAACGGACGTTCCTTCCTTGCTGATGTTTAAGAGTCTGTTCGCACGCACACGTACAAGCGCAGGCTCATCGGGGGATGCTCACTGTAGGAGCGTTTTCCCAGCTGATTTTCATTTTTTTGTAATAAAAGAATAGCTTGGCGTATTTTGATGGTAGCGAGGCAAGTCGTCGGCCGACCTCGTGCATGATTTTTCATCAGAAGGTCAATCGCCATGTGGCCGACTTGATAATTGAGTAATTAAGGAGAGACCAATGGGCAAGTATCTTCTGCGACGTATTCTGCAGATGATCCCTGTGGTTCTCGGCACGACGCTTTTGGTGTATGCCCTGGTGTTTGCGTTGCCGGGCGACCCAGTCAAGGCCATGTTCGGAGACAAGCCTGTCAATGAAGCGGTTGCCGCCCAGATTCGTGCCGAATACAACCTGGACAAGCCATTCATTGTTCAGTATCTGCTGTTCCTGAAGAATGCACTGACGCTCGACTTCGGTAAGACCTTCTCGGGACAGCTGGTCATCGATCAGATCGGACGTGCCTTCCCGACCACCATCAAGCTGGCTTTGATGGCTTTCGTCTTCGAAGCGATCTTCGGTGTGATCTTCGGTGTGATCTCCGGCCTGTACAAGGGCAAGCTGCCTGATGTGATCATTCTGATCTTCTCTCTGCTGCTCATCTCCGTTCCGACCTTCGTCACCGGCTTCCTGGCACAGTATTTCATCGGCGTCAAATGGCAATTGCTGCCCGTCACCGCGGGATCCAACCCAGGGTTCATCGATCTGCTGATGCCTGCGATGGTGCTTGGCTCGGTGTCGATGGCGTACATCATACGTCTATGCCGTTCGGAAATCTCCTCCAACATCGCGCTTGACTACGTGCGTACCGCTCGTGCGAAGGGCATGAACCATAAGGAAGTCCTGAAGCGCCATGTGCTGCGCAATTCCATGATTCCGGTCGTCACCTATCTTGGACAGGATCTCGGCGCGCTTATGGGCGGCGCCATGATCTCCGAAACCATCTTCAACGTGCACGGCATCGGATACCTGACCTACCAGAGCATCCTTAAGGGCGAAGGCAATCTTGTGGTGTCCATCGTCACTCTGCTCATGCTCATCTTCGTGGTGTGCAACCTGCTGGTCGATATGCTTTACGCGGCCCTTGATCCACGAATTCGTTACGCGTGAGTTGAGGAGGACAAGAAATGACTGACATGAACGAAAACAATCTTTCCACTCAGTATGTGGCCTTGCCGGGGCAGGAACGATATGTGGCCCCGCTCGAGGAGACCCCGCTGAAGGAAGTCGACTCCGTTGACGAGGAGGCTCCGGCCTCGAGCCTGTGGGCTGACGCTTGGCGTACCCTGCGTAAGAATCCGCTGTTCATCATCGCTGGCGTGCTCATCGTCTTCATCGTCTTCGTGGCGCTTTTCCCGGGCGTATTCACCAAGCAGGACCCGAATTACTGCACTCTTGATAATTCCCTTGAGCCGGCTTCAGCCGGACATCCGTTCGGATACGACCTGCAGGGCTGCGATGTGTACTCCCGTGTGGTTTACGGAACCCGCACCTCGCTGAGCGTCGGTGTGTTCGCAACCATTTTCGTGGTGCTTGTGGGCACGCTGATCGGCGCCATCGCGGGCTTCTTCGGTGGCTGGGTCGATGCCGTCCTGAGCCGACTGACCGATATCTTCCTGGCCCTGCCGATTCTGCTTGGCGCCATCGTCGTGCTGCAGATGTTCCGTACCAGCAGCTCCATCTGGAAAATCATCTTTGTGATGACGCTGTTCGGTTGGACCTCCGTAGCCCGAATCGCGCGAAGCGCCGTTCTTGAGGCCAAGAATCTTGAGTTCAACACGGCTTCCACGGCGCTTGGTTCCACTCCGTTGCGCAACCTGTTCCGCCACATCCTGCCGAACTCTCTTGCGCCGATCATCGTCGTCGGAACCACCTCCCTGGCCACATACATCGTGCTCGAAGCCACGTTGAGCTTCCTTGGCGTCGGCCTGCCGACTTCCACCGTCAGCTGGGGCGGAGACATCTCCAACGCGCAGTCCATCCTGCGTACGGATCCGATGGTGCTGTTCTATCCATCCGCCGCACTGGCCATCACCGTGTTGGCGTTCATCATGATGGGCGACGCCGTCAAGGACGCCCTTGACCCGAAGAGCCGTACGGTCTAAGTGAGATGAAGGATTTTCGATGACTGAAATGAATACAGAAAACAAGCTTGAGGCCATGCAGCGTGCCAACGGTCCGCTGCTCGACGTCAAGAACCTTCAGGTTGACTTCGCAGGTGAGAACGGACAGCCGGTCCACGCCGTGCGTAACGCCACCTTCAGTGTGTACCCGGGTCAGTGGGTGGCAATCGTGGGCGAATCCGGCTCCGGCAAGTCCACCTCGGCAATGGCCTGCATGGGTCTTCTGCAGGGAACTGGACGTGTTGTCGGCGGATCCATCAAATTCGAGGGCGAGGAGCTTGCCGGCCTTCGAAGGAGGGATTTCGACAAGTACCGCGGTAACAAGATGGGTCTTGTTCCGCAGGACCCGATGAGCAACCTGAACCCGGTATGGCGCGTGGGCACGCAGGTCTATGAGGCGCTTGTGGCCAACAAGATGGACATCAAGCACGAGAAGCGTTCCGAATTCGCCAAAGCGCTTGCGGATGAGAACGTGGAAGTCAGGGATGCCGAGGACGAGACCTTCCTCGGTTCCAAGCAGCTGCCAGATCTTATGGCGGCGGCCAAGGAAGCCCTTGTGAAGGCCGGCAAAAGCGGCGAGGAATTCGATAAGGCCGTGGCGCACTTCACCGAGGAATGGGTTCCCGGTTCCGAGACGCGTTGGCGTGTTGCCGAAGACCTGATCAAGGCCGGAGTTTCTTCCGAGGATGCCTGGTACATCGCCAAGAAGTATGTGATCGGCGGTGGTATGACCGATCGTATCGCCGGTCTGCTTACCGAAGCGGGTCTTCCCGATGCCGCCACTCGTGCACGTCAGTTCCCGCACGAGTTCTCCGGTGGCATGCGTCAGCGTGCGCTGATCGCCATTGGTCTTGCGTGCCGACCGGAGCTGCTCATCGCCGATGAGCCGACATCCGCGCTTGACGTGACCGTGCAGAAAAAGATCCTTGATCATCTGCAGGAGCTCACCGACTCCTTGGGAACCGCCGTTCTGTTCATCACCCACGACCTTGGTCTGGCGGCCGAACGCGCACAGCACATCGTGGTGATGTACAAGGGCCAGGTCGTCGAATCCGGTCCGTCCCTCGAGGTGCTGCAGCATCCTCAGCATCCGTACACCAAGCGACTCGTAGCCGCGGCTCCTTCGCTCGCATCCCAGCGCATCATCTCCGTCAAGGAGCATGGCGGAGATGCCACCTCGCTGATGGAACATGCCGTGAACGAGAATTCCCTGCATGCGGAATCCATCATCACGGTCGACCACCTGACCCGCGAATTCAAGCTTCCCCGTAAGAAGGAGATGTTCAAGGCCGTCAATGACGTGAGCTTCTCCATCAAGAAGGGAAGCACTCTGGCAATCGTGGGCGAATCCGGTTCCGGCAAATCCACTGTGGCCAACATGGTACTCAAGCTTCTCGAGCCGACGTCCGGCACCGTCACCTACGACGGCAAGGACATTTCCGGATTCAAGGGCAAGGAACTGCTTGACTTCCGCCGTCATGTGCAGCCGGTGTTCCAGAATCCGTACGGTTCGCTCGATCCGATGTACTCCATCTATCGTTCCATCGAGGAACCGCTTCGCATCCACGGCATCGGAGACAAGAAGAGCCGTGCCCAGCGAGTGCGTGAACTGCTTGAAATGGTCGAGCTTCCGTGGAGCGTTCGCTGGCGTTACCCCAACGAGCTCTCCGGCGGTCAGCGTCAGCGTATCGCAATCGCGCGAGCCATGGCCCTTGACCCGGATGTGATCGTCTGCGACGAGGCCGTGTCCGCTCTGGACGTGCTCGTTCAGGATCAGGTGCTTCGTCTGCTCAATGACCTTCAGACCGAAAAGGGACTGAGCTACCTGTTCATCACCCATGATCTTGCCGTGGTCCGTCAGATCGCCGATGAGGTCGTGGTCATGCAGCACGGCAACCTTGTGGAGCATGCCACCACCGATGAGGTCTTCGAGCATCCGCGCAAGCAGTACACCCGCGATCTTCTTGACGCCATCCCGGGCGGCAAGCTGCAGTTGGGTCTTGACTGATTGAACGATTGAAATCCTCCCTCCCCGTGAGGGAGGATTTCTTGTATGTAGGCTAGGGTAGGGCGCTATGACGATCACGATCACGACTTCGAATGTCAATGGCATCCGCGCCGCCAAACGCAAGGGTATCGAGGAATGGGCGGGGAAGAACACGCCTGATGTGTGGTGCATGCAGGAGGTGCGCGCGCCGCAAGATGAGATCGATCCCATCTTCGACGAGTTCGCCTTCGAATACTGCACTGCCGGAAGCATCGACGATCAGAGCAAGCTCGAGCGCATGAACGAAATTTGCCGCATCAAAGGCCGGGCGGGTGTTGGTTTGCTGTCATCCTTGCCCATCATGCAAAGACGTTACGGATTGCCGGGACTTGAGGAGGACGTCGATTCCGGCAGGTGGATTGAGGCGGATGTCAAGACTCCGCAGGGATACGTCATTACCGTCGTATGCGTGTACGTGCACGCCGGAAATGCCGATGATCCGGAGAAAATGCGGCAGAAATACCGTTTTCTCGACGCCATGATCGACCGTCTGCGCGAACTGCGTGACGAGGCCGCCAATGGTGGAAAACAATCCGTGCTGTGCGGCGATTTCAATATCGCCCACACGCCGCTCGACATCAAGAACGCCAAAGCGAACGAGAAGCATGCCGGATTCCTCCCGGACGAACGCGCCTATGTGGACCGATGGCTGAATGAACTGGAATTCGTGGACGTCATGCGTCAACTCGCCGGAGACATCCAAGGCCCGTACACGTGGTGGAGCCAGCGAGGCAGGGCTTTCGACAACAATGTCGGATGGAGGCTCGACTACCAGTTCGCCACTCCGGAACTGGCCGAGACGGCGTGCGGATTCGTGATCGACAAGGCGCCCACATACGACGCGCGCTGGTCCGACCATGCGCCGTTAAGCATCATGTACGACATCTGATTCAAAACGTTGACGACGGCCGCAGACACAGTGTGCCGGAGTGGGGGAAGATTCCCACTCCGCCTGTGCGCAACGAATTCCCAGCGCATATTAAGCGTGGGTGCTAGGCTAGTCACGGTTGCAACCGTTATGAAATGAGGAACATCATGGGATTGTTTGGATTCGGCAAGAAGAAGCGCCAGAGCGAGGAGGCTCTTGAAAACGCCGCCGAGGAGAACAAGGATTCCGTTCAGGAATCCGAGACCAAGGACAACGAATCCGTTGAGAAGACGATCGAACTCCCCGAACCGGCGGGCGAATACGTTGGCCGCGGCGAGGAATACGGACCGTGGGACGTGGACGACGAAAACGTTCCCGATTACGACGAATACCTTGATATGGGATCGTATTATCTGCCGTTCCTGCGTGGCATTGAGCTGCGTGTGAAAGCCAACCGTTCGACGCAGCAGGTGCTGGGAACCACCATCACGTACGGTTCTTCCAGTCTGGAAATCGAGGCGTTTGCCGCTCCGAAGACGTTCGGACTGTGGGATGACGTGCGTGCCGACCTCATCGAAGCCAACAAGTCGGCAACCGAGGTCGAGGGCGTGTTCGGCACCGAACTTACGCTCCCGGTCGTGGTCAAGGGCGGTCATAAGGTAATCACCCGCATCGTGGGTGTCGACGGCCCGCGTTGGATGCTGCGAGGCATTTTCTCCGGCAATGCGGCCACCGATCCGCAGCATGATGAGACCAAGGCTTTGAACAGGTTCTTCGCCGACATCGTGGTGGAACGTGGAGAAGAGCCCCTTGCCCCCCGAGACCTCATTCCCATGCATCCTCCGGTCGCTCCCGCCGAGCGCAAGGCGGCCAAGGCCGCGGCCGAAGCCTCCGAGAACGGGCAGAAGATGGACATTCCCGGAAAGCCGAAGGGACCGTTCGATTCCGATCAGCAGGTTGAGGTCAAGACCACGCTTTCGCGCGGACCGATGTTTTCCGAGGTTCGCTGAGCGAGGTAGTTCGTTTACAGGACAAGACATTTGAACATGGCTGACAGCGAATCAAGAAAACGTACCGGTCTCGGCGCGCTGGCCGAGATCGGTGACTCCGATGATTTTTCCGTGATCGATGCCATCGGAGGACCGCGAGGCGTCATTGAATCGATGCTTCCAGGTGTGGTCTTCGTGGTGTTGTTCGTCATCACGTCGAATCTGCATCTGACGATTGCGGTTTCCGCGGTGCTTGCGGTATTGCAGGTGATTGTGCGTCTGATACAGCGCCAATCCGTGATGGGCGCGCTTTCCGGATTGCTGGCTGTGGGCATCTGTCTGATTTGGGCATGGAAAAGTCATCAGGCGCGCGACTACTACATGTTCGGTTTCGTGACCAATTCCTTCTATCTCGTGCTGCTGTCCGCATCGCTGCTGGTCCAGATACCGGGGCTGGGGTTCGTGATCGAATTCATACGGACACTGCCTACCGAGAATTTCCGTGAGTGGCTGTCTGATTGGCGTTCCGACAGGAACCTGACTCGCGCATATACCGCGATTACGGTGCTGTGGATTTGCGTGTTCGCCTTGCGATTGCTGGTTCAGGTGCCTTTGTACGTCACCAATCACGTCGGACTGCTCGGCACTGCGCGTCTGCTTATGGGAATTCCGTTCTGGGCGTTGGCGATTTGGGTGTCGTATCTAATCGTGGCGACTCCCATGCATAGGCATAAGACGATGAAGGAAACGGTACCGGACGAGTGATTCGTGAAACATACCGGAAGTTTTGAATAAGGAGCGTTGATGGAAGCGACCATCCGCATTGAGAGATATGCAGACCAAGGCCGTTGCGTCGGCCATATCGATGGCCGAGTGGTGTTCGTGCGATTCGCGTTGCCCGGGGAATTGGTCAGGATCGCGCTGGATGAGCCCCACGATCGCGAGGACAGGTTCTGGACCGGCGAGGTGCTCGAGGTGCTCGAGGCCAGTGAGGACCGTGCGGATCCGGTCTGGCCGTTGGCGGGTCCTTTGGCCATGGGAGGCGGTGTCGGCGGCGCCGATCTGGTGCACGTTTCCCTGCCGGGACAGTTGAAATGGAAGTCCACGTCGATTGCCGAGCAGATGAGCCGTTTGGGACATGTCGACGTTGAAGTGCCGATAGACCGCATGCCCGAGGACGAGGCCGAACAGGGCCTGCATTGGCGAACACGTATCGAAATGATCGCCGATACGGATGGACGTCCTTCCATGCGTCGCCGTGGTACCCATGTTCGCGTGCCTATTGACACGATGCCTCTTGCCAGCAAGACGCTGCTCGATGTGGCCGAACGGGAGCATGTGTGGGATGGTGGCTTCACCCCAGGCTCGCAAATACGATTGTCCGTTCCTGAGCCGCGCGGCAATGACCTGGTCGAAGACAACTACGCTGTTTTGGTCGACGGCCAGGTGACGGCCGGAAGCCGTGACCTTACGGAGAAGGTGACGGTGGACGGGCATGAATTCGAATACATCGTCGACGCCGGCGGATTCTGGCAAATGCACCGTCATGCGCCCATCGCATTGACCAATCATGTGATTTCCTTGGTTCGGGGCGAACTTGATGGAGCCAAATCGGCATGCCTGTGGGATCTGTATTCCGGATCCGGCCTGTTCACTCTGCCGTTGGCCACGTTGAGTGCGGAACGTACCCGCATGTTGAGCGTGGAAGGCGGGAAAACCGCGGTAAGAAGCGCGCAGCGGAATCTGAGGCACATTCATTTGGGCAATGTCGACGCCCGTGTGGGGGATGTGGCCAAAACCCTCACCAACGTGCGCAACGATTTGGGCAAACCGGATGTTGTGGTCCTCGACCCTCCGCGTGCCGGCGCCCGGGCCAAGGTATGCCGTCAAATCGCACAAGCCGAAGCGCGCAGCGTGGTGTACATCGCATGCGACCCGGCCAGCCTTGCCCGTGACACGGCGACCCTCGTGTCTTTGGGGTACGAACTGGCCGACATTCATGCTTTCGACATCTACCCGATGACGCATCATGTGGAGACGGTGGCGCTGTTCAGGAGAACGATTCGGTGAACGCCGGCGGTTCCATGCGCCGCATGCTGGGAATGATGTTCGCAGCAGCGTTCTCCTTCGGTGTTCTGTCCGGATGCGTTCCCGTCGGTTCCGCGGTGGGGGACAGCCAACAGTCCGATACCACCGTGTCTCATAGCGAAGAGGACCGGGCCAGCGTGACTGTGGCTCTGATCGGTTCTTCAGACACGGACGCTGATTCCATGGCCATGACCGCCATGGAATCAGGCAAACTCAAGCCGATTTACATCACCGTCTCCGGCACGGACGACGAACAGCGCACCGCACAGCAGGGTGTCCGCGATATGTCCCAATGTAAGGCGGACATCATTATCGTTTCGGGAATCGACGTGACGGACGATACCCGAAACGCTTGGAATGAAGCGCTCGAAACCGCAAGAAAGGCCGGAGTTCCGGTTGCGTTGCTCAACCCGGTCAACGTTCCGGATGATGACGTGCTCTATGCGGCCACGCTTACCGTCAACGACCGCATGACCGATGCCATCCCACTTGCCGACGCCATCGTGACGCTGATCAACAACGATGCCCACGAACGGGAGATGCTCGTCACCACCGTGGTTCAGTGACTTACGGAGGCAGCCGCGGCAAGGCAGACACGAATCGGAAACCTGCTGAAAATCTTCGCGTTGCCTTAAAAGAGTCGCCGTAATCGTCAGATGCTCCGCGAAAAACGAAAGAAACACGGTAGGCTGTCAATATGAGCGAAACTCAATCTGTGCCGATTGTCGAAGAATCAGGTCTGACTTCCGCAGAGGTGGCGGCTCTTGTAGACGATGGGCAGGTCAACGTAGTCAAATCCTCCACGTCAAGGTCCCTTGCCGATATTGTGCGTGCCAACGTGTTCACCCTGTTCAACGGCATCATCTTCGTGGCCATGATCATGGTGCTGGTAACGGGATCCTGGAAGGACGCCGTATTCGGATTCGTAATCATCCTCAATACTGGTATCGGCATCGTCACCGAATTGAAGGCCAAGCGCACACTCGACAAACTGTCGATTCTTGTGGCATCTGATTATCTCGTGCGCCGTGACGGCAAAAACGTGGGTGTGCGACACGACGAAATCGTGCTTGGCGACCTTTTGTGGATTAGATCCGGAGAACAGGTTCCGGCCGACGCGCAGATCCTGCACACATGGGGTCTTGAACTGGATGAGTCTATGCTCACGGGAGAATCGCGCACCGTTCGAAAGCACGAGGGCGATGAGGTGTATTCGGGCTCTACGGCCGTTTCCGGCGTCGCCCTTGTGAAGGTCAATGCGGTGGGGGAGCACGGCTATGCCGCCAAGCTTACCGCGCAGGCGAAGGTCTATAAGAAAACCGTCTCCGACATCAACAAGGGCATCAACGTTATTCTGAAATTCATGACTTTCCTGGTCGTTCCGCTATGCGTACTGCTTGTATGGTCGCAGATCAACGCGGTCGGCGGCTGGGACACGGCCATTTCCACAGGGGAATGGCGGTCCGCGGTGGTGTCGGCCGTGGCTGGTGTGGTGGGCCTGATTCCTGAAGGGCTCGTGCTGCTCACTTCCCTTAATTTTGCGCTCGCCGCAATGCGTTTGGCCAAAAAGAACACACTGGTGCAGGAGCTCGAGTCGGTGGAGACCCTTGCGCGCGTCGATTGCCTGAATCTCGACAAAACGGGAACGATTACCGATGGTGGGATACGGCTGAACCGGGTGGAGATGCTCGACGATTCGATGGATGGGGAATCCGTCAAACAGGCATTGTTCGATTTGTCGAACGAAGAACAGCCCAATGGCACGGGGCAGGCGATTCTGGCCGGATTGTGGGAACAGGGATTCGCGGACGGCCCGGTCGAGGCCCGTGTGCCGTTCTCGTCCTCCCGAAAATGGAGTTCGGTTTCATACGGCGGTACGGTATGGGCGATGGGTGCGCCGGAAGTCATTCTTTCCCAATTGGACGGCGATTACACCGATTTGTTGAGAGAAGTGAACAAGTATGCCGACGATGGCAATCGTGTGTTGTTGGTCGTTCGGTACGATGGTGGCGTTTCGCCTGATTACGAGAATGATCCGAGACTCGAACCGTCATCGAAACCCGCCGCGTTGGTATTATGCGCGGAAAGCATTCGCGACGATGCCGAGGCGACGCTTGCCTGGTTCCGTGAGCAGGGAGTGCGCTGCCGCATCATTTCGGGAGACAATCCCGTTACGGTGGGAGCGATCGCGCGCAAGGTCCGATTGACCGCGGACCGCGAGCCGGTGCATATGGACGCCCGTGAGCTGCCCGACGATATCGAACAGCTCGCGCAGGTGCTGGAACATGTGGACGTGCTCGGCCGTGTATTGCCGGAACAAAAGAAGGCGATCGTACAGGCATTACACCATACGAATCATGTGGTGGCCATGACCGGTGACGGCGTGAACGACACCCTCGCCATCAAGGAGGCGGATCTTGGCATCGCCATGGGCAACGCGGCTCCGGCGACAAAGACCGTGGCCCAAGTGGTGCTCGTCGATTCAAAGTTCTCCCGTCTGCCGGATGTGGTGGCCCGGGGACGTCAGGTGATGGCCAATATGGAGCGTGTGGCGGGGCTGTTCCTGGCCAAAACCGTCTATTCCGCGATAATTGCGTTGGGTGTGGTACTGACGCAGATTCCATTCCCGTACCTGCCTCGCCACATCACGTACGTCGGCGGTCTCACGATAGGCCTTTCGTCGTTCATTCTGGCTTTGGCCCCAAATACACGGCGATATATCCCGGGTTTCTTGAAACGTGTGGTGAAGTTCGCCCTGCCCAGTGGAATCGCTATAGGTCTGTCGATTCTCGGTTCATCGTTGCTGCTGCCAGTGCTCATGCATTGGGACGTTCAAAATTCCGATGTGCAATTGACTGTGCTGCGTGGCGTCAACACGATCATCCTGTTCACGATGAGCATTTTCGTGCTTTCCTGCGTGGCACGTCCCCTGAACTCGTGGAGGGGACTACTGGTTCTTGCCATCGCCGCAATCGGCGTGGCGGGCATATTCGTGCCGGTCGTGGCGCGTTTCTTCGCGCTTGTCATACCGACGGGGGAGATGCTTATCGCTACGATCATGGCGCTTGTGGTTTCGGCGATCATGTTTGTGCTATGCCTATGGCTCGTGCCGAAAGTGTTGGGCATTGTCCCATACTTCAAGAAGACACGCCAGAGCTGAATTAACGTGGCTGTATCGTTGGCGGCGGATAATCAGCTGCTGTTATACAGCCACTAAAGCTCGGAGGTAGCATGTCTGTGCGCGACGACCAGCTCGACACCCTGAAGGTGGACGGCAAGGATTATGAATATTACCGCATCGCAGATCTGCCAGGCATCGATCATCTGCCGTACTCGCTGAAGGTTCTTGTCGAGAATCTCGTGCGCAACATTGACGGCGCCAACATCACCGATGATCATGTCAAGGCATTGTTGGATTGGGATCCGGCCGCACAGCCGAGTCATGAGATTCAGTTCACGCCGTCCCGCGTGGTCATGCAGGACTTCACGGGCGTGCCGTGCATCGTCGATCTGGCCACCATGCGTGATGCCGTCAAGGAGCTGGGCGGAGATCCGGAAGTGATCAATCCGCAGGTGCAATCCGATATGGTCATTGACCATTCCGTGCAGATCGACAAGTACGGCGTGGCCGACGCCGTCGAACAGAACATGGACATTGAATACCAGCGCAACGGCGAACGCTATCAGTTCCTGCGCTGGGGCCAGCAGGCGTTCAAGAACTTCCGTGTGGTACCGCCGGGAACCGGCATCATCCACCAGGTCAATATCGAATATTTGGCGAAGGTGGTCATGACCAAGGCCGCTGAGAACGGTCGTGATCTGGCGTACCTCGACTCCTGCGTCGGCACTGATTCCCACACCACCACCGTCAACGGCCTTGGCGTGCTCGGCTGGGGCGTCGGCGGCATCGAAGCCGAAGCGGCCATGCTCGGCCAGCCGATCTCCATGCTGGTGCCGCGTGTTGTGGGCTTCAAGCTTACCGGTTCCATTCCGGAAGGCGTCACCGCCACCGACGTGGTTCTGACCATCACCGACATGCTCCGTCAACATGGCGTGGTCGGCAAGTTCGTCGAATTCTACGGTGAAGGCATCGCATCCGTACCGCTGGCCAACCGCGCCACCATCGGTAATATGGGACCGGAATTCGGTTCCACCTGCGGCATCTTCCCGATTGATGGGGTCACGCTCGACTATCTGCGACTGACCGGACGTTCCGAAGAGCAGATTGCGCTCGTCGAAGCCTATGCCAAGGCCAACAAGCTGTGGGGAGACACCACCGATCCGAACTACGTGGAACCGCAGTATTCCGAATATCTTGAGCTTGACCTCGGTACCGTGGTGCCGTCGATCGCAGGTCCGAAGCGTCCGCAGGACCGCATTGTGCTGGCTGAGGCCAAGGCGAAGTTCGCGCAGACCCTGCCCGCATACGAAACCGACAAGACCGTGCAGGAGCCCGTGGCCGTTTCCACCGATTTCCGTGGCGATTTCGAGATTAAGAACGGCGATGTCGCGATTGCATCCATCACGTCCTGCACCAACACGTCCAATCCGTCCGTCATGATCGCCGCAGGTCTGATCGCCCGCAACGCGCATGCCAAGGGACTCAAGCCGAAGCCGTGGGTCAAGACTTCGCTCGCGCCGGGATCGCAGGTGGTCGCCGACTATCTGGAGGCAGCCGGACTGCAGGATGATCTCGACGCGCTCGGCTACCAGCTGGTCGGCTTCGGCTGCGCCACCTGCATCGGCAACTCCGGTCCTCTGCTGCCGGAGATTTCCGAAGCTATCAACGCAAACGACCTGACCGTCACCTCCGTGCTGTCGGGCAACCGCAACTTCGAAGGACGCATCAGCCCGGACGTCAAGATGAACTATCTGGCATCTCCGCCGCTGGTCATCGCCTACGCGCTCGCCGGCACCATGGATTTCGACTTCGAAACCCAGCCGCTCGGCAAGGACGAGGCCGGTGACGACGTGTATCTGAAGGATATCTGGCCCACCAATGATGAGGTGGCCGCGGTGGTTGACGGCACCGTCAGCCGTGAGATGTTCCTGAAGGATTATGCTTCCGTGTTCGAGGGAGACCATCGTTGGAAGGGACTTGATGTTCCGGAAGGCGATCTGTTCGCATGGGATGAGTATTCCACCTACGTGCGCAAGCAGACCTTCTTCGATGGTATGAAGGCCGTTCCCGATCCGGTCGAGGACATTCATGGCGCCCGCGTCCTCGCACTGCTCGGCGATTCCGTGACGACCGACCATATCTCTCCGGCCGGCGCGTTCAAGGCCGCCAGCCCGGCAGGCAAGTATCTGACCGACCGCGGCGTCGAACCGAAGAACTTCAACTCCTACGGTTCCCGTCGAGGCAACCATGAGGTCATGGTCCGCGGCACTTTCGGCAACATTCGTCTGCGCAACCAGCTGCTTGCATCCGTTGGCGAGGAGGTCACGCCGGGCGGCTTCACCTATGATTTCCTGACCAAGAAGCCGACCACGATCTTCGAAGCATCCCGCGACTACATCGAGAACGATGTGCCGTTGGTCGTGCTCGCCGGCAAGGAATACGGCACCGGATCCTCCCGCGACTGGGCGGCCAAGGGCACCGTCATGCTTGGTGTCAAGGCGGTCATCACAGAAAGCTTCGAACGCATCCACCGTTCCAACCTGATCGGCATGGGCGTGCTGCCGTTGCAGTTCCCCGCAGGCGAATCCTATGAGAGCCTTGGTCTCAACGGTACGGAAACCTATGACATCTCCGGTGTCGATGAGCTCAACAATGGCTCCACTCCGAAGACTGTCCACGTCACCGCCACCCATGAGGATGGTTCCAAGACCGAGTTCGATGCGATCGTGCGCATCGATACCCCGGGTGAAGCGGACTACTACCGCAATGGAGGTATTCTCCAGTACGTTCTGCGTAATCTGATGAAGTAGACGGAGAACGCCGCGCCGCCCACCTTATCCGCAGATGGTTCGATGAACCCCATTTGCGGATAAGGTGGGCGTTTTTCTTTTATGGCAGGCCGCTTCATACGGTGTGGCGCCTTGCGTAATTGGCGTTACTGGTGGAAGAATGGGAGCTGGCTCGAAGTCGAGCCGAATTGATTCAACATACGAAGGAGTGTGTTATGCGACCCATTAAGGCCATCCAGTTCGGCTGTGGAAAAATGGCGAAATACACGGTTCGTTACATGGTGGAGAACGGTATGCAGATCGTTGGAGCCATTGACGTGAACCCCGATGTGGTCGGCATGGATGTCGGTGAATTCGCGGGAGTCGGCCCGCTCAACGTGACGATTCGTTCCGACGCCGAAGCCGTCTTGGATGAATGCGACGCCGATATCGCGGTCGTCACGCTGTTCAGTTTCACTTCCGAAATCGAAAAGATGTGTGAGCAGTGCCTGAGCCATGGCGTTAGCGTCATCACCACCTGCGAGGAAGCCATCTATCCGTGGACCACGGCACCCGGTGTCACCAATCGCCTTGACACTCTTGCCAAGAGCACAGGTGCCACGATGGTTGGTTCCGGTATGCAGGATATCTTCTGGATCAATATGGTGGCCCAGGCTGCGGCGGGTTGCCATTCCATCACAAAGATCACCGGCGAGGTCAGCTACAACGTCGAGGATTACGGTTTGGCGCTCGCAAAGGCGCACGGTGTCGGCCTGACTGCCGAAGAATTCGAAGCCGAGTTGGCCCATCCTGAAACGGTCGTGCCTTCCTATGTCTGGAATTCCAACGAATCTCTCGCGCAAAAACTGGGTCTGACCATCAAAAGCCAGACCCAGAAAAGCGTGCCGTACTTCAGTGATGAAGACATGTACAGCGCCACCATGGGAGAGACGGTTCCCGCAGGCAAATGCATCGGCATGTCCGCGGTCGTGACCACGGAAACCAACCAAGGGATCACGCTGGAAACGGCCTGCATCGGCAAGGTGTACGGTCCCGATGACGGCGACATGTGTGATTGGACGATTACCGGAGAGCCGAACGTCGAATTCCATGTGGTGAAGCCGGCTACGGTGGAGCACACCTGCGCCACCATCGTCAACCGCATTCCCGACGTGCTCAATGCGCCCGCTGGTTATGTGACGGTCGATCAGCTCGATGAGATTCGCTATATGACCTACCCGTCCGCTCTGTACGTCGATTGACGACAAGCCGCTTTATACATGTGCGTCCATCCGTTCGCATGTTCGACGCATGCGAACGGATGGACGCGTTTTCCTGTCAGACGGCCGTTCGTCGCGGTGGTGCCGGAAGTGGTTGATTTGTCATCACAGCGAATCGCGTTCGACCAACGTCATATGTTTGACGACGGTTGTCGGTTCGTCTCCCGCGATCATACGCATCGCCAGATCCGCGGCGATCTGCCCCTCTTCATACAACGGCTGGTGAATGGTGGTCAATGCCGGAGTCGAGTCGGAGGCGAGCGGATGATCGTCGAATCCAATGACGGACACCTGCTCGGGCACGTTCAGTCCCTGTTGTTTCAAGGCTTCCAGCACTCCCAAAGCAATGCGGTCGGAACCTGCCAATACGGCATCGATGTCGTCGAAACGTTCCAGCAGGGTCATCATTGAGGCGAATCCGGCTGACGAATCCCATTGAGCGAAACATACGCGTTCGTCCGACAGTGTGTCGCTGCCCAAAGCCTGGCGGTATCCGCGAAGTCGATCGGTCGATGCGGGGTTGTCGGCCGGTCCCAGAATGCACACCGGATGCTGACGGCCTTTTTCCGAGATGGCTTCCGCGGCCAGTCTCGCGCCTTCGACGTCGTCGGAGAACACCGTGGAGAATATGCCGTCATGGGACTGGTCGCCCGTCTGTCCTATGAGCACTCCGGGGATATTGAGCGTGCGTAAGGTATCGAGGATTTCGCCGCCCTTGTAGGGGGAGATGTCGATGACGGCATCGAAGGCGCCTCGTTCAAGATGATGCTGTATACGTGAACGTTCGCACGGCTTCGCGGCCTGCAGGAGCACCGGCAGATATTCGGATTCGGTCAGCCGTTCGGTGATGCCTCCGAGGAAGGCGCTGTAGGTGGGATCGGTGAACAGTTCCTCGATGGGTTCGGTGACGATCATGGCTATGGTTTCGGTGCGTCCCATGGCCAGCGCCCGACCTTGCGCATTCGGAACGAATCCTATGCGTTCCGCCGTTTGCCGAACATGGAGTTTGGTCTTTTCGCTGATTCGCGGCGAATCATTGAGGGCACGTGATGCGGTGGAACGTGACACATGCGCTTCTGCCGCGACGTCGGCTAAAGTAACGGGACGGCGTCGTGTGATGCTCATAACCGGCTCCTTCCAAGCGGTCTTCAGTATATGCCTCCGTTTGAATCTCCGCTGTATGCGGGCGACACGCCTAGTTTAGACAACCGGTTGCACAAAGACAAGAGAGATGTTATCTTGTAGAGCAACCGGTTGCACAAGAACTATGGGGTTCTTGAACATCGGATTCTTCCGATCGAAGTCGATTGGAATATCGAAGGAGATGAAGCATTCATGGAATGTAATAACGATTGGGAAAACCCCTCTTTGACGGGAAGAAACAGGCTGGAACCCCACGCCTACTTCTTCGGATACGAGACGGAGGAACTCGCCGCCACACACAGTCGTGAGCTGTCGCGCGGATACCAGGAGCTTTCAGGGCAGTGGCGGTTCCGTCTGTTCCCCGGCCCCAAATCGGTTCCGAGCGATGTGCTCGGCGAGTTCAGGGACGACTGGGACAGCGTCGAGGTGCCGCACTTGTGGCAGATCGACGGATATGGGAACCTGCAATACACCGATGAAGGATTCCCCTTCCCGGTAGACCAGCCGCGAGTTCCGAGCGGGGATCCGACCGGGGTCTATCAGCGTATGGTGCGTATCCCGGCCCCGGCCGACGGCGCTCGGAAAGTCCTGCGGTTTGACGGCATCGAAAGCTATGGCGAGGTCTACGTCAATGGCTCGTATGTGGGCATGACCAAAGGTTCCCGTCTTTGCGCCGAATTCGATATCACGGACTTTATCCATGAGGGGGACAACCTCATTGCCGTCAAAGTACTTCAGTATTGCGACGGCACCTACATCGAGGACCAGGACATGTGGTGGGCGTCCGGCATCTTCCGTGACGTGTATCTGATGGAACGTCCGTTCGCGCATCTGGTCGATTTCCATGTGCGTACCCATGTGGTCGATGGCAAAAACGCCGAAGTGCACCTGACGACTTCTTGCGAGAATACCTCGCGCATACACTGGCGGCTGTGCCATGCTGACGGGACGATCGCGGCCGAAACGTCGGTCGCTCCCGGTGAAGAGGCCGTGCTGACCATCGCTGATGCGCACCTGTGGAATCCGGAAGACCCTTATCTGTACGAGATGACCATCGGCGTTGAAGGCGAAAACGGCACCGGAGAAATCGTCTCCCGTCGTCAGGGGCTGTCGGAAGTAACCATTGAGAACGGTCGTATTCTGCTCAACGGCGTCTATTTCAAGATGCACGGCGTGAATCGCCATGATCATGACGACCATAAGGGGCGTGCCGTCGGCGTCGAGCGGATGCGTCGCGATCTGGAAATGATGAAGCGCCACAATATCAATGCGGTGCGCACATCCCACTACGCGAATGATCCGCGATTCTACGAACTGTGCGACGAATACGGCATTATGCTGGTCGCGGAAACCGATATGGAAAGCCACGGCTTCGAGAACATCGGCAACATCGCCATGATTACGGATGATCCCGCTTGGCAAGACGCCTATGTCGATCGCATCGATCGATTGATCAGGCAGGAGCGCAACCATGCCTGCGTGGTCATGTGGTCGCTCGGCAACGAATCCGGATACGGATGCAACATCCGTGCCATGTATGCAAGGGCCAAGGAACTGGATATGCGCCCCGTGCACTACGAGGAGGACCGCAACGCCGATACCGTCGATGTGATCTCCACCATGTATTCGCGAGTGTCCCAGATGAACGACTTCGGCGAACATCCCGGCCCCAAGCCGCGCATCAATTGCGAATACGGGCATTCCATGGGCAACGGACCGGGCGGTCTGAGCGAATACCAGCAGGTTTTTGAACGCTGGGATTCCATTCAGGGCCATTTCATCTGGGAATGGTGCGATCATGGCCTGGCCGCAGTCGACGAGAACGGTCGCGCCTACGACATGTACGGCGGAGACAATGGCGATTATCCCAACAACGGAAATTTCTGCATCGACGGTATGGTGTTCCCCTGGCAGGAGCCCAGTCCCGGACTGACCGAATACATGCAGGTGATTTGCCCGGTTGGGGTCGAATACGATGCCGACCGCGGTGCGTTGAGGATTCGCAACAAGCGCTGGTTCACGTCGCTTGACGACATCGTTCTCATGGTCACGACGATGGTCGACGGCAAGCCGGTCTCTTCCGGCAGGATGGTCCCCGGAGCCGTAGCCCCGGGACGAAGCGTCGACCTTGATCTGAAGATTCATCCCGCGCAAGTAGGGGAGACGCTGCTATGCGTCGCGGTCCATTCCACAGTAGAACAGCCGTGGAGCGAGGCAATGCGCCGCATCGGCATCTATCAGTTCGCCATCGCCAACCATCCGCATGTAGCCATCGCAGCACCTCGTCGCGCACCGGTCCAGGTTCGCGAAAACGGCACAACGCTGGAAGTGGAGACCTTCGCCGCGGCCATCGGTTTTGACCTGGCCACCGGCGATGTAGTGAGCTGGCGATCCTGCGGACGCAACGTACTGGCCGCACCCGTCCGTATCGGATTCTGGAAACCGCTCATCGACAATCACCAGCAGGAATTCGATACGCTGTGGAAGCCCCGCAACATACAGGTCATGCAGACGTCCACACGAGATGTCTCATGGCGGCAGGAAAGCGAAAACGTCGTCGTTGAGGTCTCGCAGCTCATCGCACCTCCTGTCTATGACTTCGGCATGAAGACGAAGATGGTCTACACGGTGCATCCCTCCGGACGCGTCGACCTTGCGGTCTCGGGCGAACCCTACGGAAACTACCACGACATCATTCCACGCATCGGAGTGAGCTTCGAGGTAGGCGGCGACTGCCGAAACGTCGAGTGGTACGGCCGTGGTCCCGGCGAGAACTATCCCGATTCGCACCGCGCGAACATCATCGGCCTGTACCGGTCCACCGTGGACGAAATGTTCACCCCATACGTCGTACCGCAGGATTGCGCGAATCACGAGGACACGCGCTGGGTCGCGTTCCGTTCGTCGCACGGCGACGGTCTGCTCGTCACCCGACCCCATGACGCGGTGGAGAATCCATTTTCGTTCTCCGCATGGCCGTACACATGCCAAGACATCGACGAGGCCAGGCATGTAACGGATCTGCACAAGCGCGATACCGTCACCGTGAACATCAATGACGCGGTGCTCGGTCTGGGATCCAATTCATGGGGATCCGAGGTGCTTGACGGCTACCGCATTCGATTCGAACGATTCTCGTTCAATCTTTCCCTTCGTCCGTTGCGCTCGGCGGACATCATCCAGGCCATCACCGATATCGAGGAGTGAAGAAATGCATTTGTACGACAATCGAGAAGACTTCGACAGCCAGCTTGGAACCGTCAAGAAATGGATGCGCGTCGGGCAGGCGCTCGATATCGCCCCCACACTGCAGCGTGATGTGGCGTATTCCATCGGCGACTCGTTGACCTATTGGTGGGACGACGCCGCAGGGCTCAGTTCGGATTGCCTGACGGGGCATCGTCGATATCTGACGGTGCTGGCTCCCTTCGAAGGAGAGCTGATCGTCAAAATCGCCAATAAGAAACAGCTCAATGCGGTCGGACGCTACAGCGACCTCACCGACCGTGAACGCTTTGACGGGCCAGCATCGTTCGTCAGCGTACCACAGGGAGGCGTGCTCGTCGCCGACGTCGACGAAGCGCTCGCGGTGACGTCTTTGACGACGACCAAGGCCGTGCAGCTGCAGGTAACCGTCGAAGGTTACAGCTTCCCGAACAAATAAAACATCCGTAACTCAACAACCAATTCAACTGATGGAAGAAGGCGCATAACCATGAGCTCCGAACAAAGAGCCAAAATCGGCCAGGTAGCGTTGCTTGGCATGACGGTGTCGGCTGTTTTCGGCATCAAGAACGTAATCAACAACAACGTCGCAATCGGTCTGTCCGCGGCACCGGCGTTCTTCATCGCGACCATTCTGTATTTCGTGCCGTTCACACTCGTGGTGGCTGAGTTCACCGCACTGAACAAAGGGTCGGAATCAGGCGTCTATCAATGGGTGAAAACCTCGATGGGAGGCCGTTGGGCGTTTCTGACGGCATTCTGCTATTGGTTCGTGAACCTGTTCTACTTCGCTTCGATCCTGCCGAACGTCATCATCTACGCCAGCTACCTGTTCTTCGGTGAGAACAAAGAAGTCTCACAACTGTGGATCACCGTGTGCGAGGTGGTCATCTTCGCCCTTGCCACCTGGGTCTCCACCAAGGGAGCCAAATGGATCGGATCGGTGACGTCATTCGGTGCAATGGCGGCGCTTGGCTTGACGGTCGTGTTCACGGTGCTGTCTCTGGCCGCGCTGTGCGGTGGAGTCACGCCGGCCACGCCGGTGAACGCTTCGACGTTGTCGCCCGACCTCAGCTCCTTCGCCACCACGTGGGCCTTCCTCGGTACTCTTGCCTGGATCATCCAAGGTGTTGGCGGCGCCGAATCCGTCGGCGTGTTCCTCAACGATCTCAAGGGCGGCGTCAAGGCCTTCGTGCGCGTCATCGTGCTGTCCGGCCTGGTCATCGGCCTGCTGTACGCACTCGCTTCGTTGGTGATGAATGTGTTCGTCTCCTCCGATGAGCTCGATCTGTCGACGGGCATCTTCGTGGTCATGGGCAAGGTCGGCGAGTGGGTCGGCATCCCGACGGCGATTTCAACCCGACTCGTGGGTCTCATTCTGCTGGCCGCCACCCTCGGCTCTCTGATGATGTGGACTTCCGCTCCGGTCAAGGTCTTCTTCTCGGAGATTCCGAAGGGCGTGTTCGGCGGCAAGATTATTGAGCTCAACGATCAGGGCATCCCGTGGCGTGCCGCCTGGCTGCAGTTCGTCATTGTCGTGCCGATCCTCATCATTCCGGCGTTGGGATCGAACAACGTCAACGATTTGCTGCAGATCGTGATCAACATGACTGCTGCGACCGCACTGCTGCCGCCGCTGCTGATTCTGCTGGCCTACTACGTTCTGCGCCGCAAGTACGACAAGGTGGAGCGCACGTTCCGTATGGGCTCGCGAACGTTCGGTCTTGCCGTGGCCACGTTCCTCCTCATCGTGTTCGCATTCGTGTTCATCGCCGGAACGATTCCGCTGGATCAGCCGCTGTGGCTCACCCTCGTGTACAACGTCGGTGGCGTGGTGGTGTTCATCGGTCTTGCGATGCTGTGGTACGAACGCTATCTCAAGCGTCTCGCCAAGAGCGATCCGCAGGCCGCCGCAGCCGAATTGCGCCCTACGGCCCTTGACATGAAGACAGCCGAATAAACCGCTGAATGAGCGGTCGAATAAACGACTGAACGAGTTGAGACATGAAGTGTCTATCGTCGTGATCGGTGGATTGCGGCGACAGACACTTCATGCTGTGAAGATCGGCTATTGACGGGTCACGTTGCGGATCCAACGGTACTTGCGGTAATGAATCAAAGCGGGAATCATCTTGATGCATTCGTCGGTGTTGAGTAGCGCATACACCACCAGCACGGGCAGTTTGAACACGAAGGCCGCCAGCAAGCCGACGGGCACGACGATGATCCACATGACGATCGCATCGCAGATGAGGCCGAATTTCGAATCGCCTCCAGCCGGGAAGATGCCCGCGATGGTCAGATTGGACATGCATCCGCAAGCCGCGTAATACGCGCAAATGAACAGCATGACCGACAGATAATGCGTGGCTTGGGGAGTCAAACCGGCCCACTGCAACACAACAGGGCGCACCGCGATGATGAGCAGTCCCGTTCCCACTCCGACCAATGCCACGAGTTTGCAGAATCTGTCGCCCATGATCTTCGCTTCCTTGAACGCATTGCGGCCCAGCAGATTGCCTACCAGAATGCCGCCTGCGTTGCCCAGGCCGAGGCTCAGGCAGACCAGAAGATCCTTGACGATGTTGGTGATGGAGTTGGCGGCCACCGCATCGGAGCCGAGATGTCCCATGATCACGGTGTACATGGTGAATCCGCCGCCCCATACCAGCTCGTTCCCGAGCACAGGGAGGCTGTATCTCCAGAAATCCTTTTGCAACGCGATGTCCGGGCAAATCATCATGGACAGACGCAATCGCGGTCTGCCATGCCGAGAAGCCACCAGAATCGACCATATCAATTCGATCGCACGTGAGATCACGGTGGAAATGGCGGCTCCGTAGATTCCGAGTTCCGGCAGTCCCAGGCAGCCGTAAATCAACACGGCGTTCAAAGCGACATGCGCGATTACGCCGACGGTGCTCACTATCATGCCGGTCGCGGCCGCGCCGACGTTCTTCATCAGGCACAGATAAATCTGCGACAAACCGATGAACAGATAGGAGACCGACGAAATCCTCAGATATTGCGCTCCGATCGTCACCAGTGTGGCGTCATTCGTCATGATCGACATCAGCGCGTCTGGCAGCAGCAGGGTGACGGCGAAGAACAGCAGCGACAATATGCCTGCGTACAGCATGATGAACGCCAGTACCTTTTCCACCGCGTTCGTATTGCCGGCACCCCAATATTGCGCGATGAGAATGCTCATACCGAGCGTCAACGCGGCAAGGCATAGGCTGAAGATGAACTGGAATTGCGTGGCGAGCGATACCGCCGACAGCTCGTTCTGTCCGACTCCCGCCAGCATTAACGTGTCGGCGCAGGACGACAGCGCTAGCATGAGTTGCTGGAACGCGATGGGCAGCGCCAACGTCAGGGTCTGCCGCAGAAAGTCACGCCAGGTCGTAGTGGTTTGCATGAGGCCTCCACAGTGGAATGTGACTGAGATATGTCCGAACGCGGTTAAAACGCGCATAAAAAATCGACGCCGGACTCAAGCTGGCCAAGATGGCCGCGGCGCGGCGTCGATGGTTAGGGAAGTTGTGACGTGCGAGGGGAAGGCGATTGCTGCCGTTCTCTCGGTCAGTTGCTGAGGGAATCCTTCCATGCGCGGTATTCGGCGGCCTTGCCTTCCCAGTATTCACGGTCGGCATCCGTGATCTTACGGATTACGTGGCAGGGATTGCCTACCGCCACCGAATGGGAGGGGATATCCTTGACCACTACGGATCCCGCGCCGATCACCACGTCGTCGCCGATGGTGACGCCGGGGCCGACCACGACATTGCCGCCGAACCAGACGTCGTTGCCGATGGTGATCGGCCTGGCTCCCTCCGGTCCGGAGGAACGCACCGCGGCATCGATCGGATGGTATGGCGTATACAGGCTGATACGCGGTCCGAAGAACACGCGATCGCCGATGGTGATCTTCGCCACGTCAAGGAAGATGCAATCCATATTGGCGTAGAAGTTGTCTCCTATGTAAGTATTGCAGCCGTAGTCGCAGTTGAACGGCGGCTCAAGGAAACAACCCTTGCCCATTGACCCGAACAGCTCGCGGAACAAGTCCTCACGTTCCTTGAACGCGTCGTACTTCGAGGTGTTGATGGCCTGCACAAGACGACGCTTGCGCACGTTCATTTCCTGCTGTTGCGGATTGTCGGCAACATACAGTTCTCCGGAAAGCATACGCTCCCATTCGTCCTTTGCCGGCTGGATGGTGTTCTCCGCCATGATGGTGCTCCTTTTGCGTTGCGCGTCAATCGATTGATCAACGAATGCTGACTACCATTCAATGCGCTTATTGTTCGACGACACCGCATTCCGTTGTACTATCGTTCTTAGAATTTGCATTATTTACCGAATCGGGTTGGTGGGGGCAGAATGAAACAGTTGGCACGGCCGGTGTGCTTGCCTTACGAGTTCATGCCTATCACCGGTTGGGGCCGCTTGCCCAACGGTGCGGAAATAGTGCAATACGACGCTCCGATGTTCTTTTCGTTCACTGAACACTCACTGTTGCACCAATATCCGAATATGCGCGCGGAATGCCATTGGCATATCGATCTCGAATTCACGTATATCATCCGCGGCCATATGTGGTATTTCGTCAACGGCGAGGTTGTACTGCTCGAACAGGGGCAGGCCATCTTCGTCAATTCACGCCAACTGCATTACGGTTTTACCGAAGACGGCACGGATTGCGAATTCTCATGCACGTTGCTCAACCCCTCGCGAATGAGCGCCCCCACCGCAGTATACGAGCGATTCGTGATGCCGCTGGTGACGGACGAGACGATGCCCTACGTGGTTCTCAGCCCGGATGATGCCCACGGAAACGAACTGATCGCACAGATCATGCGGTTGCATGATGCGAAGTTCGCCCACTCATCTCATGCGGTGTCGCCAGCAGCAAGGGGCATGGCTTTGGCTGACGACTCCGCGTCTTTGAGCGTGCTCAGCTGCTTCTATGCGATGCTGCGCGAGCTGACCGCAATCGCGCACGAACGCAGCGATGACGGTACCGCCGAACGTATCAAACGGCATCCTCACGTCTCGACGCTCGCCATGATGGTCGATTTCGTGCAACGCCATTACGTGCATCAAATCACATTGGCGCAAATAGCGGCATCCGGATCCGTAGGACGTACCACGTGTGCCGTGATTTTTCGTGAACTGCTTGGTCAGACGCCGATCGAGTTCGTTAACGATGTGCGCATTCGCGCGGCGGCGGAACTATTGGCAACCACCCAACTGCCGATCGCATCGATCGCGGAACAGACGGGATTCTCCTCGCCGAGTTTCTTCACGCGAACGTTCCGCAGACTCATGCATACCACGCCGATGGCCTACCGCAACGGCATGCTCCGTTCCTGACGCTGCGGTAGGTGTCGCGTTCGCGCAGTCGCAGACGCGGTTGCGCCTTAATGCCGCGCAGTTTGTCGCCCGGCTCGAGAATAAGATCATTGAGACTGCCGATAAGGTCCGGATCCGTTTCCAAATCGCGTAGTACGGAAATGATGATGGACAACGAGATGAGCCGCCGCCGCCCATCGATGACCTGGTATTTGGCCGAACCATCCCTGACGAGAATCAGAGAACCCAGAAAGTAGGGACTGTCCGGATTCGTGCAGGCATCCTGCAGGTCGCTCACCAACTGCGAGACGTTGTCCGCCTGCCATCGTTTCGGCGTGAGGGTACACCGTCCTTTAGGGCGGTGGGGAATCACGCCGGTCTGTTCTGATTCTCGATGTACCGTTTCAGCGTGTCCAAGGGTGCTCCGCCCGCTGTGCCCGCGTAGTAACTGGGTGACCAGAGGCGTTGCTCCTTCCAGTAGTGTTGCGCAAGTTCGGGATAGTCGCGTCTCAGGTATCGGCTGGACACTCCTTTGAGGCTGTTGACGAGGCGGCTGAGTTCCACGGTCGGTGGGAAGGATACGAGTAGGTGGACGTGGTTCGTCTCCCCGTTGAACTCCTCCAACCGGCAGTCGAACGACGTGCACACGTCGGAGAATATTCTTTCCAACGCTTTCAGATGCTCGTCAGTGAACACGTCATGCCGGTATTTGGTGACGAAGACCAAGTGCGCGTGCAAATCGTATATACAGTGGCGTCCCTTGCGAATATCATTTGTGTTATCCATATAGACCAAGTATAATACCAATCATGAGTTCCCACAGGCGATACAATTATCGCGCCTACCCCACGCAGGGTCAGCGCGACGCCCTGTCATGTTTGTACGGCGCTTGCAGGTACGCCTACAACTGGACTCTCGACCAGCGCGAACTCATGCGCCGCCGACATGGGAGGATGCAGTCGTATTCTCGGTTGAGCGGCATGTTCACCCTGTGGAAGCGGGAACCCGGCATGATGTGGCTGACCATGGTGTCGTCCACTCCGTTACAGCAGTCGATACGCCACGCGGATGCGGCCTACCGGAACTTCTTCCGTCTCTACAAGGCGGGCAAGACCCACGTCGTGACCAATCATCGCACGGGGAAGAAGCGTCGCACGGGACTGCCCCGGTATAAGAGCCGCAGGGACGGCGAACAGTCGGCGGAGTTCACCAAATCCGCCAGATTCAAGGTCGAACACACAGCCGGTTGCAAGTGGGCTTTCCTTACGCTCCCGAAAATCGGA
This sequence comes from bacterium, assembly GCA_963595445.1. Taxonomy (GTDB): domain Bacteria; phylum Actinomycetota; class Actinomycetes; order Actinomycetales; family Bifidobacteriaceae; genus Bifidobacterium. The sequence goes on from CAVBHJ010000005.1 coordinate 62,036, forward strand.
CGGATACGACTCCGCTGGACGCGCGACCTGCCGTCGCAACCGAACACCGTGAACATCATGCGCCACGCGGACGGCTCCTATGAGGTGAGCTTCACCGTGCAGGTTGAGGACAATGTCGAAGCACCCGAACCGATACATGAGGCGTGTGGCATCGACATGGGGTTGGAATCCCTTATGAGCATCGTCTACACGGACGGCACGCGCGAGAAGATACCGCATCCGCGCACCCTGAAACGCAAGGAGCGCCGTCTACGCAAACTCGACAAGAAACTGTCGCGCGAAACGAAAGGCTCGTCCAATCATGCGAAGACACGACTCCTGAAAGCCAAGACCTACGGTCGGATACGCAACCAGCGCAAGGACATGGCGTACAAGCTGGCATCCAAGGTGGCGGGCGAGAACCAAGCCGTCGCATTGGAGACCCTGAACGTCGAAGGACTGGCACGCACGCGCATGGCGAAAAGCCTGCTGGACGCGGACTGGACTCGAATTATCGACCGTATCCTACGGTTGGGCGTCCAATATGATAGGACGGTCACGCGCATCGACCGCTGGTATCCCAGCAGTCAAATCTGCTCCCAATGCGGGCACCGGGACAGGCGGAAACCGTTGAACGTGCGCGAATGGGAGTGCCCCCAATGCGGAGCCTTCCTCGACCGTGACTGGAACGCCGCGCTGAACATCCTCGACGCCGCGGGACTCGCGGAGTCGCTAAACGCCCGTGGAGGCGACGTAAGACGGAGGCTGGCCCAAGCCGGTCGCAACGCCGACGCCCGCGAAGCGGGAACCCACCGAACCGCGCGGCTTCATTAAGCCAAACGGCGTAGGAATCCCCCGCCTTCAGACGGGGGAGGAAGTCAAGTGTAGGCACGCTGGAAGGACGGAATGGCGAACTGATAGTCGGAAGTGAACACTTTGCCCAAAGGCTTTTCCGTAGCGCTGATTAACATGCTGGTCTTCCCATCGGGACCGTTTCCTACCAGTCTATTCGAGCAACGACATTACAAGCGTCAGATCACACTGTCGCAAACTGCGGCATATGGATCTACAGGGACCTCTCCGACAAATCGGCGCGTTCCACAAGACGTGCCATCTGAACGCGACCCATGCAAAGCTTTTCGGACGCTGAGGAAAGATGCGCTTTGACGGTACGCTCGGAGATGAACATACGCTGCCCGATTTCCGCATTAGTATAACCTTCCGCGGCAAGGATGACAGCCTCCCTCTCCCGATCAGGCAACGTGTCCAGCATGGAACGGGCCTCATCGCGGCGAGACTGGGGCTGCTGCGCGCTAAGCCCGGCGATAAGCTGTTGCTGACTGGCCGGATTGAACTGCGGAAGCCCATCGCACACGTCGAGCACCCGCCGAATGATGTCTTCAGGCGCGTCCGTCTTGGAAATGAAACCCTGCGCACCGGCCTCAATCGCCCGCCCGACGGTATTCGACGGATTCAACGACGTCAACATGAGCACATGCGGCGGGTGGGGGAGCGCTCGCAGTTGTCGGGTCGTTTCGATTCCGTCCATGTGCGGCATGGCTATGTCCATGAGCACCACATCCGGCTGTTCTTCCCGCGCGTGCAGAATGGCGTCCGCTCCGCTGGTGCTCGTCGACACCACTCTGATGAGTCCATCCGAATAGTCTTCCAGAATCAGACGCATAGCCTGGCCTATCATCGGATCGTCGTCGATGACACTGACCGTAACCGACCGTCTATTATCGTTATGCGTACTGTTCACTCAACCCATGGTAGCTGTACGTCAAGGTGAAATGCGTTGCGTGAGTCAAAACCGTATCGGCATGTTCCGCCGGCCTGCTCCACACGTGCTGTGATTCCCGGCAGTCCAGCACCGGTTCGTTCACCGTCGTCGGATTGTGCGGTGGACCGTTGCTTGGATTGCTGTGTGGCTCGCGTTGATGTCGGATTGCTGATATGTACGTGCACGCCTTGTTCGGGATTCGCGTCGACTTGTACGGATACCGGTTCGTCCGGCGCGTGACGTCGTGCGTTGGTCAGTCCCTCCTGTACCACCCGATAGGCGATTTTTCCGATTGCTCCGTCGAGGGCGTTGAACTGTCTGATGTCTATCCAGGTGTTCATTTGCATGCCGGCGGACCGGGCCTCACTGATCAGTGCGTCCAAAGATTCGCGTGTCAAAGAGGTTTCGTCTGAGGGGTCGAGTTGCGTGGCCGCTTGTTCGGGATGGCGTAGCATGTCGATTATGCCGTGCGCTTCGTCGAGCGCACCTGCGGCCTGTTTGCGTATGTCTTCGGTACGGGTTGAGATCTGGCGTGCCTGATCAGCCATCTCGTCGGATCCTGATTGCTGCGCCAAGCTTTCGATTTTCCGCGATTGCGCTCCCAGTGCGGTGGCGTTCAACGCAAGAAGCGACAACGAATGGGCCAAAGTATCGTGCGCTTCGGCTGAGACGGTTTCCGCGAAACGTTGATTGATAAGTTCGGTTTTGAGCTCTCCGATCTGTTCTTGGGCCGCCTGCTCCTTCGTTGTGGCCAGCGATGCCAATGCCTTTGAACGAATATGCATTCCTATCAACATGGCTATCATTGTTTCCAACAAGGCCGTGATGACGGCCGTGATGACTATCGTCGGCTCGCTGACCATCAGAACCATCGGCGTTCCATATTGAGACCCTGTGCCCGTGTCGGAGAAGATGAGATGCCAGAAGGACGCGTCCGGTAGCTGGGTTGCATCTCGAATCTGTGAGATCAGGGCCGTGCATGTGGCCGCGATGATGGCTCGAACCGTCAGAGTAGGGCCGCTGCGCCGGGCGAGCAGTGAGGTGAATGCCATCAGCGCTATGGTCGAGTCGAACGGAAGGATGATTACCAGTGCGCAGGCAATCAGGAATGTGGGCAACGGATACTTGTCTCTGGCCAGTAGCAGAAATCCCGAAACGACGCCGACGAAGGTGAACGCGACCATCATGGTGTAGGTGAAGCTTTCCTTGTCGAACTGACTCGCGAAGAAGGCGAGTTGCAGGATGCACATAAAACTGGCGCACGGCACCATCACGATGGTGCACCAAATATTCGTGCGTACGGGAACGTCGTACTGTCCTGGGTTTCCATGATCAACACTGCGCATATGACCACATTAGCGCTGTCGGCGTAAGTCGTTCCATTGTCCGAACGTGCATTCCCCCTTTACGTGCGGTGAGCCATTCGGACATCGAAGTATGACCTGAAGGCCAATACCGCTTCATGATGAGAATTCCTAAGCTCGAGAGTGAAAGAATCCGCTTTTGAGAGTGAAGGGTTGATCATGTCTGATTTCAACGATCCCAATAATATGAAGCCTCTGGATACGCAGGACTCCGGCCAGACTCAACCGCAGCCTGCCGTACCACCTACCGCCGTGCAGCCGGCCGCGCAGGCTCAGCCGGGGATGACGGTATGCGGCATTGTGGGTGTGGTGTTCGGTGCGATTGGTTTCGCGCTGAGTTTCATTCCGATCATCAATAACATCGCGTTCTTCTTCGGACTTGTGGGCGTCGTGCTTGCCGTCATCGCGCTGGTGGGCACATTCCGTGGCAAGAAGCGCGGCAAGGCGTTGTCGATTGTGGCTGCGGTGCTGTCGGTGCTTGCCATTGTGATTACGTTGGCCATGCAATCCGCTACGAGCAAGGCGTTGGATGAGGCCTTCGGCGGAACTTCATCCTCGCAGTCGTCCACCACCGACGATTCGTCGGACGAGTCCTCGGATTCCTCGCAGTCGGATGCGTCCGGCAAGGGCGAGCAGGACATGGAAGGCGATCTGAGCTACGCGCATGTCAAGATCGTCTCCGCCCAGCGCAGCGCCAACGACTACGAAAACCAGCCGACCGTTCTCGTCACCTATGAATGGACGAACAACACAGATAAGAACAACTCCTTCTCAAGCGTTGCGAATCCGAAGGTCTTCCAGAACGGCCAGTCTCTCGACGTGGCCATATATATGGATTCTCCGGAAGGATACGATGTCAACTCGTATCTGGCTGAGCTGCAGCCGGGCGCAACCGGAACCGTGACCTTGGGATACGTCCTGAAGGACGATTCCGACGTGACCGTGGACGTGACGGATTTCATCTCCTTCGACGACACCAAAGTGGTGCATACGTTCACCCTGTGATGTCGCATAGCCGCATGATATGCGGCCCATCATTTGTCCCGGCAGGCTTTTGGCGGCCTGTCGGGCTTTTTTCATGAAATCCTCATAAAAATGCCGTATTGTGTTGCGTAGTCGAGTTTTTAAGGAGCGATCATGACATTCGGTCAGCAGCCCCAGGGCGGCAATGCACCGCGTAACCAATACAACAACACCGCACAACCCCAATACGGCCAGAATCAGTATGGCCAGGGTCAGTATGGCCAGTCGCAATACGCTCCGCAGGGCGGCTACGCGTATTCCCCGGCTGACGGAACTGCCGCCATCAACACTCAGGCAACCTATTCCTATGAGGAGGTCGAGCGTTCTTCCGTATCCCGCGCCTACGCCGAAATGACCATCGGCCTGGTGCTTACGGCGATCGTGTCCATCCTTACGCAGATGAGCGGCGCGTATCTTGCCCTCGTCCGGGCCACGGGACTGGTTGGAGTCTTCGCGCCGCTGGCGGTGGAGGTGGGCCTCGCCATCTACCTCAGCGCACGCATCAACACGATGAAGGTCTCCACCGCCCGAATCATGTTCTACGTGTATGCAGCGCTCATGGGCTTTACGCTCAGCACCATCTTCATGGCGTATGATCTTGGTACCATCGGCATTTCCCTGGCCTTGTGCGCGGGATTCTTCTTTGCGCTGACCATGTTCGCCCGCACCACCAAGATCAACATGCTCAAGATGGGTCCGGTGCTGTTCGTGGCGCTTATCGTTCTTATCGTTGCCGAAGTGCTTCTCATGATCTTCGCTCCGGGAAACACCACGCTTATGCTCGTCTCCGCCATCGGTCTGGTGCTTTTCGCGGGCATGACCGTCTACGATGCCCAGAAGACTCGCGCTTTGCTCGATCAGTACAGGAACCAGGGCCCGGAAATGGTCAAGAAGGTTTCCATCCTGTGCGCTTTGAGCCTGTATCTCGATTTCGTCAACATGTTCCTGTACATCCTGCAACTGCTGGGCAACCGTGACTGATCCGGTTCTCTGAAGAGACAGGATTCCAAGGCCTGACCATAATGTGGTCAGGCCTTTTTCTATGAAATTTCCTTACGATAGCGTGACTGCCCATGCGGAGGAAAGAGTTTGTTGGCATGGCCTGTCTGGTATTGACGGCCATGATTTGGGGTTTTGCGTTCGTTTCCCAGGTTCAGGGCATGGATTCCATGTCTCCCTTATTCTTCGGGGCGACCAGATTCACGCTCGGCGCAATCTCCCTGCTTCCGTTGCTGTGGATGCGCAGGGGGAAAATCAAGAAGACCATGAAAGTCACGCAATCCGATGCGATTCTTGTTTTGGGAGACGGCAAGGACGTGCGTTTGCCGGGATGGACGAACAATCCCGTTGCGGTAAGCGTCATATGCGGAGTGGTATTGTTCTCGGCTAGTACGGTGCAACAGTATGGCGTTCTGTATTCCGGGTCAGCCGGACGCTCCGGTTTCATCACCGCGCTGTATATCGTCATGACTCCGCTACTGGCGTTCGTCATATTACGCAGACGTGTGCATATGGGCGTCGTTGTCAGTGTTGCGATTGCCGTCGCCGGCTTCTATCTGTTATGCATCACCGATGGGTTCGGATCGATCACGGCCGCGGATGTGGTGCTGCTGTTCACTGCGGTGCTGTTTGCCGGCCATATTCTGGTAATCGATACGTTCGGACGGAAAATGGACGTGATTTTGCTTTCCTTCGGACAAATCGCAACGACCGCCGTGCTCAGCTGGATCGGCGCGGCCATTGAAGGCTCAATTGACTGGTCGGGAGCCTTGCAAGGGTGGTTTCCAATCGTATACGCAGGTGTCGGATCGGCGGGAATCGCATATACGTTGCAGGTGTTCGGCCAGCAGATGGTGCCCCCGACCAGGGCGTCGGTGATTATGTCGCTCGAATCGTTCTTTTCTGCGGTCGGAGGGGCGTTGCTGCTTGGAGAGGTCATGACGATGCGCGCTTACATGGGATGCGCGCTGATTTTCATCGGTACCGTCCTGGCCCAGCTTCCCGTGAAAGTACCACGTTTCCCGCGCCGATAGTCCGAAGAAAGGTGAATAATATTCAGGTCGGTCCGGGAGACAGAATAGCGGAGACGGGTACGAATGCTCGAACTAAAAGATATCAGTAAGAAATATGCGTCCGATGCTTTGTACAGACGGCGCTCGATCATGTTGATCTGGCGTTTCGGGATAACGAATTCGTTGCGGTTCTAGGACCATCCGGCTCGGGAAAGACCACGTTGCTGAATGTCATCGGCGGTCTTGACCATTTCGATTCGGGAGACCTGGTCATTGATGGTATCTCAACAGCGGATTTTCTTGACCGTGATTGGGACGCTTATCGTAACAACCGAACAGGATTCGTTTTCCAGAATTACAATCTGATCGAACATCTGAGCATTCTGGAAAATGTGGAGCTTTCCCTTACGCTTTCCGGTGTTAGCAGCTCCGAACGCCGCCGTCGTGCAGGAGAGGCTCTTGGAAAGGTCGGATTGGGCGAGCATATCGGCAAGAAGCCGAGTCAGCTTTCCTTCGGGGCTTCACCGACCTGCGGTGCGCGGTTGATGTCTCGGTGAATGTTCTGCATCTGTGTTTCGATGTTCTGCAGGCTGCGTGCGCAATCGAGCAGTGTCTGCGAATGCTCGTTCAGCTTCATGTCCGGTAGGTCGGTTTTGTAACGCAATGCGTGTTCTAGGCTTGCCCAGTAGTCCATGGCGATTGTGCGGAACTGCACTTCCACAGGCGTGTAGTGCGGTCCTGAGGAAAGGAACACCGGCACGGCATAGATCACGTGCAGGGAGCGATAGCCGTTTTGCTTGGGCTTCTGGATGTAATCCTTGACGCGCAGCACTTGGATGTCGTTCTGGGCCGAAAGGTAGTTCGACACGGAGTATACGTCGTCGCGGTAGTTGCAGATCACGCGTACGCCGGCCACATCGAAAAGATTGTCTTTGACGGCGTCGACGCTGATTGGCAGATTGCGGCGCTTGAGTTTGCCGAGGATTGAATTGACTGACTTGAGCCTGCGCTCCATGTGGTGGATCGGATTGTGGGCGAAGCGCACCTGGAATTCCGAATCGAGGATTTCCAGCTTGGTGCTGATCTCGTACATCGCACCCTCGTACACCTGCATCTGGTCGATGAATTCGGTGACCTGGTCGGTGGACAGTCCTTTGTCATCGAAGTCTACGTGCTGCAGTCGGGCTTTGATCTCGGTGGTGTTGATGCGGTTCTGTCTGTCAAGTATCACGGGCATCAGTGTACCCAATATGCGGCGGATTCGTGTTAAAGGAAGCTGGAAAACCTTGGAAACAACACTTGAGTTTCACCATATCGGCACTAATGGGCGTTTTATGTCGGACATCTGTAAGGTATGGGCCTACCTGCCGATAGCATAGTGCGTTATGAATGAAGACATGATGACCGAGGCGGAGCGTGCCTTGAAACTGGCCGAGACGCCCGCTGAAACCACTTCGTCGCGCGGCAGGGGAGTGTTCTACGTGCATACGCTTGGATGTCAGATGAACGTGCATGATTCCGAGCGCATCGCCGGCGTTCTCGAAGACAGCGGGTATGTGCCGGCCACGGAAGAGCAGTACATGGAACACGACATCGACCTGATCGTCATGAACACGTGCGCGGTGCGTGAGAACGCGGCCGAACGTATGTATGGCACCATCGGCTTGTGGGCGGAGATGAAGAGGGAACGTCCGAATCTGCAGATCGCGGTCGGAGGCTGCATGGCTCAGCTTGACCGCGAGAAGATCGCCAAGAAAGCTCCGTGGGTCGATGCCGTGTTCGGCACCAAGAACATCGGTTCGCTGCCTCAGCTGCTTGATCAGGCCCGCATCGAAGGCCATGCGCAGGTCAAGGTCAAGGAGGAGCTCAACTATTTCCCCAGCCAGCTTCCCACCGACCGTGCGTCGAAGGTGACGAGTTGGGTGGCCATTTCCGTCGGCTGCAACAACACGTGTACGTTCTGCATTGTTCCGACCACTCGTGGCAAGGAACATGACCGCCGTCCCGGAGACATTCTCGCGGAAATCCGTCAGTGCGTGGACGAAGGCGCCAAGGAGGTCACGCTGCTCGGCCAGAACGTGAATTCGTTCGGATATGGTATCGGAGACCGTTTCGCCTTTTCCAAGTTGTTGCGTGCATGCGGTGAGATCGAAGGCTTGGAACGTGTGCGATTCACTTCTCCGCATCCGGCCGCGTTCACGGACGATGTCATTGCGGCGATGGCCGAAACCCCGAATGTCATGCATCAGCTGCATTTCCCGCTGCAGTCGGGTTCCGACAGAATACTGCGTGCGATGCGGCGTTCGTACCGTTCGGCGAAGTTCCTCGATATTCTGCGCAAGATTCGTGAGGCTATGCCGGATGCGCAGATTTCGACGGATATCATCGTCGGATTCCCGGGAGAGACGGAAGAGGACTTCCAGGAAACCCTGCGTGTGGTGGAGGAAGCAAGATTCGCGTCCGCGTTCACCTTCATTTATTCGCCGCGTCCTGGCACTCCGGCCGCCGAAATGGAGCAGGTGCCACGGGAGGTTTCGCAGGATCGTTTCGAACGCTTGGTGGCGTTGCAGGAACGCATCACCGAGGAGAACCTCAAGACGTTCGAAGGCCGTGACGTCGAAGTGTTGGTGACGGGTGAGGCCGGCAAGAAGGATCAGGCCACGCATCGTGTGACCGGACGTGAGAAGACCGGCGTGCTGGTGCACGTGGGCGTTCCCGGGGGTGAACCGATGCCGAAGGTCGGCGATTTCGTGACGGCCACCGTCACCCACGCGGGACGACACAATCTGATTGCCGATCCGAATCCGAACGCGGGGCAGACCTATGCCGTCCGACACTGAGCGCACATCCTGTACCCAAGCCTTGGCTGGCGACCACAGGGTGGTTTCCATCGTCGGTCCCACGGCTTCCGGCAAGACGGGCCTGGCCATCGCCATCGCCGAATCGTTGCGGGATAAAGGGCAGCAGGCGGAGATCATCAACGCCGACGCGTATCAGATGTATCGCGGCATGGACATCGGAACGGCCAAGGCAAGTGCCGAGGAGCGTTCCCGTGTCAAGCATCATCTTATCGACATCATCGAACCGGATGACGCCATGTCGGTGGCGAGATTTCAGGAGTTGGCGCGTGAGAAGATCGCTGAGCTTCAGGAACGTGGCGTGCGACCGATCCTTGTGGGAGGTTCGGGCCTGTACGCGCGTGCCGCGATCGACGATATTTCGTTCCCGGGAACGGATCCAGAGGTTCGCGCCAGGCTTGAGGAGCGTGAGAGGTTGGAAGGCGCCGGAGCGTTGTTCAACGAGCTGCGCGTCAAAGATCCCGAGGCTGCGGCGCGCATGGATCCGCATAACCCGCGGCGTACCATCCGCGCGTTGGAAGTGATCGAGGTCACGGGACGGCCGTATTCGGCGAATCTGCCGCACTATCGGTATGTGATTCCGTCCGTGCAGATCGGACTCGACCTGCCGAGGGAGGATCTTGACCGTCGTATCGACATCCGTACCAAGCAGATGCTGGAGGGCGGATTCATCGAAGAGGTGGAGCGCATTCGTCCTCGATTGGGACTTACCGCAGCCAAGGCCTTGGGGTACCAGCAGGTCATTGATTACTTGGATGGCATGCGCGATCTGAACGAGACTTTCATGGATATCGCGCAGAAAACGAAACGTCTCGCACGCAAGCAGATGGGATGGTTCGGCAGGGATCCGCGCATCCACTGGCTTCAGGCGCTCAATCCCGCGTTGTTGAACAACGCGATGGCAATCATCGAGCATGCCGATGCCGGCGATTACGATGCCATCGACGCTCAAGCGGACACTTACACGCAGCATCACCTCGGTGATGTCGACTGAGCGGATGGTCCGAACAAGATAGGGCGCAGCAGTAAGGGCCTCTCCATGGAATTCATGGAGAGGCCCTTCTGATTACGCGATCATGCCGGTTCCCGGTGCGCTAGCGCTGTTCGAAATGTGCCTTTCTTCTATGGACGATGTATGCGACGCATCCTCCCAACAGCAATATGGCCGTGGCTGCGATGGCGTGGATGATGTCGGAACCTGTGTTCGACAGGTTTTTGACAGTCGTCTTTGCATCGGGTTGCGCCATGGCGGATGTCTTTTCACCGGATTGTGAGGAAGGGTCGGTTGGGGTTCCGCCGTCTGCGGTGTTGGACGAGTCGTCGGTGATTGGGCAGCTTGCCGGATCCTGATTGGCGACGTCGGCGGAAGTGTCACTGACGTTGTCCTCGGCACTATCCTGATTCTCGCCTTCGTCGGTGTCGTCCTTCAAATCATCGGCGTCGGTGGAGGAGCCGGTGGCCGGGACCACCTGAACATCGGCGATTGCGACGTCGATGCCGGCGCTTTCGGCATTCCACTTGTTGGAAGCGAACACCATTTCCTTGATGGAGGTCAGGTCGGCATCGGTCATGGTTTTGCCCTTGTTGGCATCTTCCGGCCACGTCTGTGTCAAATCGCCATTGCCGACCAGCTCGATCTCGAGCTGTTTCCAACCTTCGAAATCGAGCTTGATGTCGCAATGGAAGTATTTGCCGTCCACGGTGCCGATCTGCAGTCCGATGGCGTTGCCGGAACCGTCACCGCGAACCTGCAGCTTCAGTATGCCTTCGCCGGACCAGTTCTTGCCGCCCAAATACTGCGCCACGTCATACCAGCTGCCGTTGCCGAAATCATATTTGAAACGTAATGCCTTGGAACCGTCTGTCGGACCATCGGTCAAAGACAGCACTTCGGTGTGTCCACGATTGCCCCACGCGCTTCTGAGAGCCTCGTCATCCGTGTATTCGGAAAAGTCGTCGACAATCTGCGGTTCGGCGTCGCTTGGCGTGGAAGGTGTCTGCTGCGGCGCGTAGGCGTCACGTGTGCCGTCAAGGGTGATGGAGTCGAGCACTATATCGCCGGTTTTCGGTCGGTCGCCGCCGTTGTCGTTGACATATAGGGCGAAGGAGCTGACTTCGGAGAGCAGCTGTTGCGAGAGCTTCGTTTCGGCGTGCGCTGTATCCCAGGAAGCAGGGGCGAAATCGCTGTCATTGCCGTCGGCGTCGCCGAAGTTCAGTGATACTTCGTGTCCGTCTGTGCCGTCGATCTTCGGATAGGCTTCGAAGGTCACGCCACCGGCGTTGATCTGCACCACGAATTTGTGGTCGGAGCCGTCCGCCTTGAGGTACATGTTCAGTTTGGAGAAACCGGACCAGTCCTGTTTGGGTGTATATGAACGTTGAAAACCGTTATAGTCGGGATAGCTTACGAAATCATAATGAAGATTGCCGGCCTTGGTTCCACCGTTCTTCGGGCTGTCAGTGAGCGTGAGATTGGCCTTCGTGCTGTGGTTTGGTGAGTAGACCGCCTGCAATTCGGCATCGGAATCGTAGGAATCGAAGCTTTCCACATCGTCCACGCCCTGCTCCGGCTCGGCACCGAGCTTCACGCTTACCGCGCCGTTACCATCGGCGGCAGCGAGCTCCTTGCCGTCCTTGGTGCTGACATGCGCGGTCAGGGTGAGTTTGGATTGGTCGAGTTCGATGCCTGCCGCATCAAGATCCAGTGTGCCGATGAAGTAGCCATTGCATGAGTATGTGAGCTTCACGCTTTGCCCGCGGTCAGTGGTCACGGTGGCGGATTCGGTGTCGAGGCTGGAGTACTGCAATCCTTCGGTTTTGACGCGAATGGTGAGCTTCGTTTCAGTTACGCGATTGCCTCCCACGGGAGTCACGATGCGTGCAGTGCCGGTCTGCTCAGCAGCTGCAGGAGCGTTCGAATAATCGACGTTGTCATCGGATGCCATGAGGTTCACGTTGCTGTCGGCGAAGTCTTTGAAGTCCTGTTCCCCGTCTGACCCCTTCCACGGAGTGTATGACTGGAACCCCTCGCCGGAGCCGCCGAAATTCGTCCAGGTCATCATATAGGCGATGTTCGGAACCTCCTTGGCGATGGCGTCGGCGAGCTCGGAGAAGAACTTGGTGTCTTTGTCTCCGATTCCGGATTCGTTGAATTTGCGTTCTCCTGAACGTCCGAATTCAGTGAAGGCGACAATCTTGCCACGGTTGGTCGCTTCGTCTCCGATCATCTTGAGGTCTTTAATCACCGTATCGATCCAGTCGTTCGAATCGTCGGAGGAGTTATCGGTGTCGTATTCGTCGTAGCCGAGCACGTCTACCCACTGGTCGCCCGGATAGGTGGCTAGGTAGTCGGTGGAGTCGCCGTTGAACACGCCACCGGGGGAGTAGGCGTAGAGCAGATTGTGCACGCCTTTGACGTCGCGTAGATAGTCGACGATGTAACGGTACAGTTCCTTGTATTCGTTGGCGGACGCGTGCGTCGCTCCCCACCAGAACCAGCCTCCGTTGTTTTCGTGCAGCGGGCGGAAGATGACCGGAATCAGCGTGCCGTCGCTGCGCTTGGCCTGTTGCGCAGTGGCTGCGATGGCGTCGAGCTCCTCATTGAAGGTACCGGAATACCGGCCTCCCGGCAACAGTTCGGATGCGACGGCGGTGGTGTCGTTGAAATCGCCGCCGGTGCCCGGGTTGTACCAGTGTGCAGATAGCGTCACGATGGCGCCTTTGGCATCTGCATCGATGATGTTCTGAGCCAGTATCTTGGCATTGGCCTGCTTATCGCTGCCGGAGCCGGGCTTCTCCGCGCCTCTCAGCGCGAGCCCCGCGTCCCAGCCGAACACGGCGGGGTATTTACCGGTCATCTCATAGACATCACCATCTGAAGCGGTTGAGCTGATGTGCTCATCGGTTGCGTGTTGTTGGCCGAAACGCAGGTCGCCCGCCTTGCTGTCACGAAGCTTGGCGAACAAGGCTCTCGTCTCGTCCGTGGCGTTGATGTCGCTGATGTTCACGGTGTTTTCCAAAGAAGCCGAATTGTCTTCTGCGGCAACGGCTGGAAGGTTGGTCATGCCAAGGATGGCAGAGGTCGCCGCGACCGTTGCCAGTAACCTTTTCGTTATTGTTCCCATATTATTTCATCGTCTCCCTTGATCGAATGAACACGTATTCTGCGTTGAGATGAAACGTGTATCGCCCATGCTAGTGACTGAAACGCTTAAGTAACAGTGGGAGTGTTTCAGTTGATTTCAGTACTTCGAAGGTATTTCGGGGATGTTCCGACTTTTTCTTACGTGATGCTGCTGAAATGCGGCGTCCTGCCGAATCGGAGATTGTGCTCGAATGGAGATTTTTGGCATGACATGGGTGTGCCGATAGGTAGAATCTGTTTCGTTATGGCACGAACATCATCATCCAATGGGAAAAAGTCAGGCGGAGGCTCCGGACGTGGCCCTCGCACAAACTCCAAAAACACGAAGCGGGGAACCTCGCCGTCCAGCGGCTTTTCCGTAAAGCGCCGCGATATCAACTGCCTCATCATGGTTGTTCTGGCGGTTCTTTTCTGCGCTTCCGAATGGTTTCATGTACAGGGTGCCTTCGGCTTGGCCCTGCATGCCGTGGCCTCCGGACTGTTCGGTCTGATGAGCGTCGTTCTGCCGGTGTTCCTGGCCCTTGTGGTGTTCAGTCTCATGTTCAAAACGGAACGCAATGCGAACGACACCTACGTGGGGATTGGCTGGTTCGTGATTTTATGGTCCATTTGTTCGATCCTCGATGCGGCGTTGGCATCCGACTCCACGACTTTCGACATCGCTCTGCTGCAGCGTTCCGGAGGCCTGTTGGGTTACGTGCTCGGATGCCCGCTGGCCTGGGGATTATCGAGGGCCTTCGCGATCATCATTTTCATCGTGATGATTTTTTCCGGCATATTGCTGATCACCGGTACGAACGTGACCGAGATTCCCGACATCATGAGCAAGATCGCAGTCGAACTGAGCGACGGCTTGAAGGAAGATCCCGACGAGCAAAGCGAACAGTTCCCGAACGAGGTTCGCGTGGGGGACACTTCGCTGCCATTCGCTCAGGGGGTGCCGTCGCATGATGGCGCGGACGAGGAAAAAACTCAATCCAGCCCAAGCCTGATTGCACAGGTCTCGCAGTGGTTCAAGTCCCGCAAGCATCGTAACGATGGGCAAGACAGACTTGATCATTACGCCGGTGATGAGGCGTTCCTCAACGCGGCCGCAAGCCATGGCGAAGCAGCCGAAACCATACTTGAGAATTCTCAAGCACGGACTGGGACGCCTCGTAGCGTCTCTTCGAGCGATTACGGTGGCGGGTCCTCCGATGGTACCAGAGCCATGCCCACGCGGATGACCACGGGGCGGTCGTTCTCCTCCGAACCGATCGGTACGGCAAGCGGCACCATGCCGGCCACTCCGTCCGCGAACGACGCAAAGCAGGTGGGCGTCCCCGCGGATGACCCCTGGGCCGTCATCGACAAGGACGGCACATCCAATGGTGAGGCCATCATGGTGGACGCGGTCACAGGCGAGATCCTCGACGACATGCCGGTACCGGACGAATCGAACGATGCTCAGGAGGTGTCTGACGGTCCGTACACCCTTCCCGATCTCAACATGCTCAAGAAGGGTGCGCCGCATGCCGTGCACACGCCGGAGAACGATCGTGTGATTCGTGCCCTGACCGGTACGTTCCAACAGTTCAATGTGGACGCCAAAGTCATCGGATTCCTGCGAGGACCGTCGGTGACCATGTATGAGGTTGAGCTTGGGCCGGGCGTCAAGGTCGAGAAGGTCACCAATCTGCAGAAGAACATCGCATACGCAGTGGCCAGCTCTGATGTGCGTATCCTTTCCGTGATCGAAGGCAAATCCGCGATCGGCATTGAAATCCCCAACGCTGATCGAGAAACCGTGGTGTTGGGCGATGTCTTGCGCTCCGACAAGGCCATGAAGGATCCGAACCCCATGCTCACCGGCGTCGGCAAGGACGTGGAAGGCCATTTCGTGACCGCCGATCTGACCAAGATGCCGCATCTTCTGGTGGCAGGCGCCACCGGTTCCGGTAAGTCGAGCTTCATTAATTCCATGCTTACCTCTGTGATCATGCGATCCACGCCTGATCAGGTCCGTATGATTATGGTGGATCCGAAACGAGTGGAATTGTCGGCGTATGCGGGCATCCCGCATTTGCTCACACCGATCATCACCGACCCCAAGAAGGCCGCGCAGGCGCTCGAATGGGTGGTCAAGGAGATGGATGCGCGATACAGCGATCTTGAATTCTTCGGATTCCGCCATATCAAGGATTTCAATGAGGCAGTCCGGGCCGGCAAGGTTCATGCGCCGGCCGGTTCCAAGAGGAAAGTGGCCCCGTATCCGTACATTCTTGTGGTCGTCGATGAGATGGCGGATCTGATGATGGTGGCGAAGAACGATGTGGAAAGCTCCATCCAGCGCATCACCCAGCTGGCACGAGCCGCAGGCGTGCATCTGGTACTGGCCACGCAGCGTCCGTCCGTTGATGTGGTCACTGGTCTGATCAAAGCCAACATTCCATCCAGACTGGCGTTCGCCACGTCGTCGGCCACCGATTCGCGAGTCATTCTTGATTCCACAGGCGCCGAGACCCTGATTGGCCAGGGCGATGCCCTGTTCCTGCCGATGGGCCAGGCGAAGCCGATTCGTGTTCAGGGCGCGTGGGTCGATGAATCCGAGATTCGCCGTGCCGTGGAATTCGTGCGTACGCAACGCAAGCCTCATTATCGTGAGGACATAGAGGAGATGGCCAAGGAAGCCGAGAAGAAGAATATCGAACCGGACGAGGATATCGGCGGAGATATGGATGTGTTGCTGCAGGCCGCGGAGCTTGTGGTCAGCTCGCAGTTCGGTTCCACATCCATGCTGCAGCGCAAACTGCGTGTGGGCTTCGCCAAGGCCGGCAGACTCATGGATCTGCTCGAATCACGCGGAGTGGTGGGGCCTTCCGAAGGCTCCAAGGCGCGTGAAGTGCTGGTGCGACCGGAGGATCTTCCAGCAGTCCTCGCCTTCATCAAGGGTGAAACGTCGTCCCTCTCGTCAAGCGCGCCGCAGCAGGAAGGTCTTGATGAGGCGCTGTGATGAGGGTGAAATTGTCGTCGGGCGGTCCGTGGAAGATTTCCGGGCTACTTGTCAAGTAGAAGTATCGGGGTAACGTTGGGCATTATGGAAAAGCAAGAACGTAAATCATCGCTGTTGGATGGCTGGAACGCGCCGCCGAACCTGGTCACTTTCTCACGAATCATTCTTGTGGTCGTGTTCCTTGTGCTGTATGTGAAGGCCGGCGCCTGGGGTGGAGACAATATCACCATGCGTTGGGCGGCTGCGATTATTTTCATCATCGCGGCTTGTACGGATAAGCTTGACGGATGGATGGCCCGCAAATACAACCAGGTCACCGAGCTGGGCAAACTTATGGATCCGATTGCGGACAAGCTCCTCACCTGTGGCACCTTGGTCGTGTCCGCCATCTTCAACGAGTTCGGCAATCCGGTTTTGGGTTGGGTCGTCGCCGGATTGTTCCTCGTTCGTGAGATTGGCATCACGGTCATGCGTTTCTTCGTCATCGACACGGGCGGCAAGGTCATCGCAGCATCCCAGGCCGGCAAATACAAGACCCTGTGCCAGTGCGTGGGTCTGGCCATGCTCATGCTGCCGATGTGGAGTCTTGCGTCCGATGGTCTTCAGGCCACCCCGATGTGGATGAACATCTATTACACCATCACCTATGCGGCGATCTATCTGGCGTTGATACTGTGCCTGTATTCCGGAGGGGAGTATTTGGTCAACACGTTCGGCAATCGCGCGAAGGGCGCTGAAACCGAAGACCAGCCGACCGGGGAAGCCAAGTAGGACTCAATGACTCGGATTGAATCACGGACGGTCGCCGACCGGCAATCGCAATGCGATGAGCTGGCCGCGGCCGTTCTTGCGTATTGTCAGGAACGTGGCATTATGATTGCCGCCGCGGAGTCCCTCACCGGTGGCCTGCTGGCTGACGCTTTCGTGCGTGTGCCGGGTGCGTCCAAGGTGTTTCTCGGGTCGGCGGTCACATACGATATCCGCGCCAAAGCGTCGATTCTCGGTGTCGATTCGGATTTACTCCATTCGCAAGGTGCGGTTCATCCTGAAGTCGCGAGGCAGATGGCGTTCGGCGCGGCGCGACTATATGCGCAGTCCGAATACGGCGATCGCGTTTTCGGACTGTCCACGACGGGGGTGGCCGGCCCCGGTCCGGATGGGGACAAGCCTGCGGGATTGGTGTATGTCGGTTTCAGCATTCCAGCGGGATTCGGTGAATTCCCATCTCGTGAAACCGTTGCCTGTGAGCTGCGTCTGCAGGGGGCCAGAGAGGATGTCAGACGGGACGTCGTACGCAACGTTTTGGGAAAAATGAGGGTTTTCTCAGGATTTTCACAGGAATAATCTTCGAGGATTGGTGTTGTAAGTAGTGGATGGCCGTTAATGATGAAAGGGATCGGTGGCATGGAATCTACTACACTCACCAAGGAACGTACGAGTGCCAGGAGCAAGGTTCCCGTCGCGCGTCCGGAATCCGCTCGAACGAGGGACCTCACTCCGGCGCAGCGCCGAGCGGTGATGTTCGCTCAGCAGCAGGTTCTGCGCGCTCGCGCCGCCAAGAAGGCCAAGGATGAACGTCAGGCTGCCCTGGCCCATGTTAAAAGCCGTGAGGAAGAGGCGTATGCGCATGACGTCGTGCCGCATGAGACGGTTGTGCGTGCCGAACGTTCTGAGCGCGTCGCGGCTGAAGCCAAGGAAGTGTCGTTGCGTGAGGCCATCGGCCACGTGCTCAGGGAGTTGCGTACCGGCGATCACAAAACCTTGAGGGAGGTCAGTGAGAAGGCCGGCGTCTCGCTGGGATATCTTTCCGAAGTGGAGCGCGGACAGAAAGAGGCAAGTTCCGAACTGCTGACTTCCATCTCCAAATCATTGGGTTTGACCAGTTCACAGATGCTGCGTAAGGTCGCCGATTACATGGATGCGGTGGCGGCCTAGCGCTCCATGCTTTGAATGCGTTGCGCCCGGACGGATTTTTCCGTCCGGGCGCTTTTGCAGTCGGCGTCCGTGTACACTGGGCGACGTGCAGGAACGTGAATTTTGGCAACTACTCGAAGAGGTGCTTGGACGTGGTTATGGTCGTGCCCTTGCTCGCGATCAGGTGCTCGATCGACTGAACGGCATGACGGCGGTCGAGGCATTGGAAGCGGGGGAGGAGCCCCGGGTGGTATGGAACGTGCTGTGCGATCAGATGGACATTCCCGATGCGCGGCGCTGGGGCAGGGACCATAATGCTCCGCCGATGCCGGTGAGATGATATTTCAGTTTCGTGTGCGGTTCATACGAAACGCAGAATCGAACAGATGTTCGTATATTGGGGTATAGTTATCCACGGACATACGAACCGCGCGGAATGTGAGATTGCCGGTCTGATTTTGTGTAATCGTTGGAATTGCAATGATTGCGCTTGTGGCAACGTTAAGGATAATGGTCCTTCGACCACCATGGTCGTTTTGGCTTGAGCGATCGAGGCACGTGGTTCTACGGTGGATGCACGAAATCCGCCATTGTTGGAATAAGGAGTAGCCATGGCACAGACGGGTACTGCGGCAAAGGGTGCCGCACAGAACAAGTCCGCGGACGGTATCGATTCACGTCGCAAGGCCGCGCTTGATGCCGCTCTCGCAAAGGTCGAAAAGAGCTACGGCAAGGGGTCGGCCATGAGGTTGGGCGATCGACCAGAACAAGACGTGGAAGTGATTCCAACCGGGTCCTTGGCGCTGGACATGGCTTTGGGCATCGGAGGTCTGCCGCGAGGCCGTGTCGTCGAGATATACGGACCGGAATCGTCGGGTAAGACCACCCTGGCGTTGCATGTAGTGGCGAATGCGCAGAAAAACGGCGGTGTGGCGGCCTTCATCGATGCCGAGCACGCACTGGACCCCGTGTATGCACGCAAACTGGGCGTGGACACGGATTCGTTGATCGTATCGCAGCCGGACAACGGTGAGCAGGCGTTGGAGATCGCCGACATGCTCATTCGTTCCGGTGCGCTTGATGTCATCGTCATCGATTCCGTGGCAGCCTTGGTACCCAAGGCTGAAATCGACGGTGAGATGGGAGACAGCCACGTCGGCCTGCAGGCAAGGCTCATGAGCCAGGCGTTGCGCAAGATGACGGGTGCGCTCTCCCAATCCGGCACCACGGCCATTTTCATCAACCAGCTTCGTGAGAAGATCGGCGTGTACTTCGGCAATCCGGAGACCACTACGGGTGGCAAGGCATTGAAATTCTATTCGTCCGTGCGTATGGATATTCGTCGTGTTCAGACCATCAAGAACGGCGATGAGGCAGTGGGTAGCCGCACCAAGGTGAAGGTGGTCAAGAACAAGATGGCCCCACCGTTCAAAACCGCTGAATTCGATGTGCTCTACGGCGAAGGCATTTCCAAGGAAGGATCCGTGCTAGACATGGCCATGCAGGTCAATGTGGTCAAGAAGTCCGGTTCCTGGTTCACGTACGATGGGGACCAGCTTGGTCAGGGGCGTGAGAACGTGAGGAAGTTCCTCAAAGACAATCCTGAGCTCACCGAGGAGATCGAGAACAAGGTCAAGGTGGAATTCGGTCTCATCGAACCCGCCGATCAGTTCGCGGAGGAAAGTGTGAACGATTCCGTTGAAACCAAGTCCGAGGATTCGGAGAATGCCGCCGAGCCGAAAACGTCAAGCAAGGCGTAGCGCATGATTAGCGTGGATGATTTTCTGCGGGATCAGGGCCTTCAACCGGATGAAACCACGGTTGGGGGCCCTGCCCATGTTCGGAAGGATTCCAATGACGTCGAATCCTTTTCTGATGATTCGTTCGCTGAGGGCGGAAAAAAACGTGGATGGGAGCGACACTCCCGACACTCCCGACACGCTGGGCGTGTCGGGAACGAGGACCATGGCGTCGGATTCGCCCCAAACGATTTCGAGGCGTGCCGTGAATCGGCCTTGAGACTGTTGGATGCCGCGCCGCGATCTTCCGGAACGATGCGAGAACGCTTGTTGGATAAAGGGTATGGGTCCTGTGTGGTGGAGGATGTGATTGAGCGTCTGGTGGATGTTCGGCTCATCGACGATGAAGCATACGCATATTCTGCCTTACGCTATTGCGTCTCGCGAATGCTTGGCCGCAGGGCCACGATGCTGGAACTGGGAAGAAAAGGCGTGGGATGTGCGCTTGCCCAACGTGTGTGCGACGATGCGGAAGCCCAAGGCTTGTTTGTTGAAGCCGCATGGGAATTGGGGCGTAGAACCGTGCGCAAAACGTCCAGACTTGATCCCGAAGTCCGCAGGCGCAGATTCTGGAGCGCGGGAGGAAGGAAAGGACACGATCCGGAGACTCTACGGGAAGTGGCGCAGGAACTGTTCTAGTGGTCCTTCCAGACTCTCCGGTTCGTGGCGGCGACAGTCTGAAGATTACGGCCGTTCAACCGCGTGAAACCGTCATCGCACGCACTTGCAGATGGATTCCTTGCGCACGCGAATCCAGCAAAAAATTGGGAGTGAGACCTCTTATACCCCGGGTTCTGTCGTGTCGTAGACACGGATGGCCATCCATCTCGACCTGACGTCGCCGCCAGGCTCTAGCAGCCTACCCGAAGGCATCGGGCGAGCAGCCCTCAAACGCCTTCTGCTTGGCCTTGCTCCCGATGAGGCTTGCCATGCGGCCAACTGTTACCAGTGGCCCGGTGGTCTCTTACGCCACCGTTTCACCCTTACCGTCCCGAAGGAAGGCGGTCTGTTCTCTGTTGCGCTATCTCTCAGGTCGCCCTGGGCGGACGTTATCCGCCATCGTGCTCTGTGGAGCCCGGAAGTTCCTCAGCCGAATGAATCGGCCGCGGCCATCAAGAGGTCTCAAAGGCACGATTATAGCAATAAGTCGGACGAAAAGACAGCTTGAAAAAAACTTGTTTTTCTTGCGTCGACTTTGCGGCAAAACCATAATGCTGCGGTTACAATTGGGACTACCAAACGGCGGAGCAGCTGTTTGGTCCGTATATAGCGGTTAGCGCCGCTTGAGTCTAGGGAGGTCCACATGGAAATCGTCGTTACCGGACGTCATACGCAGATCAAGCAAAGGTTCCGTGACGTTGTCGAAAGCAAGATGAATCGTGTGACCGCTATCGCCCCGGATGCGCAGCGTGTTCAGATCGTGCTGTCTCATGAGGGCAACCCGCGCCAGGCTGATACCGCCAAGCGCGTTGAGATTACCGTTATCGCAGGCCGCACCGTTGTGCGTGCCGAAGCTTCCAGCGCCGACGAGTTCAGCGCTCTGGATATGGCTCTCGACAAGCTGACCCTGCGTCTGCGCCGCACCCGCGACCGCCGCAAGGACCATCATCGTGGCTACACCAACCCGGTTCCGGTCGATATGGGAGTCGTGGAGCCGGCTCCGGTCGAAGAGCCGGAAGAGGAGCCGAGCAACAGTCCGGCGGACGCCGTGGCCGCCGAGCTCGGACCAGGAGAGTCGGTTGAGGTCCAGGTTGGAGACACTCCGATCGTCATCCGCCGCAAGCTGCACATCGCGGAGCCGATGTCCATTGACGAGGCCCTGTACGAGATGGAGCTGATTGGACATGACTTCTTCCTGTTCGTGAACAAGGAGACCGGCCGTCCGTCCGTCGTCTATCACCGTCATGGTTGGAGCTATGGCGTGTTCGAGATCGACACTCCGGAGAACGTGGCGAAGTAGGGTCCGAAGGAAACGGCTGAATACGCAGCCCAAACATAGATGACAGAGGAAGATTCACGCAGCCAAGCGTGAATCTTCCTCTTTTTGTTTTGCCGGTGTTCGAATCATATGTGAATCATGACGAACGTGACGCTGCTTGGCGTGGGCTTCCGTCGGAGGAACACATCCTTTTTGCGAATGCGCGACCTGGTTTGTGTACTAAATCGTCGCCTGCGTCGTGGGTGAATATGAAAAGTTACGTAAAATGGACGATGTTTTTCGGAAAAACGTAAGTTGGGACTATCCTCGGTGGAGGTAACTCACATACACAAAGGGAGTGATTGTGGTAGATATAGTTGACAAAGCCCTGCGAATGGGCGAAGGCCGACAGATCAAGAAGCTCGAGCACGTCGCGCAGGCGACCAACGCCTTGGAAGATGAGATCGCGGCGCTCAACGACGAGGAGCTCAAAGGCCAGACCGCCAAGTTCAAGGAACGTCTTGACAATGGTGAGAACATCGACAAGATCATGCCGGAGGCTTTCGCTACCGTACGTGAGGCATCCAGGCGTACTCTGGGACTGCGCCACTTCGACGTTCAGCTCATGGGCGGCGCGGCCCTGCACTGGGGCAACATCGCCGAAATGAAGACCGGTGAAGGAAAGACCCTTGTGGCAACTTTGCCGGCATACCTGAACGCTCTTGAAGGCAAGGGCGTGCACGTGGTCACCGTCAACGACTATCTGGCAAGCTACCAGGCTGAGCTGATGGGCCGTGTCTACCGCTTCCTCGGCATGAGCACCGGATGCATCATCACCGATCAGAAGCCGCCGGAACGCCGCAAGCAGTACAACGCCGACATCACCTACGGTACCAACAACGAATTCGGCTTCGACTACCTGCGCGACAACATGTCTTGGGAGAAGTCCGATCTGGTGCAGCGTGGCCATCATTTCGCCATCGTCGATGAGGTCGACTCCATCCTCATCGACGAGGCCCGTACCCCGTTGATCATTTCCGGTCCGGCCGAGGGCGATGTGACCCGTTGGTACCGCCAGTTCGCACGACTGGTGCTCAAGCTCACCCGCGATGAGGATTACGAGATCGACGAAAAGAAGAAGGTCGTCGGCATCCTCGATCCGGGCATCACCAAGATCGAAGACTATCTGGGCATCGACAACCTGTATGAGCCGAACAACACCGCCCTGATCGGTTATCTGAACAACGCCATCAAGGCCAAGGAACTGTTCCTGCGCGACCGCGACTACGTCGTGACCGGCGGCGAGGTGCTCATCGTCGACGAGCATACCGGCCGTATCCTGCCCGGCCGCCGCTACAACGAAGGCCTGCATCAGGCCATCGAAGCCAAGGAAGGCGTGGAGGTCAAGGCCGAGAACCAGACCTTCGCCACCATCACTCTGCAGAACTACTTCCGTATGTACGACAAGCTGTCGGGCATGACCGGTACCGCAGAGACCGAAGCCGCCGAATTCATGGGCACCTACAAGCTCGGTGTGCTGCCGATCCCGACCAACAAGCCGATGATCCGCAAGGATCAGGACGACCTGATTTTCCGCACCAAGAAGGAAAAGCTCGCCGCAATCGTGCGCGATGTGGCCAAGCGACACAAGAAGGGCCAGCCGGTCCTGCTGGGCACCGCCTCCGTGGAATCCTCCGAAATCGTCTCCTCCCTGCTTGACGTGGCCCAGATTCCGCATCAGGTACTTAACGCCAAGCAGCATGACAAGGAAGCCGCGGTCGTGGCCGTGGCTGGCCGCAAGGGAGCCGTTACCGTGGCAACCAACATGGCAGGCCGTGGTACCGACATCATGCTCGGTGGTAACGTCGAATTCCTCGCGGATGCCAAGCTCAAGGCCGAAGGCTACTCGCCGGACGACACTCCGGAAGAGTATGAGAAGCGCTGGCCAGGTACCTTGGCCGAGATTAAGGAACAGGTCAAGGATGAGCATGAGGAAGTCGTGGAACTCGGCGGCCTGTATGTGCTGGGCACTGAACGCCACGAATCCCGTCGAATCGACAACCAGCTGCGAGGCCGTTCCGGACGTCAGGGCGATCCTGGCGAATCCCGCTTCTACCTGTCTCTCGAAGACGATCTGATGCGTCTGTTCAACACCCAGCTTGTGGCACGCGTCATGGCCAAGGGTATGCCGGAAGGCGAGCCGATCGAAGCCAGGAGCGTCTCCAAGGGCGTGCGTACCGCACAGAAGGCCGTGGAATCGCGTAACTTTGAAATCCGTAAGAACGTGCTCAAGTACGACGACGTGATGAACAAGCAGCGTACCGTCATCTACGCCGAGCGTCAGGCCGTGCTTAAGGGTGAGGACGTCCACGAGGACATCCTCAAGTTCATCGACGATACCGTGATGAGCTACATCAAGGGCGCCAACAAGGGCTCCGACAAGCCGAAGGATTGGGATTGGGATGGTCTGTTCAAGGCCCTCGCATCCGTCTACCCGATCGCGGTGGAGCAGGAATCCGCCAAGGACGCCATCGCCAAGCTCAAGGGCGACAAGGCCGCCAACGCGCTCAAGGAACTCATCGTTACCGATGCCAAGGATCAGTATTCCGAGTTCGAAGGCAAGCTCGGCGAGGAAGGCCTGCGTCAGCTCGAACGCCGCGTGGTGCTTGCCGTGCTCGACCGCAAGTGGCGTGAGCACCTCTACGAGATGGACTACCTCAAGGACGGCATCGGCCTGCGTGGTATGGGCCAGCGCGATCCGCTGGTCGAATACCAGCGTGAAGGCTACCAGATGTACAACTCCATGATCGAGGCCATCAAGGAGGAAAGCATCCAACTGCTGTTCCATGTGGACATCGAACGCGTCGCCATCACCGAAGACACCGCAACCGAATCCGACGAAGATGAGGCGGTGAACGCGGCCGAAGCCGTGATGGGACTGGAAGGCAATGCGGAGCCGACCGAGGAATCCGCTTCAAGCGAGCCCGAAACCGATGACGAGGCCGAAAAGGAAGTCATCGAAGAGCTTGCCGAGGAAGAGCAGAAGGCCGAGCCGGGCATCGTCGGCATGCAGCCGATCAGCCACGCCGAAGGCAAGGTTCCGGCCAACAAGCGTCCGAAGAGCGAGGAACTGCGTTCCCCGTGGGCGGACGGCCGCACCTTCCCGGGAACCGGCAAGAACGTTCAGTGCCCGTGTGGTTCGGGACGTAAGTACAAGATGTGCCACGGCCAGAACGAGCAGTGATTGAGTGATCGGGCCAATCCCGATAACTCATAACTTTCCAAGTACACTGCAATCGCGTTGGGGCTGCACTCATTCAATGGATGCAGCCCCAACGCGATTTTTGTTTGCTCTATGCCACGGTGACCCCTTGTGACTGCGCATATTTCGGTAGCATGGAGGCCCATTGCTGATAACCTCGGTGGAGTTGCCGCCGGGAGCCAGCGATGGCACAAGTGAATCGTGATAGGCGGTGCTGAGCTGCGTGGCAAACGGCAGATTGTCCCAATCACGATTCATGAGATTTGCCGATTCAACATAGGTTTTGTATAAGCAAGGAGCCATGATGGGTGAAGCAACGGTACACGGCCGTCAGTAAACGTATGTTGTTCGCATTCACGGATTCCGTTGGGTGGCTTCTTGCCGAGAGGAATATCGGCTATCGGTACGGCACGCTGTTCGTGATGCGGACGCGGGGGAGTGAGGAAACCTGAAATCGCTACAATGGCCGCATTATCAATAACGAAACAAGGCGTGCCGAAGCGCCAAGGAGGGCATCATGGCCGAAATCACATGGAAGTCGATCCTCACCAAGCTGGTCGGAGGAGACCATCTAAGCGCCGAGGAATCCGAGTGGTTCGTCGATGACCTGATGAACGGCAACGCCAATCAGGCTGCGGTCGGCGCGGTCCTCGCCACCCAGCAGCAGCTTGGACTGACCGCGGATGAGGTTCGTGGCGCAGCCAAGGCGATGGTTTCGCACGCCATTGCGTTGGACATCGAGGGGGAGACCACCGATATCGTCGGTACCGGTGGCGATGGTGCCGCCACCGTGAATCTGTCTTCCATGGGTGCCGTGGTGGCCGCCGCCGCTGGCGTGAAGGTCGTCAAGCACGGCAATCGCGCCGCATCCTCGAAGTGCGGCACCGCCGACTGCTTCGAAGCGTTGGGACTGCCGCTTGACCTGACGCCCGAGCAGGTCGCCGAAGTCGGCAACGAATGCGGCATCGCGTTCGCGTTCGCCCGTACCTTCCACCCGGCCATGCGTTTTGTGGGCCCCGTTCGCGCCGCTCTGGGCGTGCCCTGCGTGTTCAATGTGCTGGGACCGTTGACCAATCCGGCATCCCCGAAGCATATGGCCGTCGGCTGCGCCAACCGCAAGATGAGCCCGATCATGGCCGCGGTATATGCCGCGAACGGACAGACCGGCATGGTCTACACCTCCAGCGAAGGCCTTGATGAAATGGCTCCGACCGGACCGGTGTCCATCTGGGAGTTCAAGAATGGCGAAGTCACCGAGACCGAGTTCGACCCGACCGTCGAACTCGGTCTGAGCAAGGTCACGGTCGAGGACCTTAAGGGTGGCGAACCGGCACTCAACGCCCAGCTGGCCCGTGACTTCTTTGCGGGCAAGGACGTGCCGTTCCGTACCACCGCGCTGCTGAATGCGGCTTCGGCAATCGTCGCCGACGGACATCTCGTGCCGGCCGACGACAGCTTGGCCGAACGTTTCAAGGCAGCATATGCCATCGCCGAACAGACCGTCGATTCCGGCAAGGCTGAGGCACTGCTCAACAAGTGGATCGAAACTGCTCAGGCGAAGAAGGCCTGAGCGATGTTCGGGAGCCGGATGCGCGGCTTCCGGTAAGACATGCGTCAAGCGTGTGCCCTGATCGCGAGACCGGAGCACACGCTTTTATTGATTTTTACAGATCGGCCATCTGCCGGCCTGTCCGAACGTTCCGAGGCGGAGAATGCGTGCGACGCTATACGCGTGCGCCGTCATCGAACTCGTCGGTGCGCGTCTGCGAATGGCCCTTGTGCTGAACAATGAGGCCAGCCGCTCCGATCAGTGCGCACAATCCGAAAATAGTCCCCAGAATCGTGGCCAATGCCGGCATGAATGCCGAGGCGATGATGCCCGCGACTCCTGCTACCAGCAGAATCCAGAAAATCAATTTGGAAGCCTTGACATGCCCGATTTGTGGATTCGGAGGAACGAAATCATCCCCGTAACGGTCCATCACCTTATCGGTGTCAAGCCAGCTGGAGCCGGTGAAATCGCGGGGTCCCCGCCCACGTACGATGTCGTCGGTGAACGTGCCTTGGTCTAAATCGTTGATCGACAGCAGCGCTTCCTTCTCACGGCGTTGCGCATGTTTCTCGAAACGCTTCGCACTACGCGAGTTTTCGACGGCTTTCAGATCGTCGGCATGCGATTGCGCGAATTCGGCCCATGCGCTGTCCAAATCGGACGAGCCATCATTCGACGCGGCATTTGAGTGTTTTTCGTCGGCGTTGCTATTGTTGAGGTCAGTCATATTGCTAACTCTAATCAATGCGGATGCCAACCCGCTGGGAGGAATGTGAAGAATGCTCTACTGGTTTTTCGTAAAAGTCCTGGGCCCACTGGCAGTTCATAGACTCGGACCCACCGGCAAAGGTCGTGAGAACATTCCCCACGAGGGCGGAGCCATCATCGCGGCCAATCATCTGGCGGTCATCGACGACGCTTTGCTGCCGCTGACCTGCCCGCGCATGATTCATTTCATGGGCAAGGCGGAGTATTTCGAAGGCAAAGGCATCAAAGGCAAATTCAAGAAATGGTGGTTCACGTCCGTGGGCGTATTCCCGGTGGACCGTTCCGGTGGATCCAAGTCCCTCGGCGCGCTGAACCACGCGCGTGAGATTCTTGAGGACGGACATCTGTTCGGCATTCACATCGAAGGAACCCGCAGCCCCGATGGCCGTTTGTACAAGGGCCATACGGGAGTCGCACGACTGGCGTTCGAAACGGGATGCCCGATCGTGCCGGCCGCCATCATCGGATCCCGTGAACTTCAGGTTCCGGGACAGGTGATTCCAAACAAGGGCAAGTCCACGGTGATCTATGGAAAGCCGATCGAGGTGAGCAAGAAGCCGATCGACCAGATCACCCACGAGGATCTGCGTTCGCTCACCGATCGGGTGATTATGGAAATCCAGAAGATGAGCGGACAGGAATACGTGAACGAGTACGCTCAGAAGGTTAAGGAACGTCTCAAGGCCCAGAAGGAAGAGCAGGAAGGCCAGAAGGCCTGAACATTCCGCGGTGAGTGAGAAACGCGTTCGGTCGGAAACACCGGCCGAACGCTTTTTTCGTATTTCTTTCCGACTCCAAGTGGATGCGCGCCCGGGAAGAGAAACGGACCGAGCCTGCACTCCGTATTAGAACAACGAAGAATACATCTTCAGTGTGATGGTCGTTGGAGTGCCGTCTTCCTGACGGATGCGAACCTCTGTGCCGCCAACCGGATCCTGGGAGGACACCTTCTTGTCCTGACTGGAATCAAGGGTTATCTGCGAACTGATCTTCACCGAGAACCCAAGCTTCTCCAACAGCTTCTCCAACTCCGCTTTGGCATCGGATGCCTTCTTCCCGACATAATTCGACAGGGTGATGGTCTCAGGACCCTTCGAGACCACTACGTCGACGCTGTCTCCCCAATACAGGGCGTCTCCGCTTTTCGCGGATGCGGAAATCACCACGCCTTTGGCGATTTTGTCATCGTATTGTTCGGTCCAGTTTGCCGTGAGTCTGAGCTCGTCAAGCGCCTGTTGTGCGTCATCCTTCGTCTTGCCGACGATTTCCGGCATCGTGACGGGTTTCGGCCCCTGCGAGATGGTGACGGTTATCTTCGTGTTGTGGGGCAGTGTAGCTCCGGGATCAACGCTCAACGCGAGCAAAGCGCCTTGGGGCACATCCATGGAATACGTGTCTTCGGAAGCCTCGGTCTGTTTGATGTTGTCGAAGCCGGCGTTCCTCAACGCATTGATGGGATCCTTGCCTGCATCGCTGTTCGCGTCGAGAATGTCGGACGGAACCGTAGCCTGTTCCGTGCCCTTTGACACCACCACGCTCACCTTCTGACTGTCGCGCTTGCCTACATGGTCACCGACGTTCTCGGGGCTTGTGCGGATGATGTTCCCCTCCTCGATGGTGTCGCTGTATTCCTCGGAGGTTTCGTATTCGATATTCGAGAATTTGAGCAGATCCTCGTAGGAGCTCCACTTCACGTTGGTGATGGCGCATGTCGTGGAGGAGTCGCAGGTGAGATCTTCCGGCTGCGGCATGGTCCAGTAGCTGCCGGGCCCTTTGAAATACCACCAGGCCCATCCGCCCGATGCGGCCGCAAGCAGAAGCACTACGATAATGGAGGCGATGATTGCGGTCTTGCGTTTGCGGGATGCTCCGTTCTTCGACTGGTCATCATCGGAAGGTCCCGTGGCGTTTCGAGCGTCTATCCCGCCGTCCTTGCCGCCGGCGCCCAAAGCGTCGGGATCATACGAGAACTGGGTGGTCGCCTCCGTATCGTCCTGTTGCTGAACAGGTGTCTGCACGGGCATGACGGTGGTCTGATTCGGTATGACGGGATTCAGCGTCGCCGTGTGGTCGTCAAACCGTCTCGTCGGTGATGCCGGGGGAGCTGGCGGCGCCGCGAGAACGTCTTCCGCGGTCGTGTTTTGCGGTGCGTGAGCGGGAAGACGATACTGCCAATCCTCAAGCGTGAGCGTCGATCTCAGCTTCTGCAGCTGAGCCAACGCCACAGATGCATCCGCGGGCCGGGCGTCCACTTCTCGCTGCACGAGGAGACTGATGAAGGCCGCCACGTCGGCGTTGATACCGGAACATCTGGTCAGCAGACTCGGCACGTCCTCGTGCACGTGCTTGAACACCAACGTCACGGGGTTGTCGGACGAGAAAGGCACTTCGCCGGTCAGCATCTCCCATGCCATAATTCCGACGGAGTATAGGTCTCCCTGTGCGGTCGCCTGGTTGTTCTGAATCATCTCCGGCGCAAGGTACGCAGCCGTGCCCAACAACATGCCGGTGGAGGAGAGCGTGGCCTGCGAAGTGGCCCGGGCCAATCCGAAATCAGTGATCTGCACGCGACCACGATCGTTGATCAGAATGTTTTCGGGTTTGATGTCCCTATGCACCACGCCGGCGCAATGAGCGGCTGCCAGACCATCCAGGATCTCACCGACGATACGCAGGGTTTCCCGTACACTGAACGTACGCTGCTGGTTCATCTCATACCGAAGATTCACTCCATGCACGTATTCCATGACCAGATAGTCGAGACCGTCGAACACTCCGGTGTCGTACACCTGCACGATATGCGGATTGGTGATGGCCGCCGCGAAACGGGCCTCACGATGGAAACGTTCCACGAACTGCTCGCGTTGCGGTCCCTGCGCGAGCTGGATGTGCATGATCTTGACGGCAACAGTGCGTCCAAGCCGTTCATCGACGGCCTGGTACACCGTGGCCATGCCGCCTTCCGCGATTTTGCCGACAACCCGATATCGGCCCTCTATGACCTGGTTTTCAGGGGCATGTGACGCTTCACTCATGGTTGATCGGTATGGTTCCTTCTTCACGGACGATTCGTGATAATCGTGTTCTCACTTCAGTGTACAAGCACCGTTTCGTGGATTTTGCAATAGCTGCATGTCATTGCTTCAATGTTCGCGCTGGACAATCGGCACGAACCGGGCGCACGCGTCAATCAGCGTGCTTTCTCGTTCCTCAGGCAGCGCCAGCGACCGAATGGCGGCTTCCGATTCGGCCCACAGTTCGGTGATCCTCTCACGCGACCGTTCGATGGCCCCGGTGCTTTCGAACAATACGATGGCGCGGCTCACCTGTTCTTCGGAACGTGTCGGAGATTCCCATATGCCGATCAGCTCGGCCTTTTCCTCGGTTGATGCCGCGTTGAGCGCGTCCGCAAGCAGAACGGTGCGCTTTCCTTCGCGAATGTCACCTCCGACCGGCTTGCCGGTGCTGCGGCTTGAGCCAATGACGTCCAGAAGATCATCCGCGAGCTGGAATGCCAATCCGAGGGGAAGTCCGATCGCCAGGGCCCGTTCGCGGGCGGATCGCCTGCTCTCGCCGGCGGCGAGCATACCGAATTCCAATGGGGCGATGGTGGTGTAGCTCGCGGTCTTCCAACGGAACACGTTCAACGACGTTTTGGCCAGCTCGTCCGGATCATTCAGAGGATTGAGTTCCACGGCCAGATCGAGCACCTGCCCGATTTCGACCTCGCGGTGCATGTTCAGGAAAGCGGAGACGATATCGGCGCCGTGATCAAGCTCCGCGGCGGATCTGTTGGCTATGTCCACGCTCGACGTGGCAAGCATGTCTCCCAGCATGATGCCCAATCCGTGGCCTATCGAGTCGCTGCTCGACTGTGCGGCCAAGGCACGGTGCGCGGATGGTTTTCCGCGGCGCAGATCGGAATCGTCAATGATGTCATCGTGCACGAGGGCGCCGGTCTGGAACACCTCGATCGCGCATGCGAGACCGAACACCGCGTCGATGTTCTTCTCGGCGTCTTTGCTCGAAGCGAACGCACGGAAAGCCTCCAACGTGAGTATGGCGCGAAGCCTTTTGCCGCCCTCGCTTGACGTGACCGCCTGCGCAGCCACGGCATCGGCCAGACGTTTGCACTGGCCGGCCACTGCGTCACCCCCATCGTCGGCATGGAGGGATGCGAAATCCCCCACGAAGGAGACGATGCGGGATTCAATCTGTTCCAAATCGGTGGAGCTGCTCATAAAGAACAGTTATCCACAGGCATGAGACAAGAGTGAATCTCAATGATTGCAACACATGCAGAGGTGTAAAACATCGTATGAAACGCCGAAAAGGGCATCCTCCGACCACAGGGGCCGAAAAGCGGACCTTCGGCCACGCAAGTGGTGCATAGTGCGTAGTGACGACGTATCAAGCGTCCGATCAACATGCCAAGGAGGGCAGGACCATGAAAACGAACAAACTGAATGATACGAAGGCGTATGACGCTGCTGTGATCGACGACACGGAGATGAAACGGGTCGAAGAGCAGCTGAACCGATACCATCGGGAGGAGGGTATGGTCGTCGCCGCGAGAACGCTCATGAGAGAGCCGTTCATGCGTTGGATGGACAAACTGACGGATGCATCGGCATCGGAGGAGAGATTCGCCGCCACCTGTCGATACAAGACGTATGTCGAAAAACTTGATAGCGCATCGCCCGTCCGCATTCTTGACAGGACGGATGTGCTGATGCTTGCGACAAGCATGTCATGGACATTGTCGATGCGGGACGCGCTGCTCGTCTCCATCATCATCGACGAGGAACGGGCTCCGAGAGAGTATCTCATGGGATTCATCGAAAGACCAATGCTGGCAAGCAACGCGCGTAGGCTGGAAAAGCTGTTGAACGAATCGTTCCGTGACCCGCACGCAAGGCCCGATATGGAACGTTGCGAACGGGGAATGGATATGCTGTTCCAGATGTTCTTCATGGTGCCCAAGGAATATCGCGCGCAGCCGCTTGCCGTGATCGGCTACATCCTGTGGTGGCTTGGTAGGGATGCCGGAGCCGCGCAATGCGCGTTGGACGCGCTTGAGGCGGATGAGGGATGTTCCCTGGCCGCGATCGTGTATTCCGCTTGCCGACGCCATATCGGTCCGTCGTGGGTCCATGAAACATAAGGCAACACGCCGGTAATTAACGTGCTCTTTATGCGCAAGGCCCGTATTTCGGGAATAATCGTCCTGCCGGGATGGTTTACTCACATAGTTGTAAATTTGCCCTTGCCAGAAGTGGGCCTATATGATATACGCTTCCCGGCAGGATCAATAGGAGGATAAGTTTGGCCACCAAGGAAACGACGGCAAGCATGGAACAGGCTGATCTGACCGAAAAGACCACCTCCGCGAAGAAAGCCGCCACGCGTAAGACCTCCACCAGAAAGAGTGCGGCGAAGAAGACGACCGCCACGAAGACGCCACGCAAGACGACCGCGAAGAAGAGCGCCCCCGTGAAGAAGGAGGAGGAACTCGTTGAGGAGGATGCCCTCGACGACGAGGATGCCCCGGTGGACGACGATGATCTCGACGATTTCGACGATGATCTCGACGACGTCGATTCCGACGACGATCTCGACGATGACGAGGATGAGGAGTCGGAACCAGAAGATGACGACGATGACGAGGAGGAGCGCAAAAAGCCTGAGGAGCCCAAGGAAAAGGGAGCCTTCGTCGTTCGTGATGACGACGATGACGACAATCTGACGCCTTCCGGAAATCCGAAGCGCCGCGTGGTGGCGGCCGGCGCCACCGCCGATCCGGTCAAGGATTACCTCAAGCAGATCGGCCGAGTGAGCCTGCTGAACGCGGAGCAGGAAGTGGACCTGTCCGAACGCATCGAGGCCGGCCTGTACGCGCAGCATCTTCTGGACACCGAAGCGGACCAGATGGACTTCAAGCGCAAGCGTGAGCTCAAGTGGGCCGCGAACGACGGCAAGCGAGCCAAGGACCACCTGCTGGAAGCCAACCTGCGACTCGTGGTGTCCCTGGCCAAGCGGTACACGGGCCGCGGCATGCTATTCCTTGATTTGATTCAGGAAGGCAATCTGGGCCTGATCCGAGCCGTTGAGAAGTTCGACTGGAAGAAGGGCTTCAAGTTCTCCACCTACGCTACGTGGTGGATTCGCCAAGCCATCACCCGAGCAATGGCCGACCAGGCGCGCACCATTCGCGTGCCTGTGCACATGGTGGAAGTGATCAACAAGCTTTCCCGAGTGCAGCGTCAGATGCTGCAGGATCTTGGACGCGAGCCAACGCCGGATGAGCTGGCACGTGAGCTCGACATGCCGGTGGAGAAGGTCCAGGAAGTGCAGAAGTACGGTCGTGAGCCGATTTCCCTGCACACGCCGCTGGGCGAGGACGGCGATTCCGAATTCGGCGATCTCATTGAGGACACCGATGCCATCGCACCGTCCGATGCAGTCGCCTTCTCGCTGCTGCAGGAGCAGTTCAGGCAGGTCCTTGAAACGCTGTCTCCGCGAGAGGCGGGCGTCATCAAGATGCGTTACGGCCTTGAAGACGGCCAGCCGAAGACTCTGGACGACATCGGACGCGTGTACGGCGTGACCCGTGAACGTATTCGCCAGATTGAGTCGAAGACCATGTCGAAGCTGCGCCATCCGTCTCGTTCGCAGACGCTGCGTGACTTCCTGGATCAGTGATCCAAACGAATACGTGATATGCAAGAAGTCGAGAAATCCGCCGGCCGGATGGGTTTCTCGACTTCTCGCGTAAAGCGCATATGAAGACGTTTCGTGCGATTGGCACGATGGCGGGAATAGGGGAGTATGGCCAAGGATAATTACGGTGCAGGTAGTCTGACGGTGCTGGAAGGTCTGGACGCGGTTCGCAAGCGTCCGGGCATGTACATCGGCACCACCGACAGCCAGGGCTTGATGCATTGCCTGTGGGAGATCATAGACAATTCCGTTGATGAGGCGCTCGCCGGCGCCTGTGACCACATCATCGTGACGTTGCATACCGATGGTTCCGTTGAAGTGGCCGATAACGGACGAGGCATTCCCGTTGACGTCGAGCCGAAAACCAAGCTCACGGGCGTGGAAGTCGTGCTGACCAAGCTGCATGCTGGCGCGAAGTTCGGCAACTCCTCGTACAACGCGGCCGGCGGTCTGCATGGCGTCGGCTCTTCCGTGGTGAACGCGCTGAGCTCCCGTCTTGACGTTGAAGTGGACCGTGACGGCAAGACCCACCACATGGCGTTCCATCAGGGACATCCGGGCGTGTATACGGATGCGGACAGTGAACATCCCTCTCCGGACTCGCCGTTCAAACGAACCCGCAAGAACCGCCCGACCGAGCTGGAGATCATCGGCAAGGTCGGTCCGAAGACCACGGGTACGCGTATCCGATATTGGGCCGATCCGGAAATCTTCAACGACACCGCGGAATTCAGCTACGACCAGCTGATCGACCGTGTCCGGCAGACAAGCTTTCTGGTCCCTGGCCTCAAAATCACCGTCATTGATGAAAACATTCCCGAAACCGGGGACGAATCCGTCGATGAAATGCTGGAAGTCGATGCTCCGGCTGAGGAAACATTGGATGCCGTCACGGATATGAGCACGGAGCCTGCCGACGAGCGTACATCCGAGGGATCCGATACGGATGGTACGGAAGAATCCACGATTCCGGAACAATCCACGATTCCGGAACAATCCGCGCAGATGCCACAGCCCGCTTACGAGCATGCCCGCATCGTGGAATTCTGCCATACCGGCGGCGTGAAGGATTTTGTGGATTTCCTCTCCAAAGGCGAGGCGGTTTCCGATATCTGGCGCGTTACCGGGCAGGACACCTACGTTGAGGAGACTCAGGCGGTCGGTGACGGTGGGGAACTGCACGCGCAGAAGGTCACACGTGACTGTTCCGTCGATATCGCCATGCGCTGGACCAACGGCTATGACACCACCTTGCGCAGCTTCGTTAATGTGGTGGAGACTCCGGGCGGCGGCACGCACGTCGACGGTTTCCTGCAGGGAATCACTAAGCAGATCCGTAAGTCCGTCGAAGACAACGCGCGAAAGCTCAAAGTGAATCTCAAGGATTCCAACATGAAGATCGAGCGTGACGACATCATGGCCGGTTTGGTGGCCGTCGTCACGGTGCGTATAGCCGAACCGCAGTTCCAAGGCCAGACCAAGGACGTGCTCGGCACGGCTCAGGTCAAGCCGATCGTCACCAAAATGACGGACAAACAGTTCGGTGAGATGATCACCGGTTCCAAGCGTGGCTTCAAGGAACAGTCCGGTCGCGTGCTGGAGAAGATCGTCGGCGAGATGCACGCACGTATCCAGGCTCGCAAGACCAAGGAAGTCACCCGTCGTAAGAACGCGCTCGAATCCGCGTCCATGCCTCCGAAACTGTCTGATTGCCAACCGGGCAATGACGACGTGGCCGAATTGTTCATCGTGGAGGGTGATTCCGCCCTCGGTACGGCGAAGGCCGCGCGCAATTCCGGTTTCCAGGCCCTGTTGCCGATTCGAGGTAAGATCCTCAACGTGCAGAAGGCATCGCTCGCGCAGATGCTGTCGAACAAGGAATGCGCTTCGATCATACAGGTGGTCGGTGCCGGGTCGGGTGCGAGTTTTGACATCGAGCAAGCCCGCTACAACAAGGTCATCATGATGACCGATGCGGATGTTGACGGTGCGCATATCCGTATTCTTCTGCTCACGCTGTTCTATCGGTATATGCGTCCGCTCATCGAGCATGGCCGTGTGTACGCAGCGGTGCCGCCGCTGCACCGAATCGCATTGAACGGTTCGCGCAAGGGGGAATACATCTACACGTATTCCGATGATGAGCTTGCCGGCAAATTGGCCGAGCTTGACAAGAAGCGCATCGGCTATAACGAGGATATCCAACGCTATAAGGGTCTTGGTGAGATGGACGCCGACCAGCTTGCCGACACCACTATGGATCCGCGTACCCGAATGCTCAGGCGTATTCGCATGGAGGACGCCGAGCAGGCGAGCCATATCTTCAGTCTGCTTATGGGCGATGATGTGCCGCCACGTAAGGCATTCATTGTGGAGAACGCCGACGACTTCGACCGGTCCAAAATCGACACCTGATATCTCTTGATATCTTTTACCGCCTTCCGGCTTGCTGCCATGTCGGAAGGCGGTAAAAAATGAAATTTGCTCGGACGATAGTGCATGTATTGGTTACCGAGTGGTAGGTAGGTATGTCTAGAATGCTGCGTGGAAAAACGTTGCTGTAATCGTATACCGCCAAAGGAGACGAGATGGTCAATCTGTTGCTCGCCGTGATTTATGTGGCTTTCATAAGCCTCGGTCTACCCGACGCCGTATTGGGTGCCGCGTGGCCTACCATGAGCGTCGATTTGGGTGCTCCGGTTTCATGGGCGGGAGGCATCTCCATGGTCATTTCGGCGGGTACCATCGTCTCCGCCCTGATGTCGGACCGTATGACCATGAAATTTGGTGCGGGCAAGGTCACCGCAGTGTCGGTCGCACTGACTGCATTCGCCCTGTTCGGATTCTCCATCGCGCCCAACTACTGGACGCTGATCCTGTTTGCCATCCCATACGGCCTTGGCGCTGGTGGCGTGGATGCCGCCCTGAACAACTATGTTGCCATTCACTACGAGAGCCGGCATATGAGCTGGCTCCATGCCATGTGGGGTCTTGGCGCGTTGACCGGCCCGTACATCATGGGATACGCGTTGAGTGCCGGCCAAGGATGGTCATGGGGATACCGCTATATCTCCATCCTGCAGATCGTGTTGACGGCAGTGCTTATTTTCAGCCTTCCATTGTGGAAGAAGCGTCCCGCCCAGACCGTTGGCGGGGAAGAGGAAGCATCCGAAGAACCGGCACGCAAACCGCTAGGCATCAAGGGAGTGCTTGCCATCCGCGGCGCACGTGAGATTCTCATCATGTTCTTCTGCTATTGCTCGCTTGAATCCACGGCGATGCTGTGGGCGAGCAGCTACATGGCGCTCGGCAGAGGCGTCGACAAAACCACCGCCGCCATGTGGGGCAGCCTGTTCTTTATCGGCATTACGGCAGGCCGTGTGCTCAGCGGCTTCATCACCATGAAATTCAACGATCCGACCATGATTCGCATGGGTCAGGCGTTCGTACTGCTGGGAATCATTGTGATGCTTCTGCCGATACCGAACAATCTCGGTGCCATCACAGGACTGATCATCATCGGTCTTGGCTGCGGCCCGATATACCCGTGCGTCATTCACTCGACGCCGGCCTATTTCGGCGAGGACAAGTCCCAAGCCATCGTCGGCATGCAGATGGCCTGCGCGTACTGCGGTTCGATGTGCATGCCGCCGGTGTTCGGCCTGATCGGACAGCACATCTCCATGAACATTTTCCCGTGGTATCTGGTCGTGTTCCTTGTGCTCATGGTCATCATGCACGAGACGCTGCGCAAGAAGTGCGGCGACCAGCTCGCTCAGTAATTCCGAA
This sequence comes from bacterium, assembly GCA_963595445.1. Taxonomy (GTDB): domain Bacteria; phylum Actinomycetota; class Actinomycetes; order Actinomycetales; family Bifidobacteriaceae; genus Bifidobacterium. Next base: position 99,913 of record CAVBHJ010000005.1, read on the forward strand.
TGGCCAAGTCGTTTGTGTCGGGGGTCCCTCCTGAGGAGGGACCCCCGACACATATAAACAATTCGCTTCTAGACCCTATCCCGCGAAACCGATGATCGAATCCAGTTCGGTTCCCGAACCATCACGGCGCATGTCTGGCTTGGGCAGTTCCACAGGCGTTCCAGCCTTGGTGGAGGCGTATACCGGATATGCACCCACCCAAGCGAAGATCAGCGTGTTCTGTCCCTTGAGGAAACGCTGCGAGCGTACACCACCAGTGGCACGTCCCTTGGTCGGATACATTTCCAGCGGAGTCACCTTGGCCGCGCCGTTTTCCGTGCCGGGCAGCGCATCGGAATCGCCAGCGACGGTAAGCACCACGGCACCCGAAGCCGAAGTCAGACCGTTCTCGCCTTCCTCATAGTTCCACGCGACCTTGTGCGCGGGAACGACGGCGAACGCCTTGACCGAGCATCCCTCGGCCAGACGGATACCGGCCATACCGCCGGCGGTACGTCCCTGCGGACGCACGTTCTTCGCGTCGAACGTCAAAAGCGAGGAATCCGTGGAAACGAACACCAGACGATCCTCATCACGGGCTTCGGCGGCTGCCAAAACCTCGTCGTCATCCTTCAAATCGATGACGCTCCAAGAGTCCATGGTGGTCGGGGATTCGCGGTTCCAACGCTTGACCACGCCGTTTCGCGTACCCAACGCCAGAGGAGCGGGCGCGGCCGAATCGCCATCATTATCGGAACCGTCGGCGGAAGACATCGTAATCGCCGCAATCACACGCTCGTCACGAACCGGATCAGTGCTCTCCGTCATACCAAGCAATTCCTCGGCTTTCACTCCTCCCGAAACGCTCAACGGACCATCCGAAGCAACATAGGGGAGTTCGACCACATGAGCCAGCACCAAACGCCCCGCAGACGTGACCAGACCATACGAGGACCGGGTTGTGGTGCGGAAAATCGAAATGATCTGATCATCCTTGGCCCGGGCGTCGGATACGGAACGATTCTCCCACCGCTCCAGCGCATCCTCACTGGTACGGGCTATCAGACCCGTGGCCGACAGCATCACGGCACACGGTTCATCGTCGATCTGCAAGGCGCTCGCGGTCGCGTTGTCCTCACCGGCCTTTTTCGCGGCCTTTGCGGCGGCGGCCACATCCGCCGCGGCCAAGGAGACCGTTGCCGCGGCTCGTGCGGCGGCCATCGCGGAAGCCGAGACGCCGTCATCGCCATGAGCGACGACGGGCGTCAGCTTGCCGTCTTCATCCTCATCCAACAGCACGGTGCGGCGGGGTGTGCCATACTTGGCCACGGCCTCGTCCATTTCGTCAATCACCACATTGTCCAGAGCCTCACTTGATGCGAGGATGCGGTCCAACTCCTCGATGCGCTGTTTCAGATCGTCACGTTCGGCTTCGAGTTCTATACGGCTCATCTTGGTCAGCCTGCGCAAACGAAGGTCAAGAATGTACTGCGCCTGAATCTCATCGAGGTCGAACACTGCCATCAGCTTGGTTTTCGCGACCTCCGCATCATCGGAGGAGCGGATCACCTGAATCACCTCGTCGATGTCGACCATCGCGAGAAGCAGACCTTCCACGAGGTGCAGGCGTTCCAGAGCCTTCTTCTTACGAAATTCGCTACGACGGCGAATCACCGTGCGGCGGTGGTCCACCCATACTTCGAGCATTTCCTTCAGCCCCATCGTATGGGGGCGTCCGTCAACCAGCGCCACATTGTTGATGGTGAAGTTGTCTTGCAACGGCGTGTGTTTGAACAGCTGCGTGAGCACTGCGTTCGGATCGAACCCTGTCTTGATTTCAATGACCAGTCTGGTGCCGTTGTGTCTGTCCGTCAGATCGATGGCTCCGGAGATGCCTTCCAGCTTGTGGTTCTTCACGCCTTCGGAGATGCGTTCCAGCACACGCTCCGGTCCCACCATGAACGGCAGTTCCGTCACGACGATGGCTTTCTTGCGTGCCGTCACGTTTTCGATATGCGTCACCGACCGTGTGGTCAGCGCGCCACGACCATTCTCGTACGCTTCGCGAATGCCGTTTCTCCCGACGATCACGCCGCCGGTAGGCCAGTCCGGTCCGGGAACGTACCTCATCAGCTCTTCCAACGTGGCGTCGGGATTGCGCATGAGATGCTTGGCCGCGGCCACCACTTCGCCGAGATTATGCGTGGCCATGTTCGTGGCCATGCCGACCGCGATGCCGGAGCCTCCGTTGACCAGCAGATTGGGAATCGCGGCCGGAAGCACGGTGGGCTCCTGAAGCTTGTTGTCGTAATTGGGGGAGAAGTCGACGGTGTTTTCCGCGATGTCGGCGTTCATGCCAAGCGCGGCCTGCGCCATACGCGCCTCGGTATATCGGGACGCCGCCGGACCGTCGTCAAGGGATCCGAAATTGCCGTGGCCATCCACCAGGGGAAGACGCATGGCGAATGGTTGCGCGAGACGTACCATGGCCTCGTAGATCGCGGAGTCGCCATGGGGGTGGAGCTTGCCCATCACTTCGCCGACCACGCGCGCGGACTTCATGTACGGGCGGTCCGGATTGAGGTTCATCTGCCCCATTTGATAGATGATTCGGCGCTGAACGGGCTTGAGACCGTCTCTGGCGTCGGGCAATGCGCGGGCGTAGATCACCGAGTACGCATATTCGAGGAATGATTTGCTCATTTCCTCGTTCAGCGGGGTTTCAACGATCTTTTCCTTGACCGTGCGCGGGTCATAGGAGGGTTTTGCCGGTTTGCGGTTCGACACCATGCGGTGGATCTCCTCACGGACGCGTGAATATTACTCAACCTTGCAATATTACCAGCAGCATGAATCTTTTGTTTCGTTGGTTTTCGCGTCCGGCTTACCGACCGTGGTACCGCCGCGGTGCTTGAATGGTGAGTATGAGTGTTGAAGTGCCGGATATCGATGAATTGTTGGAGATGACCGTTCCCGCGCGGTATGGCGATGATACGCCGGACTCCGGTGTGCGGGGAGGCGCCCTCCACCTGTCTTCGGTGCTTCCCGCTGTTTCCAGTGCGATTGGATTCCCGCAGAGCACCGCCATCCACGGCGACCCCAAACGTCTTCAGAGCGCTCTGGGAATGCCGGACGTTACGTCGGCGGTGGTCGTGCTGGTTGATGGTCTCGGATACTGGAATCTCAATATGAGACTCGGCCATGCGCCATACCTGCGCTCCCTGATGAACGATTCGGTCAACCAGCGCCCAATCGCCACATGCATGCCAAGCACCACGGTGGCGGCGATGTCGACGTTCGGCACGGGCACCTGCCCCGGCTTGACCGCGATGACCGGCTATACGCAGCTCAATCCAACGAGTGGAGAGATCTGCCAGCTGATTTCGTTCAAGAACGCCATGCCACCTCTCGACCTGCAGCGACAGCCCACTATTTTCGAAAAACTGACGGAAAAAGGGGTGAGGGTCACCAGTTCCGGACTCCCGAAATTCGCCTTCTCCGCACTGACGCAGTCGGCGTTGCGGGGAAGCGACTACATCTCCAACGAAGACCCGAGACGGAGGATCATGGTGGCCGCCAAGGCCTCGCAAACACCGGGATTGACGTATCTGTATATGCGGGATGCAGACAAGATCGGGCATAACTACGGATGGGATTCCGATAAGTGGATCGGCACGTACGAGCGTATCGACGGACAATTGAGCCTGCTGCGCCGCAGTCTGCCAAAGGGGACGATGATCGTAATCGTGGCCGACCACGGCATGATCAGCGCCGACCCGGCGGCACGCGTCGATATAGCGGCCGATCCGCGGCTGATGCAAGGAGTCGGCAAGGTCGGTGGAGAGCCCCGCTGCGTCATGCTGTATGCCGAGAAAGGGGAGGATCCTGATGGAATCGCATCTCGTTGGAAGGAGACGTTAGGGGAGCGTGCGCAGGTGCGTACACGTGCCGAAGCGATTCGCGAAGGGGCGTATGGCCCCGTGGAGGACTACGCCGAACCGATGATCGGCGATGTGATCGTCTCAGCCGCGCAATCCGTAACGATCGTGGACTCACACACACAGCCGGAAAAGGCGATGCAGCTGCCCAGCGTTCATGGATCGCTGACAAGAATGGAATCGGACATTCCCTGCCTGATCGACGTGGCTTGATTGACGTAGTTTGACTGATGTGGCCTAGCCAGGATTCTGGCAACCCTTGGCGACTGCTTTCCCGGAAAACAGGGGTTGCCAGAATCTATTCGCCGAAAAGAATCTCATCCCAGCTTGGCACGGCGGAACGTCCCGAACGACGCTTCGACTTCGTCGCGTTCTGCGTATGATCCGTTGCGGCTTGGCCGTCGGCGGACACGGGAGAGCCATCACTCTGCCGTTCGGCGGTCACGTCGACACTCCGATCGGTCTGCGACACGCTCATGGTGTTCGGCGTGTCGGAAGCGTTTGCGCGCTCGTCGGTTCCCGTATCGGCCGTGGCGTTGGTCCCGGCCGGTGCGATGGGCACAGACGGCGGTTCGGATGGATTCACGGTCGGCATCGAAGGTTCCGGAGTGTTCCATGCGGATACGGTTTGTTCTATGCGCGCGGAACGTGCCGAATCGCCCGGCAGACTCAGCGAGGCGAGAAAATCCTTATCCATACGGTTTACGACATTGTCGTTGTGCCGTGTGTCCTGCTCTCCAATGAGTTTGCGTGCGACCGCATTCAGGCAGGTCACCGCGTTGTCATGCATGTTCCACGACCATTCGGCCTGCAGCGTACGGCCGTCGGAGACGAATTGGGCGCTGATCCTCCACGGTTCTAGACCACGCCTGGTGGCCCTCCATGTTACGTCTTCCAAACGCACGCGCGCCGCGGCGAACGTGCGTTCGATCAACTCCGACAACGTATGCACGCGGCTTCCTTTCGCTGCCGGGGTCGACAGGAACTGTTTGATCGCGTATTGCTTTTCCGTCTCGACGGCAGACGAGAAACGCCGAACAAGCGCCTCGTTCAAAGAATAACGTTCCGCGACTCGCGCGGGATCCGCTCCGGCGCGAATCAACGACTGAATCTGTGATATCGGCAAGGTTGCCGAGGCGTGGTACTGCTGTTCCTTCTTCTCAGCTTCGGAGCGAATCTGTTTGGCCTCCAAAATGGCTCTTTCAAGCGTTTCGTCGACGTTCACCTGGAACTTTCCCATGCTTGAAGTGAATACGAGTTTGCCGGTGTCGCTGACATGATCGAACCGGGCTTCCTCGAATACGCTTTCAGGCACAGTGCACCACTTCCTCTACGAAAAACTACTGGTTACATTGTGCCCCACGTGTCGGATTTTACGAGTATTTCGATTCGTGTATCCTATGCGGGGTAAATGTCATGTATTCTATGGCGCATAAGCAAAGTAGATGACGAAAGGAGTCTCAATGGCACAGGATTATGATTCCCCGCGCAACAAGGACGAGGACGAGGAGTCGCTCCAGGCTCTGGGGAAGAGCTCCCAGAACACGTCCAACGATATGGACGACGACGAGAACGCCATTGCAGAAGACTACGAGTTGCCTGGTGCCGACCTGAGCAACGAGGACGCTTCCGTTACGGTCATTCCGATGCAGGGCGACGAATTCATCTGCTCCGAGTGCTTCCTGGTGAAGCATCGCAGCCAGCTGGCCGAAACCACCAGCGATGGACAGCCCGTTTGCCAGGAGTGCGCCGCCTGATGTCCTTTGACGAAACATACAACGAGCCGGAAAACGTCGAGGTTCTGGTAAAATCCCTGAATCCCGACCAGCCGGCGGAACTGTACTACGCGCACGCGGGAGACGCCGGCGCCGACCTTCGCACCACTGAAGAGGTCACGCTTAAACCGTTCCAGAGGGCGCTGGTGCCCACCGGAGTGGCCATAGCCCTGCCTGCCGGATACGTTGCCTTGGTTCACCCTCGTTCGGGCCTTGCGGTCAAGCAAGGTGTGACGGTGTTGAACGCTCCGGGCACCGTGGATGCCGGTTATCGAGGCGAGATCAAAGTGCCGCTGATCAATCTTGATCCGGATAACACCGTGATGTTCAAGCCGGGCGACCGCATCGCGCAGCTGGTCATCCAACGTTACGTCGAGGCGAAATTCATTCCTGCGCAGGTGCTGCCGGGTTCGGATCGCGCCGAGCGTGGTTTCGGATCGACCGGGGTGTCCTCCTGAATTGAGGCATGAATCCTTCATACGACCGCACAACATACGGCCGTATGCTTCGGATGTGTTTATGGTGGCGCGGGTAGTATAGGGGAAAACTGAGAGCGAGAGAGGTGGAAGATGGCCGACGATCATGAGGTTCTTTCGGCTCACATGTTGGGTTGTGAGATCAGCGCGAACCCGCTGGATCCGCTTGAGCCGATTCTGAAGATGTGTGAATACCACCATCCAGATGAGGACATGGGCATTCTGGAGCGTGCCTACGAGCGGGCGGTCAAACAGCATTCCTCCCAGCGTCGCAAATCAGGTGAGCCTTACATCATCCATCCGTTGGCGGTGGCCCAGATCCTGGCCGATTTGGGCATGGGGCCGCTGGTGGTGGCGGCCGGCCTGTTGCATGACACCGTCGAGGACACCGACTACACGCTCGATGAATGCCGTGCGGAATTCGGTGATACCGTGACCGGCCTGGTCGATGGCGTGACCAAACTTTCCAAAATGGAGTACGGCGACTCCGCGCAGGCCGAAACCATCCGCAAAATGGTGGTGGCCATGAGCCGGGATGTGCGTGTGTTGGTGGTCAAACTGGCCGATCGCGTGCACAATGCGCGAACCTGGCGGTACGTCAAGCAGTCCAGCGCGCAGAAAAAAGCGCATGAGACTCTGGATGTGTATGCGCCTTTGGCGAATCGCCTCGGTATGAACGCCATCAAGACCGAGCTTGAAGAGCTCAGCTTCAAGGTGCTGTATCCGAAGATCTACAACGAAATCGTCGTGCTGGTGTCGAGAAGGGCCGGCCAGCGAGACGTGTATCTGAAGCAGATCCTTGCCGAAATCAAAGAGGATCTCGACGACCAGAACATCAAAGGCTATGTGACGGGACGTCCGAAAGACTACTTCTCCATCTACCAGAAGATGATCGTCCGTGGTCACGATTTCGCCAACATCTACGATTTGGTCGGTGTGCGCATCATCGTCGACACCATTCAGGACTGTTACGCGGCATTGGGTGCCGTGCATGCGCGTTGGAACCCCGTTCCGGGACGTTTCAAAGACTACATCGCCATGCCGAAGCTCAACATGTACCAGAGTCTGCACACCACCGTAGTGGGGCCGGGCGGTAAGCCTGTGGAGATTCAGATCCGTACATGGGATATGCATCGGCGTGCGGAATTCGGCATTGCGGCTCACTGGAAGTACAAGGCGAACGGTCAGGCCGGACGAGCGTTGAGCGCGCCGGACAGCTCCGACCGTAAGCGTGGCGAAAGCCAGGAACTGAGCGAAGCCGACAATCTCAAGTGGATTCAGCAGCTTGCGGACTGGACGAGCGAGACCCCGGACTCGAACGAGTTCCTTGGAACCCTCAAGGAGGATTTGGGCGCCGCCGAAGTGTACGTGTTCACTCCGAAGGGCAAGATCGTTTCCCTTCCTGCGGAGGCAACCCCGATCGATTTCGCGTATGCCGTGCATACGGAAGTCGGCCATCGCACCATGGGCGCGCGCGTGAACGGACGTCTTGTACCGCTTGATACCAAACTCGAAAACGGAGACACCGTTGAGGTGCTTACCTCCAAATCCGAGTCCGCGGGTCCGTCTCGCGATTGGTTGAGCTTTACCAAAAGTCCGAAGGCGCGCAACAAGATTCGTCAATGGTTCAGCAAGGAACGCCGTACGGAAGCCATCGAGGAAGGCCGTGACGAGCTGACTCGAGCCATGCGCAAGCGTAACCTGCCGATCGCCACCCTGCTCACTCCGGAAGGTCTGATCGGCGTTGCCGACGAACTGAATCTCGCCAACGCGGAAGCAGTGTTCGCGGCCATCGGAGAGGGACAGATTTCCACTCAGAACGTCATATCGCATCTGGTACGCGATGCCGGAAGCGACGAGGTCAACGAGGAAGTGGAGCAGGAAGCGCTTCCCTTCAGGCAGGTGGAACGCAAGAAGAAGGCCACCACCAGCTCGCTTGGCATTTCCGTCAAAGGCGTGGGCGACATCTGGGTCAAGCTGGCACGTTGCTGCATGCCTGTTCCGGGAGATCAGATCATTGGTTTCATTACGAGGAACCAGGGCGTGTCCGTGCATCGCAAGGATTGCCAGAACATGATGGATCTTCAGAAACGCCAGCCCGAGCGGGCCGTGGACGTGCAGTGGACCAGTACCAAGGGCGTGTTCATGGTCAAGATTCAGGTCGAGGCGTTGGATCGTCCGCATCTGCTCAGCGATGTGACGCGCGTGCTGTCCGACCATGGCGTGAACATCATCTCCGGTTCGATTTCCACGGGAACCGACCGTGTGGCCACCAGCCAGTTCAGCTTCGAAATGGCCGATCCGCAACATTTGAACACTCTGCTTGCCGCTGTACGCAAGATTGACGGCGTGTTCGATGTGTACCGCATAACCGGTGCCAAGGATTCGGCGGAGCCACGGTTGCGTAAAATCTGATTAATTGCCACTTGATTGGTCGGCAATCGGAATATGCGTAAAATCAAGGGAGCTCCTCACACATCTGAGGAGCTCCCTTTTCGTTTTCTCGTTGTGCGAGAGAATGCTTACTTGAGCACTTCCACAGACACGATGCCGACCGGCTCGGTCGGACGATCCATACGATCGGTGTTCACGGCCTCGAGCTTGTCGACCACGGCCTTGGACTCCTCATCCGCCACTTCGCCGAAGATGGTGTGGTGGCCGTCAAGCCACGGGGTCGGCACGGTGGTGATGAAGAACTGGGATCCATTGGTACCGTGGATCTTGCCGTCCATGCCGCGGCGCAGACCCGCGTTGGCCATGGCCAGCAGGTACGGATGGTCGAACTTCAGGTCGGGGACGATCTCATCGTCGAAGTTGTAGCCCGGACCGCCGGTGCCGGTACCCAGCGGGCAGCCGCCCTGGATCATGAAATCCTTGATGATGCGGTGGAAGGTCAGACCGTTGTAGAACGGTTTGTTGGAAGGCTGGCCGGTCATCGGATCGGTCCATTCCTTCTCACCGGTGGCCAGGCCAAGGAAGTTGGCCACGGTCTCAGGAGTCTTGTCGTCGAACAGATTGATTTTGATGGCACCTTCAGAGGTGCTCATGATGATGGTAGTCATGGTGCTAAGTGTCTCATGGGCTTGAGACCG
>CAVBHJ010000006.1:0-99412 GCA_963595445.1 bacterium
CCATGCAAGCGACACCTGTTTCAGCGACAAACTAAAACAAAGACACTTGCAACGGCACGATGATCTCAACGGCGCGCGCACGCATCGTCTGCGCGAAGGCTCCGGAGGCGACGACGCAGCCCGTCTGGACGAGAATGGCAACTACATCTACCGCGTGAACGTGCATGGCCAGTATCGGCTGCACTACACGCGCGACGCGGCACGCCACGTCACGTTCCGGTCGGTCGGCCCGCATGACGCCTAACTTTGGTGAAAGCCAGCGGACGAAAGGTTTCCGGGATGGACGTCATAGGAAAGTCCTTCGACGGACATACCCGTTGGCCGGCGGAACGATTCCGGCAGTCTTGGCCGCATTCGAATGCGACGGAGACAGGAATCTCGGATTGTTGCCAGACTATGGCCACAAGGTAAGCCGGACGTCCAGATCCATGCCGATGTCGGCCAGCCAGATTTGGATCTCGTCTTCGGCCACATCCTGAGCCTCGCTTTTCGGGTACCCGTAGATGCCGGCGGAAATCAGCGGGAACGCGACGCTTTTGCAGTCGTGCACGGATACGACTGCCAGGCAATTGCGGTAGCAGGCGCGCAACAGCTGCTCCTCATCATGGTCGCCGCCATGCCAGACCGGTCCGGCCGTGTGAATGACATACTTGGCGGGCAGGTCGAATCCCGGCGTGATCACCGCTTCGCCGGTACGGATGGGGGAGAGACGGTTGCAGGCGGTCTGCATGCGGTTCGACCCAGCCGCGCGGAAAATCGCACCGCATACCCCTGCGCCCATCATAAGATCCGTATTCGCCGCGTTGACGATGGCATCCACACGCATGGTGGTGATGTCCTGATGCACCACGGAAAATGGCATGATTCACTCTCCTCCTACGTGAATACGTGCGACTGTTCATGTGTGAACGTGCATGAACATACATGAACGTGCATGAATACGTGTAACTGTACGCTGCCGACACGTCCTTGCCTTGAATGTCGAGGTCGCGGCCGCCGTGCTGCGGATTCGGCCTTATGCGATGAAGTTTCAGCTTCTGCGGCGTACGTGGCGACTATTCGATGGGGCTGGCCTGAGATGGATTGTACGAATCTTTTTACTTTTTACGCGGCGTGATGGTGGTTCTTCGGCTCATCGGAAGTGAGCGTGAACTGAAACGGGCCGTCGGCGACGGATCCAATGCGCATGCGAGCGCCGTACCTTCCTTCGTATACGGGAATGTTGCCTGAGCGGAGGGCCTCGTTGAAGCGGATCCAGGTGAGGTTGGCGTGTTCGCTGTCGGTGTCTTTGGCGATGGGATAGGGGCGGCCTGTGGTAGGGCGGTGCATTGAGATGAGCGGTTGGGGAATGGAGAGGATCTCACCTTGGATTTCCTGTATGGATCGGGGGACTGGGTGTTGCGGATTGTTGAAGCAGCGCAGGGTGAGGACGCGGTTGGCCATGGTGCTGATGGTGGCGTCGTTGTCGGTGGGTGCGGTTTCGACGGTCAGCAGCAGGCCTGGGCCGATCTGCTGTAGGTCGTATGTAGGGTCGAGGGTGCCGAGGTCGTTGAGCACTGCGACGCTTGCTTCGCTTACACGCTGGACGGAGATTTTCATGGTTCTTAAGTGTAGGTGGCTTGATGGTTTTGATTTTGGCCGGCATTTTGACTGCTTGCGAGGGACATTTCCGCCAGTGACTGGAGGAATCGGGCTTCTGGAATGCCGCTAAGCGGGTGTTTATATCCACTGGCTGGCGGTATCGGGCTTCTGGGGCGGCACTGGGTGGGAGAATTTAGCCAGTGGCTGGCGGTTTTTATCCGTTTGGTATGCCTTTCACGGGTGAAAAGCTCCAGTGGCTGGCGGTTTTGTGGCCCGAGGATTGGCTTAAGCGGGTGTTTATATCCAGCTACTGGCGGAATTTGACCGTTACGGCCGGTGTTAGCGGGTGTATTTTGCCACTGGCTGGCGGTTTTGTCTGTCAGAAAGACCATTAGCGGGAGGAAATATCCAGTGGCTGGTGGAATTGGAACTCTGAGATGGCGTTGAGTGGGAGAAATTAGCCAGTGGCTGGTGGTATTGGGATGCCATTGCGCTGCTGAGCGGGATGATTTAGCCAGTGACTGGAGCGATCAGGCGTAGGGAAGCGGTTGAACGTGCCGGACGGTTGCTAAAGTCGGCGGTACGGCAGGCGGCGTCAGCGGTATGGGAAACGGCACGGAAGGCGGTACGGCGGCATGAAGATGAGTGATGATGAATTCGAGCGGGCCATCGAAGATGCGCTCGCAGGCGTTCCCGCCAGGTTCAGGCAGGTGCTGGACAATGTGGGAATCGCCATGGCGCAGGAGCCGAACGAACGCGAGCTGAACACGATGTGCGCCGCGGGCGGCGAGTTGCTGGGTCTGTATGAGGGCGTTCCAGTCACTCGCCGCACCACTGGATACAGCGGCGTGATGCCGGATGTGATTACCCTTTTCAAAGGACCGCACGAACGGGTGTGCGCCACCCGCCGACAGATGGTCGAACAGATCCGCAAGACCGTACTGCATGAAATCGGCCACTATTTCGGTTTCGATGACGATTATCTGCATGCGCACGGCTACTGATCGGAAAAGAATGCAGAATCGCCGGCAATCGTCGTGATTCCATATGGGCATGATCGCAAAAGTTCCGGTTTTCAATACGTAAAGACGTTCGCATGGAATCGCAATGATCGCAGACTCGAGACCGTCGGTTCACGGTTGCCGGCATGACGCGCCGATACACGCCATCGCATTTCCAAAAATTTCATGGGATATGCGGCAGATCGGTGCGAAATCGGGCGTGAGGTGGCGCCGAAACCGTTGCCGTGGTCCATTCTGACGTTCTGAAATCAACACAAAGCGCCACGGATGTTGGGTGGGCGGCTTTTCCCTGCGAATACCATGAAACCGTCGCATCGCGAACCAACCAAACGAAGGAGATGGGAATCATGAACACGGATAAAATCTACGCGGAACAACTCGTCAACGAATACGCGCCGAAAGACACATCCAAGGTGGTCGCCCTGCGCAAGCTGGACAACAAGGCAAAACTCCCGGCCGCGATATTCACCTACACGTTCGGCGTGATATCCGCTCTGATCGCAGGCGTGGGCATGTGCCTTTCCATGAACGTCATCGGCAATGGCACGACCGCCATGTTCGTTCTTGGCGTGGTCATCGGCATCATCGGCCTGGTGGGTATGGGCGTCAACTATCCCATCTACAGGAAGCTGTTGGAGCAAGGCATGCGGAAATACGCATTCGAGATCATGGAATTGGCGAAGGAAATCAGCGAGGAGTAGCATGATTTCCATGGAAATCATAAGAAGGCGAAGTTGATTGGATAGGTCGGAAAGCAAGTTTTTCGCGACGGCCGACAGGATGGACGAAGCGCTTCTGAAACTTCTCGAAAAGAAAGACCTCGCCTACATCACGGTCAAGGAAGTCTGTTCGACGGCGGGCGTCAACCGCTCCACCTTCTACCTGCACTACGAGTCGATGACGGACCTGCTGGCGGAGAGCGTCGGATACATGAACGACCACTTCCTCATTCACATGGGCAAGGATGCGGAGGCGTTCGTCACGAAACTGCGCACCTGCCCGATGGATGAGCTGTATCTGGTCACGCCGGAATATCTGACGCCATACCTGCGCTACGTGAAAAAGAACAAAAGACTGTTCCGCGCGGCAATGGGCAATGTGAAGGCGTTGGGATTGGATAAAAGCTATGAGCGAATGTTCGTCCACGTATTCACGCCGATATTCGACCGCTACCATGTGCCGGACCAGGACAGACGCTATATCATGGCGTTCCACATGCAGGGACTGATGGCGATCATCTCGGAATGGCTCAAGCATGATTGCGCCGATTCCATCGAACATGTGATAGCGGTGATCCAGCAATGCATGGGGCATAAGGTGGGCGAGAACCCGTGAAAGCCGGATCGCATCCGAAATGACCGGAGGCGATCAATGCGGTATTGTCGAACCGAGCCGCACACATGAACGCATGATGTGCGACATATGAACGCATGATGTGCGACGAACCCTTCGCCATAATGGGGATGGGCAGGCCGCCAATGCCGGAACATGCTTGGCGGGACGCATCATGCCGCAACGGAAAGAGATAGGGAAAGCCATGCGTATCGTGCTTCAGAAAGTCAGCGGCGGATCAGTGGACGTGGTCGACGAACACACCGGAGAGCCGGATCCCACCTTCGAACCGCAGCGGATCGGCGTCGGCTACGTGCTGCTCGTCGGCGTGGAGGATTCGGACGGTTCCAAGCAGATAACATGGCTGGCCCATAAGATCTCGAACCTGCGCGTGTTCGAAGATGAGAACGGCAGAATGAACCGTTCCATCCACGACGTGGAAGGGGAGGTTCTTTCCATCTCGCAGTTCACGCTGTATGCGGACGTGCGCAAAGGCAACCGTCCAAGCTTCGTGAAGGCGGGGGAGCCGAACCATGCCGAAGAGGTGTGGAAACAGTTCAACGAAGCATTGCGTGGCGAAGGACTCACGGTGAAGGAAGGCCGGTTCGGAGCGCACATGCGCGTGAACCTGACCAACGACGGCCCCGTGACCATCATCTTCGACACGGACGAGCTGGGCATCTGACACAGCACGCCTGACACAGCACGCAGGCGACGCCATCGCGCAAAACCAGTCGGCATCCGCCTGTCCGAACGACGGCCACCATCGAATCCGACGATGATACCGCGATGGCACGGCGTTGGTACTGCGAAGACATCAAACGGAAAAATGAGACCGCAATGTGAGACGGTTATCTGGTGCACGCTCTAGGGTTGTGGCTATGGGAATTGAGAACAACCACAAACTCATCGTCAACTGCCTGCCGCTGACGGAAGCGGAGAAGGCGCAGTTCACGCGCGCGGCCAAAGACGTGCCGCAGGAATTCGTGGGCGATCCGACACAGCGCGGAAACATGGGATGGGCCGCCAGCGTCCCCGAAGAACTACGCGCCTCAGCCACCGCGATCATCGGCAACGTGCCGCCGGAGGAATGCTCGGCATGCCCCAGACTCGAATGGCTGCAAACCTGGAGCGCCGGCGTCGACAGCTACCAGCGTCCGGGCGTGCTCCAAACCGGATCCATGCTCACCAACGCATCCGGCGCATACGGACAAAGCGTATCCGAACACCTGTTCGCCATGATGTGGACCCTCATGAAGAACCTGCACGTCTACGCAGGCAACCAGACCGAAGCGAAATGGACCGACGCCGGCCGTGCATTGAGCCCGATCGGCATGACCGCACTGGTGATCGGCACCGGAGACATCGGCTCGCACTTCGCCAAACTATGCAAGAGCATCGGCATGGAAACCATCGGCGTACGCCGCAACCCGGCCGTCACCGCGGAAGGCATCGACCACATGGTCGGCTTCGATTCGCTCGACCAGGCATTGCCATACGTGGACGTCATCGCCATGAGCGTGCCATCCACTCCGGCCACCCACCACCTGCTGAACGCCGAACGCCTGGCGATGCTCAAACCCGAAGCATTGGTGCTGAACGCGGGCCGCGGAGACGCCATCGACCAGGACGCCCTCGCGAAGGCGCTCGCGGAAGGCGTGCTGCGTGGCGCGGGCCTTGATGTGACCGAACCCGAACCGTTGCCGGCCGACTCGCCGTTGTGGGCCGAGCCGCGCTGCCTCATCACCCCGCATGTGGCGGGCGGCAACCATCTGGAGATAACGGAACGGCGCATCATCGCCATCGCCTTGGGCAACGTGCGCTGCTACGCCAACGGACAGTCGCTCGACAATCGCGTGTCATTGAAGGGCTGAGTCGAAAGCCCGCCGGGAAACGGGGACGACGACCGTTCCACGGTCGGCTCATGCGCGAACCACACGGCTGTATGCGCGGTCATACGCGCGCATATAGCCGTCCTGCTCGATGTGGTGATCGGCGGCCGAGGAATCAGTAATCACTGGATCTGCGTGCCGAACGGCCACAATGCCAACTTGGCCATCTTGAACGACTGGATACCGAACGGAATGCCGATGATGGTCAAGCAATTGACCATTCCCGCGGCCAGATAGCCGATGGCCATCCACACGCCCGCCAGTACAAGCCAGACGAGGTTGAACAGCAACGAGCCGACGCCACCCCCATACACGACGCTCTTGCCGAACGGCGTGAGCGTGAGCTCCGCCATCTTGAACGCCTGCACACCCAAGGGGATGCCGATGATGGTCACGCACAACACCAAGCCGATGACCACCCATCCGAAGGCGAGCGCCAGACCGCCGAGAATGAGCCATATGATGTTTCCGAGAAGTCTCATAGTGGCAATCCTATCGGATGCGACTTGATGCGGTTTTCGTATTGGTCGGATCGGTTGTAGGACTGACTGGTGAATCGGCCATCGGCCCATGCCGGACAAGCCTCCGAGTCGGCGTGCGTTTCGACCGCCTGCCGATATGCCGATACGTCTTGTGGACGCTCGCTTGCCGGGCCGTGGCTTTGTCTCGCATGGGGTTGTATTCTCTACGGCTGTTATGGATAGTGAGTTGTTTGAGAAGGCGCCCGTTCCGCGCGCGTATATGGCGTTGGCGATTCCCGTCGTGCTGAGCATGATGGTCACAATCGTGTACAACACGGTGGATACGTATTTCATCGCCCATACCGGCAATACGGCCATGGTGGCCGGCGTGGCCATCGCGACCCCGGTGTTCACGGTGATGATCGCGTTGGGTGACATTTTCGGTCTGGGTGGCAGTTCCGTGATCTCACGCCTGTACGGTCAGGGACGTTTCGACGACGGGCGGCGTCTGAGCGTGTTCTGCTTCTGGGGCGCGGTGCTGACAGGTATCATGGTCGTGGCGTTGGGACTGGTGTTTCGCGATCCGATCCTGACGCTGCTCGGCGCCGATGATTCCACATGGGATCACGCCTCGCAGTTCTACACGCTCATCATCATCGGCTCACCGTTCATCATCGTGTCGATGACGCCGACCAATCTGCTGCGTACGGAGGGTTTCGCCACGCCGGCGGCAGTGGGCTCGGTGGCCGGCACACTCATCAACATCTGCCTGAACCCGCTGTTCATTCAGGTGTTCGGTTGGGGAGCTGCGGGTTCGGCCGGAGCCACGGTGATCGCCAACGTGTGCACGGATGCGTATTTCATATGGTTCCTGCTCAAACACAGCCGCAACCTCTCCATCGACCCGCGACTCATGGCACGCGGCCATCGCCTCAACATCAGCAAGAGCGAGGCCGGCGGCATCCTCGCCATCGGACTGCCAGCATCCATCACCAATCTCATGCAGAGCCTCGGCGTGATCATGGTCAACCTGTTCCTGCTGCCATACGGCAACGACGCGGTGGCCGCCATGGGCATCGGACTGAAGATCGTGATGATCGCCATCATGATCCTCGTGGCGTTCGCCTTCGGAGGCCAGCCGCTCATCGGCTACAACTACGGCGCGGGCAACATGACACGGCTGAGGAAGATACTGCGATTCGCATACTCGTTCCTCTGCGCGCTCTCACTGGCCATGACGGTCACGCTGTTCGTGGCCGCACGCCCGCTGATGGCGTTCTTCAGCACCGACGAATCCGTGGTGGAACTAGGCGCCGGCATGCTGCGCGTACAACTGCTGAGCACCATATGCGTGGCCGTGACGCTGGTGACCACCTGCACATTCCAATCCGCAGGCAAGGCGCTCGGCGCACTGATACTGTCCATCAGCAGACAGGGCGTGATGCTGGCCATCACCCTGTTCGTAGGCTCGCGGATCGCCGGATACCAAGGCGTCATCGCGGCACAGGCGCTCGCCGACCTGCTCACCGCGATCCTTGCCATCGTGCTGCTGGTGGTGGTACTGCCGGAATGCGCGCCCGGCGTACGGACGATTCGACGGCTGGGCAAGACTGATACAGTGGCATAAGAACAAACGTACGAACGGATGGGGGCTCGCGTGCCGGACGCTTTGACTTGGCTTGACGACGAACTGCGCAGCGAATGCAGCCAGCCGGTGTTGCGGCGCGCACGGGGAATCGCCAACCAATGGCGGGCCAAAATAACGCAATTGAGCTGCCTGAACGGTCCGCAGGGCGATTCGCTGACACTCCACGCCACGATACGCGGCACCACCTCGCCATCTGGCCGTTACGAGGTGCAGGCGTCGCTCGACATGCGCGACCGACTGTTCTTGGCGCGCTACTGCACCTGCCCGGCCTTCGGAGGGTCGAGATACGGATACGGCGTCTCGAACGCGGGCAGATACCGCGACCGGTACGGATACCGCAGTTTCGACGACGATGACGATTACGGCGATTACGAATACGTCGACGATTACGATGATTACGGCGACTTCGGCTCCCGTTCCGACTTCGGTTCCGCATCCGCGTTCGGTCACGTCGAACCGGATCCGCATGACGACCGGCAATCCAAAGGGGCGCGCTACACGGGTATGTGCAAGCACATCGCAGCCATGCTGCTGCTGTTCATCGAACAGCCCGAACTGTTCCACGGATACCAGCCGGAACGGGCCACGCCACGAACTTTGGGCGAATACATGCGCAAGCTCGACACGAAACAGGGCAACGCCGGCGAAGGCGCCCAACTCAGTCTGCTCAAACGCATCGGCGACGCCAAAAGCAGGCTCGCGGACGAGCAACGCGGCATCGTACGCAAGCCCAACGGCACGAAATCCGGGCACAACGCCAGCAGGCCGGTCGACGTGACGCCCGGCAGCGTGAGGCTGGAGCCGAAACTCACGTACGGGCGCGACGCATGGTCGCTCTCCCTGGACATCGGCTGCGCCAGCACATCGTACGTCGTCAAAAGCATCGCCGGACTGCTGTCCAACGTGGAGCGTGGCGCGTACGAATCATACGGGCGCAAACTCGCCTTCGCGCACACTCCGGAAATGTTCGACGAATTCTCACGGGAGCTGCTGACGTTCCTGAACCAGGCGGCGCAAGTACGCGCCGTCGCGCAGGACCAATCCGGCTACTACCGCAACGCGCCACGCATCGAACGCGACATCATGCTCTCGGACGGCGAGATATGCGACCTGCTCGACCTGTTCGAAGCCCAGCCGCAGGACGGGCGGACGGAAGCATCCGACGACACCGCCGCTACCGGCGACACCGGTCCGCGGAAGCGTCCGACGGGACCCATCCGCAAGAATGACCGCAAGGATGCCCGCAGGCGGGACGCAAGACCATCATCCATCAAAATGTCTCACGACGCCCGCACGCACGACGTGCGCATCGTGGACGGCGATCCGGACATCCATCTCATGGCGCGGCGCGAGGGGGACGGCGTCACAGGCGGCGTCCGGATCACGGCGAACCGCAGAATCGACACGGTAATGCGCGGCCGTCGCGGCGAATACATCATGAGCACGCAAACCGACGGCCGGCCGGAACCGACGGAAACGCTGTTCCGCTGCACGGGAGGACTCGACGAGGCGATGGACGCCCTGGAGGAACTGTGCGGCACACGTTCGGGCGGACATGCGGAAGGTGTGTTCATCTGCGACGACGACTGGCCCATGTTCTCCCGCACGATCCTGCCACGGCTCGCCAAAGCGTCGATCGACGTTGACATGCCCCGGGAAATGGCATGCCGGCGGGACGAATGCCAAATCGAATTCTACCTGGACCGCGACCTGCACGGCATAACCTGCGAAGTCCTGGCACGCTACGGCGACTTCGCGTTCCAACTGGTGCCCACGGCCAAAGCGTTGCGCGGCATGATCGGCGTGGACCCAGCATCGCCCGCCGCCGCGGTCAAACGCGACCTGCGCAGCGAAATGTTCGCCGTGCAGGTGACGCGCCAACTGTTCCCGACATGGAGCTCCACCGATCTGGCCCGCATCAGGGAAGAGGACGAGCAGACGATCCTGCTGATGCTCACCGACGGCGTGGAAATACTCAAATCAATCGGACAGGTGTTCTCCACGACGGCGTTCGACGGCATGATGAAACCAACCGGTCCAAGCGTGAAGGTGGGGCTTTCCATCGACTCGAACCTCGTCGAAATCTCACCGATTGCCGACGAAGTGCCCATGAACGAAGTGGGCGCGCTGTTGGAAAGCTACCGAAGGAACCGCCGCTACCACAGATTCAAAAACGGAAGCTTCGTGGACCTGAAGGACGCCAATCTGGCCGACCTCGACCGAATCGCAGCCGATTTCGACCTCAGCGGACAGCAGCTCGATTCCGGAACGATCACCATCCCCGGATTCCACGCGTTCCTGCTGGACGCGCAGGTGGACGACGCGAACAAAAGCGAATCGTTCACCGCGTACGTCGACGAACTGAAGGTGATCGACCCGCAACGCTACCAGGTGCCCGAACATATGCGCAGCGTACTGCGCCCATACCAGGTGGAAGGATTCCAATGGCTCTCCACCCTGTGGGACAAAGGATTCGGCGGCATCCTGGCCGACGAAATGGGCCTGGGCAAATCCGTGCAGCTGCTCTCACTGATCGAGGCGCGCAAGGGCGGCGGGCCGGCGCTCATCGTATGCCCCGCATCGCTCGTATACAACTGGGCCGCGGAATGCGAGAAATTCACGCCTGACCTGCACGTCGAAGTCGTGGCCGGAACGAAGGCGCAACGACGCAAGGCCATCGCGGCCATCGCCGCCGGCAATACGGACGGGCATGACGAGCCGTCCGCACCCGACGTGGTCGTGACCTCCTACAACCTGCTGCGACGCGACGTGGACGACTACAAGACGTGCCGTTTCGCACTGATGGCGCTCGACGAGGCGCAATACATCAAAAACCATGCCACGAAACTCGCGAAGGCCGTCAAACAGGTCACGGCCGACCACAGATTCGCCCTGACCGGCACGCCGATCGAAAACAGGCTGAGCGAACTATGGAGCATCTTCGACTTCCTCATGCCCGGCCTGCTCGGAAGCTACACGCAATTTCGCGAAAAATACGAGCAGCCGATCATGGCACCCGGTCCCGAACATTCCGTCATGGCCGACAAACTGCAGGCATTGGTGGGACTGTTCATCAAGCGCAGACTCAAAAAAGACGTGCTCACCGACCTGCCGGACAAGTTCGAGAACATCCTGACGGTCAGACTCGAAGGCGAACAGCGCAGACTCTACGCCGCGCACGAGCAGCGGCTGCGCGCGACCCTCACCAAAACGAAGGACGCCGACTTCAACGTCAAGAAGATCCGCATCCTCGCGGAATTCACGCTGCTGCGTGAAATCTGCTGCGATCCGCGCCTCGTGTACGCCGACGCGAAGAACCACTCCGCGAAACTCGACGCCATATCGGACCTGGTGGCAAGCTGCATCGACGACAACAGGAAGACGCTGATCTTCTCGCAATTCACCTCATACCTCGACCTCATCGGAGCCCGACTGGCCGAACAGGGCGTGCGCTACTACACGATCACCGGAGAGACGCCGAAAAAACGCCGCGTCGAACTCGTCGAAGAATTCAACGGCAACGACGTTCCCGTGTTCCTCATCTCGTTGAAAGCGGGAAACACGGGACTGAACCTCGTAGGCGCCTCGGTGGTGGTGCACGCCGACCCGTGGTGGAACGCGGCCGCACAGAACCAGGCCACCGACCGCGCCCACCGCATCGGCCAGCAGCAGGACGTGAACGTGTACCAAATCGTGGCCAAAGACACCATCGAGGAACGCATCCTCAAACTCCAGCAGGCGAAAAACGATCTTGCGCAACAGTTCACGTCAGGCACGTCAGGGGAGACGGCCTCCGGCGTGGGATCCCTCACCAAAGACGACCTGCTCGGACTACTCGACTAAGCACGGACGCGGATTCCAGAGTGCACGGCCCACGCGCCTACACGCCCTCATGCCATGCCGTCTCCCAACCAACCCCTGTGAATCGAACAGGAAACGTACGGGGCGGCGCCTACAATGGGCGACGTAATGCAGGGGAACCCGAAAACGGGTTGAGATGGGCCCACGCCCGAACCCTTTGAACCTGATGGCTAACACCAGCGTAGGGAGGCATGTCCATGAACATGGCATCATCATCGAACACCATCACCGAACAGTCCGGCGAAACCACGAAACCATACGATCCGACCGCCGGCATCAGTCTGACCAACCTGCCGCCCTTCGCGCAACGCATGCGCGCCGCGGCCGACTACGTGTGGGAGGAAGGCTACCGCCAGCCGTTCCTGCGCGAACTGGGCGAAGGAACCCTGCTGCGCGAACGATTCGCGTTCTACCTGCTGCAGGACTACCGCTATTTGGGCGAATACGCCAAAGTGCACGCCCTGGCGCTCACGAAAACCGACGATCCCGAAATCATGCAGTTCATGGTCGGCGTGCAAAGCGCCATCTTCAACGTGGAATCCACGGTACACCGCGCCTACATGGCAAGCTACGGCATCAGCGAGGAAGAGATGACAGGCGTACGCCAATCCGCATTCGCGCGCGCATACACGTCGAACATCCTGTCAATCGCCTACGGCAAGGAACTCGTGGACATCCTCGTGGCCGTGCTGCCCTGCGCATGGGTGTACGCCGACTACGGACAGCGCCTCGCCCGCGAATTCGCCGACACGCTCGAAACGAACCCGTACAAAAGCTGGGTCGACATGTACAAGACCGAAGATTTCTGGCACGGATCCGCATGGCTGATCGAACACATCGAACGACTCGCCGAAAACCTGCCGGAAGCACGCAAAGCCGAACTAGTCGACATCTTCGTGACGGGCGTGGAGAACGAATACATGTTCTGGTCCAGCGCCTACGACATGCAGTACACATGGAAAAGCGAATGGGACCGCAACCGCGGCTGACGGCGGCCGAAAAAGCGTGAAAAAACCATAAGAAAATGAAACGCGGGTTGCGCATATCCACGCACCCGCGTATATATGGTCGAGCAAGTTTCAGGGAAGGTGGAATTCCTTACTGGCGGTAACGGCAAGGCCGACGTTCATAACGGCCCCAACCCGAAGCCCGCGACCCGCGCAAGCGGCCGACCCGGTGAGAATCCGGAGCCAACGGTTACAGTCCGGATGGAAGAAACGGAGCTCACCATGAGTGTATCCTCTCACAACAGCCATGCCAATTCCCAAGCCCACTCCACAGGAGTCTCCGACTCGGGACGCTGGTCCACCCGACGCATAGCCATGTACGCGCTGTTCGCGGCGCTCACCATGGCCGTAAGCTTCATCGAATTCCCGATCATACCGGGCGTGCAATGGCTCAAATACGACCCCTCCGGCATCGTCTGCCTGATCGCGGGCTTCGCACTCGGACCGTCGGCGGCCGCAATCGTCAGCGTCATCGGATTCCTGCCCCACCTATTCACCAACCCATGGGGCATGCTGATGGCGATCCTCGTGGCGCTCGCCATGTCGGTCCCCGCGTCGCTCGTGTACCGCAGGAGCAAAACCGTCAAGGACGCGCTGGCGGGCATCGTGGTCGGCGCGATCGTGGCGCTCCTGGCCGCGATCGTGGGCAATGTCATCGTCACGCCGTTCTACGCGCATATGACCACCATGCAGGTCGTGGCGCTGATCGTACCGGCGCTGCTGCCGTTCAACCTGCTTAAATTCACGATCCACGGCATAGTCACGATGCTGGTGTACCGGCCGATCTGCACGCTGATCGAACGCTGAGCTCCGTATTCGATCGAACCTATGAACACAGGTGGAGCCTCCCATGCCTTTGGGAAGCTCCACCAACCGTTTTTCGCTAGTATGAAAGGCTCTTTATGAACGCGGACGATGTCATCGTGCAGATGCAGGGGGTTCGTTTCAGTTACGACGACGGCGAAACGTGGATCCTCGACGGTGTGGATCTGACCATCCGACAGGGCGAATGGGTGTGCCTGGTCGGATCGAACGGCTCCGGAAAATCCACGCTTTCCAGACTCATCGCCGGACTGACGGCGCCGGACGCCGGCGAGATCAGACTGTTCGATGAAACGGTGTTCGACGCCGACGGCGCGCACTCCGACTCCTACCGCAAGGCGAGACGCTCGATCGGAGCGGTATTCCAGAATCCGGAGGACCAGATCGTCACCACGGTGATCGAGGACGACGTCGCGTTCGGACCGGAGAACCTCGCGGTGGAGCCCGAACTCATCGAACAACGCGTCCGATCCTCGCTGCAGGCCGTGGGCATGGCCGACCGGAGCGGCGACGATCCGACATGCATGAGCGGCGGCCAGCAGCAGCGCGTCGCGATCGCCGACATGCTCGCCATGGACTCCCGACTGCTGGTATTGGACGAGCCGACCGCCATGCTCGATTCCACGGCCCGCGCCGAAGTGATGCGAATCCTCGGCGAACTGCGTGAACGCGGCACGGCAATCGTGCTCGTCACGCACCACGAGGACGAGACCCTGTATTCCGACCGGATACTTCGGCTGGAACACGGGTCGGCGAAGGAGATTGAGGGGCCCAGGCAGGTCCGGAACGACGAAACATCCGAATCAAGGCCGGAACCATGCCCCGGCCAACGGAACCATCCGGACGACAGCGCGATAGGCAAGCCGATGGTGCGGGTGCGCAACCTGTCGTACCGCTACCCGCAGTCGCGCACGAAGGTCCTCGACGGCTTCGACCTGACCGTCAACAGCGGCGAAACCGTGGTATTGATGGGGTGTAACGGTTCCGGCAAATCGACGCTGGCACGACTGCTGTGCGCGCTCGACAAGCCGGAATCCGGCGAAATCACCATCGATGGCATCGACCTGACGCACATGAATCGCGGCACACGCAAACGGCTGCGCGCAAGTGTCGGCTACGTCATGCAGCATCCGGAACGTCAGCTCTTCGCTCCGACCGTGGCCGAGGACATCGCATACGGGCCGCGCAACCAGCGGCTCGACGACACGCAGGTCGCGCAACGCGTCGACCAAGCCTTGAGGCTGCTGCACATCGAACATCTGGCGGACCGGTCGCCGTTCGAACTGTCATGCGGCCAGCAGCGGCTCGTCGCCATAGCCGGCGTGCTCGCATGCAAGCCGAACGTGCTGATCATGGACGAGCCCATGGCTGGACTCGACGACCAGGCCAAACGGCGCGTGTACGGACTCATCCGGGAACTGCAGGCCCGAAACACCACCATGCTCGTCATCTCGCATTCGCAGGCCGAAGCGCGACTGCTCGCGGACCGCATCGTACGCATGGACGGCAACGTCACGACCGGTCGGACGTCCGACGGCCGGAACGCCGCCAAACGCGGCGAAAACACCGGCGGACCACTGTCAAGGCTCGATCCGCGGGCCCTGATGGTGTGCGCGCTGGCCCTGATGTTCAGCATGTTCGCGGTCAGTTCCGGCTGGCAGCTGCTGCTTGCTTCGATGATCACCCTCGCGACGCTCATGGCGGGCGGAATCAACCTGCCGCGCCTCATCAAAGCCATACGCGTGCTGCTCGCATTGTTCTTGTTCTGCGGACTGCTCAATATATTCTTCGTACGTACCGGCACCGTCGTGGCCATGCTCGGCCCGCTGCCGGTCACCGACGACGGCATACGCATAGCGGCACTGTACGCGTGCAGGTTCGCCCTGGTGATCATATTGGGCGCCGCATATATGGAAATGTCCACGCCGACGTCGATGGCGGCCGCGTTCGAATCGCTCCTTTCGCCGCTTTCGCGATTCGGCATGCACACGCAGGAGATATCCCTGGTGCTGAGCCTCGCGCTGAGATTCCTGCCCATGCTGGGAAAGGAATCGAAAGCGATCGTGGACGCGCAGTCGGCAAGGGGAGGCGGCATCGAAACCGGTTCCCCCGCCAAGCGCGTGCGGGCGATGGTGGCGATCGTCGTTCCCGTGCTCGCCGGAACCGTCCGTCATGCCGAAAACCTCGGCCTCGCGCTCGACGCACGCTGCTACGAAGCGGGAGGGGAGCGCACCCATCGCCACACCCTGCGCATGCGGTGGAAGGACTTCCTAGTATGCTTCACGGTGCTGGCGTACCTCATCGTTCTGGCCGCGCTGCCCACCTTGCCGACGTTGACCTGACATGTCCGCCATGTTCACATACTGGCTGATACGGCGGGAAATCAAAGGGTATCGGCTTACATGGAGACGTTGGACGAAAACAATACATCCAGAGAAAAAGAAGAACAATGACATCAATTTCAAATGATGACAAGCTTGCCACCATGGAACGCGACTCCGTGCCGGAGATCATGGCCGCGTCCATCGTCGGCACCGGCATCGAATTCTACGACTTCTACTGCTACGGCGTTGCCGCGGCGAGCTTCTTCCCGACGGTGTTCTTTCCGGAACAGACGCCGTTCATCGCATTGATGAGCACCATGCTCACCTTCGCGATCGCCTTCCTCTCCCGACCGTTCGGATCCCTGCTGTTCGGCCATTTCGGAGACAAGTGGGGGCGCAAGCGCACCCTGGTGACCGCATTGATGCTGATGGGAACCTCCACCTTCCTCATCGGCCTGCTGCCCGGCTACAACGTCATCGGCGTATGGTCCGTGGTGCTGCTGTGCCTGTGCCGCGTATGCCAGGGCATCGGACTGGCCGGTGAATGGTCCGGCGCCGCCCTGGTGGCCACCGAGAACGCTCCCGCCAATAAGCGCGCCCTGTACGGCTGCTTCCCGAACCTCGGAGCCCCGCTCGGCTTCTTCTGCTGCTACGGACTCAACCTGCTGCTGCAGACCTTCCTCGACCAGGACCAGATGCTTGCGTTCGGCTGGCGCATTCCGTTCCTGCTTTCCGCAGTGCTGGTAGCCGTGGGCCTGTACGTGCGCGCCCATATGAGCGAGACCCCGGTCTACCGTCTCGCCGAATCCGAACAGCGTACCTCCAAGACCCCGACCCGCGACCTGCTGCCGTACTGGAAGCAGGTGGTGCAGGGCACGTTCGCCATGGGCGTCACCTACACCCTGTTCTGGCTGCTCGGCACCTGGTCGCTGTCCTACGGCACCAACACCCTGGGCTACAAGACCCCCACCTACCTGAAGATGCTGCTGTTCTCGGTGATCTTCTTCGCATCGTTCGTGGTCATCGGAAGCCTGCTGTCGGACAAGTTCGGACGCAAGAAGACGCTGATCGGCTTCACCGCCGCCACCCTGGTGTTCAGCCTGTTCGCCACCGGAATGCTCACGGCCAACAACATTCCGGGCGTGCTGTTCTTCCTGTGCGGCGGATTCACGCTCATGGGCGGCCTGTTCGGCCCGTGCGGCGCATACCTGCCCGAACTGTTCCCGATGAGCGTGCGCTATTCCGGCGCCGGCCTGAGCTACAACATGGCCGCGATCGTCGGCGCGGCCTTCGCGCCGAGCATCGCCACCTACCTGGCCACCAACTACGGCGTGCATTCCGTCGGCTGGTACATGGCCATCATGGCGGTGCTTTCCCTGATCGCGCTGATCACGTCCAAGGACGGCAGCAATCTCGACTACGCCAAGTGATCCGATGACTTGGCCCGCAATCCATACGCGAGCCGTCCACGGATGAGACAAAAGACTCCGGCATGCCGTTAAATTCGGCATGCCGGAGTCTTTTGTCTATCCGACGCGCGTTTGGATGCGAAACATCGACGAATCCGTCTCGTGCGATGCGCGGCGTGCGAAATATTGCGCATGTTTTCCGGCGATATCGGAAACATTGCGATTAAGCTGGAGCGGATTGACTTTTCAGCAGCAAGGAGTTGACAATGACGTCGAAAAC
The DNA here is from genome assembly GCA_963595445.1 of bacterium. GTDB lineage: Bacteria > Actinomycetota > Actinomycetes > Actinomycetales > Bifidobacteriaceae > Bifidobacterium. Next base: position 17,640 of record CAVBHJ010000006.1, read on the forward strand.
ATCAACCCTGATCGAACCGTTCGCACTGACGCACGTGACCCTGGTCGCCTGCGACGAACAGGGCACCGTACTGCCGGACATGACGGTCCTCGTCGGCGCACGCGGCCGCATCGAATCCGTCGCCCCGAGCGCGCGCACGGTAGTGCCGGACGGCTACCACATCCTCGACGGCACCGGCAAATACGCGATGCCGGGACTCATCAACGCGCACACGCATCTGTTCTCCCAGGGAAAACCGCTCAACCCGAAGATGGCCACGCCGAAAGGACAGCGCATCCTTTCCTCACTCGTGCACAATCCCGTCGGCAAACCCTACGTGCATGCGGTGGCGAAGACGTGCCTGCGTACGCTGCTGGAATCCGGCGTCACGACCATCCGCACCATGGGGGACATCGGCTACGAGGCGGTGGGGCTGCGCGACGCGATCGCCGCGAACGAGATGGTGGGTCCCCGCATGCTCGCGTCCGGACCGTTGCTGGCCATCACGGACGGACACGGAGCGCCCCTGATCGCATTGGAATGCGAGAACGAGGAGCAGGCGCGCGAGCATACGCGGACCAACATCGGGAACGGCGTGAACGCCATCAAGATCGCGGCGACCGGAGGCGTGACCGACGCGCAGGTGGAGGGCGAGGCCGGCGAACCCCAGATGAGCGTCGAACAGATGCGGGCCATCTGCGAGGAAGCCCACAACGCGGGCATCATCGTCGGCGCGCACGCGCAAAGCGTCGAAGGCGTGCGCAGGGCGCTCACCGCAGGAGTCGACACCATCGAGCATGGGTGCGTGCTCGACGACGAGCTGGTGGAGCTGTTCCTGGACAATCCGAACGCACTGCGCGGCCGCAGCTCGCTGATTCCCACCATCTCGGCAGGACTGCCGTTGACGGAGCTCGACCGCAACGTGACCGGCATCACCGAGATCCAGGCGGAAAGTTCTAAGATGGTGGTCGAAGGCATGGTGGAGGGCGCCCGCACCGCGCTCGAGGCGGGAATCGACGTGGGTGTGGGAACCGACACAGCCATGACGTTCGTCTCGCAATACGCCACCTGGCGCGAGCTTGCCATGCTGGTCAGATATTCGGGATTCAGCCATGCCGAGGCGCTGCATGCGGCCACCGGGGTGAACGCGCGGATCCTTGGCGTGGACGCGCTCACGGGTTCGCTTACGGAAGGCAAGTCCGCCGACGTCCTGGTGCTCGACTCCAATCCGCTCGAGGACCTGGCCGCGTTGGCGTCCCCGCAGCTGGTGGTCGCAGCGGGGCACCCGGTATGGAGGCCGTCTCCGAAACACTTCGAAGAGATCGACCAGATGCTCGACGGCGTGCTGGCCGACGGACGCTGATCGCGCGGCCGTCGCGGAACCGTCCGGGACTGGCGGAAAAGTCCCGGACGGTTCGGTTTTACCGGGCTCACGCTAATCTTGAGCGAGCGTAAAACAGCAAGGAATGGAAAACAACATGGCACTTACCAAGAAGCAGGTCAAGCAGCTGCGCTCCCTGGCCACCAAACTCAATCCGCTCATCCAGGTCGGCAAGAACGATCTGAGCGAGAACGCCATCAAGCAGGCGGACGAGACCATCGAAAAGCGCGAGCTCATCAAATGCTCCGTGCTTGACGGCTCCGGATTGACCGCGAAGGAGGCCGGCGAGGGGCTGGCCGAGGAACTGGGCGCGGAACTCGTGCAGGTGATCGGCAACCGTTTCGTCCTCTACCGCCGTTCCAAGCGCGACGACGTGGAGCACATCCGCCTCGTACGCGAATAAGCGGACCCCGCCGATTCGGAATGCCGCCGGACCGCACGGTTGAGGGCGGGTGCAAGAATGGAAAGCATGACTGAAAAGCAAGTTGCCAAGAAGAGCATCGACAAACTGGCCATCATCGTAGTCACCTACAAGCGCCAACAGCTGCTCGCCACCCTGTTCGAATCGTTCTGCAATCTCACCGTCGCGCCATGGCGCATCATCATAGTGGACAACGAACGATCCGACGAGACCCGTGGCATGGTCGACGCGTTCCGTACCAAGGTGACGGGCATGTGGGGCACCACCGTGCCCGACAGGACCGGCAACGAAAGCCGCGTGGTCTACGACCCGCAGACCGAGAACCTCGGAGGGGCCGGCGGATTCTCGGCCGGCGTGAAGACTGCGTACGAGCTGGGCGCCGAATGGTTCTGGGTCATGGACGACGATGTCGCGGTCATGCCGGAGGGCATCGAACGTCTGGCCAAGTGGACCGACCGCCACGACGTGATCCAGGGCAGCCGCTTCGACTATGACGGCGGACCGTTCTACTGGCAATACGACTTCAACATCCCGCTGGGCATCCCGAACCCGATCGCACCCGCCGCGTTCGGACGCGCCGGCTACCGTGTCATGAACACGCTGTGTTTCGAAGGCGGACTGTTCCGACGCAACGTCGTGGAGCAGGTCGGCCTGCCCGATCCGCGCTTCTTCATCTACTGGGACGACACGATGTACGGCTACCGCGCCAGCAAGGTGACCAATCCGATCGTGGTGCCGGACGTCGTATTGCGCCGCACCAGGGAGATCGGCAACTGGGACATCGCCGGAGTGCGCCAGCTCAACTCCACCTCCGACGTGAACCGCTACCACATCATGCGCAACCGCGGCTACATGGCCCGCTATTTCATGGCCTTCGGCGACTACCGTCCGCTGCTGTTCGGTCTGGGAACCATCCTGACCGCGGCCAAGGAGGTCATCCGACTGGTCATGGTGGACCGCGAGCACGTCAGGACCGGCCTGGTGCAGATAGCCAAGGGCTGGTGGGATTCGCGCAAGCTGATGCACGACCCCGACTGGAGGCCGATGCCTCCGCTGAAGTAGACGCCGCCCGTGGAACCCCCGCGGGACTGTGATGAATGCCGCCACGGATCTGACCGTCCGTGGCGGCATTCGTTTGCAGAAAGGCACCCCATATATTCACTCGGTTAAGCATGACAGGTTATGCAACCGTATTCACCGATTGTGTTTTTTGCGCGTGTATAGGGCAGTCCTTGGGCTAATATGGCGCTTACCGGTTCGATTAACACCAAAAATTTACCTTGCATAGAGAGGTTCACGATGATTGAGACTGCACAGGCGTTCGGCGTTGACATTGGCGGCTCCGGCATTAAGGCCGCTCCGGTTAACCTTGAGAAGGGCGAGTTCGCCGAGCCGCGTCTGAAGATCCTCACCCCGGAGGTCTCCACTCCGAAGGCCGTCGGTGAAATCGTTCGCCAGCAGCTCGAGCATTTCGAGGTTCCGGAGACCGCTCCGGTCGGCATCGCATTCCCGGCTCCGATTCACGTGGGCGAGAAGCTCGGCTACATGGCCAACCTGGACCAGTCCTGGGTCGGCGTTGACGTCACCGAGGTCTTCTCCGAGGCATGTGGCCGTCCGGTCACCGTGGTCAACGACGCCGACGCCGCCGGCCTGGCGGAACAGCAGTTCGGCGCGGCCAAGGGCCAGGAAGGACTGGTCGTGGCGACCACCCTGGGCACCGGCATCGGCACCGCCCTCATCTTCAACGGCGAGCTCATCCCGAACACCGAGCTCGGCCACCTGGAACTGCTCAAGGGCAAGGGCGACGCCGAGAAGTACGCGGCGTCCTCCATCCGCGAGAAGCTCGACATGGGCTACAAGAAGTGGGCGAAGCGCCTCACCAGGTACTACTCCCTGATGGAGTTCTACCTGGATCCGCAGCTCTTCGTCGTCGGCGGCGGCGTGTCCCGCGTGTCCGAGAAGTTCCTGCCGTACATCGACATCAAGACCCCGATCGTCGCAGCCAAGCTGCACAACGAGGCGGGCATCATCGGCGCCGCATACTATGCGAGCACCAAGATGAAGTGATCCGGCACAGCTAAGACGCTTTGACAGGTGGCCCATCCGATTCGTCGGATGGGCCACCTGTCGTATTCGCCGACGCGACGTCCCGAAGGCGAACCATGGAGTAGGGTTGGAAACATGCGTTTTTCCTCAAGGGTAGACATCAGCAACCCCAATCCGATCGCGGCGGCCGAAACGGCGGCGAGAAACGCCGGCATCGCATTGGGCAAGACCAACGATTCCAATCCCACCAGACACGACCTCGCCCCCGACCTTCTGCCATACGTCTACTCGGCGGAGCCACGCGGCCAACGCTACGCCCGCGAGGCCCTGGCCGAATACATGACCGGCAAGGGAATCGGCTGCGACGCAGACGACCTGTACCTGCTCAGCTCGACGTCCGAAGCGTACTCATGGCTCATCAAACTCCTCTGCGATGCGGGGGATGCGCTGCTCGCGCCGAAACCCGGCTATCCGCTCATCGAATCGATCGCAAGGCTCGAATGCGTGGACATGATCGAATACCAGCAGCGGTTCGACGGATCCTGGTACATCGACGTGGCCGAACTGAAGGAGACGCTGGAGAGCGAGGACGGCAGCCGTATCCGCGCCCTGGTGCTCATCAATCCCAACAATCCCACCGGATCGTATGTCAAAGCATCCGAGCGCGAGGAACTGGTGACGCTTTGCAGGGAGCATGGGATCGCGATCATCGCGGATGAGGTGTTCTACGATTACGACCTCGAACCGTTCGAAGGCAACGCGCGTCTGGCGGGAGAGGACGGCGTGCTCACCTTCGCGTTGGACGGGTTCTCGAAGACCCTCGCGGCACCGCATGCGAAGGTGGGCTGGATACAGGTGTCCGGCCCATCGGAGGACGTCGCCGAAGCCAAACGCAGGCTCGACGTGATCGCCGACGACTACCTGCCGATGAGCGAACTGATCGCCAGACGGATACCGCAGATGCTGCAGGCCGCGCCGGCGCAGACCGCCCGGGTGCGCGGGCGCGTGCGAGCGAACCTTCAGTCGCTGCATGCCATGCTGGAAGCCGACGCGGACGGACTGGTGGATGTGCTGCGGGCCGAAGGCGGATGGAACGTGCTGCTGCGCGTGCCGGGCGTGATCGACGAGAACGAGCTGGTGCTCGCCATGATCGAACGTTACGGTGTCTCCGGCCAGCCCGGATACTTCTTCGACATGACGTCCGGCGGCTATCTGGCAGTCTCGCTGCTGCCCCGTGAGGAGGAGTTCCGCCGCAATGTGAACGCCGTGCTGCGCACGGTGTCGGACCTCATCGAATCATGAGGCCCGGGACTTCGACGCCTCATAGCGTGCTCGGATGAGACCGGTGTAGAACGCCACGGCGTCGACAGGGGTTCCGTCGAACACCACGTCATGATCGTCCACCACGAGCGTGCGGTCGATCGCGTAGCGCGCGTTCGTGATCAGATCGGTGTCGTGCGTGGCGAACACCACCTGCCTGTCGTAGCTGAACAACGCGTCGGCGACATGCGCGGAGGAGATTTCGTCCAGTCCCTTCGTGGGCTCATCGGCCACGATCGCGGCGGGGGACAGGCTCAACGCGGATGCGATGGCCAGCAGATGGCGTTTCTCGCCGTCGAGCGCCGATGCCGGCTCCCTGGCCACACCGGCAAGGTCGAAGTGGGCGAACAGATTGCCGATGATCGCCGGCCGTTCGCTTTCCGGCACCTTATGCTTTTTCAACTGCTGGTCGACGGCCTCGCGGATCGACGCGGCCTGATAGTAGCTGTTGGGGATCTCCTCGCGGCGCACACGGCCCACGAACCCTTCGATGCGTTTCAGGTCACGTTTGACGCTCGGATCGTACGCGGTGCCGTCCGCGTCGATGCGCACGGTGCCTTTGGTCGTGGCGAGCGCGCCGTCGAGGAGCTTGAGCAGCGTGGTCTTGCCAGAACCGTTCAGGCCGATCACCGCCACACGGCGGCTTTCGGGGGTGATGGTCAACGTGGTGGCGTTCAGGCCTGTGTTGCCGTCGTCGTAGACATGCGAGGCGTCCGTGAGGGAGAACGTCACGGACCGCGCGTGACGCGGGGTTTTGGAGAAGAATGAGTCGAAGAATCCCATGTGGCCCATTGTATAGTGCCCGCCGGTGTTCGCGCGGAGAGTATGGCGAATAGGGAAATCCCGCCACAGGGCACCTTTCCGGCCCCGTGGCGGGATCTCTCGTGCGGACTCTCCCCGTATGCCGTCAGGCGAAGGTGTAGTCCGAGAAGTCGTAGGAATAGACGCGGTAGATGTAGGAGGTGTTGAGCGCCATCCTGAATTCGCTCAACAGCGTGCCGTCCGGGGAGTACTGGCCGAACAGACCCTGCATGCCGGAATCGATGAGCACATTGCCGTTTTCGAGTTCCTGCGCGGAAGAGACGTACGGCGAGTAGGGAACGTCGAACGAACTGACCTCCGTGTATGTGCCGGCGTTCTCGTCGACCAGATACCTGCGGTACTGCGAGCGGGCCGTGTCGGACGAGAACTGCGTCGAGATGCCGTCGATCACGGACCAGTCGAAGTCGGGACGGGTCAACGCGGTGCCGAAGCTGTTGTCGAACATGTACAGATAGTACTGGCCGTCCTCCAATGAGTCGTCGGAGACGTAGGTGATGGAATGCTGTCCGCCGGTGTCGGAGAAATCGCCGACCTTGGTGAGGAACGAGCCGGCCTCCTCGGTACCATTCCATACGGAGGATTCCCCGATCATGTAGTCCAATGTCGGATTGGTCTCCAGGTCTTTGACCTTGATGATGGTGGAGGTCTCGCGCGCGGAGAACAACGCGGAGCCGTCCGGCAGCAACTGGATGGTGTTGCAGTGCAGCCAATCCCAACGGTTCTTGGCGTTCGAATCGGATTCGTCGGTGCCCGCGTGCGTGGTGGACTGCTTGTAGTCGGCGAACATGTCTCCGAAATCAAGCAGTGGCGTGACCTCGCCGGTGGAGGTGTCGAGTTTGATGACCTGGTCCTGGACGGCGTTGTCGCTGCGGTTGCGCTGCGTGGCGAGCATGACGATGTTCTCGTCGGAGTCGAACACGTAATCATGGTGCAGGATGTAGCCGGAACCCAAGTCGTAGATCTTCTCGAGTTTGCCAAGACGGTTCATGGCCACGAGATGGTGCGTGGACGCGGAGAACCACATGAGGCCGTCCTCGTCGAACAGCAGCCGGTGAGAACGGTAGTAGAGCACGGGGATCTCACCACGCAGCACGCCGTTCGTATCGTAGTAGAACATGAAGTCCTGCTCGTCGGAATCGTTGCCGAGGATCACGTACAGGCCGTCGCCCAAGTCGGTGCCGGAAGACGCGCTGACGGTGCTTTCGAGCTGGACCTCCTCATTGCCGAGCAGGGACGCGCCCTTGCGTTCGATGGTGCGTGTGCGCGAATCGCCGTTCTTGTCGGTGAGCGTCAGCGTGATGGTGTTCTTCACGTCCGGAACCAGGCCGATCAGCTGGAACTCATGCTCCTTCTGATACGTGTCCTCCTGGTATGCGGTGCGGGTGAAGTCCGCGTAACCGTCGGCATGCACGGCGTAGGAGACGCTGACCGCGTCGTCGGTGGTGAAGTACACGTACAGTGACGTGGTGTTGGTGCCGTACGGATTCTCCTTGACGAAGATGTCGGATTCGGTGGCGTCGGCCGCGTCCCTTTCCGCCGCGAGCGTCTCCTCGGCCATGTTCTGATAGTCGGCCGTGTACACGTTTTCTATACGCGCGTTGAGCCGTTCGGTGAGGCTCTGGCGGATCGAGGCCTCGACGTTGCCGTAGTTCAGCATGCAGGCGCCGATCGCGACCGCGGTGGCCAAGGCGGCCGCCACCCAGCGTGTGGCCTTGGGATGGTTGGATATCACGGACAAGGATCTCATGTTTGTCGGCTCCCCAAAAAACTTCATCTCTTTACGGGCATGGAACAACGGCCACTATTATCGCCGAACCTCTGAACCGGCAGACGGTTTCATTGGACGAACCATGGGAGAAGCTGAACATACGCTAAAAACGGCTTGCGGACGGGACACGTCCGAGCCGTCTCACAGCAGCGCGAACCAGGACTGCACTTCGTGGAAGAGCGCGGGATTGTTGCGCAGCAGCTCGTCGTCACGGCCGAACATGAACAGCGACATCACCGTGATCGCGATCGAGAACAGCAGCAGCGCGAGGAACACGGCGCGGGCCAGCCATGCCGCGCGGGGACGGGGCACATCCACGGCCAGCAGAATGGCCGGCACGGCGGCCACGGCGAACAGCCATCCGGAATCCGCGGCGTAACGCCATCCAAGACCACCCAGACGGGAATCCATCAACACCACAAGCAGTCCCAACAGCAGACAGCACACCAACGCATGCCACAGGTTGGCCCTGCCGGCAAGCCGCATGCGCCGGCGCAGGAACGGCAGCGCGAACGAAAGCATGGCCAGCGGCACCACGGCGAACAGACCGCCCGGCATCGCCTCCGCATACCCCCAGGAGGGAAGCGGGGCGGGAGAGACCGCGATGAAAGGAAACTCGCCGGTGAAACGCAACGGCAGGAACAGATAGTAGACGAACGTCAACGCGAGGTTGGGCAACGGCTGGACGTAACTGGTCATATCGGTGACGGTCATCTGATACGAAGAGCCGAAATCGAACGGGGAACCGAAACGGATCATATTGTAGGCGAACAACGGCACGACCACGGCCACCGCGGGCAACAGCACCGCCAACGGTCCGCGCAACAGTCCCAACAGGGCGCGCACACGCCCACGGGGAAGCGTCGCGGACACGGGGATCTGACGGAGAATCGCGAAGATCTGCGGACGGAAAATCGCGAACGCCAGAAAAGCGACCACCACGAACGGCGGACGGCACCCCAGATTCGCCGCGATACACACCGAACCGGCCACCAGATGAGGCACCGACAACGCGTCCGCACCCTCGACACGGACCAACCACCCCGAAGCATCGGGCTTCCTGTCGGCGTTCAACCACAGCCACAAACCCAACGAGCTCAAACACAGCGAAGCCGCAATGGGCACGGAATAAAAATTCGTCCGATACCACAGGTACGCGCCATTGGACGCCAACAGCACGAACACGCACAGCATGCTGACCGCGGCAAGGGGCGCATGCGGACGGATGCGCGAAACGACGCGAATCGTCAACAGGCAGGAGAACACCAGAAAACCGAACATCAGCAACGGCACCGCCGCACCGGACGGCAGCATCAGACCGCCATCGACCCACAACGACGTGACGGCACGGAACGGCACGAACAGCAACAACGCCGGAATCACACCGAAATACGAATACCAACGACCATCGAAAAACGCGTAATCCCAATAAATAGGAGTCACACCGGCATCAAGCAGCCGAAGACGCGTATCCACATCATGCGGATTGGCAGCCGAAGCCAACTCCTGCGGAACCTCCAGATCCAGCCACGCATGCCCCTGCAGCAACGCGCGCGCGACATGATCATACTGGTCGTAATCATACGTATACATGCCATCGGAATGAAAACACAACGGCACCGCATTACGCACCTGCCACACCACCATAGCCAGCGTGGCCACCGCCGGAACCGCCAACAGCACCGCCAACGCGCCACGCTGCCGAGCACTCGACACATCAAGAGGAACCCGCCACAAACGCGACCCCGGACGCCACAGCAGCACCAACACCACAACAGCCACCATGACACCGACACGCAACGCGCTGAACGAGAACGGCACACGAACATTCGCACGCACCGCCTCAAACGGAATCAAAGAACCGCGCGGCTCAAGAATCTGCAGACGAACAGTACGCCCAGCACGGGCCTTCACATACATCGACCGATCCGAAGCCAACGAAACCGAAGTGATCCCACACGCAGCCCGATCCGCATCCGCACGCACACGAACCGTGGCCAACACATCACCGGAACCATCCGACAACCCGGCCAACACCTCATCCGACACCGCGACCACACGCACATAATCAGACGACCCATCGGCAGCCACCTGCATATACGCCTGCGTCGGATCCGTGACGCGCAACAACCCCTCATCGGTACGCTCAAGCCCCGGCCCCAACGTGTTGTACGCGGCAGCCGAATCACCGGACGCCGCCAACGTACGCCAAAACGCAAGATTGCACAACACGCACTCAACCACCACCACAACAACAAAAGCGGCTAGAATGGCTGCGCACATACGGTGACGTGCCTGAACAAGCTTCGAAGAAATCACGTCATCATTCTAACGGCAGCACCATCGAACGCATGTCGCACTGAATTGAAAGAATGACACACATGGCCCACCACACACCAGCAACGCCCTCGGCACACCAACCGGACAACAACCGGAACATGCTCGACAGCGTCAAGCAAACCGTGCAAAAGGTGAGAACCATCATCAACCACGCCATCACAACAACCCCCACGGCACAACCCCACGGCACAACCACCGCCGACGGCATGGCCGAAGACCTGACCCGCAACGCCATCCGACTCACCCCACTGACCAGACGCCACATCATCAACGGACTCGAAGGCGTACCGGAACAATTCAGAGTCGGCTGGGCGCGACTGCCGAAAAACCAAGGCAACACCTTCTCCATCGGACTGTTCACCGACAAAGACCACTTCACGCAGATCGCGCTCGCGGACGGCAAGGCGCGCGTCTTCGCCGGCACCGACCCGGCCATGGACGTGCAGGGTCTGGAACCGAGGTTCCTGCTCGTCAAGGAGGAGGAGCTCACCATCGCGGACGGCGCCAGATTCGGTCATGCCGTACCGGTTTCCGGCAAGGCGAAAACCGTGCGCGCCTCGCAGGGAGGCGTGGTGGGCCGTATGGGAGACGGCCGTATGATCTGGCTCGCCTCATGGCTCAAGACGGGCAGCACGTACACGCTCGAACAGATGCGCGCCAGCCTTCCCGAATCCCTCAGATTCGACCTTGAATACCGTGACGCGCTCACCATCGCGTTCTTCGCCGCATACATGCTGCCGCAGATGAACGGCCTGCTGGTCGGCTTCGGATCGGGGAACATCTTCCGCCGGCTCAACCGCGAAGCGCCGATCGGTGCGATCCGACGTTCCATCCGGGATACGATGAGCGCCCGCTCGCACGGCATGCGCGCATCCGGTCTCGAAGACTACTTCGCCGATCTCATGCGCGAGGCCCACGCGCTCGACTCCGACCAGGGGCTCGAGGCGGTGCACGGTGCCGAGCCGCTGCACCTGTACACGTCAAGCTATTCCGGATGCTACTTCTTCACCTGGGATTCCACCCTGCCGTTCTCCGCGTCGCTCAGAGCGCTCACCATAGAAGGCAACCTCAACCGTTTCGCCGCCGTGAGCTCCTGGCTGGAGCGCAACTCGCGTATTGGGGCCGCACCGACGGAGGACACCGTGACGCGCGCGCAGGCCGCGCAGATCGACATGGCGTTGTTGGAGAATCCCGCGCTGATAGTGCTTAAACCCGACGATGAGTTCGGAGCGCTCCTCGACGAGACGGACGGCACTGTACCGGACGGCGGCCATGCGGTCATGCGGCTGGTGGGTATCGCCGACGAAACCCGCCGCACCATAGCCGGCGGCAACGAGGACGAACACGGCGGACATGCCGGCGCGGACGGCGGCTCGGAATGGGTGTACCGGCAGACCATGGCGCGGCTGCTGCGCAGCATGCGTCTTCCATACCGTTTCGACGTCAACTTCAGATGCAACCTCAAAGACGGCAACGTGGCGATCGGCTTCACCTCGGCGGGCGTGGCCATGATGCCATCCACCCGATACGATTCACGACGCCGCGCATGGACGGAACTGACCGACTCCGAACGCGCCCGCATGAGCGCCGACTACAATCTGCGTGTGGGCCTGATGATGGCAGCGTTGAGCTTCGGCGCCGACCCGAACGTGCGACGGGTGTCCATGCAGATCGACTCGATCGGACTCGAGGAGGCGATCGCGGAACAGGACTCCGCCATCAGCGAACTCATGAGCGAGGCGCTGAACGCGTTCGAACGCATCCGCTCGGGGGAAATGGGCCCCACCGGATCGAAAGCCGACCCCAAAGACGGCGACATGCACGGCGAAACAGGCGCCGACATGATGCGTCCCATGCCGCCGAAACCCGCGGAAAACGCGGGGGAGCGGCCACAGGACGACAATGGCGTGGGCAACGAAAGCATCGACAGCCAGTTCGAGGACCTCATGCGAGGCATCGACTTCGACGACATGGCGTTCGCCACGCAGGACGACCGCGACGGCGAGCCATCGGACGCGCACGCCGTGGCCGGCATGATCAGCCTCACCGACTTCGGCGAAGCCGACGACGACCCGATGAGCCAGCTACGCAAGAACCCGACCGTACGCAACCTGGTGACGGTCATCTTCACCCGTGAGGAATTCCTGGAACGCCTGCGCGACGCGGGACTGACCTCACCGGCGGACACCTACCGCATGTTCGACGCCGAAATGGACATCGACGGGCGAGGCGCACTCAAACCGGTCGACGCCACATTCGACATGCGCGACAGCCGATTCTCCCCGGCCGGAAGCCAGGAAGAGCCGGAACTGGCCGACACGGAATTCACCGACGAACTCGAACAACTGTTCGGATGCAAGGACGTGTCGGGCCTATCCATCCAACGCGCCGACCTGCTGCAACGGGCCGTAGGCGAATTCCACCGACTCGCCCAGAACACGCAACTGCCATCGGTCGCCAAAGCCCAACAGGCGATGAACATCGTCAACGCCATATCCGACCCGGAACTCAGCGAACTCGCGCCGCAGGCAACCAGCGCGCTGATCGACGGCGAAGACACCCCGGACCTCACCTTCACCCTCGCCGACGAACTCGACGCGGCACGAATCAAAGCCCGCGACCTGCTCTTCAGCGGACAGATCGAACAGGCCATACAGCAGGCGCAAAACGCAGTCGAACACATGGACCAACTGTTCGCATCCAACCCGGGCGTGCCACGATACTTCAACTCATACGCCGAACGAGTGATCTACAACCGCCTGTTCGCCACCAAAGACGAACACACCGTGCTCATCCCCGACAGCCTGTTCTACGCACACATGGAACTGGCCGACATACTCGCGCAGATCAAAGGCGTACAGGCCGCCCTGCCGCACCTCAACGCCATGGTCCAATACGCGCCCACCTACCCACTCTCGCACACGCGCCTATCCATACAACTCGCCCGCGCGGAAGACTGGGGGCCGGCACGAGCCGCCTGCATCAACGCGCTCAACGTGTCACTCGACAGGGAAGACGCCGCATACGCCTACTACCGGCTCGCATACGCCGAATGGATGTGCGACCACTTCGACATAGCCGCCGCCGCATACATCATGAGCGACCACATAGCCCCCGGACGCATCGGCTCACTGGACAACGAACTGCAGGAACTCATGTCCCGCACCCAATCGCAATGCATCCCGGTACCCACCAACCCCAAGGAAGCCGCGCACATACTCGAACAGGCGGGACTGCCCGTATGGCCACACACGCAAGTGGCGGACATCGTACGCAAAGCGGCACGCGTATGCGTGGACGAAGGCATGTTCGTACCGGCCCGCACCCTATCAGTGGCCGCATGGCGCATGGAAGACGCGGAACAGGACGGCGCCGACATGGTGCAGATGCAGTTCCTGCGCTCGCTGAACAACTGACGACCCGCCCGAACCCGCCGTCGAACAGGACGGCAACCAGAAAGTGACGACAATGGCAATGCAAGACGATTCCGAACAGCTGGCATGGGATTTCGACGACCTCGCGGCCCCGCCCGCAACCGCCGAAGAGAAACCCGCGGTTTCGGCGGGACCCGTACGGGAGGACGGGACGGGACTCCACAAGCCCGGAAGCGAGCAGTGGATCGCGGCGTTGCAGCCGACGGACGCCGACGCGATGCGCCTCGACGGGCTCGACATGTCGGCCATGAACGCCGACGACGCGGCGAGACTGTGGGCGAAGGTGGCCGCCTGGGTGGAATCCGACCAGATCGCCTACTACATCGACGACGCTCCCGTATCATCCGACGCCGCGTACGACGCTCGGCTGCGATGCCTGCAGGCGTTGGAGTCGAGCTTCCCGTCGCTTGACTCGCCGCAGTCGCCGACGCGGCGTGTGGGCGGCACCTTCTCCAACGACTTCGCGTCGGTGAGGCATCCGTCGCGCATGATGAGCCTCGACGACGTGTTCTCCCTCGAAGAGTTGAAAGACTGGTACGACGGCGTGCTGCGGGGCCTCGACTGGCCGGAATCGAAACCGCTGCCGATGAGCTGCGAGGTCAAGATAGACGGATTGGCATTGAACCTCGTCTACCGCAACGGCGTGCTCGAACAGGGCCTGACGCGCGGCGATGGCGTGACCGGGGAGGACATCACGCTCAACGTGCGCACCATAGCCGGCATACCGCAGACCCTCGCCGGACCGAAGGAGGACATTCCCGAATTCGTGGAGATCCGCGGAGAGGTGTTCATGCGTTGGGACGATTTCAACACGTTGAACGCCGAGCACGAGGACGCCGGAAAGGCTCCCTTCGCCAACCCGCGCAACGCGGCTGCCGGCAGCCTTCGCCAGAAGGATCCGCGCATCACCGCCACCCGCAGGCTCAGCTTCTACGCGCACGGCATCGGCACGCTGGACTGGGGTGCCGACGCGCGCGGCCACGACGAGATAGCCGATCAGTCGCAGGCGTACGAACTGTATGGGAAATGGGGCGTGCCGGTCTCGCCGCACAACCGTGCGGTCACGTCGTTCGCCGAAATACTGGACATGATCGACCATTACGGCGAGCATCGCTCCGACATCGAGCACGCGCTCGACGGCATCGTCGTGAAGGTGGACGACCTGGGATTGCAGCGCGCGCTCGGCGCCACGTCGCGCGCCCCACGCTGGGCCATCGCCTACAAGTATCCGCCGGAGGAGGTCAACACCGAACTGCTCGACATCACCGTGCAGGTGGGCCGTACCGGACGGGTGACCCCGGTGGCGCTGCTCAAACCCGTGTACGTGGCCGGATCGACCGTCTCGCGCACCACGCTGCACAATCCGTTCGAGGTGGAACGCAAGGGCGTGCTCATCGGAGACACCGTCGTGGTGCGCAAGGCCGGAGACGTGATACCGGAACTCGTCGGCCCCGTGCTGGAACGCCGCGACGGACGTGAGGAATCGTTGCGACGCTTCGTCATGCCGGACGCCTGTCCAAGCTGCGGCACCGCGCTGGCCCCGGCCAAGGAGGGCGACAAGGACATCCGCTGCCCGAACGTGGAATCCTGTCCGGCGCAGCTGACCGAACGCATCATCAACCTGGCGTCGCGCAAGGCCTTCGACATCGAACATCTCGGCGACCAGTCGGCCATAGCCCTGACCAACCCGGAGGAGGACCGTCCCGACACGGTGGACACGTACGCGCCGAACATCACCGAAATCATCGTGAAACCGGGCGAGGAGCCCGAACCGTACGAGCCGGCGGAGGGACTCGAACTGCCCGAAGCGCAGACGCCCGTGCTGTCCAGTGAGGCGGGACTGTTCTCGCTGACCGCGGAAGCGCTGAAGGACGTGCGCGTATGGCGTGAGGCGCCCATCATCGAAATCCATGAGACCCGGGACGCGAACGGCAAGACGAGGAAAACCCGCAGGCGCGTCGGGGGATCCGGGCTGTGGCACCAGGTGCCCGCGTTCTGGACCTCTCCGACCGCGGCGCGCAAACGCAGGAACGCGTCCGCAGACACGGCCGACGGCATTCCGGACCGGTATGCGCAATACGACGTCCCGCAGGACGCGGTGGTGGTGCGCGAGGAGGTCAAGACCTCACGTGCGGGCGTGACGAGCGTGCAGCCCGTATATGTCCGTCCGGCCGAGAACACGAGGAAAATGCTCGACGAGATGGACAAGGCCAAGCATGCGGACCTGTGGCGCGTGCTCGTGGCACTGTCCATCCGAAGGCTCGGACCGCCGACCGCGCGAACCATCGCCAACACGTTCGGCTCGCTCGACGCCATCGAACACGCAAGCGCGGAGGAACTCTCGCGGATCGACGGCATCGGCCCGGAGATCGCCGAATCCGTGGTCAGCTGGTTCACGGCCGCACGCGAACCGGGCGACTGGCGCGGCAACGTGCTCGACGCGTGGAAGGCCGCGGGGGTCGGCGTGAGCGAGTCGCAAGGCAACACCATGCCGCAGACGCTGGCCGGCAAGACCGTGGTCGTCACTGGATCGCTCACCGAGTTCTCCCGTGACTCCGCGAAGGAGGCGATCATCGCGAGGGGCGGCAAGGCCGCGGGTTCCGTCAGCAAGAAGACCGACTGGGTCGTGGTGGGGGAGAACGCGGGCGCGAAGGCCGCCAAGGCCGAAGAGCTGGGAATCCCCATGCTCGACGAAGACCAGTTCAAACGACTCCTCGACGACGGCATCGTATAAACGGCCACGGCCCCGAACAGGCGGAATCGGAAAAGCGTGCCGGGACAACACTCTGGCACGCCGCGCCGCCAACCGCTAGGCTGGTATGCGGCAAAAGGAGGAACCATGACCGACGAGCGCACCATCGAAGCGCAAATCTACGAACGACTCAGCAAGGTGATCGACCCCGAACTCGGCCGGTCCATAACCGAACTGGGCATGATCGCATCCATCGACGCCACCCCGGCGCCCGACGCGCCCGGCGCCTACGACGTGACCATAGCGGTGGAACTCACCGTCGAAGGCTGCCCGCTCTCGCAGACCATCACCGACCGGATCAACGCCGCGGTCTCCACCTATCCCGGCGCCACGCTCACCCCGCACATCAACACCAGCTCCATGAGCGGCGACAAACTCGCCCAACTCGTGGCCGGACTCAAAGCGGAACGCAAACGGAACCCCTTCAACAAGCCGGGCAACACGACGCGGATCTTCGCGATCGCATCCGGCAAGGGAGGCGTCGGCAAATCATCCGTGACCGCCAACCTCGCCGCCACCTTCGCAGCCCTCGGATACAACACCGCCGCCATCGACGCCGACATCTACGGATTCTCGCTGCCACGGCTCTTCGGCACCACCACGCAGCCCACGAACCTCAACGGCATGCTCATGCCGGTCACCGCATGGGGCGTCAAACTCATCTCCATCGGCATGTTCGCGGGAGCCGACCGTGCGATCCTATGGCGCGGACCACGACTCCAACGCTCCTTGGAACAGTTCCTTTCGGACGTCTGGTGGGACGATCCGGACGTGCTGCTGCTCGACCTGGCCCCCGGAACCGGAGACATGGCCATCTCCGTGGCGCAGGCGCTGCCGAACGCCGAACTCGTGGTGGTGACCACCCCGCAGCCGTCCGCGTCCGACATAGCCGTCCGTTCCGGACTCGTGGCGTTGCAGGTGCCGATGAAGGTGCGCGCGGTGGTGGAGAACATGAGCTACTACGAGCACAAGGGCGAACGCCTGCGCATCTTCGGCGAGGGCGGCGGCGAACGCGTATCCGAACAGCTGACCGGAAACCTCGGCTACGACGTGCCTCTGCTGGCGCAGCTGCCGTTGGACCCGCAACTGCGCGAAACCGGCGAGGCGGGACGCCCCGCGGTGCTCAACGAGGACGGCACGCTGCGCGGCGACGCCATCGGCGAGACGTTCTCGAATCTCGCCGAATCGCTGCTGCGCATGCCGAAGTAAAGGCCCGTCGTAGTCGTATCGTGAGACGCCGCAACGCGCCGAAGCGGCGGAAATCTCATGGCATGTGTACTATCGGGCGATGACACGGGGGCCGTTGGGGCTGAGAGGAAGCGAACGCTTCGACCGTTTGAACGTATACCGGGTAATGCCGGCGCACGGACGTCTCTCTTTTCCCGTGCCTTGATGGAGAAAGGCACATTCATGACTGAACACGAATCATCCGCGGTACGCAAGCACAACACGAAATGGCGTGTGGTGGACATCGTCGTGACCGCGATCATCGCGGTGGCGTCCGGCGTGATCTTCTGGGGCTGGGACATCGTCTGCACGGCCCCGATAACCCTCCTCGAAGCGGTGACGCCAGGCTTCGAAGGCCTGCTCAACGCGTTCTGGCTGTTCGCGGGACCGCTCGCCGCCATCATCGTGCGCAAGCCGGGCGCGGCCCTGTTCTCCGAAATGCTCGCCGCGCTGCTCGAACTGACCATGGGGAACCAGTGGGGCGTCGGCGGCTCCCTGATCGTGGGCTTCGTGCAGGGACTCGCCGCTGAGATCGGCTTCGCGATCTTCGCATACAAGACCTGGAACTGGCTTTCCGCCAGCATCTCCGGCGCTCTGGCCGGCGTGGGCTGCGCGCTCTACTATTGGGCGACCAACCCCGCATGGAGCAGCCTGCGAATCGGCATCTACATGGCCACCTCGGCCATCTCCGGCGCGCTGTTCGCCGGCTTCGTGATGTGGCTGCTGCAGAAGGCCATCGCGAACACCGGCGTGCTGGACCGTTTCGAATCCGGACGCAACCAGGCTCTGGTCTGACCCACATCGGTCCCGCGTGCCTCGCGCCGCGGGACCGATTTTTTAAAGGAAAGAGAATCAGTGATGACCGATACGGAACACGCCTCGATGCCCGCGGCCGCGGCTTCGACGGCGAATGCGGTCGGCGTGAGCGCGCGCGATTGGGGATGGCGCCACGCATCCCGCAAGGATTTCGCGCTGCGCCACGTCGACTTCGACATCAAACCCGGCGAACGCGTGCTGCTGCTCGGCGCGTCGGGAGCCGGCAAATCGACGCTGATGTCCGGATTGGCGGGAGTGCTCGGCGGGGACGACGAAGGCGAGAGCGAAGGCGAACTGCTGGTCGGCGGCGTCGACGCGCGCACGGCAAGGGGCATGTGCGGGCTCGTATTGCAGGATCCGGACGCCCAGACGATCCTGGAACGCGTCGGCGACGACGTGGCGTTCGGCTGCGAGAACCTGAACCTGCCCAGGGAGGAAACCTGGAGACGTGTGCGCGAATCGCTCGACACCGTCGGCCTGGACTATATGGGATTCGACCATTCCACCAGAAAGCTTTCGGGCGGACAACGCCAGCGGCTCGCCCTCGCGGGGGCGCTTGCCATGCATCCGGGACTGCTGCTGCTTGACGAGCCGACCGCCAACCTCGACCCTGACGGCGTGCGTCAGGTGCATGACGCGGTGCGGCACGTGGTCGAGCGGACGCATGAGACGCTGGTGGTCGTGGAGCATCATATCGACGTGTGGCTCGACCTGGTGGACCGTGTGATCGTGCTCGGCAGGCCCGACGACGGCCGGCATGTGGGAGGCGTGCTGGCGGACGGCGATCCGGATGAGGTGTTCGGCCGTTATGGCGACCTTCTGGCGGAAAGCGGCGCATGGGTGCCCGGCCGCGCCATCGCGGACTATACGGGGAGCCGTGGGAACGATGCGGGCGCGCGGCCCGTTGGGGCGGCATCGACGCGGGGCGCTTGCGCTGGCGAGACGGTGCTGTACACGCGGGATCTGAGTTTCGGGCGCGCGTTCCCGCTGGGGGAGCATATCGACGTGGCGTTCCACGCCGGCGAGGTGACGGCCCTGACCGGCAGGAACGGCGTGGGCAAGTCAACCCTCGCGCTGACGCTCGCCGGACTGCTCAAACCGATCGCCGGACGCGTGTGCGTGGCCGACGAGCTGGTGCCGAAGCATCGTGCGAACGACGTGTCCACGTGGAAGAGCCGCGATCTGCTCGGCCGTATCGGCATGGTGTTCCAGGAGCCGGAACACCAGTTCGTCGCATCCAGCGTGCGCGACGAGGTGGCGGTGGGCCCCAGGTCCATGGGCAAAACCGAGCGGGAGGCGTATGCGATCGCCGACGGCATGCTCGAACGCATGAATCTCGCACGGTTCGCCAAGGCGAACCCGTTCACCCTGTCGGGAGGGGAGAAGCGTCGCCTTTCCGTGGCGTCCATGCTGGCGGCCGCGCCGAAGGTGCTGGTCATGGACGAGCCGACCTTCGGACAGGACTACGCCACCTGGAACGAAATGGTGAGACTGATCGCCATGGCCCGCGACGAAGGTTCCGCGGTGATCATGGTCACGCATGACGAGGCGTTGGTGAAGGCGCTCGACGCGCGGATCGTCGACGTGAGCGAGGGGGAACGATGACCACACGACCGTCAACCACCGCGATGAACGGAGTCCCGGCAGGAAAAGATCCTTCGGAGAGCATCACCGTGGTACCGCACAAGGAACGTCCGGACGACGTGCGGGCCGCGTCGCCGTCATGGTTCATCGCGAGGATCAATCCGGTCAGCCGTTTCATCGGCGCCCTGATGCTGTGCATCCCCATGTTCCTCACGCTCGACGTGGTGTCCGCGTCCGTGGCGTTCGTCCTGGAGATGGCGCTGCTGTGGATCGGGGGAGTGGCGCCGTGGACCGTGCTGCGCAGAACGTGGCCGGTGTGGATCGCCGCGACGGGAAGCTTCGTCTCCGTGGCGTTGTACGGCAAGACGTCCGGCGAGGTGCTGGCGAACCTCGCCGGGATCATCGTGATCTCCGAAGGCTCGCTGTACTTCGCTCTGGCCACGTTCCTGCGCGTGGCCGCGATCGCGGTGCCGAGCGTCGTGCTGGCGTTCGGACTCGACCCGACCGATCTCGCCGACGGACTGGTCCAGATCCTGCACCTGCCGTCACGCTTCGTGTACGGCGGTCTGGCGGGCATGCGCATGTTCACGCTGCTGCAGGACGACTGGCGCGCCCTCGGACAGTCGCGCCGATCGCGCGGACTGGGCGACGGGAACGCCGTCAGACGCGTGTTCTCCCAAGCGTTCAGCCTGCTGGTGGTCTCCATACGACGCGGCACGAAGCTCGCCACGGCCATGGAGGCGCGTGGCTTCGGCGCCGACGCGCCACGCAGCCAGGCGCGCGAATCACGCCTGCATGCCGCCGACTGGGTCTTCTACGCGATCTGCGCGCTCGTGCCGGCGGTGGCGCTCTTCACGGCGTACCGCACCGGATACTGGCATTGGGCCTTCTCCAACGTAAGCCAGTAGACGGCGCGGGCGAATAGGACGGGGCGGGGCTCGGAAGGATTGGCCCCGCTCCGTTATGCGGCGTGTGTGGAGGCATCCGCCGCATACGGCTACCGTTCGGTCAGGGTGATGAGGCAGAACGCGTGGGGGTCCAGGCCGACCTCGATCTGCGCCGTGCCGCGTTTGGCGGCCAATCTGCCGATGGTGAGGTCCGGCATGGACCGCGCGTTGATGTATGGGGCGTCCATGGCCTGCGCGTACCCGTCCGCGGCGATGTCGCCGATCGCCTGGCCGCAATTGCCGGCATGGTCGTCGACCATGTACCGGCGCATGACGTAGCTTGTGGATTCGAGCCCCTCCAGCATGAAGCGCAGGGTGAGTCTGCGTCCCGTGGCGTAGAGATGGTTGAGGCGCGGGCCGGTGATCTCGTATTCCTTAGTGGCGAAATAGTCGTCCGACATTCCCGTGGGGTTGAACGCGATGATGTGGTAGTTGCCGCACTCGTCCCTGCCGATGACGTGGTTGGCTCCGACGTCCACCACCGAATTCGGGAAGTTGCCCATGAAGGAGAGCGCGTGGAAGGACGGTTTGCGGTATCCGTCCACGGAAAGGATTCCCGTGCCGCCGAACAGCGCCGCGTCGTCGTCGGAATAGCGTGAGCCGATGTCGGAGATGGAACCGTAGACGACCTCGACGTCGCGCGACAGGATGGGTGCCAGCGTCTGCAGGATCTGGGCGCCTTTCTCCGCCGAATCGTTGAACGAGTTGCGTTGGGAGAAGCTGAGGTTCCATTCGCTGGCGATGAGCGGAACGTCCTCGAATCCGTGCTCGCGCATGGATCCTATGGCGAAGGACAGCTCGTCCGCGAGGCCGTCGAGCCGGTGGCTGGCGGCCGGATTGGGGTAGGAGTGGAAGGTGATGAAATCCGGTTTGGCGCACGCCTTGCGGTACGCCTCGAGGAAGTCCGGGAACATCGCCCGATGCGTGGACATCAGCAGTCCGCTGCCGCCGAAGGGAAGCCTGCTCGATACGCGCTTGGTCTCCAGCCGGGACTTGCCGTAGGTGTCGGCGTGCCGTCCGATGCCGTCGGCGAGGACCTGATAGTCGTACCAGAGTTCGAAGCCCCAGTCCTTGAGCGTCATCGCGCCGTAGCGGTCCTTGAAATGCGACAGCGTGTCGTGCTGGATCTTCCTCGCCTCCTCCTCGGATTCGAAGACCGAGGACGCCTGCTGCAGGCCCTCGTGAAGATCCTTGTGGATCCACTGCACGCGGTTCGACATCTCGACGAGGAGGTTTATCCCGTGCTCCGCCGGATAGTCGAAGCAGCTGTCCAAGGCGTCGTAGTCCACCGTCAGACGGTGTGAGGGGTCCCTTCTGACGACCTGGTCGGAATAGAGGCTCGATACGCGCAGCCGGTAGGGTCTGAGCTCGCCCAGCGCGTCCGTCAGCTGCCGTTGGAGCTCGCGGAATCCCAGGGAGAGGACGTTGTCGACGTTGTATGACAGGCGCAGCCTGCGCAGGCCCTGGACCGACGAGGCGTCCACCCTCACCACATGGGACGAGACGGGGGACGAGACGGAGACGCTGCCGTGGAGCCTGCGGAACTCCTTGGGCGTCATGCCGTGCTCGCGTTTGAATATCTGGCTGAACATGCTGGGCGAGGAGTACCCGTTGCGCGCGGCGATGTCCCGCATCGACAGATCGGTGGACACGACGTCGTTCACGGCGTTGGCGGAACGGACCCCCGCCAGGTATTCGCCGAAGGATTGCCCCGTGGCGCGGGAGATGCCGCGCGACAGCGTCATCGGCGACACGTAGAACCGTTCGGCCAGCGAGGAGAGCCTGAGGTCCTGGTTGTAATGTTCGGAGATGAAGCGGAGCACGTCGATCACGAGCTCATCGGAAGCCTGTACCATAAATTTATAATACCATCGATATTTATGCTTTTCTGATATAAGAATAAATTATTCGGTCTTCATTTCTAAAGTTTAGACCGCTTGTTTCTTCTATTCTGAATATATCGACAGAAAGCAAGCCAAACGGCGATGTTGGTCTGAATCCAACGGCATGCAACGACGACGGTCGTGCGAACTTCAGAGAAGAACGGCTTGACCTCTGCCGAAAACCGCATCATGGGCCCCGAAGCAGAGACCCATGCGGACACGGAAAGAAAGGAAACACCATGACCATTGCGCATATCGCAAAGGACGAAAAAGGCATCCCCACGCTGTACGTGGACGACAAGCCGTTCTTCGTCACCGGCGGAGAACTGCACAATTCCGCGGGAAGCAGCCTGGACCATCTGGACGAGAGCGTATGGCCCAACCTGCGCGACATGAACGTCAACGCGGTCATCGCGCCGATCTACTGGGAGCTGGTCGAACCGGAAGAAGGCCAATACGATTTCAGCCTGATCGACGGCATGGTCGAACAGGCCCGCCGCGAAGGCATCAGACTCATCGGCCTGTGGTTCGGCCTGTGGAAGAACGCCGAATCGATGTACGTGCCCAAGTGGATGAAAAAAGACACGGAAACGTACTTCCACGTTCAGGACGTCAACGGACGCTCCCTCAACTCCATATCGCCGCAATGCCGCGCCGCGGTCGACAAAGACAAGGCCGCATACGCGCAGGTGATGCGCCACATCCGCGAAATCGACGAAAACCAGTCCACCTTCATCTTCATGCAGGTGGAAAACGAGATCGGACTGCTGGGCACCGACAGGGACTATTCCGACCTCGCCACGCAAAGCTACATGCGCGGCGTCCCCCGGGACCTGTGCGACGCGCTGAACGTGGAAGGAACCTGGCAGGAAGCGTTCGGCCAGGAACACGCGGCGGAAAGCTTCATGGCATACCACTACGCCAAAGCCGTCGAACAGATCACCGCCGCAGGCATGCAGGAACACCCCATCCCCGCCTACACGAACTCGTGGCTACTGCAATACCCATGGTATCCGGGCTCCTATCCGAGCGGCGGCCCCGTCGGCACCGTCCGAAGCATCTGGAAGGCGATGGCGCCATCGCTGTTCACCATCGCACCGGACATCTACGTGCCGGAAATCGCCCAGACCATGGACGAATACACAGCCGAAGACAACCCGCTGTTCGTGCCCGAAGTACGCAAGGACGCCCAGACCGCATCCTACTGCCTGTACGCCTTCTTCGCCAAGAACGCGATCGGATACTCCCCGTTCGGCATCGAAGACCTCGCACTTCCCCCGGAAAGCATCGCCCGCCCGCCGATGGAAGTGATGATCGCGCTGAACATCGACCCGGCGGCCTTCGACATCACCGACAGCAAAAAATACCTGTCCCAGACCTACGGCATCATACACACGCTCACCCCGCAGATCCTGCAATACCGAAACACGAACCGCATGCACGCATGGGTACGCAAAACCGACTCCGACAGAGGCGTCCTGCTGCACCTGTCCGACTACGACGTACAGGTCGCCTTCTCGCCAAAAAGCACGGCACAACCCCTCGCATCCGGCGCCATCATCGAACTCGACAACAACCGGTTCCTGCTGGTCGGCATGATGAGCACGCTCACCTTCATGCCCAAGCCGGGAGAACGCAAGCAGGTGGACGTCATCTCCTACGAGGAAGGAAGCTTCATCAACGGAGCATGGACCAGGAAACGCACCCTGAACGGCGACGAGAAAATGAACTTCGGATTCGGACCAATGCCGGAAATACGCATGCTGGAACTCTTCAAATACTAAACGCCACCCGCCAACGACATACAGCAAACAGAAGGACAATCCCATGACCTCAACAACACAGTCGCCATCCACGGGGAACAAAGGCAAATACACCGTGAGATTCGGCTACGCCGCAGCGGAAATCGGCACCACGCTGAGCTTCTACATGATCAGCTCCTACCTGGCGATCTTCTACACGGACTGCGTCGGCCTCTCACCAATGATCGTCAGCGGCCTGATGCTCATCGTACGCATCATCGAAGCGATCGCCGCGCCAATCACCGGCGGCATCATCGACAAAACCTCAAGCCGATGGGGCAAATGCCGCCCCTGGCTGCTCTGGGGCCTGCCGTTCCTGGCGCTCTTCTCCATCCTCACCTTCTCCTCATTCAACCTGGGAACCACAGGCAACACCATCTACGCCTACGTCACCTACATCGGCCTGGTGATCGCGTTCTCCTTCGTCGACACCGCCAAAAGCGCCCTGGTGAACACCATCACCATCGACGCGCAGGAACGCGTCGTACTCAACTCCTGGCGCTCCACCGGCGCGAACATCGCCAACCTGGCGCTCGCGGGCGTGACCATGCCGCTCATCCTGTTCTTCGGTAACGGCGCCAAGGGGTATTGGACCACCTGCCTGGTCTTCACGGTGCTTTCCATCCCGATCATCCTGCTGTCGTTCGCCACCTGCAAGGAAACCGTGGTGACCTCCACGTCGGGCCCGCAGGCCACGTTCCTGCAGTCCCTCACGTCGGCGGTGCGCAATCCGATGCTGCTGTGCCTGATGATCTACAACATCCTGACGCTGACCGGAACCTTCGCCCGTCTGGGAACCCAGATGTACTACTACAACTACACGCTGGCACGTCCCGACCTGATCGCGGGCATCATGATGGTCTTCCAGTTCGCGCAGCTCATTCCGCCGTTCATCGTGCCGGCCATCGTGGCCAAGGTGGGCAAGCGCAACGGATTCTTCATCGCCAACATCGGCCAGGCGGCATCCGTGCTCGTCATGTACGTTGCCGGATTCGACAACATTCCGGTGGTGTTCGTCGCGACGTTCTTCCTCGGCTTCTTCATGATGAACGCGTTGATCACCTACAGCGCCACCTCCGACTGCATCGAATACGGATACTACCGCAACGGACAGCGCACCCCGGCTACCACCGTCGGCGCGGTGACCCTTTCCGTGAAGGTCGGCCTCGCCATCGGCGGATCCCTCGGAATCCTGCTCATCGGCGTGGCCGGATACTCGCAGGGCGTTGAGATCACCGACGCCGTGCGCGGCAACATCAACCTTGCCGTGAACGTCTTCCCGGCGGTCATGTTCCTGCTCGGCATGCTGGCCCTGATCCCGTACACCCTGTCCAACAAGCGCGTCGCCGAAATCCAGGAAGCCAACTCCCTGAAGGACGCCGAAACGGCGAACAACGCCGAATAACCAAACGGGATGATCTCCCACAGGTGCGGCGTGAGGCACGAACCCCACGCCGCACGTTTCCTGTTTTCCGATTGTTCTTCACGACGATGTGAGGTGACTAATCACAATGATGTCATTGCGTTGCAAAATATCGTACGGCGCCGCCGAATTCGGCACACAGTTCTCATGGACGTTCGTCGGCTCGTATCTCACCGTGTTCTACACGGACATCGTGGGCTTCACGCCGGCCATCATCAGCATGATCATGCTGGTCGCACGCTGCTTCGACGCGTTCGACGACCCGATCATGGGCATGATCGCCGAACGCACCCGCACAAAATGGGGACGCTTCCGCCCCTGGCTGCTGTTCATGGCCCCGATCCTGGCATTGTTCAACGTCCTGACATTCGTGAACGCCGGACTGCCCCACGCATGGCAGGTCATATTCAGCCTGACCTCCTACATGCTGTGCGGAGCGGCCTACTCGATGATCTCCATCTGCGTCGGTTCGCTGCCGAACGTGGCCTCGTACGAAAAAGAAGACAGAGTCTCAATGAACGTGCACCGCAACATCGGCGGCAGCGTGGCGGGCGTAATCATCAACGCAGCCACCATGCCACTACTGATGCGGATAAGCGGCACAAGCTCCGGCAACGCGCGAAGCTACGCGATCGTTGCAACCCTATACTCCACAGTATGCCTGATATCCCTGCTCATAGCGTTCCGAGGCACCAAAGAAAACATCGGCATCCCGCAATCGCAAAAACAGGTCAACGCCCGCACCGGACTGCTCATCGTGATGAAAGACCGCAACACAATGACGCTCATCATCGCCATGACCTTCTTCCTGACAGGCATCTTCGGCAGACTGGGCATCATGCTGTACTACTACCTGTACGTACTGAACGATCCAAAACTCGTAGCGCCACTATCCACCCTGCTATCCGTCTCCATGCTCCTGCCGCTACTGTTCGTACCACGACTGACACGATCCACAGACCTCAAAACACTGATGTCGATCTCCTGCATCATCTGCGCGTCAGGATGCCTGCTGATGTTCCTCATGGGACAAAAACACGTCGGATTCGTCTTCGCCGGAACATTCCTCCTCGGCGCAGGCAACTGGGTCAGCTTCTGCAGCGGACCAATCGTCGCGGAAATCATCGACGACGTACAAGTACGCACCTCACAACGAGTAGACGGAACTATATACTCCTGCGTATCATTCGCCACCAAAGTCGGCAACACCGTAGGCGGCTCAGCGGGCATACTCCTACTCTCAGCCGCAGGTTTCACACCCAACACCATACAGAACGCAGCCACCACACAAGGAATGAACACGGTGATCAACCTCATCCCCGCAACACTCTTCCTCATCGCGGCACTAGTATTCCACACAATCACCATCAACAACCACGACAGCAAACACAACACCCAAATACTCAAACAACGCGACCCCGCAACCGCCACACAAGAACTCATCGACATGATCCGCAACGAACAACCCAACGAACAACCCAACAAACGACTAAACTAAAACACGCCCACACCAACGGACAACCACACCGAAGTGGCACAAAACAGCAGAACCACAACCCGCCAACACGCAAAGGAGCGCAACCATGACAACAATCGAAGAAATCTTCGACGAACGATACCCACTAGACAAACGGAAGAACCCCAACCACTCATTCATGGACAAATACTCCATGAAAAACCGCAAAGGATTCATCACCGGCGCCGCAGGCGGACTAGGACGCAACACCGCACCACACGAATCGCCCACGAAATCATGCGCGAACACCACCACGGCGGATCCCTCATCTTCACCTCATCACTATCAGGACACAACGCCAACTACATGAAAGGAGAACCAACCCCAGTCAACGCTACGGCACAACCAAAGCCGCCATCATCGAACACTCACGCTACCTCGCAGCAGCACTCGCCAAACACAACATCCGCTCAAACACCATCTCACCCGGCTACATATGGTCAGGAATCTTCAACGGCCGCATCGACATGACAGGCCACGACGCAATGCCCGAAGTCGTACCCATGCATCGCTTCGGCACCAACGACGAAATCGCCAGCGACGCATCCTCCTACATCACCGGCACCGACATACGAATAGACGGCGGATACAGCATCTACTAAATCCACTAAACAACACGACCCTGCCAGCCAGCGAAAAAGCGCTCGCAGGCAGGGCTTTGCCTTGGTTTGAGCATCGCTTAGATGATATTCTCCGCCAATTGCACAATCCGGGCCTGGCCGTCTCTGGTAACGCTCCACCCGTATCCTCCGATATCCCATAGCGAATCGAATACGGGTTAATGAACAGAAAATCCCCGGTACTGACCAGATACTTTGACATGAGCAAAAACGCAAACCTTCAATGAATGGGGGAGGGCGTGTGATAGTCAAGAAGAACCGTTGCTACATGGCATTGAACGAAGATTCCCAAAGAAAGGCGCATGACGTGGATCTTGCGGAACGCATGACATTAAGCAAAGACTTCATAGAGAACTTCCGACGGCGTTACTCCGCGCATATTCTAGAGATCTTGCCCGCCGACCGAACCACAGGCAAAAATATCATCTGGGCCGACAACGAATACGAAGCCCTAGGCGCGGGATATCTAAATAACGACGAGATAACCATCGAAAAAACCTATGCCATCAAACCACGTATTGCCAAAGAATCAGAACGGCAGAGCCAACGCACCAAGAACCACGCCGAAGTATTCACACCATCATGGCTATGCAACCAAATGAACAATGATGCCGACGAAATATGGTTCGGCCACCGTGGCATATTTAACGTTGAAGAATTTGGTGGAGAAGCTTACGGAAATGAAGCGTTATCTGGAAAAGAATGGAACAGGGCTGCTGGCATTGACGGAATCGGCACTCGAAAAGCTCTCTAAGATAAGCGATGAGGAGTTTGAAAAGCTGGAGCTTTATCCGGATTTTGATGAATAATTCCGCATATGACAAGAGGACGCGCCTACGTCCTCTTGTTGTCTCTTCAATTTAATTGCTATCTGGAAATTGGGTGTGTGAATTGTCATAAGCTCTTCGGATGTCTTCCGGAAGACCGTCCGGTGTTAATGCTTTTGCCGTGTCTTCACTGCCATCTTTCATGGCCTGCGTGTAATACCAGCATTTGTAAGTGAGCATGTCCAATGTCTTGTGCAGCTGCTGGATTTCTGCTTCAACGCGCTCTTTTTGCCTATGGATAAGCTCAAAACGATTGGAATAAGTGGCAGAGCCTTCTGCACACCATTCCATAAAGAGCTTGATGTCCTTGATTTCAAGGCCGGATTTTTTCAGGCATTCGATCACTCTGAGCGCTTCAATTTCATTATCACTGAATTTGCGGATGCCGGATTCGCGTGTGAGCTGCGGGAAAAGTCCCTGTTTATCGTAATAACGGAGCGTGGAAATGGGGAGATCAAACATCTCTGCTACCTGTCCAATCGTATACATGGCGCACCTCCAAAATTATTTTCAAAAACATCTTGACCTAAAGTTAGGTTTATGGACTATTGTGAGCATAGCATACAAAAACATGTGCTTCAAGATATGAAATCAGGGAGGAATACCATAGTGAATAAGCCCTACATTATTTGCCACATGATGACAGCCGTGGATGGAAGAATCGACTGTGCTATGACAGAACAGCTGCCCGGAGTGCAGGAATATTACAACACATTGGATTCCTTTGACGCACCGACACGGGTAAGCGGACGTGTAACGGCAGAACTTGAGATGGCTTTGCCAGGGAAGTTTTCGAGCAAAGTTAGTATGCCGCTTGATAAAGAAGCATTTCATAAAGCTGTGGCTGCCAGTGGATATGAAATTGTGGTTGATACGCACGGCACATTGCTTTGGGATGACCAGGCAAATGCAAAGCGGCCGATACTTGTTTTAACCAGTGAGAAGGTAAATCGGGAATATCTGGACTATCTGACTGGACAGCACATTTCGTGGATTGCCTGCGGCAAGGGGAACATTGACTTAAAGCGTGCCTGCGAGATTCTTGCGGATGATTTCAGCGTTAAAAGAATGGTCGTAGTCGGCGGCGGACATATCAATGCCGGATTTCTTGCGGCTGAACTTTTGGATGAGGTCAGTATTCTGATCGGAGCAGGCGTTGACGGGCGCGGCGGTATGAGCGCTGTGTTTGACGGACTGCCGATGGACAGACCGGTTACACCGCTGAAGCTTGAACAGGTGCAGTCGTTTGAGAGCGGTGCCGTTTGGCTTCGATACAAAACCCATTAAAAAACCCATTAAAAGCAAGTTTGATAAAGGAATTCCTCCGGAGGTTTTCCTTGAGGTGACGAGCGTGACGGTGGAACAGTTCAAACTGGCACGAGAGCTTCGAATTGATGTCGGATTTTTGCCGGTTTTCACAGTGTTCACGGGAATTTATCTACACCGAAAAATTGCCATATGTCTTCCGGATGCCTTCCCATATCTTCCGGAAGACGTCCGGCATCAATGCTTTTGCATTGTCTTCGTTGTCGTTGTTGCGGCAGTTTGGGAATAGTGGCATGCGGCCACTATCCTCGTGCCGCCGCAAACATGTGGGTTTGCGTCTGTTCGGGAATACTAAGGCGTGCCAACTATTTCCATAGCTACGCAAACGGATGACTTTGCGGCGGTACGGGAATACTAAGTCCCTGTCGCTCTACCTAAAACGCCGCTATGAAGCGCATCTGCGAAATCCCCGCGGATGATTTTGCTGTAGAAAGAACGGCGGTTGTCGGAGGTTGACATATCACAACGCCGAATTTCTGGCGGGCCTCTTGGATGAGGTCAGTATTCTTGTCGGAGACAGGTATGACAGCCATGATGGTATGGCCTTGATGCTGAGGCCTTGGATTTCCATGGCGAGGTTGGGTAGATCGTGAACATTTCTTGATTGTTTTATGCTGTTATTTATATTATCTATAACATAGATGCGGTTGACGGAAAGCCAAGGCGATTATGAGTATAGAATATAAGACTTTAGCGCGGTTATTTCATGCTGACAGGAGCGGTGATTCCTACACCAACCACAGCAGGCTTGCGGAACATCGCTTGCGGGAAGACTCCACGTTCGCCACTGGAATCGAAACCCCATTGGGGGAGTTGTTCATAGCTACTCCTCGCTGTATCAGCGTGCTTACGCAAAAGGTGCTTCTCACTGAACGACGGATTTCAACCATGTGGAAAAGCATACCGGGCGTCATGCGGTGGAACTATATCTGGCATGCTATTTCTGAGGAATTGCTCGCCACCAACGAAATCGAGGGGGTCCGGTCCACGAGGAAGGAGACCGCGATGGCCGTGTCTGTAGCCCAAAAATCGCGGATCGAAGGAGACGGGGAGACGGCCAGATTCTGTGAATTCGCCAAACTGTATCTTAACCTCACCGAGCAAAATGTCGAGCTTCCGAAGACACTCGAAGATATCAGAGGAATCTACGACAAAATAGCAATCGACGAAATCACCGACGAGGACAAACCGGATGGGGAGCTGTTCCGCAGGGAAGGTGTGGAAGTGCACGGGCCGCATGGCACAATCATCCATAGCGGTGTCGCAGGAGAAAACAAGATATCGGTATTGCTTACACAGATGATGGACCTTGCCGAATCGGACTCAATTCCATTTCTACAAAGAGCCATTGCCAGCCATTTCCTGTTTGAATATATTCACCCGTTCTATGACGGCAACGGCAGAACAGGGCGCTATCTGCTCGCTCTTTACCTGAGCCGTGACCTTACGTTGCCTACGGTACTGTCCCTTTCGCGGACGATTGCGGGGAATAAAAACGAGTATTACAAAGCATTCATGGAGACTGAGGACAAGCTCAACTGCGGTGAGCTCACGTTCTTCGTATATACGATTCTCAGCCTCATAGAACGGTCGCAAAACGCTTTGATTGATGAGCTCGGCGTCAAAAATGACCAGCTTGACAAGGCGTCTGACCTATGTGATGAACTCAGAAAGGAGCATGCGCTGTCTTCGAAGGCGGTGAATATTCTCTACGGTGTGATGCAGGAGGAACTATTCGACACCACCAGATCCATGACGCTCGAAGACGCCTGTAAGGATCTCAAGTTGACCAAACAGTCTGTCCGGAAATATGTGGAGGAGCTTGCGAACGCCGAACTCATCGAATTTGTGAAGAAAAGGCCGTTGAGATTCAAGGTTTCCGAACCGTTGCGCGTTCGTATGGGTATTTAGTGGCGTACGCTGAGCAACATATCGATGCGTATGAACGCAGGGAGAGGGAATATGAACATTACCGTGTATCTCGGAGCGCATGAAGGCAATGATCCGTCGTACAGGGAAGCTGTAGAGGAATTGGGGGCCTGGATTGCGGATAATGGAAATCGTTTGGTGTACGGCGGTTCCAATGCGGGGTTGATGGCGGCGATCGCTGATTCCGTGTTGGCTCATGGCGGCGAAGTGGTCGGCGTCGAGGCGCAGATGTTCGCGGACAGTGGTATGGCGCATCCCGGATTGACCGAATTGAGCATCGTGCCGAGCATTACGGAACGTAGGACCCGGATGATCGAACTCGGAGACGTGTTCATTGCTTTCCCTGGCGGCACGGGAACGTTGGAGGAAATCAGTGAGGTGGTGTCGAAGGTCTGTCTTGATCAGCTGGAAGGGCCATGTATCTTCTACAATCTCAACGGTTTCTATAATGATATGAAAGCGTTTTTGCAGCATATGATCGATGCAGGTTTTTCCACGGTTGAACGACAGCAGGGCATCTATTTCGCGTCTGATCTGACTGAAATCGAACGAATCATCAACATGTACTACAACGATTAACGGCTTCTTTGGGCAGGTAAGCGTATCGAACGTCGGATAGTTCACCGGCTTGATGCTGAAGGTGTGGCCCGTGACATGAGTTTTTAACGATCCGCTTGTCTACGTGGCCATGATTGCGATCGTCAGTTCGGTCGCCTGGAACATGATTTCACCTGAAATGGGGACGCATGAACGGCCTGTAATCCGCAGGGGATGTCGACGGTCATATATAAGCCCATTATGGGTGGATGCCGTCACCGAGGAATCCGCTTACAGTCGGTGTTCTGACACGGTCTCATATCCTGTCCCGGTCGTGGCCAATATATTAGCGCATCTATCATGAACGGCGTCGCCCGATGAGGGCGGAACATGCTAGTCCGAGTCCGGACGGACGATAATGGTCCGGTCAGGGAGCGTGCCCGCTATAATTTCACGAGAAGTCGTTCACAGGCGACAGAAAAGACTGTTTGACGCCGGTAAGCCCAAGGGCCCCGGCGTCGACTGTTCTTTGGAAGGAAGTCATGGGCTTGCATCAGCGGGATGTATTCGACCCATCGGAGACGATTCGCACGATACGACCATGCGAATCCTCCGTGCGGATCTGGACGCCTGGCTCGATGCATTGCCCGCGTGGCACAAATGAGAAAACCCTACTTGCGTCCGATTGTGGACGAAGTGGGGTTTTCTCATGACCTGATAGGCGTATAGGTGCAGTGGGCTATTCTGGATAACGCGAAAGACCTACTGCCGACTATGTTTCGCCCTATGCGGCCATCAGATGTGGAAGTACAGCTCGTACTCCAGCGGGGTCGGAGCAAGGCGAGCCTGATCGATCTCGCCGCGCTTGATGCCAATCCAGGTCTCAATCAGGTCGTCGGTGAAGACGTCGCCTGCGGTGAGGAAGTCGTGATCCTCTTCCAGAGCATCCATAGCCTCAGCCAGGGAGCTCGGCACCTGCTTGATGCCAGCGTGCTCTTCCGGCGGCAGCTCGTACAGATCCTTGTCGACCGGCTCCGGCGGTTCGATGTGGTTCAGGATGCCGTCCAGGCCTGCCATCAGCTGTGCGGAGAAGGCGAGGAACGGGTTGCAGGACGGATCCGGAGCGCGGAACTCGATACGCTTCGCAGCCGGGGAGGTGCCGGCCAGCGGAATACGGATGGCGGCGGAACGGTTACGAGCGGAGTACACCAGGTTGACCGGCGCTTCGAAGCCCGGAACCAGACGGTGGTAGGAGTTCAGGGACGGGTTGGTGAAGGCCAGCACAGCGGAGGAGTGCTTGATCAGGCCGCCGATGTACCAGCGGGCGATGTCGGACAGGCCACCGTAGTTCTTCTCATCGTAGAACAGCGGCTTGCCGTCCTTCCACAGGGACTGGTGGCAGTGCATGCCGGTGCCGTTGTCGCCTGCGATCGGCTTCGGCATGAAGGTTGCGGCCTTACCAGCCAGGGCTGCGGTCTCGTGAACGACGTACTTGTACTTCATCAGGTCGTCGCCTGCGTGCTGCAGGGAGTTGAAGCGGTAGTTGATCTCCTGCTGACCGGCGCCGGCCACCTCGTGGTGGGAACGCTCGAGGATCAGGCCGACCTTCTGCAGGTTGGCGACCATGTCGTCGCGCAGATCCTGGGTGTGGTCGATCGGCGGAACCGGGAAGTAGCCGCGCTTGACGCGGTTCTTGAACGCGATGTTCGGGGTGCCGTCATCTTCAACGTCAACGCCGGTGTTCCACGGAGCTTCGATGGAATCCACCTCGTAGAAGGAGCGCTGCATGCTGTTCTCGAAACGCACCTTGTCGAAGATGAAGAACTCGGCTTCCGGAGCGAAGGAAGCGGTGTCCGCGATGCCGGTGGACTTCAGGTAGGCTTCAGCCTTGCCTGCCACCTGACGCGGATCGCGGGAGTACGGCTCGTCGGTCAACGGGTCGACGATGGAGAAGGCCACGTTCAGAGTCTTGTGCTTGCGGAACGGATCGATGAATGCGGTGGAAACGTCCGGAACCAGCTTCATGTCGGATTCGTTGATGGCCTGGAAGCCTTCCACGGAAGAACCATCGAACGGCATGCCGTCGGTGAAGGCATCCTTCAGGAATTCGCTTGCCGGCACGGTGAAGTGCTGCTGAACACCGATCAGATCGGTGAAGCGAACGGAGACGTATTCGACGCCTTCCTTGTTGATAAGGGCCTCAGCATCAGCCTTGGTTTCAAGTGCAGCCACGGGACCGCTCCTTTCGAATAAGTAACTTACAGGCTTTAAGTGTAGGAACATGCGTTTCGCCTACTCGCCGGTTGGGTTACGAGAATGTTTCGTACAAAGGTTCCGAACGTGCGATTACGCGCAAAAACAGGGATGGAATATTACGAACGATGTAACAAAGCCTGCAAAAGGGTTCGATTGGCGGACATTGCAGCGCTATTTGGATGCAAATCGTAATGACGGTTGCCATTGCACCGTACCCGTCATGTCATTCAGGGAAACGAAAAGGCTCCGTCTCCAGATAGGAAGCGGAGCCTTGAATCAGAAATTAGCGGGAAGCGCTATCAGCGACCACGCATGGCGCGACGGCTGATACGCTGCGGACGCATCGGGTCGACGCCCTTCGGAATGTTCATGCCATTCTTCATCTGCAGAGTGCGCAGACGCTCGTTGAGGATATTCAGCTCGGTCCTGGTGAGCACGAAGCGAGTCTTCGGGTGGATGGCCGCTACCAGCTTGTTCTTGTGGTGGGTCGGCTCATAGGTCTTGAACTTGAGCAGGGTCTTGCGCAGGTTTTTCAGAGAGGTCTGGTTGGGACCCTGACCAACGTAGATGCGATACACCGGAATTTCGGAACCGGCGGTGACGCCCTTGATGTTCTGCTCCTGACGATCCATGGCGCGCTTGACACGGTTGTAATCGCCTTCGCCGAGCAGGTAGATGCCGTTGTATCCGGTGCCACGCCAGATGGCGTCCTTGGTCTTCGGATCAACCCAGACCGGTTCCTGCGGGAAGCTGAAGCCAGCCTTGCTGATATTGCCGAGCACGCTGATGGCGGCGCCCGGGCGTCCTTCAAGCTTGGAATAGCCGACCTTGTCCGCACGGTTGGTGAGCATCATGGTGGCGAACAGCAAACCAATCATGATGGCAAGAATCATGGAAGTGATCCAACCCACCACCGACCACTTGAACACAATGCCCAACACGATGAACACCACGATCGGGGCTACAAAAACACCACCGCACAGCCAGGGGAGCGCCTTGTCCTCCATATAGGTGTACTTGAAGATCTGAATGATCTGCTTGATGGTGCTCTGCTTCTTCTTTGGCTCTTCTTTGTCTGCCATCGACTTTCCTCACTTGATTATGCGGTTACACACACTGGAACGGTATTCTATCAGGAACCATGCCGTAACGTCATGTTGTGGCCATTATTGGACCGCATTATCTTGTGTGCAGCGGTCTGCCGTCGGCCTTGAGCAACGCTTCGCCGAACATTTCGCTGAACGTCGGATGTGGGTGGATGAGTCTCGCCGCCTCCGATAGGGGTACCTTATTGCCTACGATCTGCTGCGCTTCCGCAATCAGGTCGCTTGCATTCGGCGCCACGATATGCGCACCAAGCACCAACGTCGTCTGCGGATCATGGGACAGCGCTCCGGTGACCAGCGTCATGGAACCACCTTCCGAGCTCATAAGCATGCGTGAGTTCGCCATGACCGGATAAGCGATTTCTTCCGGATTGACGATGTCTTCCCGCTCCTTCGCCTCGGCGAGTGTAATGCCCACGCATGCGGCTTCCGGGAAGGAAAAGACCACTTGCGGGATGGTTTCGTCGCATACCGGTTTCGAATCAAGATTTGCGATTCGCTCAGCTATAACGATGCCTTGCTCAAACGCTTTGTGCGCCAGCGCGGGACCTGCGGTGATATCACCCAAAGCCCACGTATGCGCACGGCTGGTATGCCCGTAGGCATCGGTCTTCACATAGCCGCGCTCGTCGAGCGCTATGTTCTGTTCGGCGAACCAAGGGGAGTCCGTATTCGGAGAACGTCCAATCGCAACGAGGGCTATTTCACCGTATGCGGTGTGCTCTTCCTCGGATCCATTCTGCGTGTAATGCACGGTGACGCCGAGATTCGCGCCGGTTTGCATCCGGTTTACGGAACTGCGTGTGATTACGGTTACGCCGCGGCGTTTGAGTTCGCGGGTCAGCGTCGACGAGACGCGCTTATCCCAGGCGGACAGCACACGGTCCTTGCGGATCAGCAAAGTGACCTCACATCCAGCGGCGTTCCACAACGAAGCGAATTCCAGGGCGATCGCACCCGAGCCTACAATCACCGCGCTGGATGGGAACGTATCAAGTTCCAGCGCCTGCGTCGAATCGATGATCGCGCCGGAAAAAGGATTGTTGGGGAGGGGGAGAGGCTTCGATCCGGTCGCCAGAATCGTGTGTTCCGCGGTTATGGCGAGTTGCTCGCCAACTGACTGCGGAACGCCCGCCTTCAGCGTGCACAGCACCTGTCCGCAAGCATCCGTCGGAGTGATTCGTATGGTATTGCCGTCGACCGGTTCGCCGTTGCCTTGGAATACGGTGACGCCTCGATGCGCCAACAGTCCGGACAATCCTTTCGTCATGGTTTCGACGGTGGATATGCGGAAACCCTTCAACTTGCCGAAATCGATGCTGTGCAGGGTCGCGTTGATTCCCATGCGTTCTCCGCGACGCACATCCTGTGCGCTGTGGGCGGCGGTCAGCAACGCTTTCGAGGGAATGCACCCACGATTCAGACATGTGCCTCCCATCGTTGCGTCACGCTCGATCAGTGCCACGGTTTTGCCGAGTTCCGCAGCGCGCAAGGCCGTCGAGTATCCTCCCGGGCCCGCTCCGATGATGGCGATGTCGAAATGCTGGTCGGTCATTGTCCCTCGCTTCGTTACTTCTGAT
Organism: bacterium; assembly: GCA_963595445.1. Classification (GTDB taxonomy): domain Bacteria; phylum Actinomycetota; class Actinomycetes; order Actinomycetales; family Bifidobacteriaceae; genus Bifidobacterium. The sequence goes on from CAVBHJ010000006.1 coordinate 55,282, forward strand.
TGCGTTTGCCGTGTCGTCGCCCGGATGCCATTGCTCAATTGCTTTCTGGGCCACTTCACCACGACTGGTTATATGGTAGTGGACGATCGCAAAGTAACGAAAAAGCCGCCAGCGATACGCTGACGGCTTGAAAACGTTCATTCGTGCTGTTCGGATCACTCCGGCCAGTGGCCACGCTTCGGATAACGCGGCTTCGGAAGACGCCAACGGCGCATCTGAATGGCGCGGCTCCATGCGTAGGAACCGGAACGCATACCCTTGGCGACGGACTTCTCTCCGTACTTCTCGATGAGCTTCTTCTTGAGCTTGCGCCACATGATGGCAACATCGATGATTACCGCAAACAGGTACACATACATGAGCACCATGAGCGGCAAAGCCAGCGAAGGCCACTTGTAGGTAACGAAAATCGAACCAATCAGAATGACGAACGCCACCGGAATGAAGAACTCGCCGAGATTGAAGCGAGCGTCAACGTAATCACGGATGTAGATACGCCAAGGCAGGCGTTCGGCCTTCGGCATATGGTTGACATCGCCGGACTGCATGGCCTCGTATTCGGCGTTCTCACGCTCGCGCAGACGGGCCTTGGCGGCCTTACGGCTGGCTTCGCGGTCCTTGGGGACGAGAGGGCGCAGATTCTGCGCCTGAGCGTCCTTGCGCTTCGGAGTCGGACGGCCCTTGCCCGAGGTGGGCGCCTTGTCCTTCTGCTCGACAGGCTCCTGAGCCTTGTCTTCGTCCTTCTTGTTAAACAAACTCATGCCTATAGAGCGTAAGGTGACGTATCGACTCGTAGCGCGCGAATTCCAGTGACTGGACGGGCTTGACAGGGCGGATACAATAGTCATTCGTCAGCGGCGAACCGCCGCACCGCACGATTGCATATGAATATAAGGAGAAGCATGGCAGCTTTACATGCCGAGGAGATTCGCAAACGGGTCGAAGACGATTTCGAACGCATCGTCGACGTGCTCAACCGAAAGATTGCGTTGCAGTCGATCTCCGCCAAGGGAATCACCGCGGATCACATGAAGCGTTCCGCCGAATTCGTGGCCGATGAGCTGAGGAAGGTCGGCGTCGACGCCAAGGTGGCCCAGTCCCATAATCCCGATGGCACTCCGGGCGCATGGGAGGTGATCGGTTCGAAGATGGTCGATGAGGACGCTCCGACCGTGCTTCTGTATGCCCATCATGATGTTCAGCCGGTGCCGGATGTGAATGAGTGGAATACGGATCCGTTCGTCGGTACCGAAATCGACACCCGCCTTTATGGCCGTGGCGCCGCGGACGACGGTGGCGGAATCGCCATCCATTCCGGTGCCCTCAAAGCGCTCGGCGACGATCTGAAAGTCAATATCAAGGTCTTCATCGAAGGTGAGGAGGAGATGGGTTCGCCCAGCTTCATTCCGTTCATCGAAGAACATAAAAGCGAATTCGAATCCGATGTGATCATCGTTGCCGATTCCGGCAACTGGTCCGCCGAGATTCCTTCGTTGACCACATCCCTTCGCGGCAACACCGATGTTGACGTGCATGTCAAGGTGCTGCAGCATCCAGTGCATTCCGGACAGTACGGCGGACCGATTCTTGACGCGAACACGATCGCGGCCATGCTGATCGCTTCCATGTACGACGCCAATGGAAATCTGGCCGTTCCGGGAATCGCGTCCGAAGAGCCGATCGGCGGTCTGCAGCGTGATATGGACGAGCCTACGGTACGTGCCGACGCAGGAATCGTGGATTCCTACCGTCTTGCGGGAACCGGTTCCCTCGCAGCACGTATGTGGACCAAGCCGAGCGTCAGCGTCATCGGTTTCGACGCACATCCGGTTGAAGGCTCCTTCAACGTGATTTCTCCGGAGACCACGTTCCGTCTGAGCCTGCGCACAGCTCCGAACCAGCGTCCGGAGGAGGCGCAGGATGCTCTTGCAAAGTTCCTGGTGGAGCATGCCCCGTTCGGTGCCGAAGTGTGGGTCGATAAGCTCGACAACGGCATGGGCTGGGCTATGGATCCGAACGCGGAAGCCACCAAAGACGCCATGGAAGCCATGGAGGAGGCCTTTGGTGTGGCCCCGGTCAACAAGGGTGAGGGTGGTTCCATACCGTTCATTCCGGAATTGCAGCGCATCTTCCCGAACGCCCAGGTGCTGGTGACCGGTCCGGAGGATCCGAAGGGCAACGCGCACAGCCCGAATGAATCCATCAGCCTGCCGAGCCTGAAGAACAATGTGATCACCGAGGCACTGTTGCTCGACAAGCTCGCCAAGTAACGTCTTCGACACGGCACGTCAGGATTGGCGATCCGCGGCATTGAGCCCGGATTCGTTCCGATGATCCAGCCAACAGAAAAACCGGTGTGGGAGATCCATCTCTTTGGATGAAATCTCCCACACCGGTTTTTGTATGGTGTTTTACGGGCAGAACGCTGGCACGGGGCCTTGCGTCAGGACCTGCGTCGTTTGATCGGCGCGAGCTCGAACACCTCGTCGGAGGCGTTGGCCACCTCCGGGCTGTGCGTCACGATGATCACACAACGGTCCTCATCATGGGCCAGCGATTGGAAGATGCCCATGATGTCGTCCTGCGTGGCCAGGTCGAGATTGCCGGTCGGCTCGTCGGCCACGATGACGGCCGGGTTGTAGCTCAAAGCACGCGCGATCGCCACGCGCTGCTGTTCACCGCCGGACAGGTGCAGGATGCGTTCGTTGGCGTATTCCTCCGGCAGATGCACCTGCTTGAGCAGATCGTTGACGATTTCTTTCTTCGGCTTGTCGAAGGTCTTGCCGGAAGCGTCCATCGAAAGAATGATGTTTTCTCCGACGGTAAGGTTCGGCAACAGGTTGAAACTTTGGAAAATCACTCCGATGTCGTGGCTGCGGTAGCGGTAACGGTCCTGCTTGGCCAGGTCGTTTCCGTCGTAGAGGACTTTTCCCTCCGTAGGGTTGGTCAATCCCGAAATCAGCGACAGCATGGTGGTCTTTCCGGTTCCGGAAGGTCCGGTGATGGCGTGCACCTTGCCCGCATGGAAATCGTGGCTGATGTTTTTGAGAACGCGCTTTCCGCCTTTGGTGTAGGCGTAGCTTACATCGTCAAGACGCAGGGTCGGTGTCTGCGATGCGGTTTGCTTCATATCCGTGGTCATTGGGAATCCTTTCAGGAGCGGTCGGCCAGAATCTGCAGCGGTTCGTAACGCAGTACGAATATGACCGCCACCAGCGCCGCCACAAGCGTCAAACCGAGTCCTACAAGCAGCAGCTGGGCCACGACTTTCAGATTGACCGTGGCATTGATGTTCGAAACATAGTTCGCAGCACGGTCCATCATGCCTCCCGGACCGCCTTGCTGCGGTTCATTGGAGCCTGCGTCCTTGTTGGAGGACGTGTCGTTCGAATCGGTTGAGTTGGTTGAATCGCCCGTATTGTTCGAGTCGTTCGAATCGGAGGATCCGCCAGGACCCTGCATGTCGCGGCCGAACTGTTCGCGCTGGCTTGTCTGCTGCGACTGCTGCTGTTCGATCTGGCTGGAAAGCAGCTGGTTCGACACCGGCACCGAAGCGGCCGCGCCGACGCCGGCACCCAACGCCAGACCGATCATCGTGACGATCAGAAGCTCCAGCGTGAACTGGGCGGCCACCTTGACCTTGTTCACGCCAATGGCGGTGAGCACGCCGATCTCGTACTTGCGTTCACGTACGTTGAGCAGTGTGATGACGATCAACACGACGGCTCCGACGGCCAGCACGACGATCAGCAACGTCATGGCGAACTGGGAAAGATTGTTGAGCGGCACCAGGCTGGACTCGTAGTTCTCCACGTCGGCGGAGGAGACCGTGTAGTCGTCGCTCAGTCCGGCATTTGAAGCGTCTTCGGAGAACGTCTCGTAATCGGTTTTGCTGGAGAACACGTAGGTGAAGCTCAATTGGGCCGCGGAATCGGAATCAGAATCCGCGTCGAGTCCCAGTGACTTCAACGTTGACACGGACGTGTAGATGGCGTTCGCTGGGTCGGAGGAGGTCGACGCCATCGGTCCGCCCATCTGCTGGTTGGAATCGGTGGAGTTCTGGTAGATGCCGACGATGGTGAGCGTGTAGGTGGTGCTCGAGTCGTTCGTGTCGGCAACGCTGATCGTGTCACCTACGGACAGGTTGTTGAAATCGGCGAGGGACTTGGAAATGATCACGTCTCCGTCGCTGCTCTCGTCGTAGCCGAAGACCTGTCCGTCAGACATGGTGAACGTGCCGTTGGATGCGTTGGAGACGGCTTCGTCGCTGGAGAACCCTACGAGGGAGAAATCGCCGCTGACCATGGTGGTATCCTGGCCGCCGCCCATGTCTCCGCCGCCGCCCGGTTCACCTCCCATGGGGGAGTCTCCGCCGTTCTGTTGCGACGAGTCGGAGGAATCGGTGGAGCTCGACGTGCTGCTCGAATCGGTGGAGCTCGTCGAATCCGACACAGGCTGGAAATTATCCGTTGCCGCCAAGCCTGTGGTTTCCGTGTAATACGTCGACTTTACGGAAGATGAGGCCTTGGCATACTTCTGATAGTCGGACAACGAAAGCTGCTTGTCCGCCAAGGCGCTGCGCATCGAATCGAAATCAGGTTGACCTCCGTTCGACGAATCATCGGAGCCGCTCGTATCGGATGAGCCTGAATCGGAGTTCTGTCGTGATTCGCTGATGAGCTTTTCTCGATCAAGACTGATCTGTGCGGTGATCGTAGTGTTTTCGAGACCGCTGGTTCGTGCGGTGGCCGCGGCCTGCCGGATCGACAGTCCGATGGTGGCCGCCGCCGCGATGATGGTGACGATCACGATGACCAGTATGTTCCGGCCTTTGTTTCTCGTTACGCTTTTGACGGCGTTGCGTAAGACGAACATGGATGTTCCTTGCGATTGGGGATAAGGGATTGTTCCACGCCGTGATGTCGGCGTCTATGCCGATGGTAAAAGTTGTATCTTGATACGCAACAGAATGGACACTCGGTCTTCGCTGAAATATTCCTGAAGATTCTCTTAAAGATTTTGCGCTATGTGATAAACGCGACATGATGAAGCCTTGCGCGAACACGTGGTGTTAGGCTGACGCGTATGCCTATTAAAACCGAAGTCATCGCAAACCCGAAGGCGGAACGAATCCGCCGTGTGGCCGAGCTTGCCGATCGCAAAGGTCGCAAGCGCTCCGGCCGTTTCATGGTGGAAGGGCCGCAATCGGTGAGGGAGCTGCTCTCATATTGCTCCGGCATCGTGCAGGATCTGTATGTGGAGGTTCAATCCGCGGAACCCGACGCGGCGTTCCTGAATCCGACGGTGGCGCAGATGGCCGGCAAGGCCATGCAGGCTGGCGCGTACGTACACAAGGTGACGCATCAGGTCATGCAGCAGATGAGCACCGACGCCCAAGGCGTGCTTGCGGTTGCCGGCATGCAGGAGTTTCTCGACTCCATGACCATCGCCGAGGCTTTTGATGAAAGCGCGATGGTCGCCGCGTTCTGGCAGGTACGCGATCCGGGCAACGCAGGAACGGTGATCCGCTCGGCCGATGCGGCTGGATGCGACGGCGTGGTCCTGGTCGACGATTGCGTCGACATCTTCAATCCGAAGGTCATACGTTCCTCCGCGGGATCGCTGTTCCACCTGCCGATACTCACCATGGGGACCGACGAATTCTTTTCATGGTGCGAGGACAGTGGGCTGTGCGTATACGCGGCCGACGTGTACGGTACCGATTCCAGGCCTCCGGAATCGCTGACGGATCTGCTTGCGGCTCCCGATTCCCTGACTCAGGCCAAGGCCGTGCTCTTCGGCAACGAGGCGCGCGGATTGACCCGGGAAGTGCTGGAACGCACCGATCGCATCGTTTCGATTCCGATTTACGGAAAAGCGGAGTCCTTGAATCTCGGCACCAGCGCGGCGGTGATGCTGCTGAGCTTGGCTATGTCGAGTCATGTTGAAACAATATAAAGTCGGAAAACGTTGAAATTGCGCGTTTTTCGCGTAAAACAAACGGGAAATTAGAAAGGTATCTCGTGGCAGAAGGTGCGGTATTCGACGCCCAGGCGGTAACCGATGCGGTTGCCGAGGGCATCGCGAAAATCGAAAACGCCTCCAGCATGGAGGAATTGAAAGCCATCAAAACGCAGTACGCCGGTGCGGATTCCGCAATGACTCAGGCCAGCAAGGCCATCGGTGCGCTGCCGAAGGATCAGAAGAAGGAAGCCGGCCAGGTTATGGGCAAGCTGCGCGCCGACTTCGGCCGCGCATACGGCGCCAAGGAGCAGCAGGTCAAGGCCGAGGAAGAGGCGCGCGCACTGGCCGCCGAAACCGTGGACATGACTCTGCCGGTCAACCGTAAGCCTCTCGGCGCACGTCATCCGCTGCCGAAGCTGATGGAGGATGTCGAGGACTTCTTCATCTCCATGGGCTGGCAGATCTCCGACGGCCCTGAGGTTGAGACCGAATGGTATGACTTCGACGCGCTGAATTTCGGACCTGACCATCCGGCACGCCAGATGCAGGATACCTTCTATGTCAAGGGAAACCAGGCCAAGGACGCTGCGGGATTCGTCGGCTCCAACATGGTTCTGCGTACCCAGACGTCCTCCGATCAGGTGCGCGGCCTGCTCACCCGCGGCGTGCCGCTGTACATCGCATGCCCGGGTCGTGTGTTCCGTACCGATGAGCTTGATGCCACCCATACGCCGGTGTTCCATCAGGTCGAAGCCCTTGCGGTGGACAAGCATCTGACCATGGCTGATCTCAAGGGCGTGCTCGACAAGCTTGCGGTGGCCATGTTCGGACCGGAAGCCAAGACCCGTCTTCGTCCGAGCTACTTCCCATTCACCGAACCGAGTGCGGAGCTCGACCTGTGGTTCCCCGACAAGAAGGGCGGCGCAGGCTGGCTTGAATGGGGCGGTTGCGGCATGGTCAACCCGAACGTGTTGAAGTCCGCCGGCCTTGATCCGGAAGTTTACACGGGCTTTGCCTTCGGCGTCGGCGTGGAACGCACGCTGCTGCTGCGCCATGACATCAATGACATGCACGACCTGGTTGAAGGCGACGTGCGATTCAGCGAACAGTTTGTGATGGGGGAGTGATTGACCCATGCCAATGGTTGATATTGATTGGCTTAAGGACCATGTTGAGGTTCCGGAAGGCCTTACGTATGAACAGCTTGCCAAGGATTTGGTGAAGGTCGGCCTTGAAGAGGAGGAGATTCACACCTCTCAGCTGGTCGGCCCGATCGTCGTCGGATACGTGGTGGACGCGACTCCGGAACCGCAGAAGAACGGCAAGATCATCAATTGGTGCCACGTCGACGTTGGTGATGAATACAACGAGACCGACGAAGACGGCAACAAGGTGCCGCGTGGAATCATCTGCGGCGCGCCGAACATGGCGGCCGGGGAAAAGGTCGTCGTGACCCTGCCGGGCGCTGTGCTTCCGGGAGATTTCAGGATCGAACCGCGTAAGACCTACGGACACATCTCCAACGGCATGTGCGCATCCGAGCGTGAGCTGGGTCTTGGAGACAACCACAACGGAATCATTCTGCTTCGTAACTACGGCTTCACCCCGGAACAGTACGAAGCGCTCAAGCCCGGTGACGACGCCATGAGCCTGCTGCATCTGGACGAGCAGCTGCTGGAGATCAACATCACTCCGGACCGTGGCTATGCGTTCTCCTACCGTGGTGTCGCACGCGAATACCATCATTCCACAGGTGCCGCATACACCGATCCGGTTGTCGCGCTGAATGAGAAGGCCCCCGTTACCAAGGGTCTGCCGGAAGGCACAGAAACCGATATCGAAGTGGTCGTGGAAGACAACAATCCGATTCATGGTGTTGTGGGATGCGACCGTTACTATGCTCGCGCGGTGCGTGGCTTCGACCCGGCGAGCAGCTCGCCGAATTGGATGCGTCGCCGTCTGACCCGTGCCGGCATGCGTTCCATCTCCTTGGCCGTGGATGTGACCAACTATGTGATGCTTGATCTGGGCCAGCCGATGCACGCCTACGATCTCGACAAGATCGAAGGTCCGATCGTGGTCCGCCGCGCCAATGAGGGCGAGACCCTCACCACGCTAGATGGTAAGAAGCACGATTTGAGCGTTGAGGATCTGCTGATCACCGATTCGCCGAATGGCGCCCGTGGTTCCCGTGTGCTCGGCATCGCGGGCGTGATGGGCGGACTGTATGGCGAGGTCACCACCGAAACCAAGAACATCCTGCTGGAATCCGCTCACTTTGATCCGGTATCGATCGCGCGTTCCGCCCGTCGTCACAAGATTCCGTCGGAGGCGTCCCGTCGTTTCGAACGTGGCGTTGACGATCAGCTGCAGCCCGCTGCTGCGCAGATGGCCGCCGACCTCATGGTCAAGTACGGCAACGGCACTCCGAGCCAGCATCCGACGGATCTCAACACCGTGGCCAACCGTCGTGTGATTCTGTTCAAGGCCAGCGAGGTGGCCCGTGTGGCAGGTCTCGACACGGACGTGAACACCATCAGCGATATCCTCACCGATATCGGATGCTCGGTTGCGGGCGGTGGCAACGGTCAGTTCTCCGTTTTGCCGCCAAGCTGGCGACCGGATCTGAACGAACCGTGTGATCTGGTCGAGGAAGTGGCTCGACTCGTCGGCTATGACGAGATTCCCACCACTGTTCCGCCGGCGCCGGTGGAGGGCGAGGTCGGCTTGACTCCTGAACAGCTGCGCAAGCGTCAGGTGGCCGACGAGCTTGCCGAATACGGCATGGTGGAGACCCTGAGCTATCCGTTCGTGGGAGACGAGGATTACAAGAACTTCTCCCTGGATGCGGCCGAGACCAAGAGCGTCAGCGTCGAGATCGCCAATCCGTTGGCGGGCGATCGTCCGTTCCTACGTCGCGACATCATCCCGACGCTGGCCCAGACCGTGCAGCGCAATCTGCGTCGCGGCGTGGACAACGTCTCCCTGTACGAAATCGGACATGTGTACCTGTGGGATCCGAACGCTCCTGCGATTCCGGCTCTTCCGGGTGCCGTGAAGCCTACGGACGAGCAGCTTGCCGCTCTTGACGCCGGACTTCCGGATCAGCCGATGCATGTTGCCGGCATTCTGACCGGCAATGCGGTGGAAACCGGCTGGCTGGGAGAACGTCGCGCGGTGGATTGGAGCGATGCGGTTGAGGCCGTGACGCGTATCTTCGACCGCATCGGCGCCACCCTCGTTCTCGACCAGCCGAAGGCACAGGGCGTTCCCGCTCAGTGGCATCCGGGCCGCGCCGCCCGTGTACTGTCCGGCGATGTGTTCGTCGGCATGGTTGGCGAGCTGCATCCGCATGTCAACGAGGCTCTGGGCTTCCCGGCCCACTCCGCCGCATTCGAACTCGATTTGACCGCACTGTTCTCCACGTTGAGTGGCAAGCCGGTGCAGGCCAAGCCGATTTCCACGTTCCCGCCGGTCAAGCAGGATCTCGCATTCACCGTGTCGACGGACGTTACCGCGGCCGCGCTGGAGAAGGTCATTGTGGAAGCCGCAGGCAGCAGCCTGGAAAGCATCGAACTGTTCGATGTGTTCACCGGCGATCAGCTTGGTGAGGGCATGAAGTCCTTGGCCTACGCGGTGACTTTCCGCGCCCCGGACAAGACCTTGGCCTCCGAAGACAGTGAAGCGATCCGCAAGCGCATTGTGGAGGAAGCGGCCAAGTTGGGTGCGCAGCTGCGCGCGTGACGTGACCTTACGAAACAAAGGATGATTATGAACGAACCGGAACAGAATCGGCCCACCAGTGCAAACGAACGTCGGGAAACGGCTGGCGATGTTCCGGTTTCGTCATCTTCCGGACGTTCGTCGGATGCACATCAGCCGGAATACGGACAGATCAACCAGCCGGAATACGGCGCGATGTCAAGCCAATACCCGTCGGGCTACGATCCGTATGTATACGGAGCACCCGATCCGGAACCGGTCGCTGACGAAAATCGGATGAACGCGAATCAGCCGCAGGGCTATCCGCAGAATGCCGTCAATGGCCAACCGTATGCGAACCAGCAGAGTGGGTTCCAGAGCACTCAGGGGAACCAGTCTCCGAGCGGTCAGAACGCACTGTACGGCCAGGGCAATCCATATGAGTGGAACCCTTCCGGCGCGAATCCGTATGATCAAAATCCGTATGGCCAGAATCCATATGGACAGAACCCATACGGGTGGAACGGAAATCCGCACGGTCAGACTGGCCAGCAGCCGCACATGCGCGGCAATGTCAACCTGGATGATCCCGGCCAGAATCCCCTGTATGGCCGTTGGGACACGTACGCGATCCTCGCTCTGGTGTTCGCGCTTCTGCTGCCGGTGCCGGTGGTACCAGCTGTGATGGGCGCGATGGCGATGTGGCGTACGAAAACCTTCCATATGAAAGGTTTCTGGCTTGGCGCTGCGGCTCTGGTAATCAACATCCTGTACACCATCGGCATGCTTTGGCTGATGGTGCATGGCATCTCCACCAGCGACCTGTATTACCAGCTTTTGCAGGACATGATGGGTGGAACTGCGGGGAATGGGTCCGACACCCTTTCCGCCTGAATCAAATGGCTTCTTTCAGCGGTGCCGAATTCGGCACCGCTGTTTCATTTCCGTCGAAAATCATGATGTGACCGTGGTGCCATGGTCAATATGTGACACGGACGTAATGTATAAATATACAATGTATTGCATAAAGTGTATGCTGATGGTGTTTCAGTGAGTCAAGGAAAGAGAAGTTATATGGCCAAATATACGGTAGCCGTGGCTGGCGCGACTGGATATGCGGGCGGCGAGGCGCTTCGCATTCTCGCGGCGCATCCGGATTTCGAGGTGACTTGTGTGGCCGGCCATTCGTCGGTGGGGGACAAGCTTGGCAAGCATATGCCGCATATCCCGCAGTTGGCCGATCTGGTGGTCGAAGACACCACGCCGGAAGTGTTGAACGGGCATGATGTGATTATCCTCGCGCTTCCGCACGGTGCATCGGGAGCGTTGGCATCCGAACTTGACCCCAATGCAGTGGTGGTCGACCTCGGCGCCGACCACAGGCTCGAAGAGCAGTCCGCATGGGATGAATTCTACGGCGGCGATTTTTACGAGCATTGGACCTACGGTATGCCCGAGCTCATTATGGGAACCGCGCAGGATGGTTCTTACACACGCCAGCGTGAGTCGCTGCCTGGAACCAAGCGCATCGCAGGACCGGGCTGCAATGTGACTGCAACCACGTTGGCGCTGCAGCCGGGCGTGGCCCAAGGTCTCGTGGAAACCACGGACATCGTGGCCGATTTGGTGGTCGGATACTCCGGGGCCGGCAAGAACCTGAAGCGAACCAACCTTCTTGCGGCCGAGGCATTCGGATCCGCATTGCCGTATTCGGTGGGTGGTACGCATAGGCATATCCCGGAGATTCTGCAGAATCTGGCCCATGCGGCAGGCAAGAGCGCCGCGGCCGCCGACGAGTTCACCCTGGGATTCACACCGATTCTCGTTCCGATGGCACGAGGCATCCTCGCATCCGTGTCCGCGAAACTTACCGACAAAGCCAAGAACATGACGGACCGCGAGATTCGACAGGTCTGGCTTGACGCTTATAAGGATCAAGATTTCATGGTGGTGCTGCCGGAAGGTACCATGCCGGCCACCGCCAACATCATCGGATCGAATGCCGCGCACATCCAGGTGGTTGTGGACCGTAAGGCCGACAGGCTTCTGGCATTTGCAGCGATTGACAACCTTAATAGGGGAACAGCCGGTCAGGCGGTGCAGTCGCTGAATGTGGCATTGGGACTTCCGGAAGACGCAGGATTGACGAAGATTGGAGTGGCACCGTGAGTGTAACTTTTGCGAAGGGCTTTTCCGCCGCTGGCGTGGAAGCTGGTATTTCCGCTGTTGAAGGTAAGAAGGATCTGGCTCTGGTGGTCAATAATGGGCCGCTGAACGCAGCGGCCGGAACGTTCACCGCGAACCGTTTCTGCGCGGCTCCGGTACAGTGGTCGCGTCGAATCGCGGCAAACGGGCAGATCAAGGCCGTGATCCTCAACTCCGGTGGAGCCAACGCCTGCACCGGACAGCCGGGCTATGAACAGGCCAAGGCCACCGCGGAGAAGGTCGCCGGATTGCTGGGCACCGACGCCGAAGACGTGGCTGTATGTTCCACCGGTCTTATCGGTGAGCTGCTGCCTCTCGACAATGTGCTCGCCGGCGCCGAAAAGGCGTTCAATGCCTTGGCGGATACCGCGCAGGCCAGTGCCGACGCATCCCACGCCATCATGACCACCGACACCAAGCCGAAGACCGTCGAACTTGAAGGCTCGAATGGCTTCCGCGTCGGTGGTATGGTCAAGGGCTCCGGCATGATTGCGCCGCAGTTGGCCACCATGCTGTGCGTCATCACCACCGATGCGGTGGTGAGCGCCGGCCAACTTCAGGCCGCGCTGAACGTCGGGGTGGAAATGTCGTTCAACCGCATTGATGTGGACGGCTGCATGTCCACCAACGATACGGTGCTTCTGCTTGCCTCCGGCGCTTCCGGAATCGAACCGGACCCGGATGAGTTCAACGATCTGGTCGCACAGGCCACCGCGTCTCTGGCGCGTCAGATCGTCGGCGACGGCGAGGGCGCAAGCCACGACATCCGAGTCAAGGTGACGGGCGCCACCAGCGAACAGGCAGCCCTCGCATGCGGTCGTGCGGTCGCGGCATCCAACCTGCTGAAGTGCGCGATTTCGGGCAATGATCCGAACTGGGGACGTATCGTCAGCTCTCTGGGAACCGTGCCTGCGGACGTGGCTCCGTACGACTCCACCAAGGTGACGGTCGATGTCAACGGCGTGCGAATCTGTGAGAACGGTGGTGCGGGACGTGACCGCTCCGAAGTGGACATGACTCCGCGCGAAGTCCATATCGATATCGATTTGCATGCGGGAGATGCGGAAGCGACCGTGTGGACGGACGATCTGACCCACGATTACGTGAGCATCAACGCAGACTACGAAAGCTGATCTACAACCAATGACAAAAGAACTCAAGGGACCTGGATTCCATTTCGACGTGCATACCGACCTGCGCGCCGATCAGAAGGCGGAGGTGCTGATCGAAGCGCTGCCGTGGCTTGAAGAATTCGCCGGACAGCGAATCGTCATCAAATATGGTGGCAATGCGATGATCGACGACCATCTCAAAGCATGTTTCGCGGAAGACATGGTGTTCCTCCGTCAGGTTGGCATGCATCCGGTGGTGGTTCACGGTGGAGGCCCGCAGATTTCGCAGATGCTCAAGGCTCTGGGCATCAAGTCGGAATTCAAGGGTGGCCTTCGCGTAACCACTCCGGAAGCTATGGATGTGGTGCGAATGGTGCTGACCGGTAAGGTCTCGCGTGAACTCGTGGGATTGATCAACGCCCACGGTCCTCTCGCGGTCGGACTTTCCGGAGAGGACGGAGCGCTCTTCTCGGCCATGCAGCGCAAGCCGATCATCGACGGCAAACCCACCGATATCGGTCTGGTGGGAGACGTGGTGAGCGTCGATGCATCAGCTGTTGAGGATCTGATCAATGCCGGCCGCATTCCAGTGGTCTCCTCGGTTGCACCGAACGAGGACGATGCCACGGAAGTGCTGAACGTGAACGCCGATTCGGCTGCGGCCGCACTGGCGTCGGCTCTTGGAGCGAGCAAGCTGGTCATTCTGACGGATGTGGACGGACTGTATGCGGACTGGCCTGATCGTGATTCCCTGATTGGCCGTATCGGCGTCGAGAATCTGCGCGACATGCTTCCCGATCTGGAGAGTGGTATGCGCCCGAAGATGGAGGCCTGTGTGCGGGCCATCGACGGTGGGGTTCCGCGTACGCACATCATCGATGGACGCAAACCGCATTCCATCCTTAACGAGATCTTTACCACCGCTGGCATCGGCACCATGGTCGTGCCTGATGACGGCATTGAAATGAGGAGTTCCTATGGCAACTGAACAACTGGAAACGCTGGGCAGCGAGGACGCGAAGTGGCTGGGAAAGTACTCCCAGGTGCACATGAACGTGTTCGGAACGCCTCTGCGCGTCATGGATCATGGTGAGGGCGCGCATATCTGGGATGTCGACGGCAACGAATACCTCGACTTCCTGGCGGGCATCGCGGTGAACGCGCTCGGCTACGCCCACCCCAAGTGGGTCAAGGCCATCAGCGACCAGGCCGCGAAAGCGGCCCATGTGAGCAATTACTTCGCGACGGAACCGCAGATTGAACTCGCGGCCAAACTCGTGAAGCTCGCTGGAGCGCCCGAAGGATCTCATGTGTACTTCGGCAATTCCGGCGCGGAAGGCAATGAGGCGGCTCTCAAGCTCGCCAAACTGTACGGCCGTACTTTGCAGGGCGCGTCTCCGTCCCTTGGTGGAAAGCCGGCGCGAATCATCGCCATGACGCATGGATTCCATGGCCGTACCATGGGTGCGTTGTCCGCAACCTGGAAACCCGCGATTCGTGAGGCGTTCGAGCCGTTGGTTCCGAACATTGAATTCGTGGAGGCCGGCGACAAGTCGGCCCTGCGGGAAGCCTTTGGTGAAACCGGAGTTGGAAAGTACGGCAAGGGACCTGTTGCCGCCGTCATCATGGAACTTATTCAAGGCGAGGCCGGGGTCCGACCGCTTGGCGCGGATTACGTCAAGTACGCACGCCAGCTGTGCGATGAGAACAAGGCGCTGCTCATCATCGATGAGGTACAGACCGGCATCGGACGTACGGGATCATGGTTCGCGTTCCAGTGTGAGGATCTCGCGGGCGGAGTGGTTCCCGACATCATCACTTTTGCGAAGGGCGTTGGCGGAGGCTTCCCGATGGGAGGCATGATCTCCTTCGGCGCGGAACTTTCGGCATTGTTCACTCCCGGTTCCCACGGATCGACGTTCGCGGGCAATCCGTTGGGCGCAGCTGCGGCATTGGCCACCCTCGAAGTCATCGAGGAGGAGAATCTGTTGCAGAACGCCGAAGCACGCGGAAAGCAGCTGAGGGACGGCATTGAAGCCTGCGGCAACGAGCTGTTCGTCTCCGTGCGCGGCCGTGGTCTGCTGGATGCGATCGAACTGGCCCATCCGTGCTCCCACGCAGTGATGAACTGGGCTCTGGAACGCGGCCTCATCGTCAACGCGGTCGCACCGGACGCCATTCGTCTCGCTCCGCCGCTGATTGTTACCGAACAGGATATCGACCAGGCGATAGCCATTCTCGCCGAAGTCCCGTCCGATCTGCCGAACGACTGACCGTCGGACGACCATCGACTTTTTGAAAGGAGCCAGTGATGGCAACTCCGGAACTGCGCCACATGCTGCGCGATGACGATCTCAGCCACGAAGAACAGAAGCAGGTGTTGGAACTTGCGATCAAGTTCCATAAGAACCGCTTCTACCACCAGCCGTTCGCAGGCCCGCAGGGCATTGCCGTGCTGTTCGACAAGCCAAGCACACGAACCCGCTCCAGCTTCTCGATCGGTGTGGCTGAACTGGGCGGATACCCGCTGGTGATCGACAAGTCCGGCTCCCAGCTGGGCCGTGGCGAGCCGGTGGCCGATACTGCCCGCGTGCTCGACCGCATGGCTTATGGCGTGGTGTGGCGCACCTTCGGTCAGGATCGTGTGGAGGAAATGGCCAGGTATTCCACTCATCCGGTGGTGAACGCCCTGACGGACGAGTTCCATCCGTGCCAGATTCTCGCTGATTTCCAGACCATCGCGGAGCACCGCGGTGGTGTTGACAACCTGAAGAACCAGACCATTGCCTACTTGGGCGACGCGGCCAACAACATGGCGAACTCCTACCTGCTCGGTGGCGCGGTTGCGGGCATGGACGTACGTGTGGCCGGACCTTACGGATACCTGCCCGATCCGCAGATAGTGGCTGATGCCCAGGCCATCGCTTCCGAAACCGGTGGATCCATATTGGTGACCACCGACCCGAAGGAGGCCGTGGCGGGTGCCGATTGCGTGTTCACCGACACATGGGTCTCCATGGGCGAGGAGGCGGAATACGCCATTCGTTCCAAGCCGTTCTGGGATTATCAGGTGAACGCCGAACTTATGTCCGGAGCCAAGGAAGACGCCATCTTCCAGCATTGCCTGCCGGCGTATCGAGGCAAGGAAGTCACCGCTGAAGTCATCGATGGGCCGCAGTCCGTGGTCTGGGACGAAGCCGAGAACCGCCTCCACGCGCAAAAGGCCCTGCTGACTTGGCTGACGGGCAAAGCCCGCGGCGACGAAAGCCTGCTGTCCTGATGACCGACCAAACCCCCGCATTGCAGCGTCCTGCCACCCGTGCGGCTCGATTGAGCGCTATCGAGCAGGCGCTGCTGACGCGTGTTGTGACCTCGCAGTCGCAGCTTTCCCAAATCCTCTCCGATCAGGGCATAGAGGTGACCCAAGCTACGCTGAGCCGTGATCTTGATGAGATACATGCCACGAAAACCCGTCTTTCTGACGGGACCGTGGCCTATGCCATCGGCGTGCAGCATCCGGATGAGTCGAACGTGAATCCCGATGCCAAAACCGAACAGCAGATCAGCAGGGTGCTTTCGGGTTTGGTGACGTCCGTCGCATCGGCGCGCAATCTCGTGGTGATTCACACGCCGTCCGGAGCCGCGCAATATGTGGCCAGTGTTGTGGACAAGCAGCCGATCGAAGGTGTGCTCGGCACCATCGCCGGCGACGATACGGTCATGGTGATTTGCACGGATGACGATGTGGCGAAACTGCGTGCGCAGTGGCTGCTCGATGTGGTATCGAAAGGCTGAACGGCCACATAGTGGACACAACTCACCGGATATGCATAAATATACAGAGTAATGCATATACTGCTGAATGATTACAAGATGTTAGAAAGGCAAACCATGAGCGATCAGAATCGTCTCGTCCTGGCGTACTCCGGTGGTCTTGACACCTCCGTCGCCATCTCGTACCTGAAGGAGCGCACCGGCAAAGATGTCGTGGCGGTGTCCCTCGATGTCGGTCAGGGTGGCGAAAGCCTCGAGACCATCAAGCAGCGTGCACTGGCCTGCGGTGCGGTCGAATCCTATGTGGTCGACGCCCGTGACGAATTCGCCAACGAGTACTGCATGAAGGCTCTGAAGGCCAATGCCATGTACGAAGGCGTGTATCCGCTGGTCTCCGCCATCTCCCGCCCGCTCATCTCCAAGCATCTCGTGCGTGCCGCTCATCAGTTCGGTGCGGACACCATCTCCCACGGCTGCACCGGCAAGGGCAACGACCAGGTTCGTTTCGAAGTGTCCATCGCTTCCATCGATCCGACGCTGAAGGCCATCAGCCCGATTCGCGACCTGTCTCTGACCCGCGACGTTGAGATTGCGTTCGCCAAGGAGCATAAGCTGCCGATCGTGCAGACCGAGAAGAGCCCGTTCTCCATCGACCAGAACGTGTGGGGCCGCGCCATCGAAACCGGCTTCCTTGAGGATCCGTGGAACGGTCCGACCAAGGACTGCTACTCCTACACCGATGATCCGGCCTTCCCGCCGGTCGAGGATGAGGTCGTCATCGAATTCAAGCAGGGCATTCCGGTCAAGATCGACGGTCGCGACGTCACTCCGCTGCAGGCCATCGAAGAGATGAACCGTCGCGCTGGCGCGCAGGGCATCGGCCGTATCGATCTGATTGAAGACCGTCTGGTCGGCATCAAGTCCCGTGAGCTGTATGAGGCTCCGGGTGCCGTGGCGCTGATCACCGCCCATCAGGAACTCGAAAACTGCTGCCTGGAGCGCGAACAGCACCGCATCAAGCGCGATATCGACAAGCGTTGGGCCGAACTGGTCTACGATGCGCAGTGGTTCTCCCCGGCGACCCAGTCCCTGAACGCCTTCATCGAAGACACCCAGAAGTACGTTTCCGGCGAAATTCGTATGATTCTGCACGGTGGACGCGCAGTTGTGACCGGTCGTCGTTCCGAGACCTCTCTGTACGACTACAACCTGGCCACCTACGATTCCGGAGACAGCTTCGATCAGAAGTCCTCCAATGGCTTCATCGACATCTACGGACTGCCGAGCCGTGTCGCCGCGGCGCGTGACGTCAAGTTCGGCAACGGCATCGAGGTTCCGGAGAACACCGTCGAGTAGGAAGCGATTGCCGGATAGACGGCGTCGCATCATAGACGAAGCGTCATGATCATGGGGGAGAGGGTATCGGTTAGGACATCCTAACTGGTATCCTCTCCCTCAGTCAGTTCGCAAGGAGAATGAAAAAATGACTGAGAGCACTACCAATGGTGAGCATCTTGCGCTGTGGGGCGGCCGTTTCAAGTCCGGACCTTCCCCGGAACTCGCACGATTGAGCAAGTCCACCCAGTTTGATTGGCGTCTCGCCGATGACGACATCGCTGGCTCCCGTGCCCACGCAAGGGCACTCGGACGTGCCGGCCTGCTGACCGCGGACGAATTGCAACGTATGGAGGATTCCCTCGACGAACTGCAGCGCCGCGTGGATTCCGGCGCTTTCGCTCCGATCGAGGATGACGAGGATGAGGCAACCGCGCTTGAACGTGGCCTGTTGCAGATCGCCGGAGACGAACTCGGCGGAAAGCTTCGCGCAGGTCGTTCCCGTAATGATCAGATTGCTGCGCTGATCCGCATGTGGCTGCGCCGCCATAGCCGCGTCATCGCCAAGATGCTGCTCGGCTTGGCCGCCACACTGGTAGAGCAGTCCGAGAAGGCCGGTCGCACCGTCATGCCGGGTCGTACTCATATGCAGCATGCGCAGCCGGTACTGCTCGCACATCAGCTCATGGCCCATGTCTGGCCGCTGCTGCGTGATGTGGAACGTCTTGCTGATTGGGATAAGCGCATTGACGCAAGTCCTTACGGCTCCGGCGCTCTTGCAGGCAATACTCTTGGTCTCGAACCCGTGGCTGTGGCTCGCGAGCTCGGTTTCTCCAAGGTGACGTCCAACTCCATCGACGGTACCGCAAGCCGCGATCTGGTTGCGGAATTCGCGTTCGTCGCAGCCATGGCGGGCGTCGACATTAGCCGCCTTTCCGAGGAAATCATCATCTGGAACACGCAGGAATTCGCGTTCGTCCGTCTTGATGACGCCTATTCCACCGGTTCCTCCATCATGCCGCAGAAGAAGAATCCGGATATCGCGGAATTGGCCCGCGGCAAGTCCGGCCGTCTCATCGGCGACCTGACGGGACTGCTCGCCACGCTCAAGGGTCTGCCCACCGCGTACGCACGCGACCTGCAGGAAGACAAGGAAGCCGTATTCGATCAGGTAGACACCCTTGAGGTTCTACTTCCCGCGTTCACCGGCATGGTCGGAACCATGGTCTTCAACAAGGAGCGTCTGGAAGAAGAAGCTCCCACCGGATTCGCCCTCGCCACCGACATCGCCGAATGGCTCGTGAAGAACGGAGTGCCCTTCCGTCACGCTCATGAGCTTTCCGGCGCCTGCGTGAAGATCGCGGAAGACCGTGATCAGGAGCTTTGGGATCTGACCGATGAGGACTTCATCGACGTCTTCAAGGACTTCCTGTCGGCGGATAAGGCACCGCAGGTGCGTGAGGTGCTCTCCACCGAAGGATCCGTCTCGGCCCGTAACGGCAAGGGCGGAACCTCGCCGCTGCGTGTACGTGAGCAGATAGTCGCGGCGAAGACGTCCATCGAACAGTTGCGTTCCTTCGCCAACTCGACCAGCGACGGTCCGGCATACAAGACCCCGGAATCGCTGCTCAAGTAAGTAATCAAAAGGAAAAGGCAAAGCGGTGCTGCTGACGCGTACGCAAATACAGCGAATAGTGCATGTTTATGGCCACGACATTCTCAGCCATGAAAGCATGCAGATCGAACGAACCTGCTACCAACATGGTGTGATCACCACATACGCGCATTCCATCCGGGTGGCCTGTCTGGCCGTATGGATCGCGGATAGAATGCACCTGTGGCACAAGGTGGATTTGCGTTCGCTGGTACGCGCCGCTTTGCTCCATGATTATTTTCTCTACGATTGGCACGACTGGGACAATGGTGAGCATCGTCTGCACGGCTTCACCCATGGGCGTAGGGCCCTTCGTAATGCCGAACGCGATTTCCAGCTCAACCATGTGGAGCGGGACAGCATAGCGAACCACATGTTTCCGTTGACGCCTGTACCTCCACGGTACATCGAAGGCTATCTCGTCACTATGGCCGACAAAATCAGCGCCACCAGAGAAACGCTTTCCCCTGAACGATTCAATAAACCGAAATCCGGCAAGCCGAATGTTGGAAGGTGACGAACGGTAGCATGCTCGTTTTGGAATATCTGTTCCTTTGGTTTCTGTTCTACTCATTGATTGGCTGGATTTACGAATCGACGCTTCTTTCCATCACGGAACGCCGTTGGGTCAACCGTGGATTCCTCAACGGTCCGTTATGTCCGATTTACGGATGCGGCGCATCCATGGCAATCGTGCTGTTGCATGGTCTGAGCAATCCAATCGTCGTTTTTCTGATTTCGTCATTCGGCGCGTGCGCGCTCGAATATGTCACTTCCTGGGGATTGGAAAAGCTTTTCCATGCCCGCTGGTGGGACTACAACCACTATCGGTTCAATATCAACGGAAGAATCTGCCTGTTGGGAGCTATTGTCTTCGGCTTCGCGGGTGTGATCATCACCGATGTCGTGCAACCTGTGGTTGAGCGTCTCACCTTCATGATTCCGTTGCATATCGTGCATTGGATGTGCGCGGTGTTCGCGATTCTGATCATCATCGACACCATCGTCACCGTGGTCGGACTCATCGATTTCTCCGCCAATCTCGCCAAATTCAGCGAGGCTGTGCAGTCATATGCGGAAAAGGCTGGAGATTCATGGCAGTGGGGCAAGGAGGAATTCGTCGGTAAGGTGCATGAGTGGGCGGAATCCTCCCAGGAGATCGTCGATACCATGCAGCACACTGCATCGTCCATACTGAACAAGCAGCAGCGCCGAATGATCAACGCATTCCCGCGCATGCGTTCCACGGAATCCACCAAGTACAGCAAAATCATCGAAACCTTGCGTGAGGTGCTACGCAATACGCCTCTATCGAAGTAGCAGCGAGGTAAAACAGACTGCAGCAATAAGCGTCCGTCGTGGATTTTCCGCGACGGACGCTCTGCATTTAATGATCAGGTTTCGTTTGACGGAAGATGGACGGAAACGGCCGTATGCCGCTGTCTTCATCTTCTGAGAAACTGTAGGGTGCGTAAAACGCAGTAAGTATCCACAATTCGATAGGGGAGAAACACAGCTATGGCTCACGTCATCGATTTCAAGGAGGCCGGTTTCGATTCCGTCCTTGATGAACTGGAATGGCGCGGGTTGATTTCCCAGTCCACCGACAGGGAACGACTCGCAGAAGCGTTGAACGGAGAGCCCATCACCTATTATTGCGGCTATGATCCGACCGCGGCGTCCCTGCATATCGGCAATCTCGTGCAGCTGATCAACATGCGTCATCTGCAGGCGGCCGGACATTATCCGATCGCTCTTGTCGGCGGCGCCACTGGACTTATCGGAGATCCGAGGCAGTCCGGTGAACGCACGCTGAATCCGAAGGACGTGGTGGCCGGTTGGGCCGAACGCCTGAAGAAGCAGATCGGCGGTATTCTGGATACCGAAGGCAGCAATGCGGTACGTTTCGTATCCAACTACGACTGGACCGCTTCCATGACCGTCATCGACTTCCTGCGTGACGTTGGCAAGAACTTCCGTTTGGGAACCATGCTCGCCAAAGACACCGTGGCACGCCGTCTCAACTCCGAAGAGGGAATCTCCTTCACCGAGTTCAGCTACCAGGTGTTGCAGGGCAACGACTTCCTGCACCTGTATGACGAATACAACTGCGTGCTCGAGATCGGCGGCTCCGACCAGTGGGGCAACCTCACCTCCGGCCTTGATCTCATCCACAAGGTGCGCGGCGTTGACGTGAATGTGTTCACCAGCCCGATCATCACCGATGCCCAGGGCAAGAAGTTCGGAAAGTCGGAAGGCAACGCCGTCTGGCTCGACGGTACCATGCTGAGCCCGTACAAGTTCTACCAGTTCTGGTTCAACCGTCCCGACAGCGAGATGGAAAGCCTGCTCAAGGCGTTCACCTTCCTGCCGAAGGCCGAGATCGAGCGTTTGATTGAGGAGAGCAAGACCAATCCGGGAGCGCGTGAGGCCCAGCGTGCGCTGGCATGGGAAGTCACCAGCCTCGTGCACGGTGAGGAAGCGACCCGTCAGGCGATCGAGGCCGCCGGTGCGCTGTTCGGCCGTGGCGGACAACTGTCCGAGATTGATGAGTCGACCCTCGAGGCGGCTCTCGACGGCGTGAGGATTGACGGAGAATTCGCCAAGGCGTCCGTGGGAGACCGTATTGCCGAAGCCGGTGTGAAGGCGGGTCTGTTCAAGTCGATCTCCGAAGGACGTAAGACCATCAAGGCCGGTGGCGTGTACCTGAACAACGCCAGGGTCGAGGATGAGGAACAGGTACTGACCGAAGACGATTTCCTGCATGGCCGTTTCGCGATGATCCGTCGCGGAAAGAAGGTTCTCGGCGCCGTCGAAAAGGCATGACAAGACCTATTTTAGAAGATCAAACTTAGACCATAGAACAAACTCATAAGGAACAGCATGGCAGAAGAACAGCGCGGATCTCGCGGAAAGTCCTACGGTAACCACAAGTCCTACGGTTCGGGCAGGCCCGGCAATCGTTCGGGTAAGGGATTCAAACCGCGTGGCAATGGCGGCAAGTCCTACGGACACAAGTCTGGCGGTTTCCATAACGACGATCACAAGGGTGGATTCCGTAAGGGTAATGGAGGTTTCCGCCGCGATCATGATTCCCGTCGCGATGGTGAGGGTGAAGGCCAGGAACGTCGCTTCCACAACGGTCCGCGCAAGTTCAACCGCGACGGCGAACGCCGTGATGATAACCACGGCTTCCGTTCCAACCGCGGCAACAGCAATCCTCGCTACCGTCATGATGGCGAGCAGCGTGACGGTGAGCGCCGTAATTTCCGTCGTGACGACCGTCGTGACGGTGAACACCGTAACGATCGCAAGACCTTCCACAAGGATGGTGAGCGCCGCGATTTCCGCCGTAACGATCGCAACGATGGTGAGCGCCGCAACTTCCGCAATAACGGTGGTCGTCGTGACGACCGCCGCGATTTCCGCCGCGACGACCAGCGCCGCGATGCACGCAGGAACGATGTGCAGAAGGCCGAAGGCACCGAGCGTCGTGAGTTCACTCGTGAAGAGAAGATGCAGTACCGTGAGACTAAGCGCGGTGAGTATCTGTCGAAGCCGCGCCGTAATTCCGATGGCACGATGAGCTTCCCCTCGCAGAACCCGTACACGCATCGTCGTCCGGATGAGCCAAAGATGCCGAAGGGCATCGAATGGAAGATGCTCACCTCCGATGACCGTGAGCGTCTGCGCGGTCTGTCGAAGGAACATGCCGAAAACATCGGTCTGCACATCCTTGCGGCATACACGCTTGAGGAGAGCAATCCGGAGCTGGCTCTCGAACATGCCAAGTGGGTGGCCCGTCAGGCTTCCCGCATCGACTTCGCGCGTGAGACCCTCGCGTTCGTGGCTTACCGTCAGGGCGACTACAAGCTGGCCGCACGTGAGTTCCGCACCGCATTCAGAATGAACGGTTTCCTTGATTACCTGCCGTTCATTGCGGATTGTGAACGTGGATTGGGCGAGCCGAAGAAGGCCATTGAATTGGCCATGAGCGATGACGCGAAGTATCTTCGCGGCGAAGCCAAGGCGGAGATGTTCCTCGTATACGCGGGCGCTCTGGGAGACCTCAAGATGTGGGACAAGGCCATCGAGATCGTGCATACGCTCGGCCGTTCCAAGGGACTGGCCGGCGAGTACCGCATGCGTGCCGTTCAGGCGGAACAGTATTTCCTTGAGGAATCCGGCCGTTCCGAGGAAGCAATCGAGCTTGACCAGGTGCTCGACAAGCTTGAGCTGCGTTATGCGGACGTTGAGGACGACGAAACCTCCGACGATCTGGTCATCGAATACGACATGCAGGATCTGAACGACGAACTGATGGATCTGCTGGGCATCTCCGAAGAGGACGCTCAGTACGCTCCGGAAGACGAGGATTCCGACGAAGAGTCTGACGACGTGGCAGACGAAGCCATCGACGCCAACGGTGAGACCGACGACGAAACCCAGCTTGAGGCAGAGGAATTCGAAGAAGGTGCGGACTCTGAGAACGAACCTGTGGATGAGGTCAAGTCCGAGTCCGAAACCGAAGAAGATGAGTCGGACGAGGATTCCGAAGATAACGAGTGAGGTGACGGGGCTCACATGCTGAAGTCCACGAATCAGCCGTTGAGCGAAGCGTACAAGCTTGCGCTCCTCGACCTTGACGGTGTGGTCTACCGGGGAAAGAACCCGGTGGACCACGCTGCAGAAAACATTCACGAGGCTGAAGACTTGGGAATGTTGGTGGAATACACCACCAACAATTCGTCGCGTCTGCAGTCCGTAGTGGCTGACCAGCTGAAAGGTTTCGGCCTTGACGTCGAACCGTGGCAGGTCATCACCTCTTCCGTGGTGGCCGCCAGGATGGTCGCCCGCGAAGTTCCCGAGGGAGCGAAGGTGTTCGTGCTTGGCGCGCAGCATCTGCGTGACGAGGTGGCAGGCCAGGGTCTGCAGGTCGTCGATAAGGCGGAGGATCAGCCTGTCGCAGCCATCCAGGGCTGGTATCCGGACATGAGCTGGAACGAGATGGCGCAGATCGCCTATGCTGTGGAGCGTGGTGCCACGTATTTCGTGACCAATCGTGATCTGACCATTCCACGAGAGTTGGGCATTGCGCCGGGTTGCGGTTCCATGATCATGGCCGTGATCAATGCCACCGGTGTCGAACCGGTGGCGTCGGCGGGCAAGCCGGAATCAGCCATGTATGACGAAGCCCGTCTGCTTGCCGCGCATGATGGCGGTGAACCGATGGCCAAGCACCTGTGCCTTGCCATCGGTGACCGACTCGACACTGATATCGAAGCGGGAAACCGCGGTGGATACGATTCGCTGGCCGTGTTGACGGGCGTCACCAATCCGTATGAGCTCATGCATGCGCCCGCGCATCTTCGTCCAACGTTCATCGCCGAGGATCTGCGTGGTCTCAACGAGCCTGCTCCCGCAGTCGAACGAACGCAAGATGGTTGGATGTGCCGGAATGCGCAGGCCCGATTCGTCGGCAACGAGCTGCAGGTCAACGACACCTCGAGCGTGGATGGATTGCGTGCGGCCTGCTGCGCCATGTGGGAGGCCGCCGACAACGGTCTTGAACTTGACGACGTTACGGTCCCGCAATTCCATATCGACTGATATCCGCGCCCACGACCACAAGGCACGTATTTTGCAGAACAACGATTCACGAAACGCGATTCGTCTCGACCTTGCGATGTTGAATCGCGGGTTGTCGGACAGCCGTTCCAAGGCGCAGCGCCTGATTGCCGACGGCAAGGTCGGCGTCAACGGCGTTACCGTCACCAAAGCGTCGACCAAGGTGACGCAGTCGGATACGATTACGGCGGATCAGGGAGACGGTTACGTTTCCCGAGGCGCCTACAAACTGGTGGGCGCCTTCGAGCTGTTCTCACAGTACGGCTTGCGTTCCGCGGAAGGTCTGCAATGTCTTGATATTGGCGCTTCGACCGGAGGTTTCTGCGATGTGCTGCTGCGCGGGGGAGCGTCCAGTGTGATCGCACTGGACGTCGGCCACGGGCAGCTTGACCCGCGGATCGCGGATGATGATCGCATCATCGAGATGAGCGGCGTCAACATTCGCGACGTTCAGGCGGACGATTTGCCGTACCCGCCTGAAATGATCGTATCCGACGTCTCGTTCATCTCGTTGACGTACGTGATTCCCGTAATCGCAAGAATAGCGGCGCAAGGTGCGCATATAGTGTTGCTGGTCAAACCGCAATTCGAGGTGGGCAAGGGCAATCTCGGCAGGAACGGCATCGTCGAAAGCGAAGCGTTGCGTCGGCAGGCGCTTGAAATGGTGGTCGCATGCGCCAAAAGCAACGGATTGGACGTGCGTGCCACTGGGCGGTCGCCAATCGAGGGAACACACGGCAACGTCGAATATCTGCTTTACGCGGTGGCTTGAGTCATTCGATAAACGGTTATATATGGGAAAAGCCGGGGAGACCAGTCCTCCGGCTTTTCCCATATATGAATCTGTGCATGGTGGTCTTCTCAATGCCGTCGAGAAGACGAATATTCGTTCAGGCCTGACTTATCCCTGCAGGAAATGGTCGATCTGATTCTGCTTGCCCATGATGATGAGCTCGTCATTGCGGTGCATGATGAGCTCTTTCGAGCCGTACTCGAATTCCTTTCCTGGGGATTTGATGCCGACCACGGTTATACCGAAACGTTCATGGACGCGCGCATCCCCGATGGTATAGCCGACCACATGTGCGGGGGTGTGGATCTTCACGACGTTGTAGGCGCCCTCGAGTTCGATGTAATCAAGATAATTGCCGGAAACCAAATGGCCGACGCGCTTGCCTGCATCGGTCTCGGCGTTGATGATGTGCCGGGCGCCGATGCGCTGCAGAATACGGGCATGCTCCTTCGACACGGATTTGGCCCAGATATCGGAGATGCCCGCGTCAAGCAGATTGCCTGCGGTGATCACGGAAGCCTCGACGCTGTCACCGATGGCCACGACCGCGGTATCAAAATCGGATGCGTTGATCTGTTCCAACGCCATCACATCGGTCATGTCCGCCTGCACGGTGGGAATCTGTGACGACCAACGGTTCACCAACTCGCCGTCTTTGTCCACGGCGAGCACATCCTGGCCCATCATGTCCAGCGTGGTGGCCACGGAACTGCCGAAACGACCCAGTCCGACCACAAGAACGCTTCTGGTGTTGTTAGCCATGATTGTTCGTGCACCTCTTTCGATTTGCTTTTGCGGGTTCAAGTATATGTCAGCCGACCACGATCTGTTCGGTGGGGTAGCGCACGGCTTCGGGATTGTGAGGACGGGAAACGGCATAGGCTATGGTCATGGGCCCCAGTCTGCCTACGAACATCGTTCCGGCGAGCAGATACAGCACGAGCGGCTGATTCGCGTCCGCCACACCTACGGAATATCCGCCGAGGCCGAATGCGGAACATGTGTCGAACAGCGCGTCGCACAGCGAACAATCGGTGATGACCATAAGTGCCAATGAGATGACGGTGATGAGCATCAGACATGCGGCGCTGACCGCGACCGCGGTCATGACGGCCTGCGTGTGGATGCGGCGATGGAACACGTTGATGTCTCGACGTCCGGTGAAGGCGGCACGGCATACCAGCAGAATCACCGCGAACGTGGTGACTCGTATGCCACCGGCGGTCGAAGTGCTGCCGCCGCCGATGAACATGACGATCGAAAGGAACACCTTCGTCGCGTCGCTTACGTCAGGCATCCAGGAAAGGTCGAATCCGGAGCTTCGAGGCATCACCGCGGCCACCATGGCATGCCAGAGTCGTGGCTCGATCGCATCGTTGATGAACAACGCCTGATTGTGCCATTCCATAATCATGAACCAGGTGAATGACGCAATCACAATGCAGAAGGTGGTCGTCAATGTGAGTTTGGTATGCAGGCTCCACCGCTTCGGGGGTCTGTGCAGACGCCACGATCGCATAAGATTCAACAGTACGGGGAAGCCGAGTGTTCCGCAGAATGCGCTGGCGAGGATGGGGAGTCCGACCGCCCAATTGTTCACATGCAGACCGGCGCCGTCCGGTGTGAATCCGGCGTTGTTGTATGCCATGACCGCGAAGAACAGCGATTCCCATAGCGTATAGCGGACATCCCCGCGATTGACTTTGTACAAGCCGGGGAACAGTGCGATGAACGTGATGCCTTCGATGACGAACGTGGTAGTTATGACCACGGTGAGCACGCCTTTGATCTCGCTGAGCTTCGTTGTGCCCAGTTCGCTGGCGGTCAGCAGCCGTTGCGTGGCTTTGAGATGGTGGTTCACGGCCAATGCGATGAGCGAGGCGAAGGTCATGACGCCTAACCCGCCCATCTGCACGGAAAAGACGAGTACGCCTTGGCCGAATGTGGTCCAGTGCGTGGTCGAATTGACGATGGATATGCCGCACGTTGACGTGGCGGACACCGCGGTGAAGAACGCAGTGGTGAAGGTGGTCGTTTCGTTTCTCGGCGTGGCGATCGGCGTGAGCAGCAAAATCGTCGAGAACGCCACCAGAAGAATGAAGTACAGGATGGTCAGACGGCCGGGATGCGACGTGAGCCTGTGCATGAGGTTCCGTTTGCGTGGCGTGTGATCTTCCGCCATGGCTTTTTCGAAGGTGTCTCCCGAAAACCACCATGCATAGCCATGCGAGGCCTCTCGATTGGAGGAGGACTCGTCAAAGACGAGGTTCGACATGTGTTTCCTCTCTCCTTCTCTGGTATGTCGGCCTTTCTTTCCTTGGGCTATTGTAGGCATATGTGTGACTAATGGACGTATGATAACGAGGTTTGTCTGTTTTGCGGGTTTTTACGCGCATTATCGGCCTTCGTTCATTTGTTCGATTATTATTGGTTTCGATGATATCCGTTGACGTTGGGTCGAGATGTTCGGCCGAATGCTGGAAGGGGAGAGCGATGCCTGATTCCCGTCATGCCGTGGTGGTGACGCATAGTCGTCTTCGTGAGAGCGGCACGGTGGTCGAGGAGGCCGTCGATCAACTGTCCGCAGCGGGTTTCGAGGTGTCGATCATCGATAATGTGGAGGCTCCGGATTTTGGCGCCGAGACCTCATCGGTTCCCGAGAACACTGAAATCGTCGTCGTGCTTGGTGGCGACGGTACGATTCTGCGCGCCGCGGAACTGGTGCATTGCACCGATGTGCCGATTCTCGGTGTGAATCTCGGGCACGTCGGTTTTCTGGCGGAGTTCGAAAGCTTCCAGATGAGCGAGGCGATCCGTCGTGTGGCGGAGCACGACTACTACATCGACGAACGCATGATCGCCCATGTCGACGTGTGGCTTCCTGGGGAATCCTCTCCGATTGAGGATTGGGCGTTGAACGACATCACGTTGGAACGTGCGGATCGCGGAAAAATGGTGGAGCTGTCGATTCGCGTCGATGATGTCGAGATGAGCTCGTTCGGATGTGACGGGGTGATTGTGTCGACTCCGACCGGTTCCACTGCCTACGCCTTCTCTGCCGGAGGGCCGGTGATGTGGCCGAACGTCAAGGCGCTGCAGTTGATTCCGTTGGCTGCCCATGCGTTGTTCGCTCGTCCGCTGATCATCGGATCCGGTTCCACGTTCGCCATCGACATTCTGGAGGATTCCGTTTCCGACGGTTGGATTTGCTGCGATGGCCGACGCCAACGCGCGCTTCCGAAGGGCACGCGTGTGGAGGTCCGCGAATCGAAAAGCACACTGCGATTGGCTCGTCTTTCCGGTGTTCCGTTCACCAACCGACTGGTCACGAAATTCGATTTGCCTGTCGTCGGATGGCGCGAGCAGGCTCGTAAGACCGGCGAAACGCATCACGACCACGTGTTCCCCGAAGACAGGAAGTGAGAGTCGATGTTGGAGGAACTTGAGATACACAATCTCGGTCCGATCCGTTCCGCGTT
Organism: bacterium; assembly: GCA_963595445.1. Lineage (GTDB taxonomy): Bacteria > Actinomycetota > Actinomycetes > Actinomycetales > Bifidobacteriaceae > Bifidobacterium. The sequence goes on from CAVBHJ010000006.1 coordinate 84,928, forward strand.
GATTACCCCCGCCGGAGGAATGACGGCGATCACTGGTGAGACCGGTGCGGGCAAGTCGATGTTGCTGAGCGCGATCCGACTGATTTCCGGAGGCCCTTCCGATTCCGGTCGTGTCTCGGTCGGTGCGAACGAGGCGTGGGCACAGGGCATATTCGAGGTCGCTTCATCTCCCGCGGCGGTGGAGGCTGCGAGGGAAGCGGGGTTTGAGCCCGAGGACGGGGAATTGTATCTATCCCGTAAGATACCAGCTTCCGGCAGATCCCGTAGCATGCTTTCCGGCCGCTCGGTACCGCGATCGGTATTGGAGTCGATCGCTTCGGAATTGGTGACGATTCACGGACAGGCGGATCAGTTGCGCATAGCATCGGCCGTCCGCCAACGTGAATTCCTGGACCGTTATGCGGCGGACGGTGTGGCGTTGTCCGCATACGGCAAGGCATGGCGGGCTTTGAAAGCCATGGATGAACGTTTGGAACGGTTGAGCAGCCAGGAATCCTCGATGCGCCAGCAAGCCGATTATCTGCGCGAGTCCATCGAACGCATCAACCGTATCGACCCGCAGCCAGGTGAGATGGAGGAGCTGAAAGCTCGACGCGACCGCATCGAGAACGCGGCCGAGATCGCTGAAGGTGTGAACCGCGCGTTGGGCGCCTTGGACGCTTCCCAAGTGGGCGATGACATCGAATCTTTCAGTGCGGCCGACTTGATCGACCATGCCGCACAGGCCTTGCGGAACATCCATGTTGAGGGAGGGTTCTCCGAACTTGCTGACAGACTCGATTCAATCAGTACGGATTTGTCCGATGTGGTGTTCACCCTGTCGGGGGAGGTCGACAACGATCTGGGCATGGAAGATTTGGACGCCATCAACGGACGCATCCATGAATTGGACGAGCTGACGCGCCGTTGGGGTCCGACCCTTGCGGATGTGATTTCCTGGAGGGATAAGGCTGTGTTCGATCTGGAGGATCTGGACGCGTCCCCGGAGAAGGTTGGGCAGCTTGAAACTGAACGTGCCCAACTTTACGAATCCGCATTGAAGGCCGCCCGTACGGTGAGCAAGCGACGTTCTAGTGCAGCGAAGGAACTGGCCGGTAAGGTCACGGACGAGCTTTCGTCGCTTGCCATGGGCGGATCGAAATTGGAGATTCGCGTGAATGAGCGAGAACAGTTGGACGCCAGCGGTATGGACGACATTGAATTTCTGTTCACGCCTTTCCCTGGTTCACCCCAGTTGCCGATGGGCAAAAGCGCTTCGGGTGGTGAGCTGAGCCGTCTGATGCTCGCACTTGAACTCGTCGCCGCCGAGAAGCATGTTGTGGCAGGGGGAACCGTTCCTCCGATGACGTTCATCTTCGATGAGGTCGACGCAGGTGTGGGTGGAAAAGCCGCGGTCGAATTGGGCGCGCGCTTGGCCAAACTTTCGCAGTCCGCGCAGGTCATAGTGGTCACTCATCTGCCGCAGGTCGCATCTTGGGCGGATGAGCAATATGTGGTGGCGAAATGCCAGATGGACGACGGGTCTACTTCAACGGCCATCAAACAGGTGAGCGGTGACGCGCGGGTACGCGAGATCGCGCGTATGCTTTCCGGCAGCGAAAGCGACGCATCCCTCGATCATGCGCAGGAGCTACTCAGGTCTTCGATGTTGGATTAGCTTGTGCAGATTCGACGTCGTATATAGAAGGAGAGACGTATGGAACGGATGGCCAATCAAGGCAAGGCCGCCATCTTCGATCTTGACGGTACGCTTCTCGATTCCATGGGCGTGTGGGATCAGGTCGACATTGATTTTCTATCCCGTCGTGGTTTTGATGTTCCGGACGATTATATGGCTAAGGTCGCGGCCATGCAGTTCAGGCAGATTGCGGAATACACAATCGCACGGTTCGGTCTTCCTGACACTCCCGAACAGCTGATGGAGGAGTGGGATGATATGGCCCGCACCATGTACTCCACCGTTGTGGAAGCCAAGCCGTTCGCACGTGAATATCTGGAGTCGCTTGCAAAGAGCGGCGCGAAGATAGCGGTCGCCACATCGTTGCCTCCCACATTGCGCGAACCTGCGATGAAGCATGTCGGTATTTTCGATTATTTCGATTGCATCGTCAGTGTGGATGACGCTGGCGATGTTGGCAAGGACGAGCCGGACGTGTATCTGCTTGCGGCATCACGTTTGGGAGTGGAGCCATCCAACTGCACGGTTTTCGAAGATCTGCTGACTGGTATGAAGTCCGCGAAATCCGTCGGCATGAACGTATGGGCCATGCACGACGATTCGTCAGATTCCGACTGGTCTGAAATCTGCGAGCTTGCCGATGGCATCATGTTTGACTTCCGAGACGCGCCGCAACGGCTGTAGTTGAAACACCGCCCAGCGTTCATTGAAATAATAATTGAAATATTTTAACCTCTTTCAAAGACGTTGAACATGTTTGAAACGATTTGAAATATTTCATTTTTACTCAAACTGCTCTCTGTACGCTTGCTCAAACATGCTGAGAAGATCGATCAACTCGATATCCGCGGCCTTGGCCTCGCTGACGGTTTGCCGAAGCAACTGCATGATGAGCTCGCTGGAATGTTCCTTGATCAGCTCATTGCCATTGCTCATGACGAAGGTGCCTTTGCCCTGTACGTTGCTCACGAGGCCCTCGTCCGCCAGTTCGTTGTATGCCTTGTTGATGGTGAGAACACTGACGTGCAGCTGCTTGGAGAGTTCTCGAAGCGAGGGGAGTGGCTCTCCGGCCGCGAGTTCTCCCGAACGAATCGCCGAACGGATCTGATGTTTGATCTGCTCATACATTGGCTCTTTAGATGCCTGTGAAATCTCTAGTTTCAATGCATACCTCCTTATGTCTATAACAGTATAAGCCACTGTTTTACTGTTATGTATACTAGTTAACACTGTATTGCTGATATGTATAACAGTACAACTGTAGCGTCACTGTTATCGTGTTATATAGAACAGCTAATGTGTTATGTATAACAGTTTATGACTGTTATTTCTACTGTTAAACAGCAGTGTTTGCAGGTGTTATATGGGCTTTGTCCAAACCTCAGCGAACAATACGGAATCTGCAAGTGGCCCCCGACGTACGGATACAACGTAAGCGCGTCGATCCGCCTGCCAGGAAGTCGCCATTCCGAATCCTTCGTTATGCGCCCCCTCGCCGTCCGTAACAGCGGACAGACCAGTGGGGCCGGATGCAATCGCAATTGCACAACACAACGAAAGGAACCCAACTATGCCTCGTAACGGCAAAGAAGGCATTCTCTTCAGCTTCATCATGTCGGCCATCATGATCTACGTGATGGCCGCGCTCAACTACGGCGTACGTACAGGAGACGTTGGAGCCGCCGCATGGAGCTACGCGTTCTTCAACTGGCCATTGGCCTACGTGGTCGGCATGATCTGCGACCTGTGCATCTGCACACCGAGTTCGAGAGCCATCATGAACCGTTTCTGCGCGCAGACCGATCGTGCGCTGTGGAAGGGAATCACCGTCAAATTCCTCATGGTCGTGCTCATGACCGTATTCATGACGGTGTTCGGCGCCATCATGGCCTTCGGATTCTCAATGGGCGCGGTCGCAGGCTTCTTCTCGATGTTCCCCTACAACTTCACCATCGCGCTGCCAATTCAGATGCTCATCGTGGCGCCGCTTTCCGGCGTAATCGTGCATGCGATCGGAGACAAGGCCGGATGGAATCAGGCCGCCCGACAGCGCACCCCGAAACTTGACGTCGAAACCGTTGCCGACGTCATGCAGGAAGACGTCTACACCGTTGCGTCCACAGCCACCGTACGCGACGCCATTCTCGTCATGCTCGAACGCAACATCAGCGGTCTGCCTGTCGTCGATGCGGCGGGCGCCGTGGTCGGTTTCGTGTCGGACAGCGACGTTCTGCGCCGTTTCGCACAGGATAATCTGCCAGTTTCCGACATCTCCACGCTGGTCACCGGCATGGCACGGGGTGAATTCCCGGAACTTTCCCATGCGCAACTGCTTGAACAGAACGTGATGAGTATCGCCACCGCCAAGGTCGCGACGGTCAACCGCGATGCCAGTATCGCCGAAGTATGCCAGAAGTTCGGTTACCAGCAGTACAAGAAACTGCCTGTCGTCGAAAACGGCAAACTCGTCGGCGTCGTCAACAGAGGACATCTCACGCGCCGTTCCTTCGAAACCTGTCTGGAAGGCTGATTCCGCGCGTATAGGATATGCACCATGATATGACGCGAAGCGCCGCTTCACATGCGGTTGCTCATGTGAAGCGGCGCTTCGCGTTGTGCGTCATATGGACCGTCGACATCTTCGTAAACGGTCATGTAATAGCATGATGGAATCATCACCAGGACACCAGATATCCAAATGTTTGGTCAAATGAAACCACGGAAAGGATCGCGGTCATGACGGCACGGCGTAACGATGAGCGGACGGTCGAGAGAGGACATCGTATGATGCGTCGCGCGGACCGTGAAGTGACCGAACCGACACGGGTCATGGCGATCATCGCGGCCTGCAGGATTATTCGCGTCGCCTACACGGATGCGGAGGGCCTGACCATAGTGCCGATGAATTTCGGTTTTAAGACCGAAGACGCCACCGATATCGTCAAGCCGACATTTTACTTCCACAGCGCGCCGATCGGCCGGAAAATGGACGCCATCAAAGCGGCAGGCAACGCGCTGCCGGTCGCGTTCGAAATGGAAACCGATTGTGAGGTGGTCGAGGGACGTACGCCGTGCAATTGGGGAGAGGCCTTCAAATCGGTGATCGGCACCGGCATCGCATCCATCGTCGAAGATCTGGAGGAATCGCGTACAGCGCTCGGATTGCTGATGAAACAGCAGGCGGGCATGGAGCACGTCGAATTCACCGACCAGCAGATTCGCAGCGTCACCGTCTGGAAGATCGAATCGGACTACGTCACGGCAAAGGTGCGGGAGAAGCCACAGCCACGCCGATAGCACGCCGATGTTTTCCGGCATGTGGATGCATCACATATCCGTATGCCCAACGGAGTGGATGACTCTGACGAACACCAGATAGATGATCCACGCGGCGGGCATGGTCAGCATGAACATCGGATAGAACCATGCGATCGGCATATGCGAATATAGGAAGCCGGCCAGGATCGGACCCAACGTCATACCCAGATCAATTCCCATATAGTAGGTGCTGTTGGCCAGGCCGCTGCGTGCGCGTCCGGCAATCACCACGGCCTGAGACTGCGTCACCGAACTCATCAGACCATAACCGGCGGCCATCGCCACGCCGGCTCCTAGCAGATGCCAATTGTTCGTCATGAACGTCAGCAACGCCAGCATTATGAGTATCGCAATCGAACAGACGAGCAGCCAGAATCTGAAACCCTTGGAATCGAAGAGATTCTTCAACGTGACGCGCATGATCAGCAAGGCCACCGCGTAGAACACGAAGAACAATTCGGACGAAACCGTCAGATTGCGAGCTTTGATGTAGTCCACGATGAACGATTGGTTCGCGAAGTAGGATATGGCGAACATCATGAACACCATCGCCAAAGGCACGGCGCGTGGCTCCACCAGATTATTCAGATGCAGTCGATGCCGCACGTCGTGCAGCGAGATTCTCCCCATGCCGTTCCGCCCCTGTCCTTGGATGACGCTCCGTGAGCGTGCCGGAGCGCCTCTGTTTTTGACGAGCAGAACGATCGCGAACGTGCATATGTTCAGCGCAAGCGCCACTATGAACGTCCGCCGATAGCCGATGAGCGTGTGCAGACGAATGCCCAGTGCGGGACCGATTGCTATGGCAACCGCATTGATGATGCCATACAGGCCCATACCGGCACCCATGTGGCGGATCGGTAGTAGCAACGACACCCACGTGGCGAGGCATACCGTGCCGCATGCGAACCCAAGCCCGTTGATCATACGGGCCGTTATCAGCATGCCGGTGGATTGGGCGGTGCAATACATGACGCCCGCCACTATGTACAACAATGTTCCAAAAGCCACCAGAAGCCGTTTGCTGACCAGATCCGACAGATTGCCGGCAATCGGACGGCAGAACAGTGAGACGAAACTCATCGCACCTGCGATCGCACCCATCAACGTTCCGGTGGCGCCCAAAGACTCGCCGTATCCCGCGATGATCGGCGTCACCACCATATTGCTGGTCATGAAGAAGAACGTCGCCGTCATCACCAACGCGACATCGCGGGTTATCAGACGATCCTTTTGCTTCGTGCCATGCGCTCCTGCGTACATCATGCCCTGCCTCCCGAAAACGCAACAGTATCAGCGTCAATGAAAAATCGTCCGCCCCGATGCACGGGACGGACGATTTCAGACAATTCGCGGAAAACCAGCGATTAACTTTTCAATCACAGCGACTTCGCGGCCTGTTCGACGAAATCTTCCATGCCGTCGATCTCAACGACGTTGTCGAAACGCACATCGGAGGTTTCGAGTCCGCGCAGCGCGGCGGGTGCGGTGGTGCCGGTTGCCGCGGCAAGGGCGTCCATGCATTCGAAATCGGTGCCGGTGGCGTCGATTCCCAAGGATTCGTTGACCACGCGCGGGAACTTGTACGGGCTTGCGGTCGAAAGCAGCACGCGCGGGGTGAGCGGGTCGCGCGGCATCTGCTGCATCACGTAGTAGCCGCAGGCGGTGTGCGGGTCGATCACGTAATGGTTCTTGTTCCAGCAATCCGCGATCATCTCACGGACCTGGTCCTCATCGGCCCAGCCGGTGCCGAAGATCGAACGGATCTTCGCGAGCATCTGCTCCGGAACCTCATAGGTGCCCCACTGGTTCAAATCGTTCATCAGCATGGAGATCAGACGCGTGTCCTTGTCGGACATGTAATACAGCATGCGTTCGAGATTGGAGGAGATGAGGATGTCCATCGAGGGGGAGATGGTCTGGAAGAACGGACGCTGACGGTTGTACGTGCCGGAGGTCAGGAAATCGAACAGCACGTTGTTCTTGTCGGAGGCGACCACCAGATGCTTGACCGGCAGGCCCAGAAGCTTCGCGTAATAGCCGGCGAGAATATCGCCGAAATTGCCTGTAGGCACCACGAATTCAACTTCGTCGCCGACATTGATGACCTGCTGTTCCAGAAGCTGCGCGTAGGCGGAGAAGTAGTAGACGACCTGCGGTACGAGACGGCCCACGTTGATGGAGTTCGCGGAGGAGAGCACCACATTGGAATCGTCCGACAGACGCTCGGCAAGCTCCTTGTCAGCGAAAATGCGCTTGACCGCGGACTGCGCGTCGTCGAAATTGCCCTTGACCGCGCACACGTTCACATTGGAACCGGCCTGCGTGGTCATCTGCAGTTCCTGCACCTGGCTGACCTTGCCTTCCGGGTAGAACACGGTGATGCCCGTGCCCTCGGCGTCGGCGAAGCCAGCAAGGGCCGCCTTGCCCGTATCTCCGGAGGTGGCGGTGACGATCATGATCTTCTCATCCGAGGATGCGCCCTCCGGCGTGGTCCGAGCCATGAAACGCGGCAGAATCTGAAGGGCCACATCCTTGAAAGCGGAGGTCGGGCCGTTGAACAATTCCATGACGAAATCGTCGCCGAGCGGCTTCACCGGAGTGATCTTCTCATCCGACCACTGCGGTCCATACGCTTGGGCGATGCATTCCTTGAGTTCGGTCTCGGAGAAATCCGGAAGCAGCACGCTCAGCACATCGAAGGCGATCTGTTGGTAGGACTTGCCTGCCAACGCCGCGATGTCCACATGGGTTTCCCCAAGGGAATCGGTCACAAACAGGCCTCCATCATCGGCAATGCCCTTTCGGATGGCCTGCTTCGAGGTAAGCGAATCGGTGGTGCTGCGGGTGCTGTGGAACGTGGTCACTGGACTTCCTTAGCAATAGAGCGAATAAGGGGATAAGTGACTCTCAGTGTAGCGGCATGAGTGGGAAGAAACCGTGGCCGCGTCCGTTGAATGGAACGAAACATGTCGGCAAAACGGTTCACGGGACGACTGCGCGGCATTTCCTCCATGTTTCGAAACGCCCGCGCCAAGGAACGAATGCAACACGTAGACTGCTTCATGAAACCGCATAGACAGCGGATGAATCATTTCCAACGTAAAGGAGAGCTCATGACTGCATCGCCTCTCGCACAAACCCCGAACGACCTGTTCAACGCACCGATCGCCGAAGCCGACCCCGAAATCGCCCAGGTGCTTGATGCCGAGCTGTCGCGACAGCAAGACGGATTGGAGATGATCGCCTCCGAAAACTTCGTGCCGCGCGCGGTTCTGCAGGCCCAGGGGTCCGTGCTGACCAACAAGTACGCCGAAGGATACCCGGGACGCCGCTACTACGGCGGATGCGAGCAAGTGGACAAGATCGAGACCATCGCCCGCGAACGTGCCAAGAGCCTGTTCGGCGCCGAATACGTCAACGTGCAGCCTCACTCCGGCGCCCAGGCCAACGCGGCCGTCTATCAGGCGCTCGTCAAGCCGGGCGACACCGTTCTCGGCCTGGCACTCGACCACGGCGGACACCTCACCCACGGCATGAAGATCAACTTCTCCGGCCGCTTCTACCATGCCGAAGCCTATGGCGTGAATCCCGAGACCTTCCGTATCGACCCGGAGATCATCCGCCAGCGCGCGCTCGAAACCCACCCGGCTATGATTATCGGCGGCTGGAGCGCATACCCGCGCATCGAGGACTTCAAGGCCATGAAGGAGATCGCCGATGAGGTCGGCGCCAAGTTCTGGGTCGACATGGCACACTTCGCGGGACTCGTTGCGGCCGGACTGCATCCAAGCCCGGTCCCGTACGCCGACGTCGTCTCCTCGACCGCCCACAAGACCCTCGGCGGCCCGCGTTCCGGATTCATCCTCGCCAAGCAGGAGTACGCCAAGAAGCTCAACTCCTCGGTGTTCCCGGGCCAGCAGGGCGGCCCGCTCATGCATGTGATCGCAGGCAAGGCGGTCGCTTTCAAGGTCGCCGCGTCCGAAGAATTCAAGGATCGTATGCAGCGTACCCTCGACGGCGCGAAGATCCTCGCCGAACGACTCACCGCCGATGACGTCAAGAACAACGGCATCAGCGTGCTGACGGGCGGCACCGACGTGCATCTGGTCATGGTGGACCTGCGCAACAGCGAGATGGACGGCCAGCAGGGCGAAGACCTTCTCGCCCAGTGCGGCATCACCATCAACCGCAACACCGTTCCGTTCGACCCGCGTCCGGCATCCGTGGCATCCGGCCTGCGCATCGGCACCAGCGCCCTCGCCACCCGCGGTTTCGGACCGAAGGAATACGAAGAGGTCGCCGATATCATCGGCACCGCGCTTGCCGCTGGCAAGGACGCCGACGTGGAGACCCTCAAGTCACGTGTCGACAAGCTCGCGGAGGACTTCCCGCTGTATCCGGGCCTCGATCAGATCCACTGATCCGAAAACCCGCCCGGCACCGCACGAACATGCATAAATGACGAAACAGATCGCGTTCCGTTTGAATCCTGATGGAATCAACTTCCACATCCGATTCAAACGGAACGCGATTTCGCGCTAATCTAGGAAATTATGACGAACCAGACGCAACAGAACGGCGTGAACGCCGACGTGCTCGATGCCGTATGTGCAATGGGGGACGCCGCACGACGCGCGCAATCAAAACTCGCCCAAGCCAGCACGGAAGCCAAGAACCGTCTGCTCCACAGCATCGCGGACGCACTCGAGGCAAGAGCCGAGGAAATCGAACAGGCCAACGCCATCGACATGCGCGAAGCCACGGAAGCCGGCATGTCCGCAGGAAAACTCGACAGACTCAAATTCGACGTTCCGCGCGTGCACGCAGCCGCCGAAGGAGTGCGCAACGTGGCATCCCTGCCGGATCCGGTAGGGGAGAGCGTGCGCGGATACCGTCTCGAAAACGGGTTGCGGCTTAACCAGGTGCGCGTTCCCATCGGCGTAATCGGCATGATCTACGAAGCCCGACCCAACGTTACCGTCGACGTGGCGTCGCTGTGCGTCAAATCCGGCAACGCGGTCCTGCTCAGAGGCGGCCATGCGGCCGAACGGACGAACAACGCCACCCTCACCATCGTCGGTGACGTGCTGGCCGAACAAGGTTTCGAACAGCAGCTGATCGCATCCGTGGACCAATTCGGCCGTGAAGGCGCCACCGCCATGATGGAGGCGCGTGGACACGTCGACGTGCTGGTGCCACGGGGAGGTGCCGGCCTCATCCAGGCGGTCGTGCGCAATTCGAAGGTTCCCGTCATCGAAACAGGCGCGGGCAACGTGCACATCTACATGGACGAATCCGGAGACGCGGCGAAAGCCATACCCATCCTCCTGAACGCCAAAACGCAACGCGTCGGCGTATGCAACGCCGCCGAAAAACTCCTCGTGCATCGTGCCGTCGCATTCGACTTCCTTCCCAAGGCGGCCAAGGCACTTGCCCAGGCCGGCGTCGAAATGCATGCGGACGAATCCGCGTATGAGATCATCGGGAACGCAGCCATCGCGGACGTGAAGCTGGTTCATGCCACCGACGAGGATTGGGACACCGAATATCTCGCCCTGACCATCGGCATCAAAGTGGTCGACTCTCTGGATGAGGCCATCGAACACATCAACCGCCATTCCACCGGGCATACGGAATCGATCATCGCCGAGGACTATTCAGCCATCGAGGAGTTCACGGCACGAATCGATTCGGCCGTGGTCATGGTCAACGCGTCAACGAGGTTCACCGACGGCGGAGTGTTTGGATTTGGCGCTGAGCTCGGCATTTCCACGCAGAAGATGCATGCGCGCGGCCCGATGGGACTACGTGAGATGACGACGACCAAATGGATCGGATACGGAACAGGACAGGTGCGAGCATGAGTGAGCAGGATATGGACGTCAGGAACCCCTGGAATGCCGATCTTGAGGATCCGCGACTGTGGCTGAGGCTTGCGTCCGAACGTTTGAGCCTCGTTCGTTACGTGTTCCTCGTGCAGATCGAGGACGGCATCGCGACGGCAGGGCAGCGCGCCTCGCTCGAATACGCGGACGCGGTGCTCATAGGCTGGCCCGAGACGGATTCCCCCGAGGTTGTGGACGTCAACGATGAGCAGCTGAGGAACATCTACGACCAGATGCGGCTCATGGAACAGTACATCGCCAAATTCAGGACGATGGAAAGCGAACATGACATCGACGGCATGACCGACACCCTGATCCGTGTCACGGAACGTGTCGCCGAAGTGCGCCGTACATACCAGCCCGACTTCCCGTTGCCGACGTTTGCGGAGATCAGACGTGTCGTGCAGGACGAGTGGGATGAGGACATGGGCAAGATCGACCCCGAGAACACGTCGCCGACGGCGGACAGCATCGGACGCGAGACCGCGGACGCCGATCAGCGCGAGCAGCAAGGCGAGGCCGACGCATGACGGGACCGCAGGACATGCGCCCCGAATCCGCGGAAGCCGATTCCGAGATCGCGGTCAGCTATGTGCTTGAGTCGGAACGCCGCATGTCGGATTTGTCCGTCGAATCCGCGGGCTCCGCAGTGTCGACCGGTAGAAGATCGGCTCGGGGCAACTGGCATAGCAGACCGCGCATCGGCATCATGGGCGGCACGTTCGATCCCATTCACAACGGCCATTTGGTCGCGGCGTCGGAGGTCTCCTGGGTATACGACCTTGACGAAGTGATTTTCGTGCCGACGGGACGTCCAGTGTTCAAGCTTGACAAGAAGGTGACCAACGCGGAAGACCGTTACCTCATGACGGTGATCGCGACCGCATCGAACCCGAAATTCACCGTGTCGCGCGTGGACATCGACCGTCCGGGAGTCACCTACACCATCGATACGCTCCGTGACATCCACGCCCAGCATCCCGACGCCGAACTGTTCTTCATCACCGGCGCGGACGCGGTGGCCGAGATCATGCAGTGGAAGGATGCCGACAAGATGTGGGATCTCGCCCATTTCGTGGCAGTGACCCGCCCAGGGTATTCGTCGCCCGAAGGTGTGAGATTGCCCGAAGGCAAAGTGGACACTCTGGAGATTCCCGCATTGGCGATTTCATCCACTGACGTGCGCAGAAGGGCCGCCAACGGCGAACCCGTATGGTATCTGGTTCCCGACGGTGTGGTGCAGTACATAGGCAAGCACGGATTGTACCGGTAGCAGGCTTCAGGTCTGCGCATTCCCGGCATGATGGTCGAGACAGTCGTGTTCCTCCACGACCTACGAGAAAGAGGCTGTGGAGGAACACGCGAGACGCTTATGGTCTGCGTAAACGGTTAGTATTGGTCACGTTCAACTTGACGCTAAAACAGACGTTTGGAGACATGGTGAGCGCAATCCTCGAAGGAAAGCCGGATAAAAATCTTATCCTCGTCACAGGCAGGGTGCATCCGAAACTGGCGGCGGACGTCGCCGAACAGCTCGGTATCGACATTCTGGAAACCACAGCGTACGACTTCGCCAACGGTGAGATGTACGTGCGCTACACCGAATCCGTGCGTGGCGCGGACGTGTTCGTGCTGCAAAGCCACTACAATCCAATCAACCAGGCGATCATGGAACAGCTCATCATGATCGACGCGCTGAAGCGTGCCTCCGCACGATCCATCACCGCGGTCTGTCCGCTGTTGGGATATTCCCGTCAGGATAAGAAGCATCGCGGCCGTGAGCCCATCTCCTGCCGCCTGATGTTCGACCTGCTCAAGACCGCGGGCGCGGATCGCATCATGAGCGTCGATCTGCATGCCGCGCAGTCGCAGGGCTTCTTCGACGGTCCGGTCGACCATCTCATCGCCATGCCGGTGCTGGTCGACTACATTCGTGACCGTTTCTCCAACCAGCTTGACAATGTCGCAGTGGTTTCCCCGGACGCGGGACGTATCCGCGTGGCGGAACAGTGGGCGCAGCGTCTTGGCGGCGGTCCGCTCGCGTTCGTGCACAAGACCCGTGACATCACCCGACCAAACCAGGCCGTCGCCAACCGTGTGGTCGGCGATGTGCAGGGCAAGGACTGCGTGCTCGTCGACGATCTGATCGATACCGCGGGAACCATCGCGGGAGCATGCAACGTGCTGATGAATGCCGGTGCCAAGTCCGTGACCGTGGTAGCCACGCACGGCGTGCTGTCCGGCCCGGCCGTGGAACGCCTGAAGAACAGCGGCGCGCGCGAAGTGGTACTCACTGACACCGTTCCGATTCCGGAAGAGAAGCGTTGGGACGGCCTGACCGTGCTGTCCATCGCCCCGCTGCTGGCAAGTGCGATTCATGCCGTGTTCGAGGATGGTTCCGTCGCGGAACTGTTCGACACGTATCCGGAGCATCACGGACAGGGCTTCCTGTTCGCCTGATTTTGGTTTTACTGGCATATTTTGCGCTTATACGGGTTCCGACTTGTTCGGAGCCCGTATTTTTGTTTGCTTTGAGGGGGTGTACGCTCGTTTCTGATGGGCTCTCATAGAGTTCATCGTTGGAATGGATGTGTCATCATCTGATGGCTCGATGTGTGATGGGAGTGGCGGTATGGGTGGTGCGGAGCTTTCATTGGACGATCTCGAGCCGGGACTGTTGATTTCCGGTGTCATTCCCGACCGGCCGGTCAGAGTGGTCGCCGCCACTGCGATGGACGGTGCCGTAGATCTGTTTTATGTTGATCCGGATGGCAGTGCGGGCCGTGAAGTCATTGATGACGAGTCCGTCAAGGGCTTGCGTATTGTGTCTGGAGAGGATTCCGGGCCGAAGTTCGATGCGAATCCGGATGATTTCCGGTTGGTTGCGGAGGCTTTGCGCATCAAATACGCGGCCTTGTATGATCCCATGTCGGCCGTCTACTCGTCCAACATCAGTCCGTTGCCGCATCAGATTCGCGCGGTGTATGGGGATATGCTGCCGAAAGTACCGTTGCGTTTCCTTCTTGCCGATGATCCGGGTGCGGGCAAGACCATCATGGCCGGTCTGTATGTCAAGGAGATGCTGTCGCGTTCCGCGGCTGAGCGTGTGGTCATCGTGTGTCCGGGTGGATTGGCCGAACAGTGGCGTGACGAGTTGGCCGATAAGTTCGGTTTGGATTTCGAAGTGTTCCGCCCGTCGATGCAGGAGTTGGGGCGTTCGGGCAATCCGTTCCGCGATCATGACCGGCTTATCGTGCGTATGGATCAGGTGGCGCGTAGCGACATGTATCGGACGATGCTGTCTGAGGTGCGGTGGGATATCGCGATTGTGGATGAGGCGCACCGCATGAGCGCCCATTTCAAAAATGCGTGGGAAGAGACCAATCTCACCAAGAGGTTCCATCTTGGTGAGATTCTCGCGGGCACAGTGGAGAATTAAGCGATCCAGGAAGCGCCTACCAGCTGAAGCAATTGAAGATTAATGACACTGGCGGCGACTCCATGGCCAGCCGTGCCGGTAGCCAGTTGGCGTCCGCCGACCTGCTCATCGACGTCTACGGGGCTGAAAGTCTGGGCTACGAGATTGTCCAGTATCTCAAAT
>CAVBHJ010000007.1:0-93847 GCA_963595445.1 bacterium
TTCAACTCCCCCCGCTCGCACGATTAGAAAAGGGCTGGAATCCAACGATTTCAGCCCTTTTGCTTTATCTAAAATCAGCTTCTGACAACACTTGAATCCGCGCAGCTATAAACCCATACAAAGCGCAACACTCGATACAGTCAACATGACAACTGTCTAACCCATGCAACCTTACTTTGGCATACAACTTCAATCATGACCACAGCAACCACAGATACGGTGCGATCCTTGCGTCTGGCTGTGAGGATGACGCCCGAACAGCGATCCACCATAGACAGGGCGGCCACGCGCATGTTCGCCAAGCTCGTCTAGACGACGATCGGGCGCGTACCCAGGCGGCACATGTGCCCTCGAACAGTCCGTAGCGCTCCGGTAGAGTGTATATAACGCAAATGGCGCGGATCACGAAGCCTGTATAAGGTTTCGCGATCCGCGCCACTATATGCAGTCGGATGTGCTGCTTACTCAGCTGCGCTTACGCAGCACCATCGTCGCTGCGCCAGCAACCATCAGCACTGCTGCGGCCAGAACCATGCCCAGCACGTTGGCGCCGGTCTTGGCGGTGGTGCTTGCTGCCTTACTGGCCTCTTGCGTGGACTTCTTGGCATCGGCGGACGGCGTGGTCTCGTCGGTGGTAGGCGTGACCGGCTGAGCGCCCGGCGTGCTGTCCTTGATCTCAACCGTGAAGCGCACCTGAGCGCCACGGTTGAAGGACACCTTCACCGAACCGGTGCTGCCGGTTTCCTTGCCGTTCAGGAACGCACTGGTCAGCGTGATGCCGGAACCATCCTCGTTCACCACGTAGTCTTCACCGGCCGTAAGCGATGCGTAGTCGTACTGCACATCTTCCACAGTGTTGCCGTTGAACGTGATGCCGACATTCAGGCCCTGCTGGTTGGCAGACTTAGCCTGCGTATCGTACTTGTCGTACGTGTAGGCGTCACCGTTCACCAGTTCGGAGTCCGTCGCATCGCCCGTACCGTCGTTCAGCATCCAGATCTGAGTGCCGTGGTAGGGGTTCGCAGTGCCGACGCTCAGGCCGGAATTGGTGACTGCGAACACACGCAGACCGTGGTTGTTGTTATCGCCGAAGCCGTTACGCGTGATCGTCTGGAAGTTCAGACCATCGGAAGTCACGACCAGATCGCAACCACGAGTGTCGGTGGTGGCGTAATGCAGGTACTTGCACACGCCCACGAAGTCGGTAAAGTTGTCGACGTTGTCCTGGGTGAGCCACTTGTCGAGTTCCTGCGTGATGGATTCCGGCAGGTACTGCTTGTTGCTGTTGTAGAGCGAGAGCAGCTCATACAGCCAACGCTGGAACTGAACGCGGTCGTCGATGGTGTAATCGTCGGTCTGTGCCGAAGCTTCGTCGACGTCCACATCGGTCTGCTTGGATTCCAGATCGTTGCCCATGTTGTTCAGCAGCTCACGCATCTTGGTCAGATCGGCGATCACGTCGGACGCCTTTCCGTTCGCAGCAACGTCGTCAGCCGCGCTCTGCTCATCGGTGGTGGCAGTCTCGTCGTTGTCGACGACGGCCTTGGCATTGTCGTCAAGGGTCTGAGCAGCCACGCCATCTTCAGCATTGCCGTCTTCCGGCTTGGTCGCTTCGAGCGAGTCGGAGGATTCCGCAGTGGTAGAGGAACCGCCCGGCTCTTCCTGGAGGAGCTCAAGGAACGTCTTGATGTATTCGAGCTGCTTCTTCCACTGTTCCGGGGTGCGCTTCAGCACGTCACCGTTGGTGAACTGCGTGAGCGGGTAACCCAGATCGCTGATATCGAAGGTGCCGGCGTACATCTTGCCGTCGTATGCCTGCATACGCCACACATACTGGTTGAGATGGCGGCTCATGTCGCTACCGGCGCCCAGGCCTGCGCGCATGGTTTCGCCGTCGATGGTGCCGACAGGCTCGCCGAAGTACTTGTTGTCGCTTTCACCTGCCACGAGTTCGAAGTTCTCGTCGGCATCCATACGCCACAGGTTGACCGGACTGGACAGATCCTTGTACAGGTTTTCGAACTTGAAGTCGAGCGCGTCCGGCAGTGCCACCATCGGATCGTTGTAGCCGCCGATGTACAGGTGGTCGTTGTATACCACCAGGTTGGCCGCACCGGAGCGGTCTGCGCCGAAGCCGTATTCGTAGCGTGCGCCATCGTTCGGATTGCCGACCAGCAGAGTGTACTTCCAGTCTCCATCGGCGTTTTCTTCACCGCGGAACAGCGCGAAGGACTGCTTGTTGTCGCTCGTACCGGTAACGACGGTGATGTACAGCTTGCCGTTGAAACCGACCATGTCCCAAATCGCGCCGCCGAAGATGTTGTCGGTGTAGTGGTACGCCGGGTAGTTAAGCAGGTCTTCCTGCGTTGCGATGGTCTTGAACGAATCAGCTCCCGCAGACGGATCCGAGGAAGACACGATGTAAGCGCCGTCCGGGCCGATCATGCTGGCGATCAGCTGATCGTTCAGCACGGCCAGACCACGGATGCCGACGGAGATTCCCGGGGCGACGCCGCTGGTCTGGTAGACGATCTTCGTCTCATCGGTGGTCGGATCGACTTCCAGCAGATACGGGCGGACCGTTGCGGCAGCCGCGAAATACAGTTTGTCGTGGAATTCGATGGCGGCACGGTAGCCGTTCACGTTGTAGCTGGCGCCGGTGGACTGCTGAATCGGATCAACGACGATCTTGACCTCACCGGTCTTCGTGTTGATCTTCAGCAGCAGGCTGCGGTTCTCGCCGCTGTCGAGGTACAGCTCGCCGTTGAATGCCACATCAAGCGCGGCCTTGAGCACCTTGTAAGTGGTACCCATGTTGCTGGCCATGTGCTTGAGGGTGCTTCCCATCGCGGAGTAGCAGGTTCCCACATACATCCAGTCCCCGTATCCGACGGAGGACCAGGAATAGCTCTGACCACGGTCCGCGTCACCGTCGCCGGTGGTCGCGGTGCCGCTGGAATCAGCATTCACGATACCGTCGTTCTCACCGAGAGCGGCGTTTGGATGCGAAATCTTCGTGGCGGTATAACCGGCCCCTTGTTCCACCGTTATTCCCGGAGCGGTCTCCGTCGCGGATGCGACGCCGACCGGCAGCAGCATTGATACTGCCACAACGGCTGCGACGGCAGCCTTGCGAATCGTAACATTCAGTTTCATAAATTCTCGCTTCTTGCACTAAGGGCCAGAGTGAATTCTCCCTATGAAATCACCCCTTCGCCTTCGAACGATAGCCCCAAATAAAGACACAGATTCCCCCGGTATTCACCCCAGTGAATGTATCCGCTCCGTTCAAGGCGCCGCAAGGTATGCTCCGCACCGAGCCATACCTAATTACGCGATTAATTAAAATCAACATTTATTTTTTCTGTGTACGATTTCAGCCAATGACTATTGCATAATGATGGTAAAAGTCGATGAATTTCTTATCGAAAAAAGTTACAAAGAAGCAATAAAAGCGTCCATTTATTGAACTTCAATTTCTCTTCGCCGCAGTCTCAACCGCAGCAGCAGTGACGAAATTCCGCCCATACAAGCCAAAAAGGCTGTGATCGTTGAAATACCAACGATCACAGCCTCGCCACTCTGCTTTCGGCACTGACCGGCGCGACCGGCAGACTTATCGCACCAAAACAATCATGACGACGATGAGCACCAGTCCCACCAGTTCAGCCGTGGAAAACACGGAACCCGTCCACAATACGGCGGTAATCGTAGCTACGACCGGTTCTATCGCGCCGATCAGACTGCCACGCATCGATCCGATGATCGACACACCTGCCATGAACAGGCCGCATGCCATGAACGTTCCGACCACCGCCAAAAACGCAAGCATCAGCCATCCACGCATGTCCAGTTGCGGCATGTGGACCCACGGCTGCACAAAAGGCAACAGCACAAAACCGGAGATCAAAAAGGACACACCGTTTACCGAGAACGCGCCCCAACGCGCTATCAGCTCAATCGGCATAATCGCCATGGCCGCGTTGCCGAACGCACTGGCCAGACCCCATACCAGACCCGGCAACGGCAACGACAACGACGAAAGATCACCACCGGTGGAAATCAATACGATTCCGATTCCGGCGCATATCACGCCGACCGCTTCCACAAGCGTCGGCAGTCGCCGCCCCCGCAGACACACGTACGCAAGCACGAACAGCAGACTGAAGTTCTGCAGCACGGTGGCGGTACCGGAATTGGTCCAGTGAATCGCCTGAAGGTACCCCACCTGAATCACCAGCACGCATATTATGGCTACGGCGACCAGCATCGGATAGTTCTTGCGTTCGCGCAGCATGCCGGTCAGGAGCTTCGGAGTCGTTATGGCCGCGAACGCAAGATACAGCATGCCGGCAATGATCTGTCGGACGCAAGCCACCCACATCGGATCGACGCTATACGATTCCATAAGCAGTTTCGATACGGTTCCGTTGATTCCCCACAGCACGGCTCCGCTTGCGGTCATGACCGCACCTATAGCCAGCTTCTTGGGAGTCAGTTCGAAAGTCCTCCCGGCCATTCTTCACTCCTTTCCATCTTTCCAGCGGTTCGGCCCGATTCTATCGCGGTAAGAAAACCCGACACCCGCGCATAAAAACGGGAGGTTTCGCGCCTTGACAGCTACGAAACCTCCCGTTCATCATGCCTGTACAGGCTTATATCAGCCCGTGTTCTGCAGGCCTGCGGCCACACCGGAAACGGTGCACAGGATCAGATAGGTGAAGTTCTCCTGCTGGCCGTGGGTCAGCTCTTCCTTGTCGACGCGCTTACGCAGCGAGCCGAGCGCGAGCACCTGGGTCACGGAAAGCACGTCCACGTACGGCGAACGGATGCGAATCGCCTGTCCGAGCACGTGGCGATGCTGCAGCGGCCACTTATCTCCAACGATCTTGAGCACCCATTCGCGGGTGAGTTCCATCTCGTCGAGCACCTTCTTGTTGAGGTCCTCGCGGTCGCCGAGAGCAAGATACATCTTGGCGATGCGCTCGTCGGTCTTCGCCAGAGACATCTCGATGTTGTCAATGAACGTGGAGAACAGCGGCCATTCCTCGTACGCCTTGCGCAGGGTGTCCAAATCGCCGAACGCCTGGCATGCGGAACCGAGGCCGTACCATGCAGCCAGGTTGATGCGAGCCTGAGCCCAGGAGAAGATCCACGGAATGGTACGCAGATCATCGAGGGACTTGGCGCCAAGACCACGCTTCGCCGGGCGCGAGCCGATCGGCAGGAGGCCGATTTCGGTCAGCGGAGTGACGGTGGAGAACCACGGTGCGAAGTCCGGGGTGTTCAGCAGATCCAGGAAGCGGTTGTGCGCGACTTCGTCGAGCTGGCTCGCCATTTCGGCGTACTTCTCGGTCATGTCGGTGTTGCGCTTCTCCACGCTCGGAGCGGACTGCAGAAGCGTTGCCGCGGCGACGGATTCCACGTGGCGAATGGCCAACGACGGGTTGCCGTAACGCGCGAAGATGACTTCGCCCTGCTCGGTGAGCTTGAAACGGCACTTCACGGAACCGACCGGCTGCGCGAGCACGGCACGGTTGGCCGGTCCGCCGCCACGACCGACGGCACCGCCGCGGCCATGGAACAGGGTCAGATCGATATTGTGCGATTCCGCCCACTTGGCAATGCGCTCCTGCGCCGCGTGCAGCGCCAGCGTTGCGGAGGTCGGGCCGGCATCCTTCGAGGAATCGGAGTAGCCGAGCATGACCTCAAGCTTGCCGCCGGTGGCCTTCAGACGGGCCTGCACTTCCGGAATCTTGATCATGTCTTCGAGCACGTCGACGGAGTTCTGCAGATCCTCAAGCTGTTCGAACAGCGGAATCACGTCGATGGTCGGCACATCTTCCGGATGGGCGAACGCAAGACGGTTCAGCTCATACACGTCCCTGATGTTCTGGGCGCTCTTGGTGAAGGAGATGATATAGCGGCGTGCGGCCTTGATGCCGTTGCGCTTCTGGATGGAGCCGAGAGCGCGGAATGTGTCGAGCACCTCATGGGTCATCGGCTGCAGCGGACCGCGTTCGCCGTGCAGACCATGCTCGCGGATGTCTTCCAGAGCGCGGGAATGCACCACGGAATGCTGACGGAACTCCATCTCCACCATGTAGAAGCCGAAGGTCTCCGCCTGCCAGATCAGATCCTGAACCGGGCCGTATGCGGAACGCTTCGCGTTGGCTGCGGCCAGCGAACGCTGAACCACCCTGAGGTCTTCCAGGAATTCCTCGCAGGAGTGGTACATCAGGTCGGCGTCACGTTCGATCGTGTAATGCAGACGATCGGCCATGACCAGCATGACCGCACGGTGGATTTCCTTGGTGGAGATCAGCGCGGCCTTGTCGGTGAGCCTCTCGCTCATTTCCTTCTGATGGTTCCACAGGTTCTTCAGCTCTTCGCTTGCGGGAGTGGTGCCCGATTCCATCGTCAGGTTCTTGCCGACGGAACGGGTTTCAATCTCCAGGGCGCCCAGCACGTGGTCGCTGAACTTGCGGGCCACCTGACGGCTCACCTTGGCCGTGACGTTCGGATTGCCATCTCGGTCGGAGCCGATCCAGCTTCCCGGATGGAAGAACGCCGGGCACACCGGCGGTACGAGGCCGGCCTTGTCTCCGAGGATCCAATCGTCGAAACGACGATAGACCTGGGGAATGGTGTAGAACAGCGTGTTGTCGAAGATGTCGAGGATGGTGTCCGCTTCCTCAACGGGAGTCGGCTTCTTCAGCGCGATCGGAGAGGTGCGGAACAGCGCGTCGATCTCGTTGAACAGACGACGGGAGTTTTCCTTCTTGTCCGAGCCACCAAGCAGATTGTGCACTTCGAGCAGGCTGGAGATACGGCGGATCTTGCCTTCCACTGCCTTACGACGGGCTTCGGTGGGGTGCGCGGTGAATACCGGATGGAACTCGAGCTTGTCAAGCAGATCCTTGGCCTTTGCCGGACCGAGCTCGTTGATGAGCTTGTGATAGGCGCAGGTCATTTCGTTCGAGGGATCGACGGCCTGATTCTCGTCCACCGCGGCTTCACGCTTGCGCAGTACGGAGACTCGATAGTTCTCCTCGCACAGGTTCGCCAGATGGAAATACGTGGTGAACGCGCGGGCCAGCAGCTGGGCGTCATGCACGTTCATATTGTCGATGGTGGAGACCACATTCTGCAGGTCATCCTGCTCCGGATTGGTGTCCGTGAGAATCTCGGAATAACGTTCAGCGCTGGCGTTCAGCGCGGAAACTCGAACCTCATCGAAGGTTTCCAGAAGCTTTTCGTCGAATTCGCCGAGAACTTCGCGAAGAATCTGCAGGCACAGATCCATCGATTCCTTGAGGGACGGCGGAAGATCACGCTCTTCCGGACCTTTGGTTCCGGTACCGGACGACACGATGGCGGCGTCCGCCGGTTTGATTTGCTGATCATCAGTTGTCATGTGAACTCCTTCTCCAAACCATCGGGTTGCTCGGTCTGTCGGTCCTTCGCGGCTCCTCCGCGATTGTTTTGGCCGTCTGTTGCGAGCCCACAGCCCTGGGTCTGGCAAGTAAAGAAATGCGAGAACATTGTATGCCAGGCAAATCGACAGTTGCGTTACGGAAACGTTTGACCAGTCCGCATTTTGGTCAGCATCGTCCGAAAGATGAAATTAGGGGGTCTTGCGAAAATCATCCGACCAGCCCACACGTTAGACCTGAGTATCGTGAGCGAAGAACATGAGCATGGCGTGAACGCCGACAACAACGCGAAAGCCGTCAGCAATTTCCATACGCATTCGATTCCGCTCGATATGGAAGACATCGAACGGGATTGGGACAAACCGGTGACCGAAGCCGGCATAGCTGCCAAGGCAAGCGTGATCGTGCGCGTCGGCATGCTGGATCTGGGTGCCGGCACCGGCAGCTTCCGCGTACGCGAGATGATGCACCGCATCGCATATCCGCTTGGCGTCCACGTTCGCGCGGACGTGAATCTCACCGACATCGAAGCCTCCTGCACCGACGGCAAGGAGCGTATCACCGAAGTCGTGGATCTGCCGACCACCGGCGTCAACACCGAACGCATCTGGCTGCTCGAGCACTTCGCCGACTGGTTCAACGTCAATCTCGGCAAAGGATCGATGTACCACAGCCAATCCGGCGTCTCCGAAGGCCTCATGCAGCATCTCGACGAGAAGGACGCGTCGCAGGTCTCCGCGGACCTTTCCAAGCAGATCAAGGAACGGCAGAAAGCCGAGCAAAATCAGGAAGGTTCCGACGACCCAGTGCTCGACGCTCTGGAAATGGTGACGGAACAGGCCAAAGCCGGCTCCCTTACGGCACAGCCGTTGCACTTGCGCGACATCGAAGCCGCCGACCACCATGCCGACCATCACTCGGACCGCCATGAAGACCACTATGCAGACCACCATGCAAGCCGCGGCACGCAATCCGACGACGGTGAAATCGCAGGCAAATCGCGCAAGCATCACCAGCACAAGCCGCCGAGGGGAATGTACGCCAAGCATTTCGACCATGTAGGCAAGCAGGCGGACGAATCGCAAGGCATCACCGTTCGTCAGGCCCACGAACGACTCGACATGATCGAACGACGCAAGCCGCTGTATTCCCCGGAGTTCGCCGGATTCGCCTCGGCCTGCGCCTGCGCGTCCTTCGTATTCTTGCTCGGCGGCGGTCCCTTCGACATGATAGGCGCGTTTGTCGGCGCGGGACTCGGCCACTGGCTGCGCCGCAAACTGTTCGCACACCATCTCAACCAGTTCTTCGTAACTTTCGTATGCGTGGCCGTGGCTGCCCTCGCCTGCACGGAAACCCTGCGCGTGATAGGCCTGTTCAACCCGGTCGCACTGCAACACGACACCGCGTACATCGGCGCCATGCTGTTCGTCATTCCCGGATTCCCGCTCATCACGGGCGGTCTTGACATGGCGAAAATCGATTTCCCATCAGGCGTGCAACGCATCACCTACGTGATGTGCATCATCCTGATGGCCACACTGGCGGGATGGATGGTGGCGTCGATTGTGCACCTGAATCCGCAGGGCTTCGAGCCGCTCAACCTGCCGTGGGCCGTCAATCTCCTGTTGCGCATGCTGTTCGCCTTCATCGGCGTGTGGGGATTCTCCGTGATGTTCAACTCACCGCAGCGCATGTGCCTGGTTGCCGCGACCATCGGCATGATCACCGACACCCTGCGACTGGAAATCGTCGACATGGGCGTTCCCGCCGAAGCCGGCGCCTTCATTGGCGCTCTGCTGGCGGGCCTGATGGCATCCGCGTGGCGCACTTCGGTACGCCGCGGACTCCTCGCACCGCATCTGGGATATCCGCGAATCTGCCTTACCGTGCCCTCCATCGTGATCATGGTGCCGGGCATGTATATGTATCAGGCCATGTTCCACCTTGGCGAATTCGATACGCTGAACGCGCTCGACTGGGCTTTCCGCGCGTTCATGGTGATCATCTGTCTGCCGATCGGCTTGGCGATGGCGCGTGTGCTCACCGACAAGTCGTGGAGATACGACACCTGATATTGCCGCGGTTGCCCGATACGGCCGCCCGATTCGCGGCAATCGCCCGATATGATCGCCCGATATAGAAGTGAGATATTTCGTTCGCTTGTGACATCCAGTCGCTACATTGTGACGAATCACTGATTTTTAAGAAGGAAGAGATTGTGGTCACCAAGGATTTCTGGGTGCTGCTGGCGATGGTCCTCTATTTCGTGGCCATGCTCACCATTGGTTTTGTATATTCGAAAAGGTCCAATTCCTCTACCCGTCAGTATTTTGCGGGCGGTCGAGGCGTGGGCCCTTGGCTCACTGCGCTGAGCGCGGAGGCTTCCGACATGAGCGGCTGGCTGCTCATGGGCCTGCCGGGCGTGGCGTATTTCACGGGAGCCGCCGATCCGCTATGGACCGCGCTGGGACTCGCCCTCGGAACGTACCTCAATTGGAAACTCGTCGCCCGCAGATTGCGCCGCTATTCGGTGGTCGCAGGCGATTCCATCACCATTCCGGACTTCTTCTCCAAGCGATTCCACGACGATAAGAACATCGTTTCCACCATTGCCGCACTGATCATCCTCGTGTTCTTCTGCGTGTACGTGGGCAGCTGCTTCGTCACCGTGGGCAAACTATTCTCCACATTGTTCGGATGGGACTACCATCTGACCATGGTGATCGGAGCGGCCGTCGTGTTCGCCTACACCGTCATCGGTGGCTATCTGTCCGTGGTGGTGACCGACTTCATCCAAGGTCTGCTCATGTTCTTCGCGCTGGCCGTGGTGTTCATTGGTTCCGTGGCGTCCGTCGGCGGCATAAACAACACCGTCACATTCCTGAAGAGCATTCCGGGCTTCCTTGACGGCACGCAGATGGCGACCCCTCTGGTCAATGACGCAGGCGAGCAGATCATCGAGGCTGGCCAAGCCATGTTCGGCGCCCCGAGCGAGTACGGCGTGATCACCATGATTTCCATGCTTGCGTGGGGATTGGGCTACTTCGGCATGCCTCAGGTTCTCGTGCGCTTCCTATCCATCCGCAGCTCCGAGGAGATCAAGAAGTCGCGAATCATCGCCACCACCTGGTGCGTGATCTCCCTTGCGTGCGGCGTGTGCATCGGTCTGGTCGGACGAGCCATGATGCCGACCCAGTTCGTCACACAGTCCGCAGCCGAGAACATCTTCATTGTCGTCTCCCAGGCGCTGTTGCCGAGCTTCATGTGCGGTGTTGTGGTGTCCGGCATTTTCGCGGCATCCATGAGCTCCTCGTCCTCATATCTGATCATCGGCGCTTCCGCAGTCGGCGAGAACATCTTCCGCGGACTGATCTACCGCAAGGCCACGGAACGACAGGTCATGATGGTGGCAAGAATCACGCTGCTCGTCATGTTCGTGTTCGGCATTGTGGTGGCATTCGACCAGAATTCGTCCATCTTCCAGGTGGTCTCCTACGCATGGGCCGGTCTGGGAGCCTCCTTTGGACCTCTGATGCTCACATCCCTGTATTGGAGACGAACCAACAAGTACGGAGCGATCGCGGGAATGCTCTCCGGCACCGCCACCGTGCTGATCTGGCACAACTTCGTCAAGCCGCTCGGCGGCGTCTTCGCCATCTACGAGCTGCTGCCGGCTTTCATTATCTCCCTGGCGTTCATTGTGGTGGTATCCCTGCTCACTCCGGCGCCCGATTCCAAGGTTTTGAACGAGTTCGACCACTATCTCGACGACCCGGACGACCAGTGCGTGGATAACGATCTCGCAGCCGCTGAAGTTGCCGCTGAAGAGCGTCTCGCGCAACTCTGAGTAACTCTATTCTGAGTATCTCCGAATAATTTTGGAGATACGAAAGACGCCGGACCGCCCATTCGCGATCCGACGTCTTTTGATTGCCGACGATTGTCTTGCTGCCGATTATCGGCGGCTCAGTAAGTTCGGCGATTCAGTAGGTTAGTAAGTTCAGTAGCGCATGCCCATGGCTTCGCGCACCTGCTCCAGCGTCTCGTTGGCGATTTCGTTGGCTTTCCTGTTGCCCTCGGCCAGCACGTCACGCACGTAGTCCATGTCCTTGGACAGTTCAGCACGACGTTCGCGCATCGGAGCCAGATAGTTGTTCACGGATTCCACCACGTACATCTTCAGAGCGCCCGCACCGGAATCACCGATCTCCTCAGCGATTTCCTTCGGATCACGTCCGGTCACCAGACCAGCGGTGGTCAGCAATGCGGAGACTTCCGGACGGTTAATCGGGTCGAACGTGATGGTGCGTTCGGAATCGGTACGGCTCTTCTTGATGAGCTTGGCGGTCTCTTCCGCGGTGGCGCTCAGCATGATGGAGTTTCCACGGGACTTGCTCATCTTCTGGCCGTCGAGACCCGGAATCTCGGGCGCTTCGGACAGAATCGCGTCCGGCTCCGGGAACACCGGATTCTTCTTGGCATAACGCTCGTTGAATCGGCGTGCGATGGTTCGGGTCAGCTCGATGTGCGGCAGCTGATCCTTGCCCACCGGCACGATGTTGCCCTTGCAGAACAGGATGTCGCATGCCTGATGCACCGGATAGGTGAGCAGCAGGCCAGTCAGCGCATGGCCGGACGCCTCCATCTCGGCCTTCACGGTCGGGTTGCGATGCAGTTCGGATTCGGTGACAAGGGAAAGGAACGGCAGCATGAGCTGGTTCTCGGCCGGCACGGAGGAATGCGTGTAGATCATGGTCTTCTCCGGGTCGATTCCGGCGGCCATGTAGTCGATAATCAGGTTGAGCACGTTCTCTTGGATGTGCTCGGTGGTGTCGCGGTCGGTAATCACCTGATAGTCGGCGACGATGATGTTGGTGTGCACACCCTTGTTCTGCATTTCCACACGGCTGCGGAGCGTGCCGAAATAGTGGCCCATGTGCAGGCGTCCGGTCGGACGGTCACCGGTGAGCATGGTGAACTTGCCCGGATTCTTCTCGATTTCGGCCAGCGTCGCATCGGAACGCTTCTTTGCGGCGAGGAAGCTGGCGCTCATTTCATTGCCCACAGCGGTGATCTGCTGTTCCTGGGTGTCGTCCGTCATCATTTGTCCTTTTCCTGCAAAAAATAAACGATTTTATCGTAAAAGTCTGAGCAGACAACGAAACAAGGCCCAACAAGTGGTACTCTCTTGTTTGATGAATTGATAGCACAGTAATACCCAGGGGGTCAGATGGGCCGCGGACGTCAGAAAGCCAAACAGCAGAAAATAGCCCGAAAGCTCAAGTACCTGACCACCGACACGGATTACGATGAGCTTGCCAAGGAGCTTGGAGCGCAGGAACCGGGCTCGGGTTCTTTCGATCCTTTCGCTGACATCGAAGCCAAGTATTCTCACGATTCGGACGATTTCGACGGGGAAAATGAGACAGCCGATGTCGAATCGGATTCCGCCCAGAATGACTCCGACGACGATCTCGACGAGTACGCCAAGTGGGCGGCCGAGGCCGCGGCGAAGGCTACGAGCGGCGAATTCCCGGCAACCAAGGCCGCAACGGCCCCCAAGCAGCACAAGCCCATCCCGATGCCGATGCCCAGTGCTTTGAAGCCTAAGAAGCAGTGACGTAAAACTGTTTTCGGAAAGGTCCGTGGTCTTTAAGGCCACGGACCTTTCTTCTTTTAGGGTCATAAGGTTTGCTCGTCATCCGCCTTCCCCCACGCGGATTCGCACTACGTCGTCGTACCCGGTGACGGTCGGATGAGCCTACGACTTCCCGCGTGCGGATTCTTGGCCTTTATCCAAATACCGCGTCTGGGCCGCGGCCTCCGTCTTGCTGCGTGCGTGGATGCGATTGTGGAGAGGCCCGCGTCCAAGGTCTTATGCTTACGCGTCCCTACCTCCCGTACGTGGATGCGATTGAGTGCATGGGTTCGCCGTGGTCTTTCGTTTACCCCTGCGCGCACAACTGGGAGATACAGGCGTTTTCTGTAGGTTGTGGCTTTAAGTGGGTGCACTTCGTTGCGCCCCGTATTTCTCATACGATTCGAAAACGGCCATTTTCCAACGATCTGCGATTCTGTGGTCGCAATGGGCACGCACGCGGGACAGCCACAACCGGAAGATAGGTTCGTTTCTCGCGGTTGTGGCCGTAAAGGGGTTGCACTCCTTTTTTTTCTTATGTCTCAGAAACGGCCATTTTCCAACGATATAAGGCTAGTGTGCCGTGGTGATGTGATGCGCGTGCCGTCAGATCCCGATCTTTTACGTGATGCGTGAAGAGGCTTTTCGCAATTCATATCAAGAAAAGACGGCCGTGCGGATTCTTAGCCGGCCAAAAATCCGCAAACATCGTCTTTGCACCGTCGGCGCGGCCGGTCGGCCTGCCGGACGGCGTGAAATCGTTTCTCTTCATCGTCTTACCACGCTCGGGCACGAAAGGATTCCGCCCCAAGTCAACCACTTCTGAATCCGCTGCACGATGCACGCCTGCCGCTGCTCACATCCAGGCTGATTCCGGACACACATTTTGGCCCATAATCCCTTCACTTGCGCTCACACCAACAGCCATACTCACACCAGCGGCAGCAGCCCACTCAAATCGTCACGTTCCCCGACCGCGCTGATCCGCCCGGCGTCCTTTTCCTCCTGCCAATCGGTGATGCCCGTGGCCAGGCGCATCCACACGTCCGGTTCGAGCTCAATCACGTCCGGAGGCGTCAGATTATGCGGATCGGATGCCGGACCGTCGAGAATCTTGATAGCACCCCACGGGGCAACCCGCACTTCTACGCCGCTGCCGGGCGCTTTGCATTCCAGGAGATGCAGCGAATAGCGGACCGCCATCGCCCACAGCTGTCGCGGCAGCCGAGGGGAAAAGTTGAGCCGGAAATCGCTTGCGGCATGCTCCTCGGCGGGCATATGGGCGGCGATCAGAGCACTCGACTCACGCTTCCATTGCGTCAGAGCGTCGTGCCCTTTAGCCATGTCTTGTTCTCGAATTACAGCCATATACGTTATTTTGCAGTCCATAAGCGACTATGATGGGTGTCTGCAGACAATGTGGTCATAACTGAACAGGGTATTAAGAGAGGAAATTATTGGCGATTATATTGGCATCGTATGGCAAATCTGTTACGTCTAGTGTAGTTTTGCAAACGAATGCTTATTTGATTTCTCTTGAAATTTCGTCTTTTTCGATGCACATTGTATGCTAAATATGAGAACGTATGCATGATGTTGTTTGGTGTTCATGCAGCCTTACCGCAAGGACGCTGACGCAAGGCATAATGTTCTAGGAGAGTAGTCCGTATAAGGGAGTCGTTTAATGACTGAAAACACCGCACCGAAATCCGCGGTAACCGCGGAACAGTTCGCTGACGAGATTCGTGAGCAGCTGAAGTACACCCAAGGCGTAACCGTCGAACAGGCCAAGCCGGCCGACGTGTATGTCGCCACGTCCACCGCCGTGCGTCGCCATCTCATGGATTCCTGGATGAAGACCCAGGCAGACATGGTCAATGGCAGCACCAAGGCCGTCGGCTATCTGTCCGCCGAATTCCTCATGGGCAAGCAGCTGCGCAACGCTCTGCTCAACGCCGGCCTGACCGAGCAGTTCAACAAGGCCGTGGAATCCCTCGGATTCTCCGTGCAGGAAGTCGTCGACGCCGAATATGAGCCGGGTCTGGGCAATGGCGGTCTGGGCCGTCTGGCCGCATGCTTCATCGACTCCCTCGCTTCCTTGGGTGTGCCGGCGTTCGGCTACGGCATCCAGTACAAGTACGGCATTTTCAAGCAGGAGTTCGACGAGACCGGCAAGCAGATCGAAACCCCGGATTACTGGCTGGCCAACGAAGAGCCGTGGGGCCACATCGATTACAACCGCAGCCAGAAGGTCTCCTTCGGCGGCGAAGTGGTCGAGGAAGACGGCAAGAAGGTGTGGAAGCCGGCTTGGTCCGTTCGCGCGGTGCCAGTCGATTACATGGTTCCCGGCTACGCATCCGGCCGTGTGAACACCCTTCGTCTGTGGACCGCCAAGAGCTACGACGAGTTCGACCTGCTCACCTTCAACAAGTCCGAATATCTCGATGCCGTCAAGCCGCAGGTCGAGGCCGAGAACATCTCCAAGATCCTGTATCCGGAGGATTCCACCCCGCAGGGCAAGGCGCTGCGTCTCGAACAGCAGTACTTCTTCGTCTCCGCGTCCATCCACGACGCCATCCGCGTCTTCTATCCGGGTCAGGACAAGCCGGATCTGACGACTTTCGCCGACAAGATCACCTTCCAGCTCAACGACACTCACCCGGTCATCGGCATTCCGGAGCTCATGCGCGTTCTTATGGACGAGTACGGCTACGATTGGGACACCGCTTGGACCGTTACCAACAAGACCTTCAACTACACCTGCCACACCCTGCTTCCGGAGGCACTGGAAGTGTGGCCGGCCAAGCTCATCGGCGAACTGCTGCCGCGTCATCTCGAGATCATCGAGAAGATCAACGACCAGTTCGAAGCCGAGCTCAAGGCCAAGGGCGTTGCGGACGAGACCATCAAGGATATGGCCATCTACACGGGCGACTCCGTTCGTATGGCACACCTCGCCACCTACGGCGGATCCCACGTGAACGGCGTTGCCGAGCTGCACTCCCAGCTCCTGAAGGACGTCACCCTGAAGAACTTCTCTGACGTGTACCCGGACAAGTTCACCAACGTGACCAACGGCGTGACCCCTCGCCGCTTCATCAAGCTGGCCAACCCGCGTCTTTCCGACCTGATCACCGAAGGCCTCGGCACCGACAAGTGGCTGGGCGATCTCGAACTGCTCAAGGGTCTCGAGCCGCTGGCCGCCGATGATGAGTTCGTCAAGAAGTTCGCCGCCGTCAAGCAGGCCAACAAGGTTGACTTCGCGGCCTACGCCAAGCGCGAATACGGATTCGACATCGACCCGAACACCATGATCAACACCCTGGTCAAGCGTCTGCACGAGTACAAGCGCCAGTCGCTCAAGATTCTGGCCCTGATCGCCCGCTACGCCGACATCAAGTCCGGCAAGCTGTCCGCCGACGACGTCATGCCGCGCACCGTGGTGTTCGGCGCGAAGGCCGCTCCGGGCTACTATCTGGCCAAGCAGACCATCCAGCTCATCAACAACGTGGCTCGCGTCGTCAACAACGATCCGGAAGTCAAGGGCAAGCTCAACGTGTACTTCCCGTGGAACTACAACGTGCGTCTTGCGCAGCACCTCATTCCGGCCACCGACCTCGACGAGCAGATCTCCCAGGCCGGCAAGGAAGCCTCTGGCACCGGCAACATGAAGTTCGCCCTCAACGGCGCCATGACCGTCGGCACCCTCGACGGCGCGAACGTCGAGATTCGCGAGCGCGTGGGTGCGGAGAACTTCTTCCTCTTCGGCATGACCGTCGACGAGGTGGATGCCCTGTACGCCGAAGGATACGAGCCGAAGAAGTACTATGACGCCAATCCGCGTCTCAAGGCCGCCATCGATATGGTTGCCGACGGCACGTTCTCCAATGGCGACAAGACCGTGTTCGAGGATCTCGTGCACGACTGGCTCACCAAGGATTGGTTCATGACCTTGGCTGATTTCGGCGCCTACACCGAAATCCAGTCCGAGATCGAGGCCCTGTATGCGCAGCCGCTTGAGTGGAACCGCAAGGCTCTCATCAACGTGGCCAACTCCGGTTACTTCAGCTCCGATCGTTCCATCGAGGATTATCTGGAGCGCATCTGGAAGACCGGTCCGCTCGCCTGAGTCTCATCTGATTGAGTAATTGCATGGGTGCATGCCTGCGATATATGGCGTGCGCCCATGCAAAGAATTAAAGACTCAAAAACAAAAAATCCTGCGTCAAGCCTAGCTGACGCAGGATTTTAAATATGTTTTTCGAGGGATTGGCGGTCAGGCTTCCTCCGCTTCGGTCTCTTCCGGTTCAATGGAGGCCTTGGCCAGTCCAAGGTCCACAGGAGACGAGCTGTTCTCCCATGGCTCCTCCCACGGGTCGTAGTCAGGATTCTGCTGCTTATAGATATACAGGCCTACAACACCTGCAAGCAAAGCTCCGAAGAGCAGTGCGAAGAACTTCCAACCGTTAGAAGACTTGTTCTCCATGACGGCTCCTTTCCCAAAAACGTCCGGTCTGTTCGTTCAGGCCAGCCCTGCTCACTATATTAAGTCCTTGAATGTGTTGATTGGGTGGATTTACGCGCCGGGTATTGACCCATTCCAGTAGGGTGTAAAGCATGTCATATCAACGATTCAGTCTGTTTCCCAATTCACCTTCTTTGAAGAACCTGCTTTCCCCAAGGTCGTTACGTTATCGGTGGCGCAGCGGGGAACCCGTCATCACCACTACGATCATGACCGCATGCATTGCGATGTGGGTGGTGGAGACGCTGCTGGAAACGGTCTGGACGAACGGTCTCAGCGCATTGCTCAACGTCGGCATGTTGACGCCCGCAACGGCCTTGCAGCGTCCTTGGACCTTTCTCACGTCGATGTTTCTGCATCAGCCGAGCTCGCTGTGGCACATTCTGTTCAATATGATGACGCTGTGGTGCATAGGACCGGTGCTGGAACGCATGATGGGGCACCTTCCCTATCTCGTCCTGTATGCTCTTTCCGGAGTTGCCGGTGGAACCGGCATGATGGTGTGGTCCGCTTTTGTTCCTCAAGGTTGGACCACCGCGGAATACGGCGCGTCCGGCTCATTGTTCGGCCTGTTCGCGGCGGTTCTTGTGGCGTATCGCAGGACCGGAACGGATATCCGTTCGATGGTCATCTGGATGATCATCAATTTCCTGCTGCCGGTCATCATACCGAATATCGCATGGCAGGCGCATCTTGGCGGTTTCGCCGCCGGCGGATCGTTCGCGTGGCTGCTGACTTCCAGACTGCGCATATTGCGCGGCAAGAGCCTGAAATGGTGCACTACGGTGTGCGGCATAGCGCTGCTGGGCACGATTGTTGCGATTGCGCTGCTCAGCAATACGGCAAATCCGTGGCAGTATCTGCCGTTCTGACAACCATGTTTTTGCCCGCACAGATAGAGTTATCCACATTTGTGGAAAACTCTGTGGATAAGTCGGCTTCAGGCTGTGGGTAACCGGGGGATAACTCAGTGAATTATCCACAGAGATATTCACAAAATGGCGATTTTTCAGGTTTTTCCTATGTAGATAATGTGGATAACTTTTATCCACACCGCCGAAAACTGGGGAAAATCGGCTCCTATATCTAGTGGTTGCCACCCCACTCAGACACGATATACAGAAGTTATCCACAGCCATCCACAATAATCCACTCATTATCCACAATGGAATTCATCTAAAGTTCACGCCAACTCTGCACCGGCCGAAGCCTCTTAACCGCAGGATACGGAATCGGCGGATCGGTCTACCTGCCGATAAGATGGCTGACATGACTGACGAGCAGGAAAACGACAGGCATTACGTGGTCGACAGGCCGGACGAATCGCCATTGAACAGCGTGACACGCGCTTTCGTGCAGGCGCATCGCGACGAAAACGTACGCGACCTGGCTCTGAAGACCAAGCGCGCGGAACAGCTGGACCTTCCAACGGCGCTTGATCAGATCGCAGGATGGCAGATAGCCTGCAAGAAGCTGCCACGATGGGCCCAAAGCCCAGAAATCGTATATCCTCCGCATATTTCCATGGAGCAGTGTTCGTCGCAGTTCACGGCTCAATATAAAAGCGAAATCGCACGACGACTGTGCGCCATCCCGAAGGACGGCGCACAGTCCGTAACAAGATCGATGGCGGACCTGACGGGCGGATTCGGCGTCGATTTCTCATATCTTGCACGCGAATTCAACCAGGCCACATATGTTGAGCGGCAACCGCTTCTCTGCGAGCTGGCCGCGCACAACATGGCCGCGCTTGAAATTCGGCAGGCGCGAATCGTATGCGGAGACGGGGTCGGGTATCTGCACAGCATGGAACCGGTGAATCTGATCTACGTCGATCCGGCGCGCAGGGATGAACATGGATCACGCACCTACGCGATTGAGGATTGCTCCCCCAACGTGCTTGACCTACGCGATTCGCTGCTCGGCAAATCCGAGTTCACAATGATCAAACTTTCCCCGATGCTCGACTGGCGTAAGGCCGTGGCTGATTTCAAAGGAGCCGTCGCCGAAGTCCACATAGTGTCGACCGGCAACGAATGCAAGGAACTGCTGTTGGTTTTGAGCCGTTCGCATTCCGACGGTGCCGTGCGCGCGCCGCACGTGTACTGCGTGAATGACGGACAGCGGATCGACTACGATTCCGCCGCATATACGCAGGGTCTGCGAGTGGGAAGTTCGCCACTACCCGAAATGACGTATCTGTATGAGCCGAACGCGTCGATCATGAAGGCGGGATGCTTCGATCTGGTCGAGGAACGCTACGGCGTCAGGCAGATCGGTCCGAGCAGCCACTTGTTCATCGCGGATAAGCCGGTCGAGGATTTTCCCGGACGTGGATTCATGATCGAAGGAGTCAGCGGTATGGGAAAGAAGGACGTCAAACGACTGTTGGCCGGTACTAGGCAGGCGAACATCGCCGTACGTAACTTTCCTCTCACGGCAACCCAGCTGCGGAAAAAACTCAATATGGCCGACGGCGGAAGCGTATATCTGTTCGGTACCACCATGCAAGGCGATGCCCACATGCTGCTGCGCACTTCAAAAATCGGCCAGTAACACATCAAGCACGCAAAAGACGTTCGGACGCTTCACTGGATGGCCTCAATCACAGCCATCAGAAGCGTCCGAGCGCCTTTCAGCAGATTCGCTAAGACTTAGCGCCACCACATGGTCATGATGAATCCAGCCATGATGATTGCGAATGCGATGGCCAGATTCCATGCGCCGATGTTCGGAATCGGATAGTCGGAGGTCAGGTAGTAGACGACCGCCCAGATCAGACCGATGATCATCAGCGTGCAGAACAGCGGCACGAACCAGCGCGGATTGGACTTGGTACCCTTGATGGTTTCCTCCACACGGCGGGTGTTCTCGGCCTGACGGTTCATCATACGCTGCATCTGCGGGGTCAGGGAGGACTTGTCGGCAGTGGCGTTCAGCACCGCTTCCACACGATCCATGGGAATGCCGAGATCGTCGTCATCCTCGGCTTCTTCGGATTTCACAGTTTCTTCAGCTTCCTTGGAGGAAGTCTTCACAACTTCGGTTTCCTCGGCAACTTCAGTGGTCTCAGTGGTCTCATCGGCGGCAGCGGCGTCGTCGACGACCTGCGGATCGTTCTGGCCATCCGCGGTGGTTTCGTACTGCTCTTCGTCAGCCATCAGCTCAGTCTCCATTCAATAGGCTAAAAGTCATAATAGTGGGTAGACTCGAAAGCGGCGAACTCGCATCGTGAAAACGCTCAAATTCAGAGCAAACATTCAGCGGAACGTCGGCATATCACTTAGGGAAGGTCCGCATGGCGAAGCACACCGGCAGGCATGCCGCGAAAAGGTCGAAAATGGCCGGAGTGACCGTGTTCATTGTTTTGATGTTCTCCGGGTACCTGCTAACCACGAATCTACGCGTCAACCGTTCCGTCGTGGTGACCAACGACACCGCCGAACTCGTGGAACAGCGCGTAAAAAAAGTGAATTCGCTGCAGGAGGAGGTCAACTCCCTCAGCTCCCGAGTGGATGACCTGAGCAAAACGTTGAGCACGCAGAGCGGCGACTCCCAGGATTCCGAAAACGCCGGAAACGGCACCATGCTGCCAACCGTCGAAGGTCCCGGACTCGTGGTGACGCTCGACGATTCGCCATTATGGGAAAGCATAGTCGACTCGTCCGGTTCCGCGTCGAACATCAACGATTACGTAGTGCACCAGCAGGACGTCGAAGCGGTGGTGAACGCACTGTGGGCCGGCGGCGCCGAATCGATGATGATCATGGACCAGCGTGTGCTGTTCAATTCCGCGGTGCGCTGTTCCGGCAACGTGCTTCTACTGCAGGGCAAGAAATATTCGCCGCCATTCACGATCTCCGCAATCGGATCGATCGACGATATGCTCAAGGCGCTCAACGAATCCTCGGAAGTGACGATCTACCGACAGTACGTCAGCGCGTTTGGCCTAGGATGGAAGGTCGAAGAGAAAGAGAAGCTGCATTTCGACGCCACCGACGCACTGCAACAGCCACTGCAATACGCAAAGGTAAGCGGAAAAGAAGAAACGGACGGCAGCGAAGAATCCGAACAGCAATCACAGGAAGAGGAGTAACCGATGAGAACGGAGCACCGCGCAAAAGGCGCATTCTGGACGATACTCGGCGTCCTCGCGGAACTCATGCTGACGGTGGCGGCCATCTGCGCGCTATACATCGCATGGCAGATGTGGTGGACGGGCGTACAGTCCGAACACACGCAGAACGAGACTCTCCAATCCGCATCCTGGTCCGATCCAAGCCAATCCGACACCACGACGATAGCCGCGGCGCAGGAAGGCGATCCGCCGACACAACCCGAAAGCGCGCAGGAAGGCGATCTCATCGCGCAGGTCTACATTCCCCGATTCGGCAGCCAGTGGAAGCGCAACCTTGTAGAAGGCACGATGCTGACGGAACTCAACAAACACGGACTCGGCCATTACACAACATCGCAGATGCCCGGCCAAGTCGGCAACTTCGCGTTCGCAGGCCACCGCAACGGCTACGGACAGCCGCTCGGCGACGTCGACAAACTGCAGGAAGGCGACAAAATCATCATCCGAACGCAGGATTACTGGTACGTGTACCACTACACGAGCTACAAAATCGTGCTGCCGACGGACGTCGACGTCATCGCATCCAATCCGGAAAATCCCAGCGAAACACCAACAAAACGCATGCTGACCATGACCACATGCGAGCCGAAATACTCCACCCCAACCCACCGTTGGATCAGTTATGCGGAATTCGACTACTGGGCGAAAGTCTCTGACGGCGTTCCGGAAGAATTGACAACCACCGATTCCAACGGCACGGTAACGTTCATCAACCAAGGAAAAACCTCCGCCGTCTCGCAGATCGGTTCGCTGCAGCCGTGGATTCTCGGCGCGCTTGCAGCCTATGCGATTATTTTCATCTCGGCGGCCGTGGCATGGCAGTGGCCGACGTTCAGGGCACGCGCAGGCCATAAGAGGGACTCCGATTTCAGTCTGTACGGAAGTCTGGCACGATTGCAGCCCGGCGTCCTGCCGATTCGCATAATCCTGATGCTGCTGTTGGCATTCGCGTTCGCCGCGGCCTGTTTTGAATGGATATTCCCGTGGGCTGCGACGAATATTCCGGTGCTGCAACAGATGTCGAATTACACGTCCGTCTAGCCTGTGCCATTCGACGATTGCGGCATGCGTCACGTGAGACGTGAACCGCCTGCCGCCCATAACGCACGTAGACTGCTTTTCAGATGGATTGCCGTTCAACTGCGATTCACGCGGCGAACCGCCGCCCGACACATCGCCGTTCAAACGCTGATAGGAGCATCATGACTGATTCCGCACGCATTCTTGTAGTGGACAATTACGATTCATTCGTATACACGATCGTCGGCTATCTGAAGACGTTGGGCGCCACCGTCACCGTGGTGCGCAATGACGCGATCGATCCCGACGAACCTGGTGTGATCGACGAATACGATGGCGTGCTGATCTCCCCCGGCCCGGGAGCTCCCGCCGAGTCGGGCGCCAGCGAAGGCATGATCCGACTGTGCGCGAAGCAGTCCAAGCCGATGTTCGGAGTCTGCCTGGGCATGCAAGCCCTGGCCGAGGTGTTCGGCGCCACCGTAAGCCATGCGCCGACCATCATGCATGGCAAGACCAGCCTCGTAGAACACCTTGACGACCCGGTTTTCGAAGGCATTCCCAATCCTATGACCGCCACCCGGTACCATTCCCTGGCCGTCGAGCCGGATTCCGTGCCGGATGAGCTGGTGGTCACCGCCTGGACCCAGGGAGACCACATCGTGCA
Source organism: bacterium (assembly GCA_963595445.1). Lineage (GTDB taxonomy): Bacteria > Actinomycetota > Actinomycetes > Actinomycetales > Bifidobacteriaceae > Bifidobacterium. Next base: position 23,422 of record CAVBHJ010000007.1, read on the forward strand.
GGGAATCCGGCATCGCGATAAGCCGATGTTCGCGGTGCAGTTCCACCCCGAGTCGGTGATGACGCAGGACGGATACAGGATGTTGGCCAACTGGCTGAAGATCTGCGGCCAGGAATCGGCCGTCGAGAAGTCTTTGGGACTGCAACCCAAAGTGGCACGCTAATGCCGTCTGAAGGCGGTTTGTGAGCGTTGCAGGCTATGCCGGCCAATATCCCGGGACACTATCGACGTCTGAAATCACAGCACACATATAGCAACGGGTGGAGGGAACGGCACGAAACCGTTCCCTCCACCCGTTGCTATATGCCGGTATCCCGCGGTGCTACCCATCTGCGGCACCGTCGGCACTAGTTACCGTTGGTCTGATTCGAGTTTGAGTTTGAATTCTGATTCGAGTTCGAATTCTGATTCGAATTCGAGTCGGTGCTGTCACTCGAACTGCTGGCCTTCGTGGTCAGCGTGATGGTGGCGCCGGAATCGGTCTGGGTGCCGCCTTCCGGAGTCATGCTTTCCACCTTGGCGTTATCGTCGGTCGATCCAGTGACGCTCACCTGGAATCCGCTGTTCTGCAACAGAGTCTGAGCCGCGCTCAACGTCATGCCGACCACATTCGGCACGCTCACCTGCTGCCTGCCGACAGATACCCAAATGGTCACTGCGGTGCCGGCTGCGACGGTGGTTCCGGAATCCGGACTGACACGAGTCACCAAACCGGCTTCCAGCGAATCGGAATACTCGTTCTCAATGGTGATCTGGGTAAGCCCCGCCTGCTTGAGCAGCTCAATCACCGTATCCCTGGACTGGCCGACGACGCTATCCGGAATCTTGGTCATTCCGGACGAGATGTACAGCGTGATGATCGTGCCCTTCGTCTGCTTCGAATTGGCAGCCGGGTCGGTGCTCACCACCTTGTCTTTATCAATCGTGGCGTTATCAACCGTCTTGACGCTTCCCACCGTGAATCCGGCGGATTCAAGCATCGACTTAGCCTCTTCCTGGCTTCTGTTCGACACGTCCGGAACAGTGGCGGTCTGCGGGCCCGTGGAGAACCATACGGACACCGTGGAGCCTTTCTCCACCTTCGATCCGCCCTTCGGATTCTGCTTGGTGATTGTGCCCTCCGCCTGATCGGAACTGGAATCATCACGGGCGTCAAGCTTCAGACCAAGAGACTCCAACTGCTCTTTGACACGATCCTGGGAAATGTTCGACGTGGATGTGAAATCAGGAACCTCAACGGTTTCGTCGGTCGATGTTTTATTGCCGTTCATGAAGTACAGAACCGCCAACACGGCCAGAACCGCCACCAGAACGCCGATGACCGATCCGACGACGATCTTCCTCTTACGCTTTTTTGAGGTTTCGGCACGCTGTTCGGTACGAGACTTCGTGGCCACGTCGTTATTCGGATTGGGCACGGCCACGAATTGGCCGGTGACCGGATTGAACACCTGGGTCGCGATGGGCTCGTTGCTCGGTTTCATGGCAACCGTGGCGGTGTTGCTCTCAGGCTGCTTGCCGGCCTTCATATTGGTCAAGTCGGTCAGCGGATTGAACGACGCGGCCATCGGAACCCCACCGTTCATATACGCCAGCAGATCGTTCTTGAATTCGGCCGCAGTGGCATAGCGGTTCTGCCGATCCTTGGCCATCGCCTTCGCGCAGATGGAGTCCCACATCTTCGGCAGGCCCGGAACGACCGTGCTTGGAGGCGTGGCGACTTCCGAAACATGCTGGAATGCAATGGACACGGCGGAATCGCCGGTAAAAGGCGGCTTTCCGGTCAGCATCTCATACAGCACGCAACCGGCGGAATACAGGTCGGAACGCATATCGACGCTTTCGCCGCGCGCCTGCTCCGGAGACAGGTATTGCGCGGTGCCGACCACACCCTGGGACTGCGTCATCGTGGCTGCGGAATCGTCGAGCGCACGAGCGATGCCAAAGTCCATGACCTTGACCATGCCCTGCACGGAAATCATGATGTTGCCCGGCTTGATATCGCGGTGGATCACACCCATACGATGCGAATACTCGAGCGCATTCAACACTCCGACCATCACCTGTTCGGCGTCACGCTGGCTCAAAGCGCCGTTCACCTTGAGGATGTCACGCAGGGTCTGCCCCTTGACATACTCCATGACCAGATACGGCAGATGTTCGATTTGGCCGTTATCCCCAGATACGACCTCCTCTCCCGAATCGTAGATGTTCACGATGTTCGGGTTGTTCATCTGCGCCACGGAATGCGCCTCACGGCGGAAACGCTCAAGGAAGATGTTGTCGTTGGCGAAATCGGAGCGCATGATCTTGACCGCCACGGTACGCCCAAGACGTGTGTCATGGGCCACGTAGACTTCAGCCATGCCGCCACGACCAACCAGCTGCCCAAGCTGATAACGGCCACCAGCCAAAGAGGTGGGCATGTTGATACTCATCCCTATTCCTTCCAATCAGTGCTCACGGAGATATGGGGTTTGCTGGACACACGGCGGGGCATCCTTCCTCCTACGGAAACGACCACCGTATCAGCCAGTTGTGTCTGCTGGTCAAGCAGACGGCGTTCGATGCGCGACAATGTGCGGGATACCGTCAACGCGTCCTCGGGACGGTCGAGCGGATCCTTGGCCAGCATCGACATGACGAATTCACGCAGCTGCACATCAACGGAGTCGGGCAGCGGCGGAACCGGATTGTTCACATGTGCCGCGGCGATGTCCACCGGCGTGGTGCCCGTGAACGGACGATGCCCGCACAGGCCCTCGTAGGCGACCACGCCAAGCGAATAGATGTCGGATTGCGGCGTGGCCTGCTGACCCTGCGCCTGCTCCGGAGAGATGTACTGCGCGGTGCCGACCACCATGCCATCCTGGGTGATCTGCTCCTGATTGGTGGAATAGGATACGCCGAAATCGGTGATCTTCACTTCCCCGGAATCGGAAACCATGATGTTGGCGGGCTTCACGTCACGATGGATCACGCCATGCGAATGCGCCACATACAAGCCGCGTGCAGTCTGGATGAGAATCGGCAGAAGCTTGGTCGGTTCGACCGGACCGCCCTGCTTGTGGAACAGATCCGCCAGCGAGTCGCTCGGCACGTATTCCATAATGAGGAAACCAATGCCGTCATGCTCATAGTATTCGAACAACGCCGCGATGTTCGGATGCGCAAGATTGGCGGAATTATGGGCTTCCGCACGCAGACGGAGCAGTTTGGCCTCTTGGGAGGACCCTAGGTCTCCACGCAACGCCTTGATGGCCACCGGACGCCCGAGCTGAATATCGTAGCCCTTCCAAACCTCGCCCATGCCGCCTTGGGCCAGACGGGAATCCAGCCTGTAACGTCGGTGGATGAGCTGTCCTTCAATCAGTTTCATTCTGCCAGCGCCTCCTGCAGCATTGCTTTCATAATCGGGCCCGCGGTGAACGAACCGTAGAGGTCAACATTATGCACCACTACGGCTACAGCCACTTTCGGGTCGTCGGCCGGGGCGAATCCTATGACCCAGCCGTCTATGGACGTGTTTCCTTCTCCAATCTGCGCGGTGCCGGTCTTGGCAGCCACCCTAACACCGTCGATGGCTAGGTTCGGATTTTCCTTGGTCACCACGGATTCCATCATTTGAGTAAGTTTGGAAGCTGTATCGGAGCTGAACGCCTGAGACATCACCTTGGCTTCGGTCTGCGAGATAACCGAAAGATCGGAAGAGCGCACGCAATCGACCAACGTCGGCTGCATAAGCTCGCCTCCGTTGGCTATGGCAGCCGCCACAAGCGCGTTCTGCAACGGAGTCACCACCGTATCTCCCTGTCCGATCGACGCCAAGGCAAGCTTGTCTTCGGTGATATCCGACGGGAACCTCGAAGCGACGGAAACCCAAGCCGTTCCGGTGGAATCGGAACCGTCAACCGAAATCGAGCTGCCGAATCCAAGCTTTTCGGCCATGTCGGATATCTTGTCCTCGCCCAAGGCAACGCCAAGCTGGGCGAACGCGGTGTTCGACGAATACGCCATGGCGTCTTCCAACGTGATCTTGCCGTCCGTACCGTCGCCTTGGTAGACCGCATTCGTCAGCTGCGTGTTCGTTCCCGGAAGCGTGTAACTCGAACCGGCGGGAATCTGCGTGTCGGTCTGGTATTCGCCCGATTCCAGCGCGGCCGCGGCCACCACCGTCTTGAACGTGGATCCGGGCGGATACAGCTGCGAAGTGGCGCGGTTCAGCATCGGATTCGACTCATCCTGAGACAGCGTGGAATAATTCTCGTTCGCTTCGGCCGAGTTATGGCTGGCAAGCAGATTCGGATCATAGCTGGGCGTGCTCGCCATGGCCAGAATGCGGCCCGTCTTGACTTCTATGGCCACGGCGGCGCCATCCATAGATCCCAAACCGTTGTAGGCCGCCTGCTGCACCTTCGGATCAATGGAGGTTTCGATGGTCGCGCCCTTGTTCTCCTTGCCTGTGAACAACGATTTGAAACGCTGCCAGAGCAACTGGTCGGATTCGCCCGACAGCAGCGAACTACGGGACGCTTCAATGCCGCTCCAGCCGCGTTGGCTGATCGAGAAGAAGCCCGTGATCGGCGCGTACAAGGCACCGTCGGAGTAGGAACGCTGGTAGGAGAACGCGTCGTTGGACGGGTCGGACTTCGCTATCACCGAACCGTCCGATGCGAGAATCGAGCCGCGGGGAGCGCCGTATTCGTTGTATAGGGCACGCGTGTTACGCGGATCACTGTTCAGCTGGTTCGCACGGATGGCGGTGATTATGGTCGTGGACATGCCCAGCACCACAAAGAGGATCACAACGATGGTGAACAGTTGGCGAAGCGACTTGTTCATACTTCCTGATCACCTCCCGTTCGCGTGGTGGATTGCCTTGTTTGCATGGCCGGCGGCACCGACGGCATCTCCTGAGTCTTAAGAGAGGGAACCGCTGGCGGCTCGGGAACGAATTGCGATTGCGCAAGATTCGCGAGACTTGACAGATTCTCAGGCGCGGGAATCGCCTGCGTTTCCAGCGACTGAGCCTGCGCCGACTGAGACACGGCCTGAGGCTGTACGACTGGCTGCTGCGCGGTCTGCGGCTGCACGACCGGCGGCTGCATCGCCTGCGTCTCCTGCGAGGCGCTCTCTGTGGAAACGGTACGCGCGATCAACTCGTTTTTGCGTTCGCGAGCCTTCAGCGCCTTCATGGCTTCGATTTGGAACGTATCGCTGTCGATTTCTGATTCCGGTTTGTTCGCGCAATGGGAAATCACCAGCAGAATCGCAGCCAACAGATAGTTCGCGATCAGCGACGATCCGCCGGCAGCCACATAAGGAAGGGTCAGACCCGTAAGCGGAATGACGAGCGTGACACCTCCGACCACGGTGAACACCTGGAAGGCCATGGTGAACACCAAGCCGGAAGCGAGAAGCTTGCCGAACCCATCCTTGATCTTCATCGCGGTAACCATTCCGGAGGCGATGATCAGCAAATACATCATGAGGATGGCCAGCAGGCCTGTAAGACCCAGCTCCTCCCCCAAAGCCGCATAGATATAGTCGGAATTGGCGATCGGAGTAAGCGACGGATATCCCTGACCAAGGCCCGTACCCATCAAACCGCCGGCAGCCAGTCCGAAAATACCGGTGACAAGCTGATACGAACCACCATACTCCTTGTTGTACTGCTCCGAAGCGAACGGCTGCAGCCAGGCATCGACTCGCGCTCCCACGTGGCTGAACAGGTTGGCCGCCGCAAACGCACCGACGGCGAACGCGAAAAAGCCGATGACTATCCAACTCGTACGTCCGGTCGCCACGTACAGCATGGACACGAACATGGCGAAGAACATCAACGACGTACCAAGATCATGCTGCATGACCAGAACGCCCATGGACACGATCCACACCACAATGATCGGGCCCATGTCTTGAATACGCGGCAGCTGCAATCCCAGAAACTTCTTACCTCCGACCGCAAGCTGGTCACGATGGTCGAACAGGTAGGACGCGAAGAAGAACGCCAGGAACAGCTTGGCGAATTCGCTGGGCTGGAACTGGCCCAGTCCCGGAACCTTCACCCAAATACGCGCTCCGTACTGTTCGGAACCCAACACGGGCAGCATCGGCGAAAGCAGCAATACCAAGCCAATCACCATGCTGACGTATGAAAATCGCCGCAGCAGACGATAATCCTTCATGAAAATCGTCAGCATATTCGACAAAATCAACGCAATGGACAGCCATATCAGCTGTCTGAACGCCACGGAAGTGTCCGTCGCTTGGTCGAGTCGGGCGATCATCATCACACCGATGCCCGTCAGCACCATCACGCAGCACAGAACCGTCTGGTTCGCATAAGGCTGAAAACGCAGCAGCAGGGCCCATGTGCCAATGAACAGCACACCGATGAAAACCAGCATCCACAGGTAATTCTGCGGAAAACCGCCGGTCGTGCGCTCAAACATCTGGAAGAACGCCACGGCGCAAATCACTAACCCAAGCAATACCAGGGACAACTGCCTGAAGCGGGTCGCCATCATGATGCGTCACCGCCCGTCGCGTCGGATTTCGACGTCTTGCTATCCACATCCTGCGATTTGGAGTCCGTCCCGTTCGATGTCTTGTCTGATTCGCCGGAGCCGCTTTCCTCCGTCTGTTTGTCAAGCTGCTTCTTGATCACATCGGTATGGCTTTCCGCTTCGTCATACGAGTCGAAGGGAATTCCCTGAATAAGCTGCTCCCGCCAGCTTTCCGGCAGATCGGCCGTCTTCATGTTCGTGCTGGAGACAGCGTGCGAAAGCTGGAAGCCGAACAGGCTGGTCGGAACGCCTTGGAAAATCGACACCTTGCCTTCGTCATCACCAATATAGTATTTGGTTTGCGTCCAGCGATACGTCAATCCCGCGCCCACGATCATGACAAGCAGCACCGCCACGGTGATGATTATGCCGATCGCGCGATTGCGCAACTTACGTGTATGTCTCGTCTCGCACTGTTCGATATGCTCGTTGCGGATGGCGATGGCCACTTCCGGATCGTTCGGATCGGTGGAAATGCGTCCGTCATTTTTCTGGATGACCGGTATTTCACCGGTATCGGGATTGATGAGATCGCCGTTTTCCTCACGTACGCTGGAAGGTTGCGCCACGCGCTGTTCCGGCTCCGATTCCGACTCGTCTTGATCCTTTCCGCTGCGCAAGGCCGCGGCACGGGCAGCCGGGGAATCCTTGCCACCGCGCAACGCGGGTGCCGAAGCGACAGGCTCGTTGATGAGATCGGCTATCGTTTCCAGACTTGCGGCGGCGGCACCACCCACCAATGGGGTCTGGTGCGGCAGATCGAACGCGTCGGCGTCAAGCGCAAGCGTCGCGTCGGCGATCACGGCCGTCACGTTATCGGTACTGCCGGCACGAAGCGCCATCGAGACCAACGTCTGCGCGCACTCCTCCTGATCGGAGTAAGTCGACAGTATCTCTTCGAGGGTGGAATCCTCCAGCACGCCGCACAGGCCATCGGAGCACAGCAGCCAGCGATCGGCCGGATGGGCCTTGCGCACGGCGATGTCCGGGCGTGAATCGATATCGAAATCACCAAGCACACGCATGACCACATTGCGCTGCGGATGATTGCGGGCCTCGGTCTCACTGATGCGTCCGGTATCGATCAGATGCTGCACATAACTGTGGTCCGAAGTCATACGGATCAGATGGCCGTCATGAAGCAGGTAGGCGCGGGAATCGCCGATGTGCGCCAAAACCCAATATCCGGCCACCAAGGCCACGGAAGTCACCGTCGTTCCCATGCCTGCGAGACGACGTTCCCTCTTGGCCTTGCCCACAATCGCATCGTGAGCCGCCATCACGGAAGCTTCCATCATGGCGGAAACCGCCTGAACGTCACCCTGGATGTCGTCTTGTTCGACATGTGCGAGCGAACGGATGGCGATGGTCGAAGCGGTATCGCCACCCGCGTGTCCGCCCATACCGTCGCAGACCGCTATCAAGTGTTCTCCTGCGAAGGCGGAATCCTGATTGTTGGAACGCACGGTACCTACATCGGAAACGATGGTGGAATACATAAACAAAGGCTGTGAAGCGGCGGAAGTCGGCAAAAAACTCACCTCAATTCAAAGGTGGTCGCGCCAATGCGCACGGGAACTCGGGATCTGAGGATCATGGGGGCGTTCAGACGCTGATGGTTTACAACAGTTCCGTTGGTGGAACCCAAATCCTCAATGGCCCATTGGCCTGTGGCCGGATCAGTATAGACGCGCGCATGGTGGGAGGAGACGAACTCGTCATCCAGCACCATGGTGTTCGACGCCGATCGGCCAAGCGTGATGGTTCCGCCGGTCAAAGGGACCGAACTTCCGGCAAGAGGACCATCGATGACGACCAAAAGGGTCGGCTTGGAACCATTGGAACTATACGAGGCGCCGTTCGCCGGAGACGAGACGGCTACGGGCGCAGGCGACTCCACGGCCTTGCGCGCGCGACGCTCCTTACGGCGATGGGCCCGCGATTTACGGGGGCTGAACGTCTCCACATCTCTGTACAGCGAACGCACCGTACAGGCCACAAAAATCCACAGCAGAGCCAGAAAGCCATACTTGAGGATCGCAAAAGTAAGTTCAGTAAGCATAAAGGCAACTCCCTGCAGTGGGGTTGATTACTCCTGATCCCGCGAAGATGCCCAATACAGGATTCGGGTACGTCCGAGGGTAATCGTGTTGCCGTCGAGTAGCGTTGCCGCCTCAACATGGTGCCCTTCGACATACATGCCGTTGGTGGATCCCAGATCGCGCGCGATGACGTTGCCACCCTCGTTGATGTCGATTTCCATGTGACGGCGGGAGATGCCCGGGTCGTCGATCACGATGTCGCAGTCGGAACCGCGTCCGATGACAGTCTTGCTTTCGGTGAGCAGGTACTGGTGGTCGCCGATCTCCAGCATCGGGCAATCCTCGGTCTGCGCATCGGTGGTCACGGGAACGGTATTGCCCTGCACCGACTCACTGGTCAGTTTGAAGTCGCTTTTGCTCAGTTCGAGATCTTCCTCGAAAATCACTACGACGGGTCCGACGAACGCGTAATGCTGGCTCTTGGCATACTGGGTAAGATTGTCGGCCAATTCGTTGGCCAGCGTTTCCGCACCCCAGTCAACGATGCTGTTGAAGTCGGGGGTGCTCAGCTTGAAACGGTACTCGTTCGGAGCTATCGTGCGGTCGCGAGTGACTGGCATGGCCTCTTTATCAATCTCGCGTTCCAGAGCGCTGGAAAGGTCGACGGGCTGCAGGTCCTTGGACCCGAATTTTGCAAAAACCCCGTTGACCGCGCCTTCCACGCTCTTCTCAAATCGGTCGAGAACGCTCATACTTGTCCCTTTCTGTCCCAACCTATCCTACGCGGTAGCCTGCCGAGAGCCAATTCAATCGCCTATAAATTGCAAAAATTCCATGCAAAGTGGGGCGCGGATGGTGATTCAAACCTATTTTTCCAGCCGATTATCAGAACACCAGTCGTCAGAACGCCAAGTGGGGTTATGGGTGGGGTCAGGTGTGGGTAGGTTGGAACCATGAACGATGCTATTGAACAATTTCCACGTCTGAAAGCCCGCACGTTGAGGTTCTCCTGCGGCGCCCCCCGTTCCGCACAAGCGATCGCCGACGGATCGCGTGTGCTGTTCCTGCGTTCCGAAGGCCCGGAAGACACCGTCAACTCATTGTGGATGAGCGTGATCGGCGATGACGGGACCAATACGGAAGTGCTGCTCGCCAATCCGCGCGAGCTTCTGGACGACGCCGATGCGGAGGATGTTCCCGAAGAGGAGAAGGCACGGCGAGAACGTGCGCGCGAAGGCGGCTCCGGAATCGTCGGCTACCATGTTGACGCATCCGGCGAGCGCGTCACATTCACGATCAACGGCCAACTGTTCCTCACCGATATTACTGCCGGAATGACGCGCGGCATCACGTTGGACGACGATCTCAAGCCCGTGTTGAACCCACGCATCAGCCCCGACGGTAGGCACATCATGTACACCACCGGCACGTATCTGGTCGACGTCGACCTTGCGCAGGATCCGGAGGCCGAAGATGATGGAGATGCCGTATCGGTCGTGGCGTCCGTTCCGGAACGTGACGTGGATGGCGGCGATGGCGGCGAATGGAAGATCGGTCTTGCGGAATTCGCCGCCGGTGAGGAGATGGACCGTTACGACGGTTTCTGGTGGTCTCCCGATTCCAAGTACGTGCTCTTCGAAACCTTCGATTCCTCCAATGAGCCGATCTGGCATCTTTCCGATCCGGCCAACCCGACCGCTCCCGCCCAGGCACGCCGCTATCCGCAGGCGTTGACCGCCAATGCGGATGTGCATCTGACTCTGCTGGAACTCGGTTTCGACGAAGACGGCTGCTATTACGGCGGAATCGCCAACGAAGTGGTCTGGGACCAGCACTACGAGTATCTTGCGGCGGTAAGCTGGACGGCCGGTCACGAGCCGATCATCGAGGTGCAGAATCGTCTGCAGCAGCACGATCAGACGCTTGCCATACTTGTCGGAAAGCCGATTGTGACCATGAGCACGCCGGAAGCGGAGTTCACCGACGAAAATGGCAGCGACGTGGAAACCTTCTCCATTGCGATTCCCGAGTATGCGGACGGCGAGCGCCCCGGCACCACGCGCGTGCTGGAGGAGCATACCAACGGTTGTTGGATCGATTTGGTTCCGGGCACGCCCGTCCATACTCCCGATGGACGGCTTGTCGGAGTGGTCAACGACATGCAGGCCGATACGAACCGTCTGACGGTCTGCGGAAGGGTTTTCACACCTGAAGGTTTGCAGGTTCGTGAGGTGCTTAATGTGACCGATACGGATGTGCTGTGCGTGGTGCAGCGCACGCCCGAGCTTATGCCGAACGTGCCGTTCCTGTGGGAGTCGAATGCCGACGATCACGATGCACGTAGTTTCGATGTGGTCTCCATCCGTTTTGATGGCACGTGGGAGCCGCTTACCTACGAGCCGGGTCAGTGGACCATGTCTCGTGCCGGAAACGGTTGTGTGGTGACCGGCCGCGGCATGAACGATGCGCTTCTTCAGATGCAGCATTGCATGAATGTTGCATCCGTTGACGAAAACGGCGTACCGGTGGAATCGATGATTGTCGCGTCCATCAATAGTTTCGCCGCTTCTCCTGGTTTCGTGCCGAATGTACGTTTCGTGCGACTGGGGGAACGCGCTTTGTATACGGCGATCGTGCTGCCGTCCGAAGGCAGCGGGTACGCGCATGCCGAAAAGCTTCCCGTATTGATGAAGCCGTATGGAGGCCCCGGATTCCAGCAGGTTGTGGAGAGCCAGTCGTTCTATTGGGACGCGCAATGGTGGGCCGATCAGGGGTATATCGTCGTCATCGCTGATGGTCGTGGTACCACCGGACGCGGTCCGAAGTGGGATCGCGCGATTTACGAGGATATGAAGGGCACGACGTTGGAGGATCAGGTCGATGCCGTGCGTGCGTTGCCCGATGCGCTCTCATCATTGGAAGGCCGGGTTCCCGAAGCCGATCCGGAACGGGTCGCGATGATCGGATGGTCGTATGGCGGTTTCCTTTCCGCCCTTGCCGTGCTGCGGGCTCCGGATGTGTTCGCCGCGGCTTGCGCGGGTGCGCCGCCTACTGATTGGACCTTGTACGACACCCACTACACCGAGCGTTATCTGGGACTTGATCCGGCAACGTATGAGCGCAACAGCATCATTGACGACGCTCCGCTTCTGAGCCGCCCGCTGATGCTTATCCACGGCTTCGCCGACGACAACGTGACGATCGCGCATAGTCTGCGTCTCAGCCAGGCGTTGATGGCCGCAGGCCGCGAGCACACGTTCCTTCCGTTGACGGGAATCACGCATATGACCAATGATGAGGCCGTCGCGGAGAATCTGCTGATACTGCAGCGCGATTTTCTTGAGGATGCGCTGAAGCGCTGAGAATCAGCATATCCGGGACAATACAATCGTCGAGCCGCCGGTTTGGAAAGGCGGCTCGACAATTCAATGGATAATCAGGTAAGTAAATAAATGCGCGTTCCCCGATGCCGGTACGGATTGCCAAGCATCCGCGCAGCCATCAAGAAACGCGCATCCCCTTCTCAGTAGGAAAAGTTAGAGCGATTCGAAGCGTACACGCAAGCTAGAGGGTACCGCTTTTGTGTAGTTTTGCGTAATCATATCGTGATTTTGTATGGTCATAGTGCGGTCATAGCAAAGAAACCATTACACCCTGTCATATTCCAATAAGACCCGGTGAGGTATCCACCACCGTGACCGGCAAGTAGGCGAACAACGTCCATTCGCCGTTTCGGGAAGTCGTGGCAATTGTTCCGTGATGTGATTCAAGCTGCTTTCTGAAGGCATCGAGGCCATGCCCTCCGGGAAGCTCATCGACGCCGTCCCCGCTCTTCACCGCATTGATCTGCGTTATTTCGATGGCGTTCGGCTTGAACATTACCGATAAGTCGACCGTACAACCCGGTTCGGCATGGCGTGCGATGTTCGCATATACTTCGCGCAGCAAACCGTCGACCAGTTCGCTCACTTCGCGAGATGCGCTCGGAACGCCGCCCGCGGTATGGCAGACGGACGTCATGTTGAAACCGAGCCGGCGCATACGGGCATCGCCTTTTTCCATCGAAGCGCTCAACAGTTTGACGAGGGCGTCCCCATCTGCGTCGCTCTTGACAACAGTTTGCGGTTTTGCGTTCAACTCATCGATGACGCTGTGCACACTCGTCAAGGCGGAAAGAATGTACTCGTTCACCTGACGCCAATCCTCCTGGTCCGACGCAGAGGATGCAAAAGAGCCTTCATTGGCAAGATGACGTTGCGTGATGAAGGCCGCGGCGGAAAGGTCTCCCGTAACGGCATCATGAATGGCATCGGATATCTGGCCCTTGTTCTCTATTTCGGCGAGCCTCGATTTGGTCTTTATCGCTTCCAAACGCTCACGGGAAAGGTTCTCACGCCAACGAAGCCCCCTTCCCAATAGAACGCATAGTCCGAACATGGCTATGATGGCCACACTGTTGCCAGCCGACATGCCGCACACATAGGTTTGTATGATCAGGTAGGCCGTCATATAGCAGACGAGCAACAGACCGACGATGTTGCTGGTCTCGTAGGCAAGCAATCCGAACGCATACATGACGCCCGGCATGAGCGAAGTGGATGATTCCGCGATGGCGAAGGTTCCAATCAGTTCCATCGCGATGAACGCCGTCGATGATGATTTCGGATATACGGGCGAGAAAGCCAGCACGACCAGCTCAATCAGGTTCCAGACGATCGCTGCGGCATTATGGGGCGGAACCATCGCAATGCCGAGCAGAATCCACAACAGTGCCACCAGCATGAAAGTGAAGCGAATCGGATGCCACAGGTTCGGATGTTCCGTACGAAACCGATTACGCCAGGCGATATGTCTGTCGATCAAATCAGAAATCATTGGATCTCACCCACAGAGCCACCGCTTGACGGGACGTCTTGCAGTTGAGTTTTTTCAGAATGCTCTGCATATGCTTGCGCACAGTACCTTCCGAAATATTCAACCGCTCGGCAATCTCCTTATCAAGCATCCCTTCCGCGCATTGCGATATGACCTGCTCCTCACGAACGGTAAGCACCGGAGCGGTTTCGTTTTCCATGCCGATTCGCAGAACAGAAAGCGCCGGCGATTCGAAACCCTTCATCGTCTCCCCATTGCACATGCGTGCGATGGTATTGACCAACTGTTCCGTGTTCTCTTTGCCAATCAATCCCTGCGCTCCGGCCTCCACCATTCTGTCGTGGTATCTGTTGGTCGAGAAGCTGGTGATGCCGAGAACCGGCATACGCTTGCCCATTAATCGCAGACGACGGCAGGTGGCGGGCCCCTGCAGGCCTTCCATAGACATATCAAGAATCATCAGGCTGAGATTGTGTTCCGTATTATGGCAGTATTCCAGCGCTTCGTCACCGGACGACACGGCCCACACCACATATGCGGTCGGCACCCGTTGCTCAATCAGAAGGTTCAGCGATTCCAACGTTCGCGGATCATTATCGACCAGTGCCACACGGTGAATCTTGGGTTGGGGCATTCCATCCACCCTCATCCGCCTATTTGCCGCAAAGCCATTGCAGCGGCTGTGGGCAATAAATCACCACGGACGGGTCGTCGGCGGCATCCGACACCTGCATCGGAGCGCCGAAGCACAGCAGGACCGCCACCATGGTTGCACTGATAATCTTCATGCACCCTATGCTAGGCGCACCCCTGTCTTTCAGTCTGGCTTTTCCACCTTCCAGCGCAACGCATCTTCATGCGGGAACCCGCTGTCAATGGTCAGAAATGTTACGAACGCACCATTCATACCGCTTTCGATTTCCGATGCCTATGATGGTTCCATGACGGTTACGATTATCGACGAGACGCACTACGCCGCCGAAATGGAAAACACGGTCCTTCCAGCGTTGGAAGCATGCATGACCGAAGGCTGGATGAAACCAGTGACCACCGATTGGGACGGCAAGCCCCTGCCTGTGCTGAGCAAGCCCGGCAAACTGCACTATTTCTGCTACGACGTCCACAAATTCAACGCCCGGCAAGACAACGACCCTTCCGGAACATTCCGTGGCGCCGTGGTCATATCTCATGGATTCACGGAATTCGGACGAAAATACAGCGAAATGGTGTGGTACTTCCTCAAGTGCGGCTATTCGGTATGCGTATTCGAGCATCGTGGCCACGGCCATTCAACCCATGACATGGCCAATCCAAGTCTCGTATGGATCGACGATTGGCGCCGCTATGTTGCCGATTTCGCGACTTTCGCACAAACCGTCGGACGCGAATACGCCGCCGGCCTTCCGATGAACCTGTACTGCCACTCCATGGGTGGCGGCATCGGAGCCGCGGTTTTGGAACGATATCCAAGCCTGTTCGACAAGGCCGTGCTTTCCGCACCCATGATCGCGCCCGTAGTGGGAATGCCCACGTGGATCGCGCGCATCGTCGTCGGAGCGTTGTGCGCCATAGGATTCGGAAAAGCCCGGGTGTTCGGCCACACGGACTTTTCCGAAGAGCTCAACATGGACGAATACCGTGGTGCGTCAGAGGCGCGTATACGCTGGTTCCACGAGCAGCGCAAGGCCGATTCCGTCTGCCAGACGAACGCCGCGACGTTCCAGTGGGCCAACCAAGCCATGGCGTTGTCTCGTGCCGTGCTCAAACCCGAAATGTGCGGAGCCATCGAAACGCCGACCCTGCTGTTCCAAGCGGGACTCGACGTATGGGTGTTGAACGAACCGCAGGACGCTTTCATCGAACGTGTGCGCGAGGGCGGCGGAACCATCGAGAAAGTACGCTACGACTGTTCCCTGCACGAAATATTCTCCATGCCGAACAACACCATCGAACCGTATCTGAGGAAGATCATCGATTTTCTGGACGAACCCACGGCGGCGATTCACTGATCGCAGGCAATTGCGAACAATCGGCGAATCATCGACGGATAATCGCCATTCGCACGGAATATGTCGGGAATTGCGGCGCAACCGCGGTCCCGACCCTTATGATGGGCAGGAAGCGAAAACGGAGGTTACGTCAATGTCAGACGAACTGTTTGTGGATCAGAACGACATCGAAGGCACGGCAAGCGGCGTATGGAGCCGTATGCTGGCCGGCAATCGCAGGTTTGCGGAAGGCAAGCCCGTGCATCCGAACCGCAGCGCGGAGGCACGCGAAGCGCTTATCGACACGCATGAGCCGGAAGCCGCGGTGCTCTGCTGCTCCGATTCGCGTGTGAGCCCGGACATCATCTTCGATTCCGGTCTCGGCGAGCTGTTCACCGTGCGCACGGCCGGCCAGGTCATCGACGATGCCGTAATCGCATCCCTAGAATACGCGGTGGACGTTCTCGGAGTTCGTCTCCTGACGATACTGGGCCACCAGAATTGCGGTGCGATCAAGCAGGCGTCGAAGGAATACGAAGCCTTGTTGAACGAGCTGACCGCCGATGCCGAGGATTCGATCACTGCCGCCAACAACGTTGCGGACATCGACGAACACATCATGAACGCGAAATCGATCATGCTGCGCACCGTCGGCTTTTCCATTTGGCAGGCGCATGAGACGGAACTCGAATCCAATGAGGATTTCGAACGTGTGCATATCGCACGTACCATCGAACAGCTGGTGGAACGTTCGGAATCGATCCAGCAGGCGCTCGCCACGGACCGACTCATGATCGTCGGCGCACGCTACCAGCTGGACTCCGGCAAAGTCGAAGTACTGAGCTTCTGACATCGACTTCGCTCACAGCCAACGCCGTTCCACCGTAAACGGCATTGACATGACGTTGTTTTAGATTGGAGACATGTCACTTGGCTTGAATATCCTGCTGATTTTCGTCTTCCTCCTACTTGGATCCGTGTTCGCCGGAACCGAACTCGCGCTGGTAAGCCTACGCGGATCGCAGATCGACCAGATGGAGCAGGAGGACGCACGTGGCAAGCTAGTGGCACAGATCGCACGCGACCCGAACACATTCCTCTCCACTGTGCAGATCGGCGTCACGCTGTCCGGCTTCCTTTCGGCATCGTTCGGCGAATCGTCGATCGCACCGTACATCGTGCCGGTCATCGAAAGCTGGGGCGTGCCGAAAACCGTGGCATCTCCGCTCACAACCATCGCTCTGACGATCATCATCTCGTATTGCTCGA
Organism: bacterium; assembly: GCA_963595445.1. Classification (GTDB taxonomy): domain Bacteria; phylum Actinomycetota; class Actinomycetes; order Actinomycetales; family Bifidobacteriaceae; genus Bifidobacterium. The sequence continues at coordinate 40,165 of CAVBHJ010000007.1, forward strand.
TCGTCATTTCCGAACTGGTGCCGAAGCGAATCGCCATGCAGCGCAGCGAGCAGATCGCACGCGCCGTAGTGCCGGCAATCCACGTGTTCGCAAAGGTCTGCAAGCCGATCATCTGGCTGCTCGGCAAGAATACGAACGGAATCGTACGTCTGCTCGGCTTCGACCCCAACGAAACCGACAGCGAGGTTTCCGACGAGGAGCTGCGCGTGCTCGTCAACTCCAACACCAACCTCAGCAAAGACGAACGCACCATTCTCGACGACGTGTTCGACGCTTCCGAAACCATCGTGGCCGAAGTCATGCGTCCCCGCGCCGACGTGGTATTTCTGGACGGAAACATGAGCATCGAGGATGCCGCCGCCTACGTGCGGGAAATGCCGTACTCCCGATACCCCGTGACCGGCAAGGATTTCGACGACGTGCTCGGCTTCGTGCACGTGCGCGATCTGCTCGACGTGCGCGATCCCGAAGCGAAAACCGTTGCCGATGTAACCCGTGAGGGAATCTCCATCCCCGGCACGTCGAAGCTGCTGCCAAGCCTTGAGTTGCTCCGCAAGCGCGGCATTCACCTGGCCGTGGTGATCGACGAGTACGGCGGTACAGATGGCATCGTCACCCTGGAAGACATGACCGAGGAATTGGTCGGCGACATCCGCGACGAATACGACCTTCCGGAGGAAAAGGGCGGCGAACGCACTGAACGCACCGCTTTCGTGAATGGCGTCGCCACCATCGAAGGCGGCATGACTATTGAGGATTTCGCGGATTTGACCGGCATCGAACTGGAAGACGGACCATACGAGACGGTCGCCGGCTATTTCCTTGCCAATACCGGAAAAATGGGCGAGGTCGGTGATGTGCTATCTTCCGACGACGGCTACGACATGACCGTCACGAAGGTCGACGCCCGACGCATCGAAACGTTGGAGGTGCGTAAGCACAGCGACGCACAGCAGGATTGACCGTAAGGTCCGTTCGCCACGGAATCCTACAGTCAGCGAGTAGCCATGACCACATATCGGTTGAGTTCTTTTCGTAGCCGCCTCCATTGCGGCAGATAAGCGCTCATACGCCGTTGGAACCCCTCTCCATGGCCGTTTTCCCACAAGTGCGTCATCTCGTGGACAAGCACGTATTCGAGGAATTCGGAATCCATCAGCCCAAGCTGCAGGTTCAATCTGATACGCCCGGTTCGAGGAGTGCACGACCCCCATCGTGACGTCATGGCACGCAACGTGATTTTCGTTGGTTTCCTGCCGATGATCGGTCCCCACTTGGCAAGCATCGCAGGTAATGCCGATTCGACGTTCCGACGTGCCTCACTCCGGAGTTCTTCCGTCCAGACGAGGCCGTTTTCAGCTCCGCTGAGGTTCTCTCCCGATTGCGAAATCTGCCTGTCTCTCGCCTGCCGCGTCTTACGTTGCGCACGTTCTATCCACTCGCGACGCTCAACGACGAATCTCATTATTGTGGATTCCGGCATCTTTTCCGGTGCGGATATGACGATATCGGCATCCGGCGGTTTGATGCGCAGATACATGTTTTTGATTGGCTTGCGCTGGATATACACCGTCAGACCGGCGATATTCGCCGCTTTTCCCATACTCTTGCGATTGCGGATGTCTGTTTTCCCGTAATCGTCACAACGGTTGTACGCCATGCCGCCATTGTTGCGCGATCCTGCGCCATTGTTGCGATTCCACGCTCTACAATCACCGCGACACGCCGAAAACACTTACGGGGTTGACTTTCAAAAAAATTCACGTATTATATTAACTCGTTGTGCTTAACAGCACGGCAGAAACGGGCCCGTAGCTCAGGTGGTTAGAGCGCATCCCTGATAAGGATGAGGTCGGAGGTTCAAGTCCTCCCGGGCCCACGTAGACAGAATTGAGCGGCTGGGCCGCTTTTTTCGACTATGGGGCTATAGCGCAGCTGGTAGCGCATCTGCTTTGCAAGCAGAGGGTCGCCGGTTCGAACCCGGCTAGCTCCACGGGGCTATGGCGCAGCTGGTAGCGCATCTCCATGGCATGGAGAGGGTCAGGGGTTCGAATCCCCTTAGCTCCACAGACAGGGATTTCGGTAAGTGCCGGAATCCCTTTTTTCATGCGAAAACGGCGGAATTCCAACGATTTCAAGCTCTCGGCCACATACGGCGAATGTACACAAATCTGTATCCAAATGCGTACCCAATCCGGCCTCCCCCGAAGATAACCCTTCACAATGCTAGAATCTTCCCATCACATTGCGTTCCACGAATCGCAAGGAGAGAGAAGAACCATGGGCAGGATTACTGTACGCATATGGGGTTTCATTGCAGCATCGGCGCTCGTTGCGGCCTCACTGATTTTTCCGAGCTTCACGTTCGCTGAAACGGATGAAACTGTTCCATTCCAAGGCCAGCATAAAGTCTCCTCCGCGCTTCTGGCCCAAGCACAGCAGCGTATTTCCGGCACCTCGGAAGCCTCGCTACTTGGCGAATCCAATGACTCTCTTTTCCCGACGGGCGATACTTTAGGACTGTCCACCACCGGCAAAGCCCGTGCCGTAGTGGTTCGCGTGGATTTCCCTGCCAGTGAGGACGGTTCAGAGGCCGCGGAGACCATCCCCGAGAACGAAACCGACGAGGATCTGCTCAATGCATTCAACGGCTCCCAAGACGCCACCAATGCACTGTACCCGTACGAAAGCATTCACGCTTACTACGAGCGCTCTTCCTTCGGCAAACTTGATTACCAGGCTACCGCGATCGCCCACTACACCGCCCAACATCCACGCTCGTATTACGCAGCCTCCTCCGTCGCCGAAGAACTTTTCATCGAAGCACTTAGCGGTGTTGATGATCAAATCGACTTCTCCCAAGCCGACGCGAACAATGACGGCTATATCGACGCCGTATATCTGCAGTTTGCCGGAGCATGCGGCTCGTGGGCATCCACATGGTGGCCGAAGAAAGCGAGCACTGACGCCGATAGCGTCCTAGGGCAACTTGAACTTGATGGAAAGCATGTCCGTTCAACAGTGATGCTATCCACCCGTATACATGGGCCCGGCGAATTCGAATGTATGCTCATTCATGAAACCGGCCATGTACTAGGACTTCCCGACTTGTACTCCTACGGTGCCTCTCCAGTTCCCGGCACCGGTACCTTCGACATGATGGACAACAATATCGGCGAACAGAACGGCCTGTTCAAATGGCTGCTGGGCTGGATCACGCCTGAAGACATCACGTACGTTCTCACAACCTCCGAAGGCGTGGACGTTCGAATCGGCACTGGTGAAATTGTTCATTACGACGATGCCGCGAACGTCGACCTTACTCCCTATACCAGCGACAATACAGAAGAGACAGGCGGTTTCGTAGCCGTCTCCTCGGACGAAACGATTCTTTCCGGGAATCTATTCACTTCGTTCTTCCTGCTGCAGTTCGACCATGCCGCAGGAAACCAGAAGATATCTCTGTTGAACGGCCTTCTAGGTCATGGTGTCCGAGCGTTCCGAGTCCAGGCCTCGTTGAATGCGGCCGGTACGGATTTCAAGAAGAACAACACCGATAACAAGACCGGAAATCGACTATTTGAGTCCTTGGTGGCTGCCAGAGGTGGCATAACAGGAGAATTCCTTCACGAAGGAACCCTGGTATCCCCAAACACGCAACCGTCGACCAACTACTACGACAGCCAAGAAACGGGCTACACCGGCGTGACCTTCGAAATAACCGAAGAACAGGAATCTTCGGCACAAGTCAAATTCTCGTGGACAGCACCCTCCGAACGGCGCACGTTCGAATTGACTCCGACCAGCAAAACCACGATCAACGGATTCACCACCCTGAATTTCACGTCAACATGGACGGCTTCCACGCTTCTTTCCTTCGAATCCATTGAACTGATAGTTGACGGCACGCACTATGCCTCAGGCTCACCAAACTTCAACTGCCGTTATGATGACTTAGGATTTCGTGCGACCATCGCATTCAACCCCGGAATGCTGAATAGCGACAACACCGTCGAAATCGTAATACCCGCGGGATTCTTCAACCTCGGTCACGAAGGTGGTGAGAAAATCCTTTCCGACGAAATTCATCTTCCGGTGCAAATCGCCGATTTGGCAACCATTGAAGCGTCCGGTAATTATGAAAGTTCCTCAGTCGATTACTCCGGATACCCAAAGACCACAGATATCCTCACCGACAATAACGGTCATTCTTATTTCTTCCAAGCGACTTGGAACTACAGAACAGACGAAAAAACACTGAAACTGCTACGTATCGGAGAAGATGGATCAACCGCCGATGCCATAGAAATCGATGCGAGCGCATTTTGCGTAAATTCGCCGGACTTTACGATACAGGCCGTCGATTTGGGTAACGGTATAGCGTTCCTGCAGTCGACGCCATCCATCTACGATTCGACAGCATATGGACAGGATACCTGGATCGATCTTTCGACTGGAAGTATTCTCGCCACACGTGAATGCAAAGAGACGGAACGATACGCGAACCACTTCGCGGTTGGTGATGCCGTCGCCTTCAGCGATTTCTCCAATTCCGATCTTGTGGTATTGAAATACGGAACGGACGGCATTACTGAGACACGTGTAAATCTGAAGCTGCCTACGGATGCCTATAGCATCGACAAAAACGGAGATGCGGGCGACGGGCTTATCTATATGGCACGCGGCGGCTCCTTCAAGGAACCCGACGGAATCATATCCTTTTATCGGAATGAATCGATACTTGCCGGGGGAGTCGACGCCATCGAACCGGTAATGACACTTACTGTGCCCAATAATCACGGTATTTATGACGTCAAAATCTCAAACGACAAGATTTATATAGCCTGTGAAGGCGTACCGGAGGATGACGAGCAGCTCATCCAGAAGTATCAACTGCTCGTGTATTCAATCGAGGGAGAATTGCTCGACTCGATCGACGTGCCGAACGCATTCGGGAGCACCGCTCATATCAAAATTTCCGATCAGGGCATGATCGCATGGCTTTTCACCGAAACGGATTACCTCTCACTCATCCAGACCAGTTATGTTGGCCATGCCATCTTCATAAATCCACAGACGAAGGCGCAGACCGAACTTGGTGTGGCTGGACCGTATTGCGGCACTTGGCTCGGCAATCGTTGGCTTGAGGTCGGAACCGATATCGATGAAGTCACTAACGCGGAGAACCCGAACACGCAACGCCACTGGTCGTTAACCACCGAAATGAAGGTGAACGAGTCTGATTCCGACATAACACCGGATCCTGATACGACGCCGGATTCGGGAACGGATTCCAACAAGACACCTAGTTCTTCCTCCGCCAAAGCCGATTCTGCATCGAAACTTCCTTCAACCGGTGGTGGAGTGCCTGTATGGGCGGCGGCCATCGTAGCCGTTGTTCTTATCGCGGCAGGATGGGTAGTCGCTACCACACGAAAGTAGCGGTACTGCTCCCTGTCCAACCTCTGTATGGCCCATATGCACGTATGGGCCATACACATCGCATGCCGCATATGCAGCCATATATGCGTGCGGGCTGCGCACATGTGCGTCTGTTTGGGAATACCAGGCAACCTGCACTATTCCCAAACAGCCGCAAACCATACCCTTTGCGAACGTATGGGAATAGTCGTAGCCGAATCATATTCCCGTACATCCGCAGACCATGCCATTTGCGGATGTATGGGAATACTTCCGGCCCATCACTATTTCCATACATCCGCCGCGAGCACCTACTTGGTGTACACGGAGATCCGCTGACCTGCATGCGCGCCGGATACAGCCTCGTCCACCATCGCGATGGCGTAATCCGCATAGCTGATGAAGCTCTGGCCTGCGCTGTTGGCAGTGAATTCCTCGCCAGCCAGCTCATATGAACCGGTACGTTCACCCTCAGCCTGGAAATCCGCAGCCGGGCTGATGTAGGTCCACTTCACGTCGGAACGACCACGCAGCAGATTGAGCAGATCGCCATGAGCGGCGGAAACCGGCTTGTAGGCATCCGGGAACGCAGGAGTGTCCTCAAGCGCGATGGTGTGCGTCTCATCCATATACAGGCTGCCTGCGCCGCCGACAACCAGCAGACGGGTATCGGTACCGGAAAGTAGATTCGCAAGATGGTCCGCGGCCTTGGCAAGCTGCGGCAGCGTATCCGGAGTCCAAACGCCAACGGCGTCGACGACCACGTCGAATCCGTCAAGATCATTCGCAGTCAGGTCGAACACGTCTTTGGTGATGACGTTCGCCGCAACGCTTTTGTTCTCGCCGCGCACGATTGCCGTCACATCAAGTCCACGATCCACGGCCTCCTTGACGATGAGCTGTCCCGCTTTGCCGTTTGCCGCTACGACTGCAACCTTCATGATTACTTCCTTTCGTATTGTGATAACACGATGCACATTATTCATGTACATCCCAAAAAGGAAGAAGGCACAATAAAGTGCTATAGTTACCTATAGGGAACTTTTGTTGCAAATACTACGATTTTGATTAGTAAGGTTTTTATGGAACGTGAACTTCCGGCGTGTCCTGTTGAGACTACTCTGCTGTTGATTTCCGATAAGTGGAAAGCTTTGATTCTGCGCGACCTGCTGAACGGAACCATGCGATTCAGCGAGTTGCGCCGTTCCGTCGGCAACGTTTCGCAAAAGGTTCTGACTTCGAATCTGCGTCAGATGGAACGCGATGGTCTCGTGCACCGCGAGGTATACCCGGAAGTGCCGCCACGAGTGGAGTATTCACTGACTGATACCGGAATGAGTCTTAAGCCCGTCATCGACGCCATGAGGGAATGGGGAGTTCAGTACAAAGCATCCCACGAGTCCTGATTACGCGGACGCAAACCATACATTTGTGTCGGTATGGGAATACCCGCACTCCGGCACTATTCCCATACGGACGCAAACCGCACCTTCAACGTCCGTACTGGAATAGTCACTGCCAAACAGTATCCCCATACCGACGCAAACCCTGCCGTTTGCGGACATACGGGAATACTCACGCCCCGACAGTATCCCCATACCGACGCAAATCAATCGTCGATCAGTCGTTGGAAGCGGGAGTCACATTGTCTGCGGTTCCTGTGACGCCTGCGGTTCCTGCATTGCCCGCGATTCCCTCGGTCCCTGCGGAAGCGGCGTTCTGCTTGGCGAGTTCATCGCGAATCTGCTGCAGCAGCATCACCGTCTTCTCTTCGGCGGATGGCTCCACCACAGCGGCCTCTTCTTCGGCCTTCTGCAGTTCGGCAAGCTTCGTCTTGGCCACAAGGGCTTCGGTAACGTCGCGGAATTTGTTGATCGGCACCAGAATGCAGAAGTAGACGGTGATCGCAATGACCAGGAAATTCAGTACCGCGCCGAGCACCGCACCGAACGAAACGGTCGCGCCGTTGAAGGTAATCGCCAGTAGACCATCCATGTTCGGCTTGCCGAAAATCATCGCGATGAACGGATTAATCACACTGTCGACTATCGCATTGACCACGGTGGTGACGGCACCGCCCATAACGACGCCCACAGCCATGTCGATCATGTTGCCTCGGGCAATGAATTTCTTGAATCCGGCGAGCGTGGTTTCTCCTCTTGTATCTCAGCGCCCATCCGTGCTCAGCAATATCCTATAGCCTCTGCGAACAGCCGTTCCCGAACTACCCCCATAGGCCGCCCCATAGGAAACCCCCATCAATTTTTCGGAAGAATCTCGCCTCTCCAAGGCTTTTGAAACCACGATTGCCAGCCACAATGAAACGGCTGCCGGCAGGCATACAGCACCACCGGCAGCCGTCCATTCCAGTCCGATTCAGAGAACGGGGTTACTCGACGTTGGCGTGGTTCGCGCTTGCCTCATCGTCCGACACATTGTCTCGGAGGGAAAGCTTCAGGCAGAGCGCATCGAGCGCGATGTGCACGCTCTGATCGAACAGGGAGCTGAGCAGCTGGATGGATCCACCGGATTCACCCTTGACTCGGCCAGGCACCATGATCACGGCGTCAGAGGCTGCGGCAAGCGGCGACTCGAGCTTGGACGTCACTGCAATGACCTTCACGCCGAGCTTTGCCGCTGCCTGCGCGTCTTCAACGGTGCGTCGAGTCGTACCGGAGCCGGAAATCGCCAGCAGCACATCGCCCTCATGCATGGACGGGCAGATGGTTTCACCCATCATGTAGCTCGTGTAGCCGATGTGCATCATACGCATGGCGAAGCTGCGCGCATTGAATCCGGAACGACCCTCTCCGGCCGCGTACACACGCGATTCCCTGCCGATCAGCTTCATGGCGTTGTCCAGGTCGCTCTCATCCATTTTCGCGACTACGCCCTGGACTTCCCTGACGATCTGGTCGAGAATCTCATTGTTCGATTCGGTTTCGTTGCTCATTTCATTTCCTTTCTGCACGCTTCGCATGCCGCTGCAATATCGTCGGCTTTGGTAATGGCCGATCCCATGATCACGATGTCGATGTTTTCCTGCGCAAGCGCCGCCAATTGGTGCTTCTTGATGCCACCGGCGATTGCGATATGGCCGATTTGCGGAAACTTCTTACGGAATTCCCGCACCTGCGCCACAGGGTCGTCGGTGACTCCCGAATCGACGGATGTGTGCAGACAGTAGATGGCGTCCGCAAATCCGCTGATTTTCTCAATTCGTGCGTCATCGCATTCCAACAAATCTATCATCATCAGCTTGCCATGCTCGGCCGCGCTTTGCGCGCACACCTGAAGCGTTCCAAGCGAGGAGGATCCCATTACCGTCAGGTAGTCGAATCCGCTTTCGTAGCCGAGATTGAATTCATATGCGCCCTCGTCGCAGGTTTTGATGTCTCCCAGAACGCTTGTTCCGTGGGCCGCGTCAATGATCGGACGCAGTGCCTTCACGCCGAATTCCTTGGTCAGGGACGTTCCGACTTCGATGATGTCCGCTTGCCCCGCAAGGGATTCGACTATGCTCACGGCGCGTTCCACGTCAACACGGTCTATTGCCACCTGTAGTTTCATGGTTTTCCTTTCCGTCTCAGAAGTCCGCAGATTTCTCTGCGGTGTTTTTACAGCGAGATTTCCTTGCGCGGGGTGAACGAGATGAACTTGCTGAGTTCCTCGGATGTCGGCAATCCTTCCGAATCGGACACGCTGGTCACCTGGATGGCTCCGACTGCGTTCGCCCGTTCCAGAAGATGTTCGTTGTCGAGTCCCTCCAGAAGCGCGGTGATGACGCCGGATGCGAATCCGTCTCCCGCGCCCACGGTGTCCACGACGCTCACCACGAAGCTGGGAACCACCGTTTCCACGCGTTCGCCTTGATCGTTTCGCTCGAATAGCGCCGATCCTGCGTCACCAAGCTTGATGATGACCTTTTCGACTCCCATGTTCAGGTAGAAGTCCGCGATGTCTCGTGGATCGTTCAGTCCGGAGAACAGCTGTCCTTCCTCCAGCCCGGGCATGAACACGTCAGCCAGCGCAGCCAGCTTGTTCGTGGCGTCGATCATGGCTTCCTTGCTGGGCCACAGCGTCGGCCTTGGATTCGGGTCAAACAGCACCGTCACACCGTGCTGTTTCGCCGTTTCCACCAAGCGGGTCACGGTATCGTACGTGTTGGGCGTAAGCGCCGAGAAGATACCGGTCACATGGAGAATCCGCACTCCGGTGAAATCAATGCCGTCAACGATCTGCGGCATGGTCTGCGACGCCGCGGATCCCGCACGGAAGTAAATGACCTTCGGCTCACCGTCGCTGGAGCGTACTTTGAGCTGATATCCGGTGGATGCGCCGTCCTTCCGCTGGATATTGCCGGTATCGATTCCCACACCGTTCATATATTCGAGGATCAGGTCTCCCTGCCAATCGTTGCCGAGCGTGGTCACGTAGCTGATGGAGTGGCCCTGCCTGTTGACGCCGATCGCCACGTTGAATTCGGCTCCCGCCATCTGCCTTGGCAGCGTTCGCGCCTCAAGATAGGTTTCGTTGGAATCGGCGATGAGGTTCACCATGGGTTCGCCGATGGTCATGACTTCCGACATTGTGTTCCTTTGCTTCACGACTTGCTTCACGACTTATTTCACGTTGCGTTTCTCAGCTGATTTCACGAGCTATTTCACGGCTTCGCGGACGATGTTCAGCTGCTCTCCGACCCGGCCTTCGGAAATCGGGAATTCCAGGAAGACCGGCACGCTATCCGGCAGCGCTTCCAGCATCTGCTGCCAGGCGATCACGCCGTCCTGGAGCATGGTGGTGGAAAGCTCCTCCCTGTTGGCGGCACCGTTGACGTTCTTCAGATGGAAGACTGTGATATGCCCCAGCAGACTGTCAAACGCCTGCTGTGCGTCCTCACCGCGCCAATACCAGTTGCCCAGATCGAACGTGTAGCCGATGGCCGAATCGTTGTCCGCGATGTGTTCAAGAGACGCGGACGTGCATGCGAAAGTGCCGTTTTCCGGAGTCTGATCGTTCTCGATGCTCAGGGTCACACCGCATTCCGCCGCTTTCTCATCGATTTCCCGCAGGATTCGCGGTTCGACGTCCTTGACGTCTCCTTGGTTGAACTTCACGTTGAGCACGCCCATACGCTTCGCTTCGGCGAGGAATTGCTCGAAATCCGGATTGATACCACCATTGACGGTGATGGATTCCGGCACGGAGTAGAACAACTTCAGACCGTTGCTTTCCGCGGCCTGTGCGATTGCGTCGAACTCGGCTTCCTCCGTTATATATTCCCTTCTCACCTCCGCCAGAGATACGCCCAGCTTCGCGATTTGGAGAAGGATGTTGGACTGCATCACGCCTTCGCGCAGCGCGTCCATGTATACCAGTGTGTTGATTCCGATAGTGGTCATGTTATTCCCTTGGTATTGAAACGATTGTCAGGTCTTTTATGGCTCAGAACAGCAGCAGCGAAGCCAGTCCCATGATCGGGAAGGTGCAGAGCCAGTAGACCGGCACGCCGTTCTTGAGGAAGGTTTTCGGTTCGAGCTCGTTGTATTCGACGGCCCACATGTTCCACGACTGGGTCACGCAGCTGGAGATGCAGGTCATGGATGGCACGACGAGCAGGGCGAACAGGAACCATGCGTTGAAGACCCCCATGCCCATGAGGATGCTGATCACGGCGGATCCCGCTCCGTACAGCTCCAACGGGCCGCGGAACAGCGCGAGAGGCGCGAGGATGCAGACCGCGAGCGCGAGGATCAGCTGGTTGTTCGGCACTATGGAGGTGAGCGCCGGTCCGAAGTCCGCCATGACGGTGACCGCGGCATGCTGGAAGAATCGCAGTACGAGCAGCATGATGATCAGGCTGCCGATGTCTCCGATTGCGGTCTTTGCGGTGGAGTTGAGGATCGAAACGAATCCCTTGTAGGTCTTCATATGTCCGGTGCCGAAGAAGGCGATGATGGATGCGAGGAACAGTGCCGGAACCGCGTCCCACTGCAGGATAATGCTCAGTGCTACCGGCACGATCGGCAATACGTAGGTCCATACCGGCACTTGCGGAATGTCGTCGTTGCGTTCGGACGGATCGCCGACTTCGTAGGGGACGCCGTTCTTAATCGCCTTGGAATTGATGAGGATGAAGATGATCACGCCGAGCATCTGCACTGCCATTGCCGCGATGCCGAAGCGCAGGTAGTGGCTGCCCCATTCGATCGCTTGGCCGTCCGGGGAGTCGTAATCAGAGTAGAAGGCCGCGAATTGCACGAACAGCACGCTGTTGATCCACATTGCCGCGCCGATGGAGAGGGTGAATACCGGCACTGCCACGCGCTTCGGCACACCGAGACGTCCGAGGATCGGGAACAGGATCACACCGATGGCGATTGCCGAGCCGACGCCGTATGCGCTGGTGAAGATGAGGCAGGTGACCAGTGCCATGCAGATGGTTGCCAGAACAGGGCTTTTCTCGCCTACTTTTGCGGTTTTGTAGGAGATTGATGCTGCGATGCCGGTGTCGACCAGAACACGGCCGAACCATGCGCCGCAGATGATCTGGATGATGGTGGAACCGTAGGTCAGTGCGGGTTGGGCGAATGTTTCCTCTATGACGTCGAAGGATTCGCCTATGCCGAACGGTACTCCGAGGAAATATACGAGGGTCCAGATGATGGTCAGGATGAAGAAACCTATGGTGAGGTTTCCACCTTTCATCGCGTAGATGACGAAGCACACGAATGATGCCACGAGCAGTATGCCCATGATCCACATAATCATGTTCGCTCCTCCTTGAGCCAGAGACTTGTTCTCAGTGTATTGATTTGGAGAAAATAGGTTTGCCAACAGTTTTGTTAACCGTTTTCGTTTATCGGTTAACAAAAGAATACACCCACACTACGTTTACCGGTTAACAACGGCGTGTTCGTTGATTTTCCAAAAGAAAGTCCCCATTGACGAATCAATGGGGACTCAACAACTTCGGCAAGCCGGAGCGAACGTCATCGGCTCATGGTGGACGCAAACACATTCAGACTTGCCGGAACCTCTTCCAGGGAGCATTCGGCATTCGAACCGTCATATACGCGCGCGAACAGTTTCCTCGCGGCCTTTCTTCCAAGCAGTTTCGGATTCTGATCCAAGCAGGTTATGCCGTCCCCGCTGTACTTGGCCCAATGCTTGTCCGCAAACGAGCACATGCCGACCTTCCGCCTTATCTCAGAGGGAACCGCTTCCAAAACGTCCCTCATGCTTTCGTCGTTGTTCGAGAACAGACAGACCTTCGACCGGCCGCACGAGCGCATGACGCCAACGATCTTTTCACACAGATCGTCATCATTGTCATACACCAGTATCTCCACACCCAAACCAAGGGAACCGCAATATTTTTCGACCGCGGAACGACGTGACGCTCGCGTACTGATGCCGTCGCCCGGCTTGGTGACGAACACCACATGGGAGAAACCCTCATCCTTCAGATGCGACACCATCTCCCGCACCGCACCATCGTTATCGGTGGCCACGCTGTCGTAGATCACGGGAAGCACGGTGCGATCGAGCATGACCACCGGCCTGCGATTCTTCCTGCCGTGAAAATCGACCAGCCAATCGTCGTTATTGCCGACGGTGTTGATGATCAGGCCGTCCACCTGGGTGTCCAGCAAAGACTCGATGTTGTTCCGCTCCAACGTGGGTTGGTTGTTGGAATCGCATACGAGAAGCTGTACGTCCCTTTCCCTGCATTCCTGCTGAATTCCCTTGATCATTAACGAACTGAAGGGATTGCCCAGATCGGCGATGGTCACCCCGATCATATGGCTGAAGGTGGCTTTCAGACTTTGCGCCATCTTGTTGGGCCGGTAATCAAGTTCCTTGATCACCTCTTCTATGCGTTTTCTCGTTTCGGGAGACATATAGGCAAATTCGCCATGCAGATAGCGCGAAATCGTGGTCTTCGACACCCCCACGGCCTTGGCCACGTCTCCCATGCTCGCCTTACGGCCCTTCTCACCAGCATTCATCCGTTTTGTCCCCTACATTGCAAGTGTTCACGTACTTCACCCACTCTACCGTTCTCAACCAAATCCTGAGCAATATCTTGTGCCCGTCTTGTTCGCACACATAGAAACGCATAAAATGAAAGCGTTTTATTGATAACCCAACCTACCCTAGGGAGAACTATATGCTCACGGACGAGTACGTCAAGCGCGTCTACGCGCAGGTCGAGCAGCGAGACGGCGACCAGCCGGAATTTCTGCAGGCAGTGAAGGAAGTGTTCGAAAGCCTCGAACCGGTCGTGGCCAAGCATCCGGAATATGAGAAGGCGGGCGTTCTCGAGCGCATCGTGGAACCGGAGCGCGTGGTGAAATTCCGCGTGGCATGGACCGACGACGAAGGCAAGGTGCAGGTCAACCGAGGCTATCGCGTGCAGTTCAACTCCGCAATCGGCCCTTACAAGGGCGGCCTGCGCTTCCACCCGAGCGTGAACGAAGGCGTGATCAAGTTCCTCGGCTTCGAACAGATCCTCAAGAACTCCCTGACCAGCCTGCCGATGGGCGGCGGCAAGGGCGGCTCCGACTTCGACCCGAAGGGCAAGTCCGACGCCGAAGTCATGCGTTTCTGCCAGGCCTTCATGACCGAGCTGTGCCGTCACATCGGCCAGTTCACCGACGTTCCCGCCGGAGACATCAATGTCGGCGGACGCGAGATCGGCTACCTGTTCGGCCAGTACAAGCGCATTCGCGACGAATACTCCGGCGTGCTGACCGGCAAGGGCCTCGAGTTCGGAGGCTCCCTGGCACGTACCGAAGCCACCGGCTACGGCCTGTGCTACTACACTGCGGAAGCCATGCGCGTGCTGAAGAACGATTCCTTCGAAGGCAAGACCGTCGCCATCTCCGGCTCCGGCAATGTGGCCATCTTCGCCACCGAAAAGGCGCAGGCCCTCGGTGCGAAGGTCGTTACCGCTTCCGATTCCAACGGCTACATCTACGATCCGAACGGCATTCAGCTCGACGTGGTCAAGGACATCAAGCTGGGACACCGCGGCCGTATCAAGGAATATGCCGATCGTGTTCCGGGCTCCGAATACCACGAGGGATGCAAGGGCGTCTGGACCGTTCCGTGCGACATCGCCCTTCCGTGCGCAACCCAGAACGAGATCGACGAGGAATCCGCCAAGACCCTCGTGGCCAACGGCTGCACCGTGGTGTGCGAAGGCGCCAACATGCCTTCCACTCCGGAGGCAATCGCCGTATACCAGGCCAATAACGTGCTCTATGGCCCCGCCAAGGCCGCAAACGCGGGCGGCGTGGCTGTTTCCGGTCTGGAGATGAGCCAGAACTCCTACCGCCTTTCCTGGACGTTCGAAGAGGTGGACGGCAAGCTCAAGTCCATCATGGAGAACATCGTCGCCAACTCCCTGTCCGCGGCCAAGGAATACGGCCACGAAGGCGATCTGATGCTCGGCGCCAACGCGGCTGGCTTCGTCAAGGTGGCCAACGCCATGGTCGCCCAGGGCGTGCTGTGATCAGCTGAACTCCGCTTCGGCTTGTTGAGCCGGTTTGCGTACGATTCGCATATCGATTATTCGGATCGACGCAAACCGGCTTTTTGCTGCTTTCTCGCCCTACTTACTATCGCCTCTCTCCACCCTACATGTCCGATTCGGCCGATAGCATGCTCGCCGCCGCATTGACGATAATCAACGTTCTGAGGGAGTCATCATATGACGCCCATTGCCAGCCCTTGAAGCCACATGACAGTGGATCCGTTAATGTAAGTACACTTAACTTAAGCGTACTTACATTAACAGATCCACTATTGGATAGACCTGATGTTCATTGCACGCACACACGAACTCGAAGTGCTGGAACGGCTTTATGCACGTCCTAAGTTTGACATGGTCGTACTCTATGGTCGCCGCCGCGTCGGCAAAACAGCGCTGATCGACCAATTCGTCGCTGACAAAGAAGTGCTGTACTTCACCGCACTCCAACAAAGCAACAAGCTCAACCTGCGCGATTTCTTCCAGACTGCACCCCAACGAACTCGTCGAATACTATGCCACATTCGGAGGCACACCGTATTACCTAGCGCAATTGGATGCCACTCCGGACGCCTACCATCAAAACGTCATTAATTTATGTTTCGATTCGTACGGCATGCTTCGCGAAGAGCCCATGATGCTACTGCGGGAGAAACTACGAAACCCGGCAATCTACTATTCCGTGCTCCAAGCCATCGCCAACGGACATTCGACTCCTAAGACCATCTCCGAGCACGCAGGAGTCAACCCCGATGCAATCAGCTCATATCTCAATACGTTAGACGGACTCGGATTGGTGCGACGAAATGTCCCCTTCGGCGACAATCCATTAAAATCCAAGAAAGGCATGTGGAATATAAACGACCCCTTCTTCTCCTACTGGTACCACTTTGTAGGACCGAGCACCGGAGCCATCGAAAGCGGAAAAGGCGCGATCACAGCACAACGTACTGCTTTCGACGCAGCATTTGACACTTACGTAGGCTAACAGTTCGAGACCATCTGCATGCAATGGATCATCAATGTCACCGGCACCGACGAGCTGCCGTTGTTGCCCACACACTTCGGCAAATGGTGGGGCACCAATCCGCGCAAAAAGGAACAAACCGACATTGATGTCGTGGCCGACGACCCATCAACTAAAACCGTGCTGCTCGGTGAATGCAAATGGCGCAACAACTTCAACGAGACCGAAGCGGTGGAGTCGTTGCTGGAAAGAGAAGGACTGATTCGGGGATATACGACCACCCACTTCATGTTCTTCAGCAAGAACCCCGTCTCGCAAGCCACCCGAGACAAATATGCGGGTCGTGTGTGTTTTCTCGACGTCAATGACTTGTATGAGATGCCAACCAGCAATCACAGAAGACCAGTCTGATAATCGGCAACAGGCCGCACAACCGGCAAAGCATAATTCAATCGCAACAGAAAAGCGGCCCGCATCGCAATGATGCAGACCGCTTGAAGTCCGAAAGACAGCCGAATCAGTCGTCGCCGAGCGTCACGTGCACGCCACCGACCAACGTGCTCACCACGTTGTACAGCAGCGTGATGATGACCACCAGAACAGTGATCAGAATCACTTCGAAAATCGAAAGAATGGTCACCACGCTCAGCACCGTGCTCAGGGAGAACACGTTGGTCAGGTCGAATCCACCGGCGTCAAGACCGGTGGAGGACACAATCTGCGTAACCTGGTCGAACACACCCACAACGTCCAGCGTGGCCCACAGCATGCCCGCGGCGACGATCTGGATGATTCCACCGGCAATGGAAAGCATGAACGCCACCTTGGCCGCCGACCATGCGTCGATTCGGGTAAGGGACAGGCTCATTCGGCGTGCACGAGGCGCACCACGGCGGACCCTGTCCCTCACCTTCACACCGCCGGACACGCCGGCGGAACCCTCATGGGCTTTGGTCTGTTCGCCACCGGTCACAGGCTGGCTCGAAGCGGAACGTGCCATACGCGGAGCCTGTTCCTCGCCCTGCACTCCAGGGATGGAATCCTGCTGTTCCTCGCCCTGCACTCCAGGGATGGAATCCTGCTGTTCTTCGTTGTTCTCGCTCATCGTTGCTCCTTGCAAGATTGTGCCCAGTTCCTAGGCTGAGGCTACCAGTGTTCGCAGACGATTATTCGGCTTCTCCCGAGGCCTCTACATTCTCGCCATCGGACTCCACTGCCTCCTCGACGGCAGGCTGGTCGGAATCCATAACGGACTGCTCAACAGAGGTCGAAGCGGCATTCTCACCGGCGTTTTCCGCCGATTCGTCCTCGTCCTTCTCCTCGTTACGCGCGATGGAAATGATCTCATCGTTCTTATCGGGTTTGGCAAGCGTAACGCCTTGGGTGGTACGGCCGGTGCGCTTGACTTCGGACACGTTGGAACGGATGACCTTGCCGGACTTCATGATGGCCAGAACCTGGTCCTCTTCCTCAACAATCACGGCGCCGACGAGCGTTCCGCGGCCCTCCGCGAGCTGCACAGCCTTGACACCGTAGCCGTTACGTCCCTGCAGACGGTATTCGCTGATGGCCGTACGCTTGGCGAAGCCTTCGTTGGTGACCACGAGCAGATCCTTGTCGGAATCTCCCCAGACCACATCCATGGCCAGCAGCTCATCGCCTTCGCGGAACTTCATGCCCTGAACGCCGGCAGTCTGGCGGCCCATCGGTCGCAGCTGCTCGTCGTTGGCCTGGAACTTCAGGCTCATGCCCTTCTTCGAGACGAGGATGATGTCGTCCTCGGCATTGCACAGAGCGGCACCGATCAGCTCGTCCGCATTCTCACCGTTTTCGTCGGCCATCAATCGCACCGCAATCAAACCGCCCTGGCGTGGGGAGTCATATTCGGCCAATGCGGTCTTCTTGACCTTGCCGGAACGGGTAGCGAGCACCAGATACTTGGCCACTTCGTAGTTCGGAATCGCCAACACAGCCTGGATGTGCTCATCAGGACCGAACTGCAGCAGATTCGCCACGTGCTGGCCCTTGGAATCGCGCGATCCCTCCGGCAGCTCGTACGCCTTCAAACGGTAGACGCGTCCCTTGTTGGTGAAGAACAACAGCCAGTTGTGCGTGCTTGTGAGGAAGAAGTGATCGACCACATCGTCCTCACGCAGCTTCGCGCCCTTGATACCCTTGCCGCCGCGGTGCTGCGCGCGGTATTCGTCGGCCTTGGTGCGCTTGATGAAGCCGGAATGGGTCACGGTCACGACCACGTTCTCTTCGGCGATGAGGTCTTCGACGTTCATCTCACCGGAGTACGGCAGAATCTTGGTGCGGCGTTCATCGCCATACTTGGCGACGATTTCGTCGAGTTCGTCACCGACGATCGCACGCTGGCGCTCCGGCTTGGCGAGGATGTCGTTGTAGTCGGCGATCTTGCGCATGAGCTCGTTGTGCTCGTCGAGGATCTTCTGACGTTCCAGAGCGGCCAGTCGGCGCAGCTGCATGGCCAGAATCGCGTCGGCCTGCACCTCGTCCACGTCAAGCAGGTCCATAAGGCCCGTACGCGCGGCTTCCGCGGATTCGGAGGCACGGATGAGTGCGATGACCTCTTCGATCATGTCAAGGGCCTTCAGATAGCCCTGAAGGATATGATCGCGCTCCTCGGCCTCGCGCTTGAGGTAGGCGGTACGACGCGCCACCACTTCGAGCTGGTGGTTCACCCAATGACGGATGAAGGCGTCCAGGCTCAGCGTACGCGGCACGCCATCGACCAGGGCCAGCATGTTGGCGCCGAAGGTCTGCTGCAGCTGGGAATGCTTGTACAGGTTGTTCAGCACGACCTTCGGAACGGCGTCGCGCTTGAGCACGAGCACGAGTCGCTGACCGGTACGTCCGGAAGTCTCGTCTCGCATGTCCGCGATGCCCTGGATCTTGCCGTCGCGCACGGCTTCGCGAATGGAAACGACCAGACGATCCGGGTTGACCTGGTACGGCAGTTCGGTGACCACCAGGCACATACGGCCCTTGATCTCCTCCGTGTTCACAACCGCGCGCATGGTGATCAGGCCGCGTCCGGTACGGTAGGCCTGCTCGATGCCCTTGTGTCCGAGGATGGTGGCTCCGGTCGGGAAATCGGGTCCCTTGATGATGCGGATGAGATTGTCGAGCAGCTCTTCACGGCTGGCATTCGGATGGTCGAGCGCCCAGTGCACGCCTTCCGCCACCTCACGCATGTTGTGCGGAGGAATGTTGGTCGCCATGCCGACCGCGATGCCGGAGGAACCGTTGCACAGCAGGCTTGGGAAGCGGGCCGGCAGTACGGTCGGTTCCTGAGTCTTACCATCGTAGTTCGGCAGGAAATCGACGGTGTCCTTGTCGATGTCTCGAACCATTTCCATGGCGAGCGGCGCCATACGGCATTCGGTGTAACGCATTGCGGCGGCGGGGTCGTCGCCGGGGGAGCCGAAGTTGCCCTGACCGTCCACAAGCGTGTATCGCATGGACCAAGACTGCGCCATACGCACCAACGTGTCGTAGATGGCGGAATCGCCGTGTGGATGGTACTTACCCATGACCTCGCCGACCACGCGGGCACACTTGGAATAACCGCGGTCTGGTCGGTATCCGCCGTCATACATCGCGTAGATCACGCGGCGATGCACCGGCTTCATGCCGTCACGAACGTCCGGAAGGGCACGGTCCACAATCACGGACATGGCGTACGCCAGATAGGAATCGCGCATTTCCTGCTGCAGATCCTTCTTTTGGATACGCTCGCCCACCATCAGACCGTAATCGGTGTTGTCGGCCTCCTGCGGGCTCAACGGTTCCATGGAACCGTCGGGCACGAACTGGCCGCCTTCGTTGCTGTTGTTTTCGTCTGCCACATTTCCTCCGTAGCTTCGCCCTCCTTTTCGGAAGGGCCGTCAGTCGTCCGACTGACTGGGAGAGGCGTTGCAGACCTCTCCCTTTTTACGTTTTCTTCCCTGTGTTCCTGTCGGGAAATCGCGTTACGCGTCGATCCAGCTGACGTTGCGCGCGTTGCGCTGGATGAACAGACGGCGCGGCTCGACCTCGTCGCCCATCAGCATGGAGAAGGTCTCGTCGGCCGCGGCCGCGTCTTCGATCTGCACCTGCTTGAGGATGCGGTGTTCAGGATCCATGGTCGTTTCCCACAGCTCCTGATAGCTCATCTCGCCCAGACCCTTGTAACGCTGGATGCCTTCGCCCTTGGGCAGCTGGCGTCCGGCGGCCTTGCCTTCGGCGAGCACGCGGTCACGTTCGGCGTCGGTGTACACGAAATCATGCGCGCCCTTGGTCCACTTCAGTCGGTACAGCGGCGGCATGGCCACATACACGTAACCGGCCGTGATCATCGGCCTCATGTAGCGGAAGAACAGCGTCAGGTTCAACGTGGCGATATGCGCGCCGTCGACGTCCGCATCGGCCATGATGATCACCTTGTGGTAGCGCACCTTGTCGAGGTTGAAGTCCTCGCCGTATCCGCCGCCGACCGCCGTAATCAGCGATTCGATGGTCTCGGACTTCATCATGCGGTCCAGGCTTGCGCGCTCGGTGTTGAGGATCTTTCCTCGCAGCGGCAGAATCGCCTGCGTGATCGGATTGCGTCCCTGGATGGCGGAGCCGCCTGCGGAATCACCCTCCACGATGAACAGCTCGCACTCTTCCGGATTGTTGGACTGGCAGTCCTTGAGCTTGTCCGGCATGCCGGCCGATTCGAAGATCGACTTGCGGCGGGTGTTCTCACGCGCCTTCTTGGCCGCGAGGCGTGCCCTGGAGGCTTCGATCGCCTTCTGGATGATGTTCTTGGCTTCGCTTGGATGGGAATCAAACCAGTCGCCGAGCTTTTCGGTCATCACGCGTTGCACGAAGGTCTTCGCTTCGGAGTTGCCGAGCTTGGTCTTGGTCTGGCCTTCGAACTGCGGGTTGGTGAGCTTGACCGAAATGACCGCGGTCAGACCTTCTCGCACGTCGTCGCCGGAAAGGTTCTCATCCTTGTCTTTGAGGATGTTCTTTTCACGGGCGTAACGGTTCACCAGGGATGTCAGCGCCGCACGGAAGCCTTCCTCATGGGTGCCGCCTTCGGTGGTTGAAATGGTGTTCGCGAAGGTGTGCACCGCTTCGGAATACGCGGTCGTCCACTGCATGGCGATTTCCGCGGAAATGCCGATCTTCAGGTCTTCCGCTTCGAAATCAATGACTTCCGGCTCCACCGGGGTGGACTTGCGCGACTTCACCAGATAGTCCACATAGTCCTTGATGCCGGCCTTGTACTGGTAGGTGACGGTCTGGTGCTTGTCTTCGTTCTCCTCGCCGGCGACTTCCTCTCCCGCCTGATCCGGCTCGCGCAGATCGGTCAGGGAGATCTTCAGTCCCTTGTTCAGGAACGCCATCTGCTGGAAACGGTTGCGCAGGGTTTCGAAATCGTACGTGGTGGTTTCGAAGATCGTACCGTCCGCCCAGAAGGTCACGGAGGTTCCGATGGATTCCTCCTCACCCATCGGCTCGCCCTTGATCAGACGTGAGGTTGGCTTCTGGTCGATATACGTTTGAGTCCAGTGGAATCCCTGCCTGCGCACTTCGATGTCCACGCGGGTGGAAAGCGCGTTGACCACGGAGATGCCCACGCCATGCAGACCGCCGGAGACCGCGTAGCCGCCGCCACCGAACTTGCCGCCGGCGTGCAGCTTGGTCATTACGGTCTCCACGCCGGAAACACCTTCGCCGGGCACTTCGTCAACCGGAATGCCTCGGCCATCGTCGACCACGCACACGCCGCCGTCCGGCAGAATCGTCACCTCGATATGCGAGGCATATCCGGCCAGCGCCTCATCGACGGAATTGTCGACGATCTCATACACCAGATGGTGCAGGCCCCTCGGGCCGGTGGAGCCGATATACATGCCCGGGCGGATGCGAACCGCCTCGAGTCCTTCCAGAACCTTCAGATCGGAGGCGTCGTAATGTTCTGGCGACAACGTATCGTCGAGCTGCACGCCCTCTTCGAGCTGACCGTTTTGATTCTGATCTTCCTGCGTGTTTTCAGCTGATTCGTTCAGCGAATCCACATCAAGGTCTGCCACAGAGTTTCCTTCCTGCATTTTTCCCGCCAGCGAAGGTCATTTGCAAAGGCGATACCACCTAGAACGCAAATAAAGGCCCCTTCTAGGCGTTTACATACACTGCTTGATATCTTACTCATGTACGGGGACAGCACGCCAGAGGCGTTTACCCTTGAAATTCAAGCTTTTTCACAGATTTCACTCGGTTTTAGTCCTCATAACATAGGCCGTCTCACACCCGGTTGCAACCGGTTGCAGCCGTCCATGCAAGGTTCAGTACCGGGTTCGTCTGCTTCTCATTCGCCCACGGCTGAATCCTTGCTGCTGCGGTCCCGTCACACGGACCTCATTGATGGTCAGGCCTTCGAGTTTCTTGCGAATCGTATCGGTCAGCAGCGGAATCATATACATCATCGTGGTGGTCCATGCCGGGCTGTCACAACGAATCGTCAGCACGCCATCCCTGAGATCCACGGGGTAGGAGTGCAACGCGTTCTCCCTACCCACCACCTGATCCCAGTGGTTCTGCATCTGCGCGATTTTCAGATGCGACGTCCATTTGCCCTGCGTTGCGATTGATGCGAACAGGCTGCCCACATCCTGCGGGTCACGCCCCGGCTTTCCGAAGCTTTCCCAAGCTTTGCGGGCGCGTTCCTCACGTTCCTTGCGGCGCCCGGCGCGCTTGCTGACGCGCTCGAACACTTCGGCCGGCAGCTTGCGACGGTCAAGGTTGAGGGTCTCGCAGATCGGAGGCTTCGGCATCAGCGATCACCTTTCCGCGATACGGTGCGTTCCGACGTAAGCTGCTCCATCATCGCCGTCAGGTCGTCGCTTATGCCGGGGAAGGACGTCTCTCGCAGTTCGGCCACGTCGATCGTTTTCGCATCGGCATGCGGGATGTCGCTTGCCGCGGCAACGGTGATCAGTACCTGATCCTGCGCATAGGCGAAGTCGAGTATCTGGCCGCGCCGGGATTCGTCAAGCTGCGCGAAGACGTCGTCGAGAATCACAATCGGTTTACTGCCGTGCTCGGCTGAGACCGTCTCATACAACGCCATTTTCAGCGCCAACGCCATCGTCCACATCTCGCCGTTGGATGCGAATTCACGGGCCGTCATGCCGTTGAGCCGTATGTCGAGGTCATCTCGATGGGGACCTATCAGATTCTGCCCACGCGCCACTTCTCCCGGGTATATCCGCTGGAAATGAAGGCTGATTTGCGCAGCCGGATCGTCATACAGCATCACTTCGTCGAAGGACGGCTCGTATGAGAGCGTCGCCTGCTGTCCGGCTCCTGCCAACGCTTCATACATCCGCGCGAATGGGGTCGAGAGACGTGCGATTATGCCGTTGCGTACGCGCGTCAGCCGCATGCCCAGGTCGATGAACTGCCCCGTCCATGCTTCAAGCCCACTCAATATGCTCTGCTGGCCATATTGCGATTGGGCGGAAGAATCGTCGGAAAGCTGTTTGAGCAGCGCCGCACGCTGTTTTCCGACGTGCGTGAACTGCTGCAGCAGCTGCGTGTAGTGGGGGTGTAGCAGGGATGCGGCCTGGTTGATGAAGTTGCGTCTTCCAGCGGGATCGGCTGATATGAGTCGCTGGTCTTCCGGTGTGAAGGCGACCGATGGAACCAGACCGATGATGTCCCTCATGTACTGTGATTTTCCGCCATCGATTCGCGCTCTGTTGGCCCCTCTGGCAACGATGGTGGCCTCGTAGGAATGCCGGTTTTCCCCGTCTTCCACATTGGCTCGTATCACGGCCGAACTGAAGCCTTTTTCTATAAGGGGAAGCGATGATGACGTACGGTGGCTGGAACCGGTGGACAGCACTTCCACGGCTTCCACGATATTGGTTTTGCCAAGTCCGTTGGAACCCTGCAGAATGTTGACCCCCGGTTCCAGATCGAGCACGCAACGTTCCCAGGAACGGTAGTGGTCCAGCGCGAGTCGGGAGATATGCATGGGTTCCTTATGTAGACAGGAGGGCCGAACGAACCTTGTTTCGGAACGTTCAGCCCTGTACTGATATGGATGGGTCAGCCGATGGCGGACGATGACTTCAGCTGTTGAAACGCATCGGAACGAGCAGGTAACGGTAGTCCATGGATTCGTCGGAATCCTCCTCCTGCTGTCCGTTGAATTCCACAGGCTTGACCGCGGTGGTCATCTTCATGCGGACGAACGGTTCGCTGATGGCGCTCAGGCCTTCGATCAGATAGGTCGGGTTGAAGGCCACGGTGATGTCTTCGCCGTCCATATCGATGTCGAGCACTTCCTTAGCGTGGGCCTCGTCGGCGGTTCCCGCAGACAGCGTAAGCTCCTGGCCTTCGAACACCATGCGAATCGGCGCATTGCGTTCCGCAACCAAAGAAACACGCTTGATGGCGCTAATCAGATCCTGCTTGTTGAGCACCGCGTGAATCGGATATTCATCCGCATACAGGCGGTCGACGGCCGGGAATTCGCCGTCAATGAGCTGCGAGGTGGAAGCACGACCCGCATTTTCGAAGCCCAGCAGGGAGGGATGCTCCGGATCGAAGTCCACAACCATGTTCTGATGCTCGTCGAGGGAACGCGCCACGTCACGCAGCAGAGCGCCGCGGACCAGTGCGGTGGCGTTGATGTCGTCGTTTTCCGGAGTCCAGGTGAAGCTGGAACGGGAAAGACGGAATCGATCCGTAGAGCTCATAATCACCTTGTTTCCCTGAAACTGAACGCGAATGCCGGTCAGTACGGGGCGGTTTTCCTCGCGGCTGACTGCGACGGACGCTTGGTTGACAGCCTGAACGAAAGTAGGGGAATCCACCTGCCCAAGTTTCGCGGGGAGTGCCGGAAGATCAGGATACTCGTTTTCCGGCATGAGCTGCATGGAGAAGGTGGATTTGCCGGAAGTGATGGTCAGTGTGGAACCTTCCGCGGAAAGATAGGTTTTCGCCGCAGGCAGGGATTTGGTGATGTCGGCGAGCAGTTTGCCGAGAACCAGGACCGCTCCGGCTTCATCAACGCCGGCTTCAATGTGGTGACGTGCGGAAATAGTGTAGTTGAAGGCGGAAAGCTGGAGGGTGCCGTCCACTGCTTCCAATCGGATGCCTGCCAGAAGAGGGGTCGCGGGACGTGCGTCTATTGCGCGGGTGGTCCAAGCTACTGCGTCAGCGAGAGCTTGTGAATTGACTTCGACTTTCATGGCGTATTCCTCGTTTCGTTTTGATTCAAGAGTCATTCTAGCTGTTGAGGGACTGCTCGTAGAAACGTGGGAATTCCCCAAATTATGAAGGTGATGATGGTTCATTACGTACAAACTACATTCGTAATAATAAGCCCTGTGGATAATGTGGGTAAGTGCCGAGACCCCACATCACACAAGGGTTGAGCTTACATGCCGATTTGTGGATAAATTCTGGATAGAGTGTGGACAACTGGCGGAGTTATCCACAGGCTATCGGGAGCGGAAAAGTTATCCACATTTACGTGTGAATAGTCCACATGATGTACACACAAAAAAGGGGCGTTTTCAACGGCTTTTCCACCGAGATTTCCCTGGAATGTGAATAACCCTGTGGAAAACTTTCCCGAAAACAGTCCACAGAGCGGCGTGTCTCAACTACTGGTAAATAGGGTAGTAAATTTCATTACTAACCTTCGGGAAAAGTCTCCCTAGTGTATGACAACATGAAAATAGACTATTTTTCACCGGAATGTTGCTTCAGCTGCACAGTAAGTTCCATAACGTAGTTATAGATCTCCTGCTTTTCCTGCATCTCATCATTGATGCGGGTATAGGCGTGCATCACAGTGGTGTGGTCTTTGCCACCGAACACGAGGCCGATGTCATTCAGGCTCATGCTGGTCAGTTCCCTTACCAGATACATGGCTATCTGGCGGGCTAGAGCGATTTTTTTGGTGCGCGAACGACCGACGATGTCGTCGAACGTCACATAGAAGTATTTCGCAACCTGGCTGATGATGTCCGCAGGCTTGATTTCCACGTCCGAAGTGAAGAAATCCTGCAGCGTATGCTCCGCCAAGGCACGGCTGACCGGCTGATTGCTGAGCGACGCCATGGCCGTCACTCGATTCAAGGCGCCTTCGAGCTCTCGAATGTTTTCGGTGAACCGTTCCGCGATGAGATTGAGTACATCCGGCGGAATATTGGAGCCGTTCATTGTTGCGATCATGCGCAGAATCGCGATTCTGGTCTCGAGATCCGGCGGCTTGACGTCAACCGTCAGACCGGATTCGAAACGCGAGATCAGACGTTCGTTGAAGCCCTGCAGATCCTTCGGCGGTACATCGGATGCGATTACAATGCGCTTGTTCGCCTGGTGCAGGGTGTTGAACGTATGGAAGAACTGCTCAAGGGTGGCATCCTTGCCGCTCAGGAACTGAATGTCGTCGATGAGCAGCACGTCCACTTCTCGGTATCGACGGTTGAATTCCTTGATTTGGCCGGAACTCTGGTTGGTGTCTCCCAGCGCTTCGATGAATTCGTTCGTGAATTCCTCGCTGGTCACATAACGAACCTTCAGATTGGGATCCTTGACCAGGGCATAGTTGCCGATGGCGTTCAGCAAATGGGTTTTGCCAAGGCCGGAACCGCCGTAAATACATAAAGGATTGAAATCGTGGCCGGAACCCTCCGCCACAGCAAGCGCCACAGTGCGGGCGAAACGATTGGAATCGCCTGGAACGAAGGTGTCGAAAGTGGCGTTCTTGTTGAGATGGGTCTTCGGATCGAGCAACGGTCGGTTCTGTCCGCTGTGAAACTTCTCCGGCTTTTCCGGAGGCATGGAGGTGGGGATGGGAAGCTGGCCCTGGGTGGTTTCCTTGGCCGGGGAAACGGGGGAGAAGGCCGGATATTCCTCAACTGGCTGTTCTACTGGCTTGGGTGCTTCCACGATTTTGAACGCGGGAAAGATGTCCTGCTCCGCAGCCTCGCGGAGGGCGTCCATCAACGGCTGGTTCAATTCGTTCTGCAAAGTCTGCTGGGCTGCGGCGCTAGGCACGCACAATACGATTGTCGGTCCCCAGATGCCTTCCGCGGTTACGTTTTCCAGCCAGCTTTTGTCTCGCACGGAAAGAGAAGGATTCTGATGAAGGAGCGCCAGGGCGTCCGACCACACTCCACGCGCCTGGTCGAGAGGGTCTGTTGTAGTATTGGCCACGGAATTCCCTTTCTCGACAGACGGACTAGTAATGTGCAACTGTATAGTTGTACTCCGTTTTACCCAAGTTATCCACCGTTGTGCGTGTTGAAACTGGCCGAATTGTGAATAACATCAATGTAATTTGTGGATAACTTTTGTGGGGAATTCGGCTCTATAACAACGATTCTGTGGATTGTTTTCCGGGGAAATTCCCCTGAAAATGTGAAGGGTTGGCAATGCTTGATCTGCGCTGTTCAGGGGTCAGAGTAATTTAGTAGAGCTTGACTCATGAGGAGCCGTGCTTTGGCATGGCTAAAAACACCGGGAGCATTAATTATGAAGAGGACATTCCAGCCGAACAACCGTCGTCGTCACATGAAGCACGGTTTCCGTCACCGCATGCGCACCCGCGCAGGCCGCGCTCTGATCAACCGTCGCCGTGCTAAGGGCCGCAAGTCCCTCGCTGCCTGATTGTAGTGGCGTAGGGCTGTGGAACGGCTGAAAAGCCATCGCGATTTTGTCGTGGTGCTCAAACGCCGTCGTAGGGTATCGCGAGAAGACATCGTCGTGCATTATCTGATGCACGACGATGTTATAGCGAGCGATGTCGCGGCGGTGCCTGGCCGACGTATCGGTTTGGCCGTTTCCAAGGCTGTGGGCAATGCGGTGACCCGCAATGCCGTCAAACGTCGTTTCCGTGTACTTGCACGCAAGTATGAATCATTGCTGCCTGCATCCTGCGATATCGTAATGCGTGCCAAACCAAGTGCCGCGCATGCCGATTTCCAATCGCTGGACGCCCAGGTGGAAGCATGTTTTAAAGCGGTGACCCGCAAGGCTGCACATCATTCATGAATGGTGCGCAGAACGGCAATTGGATGATTCGTGCCGTACGCTGGTATCAGAATCATATTTCCGTGAATACCGCTCCTTGCTGCAGGTATTATCCAAGCTGTTCCAATTACGCGATTCAAGCGATTCAACGTTATGGCTGCATCAGAGGCGGCCTTCTCGCGCTGTTGCGTATTCTGCGTTGCAGACCGTGGAACCATGGCGGAATTGATGATGTTCCGCAGCGCTATTCCGTTTTTTACAGATTTTCGTGGTCGAAGGCACATGAAGAGCCTCGACTCACCCCACTGGCCGCAGATAATAAGGAGACGGGCCTGTAATGCTGAATCAAGATACTTTTCTTCTCGATAGCGGGTTTTGGGGCTGGCTGTACAAGCTCCTGACCCCGGTCGAGTGGCTCATGACGCAGATCATGGCCATTTTCCACAAGTTCCTCGTCATGCTTGGCATGAACGAAGTGGGCTTCTCGTGGGTGTTGTCCATCATCTTCCTGGTGATTGTGGTGCATATCTGCATCTTCCCGCTGTTCTACAAGACCATGAAGTCGATGCGCAAGCTGCAGGAAATACAGCCCAAGATGGCTCGCATCCAGAACAAATACAAAGGCAAGGAAGATCAGGCCAGCAAAGAGGCCATGCAGCGTGAGCTGATGAAGCTCTACCAAGACAATGACGCCAATCCTATGGGATCCTGCCTGCCGATGCTCATTCAGGGCCCGGTCTTCATGTGTATGTTCTATACATTGTCGGCCATTCCTTACATCGCGCGTGGCAAGTACACCCGTGGTGGCGGAGTTCTCGGCGCTTTCGATCAGGCGACGGCCCAGCAGTTCACGAAGACCACGGTGTTCAACACCAACGTCACCGACAACTTCATGACCGCCAATCTGGGCGGCAAGGTCGTCATCGGCATCTTCGTGGCCCTGATGTGCTTCTGCCTGTGGTTCATGCAATACAACAACATGAAGCGCAACATGGCTCAGAACGGCCCGCAGACCAAGCAGACCGAGATGATGCAGCGCATGATGCTGTGGATGTTCCCGATCATGTACATCTTCTCCGGCGCCACC
The DNA here is from genome assembly GCA_963595445.1 of bacterium. Taxonomy (GTDB): domain Bacteria; phylum Actinomycetota; class Actinomycetes; order Actinomycetales; family Bifidobacteriaceae; genus Bifidobacterium. The sequence continues at coordinate 69,229 of CAVBHJ010000007.1, forward strand.
ATGCCGTTCGCGGTGCTGGTGTACTGGCTTGCCAACAACATCCTGAACCTGTGCCGTTCCTTGTGGCAGGTGTATGCGTTCCCGACTCCGGGATCTCCGGCAGCCGAAGACAAGGCGAAGCGCGATCACGCACGTGAGAATGCGCGTCGCGCCAAGGCAGGTCTTCCTTCCCTCGAAGAAGAGGAACTTGAGAAGGCCAAGAAAGCTGCGGAAGACAGGGAAAAGAACGGTTATCAGCGTCAGCAGCCCAGCCGTAAAAAGAAAAAGAAGTAAATGAGAGTGTCCCGTGTTTCACGTGAAACACGGGACACATCTTATCCTGTGAAGACAGGAAGTAGACTTTACCAATAGAACACCGCTCAAAGGAGTAGTAAACATGGCGCAAGATGATGAGAAGACCATCGATCAGCTCAATGAGGAAGCTGATATAGCTGCCGATTATCTCGAGGGACTGCTCGATATCGTTGATTATGAAGGCGACATCGAAATGGGTGTGCGCAACAATCGTCCGACGGTGCAGATCGTTGCTGATGACGATACTGATATCAAGCATCTGATTGGCCGTAATGGGGAAGTGGTCGACGCGCTGCAGCAGCTCACCCGCCTTGCAGTGCAGCAGAAGACAGGCGAACGTTCTCACCTTATTGTGGACGTCGATGGATATCTGAAGCGTAAGCGCCAGCGTCTGCACGACATTGCGCTGGATGCCATCGATGAGGCTCGTGAGACCGGAGAGCCGGTGGATCTGAAGCCGATGAATTCCTTCGAACGTAAGATCATCCATGATGTCGTGCGTGAGGAAGGGATGAAGTCCCGTTCCCACGGTGAAGAGCCTCGCCGTTATGTGACGGTGTACATGAAGGCGAGCAACCTTGAGGAGTCGGACGAGGACTGATTAGGTTTCACGTGAAACATTGAAGCGTCACGGGATTCGTGGCGCTTTTGTTTTGCCTTTTTGCGATGGGATGTTTTCCGCACGGAACCAACCGGGTGACGGAATTTTCATAAGAAAAGCGTTGCTTCAACAATGGCGGATATAGGATGGTGTGCATGAGTGATGTGACTGACGAATTGAATGATTCGCCGATTCTGGAAGAGGTGTTAGGCGACGCATTGCCGAAGCTTCGGATCTTCCATTCCAAGTTGGCTGAGGAAGGTGAGCCACGCGGTCTTATAGGACCACGAGATATCGGCATTATTTGGGAAAGGCATATTCTGAATTCCGCTGCGATAGTGCCATTCGTCAAAGAAGCCACCGCAAAGAAGCAGTTCAAAACAGTGGCCGATATCGGCAGTGGTGGGGGATTCCCTGGAATCGTCGCCGCAGCATGTCTGCCTGATCATCAGTTTGTGCTTGTCGAACCGATGGAACGTCGTGTGGAATGGCTTAAGGAATGCGTTGAAGAGATGAAACTCGACAACGTTTCCGTAATTCGTGCCCGCGCGAACGAAATGATCGACGCCGTCAACGGACCGAAGAATGTGAAAAAAGGCAAGAGTGCCTCTTTCAGAGGGCCCGTATTGGACCTTGATGGGAATCCCATTCAGGTGAAGCATCGTTTTGCGGTGGTGACTTGTCGTGCCGTGGCACCGATGGCCAAACTTTCAGGTTGGACTTTGCCGCTTCTTGAGCAGGGCGGACGGCTGGTGGCTCTTAAAGGACGTTCGGCACAGGAAGAGATCGAAAAGGCATCCAAGGAAATCTCCAAGAACGGTGGCGCGCGTCCCAGGGTGGTGAACGCCGAAGTAGGACCGGGATTGGAATCAACTCATGTATTGATGGTTGACAAAAGATAGTTATCCACATTTTTTGAGAGTTATCCACCGTAGGCGAAGCGGAAGAAAAACATGATAGAAAAGTGTTGGAATTTCGACGAAATGTCGGTGGATAACTTTTCGAAGAAAGCAAGACTTATCCACAGTTGTCCACAATGGTGCGATTTGGGTGTGAGTAACGAGGTCTGTCCACCCAAATGGTGAAACTGAGGACTACGCATATCATAAGGAAGGCTAGTTTATGACTGGACTTGCAGGGGCAGACAACCTGACATCTGTGGAATCTGCCACCGATACCATCAAACGTATCTTCGGAGGAAGCTCTTCTCCGTTGGGCTCGCAGATCGCGGACGAATCGACCCGATATTCCGCTTTGCAGAAAGCGGTTTGCCCGAAGCCGGAAAAAACCCGCCTGATTGCCGTGGCCAATCAGAAAGGCGGCGTCGGCAAAACCACAACGGCAGTCAATATTTCCGCGGCTCTGGCCCAATTCGGTTTGCGCGTGCTCCTTATTGATATGGATCCCCAGGGAAATGCTTCCACTGCACTGGGTGTTCCGCACGCTTCGGGAGAGCCTTCGGTATATGACGTTATTGAAGGTCGCAAAAGCATTGCGGAAGTCAAGCATACGTGCCCTGATTTCGACTTGCTTGATGTGGTGCCGGCTTCCATCGATTTGAGTGGTGCCGAGTTGGAAGTCGCCGATATGCCCAACCGCAACGTGCTTCTGAAAACTGCGGTCGACGATTTTCTGGCGAACAGCGAAAATCATTACGACTACGTGATCATCGACTGCCCGCCGAGCCTGGGCCTGTTGGTGATCAACGCGATGTGTGCGGTGAACGAGATGCTGATCCCCATCCAGGCCGAGTATTACGCGCTTGAAGGTTTGGGGCAGCTGATCAACACCATCGGCCTGGTGCAGGACCACTTCAATTCCGCACTGCTGGTTTCCACCATGCTGATCACCATGTTCGATAAGCGTACGCTGTTGAGTCGTGAAGTGCACGATGAAATCAAGAATCATTATCCGACCATTGTGCTGAACACCACGATTCCAAGAACCGTGAAGATCTCCGAAGCACCCAGCTTCAACCAGAGCGTGATTACTTATAATCCGAAGGGAATGGGTGCTATTTCCTACTGTGAGGCTGCGCTGGAAATTGCCCGTCGTTCCCAGACGGTACTGCAGGCAATCGATGCGAGAAGGAACGAGAACTGATTATGGCTGCGAAATCACGTTTAGGTAAGGGTCTGGGAGCGCTGTTCCCGACGTTGCCGGGGGAGGCCAATCAGTCGGATGCGGCTGCGGTGCAGACTGCGGAAAAAACCACGGGTGCAGGTTCGTCCCTCAAGAGTGGTGTTGCCGAGGGGAACAAAGCTTCTGTCATCTCAGCCAAGGCCTCGGTTGATGCAGTGTACGACATGAAGAAAAACATTTCACGTGAAATAAAGAAGAACGCGAATCGTCGGGCAAGCATTCCTTCCATCAACTTGGTGGAGACGGCGCATCCTGCCGATATGTTTTTCGGTTCCACGACTCCTGCTGTCAAGACGAAGAATGTTTCACGTGAAACCACTGACTCCTCAAAAGAGGAGAAGCCTGAGCTCCTGCCGGTACAGGGTGGTTATCTGGTCGAACTCCGACTGAGCGACGTCGGCCCTAATCTCCACCAACCGCGTACCATCTTTGATGAGGACGACTTGCGTGAGCTTGCCGATTCCATCAAGGAAGTCGGTGTGCTGCAGCCAATCGTCGTAAGAAAGCGTCCGGCCGCGCAAATCGAGGCTACGCGTAAGAAAAATGCTGAACAGAAGACCGACGAGTCGCACAATATGTTCGACGGTCGTATGGACAGCATGTATGAGATCATAATGGGCGAGCGTCGTTGGCGCGCATCGCAAATTGCCGGTCTCACGATAATTCCCGCAATCGTCAAAACCACAGCCGACGACGAGATGCTGCGTGATGCGTTGCTGGAGAATCTGCATCGCGTCGCGTTGAATCCTCTTGAAGAGGCGGCCGCATACCAGCAGATGATCGACGACTTTGGTTTGACGCAGGCTCAGCTTTCCAAGGCTGTTTCGAAATCCCGTCCGCAGATCGCCAATACCTTGCGATTGATGAATCTGCCTGCTGCAGTGCAAAAGAAAGTCGCTTCCGGATTGCTTTCCGCAGGTCATGCGCGAGCTTTGCTGGGATTGCCTACCGAATCCGATATGGAAGAGTTGGCCGACCGTATTATTTCCGAAGGATTGTCGGTTCGCAGTACTGAGGAAATCGTATCCATGAAGGTTGCTGAGAGCGACCAACCGAAGAAAACCAAGGCAGGCAAGCTCAATCCTTGGACGGGAACTCCCGTGCAGGTGGGTCTTGAAGAGCGATTCGGTACCAAAGTGTCGATCAAGGGTTCCAAGAAGCATGGCCGCATCGAAATCGTGTTCAAATCCGAAGAGGATATGGACCGTATCGTCGATATGCTGATGTCCTCCGAGAAGTAGCGGGAGGAGAACGCAATTCTCGTACATACCCGTACATGCGCTACATGATGAATGGCGTTCCTAACTGCCGATCCGATCACGGATGGCTCGGCAGTCGGGAACGCCGTTTGTTGTAGGCATTGCTATAGGTGGCGTCTATTTGTGGTTGTGGATGATACGCCACGAGAGCGCTGGCTATTGAACGGTAGGCTGGTACTGCTCGGAAAGATAATGCTGCGCGTCCAATGCGGCGCGGCATCCCATTCCGGCAGCGCTGATGGCCTGCCTGTAGGTGTCATCCACACAATCGCCGGCAGCGAAGATGCCGGGTTGGCTGGTATGGGTGCCGGCTCCTTCCACAAGAATGTATCCGCGTTCATCGCGGTGTACGGTATTCCCAAGGAATGACGTGGCCGGTGTGTGGCCGATGGCTATGAAAATTCCGTTGGCGGGAATCTCGCTGGTCTCACCTGTGAGCACGTTGCGTACTATAGCGGATTTCACCCCGTTGGCGTCTCCCTGTATTTCCTGCACCGTGGAATCGATCACGAAGCTGATTTTGGGGTCATGCTTTGCCCGTTCCACCAAAATCTTGGATGCGCGGAAGTCGGAACGACGATGGATCAGCGTTACGGAAGAGCCGAATCGTGTAAGGAACAGAGCCTCTTCGAATGCGCTGTCGCCGCCGCCGATCACGACGATTGGTTTGTTCTGGAAGAAAAATCCGTCGCATGTAGCGCAATAGGAAACACCTCGACCGGAGAATTCGACTTCTCCGGGAACCTGCAACGTGCGATATTGCGAGCCGGTAGCGATGACCACGGCTCGTGTTGTCATTACGTCACCTTGGTCCAGATGAACGGTTTTGATTTCCGTGGCTTGGTCCACATCGATGGAGATGGCGTCATCCCACACGATTTCTGTGCCGAATTGCTCCGCCTGCCGCTGTATGCGATCCATCAGATCAGGACCTATGACTCCATCGGGGAAACCGGGAAAATTCTCCACTTCGGTTGTATTGATGAGCTGACCGCCTGGATTCAAGGCTCCGGCGATCAGCAGAGGTCGGTAGCCGGCTCGTCCCAAGTAAATAGCCGCGGTGTAGCCGGCGGGGCCGGATCCGACGATGATGACGTCTCGTAAAGTATCCATGCCTTAACTGTAGTGAATCATCGTGGCTTCCACGTCGTTGAATTTTCGTGCTTCATGTGTTTCACACGTTTTACATGTTTCACGTGAAACATGTAAAACGTGTGAGTATGCAAAAAGGGTATGCGGCAAAGCCACACACCCTCTGCAGTGTTCTCGATTCGACTTAGAAGATCTGAATGGAATCGATGTACAGCTGGTTGTTCGGAAGGCTGTCCATCGGCACCCAAAGCATGATGTCCTGCGTTTCCACGGCCTTATCGAACTTCACGTCGGTGGTGCCACTCTCATCGAACACAAACTGGGCTACCTGCTCACCCTGAGTCGGATCGCCGGACGTGTTCACACGGACGTATCCCTGACCGCCGGAGGAACGAATCGTGATGACCATGCGGTACGCCTTTTGCGGCTGAGTGAGATGCACGTAATAGCCGAATCCCTGCTGTCCATTCGGATTGGTCAGGAATTGGCGATTATCGATTTCATATGCGGTGGTGTTCTCCGGCAACTTCGGATTCGGAACGCTCTTCACGTTCTTATCGGCAGTGATCACCGTACGTTCGGTCTTCTTCTCGGACTTCTTTGTGGAATTTGCGGAATCGTCGGTCTTCGACGAATCGTCGGTGTCGGTGGTAGTCGTGTCGGCCGTATCGGATGCGTCGGAAGAAGACGTATCGCCTGTTTCCGACTTACTCTTTGTATCAGAAGAAGTGGAATCCGTAGAGGAATCATCTCCGAAAGGCACTTCATCAAGGTTCATCTCAGGCCAGGGGCCGTCAGAATCGGAAGATTTAATCGACGAGTCCTTAAGGGTCAACCCGTGAATGGCGAGGCCAAGTGCGGCCGCCACGATAATCACCGCGACGATAATGGCCACGACCTTCGTCTTGATGCCGCCGAGCAAAGCGGCATTGGCCACCTCGGAGATTTTACGCTCGCTGCTCTTTGGAGTGAAGCTCGGGGGAGTGGCCACTTCGCCTGCCCTATAGGCAGCCTCGATGGCTTCCTGCTCGGCCTGCAATGCGCGCGCTGATTCCTCTCCCGGCTGGATGACTCGACCATCCGAACCGATCACGGGAATGCGACCGGTTTTTTCCAGTTGGGATTCCTCCACTGGATCATTGTTGGATGGCAAAGACACTTTGATGGGGAAGGAGAATGCGGTATCCTCTTCTTCCCCCGCGACGCCATCAATGCCTTCCTCGCTCAGCAGCTCGCGTCCGCTGGCCCACAGCGACTTCACGGCACCGCCGGTAGCCGACATTCCCTTAGCCAACGCATCCTTGCCGTCGGAAAAATCGTTATGCGGTTCCGGAGCTTGGAAACGTATCTGCGGAATGCTTCTGGTTGCGGCCAACGTGTCCGGAATCTCAATCGTATCCTGTTCGGAAATCTGCACTACCGGTGCGTTGATGATGGAGCATTCCGAATCTATGGAAGGCAGTGTGATATCGTCGCCTGACAGCGAGGTCAAGGGCTTGTGTTCGTCAAGCAATGCTTCAAGTTCGACAATCGTGGCCATCTCTATGGTTGGGAGACCGCCTTCCTCCTGCAGATTCAGACCACGTTTGCAAATCACGCGGAATTCCATCGGAGTGTTCTGTGGAAGCGCAGCGAGACTGAAGTGGGTTGACGTCGAGGACGGCTGCCTGGTCAGCATGGCATACAGCAGTGCCGCGATCTGATGAATCGCCAGCTGTTCAAAACCTCCGGACGTCATATGCGAGGTGTCGGCAAGCATAACGCTTACGGGAGCGTCCGCGATTTCCACACCGGTGCGGGTGATGCGCACAGTATCGGTGCTGATGCAGTAGTGGGTGGTGTTGTTCTTCTGCAACACGCGCAATGCTTCAAGAACCTCGCCGATGATGGAACGCATCGCATCGTAGCTCAAAGGACGCTTCACGAAGGACGACAGGTATTCGGAAAGAGACATTCCCGAATCAAGCTGGGTCACGATCACTGCGATTTCGTCGACATGCTGTAACTGCAGCACTTTCGTGAAATGGGAATTGTGAGACATCGCCAGCATGGAAGCGGTTGCGTTCGCCGCATACAGCGCCTCACGACTGTTGACGATGAACAGCTGGCAATCCCGTGAAAGCACGTGATCGCTGGCTTTCCAAACCTGCATTCCGGTTTCTTCACGCAGTGGCGAAACCAGCACATAGCGGTTGCTGACGGTGTCTCCCAGCTGAGGTTTCATGGATTCCTTCGACTCGTAATAGATTCTATGACATTCGGTTATTGCCGGACTCGGCGCTACCGTCGATTCTAGCGTTTGGGCTGGTCGGTTTGGTCCTCTGGGGAACACGTGATGAGACCAGCGCCATGACATCGGCAAGCTCGCGGGAACGCAGCGCCCACAACACCGCCAGATAGACGATGGTGATGATTATCGTCAGCAGAATCGCGGACAGTATGGCCTGCCCCCAATTCATAGTGCCATCCATTGTTCCGATATGGGCTCCCACCAACATGTAGACATGTTCACGACACAGCAATCCCACCGCGACCGCCGCGAATTCAGCGAGAAAAGACTTCATGTAGGAGAGCGCGATGTTACGGCCATCCACACCGCTGCTGAAACGGCTGCGCAGCATGACGAACAGGAATGGGAACGGCAGCATGAAGCTCAACACCCCGGAAATTCCGATCAGAGTCACCCACTGCATAGGAGGCAGCAGACGAGTGCCTATCAGCAGTACCAAGATCTGCGTGCCTACGGACAGCGTCATGAAGATAAAAGGATGCTTGCCGTCTTCAAACGAGTAGAAAGTGCGCTGGATGATGAGGTAGGCGCTGGCGAAAGGAATGCCGAATCCAAGGGTCGACAGCGCTCCGCACATGAGAATCGCTTCCTTGACGGTGACCGAGGGAAGTAGGGAAAGGATGATCGGCAGCGGCATGACGATGAGGGCCGCTGCGAAGAAGCACATAATTACGCCCATGATGCGTAACGATGAACTCAGGTCGTCTCGTGCGGCGGCAATATTGTGTTCGGCGATCGACCTAGAGATTTTCGGGAAGATCGCCGTCGCCACGGAAACCGCGATGAGCGAATATGGCAGCATGTAGATGGTATACGCGTTCTGGTAGGTTGCGTTGCCGGCCACATTGAACGGATCGAGACCATATGTTTTCTGGGCTACATCCGGTGCGCTGGAGGTGATTCGCGTGATCAGGATGTTGACGATCTGGTCCACGATCACAATGCCCACGCTCCATGCGGCTACAGGTCCCATGGAACGCAGACCGATGCCACGGAAGCCGAATTTCGGCCTGTACCGCAAGCCGATTTTGCGTAGCGGCAGGAACAGGATGAGCGCTTGGAATGCCACGCCCATCGTCCAAGCTCCAGCGGTCAGGGCGATTTTGCCGGTCGTCCAGAATTCCAGAGGATGCTCCACGGCACGGCCGAACAATGCGATGAACGTTCCAAAACCGATGCAGCTGATGATGTTGGCGCCGACTGAACTCCATGCGTATGCCACGAAGTGGTCCTTTGCCGCAAGAATCTGCCCGACCACCGTATATAGGCCATAGAAGAAGATCTGCGGCATGCACCATAGGGTGAAGGAGGTGGCCAGGGCCATAGTCTCCGGACTGCCGTTGACATACAGCCTGGTCAGCAGAGACGTTGCCGCGGCCATAAGCAGCGTCACTGCCAGCAGCATGGTTATGGCCATGGTGATGAGTTTGTTGAGCTTGGCCTCGGCATCTTCGTCTTTCAGAGTGCGCACTATCTGAGGTACGAGCACCGCGTTGAATATGCCGCCGGAAACAAGCGTGTAGATGACTTGGGGAATCATTGCGCCGGCTTGGTAGGCGTTCGCCGCGTATCCGGTCGTGCCTAAGGCCCAAGCCAACAGGATGGTTCGGATCTGACCGGTCAGGCGGGAGGCTGCCGTGCCGGAAGCCATGATCAGTGAATTTCGGCCAACGGAAGAACTCATTCGTCGGGATCCTTCTTACGGTGGAATTGACGCCACAGTCCCAACGCGCCCAAAGCGACGGATATGCCGATGATCACAAATCCGCTTTTATCGCTGATCTGCAGCACGCTGGTGATGTGCGTGGTCTGGGTGGAGCCGAATGCGGTGCCCTGCCTGTCGAGTAGGGTGAGTGTGGCATCGGCTTGGCCGGAGGTGAGCACTCGGATGGTGAATGCCACCTGGGCATCCGAATGCGCCGGAACCTCGATGGTGTCGATTCTTGATGTGACGATCTGGCTGGAATTGGTCAACGATGAGATTTTCACCTTGATCGGATATGGATGGCTGTTGCTGATGGTCACAGGCATTTTCGCGGTCTCACTGACCACGCTGATGTTTTCCGTCGGAGTGATCGATATGCCGTTGATGAGCAATGAGGCCAGCTGCCACGCATCCTCCGTCACGCTGTTGGACGATGAACCGTAGCTCAGGGCGTGCAAGGCCATGATGTTGTGGGCCTTGACGAGCTGCCTGCCCCAAGAGGCTGCCCTCTTACCTGAGTTGCCTTCGGTTTTCTTTACGATGTTGGAGTTGAAGCGGCTGATATCCGAAGATGAGGATGTCAAGGCGTCCAGGGTCGCGCGAATGGAATTTCTTGAGTCGTCGGTAAGGCCGTCTTCCTGTGGTATGAGGTATTCGGCATCGTCACCCGCCAGTGTTGTTTCAAAATTGGACAACTCGTCTAGATTGGTGAGATTCAGCCACGGCGACTGTTCCACGGCACTCATGAGCTCATCTACGGCGTTCGCATCGGTATCGACATTCAGGCATACAAGAAGATTTCGCGACGAATACGGCTGCTCCATCTGATAGAACGCGCTTTGCGCCACAAAACGGGCGAGTCTGCCAGCTGCCGATCTCTCCCCATCCAAGGCTGCGGCATCGCTGGTCGCCTGGCCCTGCGCCAATCCGGAAAGCACGCTCTGCGCGGCCAACACGGTAATGTCTCCGGCATCGGTGGAAACGACGTATTTGCCGGTTTGCACAGTGGAGGAATCTCCGTCTTCAAAGGCGCGGGTGGTGATGACGGTATCGTACCCTTGCTGCTTCGCCAGCGTGAGGGCTGCCTTGGTCCAATTGCCATTGCCCTGCCACGCATATACGGATGCAGCGGCTTCGGAATCTCCCAGCGCGGACCGATAGTCGGATATTGCGCTATCGGCGTTCCACGAGTCCTGCTTCACGCCTGCCGACGTATAGGCGTTGCCGTCCGACATCGCCGAGTATCCGGTCATATCGAACAGTCCAGGCTGTGTTATGCCGTTTACTTTGGCTGGCATGGTCATGGACTTCAGATAGGTCGGGTCCGCCACCACCTGAAGACCTGCATGTTTGTCGATGACGTTTTCCATCGTTTCGAGACGGGTCTCGTCATCTTCGTTGGGAGTGGCGATTTTTTCCAAATCGCCCGAAGAGACGCCGCCCTCCTCAACAAGTTCCTCCACAATCGTATTGTCGGATGACCAGCCGGTCGCGGCCAGCGGCTGCACGATGGTGATGTTCATGGCTGGGGTGTCGGAAGTGTTGAGACCGGCGCCGGTGCGCGTCACAAAGGTGTGCAGATCATCGAGATCGTCGCCGTCCGCCTGATAGCTGATTAGTACGGGCTTCGGCCCCCATGTGTTGATGGATGCGAGCGATTCCTGGGTCGCGTCGGCATCGACGCTCACGCGGGTGGAGGCCCCGGGCTGCAAGGATGGCACGGTGACCTCCGCCACCACTTCAGGAGTGGGAATGTGGGCGTCGCCTTCCGACCATTCCTGAATATCGTTACGCGAGACGAATGTGTAGAAGGCGTTTAGGGCCACGGTCAGGGTCCCCTCGGGAATCGTCTGTTCCGTGGTGTTGGTCACCGTGGCTTTGAGATGGTATCCGGAAGAATCCGTCATCACCGATGTCGAGGAATCAATGGTCAGCATATCGGCCGAAGACTCTTCGTCCGCCAAAGCCGTTGGAGCATGCAACAACATCAACGCCATGGCGGTAACCATGGCGAGAATCATTGCGAGCGCTCGAATGCCGCATGGAATGTTCCGTTGTTCGGATGGATTCACTGTTACGCCTGTCTGTTGAGTTTCCTTGCGTACAACCATGCTATCTTTCGTTCGTTCGGGTAGCTCAATACGTCGTCCAAATCAGCAAAATCCACCCAAATGGCGTCTTCGGCCTCATGGTCGGGATCGCCTTCCACCGTCAGCTCTCCGCCGATTTGTTTCAGCGCGAAATGGTGCACGAGTTTGTGCACGCGCTGGCTGGTTCCGGTGAACCAGTAGTCGATCGTGGCGATGGAGTCGACCACCTCACCAAGGATTCCGGTTTCCTCATGCACCTCGCGTACGGCGGTCTGCTGCGGTGTCTCGCCTTTTTCTATATGGCCCTTCGGCAGACACCATTCCAGATGCCCGCTGCGCGAATGGCGTGCAATGATGGCCACACGGCCCTTGCTGTCGAAAACCAGGCCACCCGCCGAATATTCACGTACGACCGGCAGTTCCTGCGCGTCGAGCGAGGCGAACGTCGTCGGACCTTCCGCGGCACGCTTTCGGGGCATCATCGCGGGGGTTGGGGTGCTGGATGTGCTGGGGGTGATCGTCACCTGTTGCTGCAGCGATTCGGACTGCGACGTATACAGCAGTTTGTCCGGCTCAAGCGGATTTTGGGTATGCTCGTCCGCAGCATTGGCAAGCATGCGTGCAAGGTCTGCGGGCGTAATCATGCCTCCAACCATACTCACCCAACGTTGAAAAAAGAAAATCGACACCTTATTCCTAGGAGCGGTGTTGCGTGATCCATACGAGTGGACGAGGTCTCCCATACCATGTTCACGCTATGCTGGTATGCGGAAAAGTCCGCATGGATTTGCATGGATCTGCATGGCATTGTGGTGTTGGAAAGGGACGGCGTGAATTTCGAGGTATGGCCCGAGGCCATTGAATTAGGGCGTATGTTCGCCGAGGAAGGGTACGAGTTGGCGTTGGTCGGGGGTCCGGTGAGGGACCTTCTGCTGCATCGTGAATCGCATGATCTGGATTTCTGCACGTCGGCCCGTCCCGAGCAATTCGAACACATTCTGCGCCGCTTCGGCAGCGATGGTTTTTGGGATATGGGACGTAAGTTCGGCACGTTGGGTGCGATGCGCAAGCGTGAGGACGGCACTCCGGTTCAGGTGGAGGTGACCACATACCGTTCCGATACGTACGATCCGGATTCACGCAAGCCGGAAGTCAACTATGGAGATTCGCTGGAAGGCGATCTTTCCCGACGTGATTTCACGGTCAACGCGATGGCGTTGCGTGTGCCGGAACTTGAATTCGTCGACCCGTTCGGCGGTGCGAACGATTTAGCGAAGGGCGTATTGCGCACTCCCGTTGATCCGCGTCAGTCTTTCGACGATGATCCGCTGCGTATGATGCGTGCGGTGCGTTTCGTGGCGCAGCTTGGTTTCCGTATCGAACCGGAAACAGCGGAAGCGCTTTCTGATATGGTCGACCGCATCGAAATCGTCTCCGCGGAACGCGTGCGTGACGAACTGGTCAAAATGCTGCTGTCCGATCGTCCTCGTGCGGGAATCGAAGCGTTGGTCGAATCCGGTTTGGCGGACATCGTTTTTCCGGAAATACCTGCGTTGCAGCTGGAAATCGACGAATACCATCGCCATAAGGACGTGTTCGAGCACACCATGATCGTCATCGATCGTGCGGTGGCGCTCGAAACCGGTCCTGACGGTCCTGTTCCGGCTCCGGATCTGACGTTGCGATTGGCTGCGCTCATGCACGATATCGGCAAGCCCAAGACCCGTCGTTTCGAGACGGGCGGCAAGGTGAGCTTCCATCATCATGATGCCGTTGGCGCGAAGATGACCCGTAAGCGTTTGAAGGCGCTGCATTTCGACCATCATATGGTTGAGGACGTCAGCGAGTTGGTCAACCTGCACCTACGCTTCCACGGCTATGTTGAGGAACCGTGGACGGATTCCGCGGTTCGTCGATATGTCAAGGACGCCGGACCGTTGTATGAGCGTCTGAATCGTCTCACCCGTGCCGACGCAACCACGCAGAACCGCCGTAAGGCTATGGTTTTCTCCTCGGCAATGGATGAGATGGAACAGCGTGTGCGAGATCTGAAGGAGAAGGAGGATTTCGACGCAATCCGTCCCGATCTTAACGGTGATGAAATCATGCAGTTGCTCGGACTTGAACCTGGTCCGCTGGTGGGCGCGGCATACAAGCACATGCTTGAATACCGCCTTGATAACGGTCCCGTCGAACATGAGACCGCAGTGGAGGAGTTGAAGAACTGGTTCACGCAGCGGCAAGCGGCATAGCGCGATAGGGAAACCCATAAAAAGAAGCATATGAAGAAAGCCCTGATTTTCCTCATTGTGCACTGCACACATGGTGAAAATCAGGGCTTTTCCGAATCGAGGAATCGAGGTTAGACGGCTTCGTGTTCGGGAGCCGCCTGAATATTGGTCATCTGATCGACGGCGACACAACCTTCGATGCTGGTGATTTCCGTGCCTGCGGTCGGCACTTCCGTCTCGCTCCGCAGATTCTCGAACGTCGCGCCAATGACCACATCAATCAGCGTGTCCTCTCGATCATCCATGACCAGTACGGCGTCGGTGAAGTTGCTGTTCACCGTATACGCCTGATTCACGGCATTCCTGCCGAATACGATCATGGTGTGCTCAACCGTGCTGGTGTAGTTATCGGCCCCCTGCGAATTGAACTCGCGGTTCACCAGCGCATCGCTGACGGCCTGCGCGAACCCGGAGAATCCGGTGCCGTTCAGCACTCGCACGGTGATATTGCGGCTTTCGACATACTTACCGCTGGTTCCGTCAGCCTCCTGGGACGCGCAAGGCGCCTGGGTGCCGTAATTCGGTTGTATCGCGGCCGACTCGACCAGTCCCAAACCGCCTACATGGAAGAAGAACAGTAGGGAAACCACCATTGCTACGGACATGATGGCGCCGATGATGGAAAACACCGTTTTCTGACGGCGACGAATATACTGTCTGCGTGCTGCACGCTCGTCATAGGCCTGGGTCATTTATGGCTTCCTTCTTCGAAATGCACTGGTACCAACCATACTGTTACGGAATGATATGCACAACAGGATGTGCAGGGGCGTCGGCCGCGATGATGCGGTCGACGCAACGGGTCTTCTGCCAGGCGAATTGCACGCTATTGGCTACGGAATCTGACGGGACAAAAGCCACCACGGACGGTCCCGAACCGGAAACGAACGCGTGGGTCGCGCCGGCGCTCAGGGCGACCTCGATTGCCTGCCCGCTGCGCGGATGCAACGAAATCGCCGCTTTCTGCAGATGATTCTCATCGGAAGTTCCGGCACCGATCTGATCGAACATGTCGTATACTTCCGGCGTGCGCAATTCCGCACGATACGCGCCGACCAACAGACGTCCGGAGAAGCGGCGTCCAATAAGGTCGCGTACTTCGGCACTGTTATCCGAAAGCTGCTCTATACGTTCTCCGAAACCCGTGCCGCGGGCGTATCCGCCGGTCAAGCAGAACGGCATGTCGGCTCCCAAGGTGGCCGCGATCTGCTGAAGCCTTTCCATAGGCCAGTGAAGATCCCAAAGTTCGTTCAATGCCAGCAGCGTCGCCGCGGCATCGGCGGAACCGCCGGCCATGCCGGCTCCGACCGGAATGCGTTTGTCGATGTTGAGCGCCACGTCCGGATCATGTCCGCATGCTTCGGCCAAGGCGAACATCGCCAGTACGGCGTGGTTGCGTCGCATGTCGTTTCCTGAAGAAGCCAGATCACCCAGATACGCGCCCTCCAGATTGAGTGAGAATCCCGCGCCCGGAGACTTTCGGGTGGCGGTGACGGTGTCGTAAACGCCGACCGCGCAATATATGGTGTCCAATTCGTGTCGGCCGCCCCACTCGCTGCGTGCCGCTCCCACATGCAGCGTCAGATTCGTTTTCGCAGGGCAATCCACACTGACGGAATTGATGCCATTCGTCATTGCGCCGTCACCTCGTCGAGAGCTCGGGCCAAAGACACGAATTCGTCGATGGTGAGGGTCTCTCCTCGACGTGTCGGGTCGATTCCCACTTTGTCGAACGCTTCGGACGGTACGATTTTCTTCAATGCCGCGTGCAGGGTCTTTCTTCTCTGCCCGAATGCCGCGTCGATCAGACGGAACACGGTTTCGCGGTCGACCACGGAACCATCCGGATTGTTGGCCGCCGGAGTGTGCCCCTCTTCATATCGTTTGAACAATACGAGTGCGGAGTCAACGTTGGGTGCGGGCCAGAACACGTTGCGTCCGATGATGCCGACACGTTCCGCGGTGCCGTACCAAGCGAGTTTCACACTCGGGGTGCCGTAGATTTTGGAACCCGGCTTCTCGCTCAAACGGTCGGCCACTTCCTTCTGCACCATCACGAGGAAGGTTCCAAGATTGTCAAAGCGCTCCAACAGTGTGAGCAGAATCGGCGTGGCGACGTTGTACGGCAGGTTGGCGACGAGCGTGAAGGAATCGTCAGCGTTGAAATCCGGCAGATTCTCCGGCGTCACTGCCAATGCATCGCAATTGACCACACGGAAGCGGTCCATCGCATCCGGCATGAACTCCTCGATGGTTCCCGGGAGTCGTTGCGCGACGGGCGGATCGATTTCAACCGCGGTCATGGTCGCGCCTGTTTCCAGAATCGCAAGGGTCAATGAACCCAGTCCGGGGCCGACTTCCAGAACATGGTCGTTTTCCGTCACGCCGGCTTCGCGCACGATGCGCCGGACGGTACCCGGGTCGATTACGAAATTCTGTCCGAACTTCTTGGTCGGGCTGATGCCGGCGTCGGCTGCTATACGTCGAATGTCCGCCGCTCCCAACAGACGGCCATGCGTGTTTTCGTTCACGTTTTCTGTCATTCCCCTATTATCCGTTCACGCCAGTACGAGCGTGGCCATCGGATCGATTCCGGTGCTGGATGGATGTCAGTACCAGCCTATTTCTTCGGAATGCTGCCATGCGCTGGACGGAGATCCGTAACGTTGCGCGATGTAGCTCAGGCCCCAGTCGATCTGCACGGCCGCATCGTCACGCCATCGTTCGCCGAATGTGGCCATTTTGCTGCCCGGCAATGATTGCGGGATGCCGTATGCGCCGGAACTTGGATTTTCCGCCGACCACATCCAGTTCGATTCACGTGTCCACAGCTTTACCAGATCGGTCCAGTTCTGCCCGGTCCAGCCGTATTGGGCTGCGGCTCCGGCCGCGTATGTTTGAGCCTGCGCCGGAGTCGGATGGTATAGGCGGCATCCAGCTGACGAATCGGAGGGTGTCGGTGTGGAATCGCTGTTACTGCCGTTGTCTCCCGAATTGTTGTTGGAATCGCTGTTCGTATTGTCGTTCGACGTGTTGTCCTTCGACGTATCGCTCGAACCGCCGTTGTCGGCTTTCCCCGTATCCGAGTTGCCGCTATCCGAATTTCCGCTATCCGAGTTGCCGCTATCCGAATTTCCGCTATCGGTATTTCCGCCGTTCGAATCGTTGCCGCTCGTACCGTC
This sequence comes from bacterium, assembly GCA_963595445.1. Lineage (GTDB taxonomy): Bacteria > Actinomycetota > Actinomycetes > Actinomycetales > Bifidobacteriaceae > Bifidobacterium. The sequence goes on from CAVBHJ010000007.1 coordinate 86,175, forward strand.
GTCCGTATTGCTGCTTGACGTGTTGTCTTTGCTGGTCTGGTCGGACTGGTTCGACTGATTGTTGTCGGTGCCGTTGTTCGATCCGTCGCTCGACGAGCCGGAATCGGTGTTGTCTGAAGTCTGTGCGGGACCGACCGCGATAATGCGGTCGATGGCGATTTTCGTAGTCGTTTCGTTCGTCAGCGATTCGCTTTCCTTCTCACCATCCACGTAGGTGACTTCGTAGGTCTTTTGAATCGCGCCATTCTCACCTTCCTGACGGACCACAACCTCACCGGGCTGCAGATTCGTGTCGACGATGGTCTGCGTGTCGAAGGCGACTTCCTCGGTGCGTGTTTCCTCACCATGAGTCACGCGACGGACGCGCAGAACGGTCTCGTCGCCGTCCTTCTCCACGCTCACGTTATCCTCTTTGTTCAGTGTGATTCCCTTGGAATCCAGGATTGACGCAGCCGGCAGCTTTCCATTTGGAGCCTGTGAGCTTTGGCCGTCGGCAATGACTGTCACCGGACCGGATTGGTTGATGACCAGCCCGCCAGTGAGTTGGTTGTACACATTGTTGATGTTGACGGTGACCTTTGCGGTTTCGGCTTCGGTCTCGTTCTGTTCGAAGAATCCAAGCAACTGGTTGACGCTGGTGGCGATGGTCCAGAACAGCACTTCCTGACCATCGATGGTTATGACGGTCTGGTAGGCGCTTTTCACCGTAACCACATCATGGTTTTTCAGCATGCTGGTCGGGGTGGTGGTGGATTCAATGAGGTCGTGCGTCTTGACCTTCACCCCCTGTTCCTGAAGGAGCCGGTCCACGCTCATGGCATATGTGGTTACCGTGGTGGTTTCGCCATCGATGACCAGAGCCACGGTTTTGCGCGCGCCTACACCGAATGCCAGAGTGGATGCAAGCGTCAGTGATGCCACGCAGGCACATACGCGGAATCTGCGCAGTGCCACGAATCGTTTGGGGGTCCATCTTCTTGTCATGGGTCCTCTTTTCAGCGATGGCATGCGACGCCGTAATTCTAGTAGGCAAAATAATCTGTAACGGGAGAAAATTCTTTGTCTTGCCATACCGTCACATTTGAATTCACAGGTAAAAGAAAGGGGGGGCAGGAGAGAAGGGGATATCCTGCCCCCAGAGTCGGACGAGACTAGTTGGGGGACGTCTCGTCCGATCGCCAGAAGCCATAAGTTGGGGGACGGCCTCTGGATTACTTACCCGAGGTAAGAATAAAACCCGGTTGCACGGGCCTGAGCCTCCTGTCGGGATCGAACCGACGACCTGCCGCTTACAAGGCGGCCGCTCTGGCCATCTGAGCTAAGGAGGCATGATTCACCCAAAAGGTGAACAGAAGAACAGCATAGCCAGCGCGTCCGCGACCGTCAACTTAGAACGTGTGCCGTTGGACATGCTTCTGGACGCGCTGGCCGGTAAGGGGGCTGCTTATTCCCCTGTGGTATTGGAAATCGGATCCTTGTCGGAACCGATGGAAGGTGCCTTGCCTTCGACTCCGATTTGGTCGGATTGCAGGCCGATGGATTCGAGCAGGCCGTCATGGATGGTCTCCTGCGCGACGGAAAGCTGATTCATGTCCCAGAACTTGCCATTGATGGTTATGGTCGGGGTCGTCATGCTTCCCTCATAGTTGCCGGAAACGTTCCACAGCTCGGAACGCTTCGGAGTATAGGTGTTGATCGCGTCGAGCCAGTCCTGATAATCGCGGTTGAACGCATTGTTCGCAACGTCTTCGGAGACGCCCGCGTCGATCATCTGCTGTTTGATCTGTTTGTCGCTTACGGACTCGTAGCTTGAGCCTTCCTCGGGCTGGAACTCCTCCGCGTACATGTTCTTCAGGAATGCGATCATGTGGTTCGGATCGCTGTCATGCTCCGCCAGATACATGGCGGCATTCGCCGCGCGGCTGGAATACTCGTCGGTGGACCAGCGATCCATGAACGACATGAAGTGTAGCTCCAAATTGATCTGTCCGGCGTTGATCATCTTCTGCAGGTCGTCATCCAGCTGACGGTGGATATTGCCGCAGCCGGGGCACAGGAAGTCCATATAAATGGCGATCGTCGGAACGCCTTCAACGGAAGTGCCGTAGCCGTTCTTGGAAATCAGCAGGCCGCCCTTGTCGTCGACAAGCGAAGGCGTGTTCTCCACCGCCTGAAGTTCGTCGTACGCCTCTTCCATGGTTATGCTGTTCGCTTCGCTGGTTGCGCTCTGATGGATGCTCTGATACACGCTGAACGCTCCGATTGCGATCAGAATCACTAGTACGGCCACGACGATGGCACCGATCATCGTCTGCTGTTTACGTTCCTTCTCCAGCTTTTCGGCACGCGCCTTCATGGCGGCAGCCTCGGCGGCCCTGCGCTCGGCGCGGCTGGTGCGCTTCTGCGCATCCTTACTGTTCTGAGCCATTCCAGCCCTTTCGCGTTGATTCATCGTATCGACGTGCACCATGATAGTGAGATGTCTCTATGGGTTTCCTGACAACAGGCAAGGTATGGCCGCGTATACCCCGTCTTGCTCCTTTACTTCTTGACTCCTCGTATCGCGCCGGCTCCAAGCCTCATCACCAATGCTCTGGGTCCAATCGTGGAGACCAACCAGCCGATCGCGCAAAAACCCGCTTGCGCAAGTCCGCTTTGCGAGAAGGGCCCCTCGGTCAGTGCGGGAAGGGGAATGATCACGCCGAAAATATCGGTATCCATTATCGCGAAAGGTAGATGCAACGCCAGTGTGGCAATCGCCAATCCCAATGCCGTGACTGCCAGCATGATCAGCGAACGCAACAATGCGTGAATCAGACCTTTTACTATGTGCCACGGCAGACTGGCCACACGAATGGCCACGTCGAAAGCCCGGTATCCGCCGCGGTGTTCTTCGCGCTCCAGCTGCGATTCGGTGTTGAAACCGACGGTGAACAGCAGCCAAGACAGCGCGATGGAGGCGAGCAAAGCCATCCACGGAGAAAACAGGCCGAATACCGCGACTACCAGCGCCAGCAGCACACATGGCAGGGCACCGCGGTCAAGCAGCGCTCCACGACGCACATACGTCGATTTCGGTCGCGTTTGCTCATCCGTAGATTGCCGTTCGACTGAAGGCTGCGGCTCCTTCTCAAACTGCGGTTCGTTGGAAAGCTGCGATTCGTCGGCAAACCGAAAATCCTCCGACGGTTGCGCCGTGGTGTCGAAATCCTGAGGAACGATGACCGGCGGCTGTCGGTTTGTGATGCGCCGCAATGCGGGTTTGGTTTCCGAAACCGAGTCATCCTGCGGTGCTGCATCTTGAATGGGCATGACTCGCGTGGATTGCGGCATTACGCGCGTGCTTCCCGAAACTTCTCTGGAATCGCCAGCTGTTGTGGGAAATTCTCTGGTCTTGCTCACATCCATCGTGCTGATGGGCCGTGTCGACTCGATGAATCGCGGCATGGTGCGTGTATTGATGGCGTCCTCTCCAGTCACGTCATCTTGAAGTCGCCATAGTGTGCGCGGATTCTCGACGCGCACTTCATCAAAAGGGGGCATCATCTCCGTTTCACCGGACGCACTTGCGTCAGACCACGCCTGCGGATTCAACGCATCAATGGAAATGGCATGAAGCAATTCATTGGGCGTGCAGCGGTTCTCCCTATGCGGATTCAGCGCGGAACGGAACGCAGCCAGCGTTCCTGATGGCAATCCCGCAAGATTCGCGCTTCCGGCGGCCGCGCGTTCCAATACCGCCATCATCGGTTTGGTGCCGAACACAGGCTCGCCGGTGGCTGCGAACGCGAGCACGCTCGCCACCGACCACCAGTCGCTCATGTCGTCGGATTCGGCGCCGTCTATGATTTCCGGAGCTATGAAACCAGGTGTGCCCATCACCAGGCCCGTGCTGGTCACATGGCTCTCGCCCTCACCCATCGCGATGCCGAAATCCACCAATACCGGACCGCTGACCGAAACCATCACATTCGTCGGTTTGATATCTCGATGCACTATTCCCGCGGCATGCACGGCTTCCACAGCCTCGATCAGTTTGCGTGCGAGTCTTTCCAGATCGTCGCCGATATATTTGCCGTTGACGCGAACGTCCTCGCGCAGGTTCTTGCCGTCTATCAATTCCGTGACGATGAAGGCCAACGCATCATCCAGCTCCATATCAACGATGGCGCATACGCCCGGATGCCGTACCTTCTGCAACGCCATGGCCTCTCGACGCAGCCGTTCGCGGGCGGTGATCTGTTCGCGGGACGAGTCTGTGTCGAAATCACCCTCCGAAAGGGAATCGCGCAGTATTTTCATCGCATACTGGTGTCCGCCGTCATCCCGGACTTTCCACACGGATCCCATGGCGCCGGAGCCCAGACGGGAAATCAACGTATAGCCGCCGACCAGACTGCCTTCCTCAAGATTTAACGCACTCAAATCACTCATGGGCCCCATCGTACTTTGCGCACGGTGGATGTGGCTGAGTCGGCCATGACATTTGGGCCATTCCATGCAAATTATGCGTCGAATGCATGCAGATTATGCACGCGAATCGACAGGCTGGGCAAATGACGTACCGCTCCACGTTCGATTTTGGTGAAATCAAAGCAACGGCATGAAGGAGTGTCTGCACTTCTTGGAATTGCGCAACGCGGGGCAGTGTTGAGTGGTTCTTTGGTTGTGAAATCGCAATGAAGCCGACGTGCCGCTGGTTATGAGAATCAAGGAGGAGACATACCATGCTGCAAATCAACATGGCCGACGTCATGAACGTTATCGGTTCACTGACGCCTTATCTGGTTGCCATCGGCGTGCTGCTTGTGCTTGCGCTGATCATCACCTTCGCCGTCAACAAGAAGACGGTCAAGGAAGTCGCAACCCGCAAGATCGTTCATTCTGAATCCTGGATTGTGGCGCTTGTTGGCATTGTCGTGGCCGTGTCCATGATGCTTACCGGCCCGCTGGCCACGTTGCTGAACAACGCGACCATCACCAAGTACATGCTTTCCGACGATACCGTTTCCAAGGCCAACGAGCTGGCCAAGGAAGTGCAGTCCGAAGCGATCACCCTGCTGAAGAACGAGGATTCCAACCTGCCGTTGTCTTCCAAGAAGGTCAACGTGTTCGGCTGGGGTTCCACCAACCCGGTCTACGGCGGCACCGGCTCGGGCTCCATGTCCGACCAGTACGACACCGTCTCCATGCTTGACGGCATGAAGGAAGCCGGCATTGAGACCAACTCCGAGCTTTCCCAGCTGTACACCGACTACCGTGCCGATCGCCCGACGGTGGGCATGTGGGCGCAGGATTGGACCCTTCCTGAGGTTCCGGCCGCCCAGTACACCGACGAGCTGATCTCCAACGCGAAGGACTTCTCCGATGAGGCCATCATCACCATCACCCGTGTTGGCGGCGAAGGCGCCGACCTGCCGATGGACATGACTGCGGACGGCATCACCTACACCAACAACTCCGAGGATTACGACGACTTCCAGAAGGGCGAGAGCTTCCTGCAGCTGAGCCAGACCGAGCGCGACATGATCGACCTGGTCACCAAGAACTTCAGCAAGGTCACTCTCGTGTACAACGGTGCGAACACCTTCCAGTTCGACTTCCTGTCCGACTACCCGCAGATCAAGTCCGTGGTGTGGTGCCCGCCGGCAGGCCAGACCGGTTTCTCCGCTCTTGGTGATGTTCTCGCCGGCGAGACCAACCCGTCCGGCAAGACCTCCGACACCTTCCTCAAGGACCTCACCCAGTCCGTGTCCTACAACAACTTCGGTCTGTTCGAGTACACGAACATGGATGACCTAGCGGCCAAGTACACCGGCTTCACTGGTGATGAAATCACCGCCATCCCGGGCTTTGTGAACTACTCCGAAGGCATCTACGTCGGCTACAAGTTCTATGAGACTGCCGCCGCCGAAGGCGCCATCGACTACGACTCCATGGTCGCATTCCCATTCGGCTACGGTCTGTCCTACACCTCCTTCGAGCAGAAGCTCGACGACGTGACCTACAAGGATGGCACGGTGACCGTCGACGTGACCGTGACCAACACCGGCGACACCGCAGGCAAGGATGTGGTCGAGGTTTACTACAACCCGCCGTACACCGATGGCGGCATCGAGAAGGCTTCCACCAACCTGGTTGACTTCGAGAAGACCGATCTGCTCGAGCCGGGCGCATCCCAGACCGTCACCATCGAGTTCGACGACGATGACATGGCTTCCTACGATTACAAGAACGCCAAGGCATACGTGCTGGAGCAGGGCGATTACGCCGTTTCCATCCAGTCCGACTCCCACAACGTGATCGATAGCAAGACCATCAACGTCGACGAGACCATCACCTTCGATTCCGACTCGAACACCCACAATGGTGACCAGGTCGTGGCGACCAACCAGTTTGATGACGCCGCCGGCGACGTGACCTATCTGAGCCGCGCGAACCACTTCGCAAACTACAAGGAAGCCACCGCCGCTCCGACCAACTTCGAGATGTCCGACGAGGCCAAGAAGACCTTCTACAACAACTCGAATTACGATCCGACCGCATTCGACGATGATTCCGACGAAATGCCGACCACCGGCGCCAAGAACGGTCTGAAGCTGTCCGACATGTACGGCAAGGACTACGACGACGCCGACTGGGACAAGCTCCTCGACCAGCTAACCTTCGACGATATGGACAACCTCATCGCCAACGGCGGCTACGGCACCCCGGCGGTCTCCTCCGTTGGAAAGATCCAGCTGACCGACGCTGACGGCCCCGCATCGCTGAACAACAACTTCACCGGTGTCGGCTCCATCGGCTTCCCGGCTTCCACCGCATTCGCCTGCACCTGGAACCGTGACCTCGCCAGGCAGTTCGGTGAGATGATCGGCGACATGGCTCACGACATGCACGTGGCTGGCTGGTACGCACCTGCAATGAACATCCACCGCAACGCCTTCTCCGGACGTACCTTCGAGTACTTCTCCGAGGATGCCCTGCTCTCCGGCGTCATGGCTTCCAACCAGATCGCCGGCGCCAAGTCCAAGGGCGTGTACTCCTTCATGAAGCACTTCGCCATGAACGATCAGGAGACCAAGCGTACCGAGATGCTCTGCACCTGGTCCAACGAGCAGGCCATCCGCGAGATCTACCTCAAGCCGTTCGAGATGAGCGTCAAGGAAGGCGGCGCACAGGCCGTCATGAGCGCCTTCAACTACATCGGCAACACCTATGCAGGTGGCAACGAGACCCTGCTGAAGACCATCCTGCGTGACGAGTGGGGCTTCCAGGGCTTCGTCCTGACCGATTACTTCGGTGGCTACGGCTACCAGAACGCCGATCAGGAAGTGCGTGCGGGCAACGATTCGATGCTCGCCACCACCAAGATCACCAACCACATCACCGATAAGTCCGCCACTTCCGTGAAGGCGATGCGTCAGGCCGCCCACAACATCCTGTACACCGCGGCCAACAGCTGGCAGTATGCGGATGGCGAGCCGGAGACCGAGACCCCGGTCTGGAGGACCGCAATGTACGCCGCTTGGGGTGTCACCGTGGTTCTGGCTCTGGTGCTCGAGGTCCTGACCATCAAGCGCTACATGGCCCGCAAGAAGGCTGTGGCAACGGTTGAGCCGTCCAAGACCAAGTGATCTGCCAGTTCCATCTGGAACGCATATAACTGAAGATTC